>NZ_PPTQ01000020.1 GCF_003340345.1 Paraeggerthella hongkongensis | reverse complement strand
TCGTGCCTGAGCGCCCTGTGGATCCTTATCGCCAACTCGTGGATGCAGACGCCTGCCGGAGCCGAGCTTGCTGCGGACGGTTCCAAGGCCGTCATCACGGACTTCTTCGCTGCGGCTTTCAACCCGTCGCTCATGGCGCGCTATTCGCACACGGTGGTCGCGCTGCTCATCGTGGGCGCGTTCGTAGCGATGGCCGTTGCCGCATGGTACCTGCTCAAGGGCAAGCATGCCGACTTCGCCATGAAGACCATGAAAATTGGCGCGGTGGTAGGCATTGTCACTACCGTTGTGATGCTGGGCACGGCCCATTCTTCGGCCGTGGTCGTTTCCGAGGAGCAGCCCACCAAGCTTGCCATGATGGAGGGCATGTACGAGTCCGAGGCTCCCGCATTGTACTTGTTCGGATGGGTCGACGAAGAGAAGCAGGAAGTCCTTACCCCGTTCTACATTCCGGGCGGCACCAGCTTCTTGGCAACGGGCACGTGGGACACCGAGTTCCAGGGCCTCAACGATCTTGCCAAGTCCGAGAAGTACGGCGACTTCGACCCGTCGACTGCTCCCGTGAACTTCGTGTTCCAGACGTACCACTTGATGGTGGCCCTGTTCGGCCTGATCGCCATCACGGTTTTCCTGGCGCTGTTCTTCACGCTGCGCGGCGGTAAGATCAAGAACATGAAGTGGCTCCAGCGCTTGATCCTCATTTCCCCGGTGTTCCCGATGCTGGCCATCCAGGCCGGTTGGTTCACGGCTGAGGTCGGGCGTCAGCCCTGGGTGGTCTATCCGTCCGCAACGGGCCCGGATGGCGTGAGCCTGCTGACGAACGAGGGCATCTCCCAGTCGGTTTCCAGCGTCGAACTGCTCATTACCATGGTGCTGTTCCTGGTGGTCTACACGTTCTTGATGGTGGCGTGGGCGCGTGTCCTGGGCCGCTTCATCAAGGAAGGCCCCGTTGTCGAGCCTGCGTTGAAGAAGGAAGGTGAGTAGTCATGGAAATCACGTTCTTCCAGGGGCTGTGGTTCCTGCTGATCTTCGTGCTCATCGCTGGTTATTTCGTGCTCGACGGATTCGACTTGGGCGCCGGCGTGCTGTATCCGTTCGTTGCGAAGAACGATCGCGATAAGGCTATCGTGCGTCGCAGCATCGGGCCGGTGTGGGACGGCAACGAGGTGTGGCTGCTCACGGCGGGCGGCGCGCTGTTCGCGGCGTTCCCTGCGGCGTACGCCACCACGTTCTCCGGATTCTACCTTGCGGTCATGCTGGTGCTGTTCGGTTTGATCGTGCGCGCGGTTTCTCTTGAGTATCGCGGCCACGATCCCCAGTGGGGGAAGGTGTGGGACGGCTGCTTCACGGTGGGCTCGCTGCTTCCCGCGCTGCTTTTGGGCGTGGCCGTGGGCAACATCTACGCGGGCATCCCCATGGACGCCAACGGCGATTACGCGGGTATTCCGCTGCTGGGCCTGATCACGCCGTTCACGCTCCTGTGCGGTCTTTTGGGCTTGGCCATGTTCTTGGCGCAGGGCGCTACGTGGCTGTCGCTGAAGGCTCCCAAGCCAAGCGATCTTCAGGCTCGTGCGGCGAAGCTGCGCCTGCCGTTGCAGGTGGTTGCGCTGGTTCTGTTCGCGGTGGTGTCGGTGTACGGCCACTTCATCATCCAGCCGGCCATGGATCCCTCTCTCGGCGCGCTGCGCTGGGTGTTCGCGATCTTGGTCCTGGGCGGCATCGGCGCGTCGATCTTCTTCGCGCTCAAGAAGAACTGCGACCTGGGCGCGTTTCTTGCCCAATCCGTTTCGGCGGCGATGCTGGTGGGATTGCTGGCTGCTTCCATGTTCCCGAACCTGGTGGTTGCGTCGGCCGGCAGCGCGGGTCCCGCCATCACGGCGATGAGCGCGGCGTCTTCCGAGCTTTCGCTTATGTGGATGACCGGAATCACGTGCGTTGGCTTGCCGCTGGTGCTAGCGTACCACGTCATCATCTACCGCACGTTCCGCGGCCGGGTGACCGAAGAGGATCTGGCACACTACTAGGCAAGCGCCCGCAAGCGGGCATGTTGACCAGGGTGTTCTTGGAGCGGGGCCGTTGCATGCGGCCCCGCTCTTGCTTGTTTGAGAACTGAATCGATCGGTAAAGCATGGCGCGAACCTTCGGCCTGAATCTATTGCATCGGCGGTGCCGTCGGTATAATGCCTAACCAGCCCCTTGGGTTTAACGACACCGAATACGTGAGGACTAGTATGAGTACCGAGAACAATCCCAACCAGCCCCAACAGCCCGTCATGCCGCCAAACCCCGAAGGCAATCAACCTGTTGCGCCGCCGGCTCCCGGTCAGCAGCCTGTTCATGCGCCCTCGAACGGCAAAGCGGTAGGCGCGCTTGTATGCGGCATTCTTGCTATCCTGTTCGCTTGGATGCCCTTGCTTGGCGTGGCGCTTGGCGTGGCGGCCATTGTTTTGGCTGGCAAGGCGGTCAGGGAGTCCGGGAAAGACGGCAAGGCTACGGGAGGAAAGGCCTGCGGCATCATCGGAATCGTGCTGGCGGTGCTTTCGCTTGTTCTCTATCTGGTCCTGTTCAGCTTCGGCACCATGGCTTACCTGATGGCGGGATCGACCAGCACCGAGTACCTTTCCTCGCTGTCGACGGGGGACGCCCGCGCGAACGAGGCCGATATGGAGGCCGTTGCCGCGGCTGAATACGACAGGCTCAAGAACAAGGATGCTGCGTTGATTCAGCAGATTGCGGCCAGCGTCGACAAAAGCTTTGCGTCTGCAGCTCATTACGGGCTGGCTGATCTGGGGCTTGACCCTCAAACGTTTGCTGAATGGATGCTGACCGATTTCGATTACAGCCTTGACGGCGCGTACGACAACGGTGACGGAACCGGAACCGTTTACGCGAACGTGACCGTGCGCGATGCGACCGCTTTCGCTAACGCGTTTGTGGCCGACGCCCAGGCGGCGCTCGATTCAGGCCAGCTGGATGGCTTGGACGAGGCTGCCATGAAGGCCAAGCTTGGCGAGATCTACGCTTCCTCCATGGCGAAGTCAACGGGCACTACGACCAGTTACTCCGGGATATCGCTTGTTCAACAGGGAGATGTGTGGAAGGTCGATCAGGATGCCTGGAACATCGAGCTCAAGCGTTTGCTGGGACTGTACTACTAGAACATGAGAAGCGCCGCGGTTCGTTTCAGCACGAACCGCGGCGCTCGATGGTTGCGCGCTAGGACAGCTTCTGGCCCAGCATTTGGGCGGCTGCTGCCTTGTCGAAGTTGCCTCCGGTCTTTCCCGTGAGGGCGCCCATGATGCGTCCCATATCCTTTTTCGACGATGCACCCGTTTCCGCAAGCACCTCGTCGATCAAAGAGGCCAGCTCGTCGCCTGCCACCTGCTTGGGCAGATAGCTCTCCAGCACGGCGACCTGTACGGTCAGCGTGTCGGTGCGCTCCTGGTCGTTTCCTGCTTTGATGGATCCGTCGAGCGTTTCCTTCGTCTGCTTGATCAGGCGCTTGAGCATGGCGTCCACATCGGCGTCCGTGATCTCGCGGCGCTCGTTCACCTCGATGTTCTTGATCTCGCCGTGTACTTGGCGCAGGATCGACAGGCGGGGCTTGTCCTTTGCTTTCATGGCTGCTTTGATCTCGTTTTGCAGTTCCTCGTAGTTCATGCGCTTCCTCTTTCGCTTGCGGCCGTCGTTCGTGTCCGAGTATACCTTACTGCGAAACCGCTACGAACTTTTCGTTTTCCAGATTGACTTTCTTGACGCCCTCTTTTTGCAGAAGATTCCTCAGCGCATTCTCGGCTCCATTTCCAGACATTGCGATGCTCTCTTCTGCGGGCAGCTCGTACCATTGGCCCTTTTCGCCCACCAGCCCGTTGTTGTCGCAGATGTACTTGGCTTTCCATCGATCCCCTTCGCTTATGCGCTTTTCGGGACCCGCGTACAGGAACACGTGGGCGGAGGAATTGTCGTAGCTTTTGAACTGCAGGTAGTACGTCTTTTTGCCGTCCGTCGCTTGCACCGAAGGCCATTCCGTTATGCCGGCTGCTTTTGCGTAGTTTTGTCGATACTCATCATCCGTCTTTCCGGTCCATGTTTGACCGCCCAGCCAATTGACCATGGCGTCTTCGGAGCTCAGCCCATGCTTGGAGCATTTGACCACCATGTTTCCGGGTTCCTTCCCCAGCGCCAGGCTGTAAGATCCTCCCGCGGGGCACAGATCGTGGTTGCCGTTGCCCTCCTTGAGCTGGGCGACGTATCCGTCCAGCATGCTTTGAGTGGGCGTTTCGTCCGTCAGCAGGTAGTTGTCGGCCACCATGACTTTCAGCGATCGTCGGTTGGCGGCGCAAGCGGCTTCCTCGGCGCTTTGGGTCGCGCCGGTGAACACGGGCACGGCAATGGCCACCAGCACGAGCACGATGGCTACGACTACCAGCAATTCCGCCAGCGTGAAGCCTGCGGTTCCGGCTTGCCGAGAGGCGAAGCGACGTGCGACGGCGTGATTCTCCATGAAGTTCCTTTCCCGATGCGCCTGCGTTCGGCGAGGAACGCGGAGGGAGCAGCGCGATGCAGCGTTCCGAACGAAGATCGCGTAGAGAGATTCCCCAGGCGCATCATAGCTGGTCGAGGTAAAGTTTACAATAAGACGCAGCATTGGCGGCGCCGGCAGCGCTGCCGGTCCTGTCGGCGCTGCATTTCGCGGACGCACCTTGGTGCCTTGTGCAAAAACCTCGTTACAGGGTGGGATATAGCGTCGGAGCCTTTTGACCGCTCTGGTATGATGGATTCCAGTGTTAGAGCTATAACGAGCAAAAGGACCTCCATGAAAGAATTGCCGGTCAATCAACTCAATCCGAAAATCAAGTCGGTGTGGCGGATAAACGACGCAGTGTGGCTTACCGTCGTGTTCCTGTGCTGCTTCGTGCCGTTTGCGATAGCGGCGGTGACGGATGCGTCTCCTTGGATCTTCGTCGTTTTGGCGGCTATCGCCGCCGTGTACGCGGCGTCGCTTATCCTGTGCCTGATCGTCTTGCCGCCCATTCGCTTCATGCGCTGGCGCTACGAGCTGTCGGATGACTATCTGGACATTGCGAAGGGCATCGTCTGGCGCAAGCGCTACATTATTCCGTTCATTCGCGTGCAGAACACCGATACGCGTCAAGGACCCATCCTGCGCGCGTTTGGCTTGGCGAGCGTCACCGTTGCTACGGCTGCGGGGGAACACGAGATTCCCGGCCTTGACGCCGATACGGCCGAGCAGCTGCGCGACAAAGCCGCCGAGCTGGCTCGCTTGGCGCAGGAGGACGTGTGATGTCCGACTTCCAGCAGCAAACGATTCCGTCCGAACCGACGCAACCCCAGCCCCAGGCCGATGAGCCCCAACGCCATCATGTGCACCATAGCTATATCTGGTTGAACAGCATCCAGGTGGCCGTCACGCTGCTCGTAGTCATGGCGTTCACTTCGTTCTCGTCCATTATCGGAGTGCTCGCCGACGGGCAGGCGTTTGGTCCGGGCAGCGTTCCCTTGGTGCTGTTCGCCCTGGGCGCGAGCGTTGTCGGCTTCGTTCTTCTGGTGGGTTTGATAGGGCTTATCCAGTGGTGGTCGTACAAGCATCTGTATTACGAACTGGGGGCCGAGGAGTTCAACCTGTATTCGGGCATCTTCAACAAGAAGCGCGTCCACGTTCCTTACCAGCGCATACAGTCCGTCGATCAGCGAGCCACCCTTATGCAGCGCGTTTTCGGCGTGTGCACGGTGAGCATCGATACGGCCGGCGGCGCGGCTAACAAGGCGGTTCAGGTTCCCTATGTGCAGAAAACGCGCGCCGAGGAATTGCGCAGAGAGCTGTTTGCGCGCAAGCAGTTCGCGGTTGCCGTGCAGAACGGGGCGGCTCCCGAGGCTGCCGCCCAAGCCGTTGCGGCGGCAACCGGCGTGCTTGTTCCCGGTGCGACGGGAGTTGCTGCGGATCGGCCTGCGTCCAACGTGCTGGATGCTCCTGCCGAGATCTGGCAGGACGTGCGCGGCGTGTTCGGTGGGCAGCACGTCGATACCGGCGCTGTCAGCTACGAATACGGCCTGTCCAACAAAGAGCTTGTTTTCACGGGCCTGTCGAACCACACGGCGTTTTGGGTGGTTGTTCTGGGCGCCTTCGGTGCTGTCAGCCAGCTTGCTTCTTTGTTTTCCGGTGCGGCGGAGCCGATGGTCGATCAAGCGGTCACACTGGGCACGCATTTGTTCGGGGGCAACTTGATCGCACTGGGCGTTGCTGCGTTCTTCGTAGGGTCCGTTGTGATCTGGGCCATATCGGCGGTTGGCGCTTGCCTTTCGTATGGCGGGTTCCGTGCGTGCCGTCGCGGTAGCCGCATCGAGGTTGAGCGCGGTCTGCTGCAGCATCAGTTCCAGGGCGTTGACGTCGACCGCGTGCAGTCGATCATGGTGAAGCAGAGCTTCATTCGTCGGCTTATCGGCTATTGCGAGATATCGTTGGGCAAGATCGACGCGGCTGCGGAAGGTTCGGACGAGCAGCAGCAGGGGCTTGCCCCGCAGGGCGTCGTCATCCACCCGTTCGTGAAGCTCAACCGCGTGCCGGAGATCTTGGCCGGCATCGCCCCCGAGTTTGCCGACGTGCCGGCTGAGACCACGCCCGTTGCTCCCGTTGCGCTCAGGCGCGCGCTCATCCGACGCTGTCTGTTGCAGGGCACGGGCTTCTGGCTGGCTGTTGTTATTGCCGCCGGACATATCGTCGTCAACATCGCCGCGAACCCGGCGGATCCGGCGCAGGCTGCGTCCCTCGGATTCGTCAACGCGGGCGCGTGGGCGGGCTATGCGCTGTGCGTGGCGCTGTTCGCGTTCGACGTTGCGGGGTCTATCTTGTGGTTCCGCGGCTCGGGATTCGCGTACAACGATCGGTTCATGCAGGTGAGCAACGGCGGTTTGGCGCGCGAGACCATCAGCTTCCCTCGCAAGAAGATCCAGTTCGGCTATACGAAGACGAACCCCTTCCAGCGTCGAGCCGGCACCGCTACGGTTAACGCCCGCACGGCGGCGGGCATCGGAGGGACTACCATTCGCTTGATCGATGCGCGCGTCGAGGATGCGCAAGATTGGCTCGAATGGATCAAGCCCCATGGAAATGTGATACAGTAGAGCTATGGATACCCAAGCGACATCTGACAAACAAAGCCCCCGAAGCACGGAGTCCGGCACTGCCGACGCGCGGCCCGATGCCCCGGGGGACTCTTCCGCGAAGCCTCCGGCTCCCGGTTGGACGCCTTCGCAGTTCAAGCCCGATAATTTCGCCAGCATGCGCCGCGACCGCCACAAGGTTTCGAACACGTCGGCTAGCGCGGTGAACAAGGCTCGCAACGTGCGGGAGTACACGCTTGGCGAGGAAATCGCCAACTCCATCACGCATGGCATCGGCGCTTTGCTGGCCATCGCCGCAATCCCCATCTTGGTGGTGCGCGCGATCGATGACGGCGGCGGCGTGTACCTGTTCGCCGCCCTTGTGTACACCCTGACCATGCTGCTTGAATACACCATGTCCACGCTCTACCACGCCATTGCGGTCGATCGTGCGAAGAAAGTGTTCAAGATTCTCGATCACAGTTGCATCTACCTGTTTATTGCGGGTTCTTACACGCCGTTTTGCCTGATCTCTCTTGCAGATCACGGCGGCATGTGGCTGTGCTTGTTCGTGTGGGCGGTCGGGTTGGCCGGCGTGGCGTGCGAAGCGTTCTGGGTGTTTCGTCCCCGTTGGATTTCGGCGCTGCTGTATTTGCTCATGGGCTGGTGCGTCGTGTGGTTTTTGCCGGTGCTGGTTTCGGCTATCCCCGCGCAAGGCCTGTGGTTGCTCGTGGGCGGTGGCGTGTGCTATTCCATCGGGTGCATCTTCTACGTCCTGAAGAAGATTCCCTACATGCATTCGATTTTTCATCTATGGGTTCTTGCCGGCAGCGTTTTGCAGTTTTTGGCTATCGCGCTGTACGTCATGTAAACAGGAAGCAGCATGGATATCTGGATAAGCATTATCGTCACATTCTTGCTCGTGCTGGTCAACGGATACTTTTCTATGTCCGAAATGGCGTTGGTGAACGCCAAGTTGGTGCTGCTGCAGCATGAAGCGGAAGCAGGCGACAAGCGGGCGGAACGCGCGTACAGCTTAGCGAGCGATTCCAGCCAGTTTTTGGCAACCATCCAAGTGGCTATCACGCTGGTTGGCTTCTTCGCCTCGGCCGCCGCTGCCACGAACCTGTCCGAGCCTTTGGCTTCGTGGTTTGCCAGCTTCAACGTGGCGTGGCTTACGGCTATTGCGCCCGGCTTGGCTCCCGTGGTCATCACGCTGGTGGTGTCGTACCTCAGCATCGTGGTGGGCGAACTTGTCCCGAAGCGCATTGCTCTTGCCGATGCGGAGGGCATGAGCAAAGCGGTGGCGGGTCCGCTTATGGTGTTCGCCAAGATCGCTTCGCCGCTGGTCACGCTCACGTCGGCTTCTGCTAACGGATTGTCCAAGCTGCTGCGCGTCAAGAACGCCGACGAGCGTCAAACCGTGTCCGAAGAAGAGATCAAGTACATGGTCACGGACAACGACGAGCTGCTTGAAGACGAGAAGCGCATGATCCACGACATTCTGAATCTGGGGGACATGAGCGTGCATGAGATCATGCAGCCGCGCGTGGACATGATTCTGGTCGAGGATACGGAAACGGTGCAGCAGGCTCTCGAACGCATGCACGGCACGGGGTACTCGCGCCTTCCCGTGTATCACGAGGACATCGATCACATCGTGGGCATCGTTCATTATAAGGACCTCATGGGTCCGTTCATGGATTCCAAGGGCGCTGATCCGGCCTCTTCTTATGCGTATGAAGCGCTGTTCGTTCCAGAGACGAAAGACATCTACCCGCTGCTTGCGGAAATGCAAACGAACAGGCAACAGATGGCCATTGTCGTGGACGAGTACGGTGGAACGGATGGTTTAATTACCGTAGAGGACATCGTGGAGGAGATCGTCGGCGAGATCATTGACGAGTCGGACCGAGAGAATCCGTTCGTGGAGCAAGCGAGTGGCGACACCTGGGTGGTCGACGGGCGTTTCCCGGTAGAAGATGCCGAAGAGTTGGGGTGGCCGGTCGAGGAGTCCGCAGACTACGAGACCATTGCCGGTTGGTTGATGAACATGCTCGACTCCGTTCCTCAAACCGGCGATGAGTTCGACCACGACGGCTACCGATTCAAGATCTTGTCCATGCGCCGTCGCCGCATCTTGTCGGTGCGCGCTGAACGCCTGAAAGCCCAGCCCGATTCCTCTGAATGCTCATGTGAGGAACTAGGCCGGGAGGAAGCGTGACGCAAGGAAGGCAGCTGTATCGTTCGCGCGATGCGCTTATAGCGGGTGTTTGCGCCGGCGTAGCCGACTATTTTTCCGTGGACCCGCTTGTCGTTCGCATCTTGGCAGCTGCGTTTACGCTCGCTTCCGGGGGCTTGCTTGGCTTGGCGTATCTTGCGATGTGGATCGTGGTTCCCAAGGCTCCTAAAATAGTGAAACCGCTTGAAGTAAAACCCCAATCGGTTCATTCCGACACGTATGGAACGGTGGACTTCGGCAGTCGATACGGTTCGACCGGGCAGGGTCCGTCGCGGTCGAACACGCCGGCCCAGGCAGCGGGTTGGCGCTATTCGGCGCCATCGTATACGGGCGCCGCGCACGTGCCGCCCGAGCCTCCTGCCGCCGCGCCGTTGAAGCGGGTCCCGCAACCGGTGGTCCACCATCCCGTCGATCCTCCGAAGGAGGCGTCTGAAGCGGGCGTTCGAGCCGCTTTGTGGCTGGGCTCGTTTTTGCTGTTTACCGGCATCGTCGCGATGGCGGTGACGTTCGTTCGCGATATCGCGTGGTGGCAATACGCACCGCTCTTCTTTGTCATCTTGGGAATTGTGGGCATGGTTGTTCCGGGAACCCCCGGGCGCCGCATGCGCAAGTTTGTGGAGGGGCTTGCGTGCTTTTGCATAGGCTCGATGGCGTTGACCATGAGTTTGGGCATCGTTGCTTGGGAATCCATTGTTCCCATGCTGGTTTACCTGTGGCCCCTGCTGCTCATGACGCTTGCGTTCGCGGTGTTTTCGGCAACGCTTAAATCTTCCATGATGAATTTGCTTGCGGGCGCTTGCTTCGCGGTGTTCTGCACGGTGGGGGTGCTGTGGTATTCCATACCCGGCCCTACGACCGAGATCGTGTTCATGGCTCCGTACGGGCGCGAATACCATATTCAGATGCTGTTGAAGGAACGCGAATTCGATTTGCTCAACGGAGACGTTCTAGAGTGGTCTATTCGGCTTTAGCTAGCGGAGCACTTACCGTTCGCCCGCATCTGCACATTTCGTTCGCTTGTTCGATTTTTCAATCGAACGCATTGCGACCTGCGGTTTTGCAAAGCGAGTTTTTGTCAAGCGAACAAATGATGTAGGGTGTCTCCACACTTTTTTGCCCTATAGCCCCCTTGTCCGCTAAAATGTCTTGTACCACAACAGCATATCGCCCTCCAGGCAGCAATCCCTCTTACAATCTACTACGCTGTCAACCGCCTAAGCGGTAAGGGGTCGTGCGCTGTGTAACGAAAGGTTATCGAAGTTTTGACGGTGAAACGCACTAAACAACGGAAGTCGAACATAGCTGCCAAAATCGCTGCGGTTGGCTGCGCATCGTGCGTGCTGGCTGGGTGCATTGGCTTCGGCTTCGCCTCCGCGGGTAGCGGCGCTTCTCATGATATAGATTCGTTCGGGATTGATTCGGTAAGCACGGCTGCGTCTGCGACGGACTACGGCTTTTCGTCGGAGGCCGCCGATTCTGACGCTCGCGAGTCCACGGTGCTTACCAGCACGGCTTCGCGCGATATATCCCAGGGCATCGCCGCCATAGAGGCGGAAGAGGAGGCGGCTCGTCTTGCCGCCGAAGAGGCCGCTCGGAAGGAAGAGGCGGCTCGCATTGCCGCCGCCGAGGCTGCGAAGGCCGAGCAGCAGGCTCGCGCCGCTCGCGAGGGTGCCGCAGATGCGCTGGCTTCCCTTTCCGACGTTGACTGGTCGGTGGGCCACGAGGCGTTCGTGGCCGAATGGAGCGGCCGCATCGACGCGTATCTGGCCGGTTCTCCCTTGTTCGGGCACGGTGCCACGTTCGCAGAAGCTGCTTGGGTCCATGGCGTTGATCCTCGCTGGTCGCCCGCTATCTCCAATACCGAAAGCTCGAAGGGCTCTGCGTGCTTCAAGCCCTACAACGCTTGGGGGTGGATGTCCTCGGTTGCGTGGAGCAGCTGGGAAGAGTCCATCAACGCGCACGTTGCGGGTTTGGCTAGCAACTACGGGTACTCCATCACCGTAGCGAACGCGCAGAAGTATTGTCCTCCTACCTACATGGACTGGTTCAATAAAACGCTTACGCAAATGAAGATGATCTAATCGAAGCGCCGCCGGAAAGGCGGCGTTTCGCTTGTTGCGGGCTCGCGAGCCCGCCCCGTGCGCGAAGCGAGGCAACGATCGAGGCGCTGTGCTCGCCCTTCCGTTTCGCTTGCCGCTTCACCTCTTCGCTACCGTTTCGTTCCGTTATCTTGTTATTGCAGTATGCTGGGTGCTTGCAGGAAAGTGCGCCTTGGGCGCAGACGAAAGGACTGGTATGAGCAACGTGATCGTCGTAGGCTGTGGCCGCGTCGGTTCTCAGCTGGCAAACATGCTGTCGGACAACGGCAGCAACGTGTGCGTGATCGATCGCAATGCCGATGCATTTGCGAACCTGGGCCGCAACTTCAACGGTTCCACCGTGCAAGGGGTTGGCTTCGACGAAGAGACGCTGATAAAGGCCGGCGTGGAGGACTGCGACGTTGTGGCGGCGGTTACTCAGTTCGACAACACGAATCTTATGTGCGCCGAGGTGGGCAGCCGTTTGTTCGGCGTGCCTCACGTTATCGCGCGTCTGTACAATCCCGACCACGAACGCGCGTACATGCAGTTGGGCATCGACTACGTGTGCGGCACGTCGCTTGTGGCCGAGGACGTGTTCAGCAAGGTGGTGTCGGGGCACGGCGCGCACCTGGACACGTTCGGGGAATTCGAAGTGCTGCGCTTTTCGCTTGACCTGAGCTGGTCGGATAAGCGCACCATTCGCGTGTCCGAGCTGGAGCGCGATCACGACATCCGCATTGTGGCGTTCGAGCGCGGAGACGGATCGGCCAGTTCCATTCCCACGCGCGATTCCATTCTGTATAACGGAGATTCGGTGCTGGCGTGCGTGCGCCATGAGCTGATCGAGTCGTTTTCGAAGTATATTCAAGATTAAGGTGCAGCGTTGGCCTGCAATGAATGCGGGCGGCTTGCAGGGCTGTCGGGAAAGGAAGCTTCATGTACATCGTGATCGCGGGAGGCGGCAAAATTGGCGAGTACCTGGCCACCGTGCTGCTGCAAAGCGGCAACGACGTGGCCATCATAGAGGAGACGCTTTCGACGGCCGACAGGTTGTCGGTGGCGCTGCAGGGCCGGTACCTGGTCATCCACGGCGACGGCTGCGATTCGAAGTATCAGGAAGATGCGGGCATTCGCCGCGCTGACGTGTTCGTGGCCACTACGGGCCAAGACGACGACAATCTGGTGTCGTGCGAGATCGCGCAGCGCGTGTTCAACGTGCCGCGCTGCATTGCCCGCGTGAACAGCCCGAAGAACCTTCGCATTTTCAAAGAGGTGGGCATCGAATGCGTGTCGTCCACCACGCTCATTGCGAACCTCATCGAAGAGGAGACGCTGCTTGGCAGCGTGAGCGTTGCGTCGTCGCTTACGCACGGCAACGTCATGCTGACCGAGATCGTGGTGCCGCGCATGCGCCATCACTCCAACGAGGCGGGTATTCTGGTGTCGTCGCTGCCCATGCCTGAAAACAGCCTGGTTGCCGCCGTCTCGCCCCAAGACGACGACAACGTGGAAGTGGTCAACGAGGAAACCGTGCTCTATCCGGGCGACAAGGCCATCGTCGTGGTTGACAACGAGGTTCTCGACGAAGTGCGAGCTTTGTTCAAAGCGTTGTAGCTTTTTGAAAAAGCTCCTTCGTTATGCGTCGGAAAGGCCGAGCAGAAAACGAAGTTGTTGTCCTTGCGCGGACAACTTCGCTTTTTGTTGCGTTTCTCATACGGTTATCCAGTTCCGTTCTTTGAAAGTTTCCCAGAGCACCTGTGACAATGGGTGCATCGAGCGGACGCTGCTCCGCTGAGAATGGGACGCAACAAGGAGGGGATCGTATGAAAGACGGTTGCGGTAACGGGTCGTTTGGCGAAGCGGGTATATCGAGGCGCACGTTTCTCGGAGGCAGTGCTGTAGCCTTTGGCACGATGGTGCTTTCAGGGGTTATGAGCGGGTGCTCTTCTTCGGGGGAAGGTGGCAAGCAGGGCGCGCAAGGACCCGTCGACGGCGAGCAAGTGCTGTATGAGCTCTATGATACGGACATCCTTATCATCGGCGGCGGCCTTGCCGGCTCTCATGCGGCGCTTCAGGCTTACAAGCAGGGACAAGACGTCGTGGTGGTGGAGAAAGCACCTTTCCATTTCGGGGGAGCATGCGGATACAATTGGTGCAATTGGGTGAACTTCATCCAGACCGATACGCCATGGGACAAGTCCGAAGACTTCGTCCTGAACGAGCTTACGAACAAGAAGATCGCCAAGGCGACTCACGAGGCATTTTCCGTCGAGGATCGCAATCTTCTCTTGCGTTATGCGCAGGAAGGGAACAATCTGTTTATGCGAGACGAGACGGGCGCGTTCGTCCCCGGCCTCGACATGCCCGGGTACCCGCTTTTCGGAACCTTCAATGGCTTTCCTCGTTACTTTACCGACTCGGTAGAGCGATCAGGTGCTCGTATCTTCGATCAAACTATGATTACTGATGTCATTATTGAAGACGGCGCGTGCATAGGCGCTATCGGATTGCATATTCCTACCGGGACGGTGCGCGCGTTTCGAGCCAAGTCGACGATTTCCTGCACAGGCGCAAGCTCGTGGGTGTATGGGTGGAATACAGTAGCGGCCACTTCCATCAACTCACCGGACAATACGGGCGATGTCGATGCCGCAGCTTATCGACGAGGCGCGGCCTTGCAGGATTCGGAGTTCTTCCAGTTCGATCTCATCAGCATGTATCCGACCGGTCTTGCAGCTACGTTCGTAGGCGGTATCGGCGCCGACAACCTATGCTGCGAGTACATTTGCGATGCGAACGACAACTACTTCTTCAGAGGGATGGACTACTCGACGCTCGACCGCATCACGTTCACGCGAACGATTGCCAAGGCTATCCACGATGGCGGAGGGTCGCCCAACGGCGGCGTGTACGTGGATTTCTCGAGCCCTGAGGCTTTCGCGGCTATGGGGGAAGTCTACCGTCGCAACGTTACCTTGTGGAAAGAGGTGTTCGGCATAGACGTATCCTCTTCCAAGCTCGAATGCGCGCTTGAAACGTACGAGCACGGTGGAAATCCGCGTGTGGACGAGAGCCTGATGGTCGAGGGCATGCCGGGGTTGTTCTGCGCCCGCGGCGGCGGCGTCTCGGGTGCTCAAGGGGGCACTTCGGTCAATGTCGCATACCGAGACGGATCCTATGCGATGATGAAGGCGATTGAATACGCCGAAGGACCGGGCAAGAACAAGCCGCAGTCGTTTACCTTCGCTTCGGTTGAAAAGGAAGTCGGGCGGTTGCACGAAATGCGTACGCGCCGATCCGGTGGCAAGCGCCCCCAGGAAATTACGCGCATGATTCAACGCGCCTGCTATCAAGCATGTCAGCCTACGCGGGAAACCGCGGCAATGAAAGAGGCCGTGGCGGAGCTCGAGCGCATCCGTGCGGAAGAACTGCCCAAAATGCAGCTCGGAGACGCCTCTCTGAACTACAACACCGACTGGAAGGCCGCTATCGAAGCTTACAACCTGCTCGACATTGCCGAAGCTAGTTCGAAAGCAGCTCTTATGCGCGAAGAAAGCCGTGGACATAGCTATCGACCTGAATTCCCGCAAGAAGACCCGGCAAAGTGGACGTGCAACATCGTCGCTAAAAACGTGGACGGCAAAATGCAGCTCGAAACCGTTCCCGTTGTCGAATTGGACTAGCTGCTGCTGTTTGCGCGCTTACGAGGAGGTAAGTTATGAAAATCAAGATTCAAAAGTACAATCCTTCGGTGGATCCCGCTCCTCATTTTGAGGAATACGAAATCACGCATACCGAGCATATGACTTTGCTCGAGGCGTTGGTTCAAGTTAAAGATACGATAGAGCCCATTGCTTTCGACTACAGCTGTCGTGGACGCGTGTGCGGGCGGTGTGCTATGACGCTCAACGGGGTTCCTTGCCTCGCTTGCGTGACGCTGGTGGAAGATTCAGATAAAAACGAGGTTACCCCTCTTAAGCATTTCCCGGTAGTGCGCGATTTGATCGTGGACAAGACGAAGATTACCGACAGGGTGAGTCGAATTCTTGCGCGCCAGCGTGCTTTCGATCTTACGGTCGAAGAGGTGAAGGCTCCGGTCGACGCATCTTTGCCCAAGAAGCTCGAACCGCTTGAGTATTGCGCTCGTTGCGGCGTGTGCACGGCAGCTTGCCCTGTTGTGGAACAGAAAGGACTTAAATCCTATATTGGACCGACGGGCATGATTGCTATCGCAAATCGATTTTACGATCCGTACGATCAAGGGGACCGTGTGGTGGAGGCTGTGCAAAACGGCTTGTGGGAATGTATAGAATGCGGCATGTGCGATACCGTGTGCAAGGCGCTTGAGATCGATCACCTGTCGGTTTGGAAGGATCTTCGCGAAGCCGCCGAATCAGCCGGGTTGAATCCGCCTCGCTCTTAACGAGCTTCGATGTAGGTTTGAAATAGCCTGTTGATTTCCCAGCTCCGTTTCGCGACGGAGCTGGGTTGTATGCTGGCGCTCATCGTGAGTGTATACTGGAGGGGCCGTATGGGGATGCGGACGGAGGGGGCTATGAAGGCGGATTCTTGGGAGCCGAAAGGGCTTTTTGATGACGAGGATGTGCAGATGAAATTGCGCATCATGCACGCAGTCGATAGATCTCTCGATCAGGTTAAAGTGACGGATCTTTGCGAACGCGCAGGTATATCCCGACAGATGTTCTATCGGCATTTCGACAGTAAGTACAGCTTGCATTGGTGGTGGCCGACGCATGTTCACAAGTTCTATCTTATAGAGGTCGGTCGTACGATAGACTGGGAAACGGGGTATTTCCATCACTTGACCCTGCTGTCGCTTGAAAGCGATTTTTTTAAAGTAGCGACGCAATACACGCTTAACTGCCCGAGCGAGCGCAGCATCATGCCTCATTACAGAAAGTGCGCGTTGCTCGAAACCCTGCAAGATTACCGTCATATGGAGATTAGCGATGAACTTATGTTTTGCCTCGATAGATGGGTGAAAACTGAAACAGAGATACTCACTGAATGGTACCGCATGGGAACCATGCCCTCACCTCAGGAGGCTGCTGAAAAGTTGGCCCTTGCGGCTCCAAGAATGCTCTACGATGCGTTGCTGATGGATTGATCCCCGGTCGACTATCCTTGTGCCGCGCGCAGCTCTTCAAGGGCTTCGGGCGGCGTGTAGCCGCACGTTCCGTCGCCTAGAGAAACCACTTCAACGGCGTCGCCTTCCTTGATTTGGCCGTCGGAAAGCGCAACGAAGAAAATTCCTTCGCGCGGGAAAATGCAGTCGCCGGCTAGGTGATAGATGGCGCATTTCGTGTGACAGACTTTTCCGATTTGGGAAAGCTCCAGCAGCACGTCATCGCCGATGCGCACATGCGTGCCCAAGGGCAAAGAAAGCAGATCGATACCTTCGGTGGTGACGTTTTCGGCGAAATCGCCTTCTGCCACGTCAAGCTTCATGGCACGAGCCTTCTCGATGGACTCCCAGGCCAGAAGCGAAACCTGTCGGTGCCAATCGCCGGCGTGCGCGTCGCCCGCCACGCCCTGATGCTCGATGACGGCAATAGGGGAAGTGCAAGGCGTTTTGCGCGTGCCTTTTCGTTTGGAGACGTTGACCGAGCGTACGCGGCCTCGCATGTTTCGATTTCGTTCTGCTTGCTCCATGACGTCCCCCTAAAAACTAGAAACTTACTAGGAAATAGAGTACCGATTTGACGGAAGAAGTCAAGGATGCTTCTTCCGTTCGGTCCACCGCGCCGTCGCGTTCGTCTGCGGCCTCGGCGCTTTCCGTGGAAACCGTCGCTTGGCCGCATGTTTGCGGTATCCTATTGCCATCAGGTACGATTGGGTGAAAGGGACCGGCGTGATCAACCGCTACACGCGCCCCGCAATGGGGGCCATTTGGGAGTTGCAGAACAAGTTCGAAATCTGGAAGGAGATCGAGGTGCTGGCGTGCGAAGCCCAAGCAGAGCTGGGCCAAGCGGGCATCACGAAGGAGGAGGCTGCGTGGATTCGCGCGCATGCCGATTTCACCGTGGAGCGCATCGACGAGATCGAGAAAGTGACGAACCACGACGTCATCGCCTTCACCACGAACATGGCCGAGTACATTGACGCTGACGTGCCGGAGGGCCAGGAGCCTCCCAGCCGTTGGGTGCACTACGGCATGACTTCGTCCGACTTGGGAGATACCGCTTTATCGTACCAGGTCACGCAGGCTATCGACATCATCCTTGAGGACATCAAGCAACTGGGAGAAACGTGCAAGCGTCGTGCGTTCGAGTTCCAGAACACGCTGTGCGTCGGTCGCACGCACGGCATTCACGCCGAGCCTATGACGTTTGGCATGAAGTTCGGTAGCTGGGCTTGGGCGCTCAAGCGCGCGCAAACGCGCATGGAAGAGGCGCGCAACGTGGCGGCAACGGGCGCGATCAGCGGTGCGGTAGGAACGTATTCCAGCATCGATCCGTACGTGGAGCAGTACGTGTGCGAAAAGCTGGGCCTCACGCCCGACCCGCTGTCCACGCAGGTGCTCGCACGCGATCGTCATGCGCAGGTCATGGCTGGCCTTGCCGTGACGGCGTCTACGCTCGAAAGCATTGCCATGCAGGTGCGCTTGCTGCAGCAGTCCGACGTGATCGAGGCCGAAGAGCCGTTCACGAAGGGCCAGAAGGGCTCTTCCGCCATGCCTCACAAGCGCAATCCCATCACGGCCGAACGCGTCTGCGGCCTGGCGCGCGTGGTGAAGTCCAACGCGCAGGTGGCTTTCGACGACGTGGCCCTGTGGTACGAGCGCGACATCAGCCACTCCGGTGCCGAGCGCGTGGTGCTGGCCGACAGCTTCACGGCGCTTGACTACATGTTCGGCAAGATGCAGTGGATGCTGGACGGCTTGCAGACCTACCCCGCCAAGATGAAGCACAACCTGTGGCGCACCAAGGGTCTCATCTTCAGCTCGAAAGTGCTGCTTGCGCTGGTGGACACGGGGATCAGCCGCGAGGATGCGTACGTGATCGTGCAGCGCAACGCCATGAAGGTGTGGGAAGACATCCAGAATGCGGTGGACGGCCCCACGTACCGCGAGAACCTCGAGGCCGATCCCGAAGCCAAGTTGTCGAAGGAAACGCTCGACGAGATCTTTGATCCGTGGGACTTCCTTACCCGTAAGGACATCGTGTTCGATCGTCTTCAGGAGCTGGAGTTCTAGCTGATCGCCGGGACGCAAGATCGCATGGTAACGAAGGCCCTTCGCGTACGGAGGGCCTTCGTGGTTCATGGGCTGCCGGCCGGGGTTTGAATGCCTGCAAGTTGCGGAGCCTTCGCGATCGCTTCCGCGCGTTTCTGGCGTCGGATCCAGATGAAGCTGGCACGGCATCCCCGGTCTGCGCTCTCGAGCTAGTGTATAAAGCGGACTCTTTTTGCGCACATGAACAAACAGCGCAGGTCAGAGCTCTGGCGTTTTTCCGACGTCTAAAAGCGACGCACCGAGGGGAGCGCAAGCCCGTCGATTCGTGCCAAAATGCGGGCCGCGAGCCTCAAGTTGCGAGCCTCAAGTTGCGAACCGCAAGTTGCGAGCCTCAAGTTGCGAGCCTCAAGTCGCCCGCCGCAAGCGGCAAGCCCTGAATCGCATTCGACGGTGCGCCGACCTTCGGCTTCGGAACCGATCTGGGAATCGCTTGCAGCTTGTTCCCGGCTTACGCCGTCGGCGTCCACACGCGCACGCGGCAGCACTTCACGGGTTCGCCGCCAAGCGGAACGTGGTCGATGTTGGCGAACGTGACCACGGTGTCGTGCGATCCGGTGGAGGCAAGATACTCGCCGTAGTCGTCGGCTCCGCTCTCCACGTCGAACGCGAAGTACTCGTTGGTCGCAAAATCAACTCCGCATACGGCGGTCGTGGACTTCACCATGAAGTACTTGCCGCACCACGCTGGCGGGGCGGACGGCGCGCGGCCGAACCAGAACCACGGCGCGTTGCTGTAGTCGGCGTTCGTTGCGGCGGCGGTTGGGGTGTACGTGCCCACTTTGGAGATGCCGTCGCCGTAGTCGTACCCGGCATCGAACGAGAACGTGAATCCGGTTTTGCCGTACCCTGCCTCTAGCGGCTTCATCGAAACGGGAAGGGCTAACGAGTCTTTCACGTTGCCAGAATTTGCATCGATGCAGGTCAATTGATAGTGAATGGACGAGGTGTCGGTGCGGGGCGTGATGATCACGGAGTCGTTCGACGCATAGGGCGGCGTTGCCATGCGTCCGCGCGAGGTGTATACCACCTCGGTGTCGGATGCTCCCATGGTCGCACGCTTGAGCAGGGAGCTTTCCGCCTTCTTTGCGCCTTTCGGCTTGGGAAGCACTTGCCAGAACGCACGATTTCCAACTGCGGCGATGGACGGCGTCTCGTAGTCGGCGTTGCCTTCTTCAACCAGCACGGGCTCGCCTATGCTGGTGCCGGCGGAGCGCGCTGTGTAAATGCGCCAGATGCCGTCGAGGATGTCCGCCTCGGTCCAAACCAGTCCCGAAGACGTTGCGCGTACATCGTAGATCTCGAAGCCCTCGTCAAGGCCCACGGCTCCCTCCAGAACCGTGGTGGAGACGCCTGATCCCAAGGCCAGCAGGGCAACGTGCGTGAGTGGCTTGGCGCTTTCGGCGGGAAGCAGGCAAGCGGCTACGTGTTCGTCGTTCGCCCATACGAGCGTTCCGTAGGGCAGCTCGAAACTGCCGGTCAGGCTCATGCGCGTGCGGTAATCGTCCACGTTCGCGAGCGAGTCCGATGAGGTGACGGCACTAGCGGGGACTTTGAGTACGGTCAGGTCGGCGTCGGGGTCTTTCTCCATCTGCTGCGCGACCACGGCAGCTCCGCCGCCGACCGCGGCCAACGCGCCGATTCCCAGTGCGCCGAACAGGAAGTGCCGTCTTGTCAGCAGGATTTCTCCGCCGCTTGGCGTGGGGATGCGCGGGCCGCTCGTATTGCCGCCGGTGGTTGCGCGGGGAGTTGCGTGGCTTGTGCCGGGAGAGGTCGTGCGTCGATGAGCCCCGCCGGATCTGACGTTGGTGCTGCCGGTTCCGTACCCGGCAACGTTGCCGACGCTCGGGGCTGCTCCGCGGCTGCTGCCCCCGCTTCCGGTGCCGAATCCTGCGACGTTGCCTACATGCCCGCCGCGCGCATTGGCCTTGCCGCCCGCGTAAAGCGGTGCGCTCTCCGAGGCGGCGCGCCTGTTCGCGCGTCGTTTCGATGCCGTGCTGGGTTTGGCGTGATTAGCGTGTGTTGATCTGCGGGTTACCATGGTGTTTATTGTGTCATTTCCTGTACAGGTTCAAGTGCCCTCTCGCGTAATTGCTACAATAAACGCAAACACGACCACCGCGTTTTCACCTGGTCGCTTTAGAGGAAGCGGGCCACGGCGGTGGTAGCCACCGAGCTTGAGGAGTGATCCATGAGCAACGAAACACGACGCATCTTGCTGGTTGAAGATGAAAAGGCCATCCGCGATGCGGTGACCGCGTATCTCGAGCGCGAGAATTACTGGGTAACGGCAGTCGGCGACGGCCAGGAAGCCCTCGAAGAATTTTCAAAGCACCATTTCGATCTGGTTATTCTTGACCTGATGCTGCCTCGCGTTCCGGGCGAGCGTGTCTGCCGCGCCATCCGCGACAATTCCGATGTGCCCATTATCATGCTGACGGCCAAGGGCGAAGTTGAAGACCGCATCATCGGTCTGGAGCTGGGCGCTGACGACTATCTGGTAAAGCCGTTCAGCCCGCGCGAACTGGTTGCCCGCGCTCGCGCGCTTCTGCGTCGCGTGCATGCCGATTCGGAGCCTCAGCGCGAGGTTTTGGAGTTTGGCGAGCTTACCATTGACGTTTCGGGCCACAAAGTGCTTGTCAACAATGAGGAAATCGACCTGACCGCGAGCGAGTTCAAGTTGCTCACAACGCTGTCCCGTTATCCGGGTCGCGTGTATTCGCGCATGGAATTGGTCGAGAAGGTCCTCGGTTACGACTTCGAGGGCTACGAGCGCACTATCGATTCGCACGTGAAGAACCTTCGCGCGAAGATCGGCGACAACCCGCGTAGCCCGAAGTGGCTGCACACGGTGCATGGCGTGGGCTATCGCTTTGAAGACCCCACGAAGGTCTCCCAGTAGCCTGCAGCGCATCGTGAGCGACGCAATCAACGAACAAGCTTCGACCGGAACGTCCGCTTCTTCCGATAGATCGGCAGAACGCGTGACGGTCGAAGCCGATTCCGGTACAACCGGACCTGTTGTTGTGCCCCACACCGGGGCCGGCAGGAAGCGCGGCCAGAAAATCCTTTCGTGGGAGAACCTGACCTACACGACGCGCGTCACCGCCGCCTTTGCGTTTATCGCCGTAATGACGGCGCTTGTCGCCATTGGCGTGCTTTCTTTCGTTTGGGAGCAGCATTTCCAGACGTACTCCCAGGACAACATGAAGTCCCTGGCGGAAAACACCGCTCATAAAATCGAAGAGTCGTACCGCGAAACGGGTACGCTTTACAGCCGGGACGTGCAGGCTATTGCCGAATACGCCCAAAGCTTGAGCAGCGGCGTGGGCATTGTGGTGGTTGACAACATCGGGCAATCGGAAGTTTACAACTCCACGCGCATGAAGATGGGGAACTCCGCCAGTCCTGCTCCGAACGACGGGCCTTCTTTCGATGGCGGTCCGTCGCTTGCTCCGGGCGTGAATTTCAACGGCATGGAGCATGCGAACATCATCGTTGACGGCGTGGCTATCGGGTCCGTGCGCGTATGGGTGTACGGATCGGAGACTTTGGTCACGCAGGCCGACGAGGAGTTCCGCAACAATTCCTACCAGGCGATGGTATTCGCCGCAGTGCTGGCCATCGTGCTGGCCTCGTGCATCGGCTTCTTGTTCGCGCGCACGCTGGTCGGCCCTATCAACCGCATGACCAGTACGGCAAAGGCCATCAAGGAAGGCGACCTGTCCGCCCGAACCGATTTGCACGGCGAGGACGAGATCGCGCGGTTGGGCGAGACGTTCGACGCCATGGCCGATTCCATCGAGCGCGACCGCGAATTGGAGCGCCGCCTGACCACCGACGTTGCCCATGAGCTGCGCACGCCGCTCATGGCCATCCAGTCGACGGTCGAGGCTATGGTGGACGGCGTGTTCGCTGCCGACGAGGAGCGCCTGGAAACGGTGAACTCTGAGGTTCAGCGCCTATCTCGCCTGGTCGATGCCATTCTGCGCCTGTCTCGCTTGGAGAGTCGTTCCACTCCCATGAAGAAAGAAATCGTGGACGTGGGCGAGTTGATCAACGGCATCGTGTCCACGCACGAAGCGTTCGTGTCCGACTCGGGGCTTACGCTGTCCTACGAAATGGAGCGCAACGTGTGCGTGCTCGGCGATGCCGACATGATTCGCCAGGCAACCGCCAACCTCATTTCGAACGCGGTGCGCTATACGCCCGAAGGCGGTCATATCTCCGTACGCGTGAGGCGCGGCGAGATCATGGCGGCTATTCAAGTGGAGGACACGGGCATCGGCCTGTCGCCCGAGGAGGCCAAAATGGTGTTCTCGCGGTTCTGGCGAGCAGACGCCGGGCGCACGCGCGAAAGCGGCGGTTTGGGCATTGGCCTGTCCGTGGTGAAAGAGATCGTGGATCGCCATCACGGATGGGTTCAGGTGGAGGGCGCCAAGGGCAGGGGAGCGTGCTTCACCATTCATATTCCGCTGTATAAGGACGAGGGGCAGCAAAAGGGCCAAAAAGCGCAAAAATCACGTGGAAAGTCCCGTAAAGACCAGAAATAGCCATTGAAATAGACGATAATAACGTAGGTTGAGGGAACTATCGCGCGCGAGCTATCCGGCTCGCGCTGCGTTGTTGAGAGAGCAATGAAAGGACCGGCATGACGGGGATTGACATCAAGCCCGATGCGCAGGGTAAAGTGCGCGATCTGTACGATCTGGGCGACAAGCTGCTGCTGGTGGCGACGGATCGTATTTCTGCGTTCGACTACATCCTGGAAGACGAAATTCCGCACAAAGGCGCGGTGCTCACGCAGCTGTCGTGCTTTTGGTTCGAGCTTTTGGACGGCGTGGTGGAAAACCATCTGATTTCCGCCGACGTCGAGGACCTTCCCGAGCAGTTCAAGCCCTACGCCGACTACCTGCGCGGACGCTTTATGCTGGTCAAGAAGGCCGAGATGTTCCCTTCCGAGTGCATCGTGCGCGGCTATCTGGCCGGCAGCGGCCTCAAGGAGTACCAGAAGCAGGGCACCGTGTGCGGCATCGACTTGCCCGAGGGCCTGGTGAATTCGTCGAAGCTTCCCCAGCCCATTTTCACGCCGTCCACGAAGGCCGAGATCGGCGACCATGACGAGAACATCAGCCTCGATCGCTTGGTCGAGATCATTGGCGAAGACGATGCGACGCAGCTGCGCGATCTGTCTTTGAAGGTGTACACCACGGCGCGCGACCATGCCGAGAAGCAGGGCATCGTGATTGCCGACACCAAGTTCGAGTTTGGCCGCCTGGACGGCAGGATCATCTTGGCAGACGAAGTGCTGACGCCCGACTCGTCCCGCTTCTGGCCGGGCGACGAATACGCCGAAGGCAAGGATCAGCCCAGCTTCGACAAGCAGTTCGTGCGCGATTGGCTGACCGCGAACTGGGATAAGACGGGCAACCCGCCGCGCCTTCCTCAGGACGTTATCGAGAAGACCAGCCAAAAGTACATCCAAGCCTACGAGAAGATCACGGGCCGCGCGTTCGCGTACTAGCCGCGCCCGCTTCGTCGAATCGCAAGTAACCAACAAGGAGCAACAAACTCATGACCCAACGCAATCCCATGAACGACCGGTACCAGACTGACGAGCATCAGGGACAAACGCGCAAGAGCGCTGCGTCCGCGAAGCCCAAGTCCAAGGCCGCGGCTTCGGTGCGCGTGCAGCCCACTCAGAAGACCAAGCAGCAGAAGAAGGCCGAGCAAAAGGCCGCTCGCGCAAAGCAGTCGCAGATCGATCGCCAGTACTACAATCCGCCTACGCCCCAGTACAAGAGGCTGCGCAAGATCTGGTGGGGGCTTTTGATCGGCGCGATCGCCTTGACGGCCCTTTCGTGGGTTGGCCGTTCCTTCCTGCCGGAAGTGGGGACGTACATTTCGTTGGGCTTGGCGTACGCCTGCATCATCGGCGCGCTGTACGTGGACTTCTCGAAGATCCGCAAGGTTCGCCGTGCCTATCAAGAAGAGATGATGAGCAAGAAGTCCAAGGAGATGCGCGCGCAGGAAAAGAAGGCCAAGGCTGCTCAGCGCGCCGCGAAGCAGCAGGAGGCTGAAACGCCGGAGGTTGCCGAAGAGGCTCCGAAGAAGCGCGGGCTGTTCGGCAGCGGCTTCAGGCTGAAGAAGGCCGAGGAGACGAAGGCCACCGAGCAGGATGCGAAGCCTGCGCAAGATTCCAAAAAGTAAGGGGACCCCATGGTTTCTCGTGTCTACGTAGAAAAGAAGCCCGGTTTTGACGTGGAAGCCCAGCAGCTTGCGCATGAGCTGCGCAGCATTTTGGGCGTCGAGGGGCTTGAGAGCGTGCGTTTGGTGAATCGCTACGATGTGGAAGGCGCAAGCGACGAGCTGTTCGCCCAGTGCGTTCCCACCGTGTTCAGCGAGCCTCAGTCCGACACCGCGACGTTCGAGCTTCCGCAGGCTGATGGCGCGCACGTGTTCGCCGTGGAGTACTTGCCGGGCCAGTTCGATCAGCGCGCCGACTCGGCAAGCGAGTGCATGCAGCTGATCAGCCAGGGCGAGCGTCCCGACGTGCGCAGCGCGAAGGTGTACGTGCTGTCCGGCAATCTTTCGAACGAGGACGTCGAAGCTATCAAGCAGTACGTGATCAACCCCATCGAGGCGCGCGAGGCGTCGCTCGAAGAGCGCGACACGCTCAAGATGGAGCAGCCGGTTCCCGGCATGGTGGAGACGATCGAGGGCTTCCTTGATTTGGACGAGGCAGGGCTGGCGGCGTTCATAGCCGATCGCGGGTTGGCAATGGACCTGGCCGACATCGTGTTCTGCCAGCAGTATTTCGCCGAAGAGGGCCGCAATCCCACCATCACCGAGATCAAGATGATCGATACGTACTGGTCGGACCACTGCCGTCATACCACGTTCGGCACCGAGCTCACGAACGTCGAAATCAACGACGCGGCGGTGCGCGCGGCGTTTGAGAAGTACCTGGACATGCGTCATGAGCTGGGCCGCGATCATAAGCCGGTGTGCCTTATGGACATGGGCACCATCGGTGCTCGGTACCTGAAGTCGAAGGGCGTGCTGACCGGCCTTGACGAGTCCGAAGAGATCAACGCCTGTACCGTGAAGGTCAAGGTCGACGTGGACGGCGAAGAGCAGGATTGGCTCTACCTGTTCAAGAACGAGACGCATAACCATCCGACGGAGATCGAGCCGTTCGGCGGCGCGGCCACCTGCGTGGGCGGTGCCATTCGCGACCCGCTTTCGGGCCGCAGCTACGTGTACCAGGCCATGCGCGTGACGGGCGCGGCCGATCCGCTGGTGCCCGTGTCCGAAACGCTGCCGGGCAAGCTGCCGCAGCGCAAGCTGGTGACCACGGCTGCCGCAGGCTATTCGTCGTACGGCAACCAGATTGGCTTGACCACCGGCCAGGTGAACGAACTCTACCATCCCGGGTACGCGGCAAAGCGCATGGAAATCGGCGCGGTCGTGGGCGCTACGCCGGCTGACCACGTGCGCCGCGAAACGCCGGCGCCGGGCGACGTGATCGTGCTTCTGGGCGGGCGCACGGGTCGTGACGGCATCGGCGGGGCTACGGGCTCCTCGAAGGCCCACAACCTTGATTCCCTTGAAAGCTGCGGCGCCGAGGTCCAGAAGGGCAACGCGCCTGTCGAGCGCAAGATTCAGCGCCTGTTCCGCCGCGGCGACGCGTGCCGGCTTATCAAGCGCTGCAACGACTTCGGCGCGGGCGGCGTGTCCGTGGCGGTGGGAGAGCTGGCCGATGGCCTGTTCATTAACTTGAACAAGGTTCCCAAGAAGTACGACGGACTGGATGGCACCGAGCTGGCAATCTCGGAAAGCCAGGAGCGCATGGCCGTGGCGCTGGCGCCCCAAGACGTCGATGCGTTCCTGGCGCTTGCGCGCGAGGAGAACCTCGAGGCTACGCCTATCGCCGAGGTCACTGAAGAAGCGCGCGTGCGCATGGTCTGGAACGACAAGACCATCGTGGACGTGAGCCGCGACTTCCTGTCCAGCAACGGCGCGCCGAAGCATCAGGACGTGCGCGTGGTCGAAGGCGGCCGCTACGAGCGCTCTTGGCCGGGCTCCACGCTGGCCGAGCGCATGCAGGCGCTGGTCACGGACATCAACGTTTGCTCGAACAAGGGCCTGTCCGAGCGCTTCGACTCCACTATCGGCGCGGCTACCGTGCTCATGCCGTTCGGCGGAAAGCATCAGCTTACGCCGAGCATGGCCATGGTTGCCAAGCTGCCCGTAGATGGCGAGACCACCACGTGCAGCGGCATGTCCTGGGGATTCAACCCGTACCTGACCGAGGCGAACCAGTTCACCGGTTCGTACGTGGCAGTGGTGGAGAGCGTGGCGAAGCTGGTGGCTGCGGGCTTTTTGCGCAAGGACATGTATCTGACGTTCCAAGAGTATTTCGAGCGCCTGCGCGACGAACCCGAGCGCTGGGGCAAGCCCGCGGCGGCGGTTCTGGGGTCGCTGATGGCTCAGATCGATCTGGGCGTGGGTTCGATCGGCGGCAAGGACTCCATGAGCGGCAGCTTCGAAACGCTGGACGTGCCGCCCACGCTGGTGTCGTTTGCGACGGCGGTGGGTTCGGTCGAGCGCGCGACGTCCCCCGAATTCAAGGCCGCCGGCAATCGCGTGGTGCGCATTGCCCCGCGTTACGCCGAGGACGGCGTCACGCCGCAGATCGATGGATTGCTGGAAGCTATTGCCCTGGTCGAGCGCCTGATCGGCGACGGCGCCGCTTTGTCCGTGTCTACGCCCGGATATGGCGGCACGGCGGAAGCCCTGTTCAAGATGTGCGTTGGCAACGGCATTGGCATGAAGCTGGCCGATTGCGTGCAGGCCGATCAGCTGTTCGCTCCCGCTTACGGCAGTTTCCTGGTGGAGATGCCCGCGTGCGTCGAACTGCCGGATGCAAGCGATGCCGTGTGCGTGTCCGAGCTGGGCCAGACCGTTGACGAGTACGTGTTCGAGGCTGCTGGCGAATCGATCGACCTTGCCGGTTTGCAGGAGGCATGGGAAGGCGCGTTGGAGCCGGTGTTCCCGTATCGTGCCCAGGGCGAGCCGGTCAAAGCCGTGAGCTTCACGGACGGCGCTCCGCTTGTGTACAACGGCACCATCGCGAAGCCGCGCGTCATCATCCCGGTGTTCCCGGGCAACAACTGCGAATACGACTCCGCCCGCGCGTTCGAGCGCGCAGGTGCCGTGGCCGAGACGTTCGTCATCAACAACCTGACGCCCGAGGCGGTTGCCGAAAGCACGGCGGAGCTGGTTCGCCTTATCAAGAACAGCCAGATCATCATGCTTCCGGGCGGTTTCTCCGGCGGCGACGAGCCTGACGGTTCGGCGAAGTTCATCACGGCGTTCTTCCGTGCTCCGGCAGTGACGGAAGCCGTGCGCGATCTGCTGCAGAACCGCGACGGCCTCATGCTGGGCATCTGCAACGGTTTCCAGGCGCTTGTGAAGCTGGGGCTGGTGCCGTACGGCGATATTCGCCCGATGGACGAGGATTGCCCCACGCTTACGTTCAACAACATCGGCCGTCACCAGAGCCGTTTGGTGCGCACGCGCGTGGCGTCGAACCTGTCGCCTTGGATGAGCCGGTGCGAAGTGGGCGACATCCATACAGTGGCGATCAGTCATGGCGAAGGCCGGTTCGTTGCGAGTCCTGAACTGCTCGAACGTATGGCTGCCAACGGCCAGATCGCCGCGCAGTACGTTGACGATCAGGGCGCGCCTTCCATGGGCTTGGATGTGAACCCGAACGGGTCCGCTTGGGCGGTCGAGGCTATCACCAGCCCCGATGGTCGTGTTCTGGGCAAGATGGGCCATACCGAGCGCAGCGGTTACAGCCTGTACAAAAACGTGCCCGGCAACCTGTACCAGCCCCTGTTCGAGGGCGGCGTGGGTTACTTCACGGATTAATCGATTCCGCGTACAGCGTGTTTGCAGGGGCCGGCGTACTCACGAGGTGCGTCGGCCCTTGTTGCATTGACGGGTCGCTCTTCCTGCCAAATGGGTGAAGTTGTCGGGGCGATCGTCGGCCTCGGTTTACGAGGCGTTCTTCGTTTTCGGTGCAAGCCAGCCCGCAACGCCTCGCGCTGCGTCGTGGGCGATCAGGTTGGTCAGCGTGCCCAGCGCGCTTACCAGAATGTCCCGGTTCGCCTGATCGAGCGCTTTGGCGGCTTCGACCAGCAAGGCTATGGACTTCACCCCGCCCATCAGGATGTCTGCGGCATCGAGCGCGCTCGATGCTTCGATGGCCCTGAACGCGGCCTCGACCACCTGCCGGGTTTTCTCGGGGGAGAACCCGGTCAGCCATTGCTCCATGATCGCGTGGGTCGAGAGGGACGAATCTGCCAGCTGGTCAGCGTAGACGAAATCGGTTCCCTTAACTTCCCAGTTCAGCACGCTGTGCTGCATCATACCGTGATCTGCGCTGTGCACTACGTGCAGGGGCAGTTCACGCGGCGTTTCCAGAAGCATTCCCACGATGCACTCTTGCGGCACCGTCTTGTGCACGCGATCGCGGATGATCGAGAACGCGCGGTCGTCGACGGCTCCCGCCCGAAAGCCGGGGCCATCGTGGTCGTATATGCGTTCGATACGCTCTTGGACTTTCGGCGTTGCATGCAGAGCTGCGTATTCGGCCAGGTTTCCGCCTTTGGAATGGCCTCCTAGATACAGCCGCTGCGGCAGGCGGGGCGCGACGGCTTCCAGGTAGCGAACAGCCAGGTCTTGCGCGGGAACAGGGAATTGGTAGGTCATGTTGAAGTTCTCGCGCCATCCAGTGAACGACCGATCGGTGCCGCGAAACCCCACGTAGGCGAACTTTTTGCCGCAAACGAACGTCATAGCGGCGAATTGGGTTTGCGTCGCCTCGTCGAACACGCTTGCGCAGTCCTGTACGGTCATAGTGCGAAAGCGCGGGCTGGCTGCAAGGGCCAGCATGTTGTTTTTCACGGGCTCGGGCACCAGGCCCGTGAACAGGCTGTCGTAATGCTCCGCTCGCAGCGCGTCGGTGAAGCGCACGGGCCGTACGGGACGGAGGCGATCCGCGACGGCTGCTCGAAGGCTCGGAGGTTCGCTCCATACGCGTTTCATAGGAGCGATGTCTTCCATGCGAACCATGCAGAACTGCGAAAGGGCTGCCGAGTCCACCGGGTTGAACGGCTTCTCGTCGAAGGATGCGAATTCCGTTGCCAGGTAATCGAGGATGTTCATGCGCGCTCCTTCAGGGCAGATCGACCGCTTGGTGCCTGCCTCTAGTGTAGCGCACCAGCTTCCTGCACGCGGTGAGGGCCGCTTTTATATGGGAAGGCCCCGACTGCTGAATGAGCTGCGCAGCCGGGGCCTTGAGAAACGTCGAGCACCGTTGTCTTACGCGTAGATTTCCTTTTCCACCACCAGGTCGTTCTTGATCTTGCCGACCAGTTTCTGCAAGGCGTCGATGCAGTTGGGACGGATGTCGGCGCCGATCAGAACGTACATGATGGAGTCGCCCACACCCAGCACTCCCTCGTTCAGCCATACGCGCACGTAGTATACGCCCGGCCAGGTCAGAGCTTCCTCAACGGCTGCGTCTACGCCAGCGGCGTCGTAGGAGAACTCCACCTGCGCAACGTCGCCCAGCCCTTCGACGCCTTCGCGTACTTGCTGTTTCGGGGTGATGCGCACCACGCCGTTGTGGGTGAGAAACATGCCGCACTGAGCGGCCTTCGGATCCTGCTTCGCTTCCTTGAGCCACTGATCGATAGAGGGTTCCTGCTTGGCCATGAGCGAGCTCCTTTCTGTCTGTGCTGCATAGTATACTCTATTGAGGATTATAGAAGCTATAAAGTCATAGCAAGTTGATAGGGAAAAGTTGCCTTTTTTACGGATGGAACTCAACCCTGCAGAGGTACGGCGTGCGTGCAAGGCTTCGTGTTTTGCTGCGCATTCCGGTTCGCCTGCGCCCCGTGCGCCGATGCGGGCTTCGCCCGGAAGCGCGGTGGCCGAAGCGGCTTGGCAGCGCACGGCTTTCTCCTGGCTCCAGGGTATCCATTCTACGAAAATTTACGCTCTGCACCCGGGGAAATGCAGCAAGGCTGGTAGTATGAACCCCAATCACAACAGCCGGCGACGGGCCGGCTCTGCCGACGGGCAGGTCGGCGACATCAAGGGAAGCAAACAGGCAGAAAGGGAGGCGGACCTATGGCTTTGCCCGCATCCGATTTGAGCAAGCAGCCCGACAACCGTACCACCATGGAGCTGGGCGCGGTGCTGCCGCGTACCGCCGAAGTGCGCGACGACCACTTGTACGTAGGCGGCGTCGACATGGTGGAGCTGGCGCGCGAGCAGGGCACGGCTTTGTACGTCATGGACGAAGCGGACATGCGCAGCCGCATGGAGTCCTACCGCGAGGCGTTCCGCAGCCGCTATCAAAATTCCGATATCGTGTATGCCAGCAAGGCGTTTCTCAATAAAGAAGCGGCTCGCATGGTGGCCGACGAGGGCCTGTGCCTTGACGTATCGGGCGGTGGCGAGCTGGCTATCGCGCGTGCAGTGGATTTCCCGGCCGAGCGCGTGTTCATGCATGGCAACAACAAGACGCCGCGCGAGCTGCGCGAAGCCATCCAGGCAGGTGTCGGCCGCATCATCATCGACAGTCGCATCGAGCTCAAGCGCATCTCCGAGATCGCCGGTGAGCTGGGCGTCGAGCAGCCTATCTACATGCGCATCACGCCAGGCGTCGAGGCCGACACGCATCAGTATATTCGCACGGGTTGCGAGGATTCGAAGTTCGGCTTCACCATGCGCGAGGATTTTGCGTTCGGTTGCGTGAAGGACGTGCTGGCTGCGCCGAACGTGCGTTTGGCGGGCCTGCATTGCCACATTGGCTCGCAGATCTTCTCGTTGCACTCCTACCCCGAGGCCGTCGAGGTCATGGTGGACCTTATGGCCCGCATCGAGCAAGAGTACGGTTATCGCATCGAGGAATTGGATGTGGGCGGCGGTCTGGGCATTGCCTATACGGCTGACGACAAGCCGGCCTCCATCGACGAGTTCGCCGAAACGGTGACCTCGTCCGTGCTCGCCGCGTGCCAGAAGTACGGCGTGGCTGAGCCGCGTCTGCTCACCGAGCCGGGCCGCAGCCTGGTGGCTACCGCCGGCGTAACGCTGTACACGGTGGGCATTATCAAAACCCTGCCGAACATTCGCAAGTACGTGGCGGTTGACGGCGGCATGTCCGATAACATTCGCACGGCGCTGTACCACGCCGATTACGAGCCGGTCATCGCCAACAAGGCGGGGCAGCCGCGTACCGAGATCGTCACTATTGCGGGCAAGCATTGCGAAAGCGGCGACGCCGTGGTCATCGACATGCCAATCCAGCATCCTGACCTGGGCGATATCGTTGCTGTCTTCGGTACGGGCGCGTACTGCTACACTATGGCAAGCAACTACAACGGCCAGCCGAGGCCGGCCGTCGTGTTCGTGAAGGACGGCGAAGCGCGCGTGGTTACGCGCCGCGAGACGTACGATGATCTGATGAGCCGGGACATTTAGGAAAGGGAGAGCGACATGGCGGTTAAACTTGGCTTGGTGGGCACCGGCACGGTGGGCGGCGGATGCATCGACATCCTGAAGAACCACCGGGAGGACTTCAAGCGCCACTATGGTGTTGACCTGGAACTGGTGCGCGTGTGCTCGCGCAATCCCGAGCAGGCTATCGAACACGGCGTGGAGGACATCTTCACCCAGGATTACCAGGATATTCTCGACGATCCTTCCATCGATATCGTCATCGAGCTGATCGGCGGCACTACCGTGGCGCGCGATGTGGTGCTGGGCGCGCTGCGCGCCGGCAAGAACGTGGTCACGGCCAACAAGGCGCTCATGGCTACGTATGGCGAAGAGGTCATGCACGCTGCGGACCAGGCGAACAAGGAAATCGCGTTCGAGGCGAGCGTGGGCGGCGGCATCCCCATCATCGATCCGATGAAGCACTCCCTTATCTCCAACGAGATCTCGTCGGTCATGGGCATTGTGAACGGCACGACGAACTACATGCTGACCCGCATGGTCGAAGACGGCTTGAGCTACGACGACGCGCTCAAGGAGGCACAGCAGAAGGGCTTCGCCGAGGCGGATCCCACCGCCGACGTGGACGGGTTCGACGCTGCCGCAAAGATTGCCATCCTGGCCTCCATTGCATTCAACTCGCGCGTGACCATCAACGACGTGCACACCGAGGGCATTCGCAACGTAACCACTATGGACTTGGACGCGGCGCGTGACATGGGCTATTGCGTGAAGCTGCTAGCGCTTGCTCACCGTACGGCGCAGGGCATCGACGTGCGCGTGCATCCCACCATGCTGCCGCTGACGCATCAGCTTGCCACGGTCAACGGCGTCTTCAACGCCATTTACGTGACGGGCGATGCCGTGGGCGAGACCATGTTCTTCGGCGAGGGCGCGGGCTCGGGTCCGGCTGCGAGCGCCGTGATGGGCGACGTGCTGGAAGTGGCGCGTCATGTTACGTTGGGCGTGGGGCCGCTTGTGGGCTGCACCTGCACCGACAGCTTGCCCATCGTTCCCATGGAAGAGCTCAAGACCAAGTATTACATCCGCTTCAAGGTAGCCGACCGCTCGGGCGTTCTTGCCTCTATGGCCGGCGTGTTCGCCAAGCATAACGTAAGCGTGTACTCGGTGGTGCAGCGCGGCAAGAAGGAAGGCGGCACGGTGGATCTGGTGTACGTGACGCATACCGCATGCGAAAAGAGCGTGCGCGACGTGCTGGCCGAGATCGCGCAGCTTGACGATATCCTGCGCGAAGAACCCAGCGTCATCCGCGTGGAAGACGAGTAGCGACCGGCTTTTCCAGCTGAGCAAGCTGCGATCCGATTTTCTGACAGCGTATGCAAGCGGCCCCGACGATGTTGATCGTCGGGGCCGCTTCTTGTATCGGAGCGATGCGCGTTGCTCGCGTTTCGAAGCCCTCGTCCGGCTTGATTCTAGTATCATGTTCACCGGAAGATCGTGCGCGGGTGGGCCGCGCCGCATACGGATAAGGAGCCGGGCATGGAGCAGTACAAGCAGGAGTTCATCGAGTTCATGGTAGAGAGCAAGGTGCTCAAGTTCGGCGAGTTCACGCTCAAGAGCGGCCGTAAGTCTCCCTTCTTCATGAACGCCGGCGCCTACGTGACGGGCGATCAGCTGCACCGACTGGGCTTGTACTACGCGCGCGCCATCCATGACAATTTCGGCTTGGACTTCGATGTGGTGTTCGGTCCGGCCTACAAGGGCATCCCCCTGTCGGTGGTTACCGCCATGGGCATTTCCGAGCTGTACGGCAAGGAAGTTCGCTATTGCTCCAACCGCAAAGAGGTCAAGGACCACGGCGCCGATGCGGGCAATCTGCTGGGATCCGACCTGCAAGACGGCGACCGCGTGGTCATGGTCGAGGACGTGACCACCTCCGGCAAGTCCATTGACGAAACGTATCCCGTGCTCAAGGGCGCGGCTGACGTGGACATCAAGGGGCTTATCGTGTCGCTCAACCGCATGGAAGTGGGGAAGGGCGGCGTTGTGACGGCTCAGCAAGAGGTTCAGGAGAAGTACGGGTTCCCCGTGGCGTCCATCGTCAGCATGGCCGAGGTCACCGAGTACCTGTACAACCGCGAAGTGCAGGGAGGCGTGGTCATCGACGACGCCGTGAAGACGGCGCTCGACGCGTATTACCAGCAGTACGGCGTGAAGTAGCCAAGTGCCCGCGGTTGCCGGTCCCGGTGTGCAGCGAAGGACGGGGATCGCTGCTGGATCGCTATCGGCAAGGGCCTTGCGCACGAAAAACCGCCCTCGCTGGCAGCTTTTTGCGGTTTGAGGTCGTCGAGCCGGGCAGCGTTTTCATCGTTGCCCGGCTCGCTTTTTGTTTTACCTGGTCACGGCGGCGGATAGCTGAACTGCGCAGGTGCAAGCGCTTCTCCTGCGGAATCAAACGACCTCAAACCGTCAAAACCTGCCAGCGAGAGCGGTTTTTCGCGCGCTGGCAGTCGTAGAACGGCAGGGACCCTTCCCGGCAGCGAGGGCGGGACTTGCGATCTGCGGTTGCTCGCGCGCTTCATGCGTTGCGGAACGCGTGGGCAACGTGCGAACCCGCCATCTTTCAAGCGCCCGAAGGCAGGCGTTGGCTTCGGAGGTAAATATCCTGCAAATTCGCGTTTCCGGTCGCTCGTCCGGCGGCGGGGGTTTGCTAAGATTTGCTCGAACAAGAAACCTTGCCGCAGCGACGTGCGTTGGTCGCTCGGCGTATCCGCGAAAGGACCCCCACCATGAACCCATCTTCGATCGGCATCGTGTTCGATTGCGACGGCACGTTGCTCGATTCGATGTGCGTGTGGCGCGAGATGGAAACCGAGCTTGCGCGCCGCGCGGACGTGACGCTGACTGAGGACGACAAAGACGTGCTGACCACGCTCACCATTCCTGAATGCGGCGCCTTCTTCCATGAGCGATTCGGCTTGGGAGCGTCCGGGAAAGACGTGGAGGACATGGTCGACGAATTCATGCTGGACTTTTACCGCACGCGCGTCGAGGCTCGTGCGGGGGCGCTCGCGTTCGTGCAGGAACTTGCCAGCCGCGGGGTCCGCATGACCGTCGCATCTTCAAGCCCTCAGCTGTATTTGCAAGCTGGCCTGGAGCGTTGCGGGTTTGCTCCGTATTTTGACGCTATCGTGTCGGTGGATGACGTGAACGCGTCGAAACGCGAACCCGCTGTTTGGGACCGCGCGCGCGAGCTCATGGGCACGCCGCGTTCGTTCACGTGGGGCATGGAGGATTCGGTGTACGCCGTGCACACGCTCAGAAAGGCGGGCTATCGGACGCTCGGCATCTACGACTGCGACGTTTCCGGCACGTACGAAGAGCTCGTCGAATCATGCGATCATGCGGTTCGCACGTTCGACGAGCTGGAGGTGGAAGCGTTCTTGGCCTGGAACGAAGCTCGATAGCAAGCTGCGTTGCGGAAGGTTAGCGCCAGGGGTCTTCCTGGTACGTGGGCTCCGGTGCGGGCGGTCGATCGCTGAAAGGGTCGTAGCCGTCGTCGTCTTCGGTTGCCGGGCGAATGAATGGATCCGCCTGCTTTTGGGCGGGGGCGGATCCATCGATCGTTTCCGCGATCGGCGTCGATACCGGTCGCAGCGTGTAGTGCAAAACTCGCTCCTTCGCTTCGTCGTGTTGCTTACTCATGCGAAGAGTCCTCCTCGGTTCCCACTTTGTCCAGATCGTAGGGAGTGGTCTGGTAGACGTAGTAGTTCAGCCAATTCGTGTACAAAAGCTGCGCATGGGCGCGCCATGTTGCCGAGGGCTTTTGCGTTGGGTCGTCGTTGGGGAAGTAGTGCGCAGGCAGCGCCACCCCCATGCCCTTCGCCGCGTCTCGTTCGTATTCTTTCAGAAGCGTATCGTCGTCGTATTCGGGGTGGCCGAACGCGAAAAAGTGACGGCTGTCGACGCTCTTGGCAAGATACACGCCGGCTTCTTCCGATGTTGCGATCAGCTCGAGCTGCGGATGGGCCTCGATGTCTTCGGCTCGCACTTCGGTGTAGCGCGAATGCGGGGCGCGAAACGCGTCGTCGAATCCGCGAACCAAGGGCGACGAGGGCTTGTCCACCTGGTGCTCGAATACGCCTGACAGCTTGTTTTCCAGTTCGTGCTTCTGAATGCCGTAGTGATGGTAAATGCCCGCTTGCGCGCCCCAGCAGATATGGAACACCGAGTGCACGTTGGTTGTCGACCAATCCATGATGGCCGTCAGTTCGTCCCAATAATCCACATGCTCGAAGTCCAGCAGCTCTACGGGCGCACCCGTGATGATCATGCCGTCGTATCGCTTGTCTTTGATCTCGTCGAACGAGGTGTAGAACGTCGATAAGTGCTCGCCGGACACGTTTTTCGCCTCATGGCTGATGGTCTGCAGCAGCTCGACTTCGATTTGCAGCGGCGTGTTCGACAGCTTGCGCATGATTTGGGTTTCGGTGACGATCTTCGTGGGCATGAGGTTCAGTAGCAAGACCTTGAGCGGGCGAATGTCCTGATGCATGGCCCGGTACTCGGTCATGACGAAGATGTTCTCGCCTTCGAGGATGTCGGTGGCGGGCAGGGAATCGGGGATTCTGATGGGCATGATGACCTCGCAATCTCGTCTGCCGCTTCATGCGCTGCGGCGGCGCTCAAGGCCGAGTGTTTTGGCTGAGTGTATGATACCGGATAATCAGATGACCTACCTATCCGAAGAAGAGATAACGCGTTATCGGAACGCCCCATTCCTTTTCCAACCTTCCTCGTTTTCCAGCCATGCCGCGTTCGTCCGGTCGTTCGTCGTGCATTGCGGGGCGAATCCGCCGGGGAAAATGGATACGATAGGGATGCGCTGCGACGTGCGGTGGCAATACGGTGCGAGACGGGAGGAAGCAATGGCGGGAATCGAGACGCTTATTGCGACGAAGGATACCGGGGAGCGTACGCTCTACTGTTTTTTGGCGGGAAGGTTGCGCCTGGAGCCTGAATACGCGCCGTTTGGCTACGACCGGATTCAGCTGTACCTGAACGTGCGCACCGAAAACGATGCGAACGCCGATGCCGCCTCCACCATTATCGCCGACGTCACGCTTACTCAGGGAGATTCCTCGGACGATCACGTGCGCATTATCGATTTCGTTACGCGCAAGGAGGACTTGGGCTGCGGCACGTTCGTACTGGAGGTGCTGTGCCTGATCGCCGATTACTACGGGTGCCGCGGAATCATGGGGGAGCTGTTCGAGGACGACCTGACGCGCAACAAGGAGAAGACGTTCGCGTTCTTCGGTAAACGCGGTTTCGAGGTCTTGTGCCAAGAGGATAACAAGGTTCATCCCTATCGCGTGCAGACCACTACGTATCGCGACCGCTTGCCGGAGGGTATCGTCCTTTCGCTTACGGGGTTGGAAAGCTGATTGCTCCACGTGGTTTCACGGCCCATGATCTGCCCATAGCAAATACTTTCTAGTCCTTCCTCGAACTCTTGAACGCCTGGTTACGCATTTGAGACTATGGCCCAAGAAGGTGATTCTTGAGACGAGGTGAGGATCATGGGGGAGGGTCTTGTGGCAGACGATCGGTCGTTGCTGGGGCGTGCTTTTTCCCTTGCGTCGAGAAAGTCGCAAACGCTCGAATCTATCGCGAAGGCCCTCGACGTTTCTCCCGAGGATCTGTCGTTGTGCTGGATCGTGCTCAATAAGCTGCGCCGCTGCCAGGGCAGAGCGCTGCCCGTTCCCTTCGCCGTGGAGCACTCTGCCGCAAGCACTGAAGCGCCGATGACGCAGAATTGGTACGCTCCCACATGGCTTTTGAGCAGCTTGCTTGAAACGTACCAGGTGAACGAAGGTTTGGCTGTTCACTACGCTCGCATTTTGTCGGATCCCGAGGGCGGGCATTACGAGTTGAACCTTGCGGCCGAAGAGGTTGCTGCTGCCGCGCGGTTGGAGTACGGCGCGTCCGACACCTTGCGGTTGAAGCGCGTGTGCGTTCAGGCATGCGAACCTGAAAACGGCGTTGAACTGCTTGTTTCTAATGCCGGAAACATCTTGCTGAACATCGAGGCGTATCGCGGCGAGCCGCTTTCCGCTTCGTTCATCGAGTCTTTGCATGCCAAGCTGGTCGAGGGCATTTCGATCAAAGAGGTATGCGGCGTCGAGTTTCTCGAAGCCGACGTTTCCGAGCGGCGTGCTTTGGCGCTGGAGTCGTTTTGCGCGACCTGCGAAGGAAACCACACGCTGATCAACGCGCTTGTTTCTCTGTACTACTTCAAAACGTTTCGTCTCTTTCCGGCGGGAAATTCCGTGCTCGCCTACATACTGTACTTTATCGTTTTGCATCGGGCTGGATACCACTTCTCCGCCCATATTCCCGTCCTTAAGCTGCTGTACTCCGATGACGAGAACTTCGTCGAGGACCATTGCCTTTCCGGAACGCCCGAAGATCTGGCTGTGGCTTGCGACGGGTACTACGATTGGACGGGTTATTTTGAGCGGGCCGTTGCGCTTGTGGTGGACGAGCAGCGATGGACCATGACCAAGCTTGAGGGGATGCGGCGCCGGCGCGAGCGGCTTCGCCTCATTATCGACGCTGACGAGTCGCTGAACTATCGACAAAAGGCGGTCCTGCTCGAAGCCGTTCTGCACAGCAACGCCGAGTTCACGTACGCAATCCACGTCCATCGGTACGGGATATCCTATCCATGTGCTCGAAGTGATTTCGCCCGCCTTCTTGATCTGGGGTTTTTGCGGCAGCATGATGATGGTATTCGGCACTTTTTCGTGGCTTCCGAGAAGTTCCACCTCACGTTTCTGCCTTACTTGCAAGAACACTGCTCCGAGATGTTTCTTCGATACTATCGCGAAGACGGATCGCTCATAGATGAGTTCAAAAGCATCGAGGACGCGTCTCTTGAATACAACCGAGACGTAGGGTTTTACGAAAAGTCCCTGCTGGACAAGACCTATATCGAGCATTACGACCATCGTCGCGCGCAAATCGCAGAATCAGATGGCCCGCAAAGACGCGGACAGTCGAAGGGATAGCTGCGCCAAGCGGCTGCGAACCCATGGCACGAGGGAGGGGTTCGCGGCTTGCTGTGGCGCTGGCCTGCCAAAAGAGGACAACCGGAAGAAAGGAGAATCGGTTTTCGTTTCCCATTGCAAAGGAGGATTTCATGAAGAAAGAAGAATGCGCGGGTTCGCGCCATCGAAGCAAGCCGAAGTTGATCGCCTCCCTCGTGGCAGTAGCCATGGTCGCTTCGTTTGCGGCATGGGGGTGCAGCCCCAAACCTTCGTCGGACGAGCCGGATTCAACCGGGACGAAGGCGGAACCTGCAGCTAGTTCGGGTCCCGATCAGCTTGCAGCCTATAGCGGATTTCCCGAGTCGGGTCGCTTTGTGGACGGCATTGCGTCGTTGCCCGAGTTTTACCAGAACACCGAGAAGAACGACGCCAACGCCGAGTCTCGCTCTCCGCGTCGTTACACCGACCGCAACGGTTTTTTGGTGCAGCCGGTTCCTTCCGATGACATCGGATTCAACAACACCTACCTTGACGCAGACAAGCGCGGATGCACCTCGTGCCACACGCTCGAGAACGCGCTTATGAGCTTGCCAACGTACCATCGGCTTATTTTCTTCGGATACAACACCGAGCAGGGATACCAAAACTGCATCGCGTGCCATTCCGAATCCTACTCGGGAAACAAGCTGAGCGACCCCATCCATACGCTGCACATGGGCAGCCCCATGTTCGTCGACAAAGACGGCGGCACGTGCCAGTCCTGCCATTACGTCGATGCGAAAACAGGGACGTTCGAACGATGGGACGAAGTGAAGTACAACCTGTACAAGGGCATCACCGATTTGAAGGCCGACGAGGCAAAGCCCTCCATCTCGTACGACCAGACCACCATCACACCGCCGGAAAACCGATTCTACAAGACCATCAAAGACGAGCCGAGCCAATGGTTGACCGATGATTCCCAGGTTGACGAATCCATCTACCAGAACTGGGTCGTTTCCATTGACGGCGATTGCGAGAATCCCGTCGAGATGACGCTGCCCGAAATGGAGCAGAAGTTCGGCACCGTGAAGCAGGTCATGAAGATGGACTGCACTATCAACGGCGTGGGCCAGGCTACCATCATGCAGAGCGAGGTGGAGGGTATTCCCGTATCTGCCATCATCGACTATGCGAAGCCCAAAGCGGGTGCCAACATTTTGAGCCCCATCAGCTCCGACGGATACGATTACGCTCAAATGAGCCTCGATTGGCTGCGCGACAACGACGCCATCATCGTGACCAAGATGGACGGCAAGCTGCTCCCCAATTCTCAAGGATATCCTTGCATGATCTGGGTGTATAAGACTTCGGGCGGCAACTTCACGAAGCGCATCTCCAATCTGACGTTCATGACGAAGCCCGCTGACGAACTCAATGACCAGCTGTACGTGGGCCAGTTCACCGACGATCGCACGGGCGAGATCTATTCCAAGCCCAACAGCGGCGTGCTGAACTACCCGACCGGCGTGGTCCTGTCGGGCGATGAGGCCAAGACCGTGCATTTGGAAGGCTTTGCCGATGCATGGGACGAGCCTATCAAGAAGGTTGAATTCTCCTTCGACCATGGAAAAACGTGGACGACGCTCGACACGCCCGACAACAATGCCGATTACTGGACGTATTGGCGCATGGACTTCACGCCGCCGTCTCCGGGTGCGTACCTGCTTGATATTCGCACCACCAGCGTAACGCCCGACGGAGCCGATCGTGTTTGCCAGTACAACACGCAATTCATGTTCACGGTAGAGTAGAGAGGAGTCGACATGAAAACGAAGATGCAGCACGGTCGCACGACGCTCTCCGCTTTGGCCGGTTTGACCATGGTTGCTTCGATGGCGGCCGCGCCGGTTGCTCTCGCGTCCGAGACGGATGCTTCGACATCGCGTCCCGCTGGCGAAAACGAGGCGCGGACCCACGGTGCGCCGATCGAGAACATGCAGGTCACCGATACTGTAGTCAAGGGCGAATTCTCGTATGACCAGGGTGCCATTACGCCGAACGCCCTCATCAAAACACTGTTTCAACGGGCTACGAACGCCTTGTGCGGAGCATCCGTCGATCTTGCGGTCGACAATCCCCTTGGTTGGCAGCTGTCGGTTTCAGGGGACGTGCAGTCAGCGTTCACCGCTTCGGTTGGCGATCTTGCCAAGGAGGAGTCCACGAACAAGGTGATGTCATGCACCTGCGGCGGGAATCCGGTTGGCGGGCGCGCGACCATCACGGCCGACGTGAAGGGCATTCCCGTGGAGCACTTGCTAAGCCGTGCGTCCGTGCAGCCGGGAGCGAACACGGTGACGTTCGTTTCTTCCGACGGTACCGAAGTTTCGTTCTCTTTGGGCTACGTGCTGGGGCATCATGCGGTGCTGAGCTATCAGATCAACGACGAAGACCTGTCCGCTTCCGTAGGCGGCAATAACCAGCTTTGGATGACGAAAACGCCTGCAAACTACTTCGTTCGCGACATTGCGAGCATCGTGGTCTCCACGCAGGAGCAGCCTCCTGCGGATCCAGGGCTTTCCGACGCTCACCCCAACAGCCCCAATATTGGCGTGTTGGCAGGCGTTCAGGAATAGGTGGAGCCATGATCGTTCCTATGCAGGTGGAGGCTGGGAAGCCGGTGACGTTGAGCGGATACGCCGAAGACTACGGAAACCAGATTTCATCGGTGCAGTTTTCGTTGGACGACGGTCGGAACTGGACTACGTTCGACGTTTCCGACTCTGCTCCCGAATTGTCCGTTCAATGGAGCTTCTCGTACACGCCGCCTAAGCCTGGTTTCTATCGGCTGCTGGTTCGATCTGTTGCCGAGGACGGGACGGCGAGTCCCCTAGCCGACGTAGCGGAGTTCACGGCTACCTGATGAAATTGCTTGGCGGATTGCCGAAACGGCCCCGGATCGTCTGGGGCCGTTTCTATGCGTTTGAAAACAGATAGCCCGGTTATTCCATAAACAGATTGCAGGTTATCGGAAAGACACGGCTACCAAGCGCGTTGCAGTGCTCGGTATAATGAGCCGGACACATTTCCCGGACCCTTGCGATGAGGAGCCTTTATGAGTGAAAGCATAAGCACGACCTGCGTACAGGGGGGCTACCGTCCCGGCGACGGCGAACCTCGACAGATTCCCATTTACCAGTCCACCACCTGGAAATACGATACGAGCGAGCACATGGGCAAGCTGTTCGACTTGGAAGAAGCAGGGTATTTCTATACGCGTCTGCAAAATCCTACCAACGATTTCGTGGCGGCCAAGATCGCCGAGCTTGAGGGCGGCACGGCGGCTATGCTCACTTCGTCGGGACAGGCGGCAAACTTTTTCGCGGTGTTCAACATCGCCGGTTGCGGCGACCATATTGTGGCCAGTTCGGCAATCTACGGCGGTACTTACAATTTGCTGGCAGTCACCATGAAGCGCATGGGACTGGAGTGCACGTTCGTGTCTCCCGATTGCACCGACGAAGAGCTCGAGGCTGCTTTCCGTCCGAACACGAAGGCCGTATTCGGAGAAACCATCGCAAACCCCGCCTTGTCCGTGCTTGACATCGAGCGTTTTGCCGCGGCGGCACATGCGCACGGCGTGCCGCTTATCGTGGACAACACGTTCCCCACGCCGGTGAACTGCCGTCCCATTGAGTGGGGCGCCGACATCGTCACCCATTCCACCACGAAGTACATGGACGGCCACGGAGCGAGCGTCGGCGGGGCTATCGTTGATTCTGGAAGGTTCGACTGGACCGCGCATGCTGACAAGTTCCCCGGTTTGTGCGAACCGGACGAAAGCTACCACGGAGTAACGTACACCGAGCGTTTCGGCTTGGCCGGTGCGTTCATCACGAAGGCGACGGCGCAGCTCATGCGCGATTTCGGGTGCACGCAGTCGCCGCAAAACGCCTTCCTCGTCAATATGGGGTTGGAAAGCCTGCACCTGCGCATGGCGCAGCACAATGCCAACGGGCTTGCGCTGGCCGAATTCTTGGCGCAGCATCCAAAAGTGGCGTGGGTGCGCTATCCGGGCCTCAAGGGCGATGCCGAATACAAACTTGCCCAGAAGTACCTTTCCCATGGCGCAAGCGGCGTGGTCAGCTTTGGCGTTGCCGGCGGTCGGGCGGCAGCGGAGACGTTCATGAAAAACCTCAAGTTGGCCCAGATCGCCACGCACGTGGCGGATGCGCGGACCTGCGTGTTGCACCCGGCGAACGCGACGCATCGCCAAATGAACGATGCGGAGCTGGCGGCCGCCGGCATCACCGCCGATCTCATTCGCTTGTCGTGCGGTATCGAAGGCACGGGCGATCTTGTCGCCGATGTCGAACAGGCTCTTGCCGCAGTGTAGACGCGCCGCATTTTAGGCAAGCGAGAAGAATTCCAAGCATCGCGAAACGCAGGACGCTCGAAAAACGAGCGCCCTGCGTTTCTTTTTCGGCGAGGCAGAGTTCGAAATCGGACGGCTTCTTGCTGAATTCCCCTCCGGTTGACGGCCAAGGCTCGGTATACTGTCTTTCATGGAAAATCACAAAGAGCATATGGTCGCGCTGTCTGATATCCCCGTCGAGTTTGCCCAGTTGAAGTGCACTGACGAGGGGATAAGGCCACTTGTTGCCAACGATGAGTTTTTCGCTTTGATGGGTTGCGTTCGCGCACCCGGAGAGCTTTATCCCGAAGCCCTGCTTGCCACGTCTGGTTGGGATCAGTTTTCCGAGCGCCTGCGGATTGGCATCGAAGCGGGCGAAACCATAATCGAAATCGAAGTTCCTCAAGAAACCCTTGACGGATCTGTCCTCCGGGTTCGAACGCGTTGCAAGTACGACCCCGATCGACGAATCGCCTCATGCAGCGTACTGGACGTGACGTCGTGGTTGGAGACGCGCAGACGCTTGCGCATGAGCGAGGATGCTTTTCGGGTCGCCGTCGAAATGAGCGGCAAGATCATTGCGGTTTTCGACACCGTCGAGCGAGCGCTGCTTTTGCAGAATGTTTCCGGCGGAAGGCTGATCGAGCCTATCCGCTACGAGGACGTTCCCGATAGTCTGGTAACGCGAGGGCTGGTTGCCCCCGAAGGGGTCGATGCGTTTTTGGGGCTGTACCACGATATCGATAGGGGCGTTCCTCATGGAACGGCGGTCATCCGCATGCGCAGGTCTGTTTCCGGCGATTTTCGGTGGTATCAGGTTGATTATACGCTGGTGACCGATGATGAGGGCAATCCCGCTTCAGCGGTTATCTCGTTTTGGGACGTGACCGAGCGGCGCGAGCTCGAGCACGCGCAGAAGACGCGTGCGGAACGGGATTCCTTGACAGGCGTTTTGAACCGGGCTACGTTTGAGGCGCTGTCCTCTCAGCTTATCCGGGAATCAGAAGACCAGGTCAACCATGCTTTCATTATGGCTGATCTGGACGGCTTCAAGATGACGAACGATTCGCTCGGCCATGCGGTGGGCGACCTTGTGCTGGTGTGGTCGGTAGAGGCGCTTTCCGAGGCCGTTCGCCATGGCGATATGGTTGGGCGCATAGGCGGCGACGAGTTCATGGTGTGCTTGCGCGGCATTTCGTCGCGCGAGGTCATCGAGGCCATTGCGCGGCGCATGTGCGCGGCCGTGTCGGAGATGGCCGCCAACGATCCGCGACGCCGAGACTATCCTACCGTGAGCTTGGGCATCGCTCGGTTCCCGCGCGACGGCGCCACATACGAAGAGCTGTACCGCAACGCCGATGCGGCCATGTACCGAGCCAAGCGCAGCGGCGGCAATACGTGGGAGTTCTTCTCGTAAATCGTTCACCCTCCCAGGCGCAGCCAGGCTTGCGGTCCTATTCCCAGCCCGGCTTTCCAACTCCTCCTTGCTCGATGGTGTCGAGCAACCCTTGACGATCGAATACGCCCACCTTGCGGTAGATATTGCTTACATGGTGCTTCGCGGTGCCCTGGGCGATGGACAATTCGTCGCAGATATAGCGGACCGTACGTCCGCGCGCCAGCAGGACCAGCACTTCTCCTTCGCGGTTCGTCAGTCGGCACATTGCCGCGATGCGCGCGCATTTTTGCTCAAGGCTCGTGTCGGTTGCTGTGCGCGGCGTGGCATACAGTCTCTGCACGTCGGTCTGCGTGAAAAACAGCATGCCCACCAATGCCAGAATGAGCACGCCTACAAGGAACACGTCGGTTCTCAAGGCGCCGGACCATATCGATGGCTGTTGCAGCACGTCAGCGGCGAACGATCCCGCAAGCGTGCCCGTTCGCGCGCAGAAGATGACCAGCCCGAACGAAAGCGCCACGGGAATGCGCGCGCGGAAAGCAACGTCGGTAGATACCAGCATCATGAACATATCCAGGCAGTACACACCCATGATGATGAGCCCCGCTCCTATAAAGCGATAAGGGGCGGATAGAAGAAGCAAGAGGACAAGGCCTGCTACCATGGCGGGAATAACGGGACGGTACAACGCGATGGGCTCGGTGAACGACGGTGCCGCTACCATGGAAAGCGTGATGGCACCTATGCCTCCTCCTGCCAAAATGAGCGCTTTCGCGATGAACGAAGCATCTCCGTCGGCAAACGTGTTGGCCATTCCCTGCGACATGCCGTACACAACGCTTATGATAAGGATGCATGTGAGGACCCGAGGTGCCGGTATTGTTTTTATATCAAGCGGCAGCACGGAAGGCTCTCTGCGCGGTTCCTTTTTACAGGCTTTCAAAACGGCTGCCGACACCAGGGGCATTGCGGCGTTGAAGGCTACGGCTGCCCACTGCGGAAGCGCGTATGCTGCGAAAAACAGCGCGAAGGCAAACGTGTACGACACGTATAGATGACGCCCTACGCGGCCGGTGGCAAGCGCGCTCCATAATTCTCCCCACATGACAAGCAGCAGCGCATTGCCGAACGCTACGGCGAGCGCCCCTGCTAAAAATGCAGAGAAGCCAATCGGACCGACCCCGAACGTCAGAGCGAGGGGGATGACGACCGATCCCGTTGCGGTCAGCCCTCCTGCGGCTGCAAAGCAGCTACGCCGGGTGAGAAACGGGGCATGCCACCGAGCTGCGAGCATTACGGCTAGGTATCCCATCGCGGTAAGAGCGAGTATCCATAGCAAAGCATTGCCGGCGAAAGAGAATCGTTCTGCATCGGGAATGAGCGTGGCGGTGCACATGCTGATCATTTGCCAAGCCTGCCAGAATCCCAGGCCCAGCAAACGCCATCCTGAGAATCGCTCGCCCTCTTGGTTCAACCGTGCTTCGCCCATGCGTACTCCGTTTCGCTTCCCCCTGGCCTCCCTCTTCAAAGCTAGCAAAACCGTGGGACAGGTGCAAGTTGCGTTCAGGAAATCCTATGGTCCGATGTGGCCCATAAGCCGTTTTCCTGCGAAAATGGGCCGCTTTGTTCGATGACTGCGCATCCCGGAAGACCCATGATGACCTCAAGCGCAGACGGAGGGATCTGCGAATGAATCGAAAGGGGTTCGTATGTCCGAGCATGTGAAAAGCGGCCTATCGCGCCGTGCGTTTCTAGGCCTGGGTGCTACGGCTGCCGTTGCAGCGGGCGCAGCGGGTCTTGCTGGTTGTGCGCCTGCGGCGGGCGGGGCGTCAGACTCGAAGGCTTCTACGACGGATGATTCCGCCGCAGGGAAGTCTGCATACGCCTGGGAAGTTGCGCCGGAGCCCATTACCGATATTGCGTCCACGGTAGACACGGACATCTTGGTTATCGGTGCGGGCTTGGCCGGATGCGCGACCGCTGCGGCGGCTGCCGAAAAAGGCGGCAAGGTCACGGTGGTCGAGAAGACGTCCAGTTGGAACGGCCGCGGCGGCGGCTTCGGTGCCATCAACTCGCACTACATGGATGAACTGGGCATCAAGGTCGATCGCGTGAACGCCAAGCAGCACTGGATCGCGCAGTGCGCAAGCCGTGCGAACGAAGATTTGATTTCCAAGTTCTTCAACCATTCCGAAGAAGCATCGAACTGGCTTTTGGCTAAGGCTGAAGCGTTGGGCGGCTCGGCCATGGTGGGCGCGTTCTACAGCCATGACGACGTGTACGCCGAGCAGCCGGGTTACCACATGCTCCGAATCCCCGAGGAAGCCGGCCTCAAGTCCACCGGGTTCGCCGGCGCCGAGCTGTGCTACAACGACGCCGTGCGCGATGGCGCCCAGTTCGTCTTCGACGCGCCGGCCGTGCAGCTGGTAAAAGACGGCTCTCGGGTGACGGGCTGCATCTGCGAGACGAAGGACGGCTACGTGCAGTACAACGCAAGCAAGGGCGTAGTGCTGTGCACGGGCGACATCGGCGGCGATGCGGAGATGGTCAAGGCGTACGCGCCGATCTGCGCCGAGTACGGACAGCCGCGCAGCCAGTACACCCCGATGGGCGTGAACACGGGCGACGGCCACAAGATGGGCATGTGGGCCGGTGCGCAGCTGCAGGACCTGCCGCTTCCCACGATGATGCATCCGCAGGCGTTTTGCTGGTTCCACGGGCCGTTCCTGTTCGTGAACGACAACGGCGAGCGCTTCATGTGCGAAGATACCTGGGTGCAAGGCAAGTCGCTCGCCATCAATCGCCAGCCCAACGGCGAAGCGTGGTCCGTGTTCGACGCCAACTGGAAGACCGACCTGGTGAACGGTCTGCCCTACGGCGGCGGTATGTTCTGGGATTCGTTCCGCCCCTACGGCAGCGACCTGGAGCTGGCTCCGCAGTACTTCGAGACGCAAATCCCCAAGTACATCGAGCAGGGCATTGCCTATCAGGCAGACACTCTGGACGACCTTGCCAAGAAGATCGGCTGCGACGCCGCTGCGCTCAAGGCCACGGTCGATCGCTACAACGGCATGTGCGAAGCGGGCGAGGACACCGACTACTACAAGAAGCCCGTGTTCCTGACCCCCGTGAAGGAAGGCCCGTTCTACGCGCTCAAAGTCGGCCCGGCATTGCTTGCCATCCCGGGCGGCCTGCGCACGAACGTCGACTTCCAGTGCCTCGATGCGGAAGGCAAAGCCATCGAAGGCCTTTACGCGCTCGGCAATGTGCAAGGCGACATCTGCGCGGTTGACTATCCCATCAACGTTGCCGGCAACAGCCACGGTCGCTGCATCACGTACGGTTACGTTTTGGGACACGAGTTGGCTCAGGCATAGGCCTTTCCGCCAATCCGATTTCCCGGCCCCTCCCTCGGTCCCTCGCGCTTCGGCGCGGGGGACCGCTTGCGTGTCCGACGTCGCCCTGCAGAGCGGATCGTTGCCCGCGTTGCCTGCCCAGGTGCTCGGCCGTTCTTTCTTTATGCAAATAGCGCGCAGCGTCATGATTATTCGTTGACTTCTGGGGTATTCCCTGTTTACAATGCAAAGGTTCGCTTTCGAAAGCCCCGTGCATGCAGTAAGAAGCGGAAGCGCGAACCGGGGAGTCCAGACCTTAGGTTGCGCGTCGGCGTAGGAACCCGACATCCGATCTACCTGCACTTTTGAAACCGATCATTCGCCGCGAAGCGGTTGGTTCGCTTTGTCGAGCCGCTGAAGAGCGACGGAAATCCCGCCCCGCACGGCGGGGTAGGACAGGATTTTGGAGGAAGATAGTGAAGACGTATTACGCGAAGCCCAACGAAGTTGAGCGCGAGTGGGTCTTGATCGACGCAGAGAACCAGGTTCTCGGTCGCGTCGCTGCAAAGGCTGCTCATATTCTCAAGGGCAAGCACAAGCCGCAGTACACGCCGCATGTCGACACCGGTGACTTCGTGGTCATCATCAACGTGGACAAGATCCGCGTGACGGGCACGAAGGCTCAGTCCAAGAGCTATTACCGTCACAGTGGTTTCCCCGGCGGGCTGAAGTCCGAGACCTTTGAAGAGGCCATGGCAAAGCATCCCGAGCGCGTTATCGAGCATGCTGTCAAGGGCATGCTGCCGAAGAACACGCTTGGTCGCGCCATGGGCAAGAAGCTCAAGGTGTACACGGGTGCGGAGCATCCGCACATGGCTCAGCAGCCCCGCAAGATCGAGATGGAGGGTTAACCCATGGCAGGTGAAGCTTTGTACTACGGCACCGGCCGTCGCAAGAACGCTGTTGCGCGCGTGCGCCTCGTTCCCGGCACCGGCAAGATGACCATCAACGGCCGCGAAGCTGCGCAGTACTTCGGTCGCGAGGCTTTGGTCGATTACGCCAAGACGCCGTTCAAGGTTACGGACACGGTGGACCACTTCGACGTTATCGCCATTCTGAACGGTGGCGGTATCTCGGGTCAGGCCGGCGCTCTGCGTCACGGCATCTCCCGCGCGCTGCTTTCCGCTGGCGATTATCGCGCCGAGCTCAAGAAGGCTGGCTTCCTGACGCGCGACTCCCGTATGGTGGAGCGCAAGAAGTACGGTCTCAAGAAGGCCCGCAAGCGCCCGCAGTTCTCGAAGCGCTAAGTCGTATTTGCGAACAGCATGTCTTTGCAAAGCCCGTCTCGTTCGAGGCGGGCTTTTTCTGTATATAGGTAGGACGAGACTGCGGACGGGTGAAGCTATGCGATTTCGCGCGATTCCCGAAAAGGGCCTTGCGCCGCGTCCCGGCTTCGCGTAACATGCTCCCTCCGCGCTTCCCAAGGGGAGGGCGCGGCTGCAACCCGCGGTTCCTCGCAAGGCGGACGAAGCCTCGACGGGAACGGGCGAAGAACTTTTTCGAAAAAAGTTCTTGACGCCGGGCGGGGGCACGGGTAGTATATCTCCTTGCGCTTCGGGCTTCGGCCCCAGGCGGAGAACCTTGAAAACCGGATACTGAGAAGCAGAACAAGCGAGAAA
>NZ_PPTQ01000002.1 GCF_003340345.1 Paraeggerthella hongkongensis | reverse complement strand
GGGCGGGGCTGGGGCTTGCCATCGCGCGCGAGATAGCGCGGGCGCACGGCGGCGACATCTATGCGACAAGCGATGCGGGCGTCACTTCGTTCACCATCTGGATTCCCCAGGGGCCGAGCGTGATCGCGCCGTCGCAGAGCGCTTGCGATTGACCGACGCCGTTATATGTGGGCAAGCTGTGGCGCGCCTGCATCGTCTGCTTGCCGGGCGCGGGTGCTTGGCATACAATAGGCGGGCTGCGAAAACGCAGGCACTTTCCGCTTGGTTCGCATACGTCCACCGTATGTCCACCCAGAGGAAAGCGCGTACCCCGCGCTCCGTTTTCGGACGAGCGCAGAAAACGCGGAGCCACAAGGCCCGCAGGAAAGGTGGAGACATGGCTGATAGGCTTAGCATCAGCAAGGAGCGTACCGCGGAGCTCATCAAGGAGTTCGGTAAGGGCGAGGGCGACTCCGGTAGCCCCGAGGTGCAGATCGCGATTCTTTCCGAGCGCATCCGCAACCTGACCGAGCACTTGAAGGTGCACAAGAAGGACAACCACACGCGCCGTGGCCTCATGATGCTCATCGGTAAGCGTCGCGGTCTTCTGAAGTACGTCAAGAACCGCAACATCGAAGAGTATCGCGTGCTCATCAAGAAGTTGGGCATCCGCGACAACATCTAAGCTCCGAGAAGCCCGCCCCGGCGGGCTTTTTCGCATAAACGCAGGGATCTTTCCCCGCACGAGCGGGGTTGGAAATACAAGCGGTCGGAAGCGCAAGGGCGCATTCGCTCGCGGCAGAGAGAAAACGTAAGTACCTCGTCGCCGAAGAAGCTGAGCAGCACTAGGGCCGCTCAGGTGAAGAGAAAGAAAAGAAGCTTATGGAGAAAATCGTCGAATCCTTCGAACTGTACGGGAAGCAGTACCGTTTGGAGACAGGCGAGCTGGCCAAGCAGGCCACGGGCTCGGTCGTCGTCACTCAGGGCGACACCACCGTGCTGGTGACGGCCGTCATCTCGAACCAGGAGAAAGACTACGACTTCTTTCCCCTTACGGTCGACTTCATCGAGAAGATGTACGCCGTCGGCCGCATCCCCGGCGGCTACCTCAAGCGCGAAGCGCGTCCGTCCGACAAGGGCACGCTGACCGCGCGCATGGTCGACCGTCCCATCCGCCCCGGTTTCGTGGACGGATTCAAGCGCGAGGTGCACATCGTGTGCACGACGCTCGTGGTGGACAGCATCAACCCGCCCGACACCGTGTGCGTCATGGGCGCTTCCGCGGCCCTCATGCTGGGCGCCGCTCCGTTCGACGGCCCTGCTGCGTGCGTGCGCATCGGCCGCAACCCCGAAACGGGCGAGTTCATCGTCAACCCGACGTTCGAGGAATCCGAGAACTCCGACCTCGAGCTGACCATCGCCGGTACGGCCGACTACATCTCCATGGTGGAGGCCGGCGCCGACGAGATCTCCGAAGAGGACATGCTGGCGGCTATGACGTTCGGCCAGGAGGCCATCGCCGCGTTCTGCGAGGCGCAGCAGCGCTTCCTCGACCGTGCCCATATCGAGCCGCGCGAGTGGCCCGTGCATGTGGCCGATCCGGCTATCGCCGAGCGCATCGCCCCGTTCGAGGCTGAGATGGCCGCCGCGCTGCGCGACGCCGACAAGCAGGCTCGCATGGGCAAGGTGGAAGAGCTCAAGAACCGCATCAAGGCCGAGCAGTTCACGGACGAGGAACTGGCCGCCTGGAAGGGCGACGTTTCCGCCGAGCTCAAGAAGCTCGAGAAGAAGGCTATGCGCGCCATGGTCATCGAGACGGGCGAGCGCGCCGACGGACGTCGCCCCGAGGACATCCGCCCGCTCTACATCGTGCCGGGCTACCTGCCCCGCGTGCACGGATCGGGCCTGTTCCAGCGCGGACAGACGCAGGCGCTTTCCATCTGCACGCTCGGCATGCTGAACGAGTGGCAGCGCCTTGACACCATCGACCCCGCCGAGGGCAAGCGCTACATGCACCAGTACAACTTCCCGCCGTACTGCACGGGCGAGACCGGCCGCATGGGCGCTCCGAAGCGTCGCGAAATCGGTCACGGCGCCCTTGCGGAGCGCGCTCTCATTCCGGTTCTGCCGAGCGAGGACGACTTCCCCTACGCCATCCGCGTGGTGTCCGAGGTGCTGGAGTCCAACGGTTCGTCCTCCATGGCGTCCACGTGCGGTTCCACGCTGGCGCTCATGGACGCCGGCGTGCCCATCAAGGCTCCCGTGTCCGGCATTGCCATGGGCCTCATCAAAGAGGGCGACGACGTGGTCATCCTTTCCGACATCCAGGGCATCGAGGACTTCCTCGGCGACATGGATTTCAAGGTGTGCGGCACCGAGAAGGGCATCACGGCTCTTCAGATGGACAACAAGGCCCGCGGCCTGTCCGTCGACATCCTCGCTCGCGCGCTCAAGCAGGCAAGCGAGGGCCGCGCTCACATCCTGGGCGCCATGCTGGAGACCATCGCCGCGCCGCGCGAGGAGCTTTCCCAGTTCGCGCCGCGCATCGAGACCATTCACATTCCCGTTGACAAGATCCGCGACGTCATCGGCAGCGGCGGCAAGGTCGTGCGCGGCATCCAGGAGGAAACGGGTGCGCACATCGACATCCAGGAAGACGGCACCATCCACATTGCCGCCATCGAGGGCCCTGCTGGCGACGCTGCAAAGGCCATGATCCTGGGCATCGTCAAGGAGCCCGAGGTGGGCGAGGAGTTCGACGGCGAAGTCGTGGGCATCAAGGACTTCGGCGCGTTCGTCAAGCTCACGCCGGGCAAGGACGGCCTGCTGCACATCAGCCGCGTAGCGAACGGCCGCGTGGGCAAGGTGGAAGACGTGCTGAACCTGGGCGACATCGTCAAGGTGAAGGTGCTCGAGGTCGATCCCAACTCCGGTAAGATCTCGCTCGACCGCCTGGACAAGCCGGAAGCGCCCGCCGGCTCCGCTCCCGAGCGCGGCGACCGTCCGCGTCGCGAGGACCGCGGAGACCGCGACACCCGTCCCGGTCGTAGCGGTCGCGAAGGCCGCGGCGGCAACGGCGGCAACGGCCGTACGCCTCGCAGGCGTCACGAGGGCTAATCTCTCGGGAAAGGCTGCCGAAGCGGTTTTTCGAGTTCGAGCGTTTTCGTTTGACGACGGGCGCCGACGACCCTGCGGTTGTCGGCGCCCGTTTCGTTTCTCCGGAAGCGGTAGGGCCGCTTCCGGAGATTTGGGCGCGAAACCGCCCCGCAGGGACCACGCAGGGCGTTCTGCCGCTGATGGGCTTCATGTGCGAACGCCGCCCGATCCCGCCGCCGAAGCCCCGATGCGCCGATGCAGCGCCGTTCCTTTCCGGCTCGTGGTACTATGCTGCAAACAAAAGACGAAAGGAAGAACATGATCAAGGTTGCAGTGTCGGGTTGTGCAGGTCGGATGGGCACCGCGGTGGTGGATGCGGTAGGGAAGGCCGAGGACATGGAAGTCGTCTGCGGCATCGATCCGCACGGAGCGGACCTCGACGCTGCGCAGCCCGTGTTCGCCAGCATTGCCGAAGCGCTCGAAGGCGCGACGTTCGACGTGCTGGTGGACTTCACGCAGCCTTCCGTCGTGGCCGACAACGTGCGCGCGGCCCTGTCGGCCGGCGTTGACTGCGTCGTAGGCACGACGGGCATGTCAAACCAGGTGCTCGAGGAGCTTGCGGCAGCGGCGGCGCCGGGCGCGTGCTTGTTCTACGCTCCGAACTTCACGACGGGCGCCGTGCTCATGATGGAGTTCGCCAAGGCGGCGGCACCGTATTTCCCGGAGGCCGAGGTCATCGAGTTCCATCACTGCAACAAGAAGGACGCTCCTTCGGGAACGGCCGTGCGCACGGCGCAGATCATCGCGGAAGCTCGCGGCGGTCGCGCAAGCGAGGCTCCGGGTCGCGAAACCGAGATGGAGGGCATGGAGGGCGCGCGCGGCGCGCTCGTCGAGGGCGTTCCCGTGCATGCGGTGCGCTCGATGGGCTACGTGGCAAGTCAGGAGGTCATGTTCGGCTCGCTCGGCCAGACGCTGACGATTCGCCACGATTCGTGGGATCGCACGTCGTACATGCCGGGCGTGCTGCTGGGCATCCGCAGCGTAGGCGCGCGCGAAGGCCTCATTGTAGGTTTGGAGAACTTCATGTCATGACGCTTGCGTCGTGGCATAATGACGGTTTGTACATGATGTAGGAACAGCGATGCGGCACGGTGCCGCGTTGCAGCAAGGTGAGGAGCACGAGCATGTCGCAGCCCCGTTTCGGTCGCATGATTCCGGCCATGGTGACGCCCTTTAATCAGGATCGCGAACTGGATCTGGACAAAGCCCAGGCTCTCGCCGTGCGCCTGGTCGACGGCGGCAGCGATTCGCTCATCATCAACGGCACCACGGGCGAGAGCCCGACCGTGTTCTACCCGCAGAAGATGAAGCTGTTCAGCGCAGTGGTCGAGGCCGTTGGCGATCGCGTCCCCGTCATCGCCAACGTTGGCGACAACTGCACTGCCGATACGGTCGACTTCGCACGCGACGTCGCAGCCTTGGGCGTCGACGGCTTCATGTGCGTGGTCCCGTACTACAACAAGCCGCCGCAAGAGGGCATTTACCAGCACTTCCGCGCCATCGCGGGCTCGGTGGAGCTGCCCATCATCCTGTACAACATCCCCGGTCGCTGCGTGGTCAACATGGAAGCGGAAACCACGCTGCGCCTGGCCAACGAATTCGACAACGTGGTGGCCGTCAAGGAAGCGTCGGGCAGGATGGACCAGGTGAAGGCCATCATCGACGCTGCCCCCGAAGGCTTCGACGTATACTCGGGAGACGACTCGGCCACGTTCGACATCATGCAGATGGGCGGTGCCGGCGTTATCTCGACGATCGGCAACGTGGCGCCTGCTCGCATGAAGGAAATCGTCGATCTGTGCGCCGCCGGCGATTGGGAAGCGGCGGCGGCCGCCAACGACCGCCTCATGCCGCTTATGACGGGCCTGTTCGAAACGTCGAACCCGATCCTCGTCAAAGAGGCGCTGCGCCTGCTCGATTTCCCGGTAGGCGGCGTCCGTCTTCCCCTGGTGGATGCGACGCCCGAACAGTCCGAGCGTTTGGCGCAGATCATGCGCGAAACGGGCGTACTGCAATAAAGGAATGTAGCGTCGGTCACGACGCATTGACATAGCCGCGACGTGCGGAAGCGTAGAAGCTGGCCGTTTTGGTTCAGGCTTCGCGCGAGGAAGCCGGGTCTCCCGGCTCCTTGCGTATGCGCTGACGTGCGCGCACGATGAAAAGGAATGACATGGAAGAAAACAAGCCGCGCGCGCAACGCGGAAATGGCCGTGCGCGCAAAACCGAACAGGACCAAGCCGGCAATCCCCAGCAAGGGCAGTCGGGCGAGAAGACGCGTTCGTACAAGCACGTGAAGCTGGACCGGCAGCGTCCGCAGCTCTCGAAGGAAGGCGTCGGCAATCGCCGCGCGCCCGGTTCCGGAAACCAGAACTCGCGACGCAACTTCTCGTCGCCCAAGAAAGACGGCTCCGCAACGCTCAAGATCATCCCGCTGGGAGGCCTTGATGCCATCGGCAAGAACATGACGGCCTTCGAATGCAAGGGCGACATGATACTCGACGACGCCGGCCTGATGTTTCCCGACGACAACCATCCGGGCGTGGATCTGATCCTGCCCGATTACACGTACGTTCTGCAAAATGCCGAGAAGCTTCGCGGCATCATCATCACGCACGGTCACGAGGACCACACCGGCACGCTGCCGTACCTCATGAAAGACCTTGACCGCCAGGTGCCCATCTACGGCACGAAGATGACGCTGGGCCTGATCGAAGGCAAGTTCGCAGAGCATAAGATCAAGAACGCGAGACTCGTGGAGATCAAGCCGGGCGACCAGGTGAAGCTCGGTTGCTTCACCGCCGAGTTCTTTGCCGTGAACCACTCCATCCCCGGAGCGGTGGGCGTGTTCTTCCAGAGTCCGGCCGGCAACGTGCTGCACACGGGCGACTTCAAGCTGGATCAAACGCCCATCGACGGCGTGACCACCGACTTCGCCGCGCTCTCGAAGTTCAGCGGCATCGGCGTGGACCTCATGATGAGCGACTCGACCAATGCCCAGAACCCGAACTTCACCCCCTCCGAAGCCGAAGTGGGCAAAGAACTGGCGAAGATCATCTCCCAGGCGAAGGGGCGCGTCATCATCGCGTCGTTCGCCAGCCACATCCACCGCATGCAGCAGATCTGCGACGCGGCCGTGGCGAACGGGCGCAAGGTGGTGGTAACGGGCCGTTCGATGATCCAAAACACCGACATCGCCCGTCGCTTGGGCTACCTGGACATCAGCGACACCGACATCGTGGACGCCTACGACCTCAAAGGCATCCCGGCCGACCAGGTGGTCATCATGTGCACGGGCAGCCAGGGCGAGCCGCTTTCGGCGCTGGCGCGCATCGCCAACGGCGACCATCGCACCATCTCCATCGACGAGGGGGACACCGTCATCGTGTCCGCCACGCCGGTGCCCGGCAACGAGAAGGCAGTGACGCGCGTTATCAACTCCCTGGCGAAGATCGGCGCCGACGTGTACGACAAGAGCCGTGCGCGCGTCCACGTGTCCGGTCATGCGGGAGCCGAGGAGCTCAAGCTGGTGCTGTCCATCGTGCAGCCCAAGGCGTTCATGCCGGTGCACGGCGAAGCCACGCACCTGCGTGCGCATGCGCGTTTGGCCGAGGCCACGGGCGTGCCCGCCGAGAACGTGTTCATCTGCGAAAACGGAGAAAGCCTCGAGCTGACCTCGCGCGGCGTCCGTCGCGGCGAGATCGTGCAGTCGGGCATCGTGTTCGTCGACGGCCTGTCGGTGGGGGATACCTCCCAGGGCGTGCTCGACGAGCGCAGCGCGCTGGCGGCTCAAGGATTCGCCGCCGTGGCTGCGGCGGTTTCCGGGAAGAAGAAGTCCGTGGCAGGAGCGGTGCAGGTCGAGATGCACGGCATCACAGGCGGAGACGACGACTACCTGGTCCGCGAAGCCCAGACTACGGTGAAGAACGCCATCGGGCGCGCGCTTTCCAAGGATGGCGGCGTTAAAGAGATCAAGAAGGCCGCGCGCGACGCGCTCCTTTCGCTGCTGTGGGAGCGCACGAAGACGCGCCCCATGGTAATTGTAAATTTGCTGGAGGTTTAAGCTATAATGGCCGCATGTGCCTTGGGCGCATGCGGCCCTCGCCGACGAAAAACGAACTCATCAAACGTAGATCAAATGCAGCACGAAGGAGCGGGGCGTGGCCCGGAACTCATCAACCACATCGAAATCTAAGGCAGCGGCCTCGAAGTCCAAGGGACGTGCCGCTTCGCCTGCGGAGAAGCGCGGCGGCAAGAGCTCTTCGAGCCGCGCGAAGGCGGCGGCCGACGAGCAGCGCTTGTTCGACGATCGCGTGCGCCGCGACATCACCGGCGTCGCGTTCGCCATCGCGGGCATCGTCTTGTTCGTGACGGCCGTTCTGCCCTCCGACGCGGTGGTGACTTCGTTCGTTTCGAGCGCGCTGCATCTGCTGCTGGGCCTAGGCGCCTACATCCTGCCGTTCTTCCTGCTGGTCGTAGGGGCAAGCTTTCTAGCTCGATTCGAGCGCGAGCGCGTTCCCTTGCGGGTGACGGTAGGGCTGGTCATGATATTCGTGGCGGTGCTCGTGCTGCTTGCCCTGTTCACGCCCGAATCGGCTCCTGATGCCGTCGATCGCCTGTTCGTCGAGGCCGAGCTCGTTTCGCGCGGCGGATACGTGGGCGCCGGCATCGCCTGGGTCGGCCTTCGTCTGTTCGGCCAGGTCATATCGTGCATTATCATGCTCGGCGTCATCCTGGCCGGGCTGATCGTCATCGGCTTCTCCCTTTCCAAGCTCATCGAGCGCGTGCAGGACGCGCGCGCGGCAGCAGCGGGGGAGGGCGACGACGACGTGCTGGCTGCACCGCCCTTCGCGCGCGTCAAGCGTTCGGCAAGCTCGAAGATCCCCGTCGTTCCCACGATGGGCGACGCATTCTCGCAAGGGGCCACCAACGTGCTGCCCAAGGGCAAGAAAGCCGAAAAGGAGCGGCCCTCGAAGGCTCGTCGCGGCTCGCAGTCCCTGGCCACTCAGGCCATCGGTCGCGTAGAACCCGCCGCCGATACGGCAGGGGAGGCTCCTCAGACGCTTACGCGCAAGCTCGGCCGCAAGCACGAACGCGAGGCCGACGCCTCCGCATCCATGCCGAAGCCCTCGTCGGGTTCGAGCACGCCGTTGGCCGCTCCGCGCCCTGAAGACGGCTTCGAGCTTCCTCCCATGAGCCTGCTGGCCACGTCCAAGAACGCGAAGAAGGACGTGGCGTCGGATGTCGAGCTGAAGGAGACGGCGGCCTGCCTGCAGGAATCGCTCGAGAGCTTCCAGATATTCGCGGAAGTGGTGGGCTGGGTGGCCGGACCTACCGTCACGCTGTTCAAGGTCGACCTGCCCGCCGGCGTGCGCGTGAGCCGCATCACGGCGCTCGAAGACGACATCGCGCTTGCGCTGGCCGCGCCGGGCGTGCGCATCTTCGCGCCCATTCCCGGGACGAACTACGTGGGCATCGAGGTTCCGAACCGAACCCGCCAAAGCGTGCTTCTGGGCGACGTGATCAAGGACGCGCCTGCCGGGCCGCTCCAGATCGTGATCGGCAAGGACGTGGAAGGACGCTCCATCGTGTCCGACCTGGCCAAGATGCCGCACCTGCTTATCGGCGGCACCACGGGTTCGGGCAAATCGGTGTCCATCAACGCGATGATCATGTCCATCCTCATGCGCGCCACGCCGTCTGAAGTGCGCTTCATCATGATCGACCCCAAGCGCGTGGAGTTCACGCCCTACAACGGCATTCCCCATCTGTACGTGCCCGTGGTGACCGAGCCGCGCGAGGCGGCCAGCGCTCTGTCGTGGGGCGTGGCGGAAATGGAACGCCGCCTCAAGGTGTTCTCGAAGGTGGGCGCGCGCAATATCGGGCAGTACAACGCCAAGGTGCAAGCGGCGCAGGCCGAGGCCGAGCGCGCTGCGGACGCCGGAGAAGAGCCTCCCGCCAACGACCTGGGCGGCGAACTGCCTTACATCGTGATCATCATCGACGAGCTTGCCGACCTCATGATGAACGTGGGCAAAGAGGTGGAATTCTCCATCAGCCGCATCGCACAGCTGGCGCGCGCGGCGGGCATCCACCTGATCGTGGCCACGCAGCGTCCGTCCACGAACGTGGTCACGGGCCTCATCAAGGCGAACATCACGAACCGCATCGCGTTCAACGTGGCGTCGGGCATCGACAGCCGCGTGGTGCTGGACACGCCCGGAGCCGAGAACCTGATCGGCTTGGGCGACCTTTTGCTGTCGAAGCCCGAGTACGCCAAGCCCCAGCGAATCCAAGGCTGCTACGTCTCGGAGGACGAGATCAACGCCGTGGTAGACATGCTCAAAGAGCAGGGCGAGCCCGAGTACCATTCCGAGATCCTGCAAACGAACCTCATCACCTTGGGCGCTTCGCAGCCCGACGGCAGCGGCGGTTCGGGGCTTTCGGACGATCCGCTCATCTGGGAGGCCGCAGACATCGTGGTGTCGAGCGGCCTGGGATCCACGTCGAACATCCAGCGCCGTCTCAAGGTGGGTTATTCGCGCGCTGGCCGTATAATGGACATGCTGGAGGAAAAAGGCGTCGTGGGGCCGCCGAACGGCAGCAAGCCCCGCGAAGTGCTGGTAGACGCCATGGAGCTCGAAACGCTGAAGGCGTTCGAAGCGAACGACGCGTCGGGTCCGGAGGAGTAACAGGATGGCTCAGGTTAATTTCGGGATGATTCTGCGCGAGGCGCGCGAGCGCAAAGGCTACGATCTGGCCACGGCCGCGCGCCGGCTGCGCATCAGGCCCGACATCTTGCGTGCGATCGAGGAGAACGACTTCTCGCGCATGCCTCCGCGCGGTTACGCGCGCAACATGGTGAACGCTTACGCGCGCCTCGTGGGGCTCAATCCCACCGAAATGACGCGCATGTACCTGGACGAGGCGTACGCTTATCAGGTAGGACGCGTGCGCACCGAGACGAAAACCGGCGCACGCTTCGACATGGGCGCGGCGTCGCGCCGCGCAGGAAGCTCGTCGGGCAGCGGTAACGGACCGGTCCGCCCGCGCGAGCGCGCCGCCCAGCAAGAGGCCGAACGCCCGCCGCGCCAGAACGCGCTCGGGCGCACGATGTACGACGATCGCCGCGAATACGTGCGCGATTACGGTTCGCGCGCCGGCGCACCTGGGCGTCTGTACTCAGAGGATCGCACGCATCCAAGCAGGCACGCGGCGCTTCCGAACGGGCACTACACGAATTTCTATGCCGGCCCCAAGGCCCCCAATGCCGTGCAATCGAAGCTTCCCTTCATCATTGCGGGCGGCGTCATCCTGATTCTGCTGGTCCTGGTTCTCGTGCTGGCGTTCGGCGGCAAGGGAGGCAGCACCGACGACGCGCCGAAGGTGCCCATTACCGGCGTGACGGACACGACGCAAAGCGGAGAGGGATCGAACGGCGGGCAGGAAACGGCGCCGCCGCAAGAGGCGAAGCCGGTGGAAACCGCTCCCACGAAGGTGACCGTCGAGTACAAGGTTGCAACCGGGAAGGAAGTGTACGCGGTCATAACGGCTGACGGGACCCAAACGCCCCAGATGATCACCGGTCCGGTAACCGAAACCGTCGACGTTACGGGCACGTGGAGCTTTGCCACCTGGGTCGTCGACGCGGTGACCATCACGGTGGACGGCAAGACTGTGAGCTTCGACGGCAAGGATGCGTCCGGCATGCCGCAGTGCACGGTGGATTTCCAGGCGTACCTCGAGCAATGGAAGGCCGACCATCCCGACGCTGCGTCGACCGGCTCGAGCACGTCGACGGGCACCGGATCGAGCAGCAGCACGGCAACCGGCGCGACGGGATCTACGGGCGCCTCCACCGAATAAACGAACAAGCACCTGCAGAAATGCGGTATGCTGTCACGATGCGAACACTCAAGCGGCCTGCGCTCTTGCAGGCCGCGTTGTACGGAAAGGACGGTCTCCATGGCCAAGGAATCTAGCTTTGACGTCGTCTCCACGGTTGATATGCAGGAGGTCGACAACGCCTTTCAGCAGGCGAAGAAGGAACTTGCGCAGCGCTACGACCTGAAGGACTCGGGTGCCGAGATCACGCTTGACAAGGCGAACAAGACCATGACGGTTGCGGCTCCTGCCGACTTCGTGGCCAAGCAGGTCATTGACGTGATCGCGTCCAAGATCATTCGTCGCGGCATCGACCTAGGCGCGATCAAGTGGGCCGATCCAGAGGCTGCCGCCGGACAGAGCGTACGCCAGAAGGGCACTATCGTCGAAGGTATCGACAAAGAAACCGCCAGCAAGATCAACAAGGATATCAAGGCCGAGAAGTTCAAGGTGAAGGTGCAGATCGAGGGCGACAAGCTGCGCGTGAGCTCCGCATCCCGCGATGCTTTGCAGGAGGTCATCGCCTTCCTTAAAGAGAAGGACTACGGCCAGCCCCTTCAGTACGTCAACTACCGCTAAGGACGGCAGCCCTATCATGATGTCAGCAACAAAGCCGAACGCCGCGGTTCCCGCCGTGGCGTTCGTTACGCTCGGGTGCGCGAAAAACGAGGTCGACACGGCGCACATGAAAGCGCGCCTTGCAGAAGCAGGGTTCGCGCTGGAGGACGACCCTGCCGCCGCGGACGCCGTCGTGGTCAATACGTGCTCGTTCATCCAAAGCGCTACCGAGGAAAGCCTCGAGGCCGTGTTCGATGTAGCGGGCCTTCCCAATGTGGCCGAGGGAGCCGCGCTCATCGTTGCCGGATGCATGCCGGCGCGCTATGGCGACGACCTTGCAGGCGAGCTGACCGAAGCGCGCGCGTTCGTTCCGTGCAGCCGCGAGGACGACATCGCGCAGGTTCTCGTGGACGCGCTCGGCCTTGGCGAAGAACCCGCTGCATCGGATCGCTTCGATACGGTGGAAGCCGCCTGCGCGAAGCAAACGGCCCCGACGAGCGTCTCGGCTTACGTGAAGATATCCGATGGGTGCGACCGATTCTGCAGTTTCTGCACCATTCCGTACATCCGCGGTCGGTACCACAGCTTCGCGTACGAGGACGTGCGCGCCGAGGTAGCCGGGCTGGTTGCCGGGGGCGTTCGCGAGATCGTGCTGATCGCTCAGGACACTGGCAGATGGGGGGCGGATCTCGACGAGCCCTCTTCTCTCGCATGGCTGGTTTCCGCTTTGGCCGAAGAGTTTTCTCATACTTGGTTCCGCGTGATGTATATCCAGCCGCAAGGGCTGACCGATCAGCTGCTCGATGCGGTAGCCTCGCACGAAAACGTGTGCGACTACTTCGACATCCCGTTGCAGCACGTCGATCCCTCCATCTTGCGCGCGATGAATCGTTCGGGCTCGCGCGCCGAGTTCGAGGCGCTTGCGAACCGCGTGAGGACGCGCATTCCCCATGCCACGCTGCGCACTACCTTGATAGCCGGGTTCCCCGGAGAAACCGACGATCAGTTCGAGGATCTGTGCGATTTCGTGGAGGAGGGCCTGTTCGATTACGTGGGCGTCTTCCCGTATTCGCGCGAAGAGGGCACGAAGGCCTATGATTTGCCCGATCAGGTGGATGAAGACGAGAAGGCCGACCGCGCGCAGCGCTTGCGCGACCTTGCGGACGCGGTGTGCTGTCCGCGCATAGCCGCCCGCGTGGGGCTTGAATTGGACGTGCTTGTGGAGGGCGTGGAAGAGGACGGGCAGCTGTTCGGCCGCGCCATGTGCCAAGCTCCCGAGGTGGACGGCGTCACGTACGTGGAGGCGGGCGAGCCGGGGCAGATCAAGCGCGTGAAAATCACGGACACGCTGCTGTACGAGATGGAGGGGGAGTAGTCCCATGGCCAGCTCAAGCCAGATGAAGCCCACGCCGACCGACAAGCTGTGGACGCCGGCGAACATCGTGACGCTTGTGCGCATCTGCCTGGTGCCCCTGTTCGTCGTAGCATTGCTCAGCCCCTGGCCGCAGTGGTTCGGCCTGCCGCAGGTGGCGGACGACTCCAAGAGCCTCATCGCTGCCGGCATATTCATTCTGATCTCATGCACCGACTGGCTTGACGGCTACCTGGCCCGCAGCCGGGGGGAAGTCACCGATTTCGGAAAGTTCATGGATCCGCTGGCAGACAAGATCCTTGTTGCGGCGGCCCTGCTGGCGCTCATCGAGCTGGGAGCCCTGCCCAGCTGGGTGGTGCTCGTCATCTTGGCTCGCGAGTTCATCGTTTCGGGCGTGCGCATGGTGGCGGCCAGCGAGGGCGTGGTTATCGCTGCCAGCTGGTACGGCAAAGCGAAAACCGTTTCGCAGATGGTGGCTATCGTGCTGTTCACCATCAAGGACAGCTACATGGTGGGCAGCGTGCACGCTGCGTTCTCGGACTGGATGTGGATGATCAGCTGGCTCGTCATGATCGTGGCGCTCGTGTTGACCATCGTGTCCATGCTGGACTACATCGACAAAGCGCGTCACCTGATCGGACTGAAGCCCAAGGAGCCGAAGCGGAAGCGTCGGGGATCGAAGGATGCGCGCGCGGTGGCGTCCGAACCGGCGTCGCCTGCTGCACCCGTAGAGAGCCGGGTCCTTTCTGATGCGGATCTTGCCGAGATAGCCCCCGAGGCGCTCGAGGCCCTTGCTTCCACCGTGCTTTCCGCGGCGCGTGCAGCTGGAAAGACCATCGGAACGGCGGAAAGCCTGACGGGCGGGCTGATCGCCGCTACGCTTACGCAGATCCCGGGCAGTTCCGATGTGATGCGCGGAAGCGTGGTCAGTTACGCGACCGAGGTCAAAAGCTTGGTGCTTGCGGTGGATCCCGACACGATCGCCGCGCATGGCGTAGTGAGCGAGCAAACCGCGAAGGCCATGGCTCAAGGTGCGTGCGCGGAGCTTCGCTGCGACGTGGCGGTGGCTGTGACGGGCATAGCCGGTCCGGGGGGAGCGGAGCCGGGCAAACCGGTGGGGACGGTATGGCTCGGCTGCGCTGACGGCTGCGGTACGGTCGAAGCGGAGACGCGCTGCTTTGCCGGCACGCGCGAGCAAGTGCGGCTCCAAACGGTGCGCGCTGCGCTCCAGGTCATGCAGCATGCGCTGGAAAGCCGCTAGAGCGACGATAGGTTTCTGCTAGATTCGCGTGGCGCTTCAGCAAGATTCGACGCAGGTCCCCGATAGAACCATGTTGGAAACCCGCTTGATTCGAAAAGGATCGAGCGGGTTTTTGGCTGTACGCGCGTCATGATTCAGCTAGAAAGGGCTTCTATACTTGAATTGCGGACTTGCCGATAAAAATGCTTGACCGACAAACAGATGTTCGTATAATAGGAGAAGTCGAAAAGCGGCGCTTTGGCGCACCTGCGGAAAGAGAAGGAAGCGCATGAACGAAGAAAAATCGAAGATGCTCAAGCTGACCACCGATCAGATCGAGACTAAGTTCGGAAAAGGCTCCATCATGAAGTTCGGCGAAAGCGACCAGAGCCTCAATATTGGCGCTATACCCACAGGCTCGCTTCCTCTTGATGCCGCATTGGGCATCGGAGGGGTGCCGCGCGGGCGCATCGTGGAGGTCTACGGTCCTGAATCGAGCGGCAAGACGACGCTTGCGCTTCAGGTGCTTGCCGAAGCGCAAGCGCTCGGCGGCATCGTCGCTTTCATCGACGCCGAACATGCGCTCGATCCGGTGTACGCGGCGCGTCTCGGCGTCGACATCGACGAAGTTCTTATATCCCAGCCCGATACCGGCGAGCAGGCGCTTGAAATCTGCGACATGCTGGTGCGAAGCGGCGCCATCGATTGCATCGTCATCGACTCCGTGGCGGCTCTTGTGCCCAAGGCCGAGATCGAAGGCGAGATCGGCGATACTACGGTGGGCTTGCAGGCGCGCCTTATGTCTCAAGCGCTTCGCAAGCTGGCAGGCTCGCTCTCCAAGTCGAACACCACGTGCATCTTCATCAACCAGCTGCGCGAGAAGATCGGCGTCATGTTCGGCAATCCCGAAACCACGACCGGCGGACGGGCGCTCAAGTTCTTCTCGAGCGTGCGCATCGACATCCGACGCATCGACTCCATCAAAAAAGACGGCGAGATCGTGGGCAACCGCGTGCGCGCGAAAGTCGTGAAGAACAAGGTGGCGCCGCCGTTTCGCCAGGCTGAATTCGATCTCATGTACGGCGAGGGCATTTCTCGCGAAGGCTGCATCGTCGACATGGCGGTAGAGGCCGGCGTCGCGAAAAAGTCCGGTGCATGGTACACCTACGGCGAAGAGCGCTTGGGGCAGGGCCGCGAAGCCGCGAAGCAGACGCTTAGGGAGAACCCCGATCTGCGCGACGAACTGGAGAACAAGGTGCGCGAGGCGTTCGATATCCCCATTATCACGCGAACGGCAGAAGAGGCGGACGTCCTCTCTCCGGTAGCGAAGCCCAAGGGAAAGAAGTAGCGCGTCATGTCGCATAGCTCCGACGACGTGAAAGCCCTCTTGCGGGCGAATATCGCTGCGATCGAATCGGGGGAACGGTCGTCGTTGCCCGGTGCGCGTCAGGCAACGAGCTCCGAGCGAAAAGCACGACCCGCCTCGTGCGAGAGCGTTTCCGTCGGCCGGGATAAAGAAGGGCCGGACGATTCGCCTGAGCGCGCGTTTCGCAAGATCGAGCGCCTTGCCTGCGCGCGCGAACAGGCAAGCGAGGCTTTGCGCCGACGTTTAGTGCGCGAGGGATTTTGCGAGGATGCCGTCGAGGAGGCGGTGGCGCGCGCCCAGGCATGCGGTCTTGTCGACGATCTTCGCTATGCCGACGTGCTCGTCCGAAGCCGTCTTTCGCAGGGCAAGGGGCGCCGCGGCATCGTCGCCGAGCTCGAGGATCTTGGCATTGCCGTCGACGAAGTCGCGTCGTTGTCCGAAGGGCAGGGGGTCGGCGACGATGCGTCGGAGATCTCGCGCGCCATCGCTTTGCTCGAGCGGAAGCCCCCTCGGTCGAAGAACGTTCGAGAGGCGGCGTATAGAAAACTCGTCCAGAAGGGCTACGGCTCATCGGTCGCTTCCTCGGCCGCCCGGCAATGGCATGAATCCCTTTGCTCGTCGCAGTTCGACCGGATAGGGTAAGGCCGGGCGTCGGACGTGCTAGCCGTCCGACGCCTCCGTTTTGCCGACCCTGTTCGTGAAGGTGCGTTTCGCCTTGTCGTTTCCGAATATTTCTTGTCGAGGGCTTTTACAAATCGCATACAAGCCTTATTATGTATAGAAGCTTGGGTGAAACGTACCTGATGAGGGTACTTCTTATAGACAAATTCATACGATGCTTCCCGTATCGCGTGCGTTCGCTCATGCCCGGTTTTGCCGGGATTTTTTATGCCTACGAGTACTTTGAAACACACTGACAGAATGCGAAACGAAAGGGGGGAGCGTATGCCTGAAATCATCTGGCTCGTTGTCGGAGCCGCAGCTGGCATCGCCCTCGGATTCGTCATCACGCGTTTTCTCGTCAATGCGTCCACTAAGCGTGCGGCGCAAGAAGCGGAATCCGTGGTGACCGATGCGAAACGACAGGCGGAGACGTTGCGCCGAGAAGCAATCGTCGAGGCGAAGGACGAAGCGCTTCGGCTCAAGCAGGAAGCGCAAGTTGAAAGCAAGGAGCGCATGCGCGAGGTGCGCGCCGCCGAGAACCGTATATCCCAGCGTGAGGAATCGCTCGACCGTCGCGTGGAGTCGCTTGATTCGCGCGAACATCAGATCTCGTCGATGCAAGGGCAGCTCGATCGCCGCGAACGCGATCTGTCCGAGGCAGAGCAGGAGATCAACCACCGTCTAGAGCGCGTGGCAGGCATGAGTCCTGACGAGGCGAAAGCCGAGCTGCTCGATACGCTGAAGGACGAGGTCACGCATGCCTCTGCAGCCATCATTCGCGATGCTGAAGCGCGCGCGAAGGCCGAGGCCGACAAGAAGGCGCGTTCGATCCTGAGCCTGGCAATCCAGCGCGTTGCGGCCGACCATACCGCTGAAACCACGGTATCGACCATCCATATCCCGTCGGATGACCTGAAGGGCCGCATCATCGGCCGCGAAGGTCGCAACATTCGCTCGTTTGAGCAGCTAACGGGCACGAACCTCATCATCGACGACACCCCTGAGTGCGTGACGATCTCCTGCTTCGATCCGGTGCGCCGCGAGATCGGTCGCGTCACGATGGAGAACCTTGTTGCGGACGGCCGCATCCATCCGGCTCGTATCGAGGAGATGTTCGGCAAGGCCGAGGCGTTCGTGAACCAACGCGTCCAGGAGGCCGGCGAACAGGCTGCGTTCGATACGGGAATTCACGACCTGCATCCTGAGCTCGTGCGGACGCTCGGTCGTTTGCGGTACCGCACCTCTTACGGGCAGAATGTGCTCAACCATTCGCTCGAAGTCGCGTACCTGTCGGGCGTCATGGCTTCGGAGCTGGGACTCGATCCCATTCCGGCCAAGCGCGCCGGCTTGCTGCACGACTTGGGAAAGGCCGTTGACCACGAGGTTGAGGGAAGCCATGCCGTGATCGGCGCCGACCTTGCTCGCCGTTTCGGCGAAAAGGGCGATATCGTGCATGCTATCGAGGCTCACCACAACGACGTGGAGCCTTCGAGCGTGCTTGCGGTTCTGGTTCAGGCTGCGGACGCCGTATCCGCCGCACGCCCCGGTGCGCGCAAAGAGACGCTTGACGCCTATATCAAGCGTCTTGAGAAACTTGAGGAAATCGCGAATTCGTACAAGGGCGTCGAGCGCACCTACGCAATCCAAGCGGGTCGCGAAGTACGCGTCATGGTGGAACCCGAAGCGGTGGACGAAGCGGCTACCACGGTGCTCGCCCACGATATCGCGCAGCGCATCGAAAACGAGATGCAGTACCCCGGCCAGGTGAAGGTCGTGGTCATTCGCGAGAGCCGTGCGGTCGGCATCGCGAAGTAAGGCGGATCTGTTGTGAAGCACGACTCTCTCGAAAGCTTCATCGAGGACGTCTGCGGCGAAAGCCATCTCCGGGTCGAAACCGACCTCGGGGATGGCTTCGTCCGTTTGAGGAGCGCAGAAGCCGAGCGGCGCCAAGCTGCGCACGACATACGGTCAACGGAAGACATCGTTATCGAGATGTTGAGAAACGCACGCGATGCTCATGCGCGCAGTATCTTCCTTGCGGTTACCCGCGAGGATCGGCGGCGGAAACTGGTCATGATCGACGATGGAGACGGCGTTCCCCCTTCCATGCACGAGCGCATCTTCGAGCCGCGCGTTACCTCGAAGCTCGACACTATGTCCATGGATAAGTGGGGCGTCCACGGACGCGGCATGGCTTTGTATTCTATTGCCGTCAATTCCGAGTCTGCGTACGTAGCAGCTTCGGATTCGGGCAAAGGATCTTCGCTGTACGTCGAGACGAACCTGGACAAGGTGGGGGAGAAGACCGATCAGTCGAGTTTCCCCACGTTCGAGCGAAATGAATCGGGGAACGTGGTCGTACGCGGTCCTAAAAACATACTGCGTACGGCATGCGAGTTCGCCATTGAAAGCAGAACAAGCTGCACGGTATACCTGGGATCCGCTACGGACGTGGCCGCCACGCTGTACGCCTTCGGGCTTGCTTCGCTGACCTCGTCGGCAAGGGCGTTTTGCAAAGAGCCATCCCGCCTTCCCGTCAGCAAGCGGTTGTCGGTGTGCGCCGACCCCGCTTCGTTCGCACAGGAAGCGGCCCGATTGGGTCTTGAATTGTCCGAGCGAAGCGCGCGACGCATCATGGACGGAGAGATAGCCCCGTTATCGCCGCTTATCGATCGAATTCGCATCGAGGCTGTTCCAGAGCCCGACAACACCCCGACACCTCCGCGCAACGTGCGCGATCGCGCAGCTGCACAGGATGCGCGCGGCCTGAAAATCGCCACCGAGGATTTGGAGATCTTCTCGAAGCGCGTTGCCGCAGCTTTCGAAGACGTGGCGCGCGATTACTACCTCGAATCGGGGGTAAGCCCGGAGGTTCGCGTTGGGAAGGACTGCATTCGTATCACCATTCCTATTGCCAAGTTGCGATAACGCCTAGATGCCCTGATCGCTTCGAGTTCTCCATGGTTTCGGTATACCCGCAGGTTGCACGCCATAGATCGAATGGGTAGAATGTTGAATGCATAAACATTGCAGGCTGAGCGAAGCATATTTATCGAACTAAACGCACGCGTAACGGACCAAACGAAAAAGGATATGCATGTCCACTACAGAGCATAAGCCAGACGTCGGCTGCCTGAAGGTGTCGTCGAAATCGTCGCCCGCTTCCGTAGCGGGCGCCATCGCCGGCATGGTGAAGGACGGCGTTTCCGTCGAGATTCAAGCTGTGGGAGCGGGAGCCGTCAATCAGGCAGTCAAAGCCATCGCTATTTCTCGAGGGTTTCTGTCGCCTATCGGAATCGAAATCGCTTGCGTCCCTTCGTTCGCCGACATCGTAATCGACGGCGAGTACCGCACCGCAATCCGATTCGCGGTAGATCCTCGCTATACGCGCGGCGTCGGAGCTTCCGTTTCCGACGAGCGTCGCGACCCCCTTTCCGACCTCTAAGATAGACGAGCCTATGCAAACTCCCTTTATGAACTTGACGTTCTGCATCCGTACGTTCGGATGCCAAATGAACAAGCATGATTCCGAGCGTATTGCCGGGATGCTCGAGGGCTTAGGGGCCCTCATGGTGGATTCCATCGAGGATGCGGACATCGTCGCGTTCATGACGTGCTGCGTTCGCGAAGCGGCCGATACGCGCCTGTACGGCCAAGTCGCCTCGCTCAAGAATATCCCGCTGCGCGAAGGCACGCCGCTTTCCAAACGCGTTGTGGCCGTTGGAGGCTGCATCGGCCAGCGCGACGGCGAGAAGCTTACCGAAGAACTGCCTCATCTTGATGTGGTGTTCGGAACGCACAATCTAGGATCGCTGCCACGCCTTTTGCAGGCAGCTATAGAAGAGGGCGGCCATCAGGTGGAAGTGCTCGATGCGGCCTCTTCGTTTCCGACCGAGCTGCCCACGGCGCGCGAGCACGAATGGGCGGCCTGGCTTCCCATCACCATCGGCTGCAACAACTTCTGCTCTTACTGCATCGTGCCGTACGTGCGCGGGCGGGAGAAGTCGCGTCCGCTCGAGGACATCGTCAGCGAAGCCGAGCGGTATGTGGCTGCCGGCGTAAAAGAGATCACGCTGTTGGGCCAAAACGTAAATTCGTACGGTCGCGATCTGTACGGATCGCCTCGTTTCGCGCAGGTGCTCGATGCGCTCGACGCAACGGGAATCGAGCGGCTCCGCTTTGCCACGAGCCATCCGAAGGATTTGACCGACGAGGTGATCGCGAAATTCGGTTCGCTACGCTCCCTTATGCCTGCTTTGCATCTTCCGGTTCAGTCCGGGTCCGATGCCGTCTTAGCTGCGATGAATCGTCGCTACACGCGCGAGCACTACCGGGGCCTTATCGCCAAACTGCGCGACGCCTGCCCCGATATTGCGCTGTCGACCGACATCATCGTAGGCTTTCCGGGAGAGACCGCCAAGGATTTCGAAGATACCTACCGATTGCTTGACGAGGTGGGCTACCACCAGGTGTTCACGTTCATCTATTCGAAGCGCGAAGGCACGCCTGCCGCCTCCATGGACGATAGCACCCCGCGCGAGGTTATCCAGCAGCGTTTCGATCGCTTGGTGGACCTTGTGCAGGACAAGGCGTTCGAGGCGAATCAGAAAGACCTGGGAGCTACGGTGGATGTGCTGGTAGAGGGCGGATCGAAGCGCGACGAAACCCTTCTGACGGGCAAGAGCCCGAAGAACCAAACCGTTCACGCAGCTGTTCCTGCAGGGCTTTCGGTGGAGAGCCTGACCGGCCAAACGGTGCGCGTGCGCATCGACGAAGCGAAAACGTGGTATCTGGCAGGCGAGGTTGTAGACGGTGCTTAGCCTTTCGGCCCCTGTCGTATGCGTCGTAGGTCCTACGGCATCGGGCAAGACTGCGCTTGCGCAAGCGCTTGCCCTCGAATTGAACGGCGAAGTGGTCAGCGCCGATTCGATGCAAGTGTATCGCGGTATGGACATCGGCACGGGAAAGCTCCCTATCCGGGATCGCATCGTGGCCCACCACGGATTCGACTTGGTCGACCCGGGCGAGCCTTATTCGGCGGCGTTGTTCCAGGCGTATGCGCGAGAATGTTTTCTTGACGTCGACGCACGCGGAGGAAGAAGCGTGCTCTGCGGCGGTACGGGGTTTTACGTGCGTGCAGCGATAGACGATTACGATTTTCCCAAAGGCGAGCAGGTCGGCAATCTTGTACGAGATCGCTGCAATCGCATTGCGCAGGAGCAAGGCCCTGAAGCCCTATGGAATCTTCTTGCGGATCGCGACAAGGAAAGTGCCGCTTTGATTCCGCCTGCCGACGTGAAGCGCGTTGCTCGTGCCTTCGAACTTCTCGAGGACGGTACGACGTACGCCAAACAGCGCGCCAAACTTGCGCAGTTGCCGCAATGCGTTCCCGCCGTGTTCGTGGGGCTGGCGGTCGATCCCAACGTTCTTCGCGCTCGGATCGACGCACGTGTCGACCAGATGATCAAAGACGGCTTGGTCGACGAAGTGAAGCATCTGCTCCAAAAAGGGTTCAGAAACGGAATCACGGCTCCGCAGGCTATCGGGTACAAAGAGATCGTTGCCGCGCTTGACGGTGAAACTACCATGGAGGAAGCGATTCTCAGTATCAAAACGGCAACGCACCGGTACGCTAAGCGACAACGTACCTGGTTTCGCAAAGATGCGCGCATCCGCTGGATCGATGCAAACGCCCCCGATGTGCGTGCGATGTTGCGCGCGTCTTTAGCAGTTCTCGAAGAAGCTCAACCGCTTGCAAGCGGTTGTTGAAGATAGCGATGTTCTCTGGGAAGGATGGCTTGATGTCCGATTTCGAAGCAGTGATTACGCGCGGCATGACGCCTACTGCCGAAGTACGGCGCGAACGGGCCGTTCTTGTGGGGGTCGACCGACCCGGAACCGCATGGCCCTTAGCCTCGTCGCTGGCAGAGCTCGAGCGGTTGGTAGATACGGCGGGAGCCGACGTCGTCGCCAGCACGACGCAAAAGCTCGAGGCGCCGAATCCTCGCACCTTCGTGGGCACGGGCAAAGCCGAGGAAGTTGCCGAGCTCGCACACGCCCATGCTGCGGACCTCGTCGTTTTCGACGATGAGCTGACGCCTTCTCAGCAGGCGAATCTGGAGAAGGTGGTAGGGCGCGATGTGAAGGTCATCGACAGAACGGCTCTTATCCTGGACATCTTCGCCTTGCATGCAACCAGCAAGGAAGGTCGTCTGCAGGTGCGGCTGGCTCAAAACCAGTACTTGCTACCTCGCCTGCGCGGCATGTGGGCCCACTTGGCATCGAACCGCATGGGCGGCGGTGTGGGATCGCGCTTCGGCGAAGGCGAGAGCCAGCTCGAAGTCGACCGGCGCATGGTTCGCAAGCGAATCACTTCGATCAAGCGCGAGCTCAAGCATCTTTCTGAGGTGCGTGCAGTGCAGCGTGAAAGTCGCTACGAGAGCGGCATGTTCAAGGTGGCGTTGGCGGGCTATACGAATGCGGGTAAATCGAGCTTGCTCAATCGTCTGACGAAGGCCGATGTGATTGCGTACGACAAGTTATTCGCAACGCTGGACTCCACGACGCGCAAGTTCGAGCTTCCTGAAGGCCGGGAAATAACCATCACCGATACGGTCGGGTTCATTCAAAAGCTTCCGACGACGCTTGTCGAGGCGTTCAAATCGACGCTTGACGAGATTACGGGCGCGGATTTGGTACTGCATGTAGTGGACGCTTCTTCAGAGGAATACCAAGGTCAGATAGATGCCGTCGATGCCATTCTGGGTCAAATTGGCGCTCAAGATCTTCAGCGCATTCTCGTGTTCAATAAATGCGACCTGCTTGACCAGGAGCATCAACATGCGCTCGAGACGCGTCATGCTCAGGCTCGGTTCGTTTCCGCCGAAACAGGGGAGGGGATCGCAGGGCTGATCGAGCATATTGCGCGCGTTGCTTCCGCGCATGACGATCACCTGAGCGTGTTGCTGCCGTACCACCGAGGGGATCTTGTTTCGCTTGCGCACGAGCGTTGCCATATTCTATCGGAGACCCACGAAGAGCAGGGAACGAAAATCACCATGCTGGCATCGCCTTCGTTTTCCGGATTGTTCGCGCCGTTCGTTTGCGAAGAATAAAACGACGGGCAGTCTCCAGGTCGCGTGCTTGCTGCATCATGCGAATCCTTGCTAACCGCATCGCAGCACACGAGAAGATCTGCACGTCAGGCCCATGTTAGAGCAACTCTAACATGGGCCTGAAATCGTTTCGCCACCATAAGGGAGTGCGTCTCTCTCGAAAAACCGCTTATGCTTAAAGACGGCGAAACACTGCGACTACTTTGCCCGCGATGGAGCAATCGCGGGTGATGATGGGATCCATGGAGGAGTTCTCCGGTTGCAGCCGAATATGATCCTGCTCTTTAAAGAAGCGCTTGACAGTTGCACCGTCGTCGATAATCGCCACGACGATATCCCCGTTGTTCGCAACGGGTTGCTCTTTCACTACAACATAGTCACCGTCGTTGATCCCGGCTTCAATCATGCTCTCCCCGCGAACCGATAGAAGGAACGAGGGAGAATCCCCCACTATATCGGTCGGGAGAGAGATGGTGTCGGTAATGTTCTCTTCCGCAAGGATGGGAGAGCCTGCTGCAACGTTTCCGACCAGCGGAACGTTCACGATCTTGCTGAAACTCGGCTGTACGACGTTCGTCGCAAGCGCAGCATCTTCAAGGGGATAGGTAAGCGCTATAGAACGGGATTTGAGCGGGTCGCGCTTGATAAGCCCCTTGTCTTCAAGCGCTTTCAAGTGAACGTGCACTGTGGAAGGGGAGGAGAGCCCCAAGCTTTGGCAAACCTCGCGCACGGTAGGGCCGTACCCCTTTTCGCGAATGCACTCTTCAATGCAATCAAGTACAGCTTGTTGGCGCTTCGTCACTTTTTCGGACATACTCCATCCTTTCCTAAAAGCGAACAAATGTTTTGATTTTATGTTGACATGAACCTTTGTTCGCTCTATTATATACGCGAACAAAGGTTCTACGCAAGAGCAAGGAGGCAGAAAGATGAGGAATTTCGAGGTGCGCTACCCGACTGACGGCACGTCTGCTTTGCAACCCGAGTTTCATAGCTGCTCGGTAAAAAACGCGCGCATATTTTCGTTCCCGAATCATGCGGCCTCTTCTGATGGCTTTGAAGTTCGATCGATTTCTGCCTCCCGCCCAGGATCATGCGGTACGCTCCAAGGCTTTGTTCGGACTTTACGGCAGGGCAATTGTCGCGGACGGGCTTATGATCGCTTTAATACGGGGCAGGCTGTTGCGGGTGGAATCGTTCTTACGGCTTGTTCTTTTGCCGGCGTGCTCTTGAGCTTGTAACTGAGACGGTTTTCAAGCGGTGCATGTGATTGCACAGTGGAGGCGTTGGTTTTCTTGCAGTGATCAAAGAACGCGATTGAACCACTATATGTAGTATGTTAGGCTAGGGCAAATTCGAGAGAAGGAGTCCAGCCTATGCGTTGCCCAGCCTGTGGAAATCCTGAATCGAAGGTTGTCGATTCCCGACCTTCCGAAGACGGCACGGCTATACGGCGCCGTCGCGAATGTCTTGATTGCGGCCGACGATTCACCACGTACGAACGACTAGGCGACAACCCCTTGCTCATAATCAAAACGGACGGATCGTCCGAAGCTTACGACCGCCAGAAGCTCATGCGAGGCTTGCTTATGGCATGCGCGAAAAGACCTATATCGCCTGAGCAAATCGGATCGCTTATCGACAGCATAGAGAGCGAGCTCCGCAACGCCTCCAAGAGCGAGATTAAATCGAAAGAACTAGGCGATATGGCGCTTGTCCGTCTAGCTAAGCTTGACGATGTGGCTTACGTTCGCTTTGCGAGCGTGTACAAGGACTTTCAGAACGTCGAAGAATTCTCGGCTGCACTTGAAGGGTTGCGATACCATGACTGACCTTACAATACCGGTAAAACAGCTCGATCCCAGTTTACCCGTACCCGCGTATGCCTACGCAGGCGATGCGGGAGTTGATTTGCGCGCAACCTGCGATGGTGTGCTGCAACCTTTTGAACGAAAGCTTGTTCCTTGCGGCCTTGCGATGGCAATACCGCAAGGCTACGCGGGCTTCGTCCTTCCGCGAAGCGGGCTGGCCATTAAGCACGGCATTTCCCTGGTGAATGCACCCGGTTTGATCGACAGCAACTATCGAGGGGAGATAAAGGCGGTTCTCGTGAATCTCGATCCCCAAACCCCGTTTGAAATCAAGCGCGGCGATCGTATTGCTCAGTTGGTTGTCATGAAGGTTCCGGACACCGCTTTCGAGTCGGCCGATGAGCTTCCTGAGAGCAGCAGGGGCGCGGGTGGTTTCGGCAGCAGCGGAGTGCGTTCGTAAGACAATACGATCAACTTAGAGTAACTCTAAGTACTCTAATTCTTGGCTGAATAGACTAGGACACGAACGAAAGGGATCCGACGTGAGCGGCGTGCCATGTTACAGCATAAGCGACGTTGTCGACACGACGGGTATTTCTGCATTTACGATTCGCTATTACGATAAGTGCGGCTTCTTTCCAGATCTCGCGCGTGATCATCGTGGTGTGCGTTCGTTTTCACAGGCTGACATCACGCAATTGCTGTTTATAGATGCATTGAGAAAAAGCGGGCTTTCAATCGAGGGTATTCAGTACTTCGTGAAGCTGCAGAAACGCGGCGCTGCGACGCAGGCTGAATGCTTGGAGATCGTCAGAGACCAGGAAACCGTCCTCGAGTACCAGATCAGTGAATTGAAGGAAAGCTTGAAGCGCTTGCATGCAGCGAGTATGGAGTTGTCGGCAAGCGATTCGAGTCAATAGCGCACCATGGTATAGTTTGATAACAGGTCATCGAAAATCATTGCGATTTCCATGGCCTAGGAGTCGCGAAAGGGCAATATAGGGCCTTAGAACGGCTCTCAGAGCGTCGTTTACAAAAAGCCTGGTCAGAGGCATGAAATAGAGGGTACTTATGGCAGATGAAGAAAACAAAGCTCCTGAAGCGCCTCCAGCGCCGAAAAGCAACCGAGAAGAAAAGTATCAGCCTCCGACTGGTCCGCGGATATCGATTGCGCCTCCGCCGTTTCAGCCGAACATGCAGGATTATCGAGAACTGAAATCTTCCCAGACGCTGATCATGGTCGCAAATATCGCCGGACCCGTTTCGTTGTTCATCGGCGGTGTCTTATTGAGCGGCACGGGGCTTATATGCGGAATAATCGGTTACAGAAAACTGAGCGCGCTTGCAAAGAAGCAGACCGAAGTTGCTGCCGTTGCATCTCGCTTAAGGCGGTCGAGCGTTGTGGGCATGGTTATCTGCGGCGTCGCGCTCGTCCTCAATGCGGTTTCTCTATACTTCCTGCTTCCTGAAGTCATGCAATTGGTCGAAAGCGGCGACTACACTGGGATTGCAGCCGATGTCGGAAGCGGAGCTGCTGGTCCTAGCACGACGTGGGGCTAAAGTCGCGTATTCGCAACCGGTCTGTTTTGCATGCCGACGGCAATCGTATGCATAAAGCATCACGAAACCGTCGGCATGTTTTCTTTAAAGTAGCTAATGGGTTTACGAACCATGCTTTCCATCAGCCCCTTTATCACTCCCCTTCATACGCTTTCTAATTTATTGATAACATGTCTTATGTAAAGTAACACTCATAAAAAATTCGGGGTGATAACTACCCCGATAAACCCGTTCCATTGTCAATTGACGGCGCGAATCCCCCTACGTTTGTCCCGGCCCCCTGCCAGAACTGCTACGCTTCGCATGATACCATACAGCCCGCAGCGGCAAGGGCAGCCGACCGGCGGGTTCCTTGCCGCTGCGGGAACGCAGCGCCGTCAAGCGCTTACGCTACATCATCCTCTCGAAAACCAGGTTGCATACCGTTCTGTCGCCGCCGCCGAATCCAGCAGAAGCCGCCGTGGACTGGGCGAAGGTGTGCAGGCGATATCCTTGCGCATATTGCTGATTACAAATTTCCTCGATTTCCGTGAAGTTCTTCGATCCTTTGCCGACGAACTTCTCCCTCAGCACCACCTGCATAACACGGTATTGCCCTCCGTTGAAGTTGGTCTTTCCTGCTTCGTCATTGAAGTTGTCCATAAAGCCCATGGCCGCACTCCCCCACTCGTCGTCGAGCGCACCCGCTAAAGTACGCTACCCCTGATCAAAACACTGTATTTCATCAGTATAGACCCTCTTCAAACACGCAATGATCGTCAGGAGAGGAAACTTGCCGGAAAGGAGCTCCCCGGGGAGGCGATGCGCCGCAAGCCCTACCCTTCTAGCCCCGAACCTCTTCCTCCATTCGACGCTTCAACTCTTCGACCAGCAGAAACCGTCGCGTTTTTCCCGTTGCAGTATGAGGGATCTCGTCCACGAACTCCAAGCGCACGGGAAGCAGGTGCTCGTGCGCCTCTTGAGCGCGCATGTAGTCCCGCACTTCCGCAAGCGTTGCGCACCTGCCGTTCTCCGAGACCGCGAAGAGGCATACCACTTCGCCCAGACGTTCGTCGGGCATGCCGATCGCCGCATGATCGCCGATGCCGGGACAACCGTCGACAAGATGGTCTACCTCGACTGCGCTGATGTTCTCGCCGCCGCGGATGATAATTTCCTTTTTCCGTCCGTTGATGCGTATTCGACCCTGTTCATCCTGGTAGCACAGGTCGCCGCTGTAGAACCACCCCTCATCGTCAAGCGCCTTGTCAGTGCGTTCGGGATCTCCCAGATAGCCGACGAACTGATGCGGTCCGCGCGAAGCCTCTTCCCCCTGCGTTCCCCGCGGAACCTCGTTGCGATGCTCGTCCACCACGCGCACCTCGATCCCCGGATACGGAATTCCTGACCAGCTTCCATTCCAAGCAAGACAATCCGCAGGTGGCACGTATACGTGCGGGCAGCTCTCGGTCGAGCCGTACACCTCGCAGAGCAGCACCCCGTGCTTCCATGCGCGCTGGACAAGAAAACCGGGGACCGGGGCGCCGCCGCAAAGGAACAGCTCAAGAGATTCGAGTTTTTTGCCGGTCCGGTCAAGCTCGTTCAACAGGTCGAATATGAAGGGCGTCGCCCCCATGGACCACGTGCACCGCTCTGCATTGACCAAGTCAACGGCTTCTTCGACATCAAATCGCTCCTGCAGCACGGCGCGCCCGCCCATGATCATCGGAGAAAGCAGTCCGTGGAAGAACCCCGTCGCATGATTGAGCGGCGACGGCATGTACATCACATCCTGCTTCGTCCTTCCGGCACCCGCAATGAACGAGGTTTCGGAAAACAGGATGTTGTTGTGCGTGAGCATGGCCGCCTTCGGTTTTCCCGTAGAGCCGGACGTTGAGAGAATGCAGGCCACGTCGTCAGAAGAGACCTCAGGCCGACCGGGAGTTCGTCCGGCGTCTTGAAGAACGGCGGATAAAGCCGTGCCCCGTTGCACAGGAGCAAGACGATCGACGAACAGCAAGCAACGCAGTGAAGGAACCTCGTGCCGGGCATCGAGCGCCAACGACTCGAAATCAGTGGATTCGAACAACGTGGGGCCTATGTAAGCCCTCGACGCAACTTGGTTCATGTTCTGAACGACGCTGCGTCTCCGGCGATCAATGGAAAGCGGATGCATAACCGCGCCCGCTTTCAGGCAGGCAACATAGACGATGCAGAACTCTGCCCAGGTGGGCATCTGGAACGAAACGACGTCACCGGGCTCTATCCCCTGATCGATCAGCCAAAAGGCAAGCTTCGAAGCGGATTCGTCCACTTCGCCGTACGTAAAACTGGAACCCTTGCTGTCGGTAACGTACGTATCAGACCAGCAAGCTGCCGCCTGCGCTTCCCATACATCCAGGATGGTCTTTTCAGTCCACAGCCCCTCGCGATAGTATCGCGACTTCCGGTTCTCGTTGATTCTTGCTTCGGTGATCATGACTCCCCTTTCATGAAAGCCCTGGTATCATCCTAGCGTTCCATGAACGGGGAATCACCGGTCAAACGCGTAGCTTCGCGCGGTCCGCCACCTGGCTGAATGGTTCGTCTGAGCGGTCCGCTGGTCTGGACTGATCTGCTGAAACAAGGTATCCTTCCTGATAGAGGCCGAAAAGGGCGGCCTATGAAGGAGGGGTAGCATGAAGACCAGGAACGTGTTTGTCGCGTGTGCGGCTGCAATGATCATGGCGTTTGGGGCGGTTGCGCTCACGGGATGCGGGCCCAGCGACGAGGAGATCATTCGCGAAGGGGTCACCGAGCAGCTCGAAGCTATCAAAACGCTCGATCCCGCTTTGCTCGATGAACTTGCCACGGGCGCAGGCACGGCGGAAATGGCCGCATACGGGATAGATCCGAAGGAGTTCGTCACATCGTATCTGGCGGGTTTCGACTATCGCGTTGACGGCATAACAGTGGATGGCGACAAAGCCCAGGCCAGCGTGGTTCTCACCTGCAAGAACCTCAAGGAATTCGAGAAGGGATTCGCGGAAGCGACCCAGGCGCTCGCTTCCGATGAGACCGTTGCCAACATGACCGAAGCCGAGATCACCTCGAAGATCGGACAAATCATCATGGATACGCTCGGGGCTCTTCAGCCAGCCGAAACGGCGCCCATCACCATCGGATACGAACTCAAAGATGACACCTGGATGCCTGATTCCAATGCCGAGCAGGCTGTTTCAAACGCGCTTTTCGGCAACTAAACGCAAGTTGAGGCCACTCGATGCACGCTACGGTTCGGCTACCGCTTGGCAACCGAACGCGTTTCACGTTGCAGACGGCCATGCCTTAAGCGTATTCTGCGCCTAGGGCTTTAGCGGGCACGCAAGGAGGATGCAATGGGATACGTCATAGGCCTGTTGTGCTTTATGGGGGCCGTAATGTGCGCTTCACTCGTTCGGCGCCTTGCATAACGGAAAAAGCTCGATCAAGGAAAGCGGGTTGCGAAAGCAGCCCGCTTTTTGCATTGCCGAAGCGACTATCGGCTATAGCTTAGAGTAACTCTAAGCTATAGCATGCCAACAGGGGGCACGGATCCGCTTCGACGTCCGCAGTCGCGACGAGTTGTTTTAAAAGCGGAATCGTTCCGGATGTCGCATCTCGCTCGTACGACATCCGGAACGAGCAAAAGCTAGCTTGCAGGCGATTCCCCGCGATCGAGATTCGCCGCTTTCCCGCTCGCAGCGTTAAGCTGGCGCTTCAAGACCACGCCGAGCAGGATGCACAGCGCCAGGATTGCGGCGCATATCAGATACGCTGCATCGAACGTGCCCGTGACGTCGAACACCACATCGGCCATGACCGGCGCCAGCACGCCCGAAAGCCCCCAGGCAAGATAAAGAATGCCGTAGTTCGTCCCGTAGTTCCTCAAACCGTACAGATCCGCCGTCATCGAGGGAAACACGCTCAAGAGCGTTCCGTACGAGAATCCAACGAACAGCGCCCCCAGCGTCAGCAGCGCGAAGTTTCCGTACAGCGCGAACAAGCACATGTTGAGGCACTGGATGGCGAACACTAGAACAAGGGTGTTGATGCGCCCGATCTTGTCCGACAGGATGCCGCCCACAACACGACCGCCCGTATTGAACAGGGCCAGAAGAGAAACGAGCAAGGCTGCGTAGCCTGCGGCGCTCGCAGGATCCTGGATGGTCGCGATCTTCGAAAGGTTGCCGATGATCATGAGACCCACCGAAGACGACAGCGCGAACAACGCGAACAGCAGGTAGAACTCCTTGGTTCGAACCATTTGACGCCACGTACGATCCGGGGTCCGCTCGACGGATGCCTTCCCCGCTTTGCGAACGGAGGATGAAGCGGGAACGTAGTCGGTTTCGGGGTTCTTGATAAGCTGGGCGATGGGCACGCTTACGACGATCGTGACAATGCCCAGGATCAGGAACGTCTGCGAAATGCCGAAGCCCTCGATCAACATCTGCGTAGCCGGTGCAAGATAAACCGCCGCCAGCCCGAAACCGCCGACGACGAGTCCTGCGACAAGCCCCTTCTTGGAGGGATCGAACCACTTCAAAGCGCACGGCGTAACGCAGCCGTAGCCCAATCCGATTCCCGTTCCAGTAAGAACTCCGTACGTGAGGCACACTCCGAGCACGCTTTGCCCCGCGAACGAAGAAAGCACCATGCCCAAGCCGGCCAGCAAGCCGCCCGCCGTGATGACCTTACGAGGCCCTATCCTGTCCTGCACGATGCCGCCGCCCAGCAATCCAAGCGCGAAGAACACGATGGCGATGGTGTACGGCAGTCCCGCCTGCGCGCTCGACCAGCCGAACCCGCCTGCGTCAGGCGCGGCGGTCAGCCCCGATTTGATAACGCTCCACGAATACAACAAGCTGATGGAGAGGTTGAACAAAACCCCTGCTATCAGGACGACGTTCGCTCTGCTTTGAGTCTTCGATCGTTGCATGGATCCTCCTCGTCTTGGGGGAAAGCACGCAGTATAGCGAACGAGGTTCGGTGTCTTGATGCTTGCCCATCCTTTTCCGATAAGCGGCAAACGCATCGTTTACGCCGCGAGCCATCGTTTCCGGGAAGGAGCAACGAGAACATGCATATAACCTAGTAAAACACTTTCGATTATGCGAAAACGGACACCCGATCCGCAGGGCGTTCGGAATACGCCCAATCGGCGAACGGCTGCCGGCGCGCGACCCGCACAGCCGCTGCGGCCCATTGAACATACGAGATCCAACAAGCGAAACCTCCGTCTAAGCCGTACCGACGTCGATCAAGCATCAGAATCCTGGCATGCGGCTCCGAAACGGAGAAGGCGAGACCGTGTCGGCCTCGCCTTCTTGCCAAGGAGCTTCAACAGCTCCTTCTATATCAGGTTGATCGACTCCTGCTGGAAGCTTACGCCACCGGAGGGGTGCCCTCGGCGTTGCCGAAGATGGCGTCGATCTGCACCAGGGCGTCCATGGGCAGAGCGGAGGCGCCCACGACGCGGCGAGCAGGGGTGCCGCCCGGGAAGAACGTCGCGTACACTTCGTTCACCGCATCAAGGTCGTCGATGTTCTTCAGGAAGATGTTCACCTTGACGGCGTCCTCCATCACGTGGTCGACGCACTCGATGATGGCCTTGATGTTCTTGAAGCACTGCTCGGCCTGCTCCTTGACGCCGCCAGCAACCATGGCGCCCGTGGCGGGGTCGATACCCAGCTGAGCGGAGATGTTGTTGTAGTGCGAGAAGGCAACGGTCTGCGTGGAGAGCTTGCACTTCGGCGCGGCGTCCGTGTTGTTAGCCTCGAGGATGAGCCCGTGACGGTCCTCGACCAGCTGCGGGGGCGTGCCGTCGCCATGGGAAACCACGGCTTCGATCTGCACGAGCGCATGCATGGGAAGGCCGGCAACCTCGACCACCGTGCGAGCCGGCATGTAGGCGACCGCGCGAGCGATGCCCGAATCCGGGAAGAAGCGCGTGTACGCCTCGTTCATGGCATCCGTGTCGGCGAGGTCCTTGAGGAACACGTTCACCTTGACGATGTCGTCGAAGGGCACGTCGATGCTCTCGAGCACGGCCTTGATGTTCTTCAGGCACTGCGCGGTCTGCTCGCGCACGCCGCCGACCACGATCTGGTTCGACTTGGGGTCGATGGGCAGCTGGGCGGAGATGTTGTTGTAGTGCGAGAAAGCCACGGACTGCGTGGACATGACGTCCAGCGGAGCGTTGTGCGTGTTGTTCGTGTACTTCAGGATGTCGCCGGCCTGCGGAGCGTTGGGGATGGTGCCTTCGCCGTTGGAGATCAAGGCCTCGACCTGGATCAGGGCGTCCATGGGCAGAGCGTCAACGGCGACGACCGTGCGGGTGGGCACGTAGGTCGGGAAGAACACCTTCTGCACCTCGTCGACGGCGTCCATGTCCTGGATGTCCTTGACGAAGATGGTGATGCGGATGACATCGTTCATGACGTGATCGATGCTGTCGATGATCGTCTCGATGTTCTCGAAGCACTGCACGGCCTGCTCCGTGATGCCGCCGGGCACCAACTCGCCGGTGGCGGGATCGATCGGCAGCTGAGCCGAAAGGTTGTTGTAGTGCGAGAAAGCCACGGTCTGCGAGTACAGATCGCTCACCGGGGCATCTTCCGTGTTCCTTGCCAGTACTACGTTATCGCCGCTCATTAGTACCCTCCTTTTAGAGTGTCTCGCTTACGATGCTTACGATCGGACCGCATGGGCCCTGTTCCCGAGGCGGACCGCCCGAAGGACGCTCCTAGTCTTTTTGGGAGGGCTGCATTATACCTATTTGTGCAGGTGCACAAATCCCTTTTCGGCAGATTTCCCCGCAGCCCTACCGGGCCCGTCCGACCGTTCGCCGCAAAATCTGGAAGGCTGAAAGCTGGCATGCAAAAAACGGGTGCGTTGCTCTTATTTCATGCAGGATTATCGCACCTACCGTTCACCGATTAATTTTCGCGCACGTGCGCACGACCGCAATATCACCACGGAATATACCGAACTTCGCCTCGCAACGAAACGAAGGCGCCCTCCTGCGCAAAAAAGCGACAGGAGGGCGCCTTCGTCAATGCACGACGAGCGCTTCCGAAGCTACCCTCGCTTTCCTCCGGCGTTCAGCCAGGCCAACAGGCCCGTGCAACCGGCCAGCACGTCGTCGTACGTGGTTTCGAAGTCGCCCGTGTACCACGGGTCGGCCACATCGCGATCCGTGTCTGCAAATTCAAGCAGCTTAATGCAGCGGCCTTCGGCCTCCCGACCCAGTTGACGACGCATGTCGCGCATATTCGCCTCGTCCATGCCCACGAACAGGTCCCACTCCCCCGCGTCTGCCCGCTTGAGGCGTCGCGCCCTCTTGCCAGCGCAGTCGATCCCCTGCGCCGCGAGCACGGCGCGCGTTCCCGAATGCACGGGGCTTCCTATCTCGTCATCGTGGGTGGCCGCCGACTCGATGACGAACGCATCGGCCAAACCGCGCTTGGCAACTAGGTCCTTCATGACGAACTCCGCCATGGTAGAGCGACAGATGTTGCCATGGCACACGAACAGGATGCGGTACGGCGCGCTCATCGAGCGGCCTCCTCGGGCTCGAGCACTTCTTCGTAGCAGGCAAGCAGGTCGGGCATGACGCGCTTGATGCTAACGGGCTTGAACGTAGTCGCATCGACCAGGCAATGGGTGCTGCGCCCCGTGCAGCACGGCTTCTCCGTTTCCATGTCCTGCCCTTCCCTGAACACCTCGTAGGCGTACACGGTCTTCGTCGGCCGCGACAGCACGACGCGCGTGCGCACGATGGCCGTGTCCCCGTAGCGCAAGGGCATGCCGTAGTCGCATTCGAAATGCGTGACGGGAGAAAGGTAGCCTGCCTCTTCGATGCGCGCGTACGGAAATCCGATCGCCTCCAGAAACGAGGTGCGCGCATCTTCGAAGTACAGCAGGTAGTTTGCATGATAGACGATGCCCATCATGTCGGTTTCAGCATAGCGTATGGTTATTGGCGTGCAGACGCGCATGGGTGGCGGCCCTGCCTTTCGCAATCGGCTACAATGTGAGTATGCGCAATATCGTATCGTATATAGCAGAAGAGCAGCGGACTTTCTCCGAATTACCGTTCAACCCGGTGGACTCCCTCGTATTCTCGACCCTGGCTTACCTCAACTACGAAGAAGCCGGACGCGACCAGGCTGACGCCTTGCGCTCGGACGGCTCGATCGCCGCCCCCTGGGAGGCGCTGCTCGACGCAAGCGGCCCCCGGCGCGTGCGCTTGCACGACGTTTTGGCCTTGTCGGACTGGGAGGCCCTTACCGCGCACAGCTGGATGGAGGATGCACGGGACACCGTGGCTTTTTTGCACGTGGCAATGGCGAGCCGTCGTTTGCGCGACGTGCGGGTATCCTTCTATGCCAACGAACGATCCGAGGTGGTTGAGAAGCAGTTCAGCGCCGTAACCTTGTTCTTCCCCGCCATTGAGGGAGAGCGTGCTTACCTGGCGTTTCGAGGCACGGACGGCAGCTTCGCCGGTTGGAAAGAAGACTTCAACCTGTGCTTCAAAGACGTCATCCCGTCGCAGTGCACGGCGGCGGCCTATCTTTCGGGCGTGGCGTCGGCCTGCGCGTGCCCGCTTCTGGTTGGCGGCCACTCGAAGGGCGGAAACCTTGCCGAGTACGCGGCTCTGGTTGCAGACGACGGCACGTTCTCGCGCCTTGAAGGCGTGTTCAACCACGACGGCCCGTCGTTTTTGGACAACCCTTCCCCGCGCATCGACGATCCGGCGTTCTGCTCGCTCCTGCACAAGAGCGTCCCCGAATCTTCCGCGTTCGGCATGATATTGGAACGGCGCGCCGACTACCGCGTGGTAAGATCATCAGCGCTTTCGGTGTTTCAGCATGAGCCGTTCACCTGGCAGACCGAAGGATCGGACTTCCTGTACCAGGACGAGCTCAACGCATCGGCCGTGTTCTTCGACGAAACGCTCGACGCATGGCTGCGCAGCAGGAACGCGTCCGAGCGCGAGCGGTTCATCGATTCGATCTACGACTTGTTCGCCTCGACCGAGGCGAACACTTGGGCCGAGTTCCAGGAAAACCTGTTCGCGAACACCCGGCAGCTTTTGGGATCGGGATCCAAGCTGGACGCGGAAACCAAGAGTTTCATCTGGAAGACGCTGGGAGGATTGGGCAGCGTGCTGAAGGAAGAAGCCATCAAGCGCTTCAAGTCGTCGCCGCCCATGTGGCTACCGCGTCGTCGCGAAGCGTACGCAACAATGAAGACGAGGAAGGAAGCGAAGCATGAGCGCAGAAGCGCCCGCAAGGACGGCTGACGAAAGGGACGCGGAAACGAAGAGCGCATACGGAAGGTTTACGCTGCGCATGGCGGTGCAGCTGGCGGCTCCTCATACGTGGCCGGCGGCCATTCTGCCCGTACTGGTGGCAACCGCAGCGGCCGCTGCCACAACGGGAGCCATTTCCGCCGTGATGGCGTGCGTGCTGCTGGTCATCTGCGTGCTGATGCAAGCCTCGGTCAACACGTTCAACGACTACTACGATTACGTGAAAGGCGCGGACTCGGCCGACGACAACGTGGATCCGACCGATGCCGTGCTGGTGTACAACAACGTGAATCCGCGCGCAGCGCTCGGGCTTGCCGTCGGGTTTCTGGTTGCGGCGTTCGGGCTGGGCGTTTACGTTATCTGGCAGGCCGGATGGATTCCGCTGGCTCTGGGCGTCGTCGGCGCGATCATCGTGGTTTTGTATTCCGCGGGGAAAACGCCCATCTCCTACCTGCCCATTGGCGAGCTTGTCAGCGGGTTCGTCATGGGCGGGCTCATTCCCCTTGCCTGCTACCAAGCATTGACCGGAGCGTTCGACCTGCGCGCGCTGCTGTGGGCGGTGCCCACCGTGCTGGGCGTTGGGCTGATCATGTTCACGAACAACACGTGCGATATCGAAAAGGACGTCGAATCGGGACGTCGCACTCTGTCGGTGCTGCTGGGACGAGACCGCGCGCGCAAGCTGTACCACGGCGTGGTGGCGGCTTGGATGATCTCGATCGTAGCGCTGGTGGCCCTGTTCTTCACGAGCGGCGTCATCGTGGTTCCGTTCATGTTGCTTGCGTCGTATCCGCTGGTGAAAGCGCTCATAGCCAACCCGCTCGCGCCTGCGTCGCGCATAGGCGCCATGGCGCAGGTATGCAGCTTGAACATCGCGTTGGGCGCGTTTTACGCGGCGGCGTTGTTCGCAAGCGGCTTTTCCCTGCTCGTGTAGGAGGCTGCCATGACGTACGACTTCGATCGAGTGATCGAGCGACGCGGAACCAATAGCGAGAAATGGGATTGCGGACCGCAACTCAAAGGGCGCGACGATCTGCTGCCGCTCTGGGTCGCCGATATGGACTTCGCGCTGCCCGATGAGGTGCTTGACGATATGCACACAGCCGTGGACCACGGCGTGTTCGGCTACGGGTTCGCAGGAGCCGCGTACTACGAATCGGTTCTAGCTTGGTACTCGGATCGTTTCGACTGGACCGTGGAGCGCTCGTGGCTCACGCAAACTCCCGGCGTGGTGTTCGCGCTGGGAATCGCCCTGCAGGCGTTCACCGATCCAGGCGATGCCGTGCTGATTCAGCAGCCCGTTTACTACCCGTTCGCGCAGCTCATCGAATCGAACGGACGCAAGCTTGTTGACAGCCCGCTTGTCTACGAGCAGGGGCGATACCGGATAGACTTCGATGATTTCGAGAAGAAGATCACGTCCTCTCGAGTGAAGGCGTTCATTTTATGCAGTCCCCACAACCCGGTCGGCCGGGTATGGACGCACGACGAGCTGGAGCGGATCGGGCGCATCTGCCGCGCGCACGACGTGCTGGTCATCTCGGACGAGATCCACGCCGACTTCACCTACCCGGGGCATCGCCATCACGTGTTCCCTACGGTGGATCCTTCGTTCGCCGAACGCTGCGTAGTATGCACGGCGCCGAGCAAGACGTTCAACATCGCCGGGCTGCAGATAGCGAACATCGTCATCCCGAACGAGAAGCTGCGCGCGCAGTATCGCAAGGTTTTGGAGCGGATCGGCTACTTCGGAGCAAGTCCGTTCTCGCTGGAAGCATGCCGTTCGTGCTACACTCACGGCGGCCCTTGGCTGGACGAGTTGAAGGACTACCTGGCGCAGAACCTGAGCTTTTTAAGGGACTTCCTGCGCGAACGGATGCCTGAGATCGCGTTGGTCGAGCCGCAGGGCACGTATCTTGCATGGCTCGATTGCTCGGGCTTGGGCCTGGACGACGCGCGGCTTGAAAAGCTCATGGTGGACGACGCGCGCGTGTGGCTTGATTCCGGCAGCATGTTCGGACCATGTTCGGGGCAGTTCGAGCGCGTGAACATAGCCTGCCCGCGCGCCACCCTCGAACGCGCCCTCGAGCAGATGGAATCAGCTGTCGGAAAGCTGCGCGCACAGCGTGCGGTCAACCGGGAAAGATAAAGGAGCACGCTATGGAAATCGTTCGTTTCGGCGTAGGGCTGGTGCTGTTGATTGCGTCGGGCGCGTTGACGGTGCAGTTGTGGAACGGCAACTGGCTGTCGCTGATCGCAAAGCCTACGACCACGAAGAAGGGAACGTTTTATCCTGAAGGCACCCGCAAATCAGGACAGCGCGCAGCCTGGGTCATGGTCGCTTGCTTCGCGGTGGTCGGAACGCTCATGGCGTTCGAGATGGCGAAGATGACCGGGCTCGTCCTGTTCGCGCAGATCGCTTCGGTACTGTGCAACGTAATGCTGGTTGGATTCTGCATTCTGGCGGTATGGACCCTGTTTTCCCGCTCGAAAGGCGCAGACGGCAAGTTGAACTTCGGCGGCGACAACGTGCGCCTGACGCTTCTGCTGCTGGGAAGCTGCGTGGTACTTACGCTCGTGTCGCTCCTGTTCGCGTAGTCGCGTCAACTCCCGCCGCGTTCGGCGGGAGTTGACGCGGGGTTGCAAGCCAGCCTCCTATCGCACAGCCGAAACCATCAGCCCTGGTTTGCGTCCGGATCTTGAAGAGCGTTCCCGCGACGGTTTCGGCAACGAAATCCTTAACGATCCTCAACGTTGCGGCACCCGCCCCTTCAAACGTCGAAGCAAGCTGCTAGGATACGGTGTTCGAGAGATGAATCTGGTCGAAAGGTACGGACACGATGGTCGAAAGCGCGCTGCTGGCCGCGTACGAGCTGGCGACGGTGCTCGCGCCGTTTCTTGTAGCCTACGCGATACGGCATGCCCACGCACGACGAACGGGCTCCATTCCCGTTGAGTTCGCGCCCGCTTTCGCGTTCGTGCTGTACGTGTTTGCCGTGCTGTACGTCACGGGATCGGGCACGCTGTACGACCTGCTGCGGCAAACGGCCAGCTGGGGGCCGAATGACCTATACTTGATTCCGTTTCTTGCCGCCGACCCGATCGGATGCGCTCTCAATGTCGTGCTGTTCCTCCCCTTGGGCTTTTCGATCCCGCTCGTCTGGAAGCGAGTTGACCGGGCGTTCACCATAGGAGCGATGGGCTTCTTCTTTTCGCTCGCCATCGAGCTGAGCCAGCTTCTCAACCATCGCGCGACCGACATCGACGACCTGATACTGAACACGCTCGGCGCGCTTTTGGGCTTCGCGCTGTATCGACTTTGGTCGAATCGCGCGAATGCGGCGCGCAGCAAGCATGTTTTCGTCTCAGAGCGTCTTCCGAGCGCACGCGAACCCGCCCTGTACCTGGCCGTCACCTTTGCGGGGCATTTCTTTTTGTTCAACGAGATGGGTATTGCGAAACTGCTTTACGGGTTCTAAGCACCTGCGCCCTCCGCGCCAAGCCGATACGCTCTATCGCCAGCGTATCTGGGTAAGATCCTTCAGGTCGGTTGAAATCCTGTCGAGATCGAACAAGGCCAGCAACTCTTCGGGCGACGCCGGATCGCACGTGGGGGCAAGCCCCGTGATTCCCGCAATATGGCCGATAACTCCCTCGGGCGTTTTGAACCGATCCAAAAGAGCATCGAGCGCCGCGTCGTGATCGCGCTTCGAAAGGCGCCGCCCCTCTTCCGCAACGATAAGCGGCACATGGGCGTACACAGGATGCCCCAGACCGAGCAGTTCCTGCAGATACAGCTGCTGCGGCGTGGAGCAAAGCAGATCGACGCCGCGCACGACCGAGTTCACCCCTTGCTCCGCATCGTCTACGACCACGGCCAGCTGGTACGCGAACGCCCCGTCCGAGCGCTGTATAAGGAAATCGCCGCACTCGCGATCCAGGTTCTGACGGTACGTCTCCTGTATCTGATCGTCGAAGGATACGGTTTGATCGGGAACCGACAGACGTTGCGCCGGGACGCGCTGGGAGCGCCGAGCGGCGCGCTCTTCAGCCGTCAACGCACGACAGGTTCCCGGGTACACGGGCTTTTCGCCACGATGAGGCGCTGATGCCGCATGCAGATCGGCGCGCGTGCAGAAACAGGGGTACACGAGCCCGCGCGCAGCCAGCGAATCGAAGGCGGCCCGATACGCCTCCGTGCGATCATGCTGGAAGTACGGCCCTTCGTCCCAGGTGAGTCCTAACGCCTCGAAATCGCGTTGCACGGCATCGATGAACTGCGGTTTCGATCGTTCGGCATCAAGATCCTCTATGCGCAGGACAATCCGTCCGCCTTGCGATTTCGCCGCAAGCCACGCCACGAGCGCCGCGAACACGTTGCCCGCATGCATGCGCCCAGTCGGAGAAGGAGCGAACCTCCCGACGACCTCGGTATGCGAAGGGGCTGCTTGCATGGGCTGATCTCCCGTTGGTCCTTCCCGCGTGCGGGCTACCGCACCGCAATGCCGGTGGGAGGCCGACGTGCATGCACGGGCCTCCCGCGTTCGATCTACTTGCGTCGATCCTCGACGTGCTTCGTCTTGCCCAGGGACCTCTCGATGCCGCCGGGCTCGACCAGCTTCACGCGCACGCCCACCAGAAGCACGCCCTTGAGCTTCTCCTCGATAGCGCGGCGGAAGTGATCCATCTCCTCGAAAGAATCGCTGAACGCCTCGGGCTTGAGCTCCACGTGCACCGCCATGCGGTCGAGCCCGCCCTCGTTGTCCACCACGATGCGGTAGTGCGGCGTGACCCCTTCGATACCGGTGAGGACGTCCTCCACCTGGCTGGGGAACACGTTCGTGCCGCGAATGATCAGCATATCGTCCGAGCGAGCGCGCACCTTCTGCATGCGCGCCGTCGTGCGCCCGCACGCGCACGGCTCCGTGACCACGCGCGTCAGGTCGTGCGTGCGGTAGCGCAGCACGGGAATAGCCTGCTTGCCAAGGGGCGTGAGCACCAGCTCGCCCATCTGCCCGTCGGCAACGGGCTCGCCCGTTTCGGGATCGATGACCTCCCACAGGAAGTGGTCCTCCGCGATGTGCTGCATGTCGCGCGCCGCTAGGCACTCGCCCGACACGCCCGGGCCCATGACCTCGGTCAGGCCGTAGTTGTCGGTGCAAACGATGTGCATACGGCTTTCGATCTCGGCCTTCAGGCCCGGCGGGCACGGTTCGCCGCCGAACAGGCCCACGCGCAGGGTGGACTGCTTCCAGTCGAAGCCCATGCGCTCCCCCACCTCGCACATGTGCAGGGCGTAGGAAGGCGTAGCCACGAGCACGGTGGTGCCGTAGTCCTGGATCATGGCAATGTGGCGCTCGGTGTTGCCCGACCCTGCGGGAATCATCATGCAGCCAAGCTTCTGCAGCCCGTAGTGCAAGCCGAAGCCGCCGGTGAACATGCCGTATCCGAACGCCATCTGCGCCCGGTCGCCCGGCACGACGCCCGCCATCTGCACAAGGCGCATGATGCAGTCGGCCCACAGCTCCATGTCGTGCTCGTTGTAGCCCACCACGATGGGTTTGCCCGTGGTGCCCGAGGACGAGTGGAGCTCCTTCACCTGATCGAGCGGTACGGCGAACAGCCCGTACGGGAACGTGTCGCGCAGAACCGACTTATCCGTGAACGGCAGCTTGCGAACGTCTTCGAGCGTCTTGATGTCATCGGGGCTCACGCCGTCGCGGTCCATGCGCTTGCGATACCAGGCAACACGGTCGTACGTCCAGCGCACCTGCTCGATCAAGCGCTCGAGCTGCAGCGCGCGAATCTCCTCGCGCGAGGCGCACTCGACGGCAGGGTTGTGGATGGGCAGGCTGGAGAAATCCCCGGCCTTGGCGGCAGCCAAAGCCGCGCCCTTGACGGTCATATCGGCCATAACGTTCACCGCCCTTCGGCGGGCGCAAGCGGCTGCGCGAGGTCGTCCTGCCCGATAAGCTCCACCGGGCCGCCAGCAAGCAGCTCCTCGGCACGCGCCAGATCCTTGACGGACAGCGCGATGTAGGTGGAGATGAGGGAATAGCTGTACGTGACGTTGATGCCGCAGTCGGCCATGACGCCCATGACGCGCGCCAACTCGCCGGGAGTGTCGTCCAAACGCGCGCACAGCACCTCCGATTTCGTAGCGGCGGCGCCCATGTCGGTCAGCACGGCCAAAGCCTTGTCCGGATCGCTCACGATGAAGCGCACGATGCCGTAGTCCCCCGTGTCGGACGCGCTGTATCCGCGAACGCTGACGTGCGCAGCCTCGAAGGCGTCCAGCACGCGCCGCAGATGCCCCGGCCTGCTCTCAAGAAACACGCTGATCTGCTGTACGCTCATGCTCGATCCCCTTCCCTGCTCTCGGCCGCTTCCTTGGCGAAGGCGAAGCCGGCGCGAAACGCGGCCAGGTTCGCTTCGACGGTTTTGGGCGGCACGCGCTTTGCAACGACCCGCTCCCATGCGTCCTGCGGGAACTCCAAGCGCGTGGCAAGCGCGCCCAGCAGCACGACGTTGACCGACTTCGGGCTGCCGACGCCTGCGGCTATGTCACCAGCGGAAATGAGCGTGGCACCCGCGTCGACCAGCGTTTCCCGGGGGTTCTCGGGCATAGACGCACGTCCGATGAGCACGGGCAAAGGCTGGATGGACTCGTCGGCCACCAGCAGGTACCCGCCTTCGCGCACGAAGGAAAGGTTGCGCAGCGCCTCGGTCGTCTCGAACGACACGACGCAATCGGCGCACCCCTCGTCAGCCACCATGGACTGCACGCCTTCCCGGCTGAAGCGCACCACCGTGGTAACCGCGCCGCCGCGCTGAGACATGCCGTGAATCTCCGAAACCTTGGCGTCGAAGCCGGATTCCAAAGCCGCATGGGCAAGCAGATCGGCGGCGAGAATGGTTCCCTGCCCGCCGACGCCGCATAGAAGAACCGTGGTCGCCTTATTCATGACAGCCCCCTTTCGCCGCAGCGGGTTGCGCGATGGCCTTCCAGGCGCAGTACTGCGCGCACTGGCCGCACCCGACGCACTGACCTGCATCGATGATCGCATGATCCGTTTCGGAATCCTTCGATATGGCCGGACAGCCCAAGGTCGAGCAAACGCCGCACGCCGTGCAGGCGTCGCTTACGGCGTACACCGGATTCTTGATGCGATCGATGAGCACGCACGGGCTGCGGAACACCAGTACGGAAAGGTCCTCGTTCGCCACGGCCTCTTTGAGCGTGCGGCGCACGGCCTTCGCATCGTTGGGATCGATCGTGCGAACGTCCTCCACGCCGAGCGCGCGCACGATGCCCTCCAAGTCCATCTCGCGCGACGGGCGTCCCTGAAGCGTTTCGCCGTTGAACGGGTTTCCCTGACGGCCCGTCATGGCGGTCGTGCGGTTGTCGAGCACGCAAACGGTTCCGCCGCCCTGGTTGTACACGGTGGAGATGAGCGCCGAAAGCCCCGAATGCGCGAAGGTCGAATCGCCGATCACGCCCACGACGGGACGATGATCGGTTCCAGCCCACGCCAGCTCGAAGCCGTGCGACATCGAAACGGACGCGCCCATGTCGATGGTGGTGTCCATGGCGGAAAGGGGCGGCAACGCACCAAGCGTATAACATCCGATATCACCCGTGACTACGGCTTTCATGCGCGAAAGCTCCTTGAACACCAAACGGTGAGGGCATCCGGCGCACAGCGCGGGCGGACGGCCCGGAAGGCCCTCGGGCATGGGCGCGTGCGCGGGCTCTTCGAACCCGAACGCGGCGCGAATCAGGCCGGGCGAAAGCTCGCCGTCTCGCGGAATGGGATTGGCGAACTCGGCAACCGCTATTCCGAGCGCTCGCACGGAGTCGGTCAGGTATTCGGACGCTTCCTCGACCACGTACAGCGCATCGACGCTGGCAGCGAAGTCGCGCAGCGCACGGGCGGGCAGCGGCCATGTGACGCCGAGCTTGAACACCGACGCGTCAGGCAGCGCCTCGGTCACGTGCTGGTACGTCGCGCCGGCGCACACGATGCCGATCGCATCGCCTTGACGCGTCACCGTGTTGTACGGGCATTCCTCGACCCACGCACGCAACGCGTCGATGCGATCGAGCTGCACCTTGCGGCGCGGCTTTGCGAATGCGGGCATCATGACCCACTTGGCAGGATTGCTCTCGTAGGGCTTGAGTGCGATATCGGCGCGCGAACCCGGCTCCACCGGGGTCTTCGTGTGCGAAACGCGCACGGTAGAGCGAATGAACACGGGCACGTCGAAGCGCTCGGACAGCTCGAAGGCGTCGCGCGTGAAGCTGAGGGCTTCGGCGGAATCCGCGGGATCGAGCATGGGAATATGCGCTGCGCGAGCGTACCAATGCGAGTCCTGCTCGTTTTGCGACGAGTACATGCCCGGATCGTCGGCGGCGAGCACGACCAGGCCGCCCCCTACGCCCGCGTACGCAGCGGTGAACAGCGGGTCTGCCGCCACGTTCACGCCCACATGCTTCATCGTGGTAAGGACGCGCGCGCCGGCAGCGGATGCGCCAATGCCCACTTCCACAGCCACTTTCTCGTTCACGGCCCATTCGGCGTACACGCCGTCTTTCTTCGCGAATGCCTCGAGCGTTTCCGTCGAAGGCGTACCGGGGTATGCCACGCCGATGCGGGCGCCGGCCTCCCACGCCCCTTGGGCGATTGCCTCGTTACCTGACATCAATTCCATTAGACGAACCTTCCTTGAATGCTGACCCGCAGGGAATTATACGGCAAAGCGCGCCGCGCGGCCCGGTCAAAGAGGGAAGACCGTTCCGAGCGGCGCGCTATTCGACGCTGGGCGCCCGACGGCGCATCGTCGCCCCGAAACGCAAAGCCTGCTTCGGCTCGGGTTCGGGCGGCGATGCGCGAAAAGGCGCGTTACTCTTCTTTGTAGACCAGGCAGAACGCGCCGATCTGGATGACGTCGCCGTTTTCGAGCCGGCGCTCGTCGATGCTCGCATTGTTCACCCACACTCCGTTGAAGGAGTTGGCGTCCCTGATGACGTAGCCTCCTTCGGCGGGCTCCACGCAGGCATGGGAGCGCGACACGGTCATATCGTTGAGAAACACGTCGCACTGGGGGCTGCGGCCGATGGACAGCGGCGCGTCGGCAAGGTGAAAGCTGACGCCGGTCTGCGGACCGCGCACCACATGCAGCACGGCGCTCGCCTGGGGCTGGGCTGCCGAAGTCAACGGGTCGTCCGACAGCGCCACCGGCTCGAAGCGCTGCGTGCTGCCAAGAAGCTTGAACCCGCAGGTCGGGCATGCGGCTGCCTGGGCGTCAACCGGATTGTTGCAAACGGGGCACATGGTGCTCATGGCAATTCCTCTCTGCGGCGCGCCTTACGCGGCGGGGGCCGTCTTGTCTACGACCAGCGGCGTTTCGTTGATCGTCACGGATTGGGCCACGGTGCTCTGCCCGGAGAACCCTCTGAACAAGCGATCCCACCAGATTCCCACGCTTTCGAAGAAATTGGGGGCTGCAACGTCTTCGCATGCGACCAAGTCCATGGTGGCTATTTCGGCGTTGCGCTGCTTGAACGTGATGGTGCCCACCTTGTCGCCTGCGCGCACGTCGGTGGTCAGCTGATCGAACGAAAGCGACTGGCTGACGTTGCCGTTCAGGTCGAAGATCGTGGCAGAAGCTGCAGGATCCGCAAGCGTGGCCTTCACGGTCTTGTCGATCCATCCCTCGTGCGCCACTTCGGCGATCACGGGAACCTCGGCTCCGTTCATGGTGGCGGTCTGGTTGCTGTGGGCCAACGGGTACTTCACCTCGTGCTGGTACACCCACTCGCAAAGCGCCTGCGCATCCCTGAAGCGCTGGGGCTCGGACGAGGAGTTGATGACGATGGCGTACAGCTCTTTCTCGCCGTTGTTGGCAGCGCCTGCGAACGAGAACCCTGCAAGCGCGGTGAACCCGGTTTTGACGCCGATGGCGTACTCGTAGATGTCGAGGAAGCCGTCCGTGGTCTCGAGGCTGATGTCCGCCTTCGCGCCGCCGCGCGTCACCTGGATGACGGTATCGCCCTGGGAAACGTCCGCGCGGAACGTCTCGTTCTTCATGGCGTACTGCACCACCTTGGCCACGTCGGCAGCCGTGCTGTGCAGGTTGCCCGCGTACGCGTCGAAGTCCAGGCCGTGGGGGTTCTCGTAGACCGTATCGGTGCAGCCGAGCTCTGCGGCCTTCGCGTTCATCTGGGCAACGAACGCGCCTTGAGCGCTGTCGCCCGATGCCGTGCCGCTTGATTGAAGCGCGGCGCCCACCGTCTCGGCGATGGCGACGGCCGCGTCGTTGCCCGACGGGACGAGCAGCGCCGTCAGGGCCGTGCGCAGACTCATGACATCGCCTTCTTGCAGCCCGGCCGACGATTCGCCCGCAGCGGCGGCGGTTGCGGACACCGTGATCGGGGTGTCGAGCGATACGATGCCGCTGGACACCGCATCAAGAGCCACCACGCCCGTCATGACCTTGGTGATAGAGGCGATCTGCGTGGGCGAGGACGCGTTGCGCTCGAAGTACACGGTTCCCGCAGAGTCCATCACGATGGCGTACTCGGCATCGATGTTGGGGCTTTGCGCGACCGACAAGCCGCGCGCGTCGACGGTTTGGCCGTAAACGACGTCCGCTTTGCGCACGTCCGCCGCTGCAACGGCCGGAAAGGCCGCAGCGCTCGCGAACGCAAGCAAAAGCGCCAGGGCGCACGCGAGGATGCGCGTGCGCCCGCTCTGGGCGATATGTTGAACGGTGCTAGTCAATGCGGTAGATATCCTCCGGTCGAACCGGCTGGAAGCCGGCATCGGTCAGCTTCTGCTCCACGGCGTCGTCGCTTACTTTAAGCACGTCGACGGCAGTGTCCTGATTGACCGAGAAGCAGTAGCCGTACTCCACGTTCACGCTCTGCTCGTCTAGGAACTCCAAGAGCTTGGCAAGGCCGCCGGGCTCGTTGGGAACGCGCACGGCCAGCACGGGCGTGACGCCGGCGCGCCAGCCCTGCGCCTTCAACGCTTCGGCGGCGGCTTCGGGCGTGTCGCACAGCATGCGCACCACGCCGAACTCGGTGGTGTCGGCCAGGTTCAGCGCGTGCATGTTGATGCCTGCGTCGGAAACGGCGCGGCAAGCGGCCGCCAAGCGGCCTTTCTCGTTCTCGAGAAAAACGGTCAGCTGGGAGATCATGCCTTCTTCCCTTCTCTCAGGTCGATGATGCGCTTCGCCTTGCCCTCGCTGCGCTCGATGGTCTTGGGCTCGACGATCTTGATCTCGACGGCAATCTGCAGGTTGCTCTTCAGCTCGGAGGCCAGACGGCGCTTGAGGTCCTGGAGCTTGCGGATCTCGTCGAACGGGAACTCGGGAACGGTCTCGACGTTGAGCTCCACGTGATCGAGTGCACCGCGCGTGGTCAGGACGATCTGGTACTGCGCCGCGATCTCCGGGAATTCCGTGATGACCTGCTCGATCTGCGACGGGAACACGTTGACGCCGCGCAGGATGAGCATGTCGTCGGAGCGGCCGACGATGCGGTCGATCTTGCGATGGGTGCGTCCGCATGCGCACGTCTCGGGTATGATGCGCGTGATGTCGCGCGTGCGATAGCGCACGAGCGGGCAGCATTCGCGCACGAGCGTGGTGAACACGAGCTCGCCCCATTCGCCGTCGGGCAAGGGCTCGAGCGTGTCCGGATCCACGATCTCGGCGTAGAACTGGTCTTCGGCAAGGTGCAGGCCGTTCGATTCGGAGCACTCCACGGCTACGCCCGGCCCCATGACCTCCGAAAGCCCGTAGATGTCGCAATAGCGAATGCCCAGCTTCTCGCGGATTTCCTGGCGCATGTTCTCAGAGCACGGCTCGGCGCCGAAGATGCCGGCGGAAATCTTGAAGTCGGTCGCGGGATCGTAGCCCATCTCCCGCGCCGTGTCCGCTATGAGCAGCGCGTAGGAGGGGGTGCAGGCCAGGATGTCGGTACCGAGGTCCTTCATCATTTGGATTTGCCGCTTGGTGTTGCCCGAAGACGTGGGGATGACCGTGCAACCAGCCGCCTCGCCGCCGTAATGCGCGCCCAAGCCACCGGTGAACAGGCCGTATCCGTACGATACCTGGATGGTGGATTCCGGGCCGCCGCCCGCCATGTAGATTCCGCGCGCGAAGCAGTCTCCCCAGTTCTTGAGGTCGTTCGCCGTATGCCCGACCACGGTCGCCTGACCGGTGGTGCCGGAAGACGCGTGGATGCGGGACACCTCTTTCTGGCCGACGGCGAACAAGCCGCGAGGATAGGCGTCGCGCATGTCCTGCTTGACGACGAAGGGGAAGTGCGACAGGTCTGCGAGGCTCTTGAGATCGCCCGGCTCGATGCCGGCTTCCTTAAAGGACTTCTGATAGAACTCGACGTTGTCGTAGGCGTGCTGAACGGTTTTCTTCATGCGCTCGAGCTGCAGCTCGCGGAGCCGCTCGAAGGGCATGGTCTCGATTTCGGGCTGGTAGTACACCTTGGGAATCACCTCTCCTGCTGTTGCAAACGGATATCGAGCGGCGGGCCGCTCGTTTAGGCGTTGGTCTCGTCGCTTGGGGACTCGGGGCCCTTCACCACGACTTCCGTCACGGGATCGTACACGGAATAGAACGGGTCCTCGTGCAGGATGCCGCCGTCTTCGCTCTTCACCGTGCGAACAACCGTGATCTTGCGTCCGTCGGTTCCGCGCGTTTTGACGTAGCTCGAACCGGGTGCGAGCGACTCGTCGACCTTTGTCTTGGTCGCGTAGTGCTTGCCTTCGCTCCATTCGCCCGTGGTCGAAACGACCTGGTAGCCGGGATCAACACCATACAGTGTAGCCGTTACGGACCCATCCGCACAAGAAAGACGAACTAAAACATCGCTTGCGCCGTCGTTTTCCCACACGAGATCCAAATCGGGCCAGCTGACGGCCGCATCGCGACCGGCGGGATAGCTCGATATGTACAGCGAGTGGTTGTGACGGGTTTTCACGGGGTAGCCGGCTTCGTACACCGCGTTGAACATAGTGGTGGCAACCTGGCAGATGCCGCCGCCGACCGCATCGTTGTACTGCCCGTCTATGATGGCGCCGGCTCCCAAAAAGCCCTTCTCCTCGTTGCACTCCCCCGCCGTCTGGTTGAACGACCACGAACTTCCGGGCTTGACGATGGAGTTCGACAGCAGCTGGGAAACCAAGTTGATGTTATGGTTGCGGTTCTCGGTGCCGACTCCGGTGGTGAACTCGGTGGTGTAGGACGCTATCGTTCCCACAATGCCGAGGTCTACGGCCTCGTCGAACGACAGCGTTGCGGGGGCCGGGCCTTCGGCAATGGGAACTTGCACGGCAGCGTCTGCAGCCGATGAGTCCTGAGGCTCCGCCGAAGCTTTGCCGTGTTCGCCGAAGAGCGCGTCGTTGAGCTGGCGAACCGCATCGGAAACCAAGGGCATGGTGCCGGTTCCGTCCGTTTTGACGGTTACGTCGCTGCCGTTCGCTTCGAAGGTCACGTGAACCGGATCGCTCTTGTCGATCTTTTCCACATGCATGAGCAACGAGGGCTTTGCGCGCGATTCGTCCACGAACGCGGTCAGCGCGAATCCCCCTTCGCGCTCGTCGATGCGCGTTGCGATCCAGTCTCCCATGTCGGCCGCAGAAGCGCTCCAAGCAGAATCCCCGTAGGCGAAGCGCGCCCCGTCGCCGATGGCGCGGTTCACCGCATCGGCCACCCGTTGAGCAGCCTGAGCGTCAATGCGCAGCGGCGCATGCTCCGCGTGCGCGATAAAGGAGCCCTGCCCGTTTTCCTGAGCCAGCAGCACCCGGTCGAGCTCCTTTTTGAAAGCGGCGCGATCGACCATGGATCCGTCGTAGCCTTCGGTCACCGATGCGACTCCGTCGGTGACGGCCACGTTGAAGTCCACGCGCGGCTTTCCTATGGTTGCGTCGATGTCGGAAGCAAGCTGCTCCAAAGGGTCTGCGCCGTAGTCGGCGCGAGGGTCGATCGAGCGTCCGGCGAAAAGCGCCGCGATGCGCGCGAAGAATCCGCCGTCGCTGCGCCCGACCTCGACAGCCTCTTCGGCTAGAGCGCGCGCGGGAAGCGTCGCCCCCAGGCTCGACGCGTCGGTCGGCCACGCGAGCTTGTTCGCCTGAGCCTCCTCGACCGCAAGCTGTTCGGCAAGCGCCGCGTTTTGGGCTGCGGCCATTTCGTCGTTGACGCGCGCTTCCGCATCTTCGTTTGCGTAGACGACCGCGCTGCTCGAAGCCAGGCGCGGGGCGTAGGTTTGATCGATCAACGCCTCGATCTCGCCTGCGGTCTTTCCCGAAGCGTCAACCTCGCCCACGCGAACCCCCGGATAGGCCTTGCCGTAGTTCAAGCCGAAATCGACAACGCCTCCCACAAGGATGACGGCGGCGGCCACCAGGCAGACGAGCGCAACGCGACTGCGCGACGCAAGCGAGATCGTCGCGCGCAGAAGGGCGAGCAAAGCCGTGCCCAGCAGGCTGACCAGGGCAAGCAACGCGCGCCCGAGAACGCGCAAGATTCGCAGAACGAGGCTTTCGCTCGACGAGGAGCGCGGCGCATCCTTTGTCCAAAGCGAGGGGGCGTTGTAAGCGCCCGCGCTTCTGCTTCGAGATCGATGGGAAGAAGCAGGTCGGCCTGAAGACGCTCGGGACGAACGCGGCGAACGCCCGGCATCTCGGCCCGTCTGCGGGCGCGACGATCGCCGGGAAGCCTCGCGGCGATCTGGTGCGCGATTCGGACGCGGCTGCCTTGGAGCGCCTCCCTGCCTGCGCGCTGGTTCTCTGGGCGTACGTCGATCCATCCGCTATCGTCCGCCCTCCGGCGTTGCGCCTTTGGCCTCGCGCAGCTGTCGAAGCGCCGACGCGATGTAGTAAGCCGTGGTAGCTAACGCCAGGACAAGGCCGGCGTACACGAACCAGATGCCCCACGAGCAGGCGTCGGCGTTGAATCCGGGCAACCAGGCGACGTCGACGATTCCCAGGCCGGGCAGCAAAGGCCAGTTCAAAAGCAAGCCGGCGAACCCGATGAACAAAAGCGTGGTAGCAACCTTGCCGGGATAGACGACCGCGACGCGAATACGGAAACGCTTGATGAGGCACGCGCCTCCAACAAGAAGAAACAGGTCGCGCACGATTACCACGAGGATGATCCACAAGGGAAGGCGGCCCACCAAGAACAGGCCCAAAACGCCCGATATCATGAGGATGCGGTCGACGGCGGGGTCGAGCAGCTGGCCGAGCTTCGACACCTGGTTCGTGCGACGGGCGATCTGCCCGTCGACCCAGTCGGTGCCGGCGGCCAGGGCGTACAGCAGCGTGGCTACCAGGTTGTAGCCATTCATGAGCAGGACGAAGAAAACGGGGACGAGACACAGCCGGATGAACGATATGACGTTCGGCACGGTGAATATCTTGTCAGAAACCTGCACGTCCTCGATCGTTGCTTCCTCGCTGCGTTTCGCCATATCCTCTTCCCTCGTCGCTTGCCGATCGCGCTTCAACAAAAACCGGGCGCGTTTAAGGCAGCCCGGCTTTTCCTTTGAATTCACTGGATCATTTTAGCAGGTTTCATTCAGGCCCTCGCAGGGTTTCGCGCTTCGACAGGTTTTCCATCAGGCGCTGCCGGGCAGAGGTCCACGAGCGCCGGTGCAAAGCCGGTATCGACGTTCGCTGGGCTAACGGGCGAAGCGACGGCTTCCCATGTCAAAACGGACGAGTTTTGCGGCGGTTTTTCGCCCGAACGGAGCAGCTTCGCGCAAGGCGTTTTCCATCATGCCTGGTCAAAAGCTTGCCGCCTACTATTATCCTGGTTCGAGGACCAGCAAAACTCGTCCGTTTTGACAAAGGAGCCGCATCGTCTTCGATGCGGCTCCTCATGTTCGAACGTTTCGCCTTGGTTTCGATGCTACGCCGTCTTCTTGGTGTCGGGCACCTCGAAGGCGTCCACGTGCTTTTTGGCCGCCGGCGGAGCATACGAAGGCTCCATCGTCAGGCAGTCCTTCGGGCACTCGCGCACGCAGCTGCCGCACTGCACGCAGCGGAAGCGGTCGATGGTCCACGTGCGGCCGGGCTTGTCCACCGTGATGGCGCCGCACGGGCAGCGCTTCTGGCAGATGCCGCACAGGATACAGTTCGCCACGTCGTTGGCCACATGCCCCTTGAGTCCCGGCGGCGGCGTTTTGGTCTGAACCGGGTACTGGATGGTCTCGGGCTGCTTGAACAGCCCCCCGAGGGTCATCTTTCCAAGCTTGAAGCTTCCCATGGTCCCTCCTACCTTTCCGTGCAGCTGATGCAGGGGTCGATGGTCAGCACGATCATGTTCACGTCCGCCAGGTCGCAGCCCGCGAGCGCCGTGGTCATGCCGGCCAGGTTCTGCGACGTTGGCGTGCGCATGCGCATGCGCTCCAGGTTCTTCGAGCCGTTGCCGCGCGCATAGTAGTAGCATTCTCCGCGCGGTTGCTCCACCACGTTGGCCGCTTGCGACCCGGCCGCCGGGGCGCCCTTCACGTCGACGGCGATCTCGCCCGCGGGAATCTTGGCGATCATCTCCTCGATGATGTCGATGGACTGCAGCACTTCGAGCGCGCGCACCTTGACGCGCGCGTAGCAATCGCCCTGGCCGTCCAGAATAGGCTGGAAATCGGACAGGTACCTGTACCCGCCGCCACCGAGCATGCGAGCGTCGTAGTTGACGTTGGATGCGCGGGCGAAGGGGCCCACCATGCTCTGCGCAAGGGCGTCCTCGTGGCTGATGTAGCCCACGCCCACGGTGCGGTTCTTCACCGACGTGTCTTTGAGGAACGCGTTGCACAGCTGCGCGTAGTCGTCCTTGATGCCCTCGAGCACGCGCCGCATCTCGGCGAACTGGGCGTCGTCGATGTCGCGGACCACGCCGCCCACCTTGACGACCGAGAAGATGACGCGGCCGCCGGTGGTCTTCTCGAACACGTCGAGCACGCGCTCGCGTAAGCGCCAGCAGTGCATGAACAGGCTCTCGAAGCCGAATGCGTCGGCGGCAAGGCCCATCCACAGCACGTGCGAGTGGATTCGGCTCAGCTCGTGCCAGATGACGCGCAGGTACTCGGCGCGCGTGGGAATCTCGACGCCCATGAGCTTCTCGACGGTTTCGGCGTAGCCCATGGAATGCCCGAAGGCGCAGATGCCGCAGATGCGCTCGGCCACGTAGATGAACTGGTTGTAGTCGCGCGTTTCGACGAGCTTCTCAAGACCGCGGTGGATGAAGCCGATCTGAGGGATCGCCTCGATAACGGTTTCGTCCTCCACCACCAAATCGAGGTGCAGCGGCTCGGGCAGCACCGGGTGCTGCGGTCCGAACGGGATGACGGTCGCCTTTCCCATGCTACTCACCTTCCTTTCCCGCTGCCTCGGCGTCGGCTTTCGCCTTCTCGCGCGCAGCCTTGGCCTCGAGCGCCGCCTTGACCTTAGCGGCCTTTTCGGGATCGAGGTCCTTCAACTTGTCTTCGGCTGCAGCCTGCTTGGCTGCAGCTTCCTTCTTGGCCTTGGCCTCCATGGCGGCGCGCACCTTCGCGGCTTTTTCGGGATCCATCCCGGCCAGCTTGGCCTCCATAGCCGCCGCATCGTCGGCAGCAGCAGGCTTGTCCCCCGCCGCCGCCTTCTCCTTGGCGGCTTTCGCGGCCGCGATCTTCGCAGCCTTCTCGCGCGCAGCTTTCTGCTCGGGCGAGATGATGGTCATGGGCTCCTTCTGCGAAACGGCGTAGAAGTTGCCGCCGAAATCGATGGCGATGCCCTTGATGTCCACGCCGAACAGGTCGTGCGTCTCGTTCTCGAACACGAACGCGGCCAGGAACTGGTCGGTGATGCTGGGAACGACCGTGCCCTTCTGCACGCCCTTGATCTCGTAGTTGACCAGCAGGCTGTCCTTCATGAAGGAGTAGATGAGGTCGATGCCGTCATCGGTGTTCACTGCCAGCAGCTGCACGAAGCGCCAGCCTTCGGCCTTCTTCTCGGCCGCGAGGGCGGGCAGGCCCTCGACGGTCAACGGGATGAACTCGGTTGCAAGCGTCATGTCACGCCCCCTTCTTCTGCGCCTGGAGCGCCTTGGACTTCTCTTCCAGGATACCCAGGCCCTGCACCACGGCGTCGATGATGGCTTCGGGGCGCACAGCGCAGCCCGGTGCGTACACGTCAACCGGAATGGCCTGGTCAACGCCGCCGATCACGTTGTAGCAGTCATGGAAGATGCCCGCAGAGCACGCGCAGATGCCGCAGGCGATGACCACCTTCGGCTCGATCATCTGGTCGTAGATCTCTTGCACTACCTTGATGTTCTGCTCGTTCACGCTGCCGGTGACAAGGAAGATGTCGGCGTGCTTGGGATTGCCGGTGTTGATGATGCCGAAGCGCTCGACATCGTAGCCCGGGCAGAGCGCGGCCAGCACTTCGATGTCGCAGCCGTTGCAGCTGGAGCCGTCGTAGTGGATGACCCAGGGTGATTTGGTTGCATACGTCATAGCTGCAGCTCCTTTACAGGTACGCCAGGACCGCGATGTTCACGCCGCCCGCCACGAAGGCCACGATCCAAGCCGACTTGAGCATGAACTGCCACTTCACGCGGGCGAAGTTGTTGTCGATCCAGATCTCCAGGAAGTACACGAGCAGGGCCACGACCACCGCGAGCAGGATGGACAGCGGGTTGCTCCAGACGAAGAACAGGCCGGTCCAACCCAGGAACAGGATGTTCTCGCACCAGTGCATGACCTCGACCTTGGCAAGCGTCTTGCCGCTCATCTCGGTGGTGATGCCCTTGACGATCTCCTGGTGGGCATGGTGGGAGTACGACAGGTCGAACGGAGACTTGCGCAACTTGATGGTCAGCACGAACAGGAAGCCCAGGAACACAAGCCATATATTCGTGATGACGGGCGCGTCGAGTAGCAGGGCGCCGGCCGAGCTGAACGTGCCGATGGGGCCGATCAGGCTGGTGGACATGAAGAACGCCACGGCCATGAACAGGATCATGGGCTCGTACGCCATGACCTGCAACATCTCGCGACCCGCGCCGATCTCGGCATAGGGGCTGCGCGTGGAGTACGCGGCCACGATGAAGAACAGGGCCGACAGCGTTATCACGAACACGCTCATCAGCAGGTTGCCGCCGGAGAAGAAGATGCCGCCGGCGATGAGCGTGAACACGAGAGCGCAGGTCACGTACGTGCCCTCGGTGGAGTTGACGGACACGTTGTCCTTCTCGATGAGCTTGCGCACGTCGTAGTACGGCTGAAGCAGCGGAGGGCCTACGCGTCCCTGCATGCGCGCCGAGATCTTACGGTCGAGGCCCGCGAGCAGACAGCCCAGGATGGGAGCCAGAATGGCGAAGGCAAGGGTGCCGATGAGAACGAAAAGCAAAGACATGTCGAATCACACCCTTTCCTAGAACAGTCCCGGAACGGCCACGGCCGAAGCCGCGAACGCCACGATGATGACGACGGTGCACAGCGCGGTGCCAACCGGAGAGAGACGCTTCTCGCCGAAGTAGTCCTCCATGTACCAGTTGCGCGCGGTTGCCGTGGATTCGCCCGACAGCGAGTTGCGGAACGTGCGCGCCTCGTTGTCGCGGCTCACGCCGGCAAGGTAGATGTCGGCCTTCTTGGCTTTGCTGCGACCCAGGCCCGCGAACAGCACCACGACCACGAGCGCCGACAGGATGGAGCCGATCCACAGGTTCGTGGTGGAAATGTCCTGGCCGATGGTCCCGAACACGCTGTAGACGTACGGATCGATGACGGTCCAGGAGATCACGGGCAGGCCCACGCAGCACAGGATGACGAGCACGGCCATGACCATGATGGAGACCCACTCGCTCTTATGCACGCTGACCTCGACGTTCTCAGGCTGCGCGGCAATGCCGGAAAGCTTGCCCAGCCATTTCGCCCAGAACATGAACGTGGCGGCCGAGCCGAACGCCAAGATGATGATAAGCGCCACCTGGCCGGTTTCGGCGAACGACACGAGCGTTGCCCATTTGGCGATGAGCATGCCGAACGGAGCGATGAACATGACCATGATGCCCAGCATCATGAAGCGCGCCAAGCGGGGCATGCGCTCGAACAGAAGGTCCATGTCCTCGATGTCGCGGCTGCCGATGTGGTGCTCGGCGGTGCCGACGCACAGGAACAGCAGCGATTTCGCAATAGCATGGAACAGCACCAGAAACGATGCGGCCCACACGGCCTCGGGGGTGCCAACGCCGGCGCACGCTACGATCAGGCCCAGGTTGGCGATGGTCGAATACGCCAGCACGCGCTTTGCGTTGCTCTGCGAAATGGCCATGCACGAGCAGAACAGGAACGTGAAGCCGCCCACGAGGATGACCATGACCGCCGGAACGGGGCATGCCATCATGATGGGAGCCAGCTTGATGAGCATGAACACGCCGGCCTTCACCATGGTGGACGAGTGCAGCAGCGCCGAGGTGGGCGTAGGCGCCACCATAGCGCCCAGAAGCCAGGTGTGGAACGGCATTTGAGCGGCCTTGGTAAGGCCCGCGAACGCAAGCGCGGTCACCGGCAGGGCCACCATCGCAGGGTTCTGGATGCCGATCTGCAAGAACTCCAAAAACGACAGCGTCTGGAACTGGATTGCCATGACAAACAGCGCCACCAAGAAGGCGATGCCACCCAGAAGGTTCATGATGATCTGGCGAAACGCGTTCTTGATAGCCTCTTCGGTACGGGTGAACCCAATGAGCAAGAACGAGCACACCGTGGTGATCTCCCAGCCCGTGAACACCCACATCATGTTGTTCGAGAACACGATCAGGAACATGGCGGACAAGAAGGCGAACATGAGCGCGAAGAACATCGGTCGGCGGTCCTTGGCGCCTTCCGGCTCATGCGCCTGGAAGTCTTCCATGTACCCGAGCGCGTACACGCAGATGCCGGAGCCCACCACGCCGATGATGAACGCCATGAGCAGCGACAGCGAGTCGAGGTACAAACCTTCGGTCACCAAGATGTCATGGGCGAACCCGAACTCGAACACGAGCGACCCGACCACCTGCACACCGGCCAGGACGCATGCCCACACGTTCTTGTACTTGATGCCGAAGTACAAGATGACGACCGCGATAAGCACGCTGATCGCCATGCACGCGTAATCCGCCACGGGCGAGTAGAATTCGTACGTTATCCACGGAGCTCCTAGGTAGGCCACCACCAGCCACACGGACACTAGTCCGATGACCAGGGCCGAGGCTCCCACAATCACGTTTCTCGCTCGATTGTTGCGCACGACCAACAGGACGCCTGCAACAACCAGCGGGAAAAGGATTAAAAACCCGAGCATAGCCACGTAACTTCCCCCTTCACCTTTACCGATTGCTTGCGAACAATAAAAGCGACCCGTGTCGCTTGCCTAGCACTCTATCAAAGAAAAGCAGGGAGGTCGTATCTAGGGCCGCGTCGGGGGCGTTTGCTCGGTAAAAGGGCGTTTTGGGAAAACGGCGACAGCGCAAGCGGCAACACGTCTTAGGCGAACGGTTTCAGGGAGCCGCACAGGGCGCCCGCCCCCTGAAAAAACCCTACCCTTCCAGCGTGCGCAGCCGCTTCATCTCGAAGAACAGGAACAGCGACACCAACAACGTCGAGGTGATGTCCGACAAAGACGGCGCGAACCAAACGCTTTCCAGCGGGGTGATCGGCAGCACGGACGGAAGGAATACCGGGCAGAACACCAGCAGCGGTATCAAGAACAGTATCTGGCGCGTCAACGTGAGCACGGTGGCCTTCACGGCTTGCCCCGTTGCATCGAAGTAGTTCGACCCAATAGCCTGAACAGGCAAGATGGGAACGAACACCAGGTACAGCACAAGCGCCCACGCGGTTTCGGACAGGTAGGCTTCCGGCAGGCCGAACAGATGGGCGTACATGTTCGGCGCGACGATGACGGTCAGCCACAGCGGCACGGTGATGGCCACGCCCATGAGAATGGCCTGCCCCAGCACGCGCTTCATGCGCTTGAACTTGCGCGCGCCGTAGTTGTACCCGATGATGGGCTGCGCGCCCATGGCAATGCCCATAGCCGGCATGAACGTGAACAGCCCCACGGCGGAAAGCACGCGCATGATAGCCAGCGCACCGTCCACGCCCAGAGGGTCGGAAGCGCCGTAGAACACGAGCAGGTTGTTCTCGACGGCCGACGACACGGCGAAGCCCAGCTGCATGACGGAGGGGGCCACGCCGAGCGCGCAAATGCGCAGGGCGAGCCGAGGCCGAAGCTTGAGGGACGGCACGGTCATGGGCATGGGCGAGCTCTTCTTCAAGAAGAACTGCATGACGAACAGGGCCGACAGAGCCCACGAGCACACGGTGGCAAGGCCCGCGCCGCGCATGCCTCCATCCAAGACAACAATGAACAGGTAGCCGAAAACCACGTTCGCGCCGGTGCCCACCAGCATGGATCCAAGCGCACGGTTCGGATGCCCGGCAGTGCGGATGAAGTTGTTCATGCCGAACGCGATGAACTGAAGGGGGCAGCCCGCCACGATAACTACCATGAAGTCCATCGCCAGAGGCAAAACGGCGTCATCGGCGCCGGAGTAGCGCAAGACCGGCTCGAGCGCGAACGGCGCCACGATCCAGAGCACCGCAGCCGCGATCAGCAGGAGCACGAAACTGTTCCCCAGCACCTGTCGGGCGACGTCTTTTCGGCCCTCCCCCAGCCTGATGGCGGCAAGCGCGTTGCCGCCGACGCCCACCAACATGGAAGCCGCCGCCATGGCGGTCATCATCGGGGTTGCCACCGTGGTGGCGGCAAGGCCGTCCGCGCCCACGGCATGGCCCACGTACACCGCGTCGATGACGTTGTAGAGCATCTGCACGATGACGCCCACCACGGCAGGCACGGAAAACTCCAGGAGCAGCTTGAACGTGCTCTCGGTGCCCATGCGGTCGATCTTGCGATCCGCCGATCCGGCGCTTTCGCAGAGCGAGGGCGCCTCCGCGCCCGATTCATGTACGGTCTTGCTCATAGGTGCTCGTCGCTTTCGATAAAACGACCACGTATACGCCCGGACGATCTGGGCGTATACGTGGTCGATAAACGTTCCGGGTTGTCCCGGCTAACGGGATCTCGGCTGCGGAGCTTCCTCGAAAGGGCTCGACGCATCGAGTCTCGGGTCATCCCGAGCAGGCATCAGTATACGGGAACGAACTTTGTCCGACAACCCGGCCGAGCGCAGGAAAACGGCCCGGCGAAACGCTGCCGGGCCGTGACGAATATCGGGCGCGCGTACCGTTGTCCGACAGTTGCGAAGCGCCCGCGGATGTGCGTTGGATCACGCGCTGTACATGAGGACCTGCGCAACCAGCAGGATGCCGCCGAACACGAGCACGAACACCACCATGGGCCACACGAACTTCAGCCACTTCGAGTACTTCATGTCCAGCATGGTAAGCGTTGCCAGCACCAAGCCCGTTGGCGCAAGGTAGAGCATGGCGTACTGGCCCCACTGGTAGGCGCACACGACCACCGAGCGAGGGATGCCCACGGTGTCGGCCAGCGGCGCCATGATGGGCATGGACAGAACCGCAAGACCCGACGACGAGGGAACCACGAAGCCCAGGAAGAAGAACACGAGCATCATGACGATGATGAACACGGGGCCCTGCATGCCCTGCACCAAGCCCGAAGACCAGTGCAGAAGGGTATCGGAGATGAGCCCCTGCTCCATGATGAGGTTGATTCCGCGCGCCAGGCCGATGATCAGCGACACGCCCACCAAGCTGGACGCTCCGTTGATGAAGGCGTCAACCACCTGCTTCTCGGCTATGCCGGAAAGGAACATGATAATGATGGCGATCGCCAAGAACGAGGCCGCCATCTGGGGGAACCACCAGCCTTGGCTGACGACGCCCCACACCATGATGGGAAACGCTATCACGAACAGCACCAGGATGGTCTTCTTGCGAAGCGTGAACCCGCTTTCCTTGGCCTCTTCGGTCTCGCCCGCTTCCACGTTGTAAAGCTGCGCGAACTTCTCACGATCTTCGTACGTGTAGGAAAACGTAGGGTCGGCCTTGATCTTGCGGCTGTACCAATACAGGTAGCCGATGACCACGAGCGCGCCCACGATGCAGCCCGCCACGCGCCATTCGATGCCCTGCGTGAAGTTGATGCCCGCCGCGTTCGATGCGATAACGACCGAGAACGGGTTGATGGTCGAGAACGTCGTTCCCATCGACCCGGCCAAGAAGATGGCGCCCACGCAGATGATGGAGTCGTAGCCGAGCGCCAGGAATATGGGCACGAGGATCGGGTAGAAGGCGACAGCCTCCTCCTCCAAACCGCAGGTGGTGCCACCGAGCACCATGAGAACGCTCACCAAGAACACGAGCAGAAACTCGCGTCCCTTCGTCTTCTTGGTGAGAGCCATGAGACCCGATTCGAAAGCACCGCTGGCGTTGACCACGCCGATAAGGCCGCCGAGCACCAGGATGAACACCATGATGTCCGCCGCTTCGATGGTTCCCGACACCATGCTCACCGTGATGTCGGCGATGCCCTTAGGCTGCTGTTCGAGCTGTTCGTAAGTGCCCGGAACGGAAATGGGCTTGGATAGCGCGCCCGACGTGAATTGCTCGATGTCGATGTTCACGCCGATCTTGTCAAGCTCCTCTTGCGTGGCAGCCACTTCCGTAACCTGCTTCTGAGGACTGGTGATCTGCAGCACGTTGTCATCCGCGTTGTACGCGAGCTTCGCGTACTGGCCCGCGGGCACGAACCACGTTGCAGCTACCGCAACAATAGTGAGCGCGAACAGGATGGTGAACGCGGTGGGAAAGCTGAGCTTGCGGCTCTTCTTCGGCTTTCCCTCGCGCTGCCCGACGGATCGGGCGGGTGCAGTCGCTTCCGTCGACATGGGGACCCCTTTCGTAGGCATTGGACCTTGCTGCGGCACATGATGTACCGTCAGCGCTCATCCGAACAGGTATAACGCGGGGATATAGGCGGGTATAATTCGGTAATACACCCAAAGGACGATGCTCGATCAGGGCTGATGCAGCGGGAGTTTGCGCGCGCAGCGTTGCAGCATAGCCTATACTGTTGCCATTCTGCTCGACCGAGGTGGCCGACGATGGAGAACGCTTTATGGACATGGGTCTCGTGCTTTTCTACTACACGCTGTTCGTGCTGCTTGCCGTGATTCTGACGGCGGCGGCGTGTCTTGCCTCGTATTTGGTTTCGCGGACGAAAGCGCTGCTGTACGCGTTCTTCGGCTTCCTGTTCTACTTCTTCGACGTCGCCTTGGTCTTTCAGGACGACTTCATGATGCGCAGAGCCGCCGACGTGCTGTCCACGCCGTTTTTCATCGGCAGCCCCGCCGCGTCCATCGTCATCGGAGGCGGAGCGTTGATGGCTTTTTGGTTGGTGGTGTGCGAGTACATCGAGGAGCGCCGGCTGTTCGCGCAATGGATTCCGGGAGCCGCTTTCGTACTGGGAAGCATCGCGGTGCTGCTGTTGGTCGAAGAAGGGAACGTCCAGGAGTTCCTCTTCTACAGCATGCGCGAGCTGATGATGTATTGGATGCTGGCCTACGTTGCCGTGATGTACGTGGGCGCGCAGGACGAGGTGCTGCGCCTTCGCATGCGCCGGTTCCGCAAGCTCTACCTTGCGCTGTGGATCCTGGTGACGCTCGTGCTGCTGGAAAACGTCACCTTCCTGCTGGTCATCGGACCGAGCATGGTGGCCGACGGGCTGTTCCCCTTCCTGCCGCAACGCAACTTCGCAGAAAACCTGCTGGTTCTTTGCTGTGCGTTCGTGGCATGCCGCGGATCATGGAAGAACCTTTCGCTGCGCCATGCCGACCCGCCCACGCAAGGCGGAGACTCGCTTCAAGCGTTCATCGAGCACAACCTGGGCGCGTACAGCGCCGCGCGCAACCTGTCCAAACGCGAGGAAGAGGTTTTGCGGCTGGTGCTCTTGGGAAAAGACAACCAGAACATCGCCACCGCCATGAGCCTGGCGCCCGGTACCGTGAAGGTGCACATGCACCATATTCTGCGCAAGACGGGCAAAGCGAACCGCAAAGAGCTCATGCAGGATTTCTGGGAGTTCTCTTAAACCCTTCGGGAGCGCGGAATCCTCGGCGCGTCTTCTCGAAATCTTTCGCGCGGGTGTCAGGATTCGCGCATCTCGTTCGTATTGTCGGTGAAGCAGCGTTGCCGCCCGGCGACGATCGGGCCCACACGACAGGAAGCGAACCGGATCATGGACAAAAGACGGCCGGCGCAAGCCGAAGCCGAACGGCTAGTGGACGCGTACGCGGACCTTATCCTGAGGTTGAGCTACACGTACCTGAAATCCACGCACGACGCCGAGGACATCTGCCAAAACGTGCTGTTCAAGCTCATGAGCCGCACGGATCCCTTCGAAAGCGCCGAGCACGAGAGGTCCTGGGTGATTCGCGCCGCAGCGAACGCCTGCAAAGACGTGCTGCGCAGCGGGTTTCGGCGAACGTCGGCGCCGCTTGACGAGATGGCGGACCCGCCCGCGCCCGAACCGCCCGAAAGCAACGTGCTCGACCAGGTCATGCGGCTGCCGCAGAACTACCGCGAAGCCATCTACCTGCATTACTACGAGGGATACTCCCTGAAAGAGATAGCCGAGATGACCGGACGCAGCGAGTCGGCCGTAGCGGCGCACGCAAGCCGCGGCCGCGCGAAGCTGCGCGCCATGTTGAAGGAGGAATCCGATGAACGATGAGCTTCGACGCGCACTGGACGACCTGCGATTCTCCGACGACGAGAAAGCGCGCTTGGCACGCAACCTCGCGGCCGCCTGCGAAGAACCCGAGCGCTCGGGGAAGCGCGCCTTCGCAGCCTCGGCGCAACCCGGTGGAAAGCGGACCCGCCGGACGATCGTCGCCGTAGCGGCTGCCGCGTGCTTGACGGCTGCGATCTGCGGCGGCGCGTACGCGTCCGGCGCGCTTTCGAGCATGGAAGACGTGTTCGACGACGTGTTCGGGGGGCCTCCTGCGCAAACCGAGGTGATCGACAAGATAGGGCGTCCGCTTGGCGTAAGCGCCACGACGAACGGCATTACCATCACGGCCGAGGCGATCGTAGGGGATGCGCGCAGCTACGCGCTGGTGTTTCGCGTCGAGAAGAACGACGGCACGGCGTTCGAAGGCATCGAGCCTCTCGAAAACGGTCTGCTGCCGCTCTGGTTCGAAAACGGCTCCATGCTGCATGTACCGGGCTTTACGGGAAGCGGAGGCAGCTCCAGCTTCCACGATCCCGATCCCGCCGACAACGCCCTTCGATTCGTGCAGCGAATGACCGTGAACACCTCCGACGGCACCATCGCGGGCAAGACGGCGCACGTCGAGCTGAGCGATCTCTGCGCGCTCGGTCCGGAAGGCGACAGGCGAATGGTGGCCGAAGGGACGTGGAAAATGAAGTTCGCCATCGACTACGAGGACACATCCGTCGCCCTGCCCGCCGGGCAGGCGCTCGACGTCGACGGCATGGACGCCACCGTCGAGGCGATCTCCCTTTCTCCCCTTTCGCTTGCCGTGGACTACACGGTGCAAGGGACGATCGGGCAAGGCGGGGGCGCTTTCGAGCAGGATCCCGCAATGCGGTCCGAGGAACTGGATCGATTCCGCGACGTGAGGATGACGGTGCGCCTGAAGGACGGAACGTCGATCGACGCGTCCAACGCCGCAAGCAGCATGCGCGAGCAGGGCTCGGCCACGGCATGCAGCAAGACGTTCATGTTCGATGCCTTCCTCAACCTTGAAGAGGTGGCGTCGGTCACGATCGGGAATGCGGAGGTTGCCTTTCCGTAGGGCGGCAAGCCCCGCGCATGCGGCCCGCCCGATCTGCGAGGCGGGCCGTGCTTTTGCTATGACTTCTTTCCCGTGATCAGGTTGATCGCCGCCAAAAGAACGATGGACCCAATCAGCGCGACGACGAACGACCACACGTTGAGGCCGGTGAACCCCGCTTGCCCGAGGAAGTCCATGAGGAACCCGCCGACGAGCGCGCCCACCACTCCGGTAACGATGTTCTTGAGAAAGCCTCCGTCGGTTTTCATGATGAGGCTTGCAATCCAACCCGCCAGTCCGCCGATGACTATCCACACGATGATGCTCATGATCGCTCCTTTCCATCGACTGCACCATAAGCATAGGAAAGGCAGGGGGCGACCGCCCGTCAAGCGGTTAAAGGTAACCCCGTCGTTATGGAATCGTTGCCGCTGCGACGCGGCGATCGGAATCGGTGCGGCCTAGTCCTCCCCGTACACCGTCAACCCGTTTCGACCCTTCTCCTTCGTGCGGTACAAAGCCTGGTCGGCGTGCTTGTACAGCGTATCGAAGTCCGAGCCGTCGCGAGGGGCGAACGCGATGCCGATGCTCGCCGACATGTGCCACGTCTTACCGTTGCTGACATGGTCGCGATCCAGCTCGCGCGAAAGCTCCTCGGCCTTCCTCCTGGCCCACGCCTCGTTGGGCACGGAGGCGAACGCCACGAACTCGTCGCCGCCGATACGGCCGATGACGTCGTCTTTCCTGAACGCCGAGCGGATGGAGCCGGTGAAGGACTTGATGACCGTGTCGCCGAAGGCGTGGCCGAACCGGTCGTTCGCCTGCTTGAACACGTCGATATCGAAGATGAAGAACGCGAACAGGCCCGCACGATCCTCTTCGAGCGCCTGCTCTATGACGCGCTCCGTCGCAGACTTGGTGTACAGCCCCGTCATCTCGTCCGTCATCGCAAGGCGGCGCATGTGGCCCTCGCGCAGCTTCTCGGCGTTGACGTTCTGGCGATACACCAGCATGTGCACCGCGCCGTCTTCGTCGTTTTTCACGATGCGCCCCGTGATGCGCAGCCAGTAGTACTCCCCGCCGCTCGATATCATGCACTCGTAGCGCAGCTCCTCGCGCCCGGCCTCGTACGCTTCGAGCACCTTGTCAGGAGAGAACGTGTTCAGGTAGCCGTCGCGGAATTCCTCTTTGATCTGCTTCTCTGCGATGATGGCCAACCCTTCGCTGAACGAAGCGCCCCGAGGCGCGCCCAGGCTTTCGAAATAATCTTCGGCCGCTTCGTTCGCAGGGCGGTCGTTCGTCACGTCCAGCTCGTAGATGTCCTCGAACAGGTGCTGCGTGGCTTTCTCGAACGCGGTTCGGCGCTCTCGCTCGATCGACTGCGTCAGGTTCACGATCTTGCGGTTGAAGTTGCGGATGACCGACGTGATGACGAACAAGATGACGCCCACGATGAGGACGATCACGGCAAGCGTCTCGGCAAGCTGCAAGCGCAGATCCGTCAAAAGCTCGCTCGTGTCCCTTTCGACAACCAAATGCCAGCCGGCATCGGGCAAGAAGCGCGCGACCACGTAGTCGGATTCCACCGGGATGACGCCCGAGCTCTCACCCGCCCAGAACCCGAGAGATTCGGTTGCGGAATCCCAGCTCGTCAGCTCCGCCTTCTGCTCCTCCGTGAACGGATGCACGTCGAAGTAGTTCAGGTTCTCCCCGACGTCGTGGTTCGCGGACACTTCCACCGTGCCCGCGGCGTCTACAAGGTAGGCGTCCACGCCGAAGTCGTCGTGGTACTGCCTGAAAAGCGATTGCAGATGCTCGATGCGCATGCCCACGCCAACGACGCCGAGCGCGTTGCCTTGCGCATCGCGGATCACGCAGTTCGCGAACAGGGTGACTTCGCCGTTCGCTGCGTCGTCGTTATCCACGTTCGCCGCGTAGGCTTCGCCGCTTTTCAACAGGTCGTAATACCAATCGTTGGCAGGATCTTCAGGATTCATCGTGCGATCCGACCCGGTATAGCTGTAGTAACGCCCGGTATCCGCCGACACCAGGAACACGGATTCGTAGCCGTACAGCTCGTGGTACTCCCCCAGGTAGGTTCGGATCGTCTCATCGTAGCTAGGATCGTCCTCGCGGTCGCGCTCTTCGGAGAGCAGAAGTTTGAGCAGGCTGTCGTTCGCCATGGTGAGCGACACGTTGAGCGGCTTCGAAAACGTGGTGTTGAGCTGGTGGTACATGCTGCCCGACGCAAGGCGGGACACTTGCTCGATGTTTTGAAGGGAGGCTCCGTAGTTGGCCTGGTAGCTCAGCGCAGACGTGACGACGAATCCCCCGACGATGATCAAGCAGACCAAGACGTTGGTCCGCATGAGAATCCCTCGCCTCACCTGGCTCCCCCTTCGATACGCGAAACAGCTGACGCTTGGCCCGTCGCTGGACCGATGCGCTTCCCTAGCCGGCATCCGCATATCCGCGGTGCGGTTCCCATGGTAAACCAACGCCGCCAAAGAAACCGCGCAGAGTCGACGGTTTTTCGCGCGCTGCGCACCCTGTCGCGTATTTTACGGGCGCGAATCGCATCGATCCCGCTAATCAAGCTAGCTCCGCGACGCGCGGGCAAAGCGAGCGCTAGGGAACAACTCGCTTGTGCTTGGCCAGTAGCTCGGCGGGAATATGGCAGTAATCGTCCGGGCATCGATCGAGCCTGTCCTGATGCTCGTCGGCGCTTCTGACGTACCTCGACAACGGCTCCACCTCGACGACGATCCTCGCCGCATCGTCGCGCGCTTCGATGAAGGCCCTTGCTTCATCAAGATGGCGAGGATCCTTGCTGTACACGCCGGTACGGTACTTCTTGCCGACGTCGATCCCCTGCTTGTTCAAGCTGTACGGATCGATGATCTCGAAGAAGTACCCCATAAGCCGAGGAACGGATACGACGCGCTCGTCGAAGACGGTCCTGACGCATTCCGCGTACCCGTCGTAGGGACCGTCGAGCGTGTCGGTGCTGCCGTTTGCGCGGCCCGCTTCCGTTTCGACGACGCCCGGCAAGGTCTTCATATATGCCTGAACGCCCCACAGACAGCCTCCGGCGAAATACATGGTTTGCATGACGGGTGCGCCTCCTTCTTGAACTCCGCGCTTATCATAACCGTAGAGCGGCCGCCCTGCCCTGCGAACCGGAAAAACCAGAGGAGGCCGAGCGCAAGCGCGCCGTGCAGCAGCCAAGCTCTACGGGCCCTTCACGGGCCCGGGGATGCAGACCCTCCTCCCACCGACGCTCTCGATGCTCGCCTCGATGCCGTAAAGGGCGCGCATGCTTGCAGCGGTGACCACCTCGTGCGCGGGCCCCGCATGGCTTACGACGCCGCCGTCCATGATGGCAGTCGAACCCCCCAGGCTGAGCGCGTGGTCCGGAAAGTGCGTGGTCATGATCACGCCCATGCCCTGCGCGCGCAGCTGCTCCACCAGCTTGAGGAAGCGGTGCTGGTTGCCGAAGTCGAGGTGCGCCGTCGGCTCGTCGAGCACGAGCGCCTCGGGCTCCTGGGCCAAGGCCGACGCGATCATCACGAGCTGGCGCTCGCCTCCCGAGATCCGCGTGTACGGCTCGGCGCTCAGATGCGCGATGCCGAGGAAGTCCAGCTTCTCGAGCGCCGCGGCCTCGTCCGCCGCGCCCGGAGAGGAGAACCTCCCGATGGCGGACGTGCGCCCCATGGCCACCACGTCGACGACCGGGTACTCGAAGGTCGGGGCGTGCGCCTGCGGGATGTAAGCCATGCGCCGCGCGAGGTCGCGCGGCGCATACGACCCCACGGGCCTGCCGTCGATGAGCACCGTGCCGCCCGCGGGCTCGAGCGCGCCGACGACGCACTGCAGAAGCGTGCTCTTCCCCGCGCCGTTCGAGCCGAGGATGCACAACACGTCGGGCGACTCGTACGTCAGGGACAAGCCGTCGATGACCGGCCGACCCCTGCCGTAGGAGAATCTCAGGTTGTCGATGTCTATGCGCACCACCATGCGACCTTTCTGCGGTAGATGAAGTACAGGAACATGGGCGCGCCGATGATGCCCGTGATCACGCCGATGGGAATCTCGAACGCGGAAACCGTGCGGCACAGGTCGTCGATCGCGATGAGGTAGCACATGCCCAGCGACGCAGAGGCCGGCAGGAGCCGTCGGAAATCGGGCCCCACCAGCATGCGAGCCAGATGCGGCACCACGATGCCCACCCAGCCGATGATGCCCGACAGGCTCACCGTGAGCGCGGTCACCACCGAGCACGACGCGATGATGATGCCGCGGTCGCGCGCCACGTCGATACCGAACGAGCGCGCCTCCGCGTCGCCCATGCTCAACACGTTCGCCCTCCAGCGGAACAGGAACAGCACGCCCATGAACGCAAGGTACGGCGGCAGCACGCCCGAAAGGGCGTCGTAGCCCACGCCCGACAGCGACCCCATGAGCCAGTAGACGATCTGCGGCAGCTTCTCGGTGGGGTCGGCCACGAATTTGAGCAGCGACACGAGCGACGAGAACAGGGAGCCGACGAGCATGCCCGACAGGATAAGCGTCACCGTGGACGCGCGGCCCCGCGCCACGATGGCGAAGGCCAGCGCCACGGCCGCCAAGCCGAACGCAATGGCCCCGACCTGCGTGCCGAAGCCCGACAGCCCCGCCACGATGGCCAGCGCCGCGCCGAAGCCCGCGCCGTTCGAGACGCCGAGAGTATCAGGCGCTGCCAGCGGGTTCTTGAACAGCCCTTGGAACATGGCGCCCGTGACCGACAGGCCGGCGCCCACCACGGCAGCCGCCAGCACGCGGGGCACGCGAACCTCCCACACGAGGTTCGCCGCCATCGCATCCGCGCCAAGATCCCGCCCGACGATGCGCGCGAGCAGGATCCGGCACACTTCGATCGGGTCGACGGCGTAGGCGCCCAGCGCAAGCGACCCCGTCGCGAAAACGAGCGGCAGCGCAACGAGCGCCGCCGCCGTCACCGCGTCGAGGCCGCTGCCGGCCTTTGCTTTCGCAGCGCGCACGCTTACACGGTGCCCGCGAACTCGACGCCGTAGAAGTCGCGGTAGAACCGCTCGGCGTACTCGCGCACCGTGTCGGCGCTCACCTTCTCCGGATAGAACCGGTTGGCCAGCCACAGTTCGCCCAAGGCGATGGAATCGGTATCGGGATTGCCCCACGGCTTCGTCCAGTACGGCGCCAGCAGCACCTTGCCGTTCTTCACCGCAGAGAGCTCCCGGTACCTCGGATCGGTGGTGACGGCGTCGTAGACGTCCATGTAGCGGTCCTGGACGATGATGACTTCGGGGTCCCACGAAGCCAGCATCTCGAACGTGTAGGGCTTGTAGCCCTGGATGGCCTCGGCGGCCACGTTCTTCGCGCCGGCGCGCAGAAGCTGGCAGCCCACGTACTTGTCGTTGCCGTAGGTCTTCTCCTTCTCGTTGGCGACGAATACGCGGACGCGGTCGGCATCGTCCATCTTGCCTATGGCGCGGTCGACGATGGCCCGGCTCTCCAGGCACATCTTCCAGATGTCGGAGGCCTTCTGCTCGGTGCCGGTCAGACGGCCCAGCGTGGAAATGGCCCACTGGCAGCCCTCCGTGTAGGCGGCGTCGGCGTCGGCGAGGCGAGGGTTCTGGGCCTCGGCCTGCTTGCCCTCTCCTCGCAGCGAAACCACGACCACGGGAATGCCCAGGTCGGTCACCTGCTTCATCGCGTCGGGGTTGGCCTGCGACGCAGCGATCACCACGTCGGGCTTGAGGGCAGCGATGGCCTCGACGCTCCAGTCCGTCAAGTCGCCCGGGGCGGGCAGATCGTCGATGCCGGGGAACACGTCGCGCATGTAGGAGCCGAGGTCGCCTTCCCAGTTCTTCTCGACGCCCACCACTTTGCCCTGCTGGCCCAGCTGGGCGAGCATGTCGAGGGAGTGATGCTGCATGACCACCATGCGCTGCACGGGCACGCCGACGGTCACCGTGTTGCCAGCTTGGTCCTCGAAGGTCCAATCTTGCTGCGACGGAGCCTCGGCGGTCTTGGCGCCGACGTCGCCGGAGGCGTCGCCCTGCGATGCGCCCGAGCAGCCGGCGAAGCCGAAGGCCGCCGCGCTTCCGATGCCTACGAGCACGCCCTTCAGGAACGTGCGACGAGAGAGCATTTCCATGGTTTTCCTACTTTCGTTTGGAGGTTGCCTGCACTTTTATGCGTTCAGCCGGCTTTCGCCGGTCGAGAGGCCTTGCGTCACTTGCGCGCGCTCACGACGAACAGCGCGGCGCGCTCGCTCGCGCTCGCTCGCGCCGAGAAGCGGTCGCCGCCGTCGATGCCGAGCAAGCGCTCCGCGTCCCGGATGCACCGCACCTCCTGCGCGCCCAAGCCGAGCAGCACGCCCGCGTCCCAGGCCGGCCGCTGCGCGCGCGTGACCGGCAGATCGGCGGCGATGGCGTTGCGCTCGCGCAGCTGCGCGGCGCTCTGCGTGGGATGCACGGGCTCCTCCCCCGCCTCGGCGGCCGCGTTGAAGGCCCGCCCGTAGTTCGCGTCGAGGTTCACGAGCACGCCGCCCGGCCCGAGCGCGCGGAAGATACCCGCGTAGGCGGCGGCCGCATCGGGCAGCACCCACAGCACGTTGCGCGAGACAGCGAAGTCGAAGGAGCCCTCGTCGAAGGAGAGATGCTGAACGTCGGCATGAACGAGCTCGATGCCCGAAGCGCCTGCGCGCGCGACGTTGCGGGCCGCCTCGGCCAGCATATCCTCGGAGAAATCGACGGCCGTCACATCGCATCCCAGCTCGGCCAGGATGAGGGACATGAAGCCCGAGCCGCAGCCCGCGTCGAGCGCGCGCAGGGGGCGCTCCTCGACGTGTGGCGTGAGATCGCGCAGAAGAGCGCGGAGAGCATCGCGAAGGGCCTCGTGGCGGGACGCCGCATGCAGCGCCGAGTACTCCTCCGCCCGTTGCGACCAGTATGCGTGTGAACGCTCGAGGAGCGCGGCGTTCGGCAGGATATCGTCCATATCGCCTCTTTCGATTTTGTCTAATTATTCTTTAACTGATATATTCTTAATTGAGAATATCACAACTCGAGCAGCGCGATCGGCAAAAAAGTCAGGGAAAGCGAACTCCCGCGACGGGCTGCACAGACAGGCAGGGCGCGTCCCGTCGAGGCTCTTTCGCCCGAGCTCGGACCCGGTTTCGGGCTGAAGGGGGTTCCCCTCGCCGCGAACGGGCTGCAAAGACGGGCCCTTCATGCCTTCACGATGGAGAATTCATGGATCCGCCCAGCGTGAACCGAGCTTCGACTACCTTGGAACTACTTTAATTAGATAAGACTAACTTATATCGCCTAGCGACGGGCGCCGCCCTTTCCGCAGGTTGCGGGAATCCAAAAACCGTGCACCATCGCTTGCCGGTCGCCTCGGCGCGCGCAAAGGAAACAGCCGTCCGCACGGCTCGCGTGCGCCTTCATCCGGGAAAGAGGGGGTCTCCATGAAACTGACCGAGAACCAGCTGCCGGGCTTCATGGCCGGTCTGCGGGAGCTGTTCGACGTAGCCAGGCTTGTCGACGCATCGGCAGCCGAGGCCTGGGACGTGTCAGAGGACGGCAGGCTCGTCGCGTGCGAGGGACGATGCCACGCGATCTGGGGAAAGAGCAGGCGTTGCCGCGATTGCACGTCCGCAAGGGCGCTCTCGTCCAAAGGGCAGGCGTCCAAGTTCGAGATCGCGGACAACGAGGCGTTCTTCGTCGTGTCCACGTACGTCGAGGTCGACGGCTCGCCCTACGTGCTCGAGACCGTGAGGAAAGTGGGCGAAGACGCCCTGTTCGGCGCCAACGGCAAAAGCCGCTTCCTCGAGATGGTCGAAACCTACAGCAAAAGGCTTTGGCTCGACCAGCTTACCGGAGCATGCAACAGGAGGTACTTCGACGAGCAGATCAAGAGCCTCGAGGGCTTCGACGCAGCGGCGTTCGTCGACGTCGACGACTTCAAGTCGGTCAACGACTCGTTCGGCCATGCAGCTGGCGACTACGCCCTGAAGGAGATCGCATCCGCTCTGGCCTCGTCCGTCAGGCCCTCCGACCCGCTCGTCCGCCTCGGAGGAGACGAGTTCGTCATAGCGTTTCGAGGAATGCCCCCGGCGGCGTTGGCCGGCAGGCTCGAGGAGGCGCGCCGCAAGGTCGCGGCGCTGAGGTTCCCCGAGACCCCGGACCTTCGGGTGTCGGTCAGCATCGGCGGCGCCTGCGGAGCCGGCGGGATCGAGCAGCTTGTAGCGCGCGCCGACGAGGCCCTCTACCGCGCTAAGGAAGGCAAGGACCGCGTGGTCCTCGCCCCCGCCGGCCCGCAGTCCTGACGGGCCGAGAGCGGGCGGGGCGGAACCGGGCCGAGCCCTAGCGAGCGGGCAGCGCAATGTGCGCGGGGGGCTTGGCCGCGACGACCCGTGCATGCATCCAGAAGCCCGAGAGGTCGGACAGGAGCCATCCCGCGACCATGGGCCAACAACCAGCCTTGCCCGCATCGATGAGGCTGCATATCCCCCGGTCCCCGCAGCCTCGGAGGACGAGCCTATCCGAAGGAGACCGTCATGGGAGGATTCTACGAGAAGAAAGTCGACATGCGAATCACCCCAAACGAAAAACAGGTCAGAAGCTCTTAAGCCTCTGACCTGCTGTAATAGCTGGTCGGGTTGACAGGATTTGAACCTGCGACCCCTTGACCCCCAGTCAAGTGCGCTACCAAACTGCGCCACAACCCGTTCATACTCGCTTCTTCGAACTCGCGCTCTTCCGAAGCAGCGCAGATTATATTAACCGTATCGCCCAGGCTTTGCAAGCCCGAATTTTCATCTTTTGAAAATTTCTGGCGCTTGCACTAAAAAGCTCGAGCTTCCCTTGCCCGCAGGCCAGGGAAGCTCGAGCTCCCGACGCTTTACCGCAGGAACTCGACCGCCTTGTTCAGGATCGCGTCGGCCAAGCGGGCTTTCGACATGCGCGGAAGCTCCTCGATATCCTCGTCGTCAACGAACCACACCTCGTTGTCGTCGGTGCCGAAGGCCTTGCCCTCGCCCACCTGGTTCGCCACCACAAGATCGGCGTGCTTCGACACCAGCTTCTTCTCGGCGTTCGCCACCACGTCGTTCGTTTCAGCCGCAAACCCTACGACCACCTGGTGCGTTTTCCGCGCACCGAGGGTCGCCAGGATATCCGGGTTCTCGATCAGCTCCAGCACGCCCAGCTCCGCGTCCGACTGGCCCTTCTTCAGCTTTCGGTCGGCCGCCAGCTTCGGGCGCATATCGGCCACCGCAGCCGCGAACACGGCGATATCGGCGCTTTCGAACGCCTCCTCAGCTGCTGCGAACATGTCGCGCGCCGTCTTCACATGAACGACGCGCACGCCCTCGGGAACCGGAATGGACACCGGGCCGGAAATCAGCGTCACGTCCGCGCCGCGCAAGGCAGCAGCACGTGCCACGGCGTATCCGGTCTTGCCGGAAGAATGGTTGGAAATGTAGCGCACCGGATCGATGGGCTCCACCGTGGGGCCGGCCGTCACCATGACGTGCCTGCCCGACAGATCACGGCTCATGCCCAGTTCCTCGAGCACCGCCGTCACAATGTCGTCGATCTCCGCCAAACGACCGCGGCCCACGTCGCCGCAAGCAAGGTAGCCGTCTCCGGCTTCGATGATGCGCGTCCCGCGGATGTGAAGCTTGCCGATGTTGTAACGCGTGGCGCCGTTCTCGTACATGTTCACGTTCATGGCGGGTGCTATGACCAACGGCGCCGTGGTGGCAAGCGCGGTCGTGGTCAGCAGGTCGTCGGCAATCCCGTTCGCAATTTTCGCAATGACGTTGGCCGTGCACGGAGCAATCAAGAACACGTCCGCCTCTTGAGCAAGCGAGATATGATGGATGGGATCCGACGGATCGTCGAACAGCCCAACAGCCACCGGCTCATGCGTAAGCGCGCGAAACGTCGTAGGGCCCACGAACTCGGTTGCGTGCTCGGTCATGACGACCTTCACGCGTACGCCGGCTTTCTGCAATGCGCGAACGATCTCGCAGGACTTGTAGACGGCGATGCACCCCGTAACCCCCAACAACACCGTTTTTTGCGCGGGCTCGACCGCAGAGCGGCCCTCGTCTTTACCCATGGTTAGCCTCCTCGATATGCGGCCGCAGCACGTCGGATAAAACGCGCAAATGCGCTCGGCTGCGGTCGAGGCAAGGCACGTATACGAAACTATCGGAGCCAGGCGTCCTCCCCGCCTGGCGAATATGATCAAAATAAAAAGGTTTCAACTCGTATTCGATATCGTAAAGCGTCTCCAGGCAATCGACGGCGAAGTTCGGGCAAACGTAGAAAACGCGCCCCACATCGGCTTCCGCCCATCGAGCCAGCGTGTCGCGCGAAAACGGCTTGAGCCATTCCCTGCCCTTATCGAACTGGCACTGATAGCCGATAGTCCAACGGTTGCGATCAAGGCCCAGCTCGCTGGCTATCTGCAGGCTCGAGGCGCCCGTTTGCAGCTCGTAGGTGTCCCCCGCCTCGATGTCGACAAGGGGGATCGAATGATACGAGAACAGTAGGCGATCGTCTGATTCGATCTGAAAGCCCGCATGTTCGATGGAAGCCGCTATCGCGCGGATATACGTGACGTGATCGTGGTAGTTGTCGATGAAATCGCACGGGACCTTCCAGCGCGTTTTCTTGAGCGCGCGCTCAACGCTGTCGGAGACCGACCCGGTGGTGGAGTAAGCGCTCTGCGGGTACAGGGGCAGAACCACCAAACGCGTGCATCCGGCCGCCTTCATCTGCTTCACGCAGTGTCGAACCGTAGGATCGCTGTAACTCATGGCGCAGCGAACCATCACGTCGAAGTCCTCTTGCTGAAGCGATGCGTTCAGCCCCGATTCCAGCTTCTCATGCGCCACGGTGAACGGCGACCCTTCGTCAGTCCAGATCTTCGCGTACTTCTCGCCTGACGCGCGCCCGCGCTTGGGCAGAATGAACAGATGCAGAATGAACCACCAAGCCACGCGATTCATCGGAGCTATGCGCTTGTCCATCAGAAACCTGGCCAAATACGCACGAACAGCACGAGGACGCGGCTCGGCCGGCGTCCCGGTATTCACGAGGAGAACCCCGCAGCGACTACCGGCTGACACGATGCTCATCACCTTCCTGCAATTGACATGGGGTGTAACGGTTTAATTTCAAGCCCCCTAAATCTGATATAGTTTAGCCCATTGACTTATCGGAGGGCAGGTGAATGGAGAAAGAACCTCAAAATTCAAGCGTCTTCAAGGAGATAGGTCAGGAAGTCCGCGAACAGGTCAAGCCGAATTTCGGCTATTTGAAGATCGACTACTTCACATTGTTCTGGCTGTTCGTGGCCGGCAGCATGTTTGGACTTGCCGTGGAAACCATCTTCCATGCAATCGTGTACGGAGGCTACGAAAGCCGCGCCGGTCTGGTCTGGGGTCCGTTTTCCCCCATTTACGGCATGGGGGCCGTGCTGCTCACGGTGAGCCTGAATCGCTTCCACCATTCCCACAACTTGATCATCTTCATCGTGTCGATGGTCCTGGGATCGGCGATCGAATACACGGCAAGCTGGCTCATGGAAATGCTTTGGGGAGCCATAGCCTGGGATTACGCTGGCACGTTCGGGAGCATCGGAGGACGCACGAACTTCGCGTTCGGCGTCATGTGGGGCCTTCTGGGGCTTCTATGGGTTCGCAGCGCAATGCCGCTCGTCAAGCGCGCGTTCTCCCACGTGAACGCGCGAACCACGACGGCAAAAGCGCTGACCGCCACAGCAAGCGTGCTTATGGCGCTGAACATTGCCGTCACCGTGCTCGCCCTCGATCGCGAAAGCCAGCGGGCGCAGGGCGTGCCCGCCGTCACCTGGGAGCAGCGCGCTTTAGACGAGTGGTTCCCGCAACCCTACATGCAGGAGCACTTCCATAATATGAGCGTCTACGGAAAGTGATGCGAAGCGAACGGGCGCTAGAGCCGACCCCGCACCCGGATCGTGCGCCCGGCTCTAGTGCGAAAGCAGCTCGAAAACCTCTTCGCCGGCCGCCGTACGGCCCTCGCTTCGGTCGGACAGCGCGTCAAGAGCCGCCTGGAGATCCTCGGGCAACGCATCGAAGAAGCGCAGCTCCTCGCCGGTTTCCGGATGCGCGAAGCCAAGCTGGAACGAATGCAGGAACTGCCGGTCAAGCCCCAGATCGGCGGAAACGTCCTTCGGAGATCTGGACGAGTACACGGGATCTCCCACCAAAGGATGCTTCGCGTACTCCATGTGCACGCGAATCTGGTGCGTTCGCCCCGTAAACAGCTTGCAGTCGATAAGCGTGTAGCCGTCGTCTTTCGCGCGAGGCTCGAACCGCTCGAGCACGCGAAACGTGGTAATGGCCTCGCGCGCAGAAGGCGCGACGCGCACGGCCATGCGCGTGCGCTCGTTCGCAGAGCGAGCGATGGGCGCGTCCACCATGCCCGTGTCGTGCGCGACAATGCCATGCACGAGCGCCAGGTACCGACGATCGACGGCGCGATCGCGGATGTCGGCCATGAGGGCGTACCCCGCCTCGTCGGTTTTCGCAGCCAGCATGAGCCCGGTCGTATCGCGGTCAAGGCGATGCACGATGCCCAGCCGATCGTCCTCGCCCTGCACATTGCAGAGGTTCTCAGCCCCGCAATGAAACACGAGCGCGTTCACCAACGTCCCGTCATCGTGATCGACGGAAGGGTGGCACACGAGCCCCGCCTGCTTCGAAAGCACGATAAGATGCTCGTCCTCGAAGCGAATGTCCAAATCGATGGGCTGGCCCGCCAACGGACCCGCCTCGATTGCGTCTTCTACCTGGTAGACAATGGTGTCTCCAGCGGCCACGGCGTGCTTCTTCGCAACGGACGCGCCGTTCACGTACACGGCGCCGTCATCCACCGCGCGCGCAGCAGCGCTGCGGCTCGGGTACAGCCCGCGAGCGGCCAGCAGAGCGTCCAAGCGCTGGCCAGCGTCTTCGGGGGCGACGATATGGGACAGCAGGCGCGTCATCGATCGCCACCCTCCTGCACCTGATCGACATGCGCGGCCGCCAAAGCGCCCATGCGCCGCTCGCGTATCAGCAAGCCCACAATAAACAGAACGAACCCGCAGGTCACGCCGATGTCGGCAACGTTGAACACCGGAAAGTCGATGAAAACCGGTTCGATGAAATCCACTACGTAGCCCAACGCGAACCGATCGATGGCGTTGCCCAGTCCTCCGGCAACCACCAGCGCAAGGCCCAAAGCCTCAAGCGTCGAGGCGGTCGGCGAGAACCCGATCAAATACACGACGAGAACCGCGCACACGACCAGCGACATAATCCCCAAGGCGAACGTGGAGTCGCCGAACATGCCCCACGCCGCCCCGGTGTTATGAACCAGATGAAAGCGCACGATCCCCCAAAGCGAGTTCGCCGAAGCCTCCCCCACCGCGTAGTTCGCAGTGAACCAGCTTTTGGTGAGCACGTCCAGCGCAAGCCAGGCCAAGCCGGCCGCCCCGAGAATCAGGGCGCTGCGCAGGCGATGCGAGGGCGCAGCGCCTGCAACAGCCCCCTGCGCCTCAAGACGGTCGGTTTGGGCTTTGTTGTCGTCGATCAAAAACCTACTCGCTTTCCGTGAAGCCGATGGCGTCGAGCGCGTCGCCGCAACGATCGCACACGTCAGGATGGCTCGCGTTGCCGCCGAGCACGCGATAGTTCCAGCAACGCGGGCACTTCTCCGCATCCGTGCGAGCAACCGCGGCTGCAAGCTCGTCGCCTTCGACGAACGCCACGGATGCCACGATGAACAGCTCTTCATACACGCCGGCGTCGTAGCGCTCCAGCACGTCGAGCACGCTGCGCGGAGCCGTCACCGTCACGGCGGCTTCCTGGCTCTTGTTCACAACCTTCTGGCCACGGGCGTCCTCAAGCGCCTTCGTCACCGCTTCGCGCACGCCCAGCACCACGCCGAAGTCCTCGGCCATGCGCTCGCCGCCTTCCGCGGGAATGGCGGGCACGAAGTCCGAGACTTCAGGCCAACCGGCCAGCTGCACGTTGGAGGGACGGCCTTCGCTCATGCGCTCGGCCTGCGGATAGTGCTCCCACACCTCGTCGGTCGTGAACGTCAGGACGGGCGCCAGCACGCGCACGAGCACTTCGAGGATGTTCGCGAGCACGGTCTGCACGGCGCGGCGGCGCGGCGAGTTCGGCGCCTCGGAGTACAGGCGGTCCTTCGTCGCGTCCATGTAGACGGCCGACAGATCGTTCACGATGTAGTCGTACACGCTGCGGTACACGTAATGGAAGCGGTAGCTGTCGTAGGCCGCCTCGACGTCGGCAAGCAGATGCCGCGTGCGCACCATCGCCCACTGGTCGATCGGCTCGAGCCCCTCCCAGTCGGAAACGGCGTCGCGCTCGAAGCAGAAATCGTCCAAGCTGCCCAGCAGGAAGCGGAACGTGTTGCGAATGCGGCGGTACGCTTCGCTCGTGCGCTGCAGGATCTCGTCGGAAATGCTCACGTCCTGCGAGTAGTCGACGCTGGCCACCCACAGGCGCAGCACGTCGGCGCCCGCCTTCGCCATCACGTCGGCCGGATCCACGCCGTTGCCCAGCGACTTCGACATCTTGCGGCCTTCGCCGTCCACCGTGAAGCCGCAGTGCATGACGGACTTGTACGGCGGCACGCCGTAAGCGCCCACGCTGGTCAGAAGCGACGACTGGAACCAACCGCGATGCTGGTCGGAGCCTTCCAGGTACATATCCGCCGGGAAGCGCAGGCCCTCGGCCTCGCGATGCTTGAGCACGGAGGTATGGGACACGCCGCTTTCCCACCACACGTCCAGGATGTCCTTTTCAGGCACGAGCTCGCTGCATCCGCACGTTTCGCACTTCACGTGGCGGGGCAAGTACTCGGAGGGCTTGCGCGTGAACCACGCGTCGGCCCCTTCGCGGTTGAACAGGTCGATGACCGCGTCAAACGTCTCCTCGGTAGCAACCGTGCTGCCGCACTTCGCGCACTTGAACACGGGAATGGGCACGCCCCACGAGCGCTGGCGCGAAATGCACCAGTCGGGACGGTCGGCCACCATGCTGCCGATACGGTTCTTCGCCCACGCGGGGATCCACTCCACCGTGTTTTCGATGGCGTTCAGGGCGTTCTCGCGCAGCGCGTTCTTGTCCATGGACACGAACCACTGGTCGGTGGCGCGGAAGATGACCGGCTCGTGGCAGCGCCAGCAATGCGGGTAGCTGTGCAAGATGGTCTTCTGGGCCACGAGCGTGCCGCGCTCGCGCAGCCACTCGATGATCACCGGGTTGGCCGCCTCGACGTCAAGGCCAGCGAAGGGGCCCGCCTCGTCGGTCAGCACGCCGTTGTCGTCCACCGGCATGAGCAGCGGCACGTCGAATTCGAGCGCCACCAGGTAGTCGTCCTGGCCGTGTCCGGGAGCCGTATGCACGGCGCCGGTGCCCGAATCGAGCGTGACGTGATCGCCGTAGATGATGGTGCCCTTGAGATCCTGGCGGATGGGGCACGTGTAAGTCAGGCCGGTCAGCTGACGGCCCTTGAGCGCAACAGGCTCGCCGTCTTCGCCGAGCACCAGGTCATAGCTTTCCCAACCCGCGATCTCGGCCACCTGCTCCACCAGCTCGCGCGCGAAAATCACGTTGGACCCGTCGGCGCGTACCATGACGTAGTCGGCGTCGGGGGCAAGCGACACGGCCGTGTTGGCCGGCAGCGTCCAGGGCGTGGTGGTCCAGATGAGCACGTAGGCGTCGCCCTCGGCTCCGGCGGCCTCGAACACGCCCGGCATCACGTCGAGCTTGAACTTCACGAAGATGGACGGCGACGTTTCGTCGGAGTACTCGATCTCAGCCTCGGCCAGCGCGGTATGGCAGCGCTTGCACCAGTGAATGGGCTTGCGGCCGCGGTAGACCGAGCCGTCCAGGTACATCTGCTTGAACACTTCCACGTTGCCGGACTCGTAGTTCGGCGTGAACGTGAGGTAGGGGTGATCCCAGTCGGCGTTGACGCCCAGGCGCTTGAACCCGTCGCGCTGGATGTCGACGTACTTCTCGGCCCATTCGCGGCACAGGCGACGCAGCGTGGGCTGGTCGATCTTGGCCATCTTCTCAGGCCCGAGGGTCTTTTCCACCATGTGCTCGATCGGCTGGCCGTGGCAGTCCCAACCGGGCACGTACGGCGTGAAGAAGCCGCGCTGCGCGTGGGACTTGTTCACGAAGTCCTTGAGGATCTTGTTGAAGGCATGACCGATGTGAATGGGGCCGTTGGCGTACGGGGGGCCGTCGTGCAGAATGAAGGGCTTGCCGTCCTTGTTCTTTTCCAGCACGCGCTCGTAGATGCGCTCCTCTTCCCACTTCGCAAGACGCTTCGGCTCGCTTTCGGGCAAGTTCGCCCGCATTGCGAAGTCGGTCTTGGGCAGGTTCATTGTTTCCTTGTACGTATTGGCCACGGGATGCCGTACCTTTCCTCAAGAGTCCAAGATGCATGCGGCGCGCGGACCCAAAGAATCCCCTGCGGCCCGCCGCGCGTTTCAATCGTTGCAAACCGCTATAGTATAGTGGAAGCAAGGCAGGATACGGCAAGTTCGATCGCACTTTTCAAAATTGCGACATAGGAAAGCGCGCGAACCGGTATACTTCTTGTGTTTGCAATTCAAAGCGAGCGGCTTTTGTTTCCGAACATGCCGTTCGCTTGGCTTTTCAGGAAGGAAGCGACTATGTCGATGAACTTCGAAATCGTCACCGATTCAAGCAGCAACCTCGTCGAAGAGATGATCGACGATTTCGGCTTGCACGTCCTGCCCCTCACCTTCATGGTCGACGGCGAGGACGAAGTGTACCAAAGCTACCTCAAGGGCGAGCACACCGACCTATCGCAGTTCTACACCATGATGCGCGAGGGGAAGGTGTTCAAAACCTCCCTGCCGAACCTGGCCGATACCGAGCAGCTGATGCGCGGCCTGCTGGAGCAGGGTCGCGACGTCCTGTACCTGGGATTCTCGAGCGGCCTGTCCGGCACGTACGAAGCCGTGGAGCTTCTGGTGGGCCAGCTTGCCGGCGAGTTCCCCGACCGCACGGTGCTCTCCGTGGACACGCTGGCGGCCTCCGGCGGCGAAGGCCTGCTGGTGTGGCACGCGGTGCAGCGCGCTCGCACAGGCGCCGCCATCGAAGAAGTCAGGGATTGGGTCGAAGCCAACAAGCTGAAGCTTGCCCACTGGTTCACGGTGGACGACCTCATGTTCTTGTTCCGCGGCGGGCGCGTGTCGAAAACGAGCGCCTGGGCGGGCACGATGCTCAACATCAAGCCGGTCATGCACGTGGACGACGACGGGCATCTGGTGCCTATGGAGAAGGTGCGCGGGCGCAAGAAATCGCTCAACGCCCTGGTCGACCACATGGAGAAAACGGCCATCAAGCCCATCGAGGACCAGATGGTGTTCATCACGCACGGCGACTGCCTGGAGGATGCGGAGTACGTCGCCGCGCAGGTCAAAGAGCGCTTCGGCGTGCGCGACGTGGTCATCAACTACGTCGATCCGGTGATCGGCGCGCACTCCGGGCCGGGCACGATGGCGCTGTTCTTCTTGGCTGACACGCGCTAGCCCCTCGCGAAACGCAACCTGCCAAAAGGCCGACGGGACGCCCCGCCGGCCTTTTTCGTTCGCCCGCTTTTCAACGAGAACCCGCCCGCTACGTCCGCCCTTCCTCGACGCAGCGCTTCGGATGCGCTTCTACTTGTAGTCCGCGATGTTCTTGCTTGACGAGCCGGTGGTGTTCTTCTCGTTGCGCAGCTCATGCCCGAACCGCACGGCCGATTCGCCGAACCGGTTGCGCACAAGATCGGTGGCGCCAAGAAGGCCCCGGCGCTTGCCCTCGTCTTTGATGACGGGCGCGGCATCGTCGTCCGACGGCGCGGCCTCGGACAGGTCGAACAAGCTCTCCTGCACGGCGGCATCGGCGTCGAACCCGGTCATCGCAACGCCGATCAAGCGAACCGGCATGCCCGGACGCCACACTTCGTCCACCATGCGGTACAGGATCGGCGTGTAGGCCAGCTCGTCGTCGGAGGGGTTCGGCAGCTGCCGCTGAACCGAGCGCACGCTCCGATCGTCGAATTTGACCCGTAGGCCAACCGTGCGTCCGACAAGCCCTTTGCGACGTAAGCGACGACCCACTTTGGCAGCCATGGTGGCGATGGCCGCTTCCACGTCCTGCCGATCGACCAGATCGTGCGCGAACGTCATTTCGTTGGACACCGACTTCACCGCATCGTCCTGCTCGACCGGCGCATCATCGCCGCCGAGCGAGCGGATGTGCATGACGCGACCGTTTTTGCCCAGCATCCTTACCAGCATGGCCTCGTCGGCTGCGGCCAGCTGCCCGAGCGTGACGATGCCGCGCGAGCGCAGCTTCTCCTCGGCCGCGGCCCCGATGCCGCTCATGACCCGAACGGGCAACGGCGCCAGGAAGTCCCGCTCGCTTCCCGGATACACCACGGTCAAGCCGCGCGGCTTGTCCATGTCGGAAGCGATCTTCGCCACCGTCTTGGAGGTTCCAACGCCAATCGAGCAGGTCACGCCGAGCTTTTCCACGCGCGTCTGGATGCGCTGCGCCACGAGCACCGGGTGCTCGCAGTTGACGGCGGTCGGCGTCACGTCCATGAACGCCTCGTCGATGCTCACCTGCTGCACGCGAGGGGTTTCGGCCTTCAGGATGTCCATGATCTGATTGGAGACCGTCCGATAGCGATCGAAATGCCCGCGCGTCCAGATAGCGTGCGGGCACAGGCGCTTCGCCGTTGACGAGGGCATGGCGCTGCGCACGCCGAACGGCCGGGCCTCGTAGGATGCGGTGGACACCACGCCGTGCTTGTCGGGGTCGCCGCCCACGATAACGGGCTTGCCGCGCCAGGCGGGATGGTCCAGCTGCTCGACCGAAGCGAAGAACGCGTCCAGATCGACCAGAAGGATGGCAGAGCCTTCCCAGGGGGCCAGCAGCATCGAGGCGCCCTGGTCGCCGCTGCAAGCCGAATCGGTATGTTCGCCCGAGAGATTCATGATCGCAATTAGTCTACCATGTCCGCTGCGCGCGTATGGAACTTGTGCTAGGATGTTCATTCCCTGCCTCTTAAGGAAGGCATGGATGCGACCGCATTCGAACGCCCGCTTCAAACGCTCACCTGGATTTCGACGTCGAGTCCATTTGCGGTTCGTTGACGACAGTCGGAAAGGAGGGACGATGGCGCTGCATGAAACCGTCGCGCGCGGGTGCGTACGCGACTGCGTGACCGCGCTTCCCGAGCAGCTGCTCTCTCCGCCCTACGAGTTGCGCACCGAAATGAACTGGATAGACTTTTCGGGCACGGCGAACCCCTTGGGCACTCCCCCTACGTTCATACGAGCTATGGAAGCGGCGCTTGCCGCCGGACAGCTGAACTATCCGCCCGACCGCGAGGCTCATACGCTGCGCAGCGTGCTCGCGCGCAGGTTCGGGCTGCCCGTGGCATCGTTTCTCGTGGGATCGACCGTCGGCGACATGGTTCGGGCGGTTGCCCAAACCTACCAGCCGTGCACAGTCGGCGTCACCGTGCCGGGACCGGCCGAGTATGCGCTGGCGGCGGGAAACGCCGGGCATCGCGTGGTCGAGATAACCAGCCCGGCAGGATTCGTCATTCCCGATCCCGCCGCAGCCGAACGGCACGGCATCTACTTCGACGCCGCCGTGCTGGCAAACCCGGGCTACCCCACCAGCCGCCTCTTGCCGCAGCCGACGCTGCTGTCGTATCTGGAGGCATGCACGTGGGTGGTGGTGGACGAACGATCCATCGAGCTTACGCTCGGCGGCGAGAGCATGGTCGAGCTCACGTCCGAACATCGCAACCTGGTGGTGGTTCGCTCCTTCTGCGAGCCCTTCGCCATGCCGGGCGTGCCCATCAGCTACTGCATAGCGCACCCCGACACCATCGCGCAGATCGCGCGCTTCTACGACAGCTCCGCGGTTCCGATGTTCGCCGAAGTGCTCGGCGAGCTGACCCTGACCGAAGTAGGGCACCTGGAGCGCACCCGCGAGTTCCTGGATTCCGAGATTCCCTGGCTTCAGTGCATGCTCAACCTGATTCCCGGTATCGACATTTTCCCCGCGGAAGCGAACTACGTCATGTGCACCTTCGATGCCGGAGCGGACATGACGTTAGGCGTCGCAAGCGCCGAAGAGCTTGCCAGCAGACTGCAGCTTGCCGGCTTCCTGATTCGCAAGCTGGAAAGCACGCCGGGCCTTGAAGACGGCCGCTACTTCTGCGTGGCCGTGCGCACGCGCGAAGACAACGAGAAATTGATCAGCGCACTGCGCGAGATCATCGTAGGCTGCTAACGCGGGAAGGGAGCCTTGCGAACGGCGGCTCCCTTCCCGCAATGCTAATCGACCTTCGTCACCTCGTATCCGGCATCTGTCACAGCGGCGGCAAGATCCTCGACGGGCACGTCCTTCCCGAGTTTCGCCACAGCGGTCTTTGCCTCCAGATCCACGATCGCCTCTTCAACGCCGTCCACCCCTTCGAGGGCCTTCTTCACGTGCGCGACGCAATGTGGGCACATCATGCCCTCCACATGCAAGGTTCTTTCCATGGCTGTCTCCTTTCTTTCGGGCGCCTCGACGCCGCCCGATTCGCTTTGCTGATCGGCAGCCTGCTGGGCCGCCGCCGTTGCCGTCCGGCTAAAGCGCGGCTCCCACCTGCGCAGCCGAAGGGCGTTCGCCACCACGCACACCGAGCTCATGCTCATAGCCGCCGCCGCGATCATGGGATTGAGGTTGATCCCGGCGAACGCGAACGCACCGGCCGCCACGGGAATGCAGACCGTGTTGTAGACAAGCGCCCAGAACAGGTTCTGCTTGATGTTGCGCAGCGTGGCACGCGAAAGCTGAATGGTTGCGGGCACGTCGAGCACGTCGCTTTTCATGAGCACCACGTCGGCGCTTTCGATAGCGATGTCCGTACCGGCTCCGATAGCTATCCCGACATCGGCGCGCGCAAGCGCGGGCGCGTCGTTGATGCCGTCGCCCACCATGGCAACCTTTCCCTGGCGAGCTAAGCGCCGGATCTCGCGCTCTTTCCCATCCGGAAGCACCCCGGCAATGACCTGGTCGGCTCCCACTTCGCGCTGAATGGCCTCAGCGGTGCGCTCGTTGTCGCCGGTCAACATGACCGTGCGAATGCCCATGGCCCGCAACTCGGTCAGCGCCGCCGCGCTCGTAGGCTTCACGGTATCGGCAACCGCCAAAACCCCCGCAAGCCGACCGCCCCATGCGAAGAAGAGCGGCGTCTTGCCCGCTTCGGCGAAACGCTGCGCGTCAGCCTCCAAAGAGGAAACGTCCACGCCCTGCTCGCGCATGAGCCGATCGTTGCCGGCCGACGCAGGCCTGCCGTCCACGACGGCCGTCAGGCCCCCGCCCGGCACCTGCGCGAACTCTTCCACGGCAAGACGTTGGACGCCGCGCCGCTCGGCCCACGCGACGACGGCCAAAGCCAGCGGATGCTCCGAGCGACCCTCGATGGACAGCGCAAGCCGAGCCAGATCGTCAAGGCCGGAATCCGGCGCGCACAGCGCGTCGGTCACGCTCGGTTCGCCGCGCGTGACGGTGCCCGTCTTGTCCAGCACGACGGTTTTCACGTCATGGGCGGTCTCAAGAGCCTCCGCCGATTTAACCAGGATGCCGCGCTGCGCGCCGCGGCCCGTGCCCACCATGATAGCCGTGGGAGTTGCCAAGCCCAGCGCACACGGGCACGAGATCACCAGCACCGTAACGGCATGCGAGAGCGCGATTTCGAGCGGAGATCCCAACGCCGTCCACGCAGCGAACGTCGCCACGGCGATCACGATGACCACGGGAACGAACACGCCCGATATTCGGTCGGCGATCTTCTCGATAGGGGCTTTCGTGGACGTGGCCTCGTCCACCAGACGAATGATGCCGGAAAGCACGGTGTCGTCGCCCACGCGGTCCGCGCGCATGGAAAACCAGCCCGTTCGGTTCATGGCGCCGCCGGTCACGGCGTCTCCCGGCCGCTTCTCAACCGGAACGCTCTCCCCCGTGATGACGGACTCGTCCACCGTTCCCGCGCCCTCGAGCACAACGCCGTCCACAGGCACGCCTTCGCCCGCTTTGACCGCCAGCACGTCGCCCACGCGCAGCTCTTCCACCGGCACGCGCTCCTCGCGCCCGTCCGTCAGGCGCACGGCCTCCTTGGGAGCCAGATCCATGAGCTTCGCGATGGCATCGGTGGTCCTGCCTTTCGCGCGCGCCTCGAAGTACTTGCCCAGCGTGATGAGGGTCAGGATCATGGCCGCAGACTCGAAGTACAGGTCCATGGACGCCGCATGCGCCGCGTGCAGGTCCCCTGCGCCCAGCGCGTACCCCATTTTATACAGAGCGTACACGCCGTACCCCGCCGAGGCGGTCGAGCCCAGCGCTATGAGCGAGTCCATGTTCGGAGCACCGTGGAAAAGCGCCTTGAACCCCACGCGGAAGAACTTGAAGTTCACGAACGCCACGGGGAGCAGCAAGAGGAACTGCGTGAGCGCGAACGGGATGACGTTCGCCTCGCCGAGCAGAAACGCCGGCAACGGCCAACCGAACATGTGCCCCATGCTCAGGTAGAACAGCGGGACCGTGAACGCCGTCGACACGGCCAGGCGCATCCTCACGTGCGCAGCTTCGGCGGCTGCGTCGACAACGGGGCTCGCCTGGGCGGCGCGAGCCCGACTACCGCCCGAAGCTCCGCCTTGCTCGACGCGTGGAAAAGCCCCGTATCCGGCCTTTTCCACGGCGGCGCTCACTTCGGCGGCAGCGTCCGAAGCCGATGCACCGTCGGCGTAGGTCACGTCCATGCTGTTTTTAAGCAGGTTGACCGACACGCCCTGCACGCCGTCCACCGACCGAGCGGCTTTCTCCACCCGCGCCGAGCATGCCGCACAGGTCATGCCCGTCACGTCAAATGTTTGCTTCATCTTGCATTCCTTTCCGGCACATGCCGAAACGCCCGCCTTGCAACCCGACGCTCCGTGAACACAGGGCGCCGAAGCGCCGCGTGAGGGACTCGGCGGAAGCGGAGGCAGAGGCGGAGCCCATTGTCGCCCGAAACGTACGCTTTCGAGTTATTTTCCGTACGTTTCGGGCGACAATGACCCCGCGCGCCGGCCGTTCGCAGCGGATGTTCACGACAGCCGTTCGCGCCAGCCCTGCGCGTCGGCCCTGCGCGCTAACGCGAGAACTTCTTCAGCAGCTGCATGACCTCGTCGATAACTTCCGTGTTGCCGCGCTCGATTTGCTCGACCACGCATGTTTCCAGGTGATTGCGCAGCATAATGGCCGAAACGCTGTGCACGGCGCTTTCCGCCGCCGCAAGCTGCGTGAGCACGTCACCGCAGTAACGGTTATCGTCGATCATTGATTTCACGCCGTTGAGCTGGCCTATCACGCGATTGAGCCGCTTTTGCAAGTCATCCTGCAACTCAGTCGATCGCGGCGTGTCCTTATGACGACAGCAGCACGAACCGGCGGCGGGCGCGCTTGTTTCGCCGTTGCGCTTATCGGTTGCCATGACGGTCCTTTCTCGAAGGCGCATCCATTCTGCACATACCCCCAGGGGGCATGCGATTACGCGAAGTATATACCCGCACGGGGTATTGTCAAGCATTCTTATGGGAAATTTCGGAATACGTCGCACGGCAGTGCTGAATCGTACGCAAACGCCCCGGGCTCCCTATCCGTCAAGATGCCGGAGACCGGCGCTTACGATGAACTTCTCGAATCCTCAACGATGCGCGCCACCGTCGGAAGGCTCGTGATACAATGCTCGACCACCTTCGAAAGGAGCTGGACCCATGTCGACCGTGCAGTCCGTGCAAGACATCAAGAAAAGCCGCCCGAGCGCGCGCGTGGCCATCGTCTCCATGCTGCTCATTCCCTTGGTGGGCGTCGGATGCCTGCTGTTTCCCGATATCGCCGAAGAGGTACTGCCCTATTTTCTCGGCGTGCCCATGGTCCTTTCGGGCGCGGGCAGCATCGTCACGGTGGCGCGCGAGCGAAACGTCGATGCCGCGCAGAGCAGCGTGGGGACCGCCATCGTGCTGTGCATTCTGGGAATGACGACCATCGTCCATGGCTCGAAGTCCACCATGTTCATCGGAATCATCTGGGGTTTGCTGGGCCTGTACAAAGCAGGCGGCGAGTTCGACCAGATCATAGCGTCCATCAAAGCGAAAGAACCCTACCTTCTGCCGCTCGGCCTATGCGTGTTCCAGCTGGTGCTGGCGGTGCTTTTGATCCTCAACCCCTTCGCCAATATCGAGCATCATCTGCTGTTGCTGGGACTCGAGCTTATCGTCTACCCCTTCAAGGTCCACCGCGAGCACGGCAAGTTCAAGCTGGAAGCCGAGGCGTAAAGCCAGCCATCGCCCGGAAAGCTCGACCCGCCAAGGAGCAGCCATGTGCCACCGATTCGCCACGCTCAAGCGCGCAGACATCATGAAAGCCGCCGAGTCCATCGCAGCGGAGCTTGCGCGGGAGCGCATCGACCTCAGCATGCTCGATGCGCTCGAAACGTATCGCCAGCACCTCTCCCGCCCCGTCGATGCAGCGGAAGCGTACCCTTCGTCCACCGTTGCGGTGATTGCGGCAACGGGTCGGGGCTCGCAGCTTGCCGTCGCCGATATGGTCTGGGGATTCGATGCTCCTTGGGCCTCGTCGGGCACCGTGTACAACGCGCGCATCGAATCGATCCTCGAAAGCCAAGATAGCATGTGGGCGGACGCCGCTGCCCGACGAAGGTGCATCGTCGCCGTGCGTGCGTTCTTCGAAACCCACCGAAGCGAAACCGTCCTCGACAAGACGACGGGGAAAAGCGCGAAGCGCCAGTACGCGTTCGAGCGCGCCGACGGGGAGCCGCTTTTCCTTGCGGCAGTTCACGAAAAAGGTCGCTTCGCCCTTGTGACCGCGAAGCCGTGCTCATGCGTGGCGGACGTGCACAACCGCATGCCGCTCGTGCTGAATACGCAGGAAGCGGCTCGATGGCTGAACGGACGATACGCCGACCTGGCCGATCGAAGCCAGGTGCCCCTGCACGCAAAGCCCGAAGACTGAGCTTGTTCGAGCTGCTCCAACGTGCAGACGAAGTTCAGAACTCCGGCGAACCTCCCGATCAGACGCAAGGATCTCGCAAGCGGCGCTCACTTTCCCCGCTCGGACAGGAAAAGCCCCGCCACCGTAAGAAGGACGCCCACCAGAACAGGCGGCGTCAACGGGTCCCCCAGTACGACCGCCGACGCCATGACGGTCAACGCCGGCACCAGGTAGATGTAGAGGCTCGTGCGCACCGGCCCCAATTCGCGCACCGCAACGTTCCAAGTCACGAAGCATAAAGCGCTCGCCCCTAAGCCCAGAAACGCCAGGTTCGCCCAGGATTGCGGCAAAAGGAGCGCAGGCCAGTCGGGCGAAAAGCCCAGCAGGGGCAGCGTCGGCACCATAAGCGCCAAGCCCCAGGCGAACGTCCGGCGCGTTGCCAGCACGCTGTCGTATCCAAACGTCGAGATCTTCTTCGACACCAGGGAGTAAACCGCCCATGTAGCGGCGGCCGCAAGGGCAAGCGCCACGCCTACGACAACCTCCCCTAGCCCTGCCCTCGCTCCGGCATCCGCTGGAAGCGCCTCCGCGCCGCCGAAACTGACCAAGCACACGCCCGCCATGGCCACCAAGAAGCCGAAGAAGAAGGGCGCGTGCAACCGTTCCTTGAAAACCACCGCCGAAAGCAAACCGGTGAACAGGGGCGCTGCCGCCACCACGACGCCGACGATCGATGCCGTGACGAATGTGAGCGCAATATTCTCCAGCAGGTAATACAGCATGACGCCCGTAGCGCCGGCCGCGATAAACCAGCGCTCCTCGGCGAAACCGCGAACCGACAACCGTCGGGGTCTTAGGGCAACAAGCGCTAAAAAGCCCATGACGAAGCGGAAGAAAAGGATTTCCACAGGCGCGAAATGCTCCAGCAGCACCTTCGTCGAAACGAAGGTGACCGCCCATATAAGCACCGTGACGAGCGCAACCGCATGTCCGCGCGCAATGGGAGAACCGCCCGACCCGCCGGCAGTTCCCAACCGTTTTCCTCTAGACGTCCCGTCACCGCGCGCGCCAGCCTTCATGCTTCACCTTTCGTCGCAGACGAACGATAGCACGAACCTGCGCCGCGCGCGGCAAGAACGTCGATCGCTACAGCAGCTCTCCGCGCACCGACACGGTTACGACTTCGAACGGCACGTCCTTGCCGCTGAGCTCCAGCGCCGCGCGCGCCGCATGCTCGATTCCGCCGCAGCACGGCACCTCCATGCGCGCGACGGTCACCGACGCGATGTCGTTGCCAGCGAATATGGCAGCCAGCTTCTCGGTGTAATCCACGGCATCGAGCTTCGGACACCCGATAACCGTGGTACGGCCGCGCATGAACCTTCGATGGAAATCAGCGTAGGCAAAGGCCGTGCAATCCGCTGCCACCAGCACGTGAGCCCCCTCGAAATAGGGCGCGCGAACCGGCACGAGCTTGATCTCGACCGGCCATTGAGCCAGCTGCGAAGGGGGCGTCGAGGACGCATCGGCCTCAAGCGCGACGTCGGGCTGCTGCGACGCAGGCCGAACCGGAGCAGGCTCCTCGGCTGCGAAGAACCGAGAGAGCGACCCCGGGCATCCGCCCGACCGGCCGCCTGCGGATGCGGCGGACATCCGCGCTTTGACGGCCGCTTCATCGTACGGGGCCGCCTCGCGCTCGACGAACGTGATGGCGCCCGTAGGGCACGCCGGCAGACAGTCGCCCAGACCGTCGCAGTAATCGTCGCGCAACAGGCGGGCCTTCCCGTCCACAAGGCCGATGGCGCCCTCGTGGCAAGCGCTCACGCATATTCCGCAGCCATTGCAGGCCGCTTCGTCTATATGGATAACTCGTCTTATCATGGCAGCATCTTTCTCCTCATGCACAATCCGTCTAGCGTTCGCCGATCGTACCAGGACGCTATGCTCTATTCCGTTGTATTCACAACAAAAAGCGCACTGAGCCGCCTCATTCACGTTCTGCACACGTTCACGGCAGCGCAACGGACGTCAGAGGAGCGCAGCGGCGTCAACGCTTGGCAAGGGCGCGCTCGACCTGCGCGACGTACATGCAATGGTAGTCGTGCTGGGAATACCAACGCTCATCGTTCTCCTTCGCGATGAAGTTCTCGGGCGGCATGTCCGCAGCGTAGAGCTTGCGGCACACGAGCACCAGATCAGCCTCTTGAATGCCCGTCGTGCCATCTATGTAGTAGGGCGACAACCCGGCGCGTGCAAGCTTGTCGGCTTGATCGCGTCCCGACACCTTGCCGCAGTACGCAAGCGCCTTGCGATGCTCCTCGCCCAGAAACGACAGCGTGAAGCGGTCGTTGGCATCGACGAACTCTTTGGTGTAGCGCTGAGGACGCAGGTAGACGGTCACCGCGTTCATCCCCCACAGCACGCCGAAACCGCCCCAACTTGCAGTCATCGTGTTGCACCCGCGCTCGTCGCCTGCGGTCACGAGCATCCATTGGTCGCCGATCATGGTGAACGGGTTCATCTGCAGCTGAGCGACGTCGATCTCTTCGAATGCCATGCGAGCTCCTTCTCTCTTGTCCGCGGTCGCCGCCATGATACCGCATCTTGCGAGGCGCTTGCAGCCCGCTCGCCACTGCCGTTACCGGAAAAGAACGGACGAGTTTTGCAGATTGCTTCACGAACGCTTGACAGCCTCGTATGCGTCCGTATACTTATGAACAGTTGTTCACATGAAAAGAGGTTACCATGTCCACGGAAGAAGCTCCGCATCTTGCCAGCTCCCACGACGGAGGCTGCGCCTGCGGCAATGCCGAACATGCAATCGACGCCACGCTTGACTGCATGCCCGACGAGGAACTGCTCTACGACCTGGCCGACCTGTTCAAGGTATTCGGCGACACCACCCGCATCAAGATCCTGTACGCCCTCATGGGCCAGGAACTGTGCGTGGCGGACATCGCCGACGCGATCGGCGCCACGCACAGCGCGGTGTCGCATCAGCTGCGCACGCTCAAGCAGGCGCGGCTGGTGAAATTCCAGCGCGACGGCAAGAACGTCATCTACTCGCTCTCGGACGATCACGTACACACGATGCTCGCCCAAGGCATGACCCATATCTGCGAATAAAGCCGAACCAAGAACGAAAGGACAGCGACATGCGCAAAGCGTTCAAACTCCAAGACCTCGAATGCGCGAACTGCGCCGCTAAAATGGAAAACGGAATCAAGGAAATCGACGGCGTGCAAAGCGCCACGATCAGCTTCATGACCTCCAAGCTGGTGATCGAAGCAGACGAAGGTCGCTTCGATGCCGTCCTTGCCGAAGCCCAGCGCATCTGCAGCAAGTACGAACCTGACTGCGTGATCGTGCGCTAGCCCCTCCAGACAACCCAGGGGCACCACGGCGCCGATCGACGCCGGGCATCGTGCGCCCCGAAACGCGAAAAGAAGGACCCTATGAACAAAAAGCAGAGACGGACAAGGAACCGAATCGTTGCAGCCATCGTGCTGTTCGTCCTCGTCTACGCTGCCATCGAAACGCTTCCGCTAGCCACCTGGCTCGGCAGCGAAACGAACGCCCTTTGGATCGAGTTCATCTTGTTCCTCGTCCCCTACCTTATCGCCGGCTACGACGTGCTGCTGCGCGCAGCCAGGAACATCGGGCGCGGGCAGGTGTTCGACGAGAACTTCCTCATGACGGTGGCGACCATTGGCGCGTTCGCGCTCGTGCTGTTTCCTGACAGCGACCCGCACATGGCCGAAGGCGCCGCCGTTATGCTGTTCTACCAGGTAGGAGAGCTGTTCCAAAGCTACGCGGTAGGAAAGAGCCGCAAGTCGATCGCCGACATGATGGACATCGCCCCCGATTACGCGAACGTCGAACGCGACGGATCGCTTGCGCAGGTGGACCCCTACGAAGTGAACGTCGGCGACGAGATCGTGATCAAGCCTGGCGAGCGCGTGCCGCTCGACGGCGTGGTGGTCGACGGCCGAAGCCAGCTTGACACCGCGGCGCTTACCGGAGAATCGGTGCCGCGCGAGGTGCAAAGCGGCGACGAGATCATTTCGGGATGCGTCAACCTATCGGGCAAGCTGGTCGTGCGCGTGAGCAAGCCGTTCGGCGAGTCCACCGTGTCGCGCATTCTGGAACTGGTGGAGAACGCGGCCGAGAAGAAGGCGCGCACCGAGAATTTCATCACCCGATTCGCGCGCTATTACACGCCCGCCGTGGTGATCATCGCGGCGCTCCTGGCTGTAGCTCCGCCGCTTCTCACGGGCGCAAGCTGGTCGGACTGGGTGCAGCGCGGCCTGGTATTCCTAGTCGTGTCATGCCCGTGCGCGCTTGTCATATCGGTCCCGCTTTCGTTTTTCGGCGGCATCGGCGGGGCGTCGCGCCTGGGCATCTTGGTGAAGGGCAGCAACTACCTGGAGGCGCTCGCATCCGCGGAAACCGTCGTGTTCGACAAAACGGGAACGCTGACCGACGGATCGTTCAACGTGGTGGCCGTGCACCCGCAAGCCGACATCGACCCCGACCGCCTGCTGTCCATCGCAGCGCATGCCGAAGCGTACTCCGACCACCCCATTGCGCTTTCCGTCAAGAAGGCATACAGCGGGACTCTTGATCGGCAGCGCATCGCGGATACGGAAGAGCAAAGCGGTCACGGAGTGCGCGCAACCATCGACGAGCACGTGGTGTACGTTGGAAACGACAAGCTCATGAACTCGTGCGGCGTAGACTTCCGCGAATGCGACTTGACGGGGACCATCCTGCACGTGTCGCTGGACGGAAGCTATATCGGCCACATCGTCATAGCCGACGTCGTCAAGCCCGACGCCCCCCAAGCTGTCGCCGATCTGCGCGCGGCGGGCGTACGCGAAACCGTCATGCTCACGGGCGATCGCGCCGACGTAGCCGCCGCCGTGGCCAGCAAGCTGGGAATCGACGAGTACCGAGCACAACTGCTTCCCCAAGACAAGGTGGCCGAGGTGGAGAAGCTGCTCGACCGCACGCACGCGCACGGTCGAGGACGGGGCAAGCTGGCGTTCGTGGGCGACGGCATCAACGACGCGCCAGTGCTCACGCGCGCCGACATCGGCATCGCCATGGGAGCCATGGGGTCGGATGCGGCCATCGAAGCCGCGGACGTGGTGCTCATGGACGACAAGCCGTCGAGCATCGCGCAAGCCATACGCCTTGCGCGCAAGACCATGAGGATCGTGCGGCAGAACATCGTGTTCGCCCTGGGCGTGAAGTTCCTTGTGCTGATCCTGGCTGCGATAGGCTTCGCCAACATGTGGCTGGCCGTATTCGCCGACGTAGGCGTGGCGGTTCTTGCCATCCTGAACGCCATGCGCGCCATGAACGTGGGAAGCATGAAGCGCTAGGAGCTTTCCCTATCGCGTTGATTCGAAAGGTTGCTCGCGCTTTGGCGCGGGCGACCTTTCTTGTACTATGGAACCTTGCGAAACCGAATACGAGAAGGACGACCCATGGCCTCCGACAACCCGAAGATGCGCGAGCATCCCAACGACCCGCTGCACGGCATCACGCTCAAGACAATGCTCGAGGAGCTGGTGGACGAGTACGGCTGGAACGAGCTTGCCCGACGCATCCACATCAACTGCTTCAGCAACAACCCGAACCTTAAAAGCTCGCTCAACTTCCTGCGCAAGACGCCTTGGGCGCGCAACAAGGTGGAGGAACTGTACAAGGAATCGGGGCTCTGGAGGAAGGAGCAGGACGAGAGTCCTATTCCTTACCGGTAACGAAACGGATGCGGCTTTCATTCGAGATCACGAAGCCGCCTTCCCCAAGGTAGCATGAAGCCATGAACGCCCTCGAAGACAACGAGCCTCCCGCGAAGCGCAACCTTGCCCTGTGCGTCATAGTCGTTCTGCGCTGGGCGCTCGTGGCCGGATGGTTCGCCTTCTCCGCGCTCGTTCAGCCCGGCGCCGAAGATCCCGTGCGCGCCGTTTCCCAGTCTCTTGCCTCCGCAGGGCTCGCCTTCCTTTTGGTCAATGCTCTCTGGCAGCACATGCCGCTCAAGCGGGCATGCCTGGTTGGCGCGATTGCGGCATGCGGTTTGAACCTGCTGGCGCTTTCGCCGGACTCCTGGCTCGCCATCGCCATCGGCTCTGTTGCCGGAGTGCTGGTGGGCTACCCCGTTATCCAGCGCATCGATCGACTCATCGCATCGCGCCGTTGAAGCCGGCGCGCGTCGGGCACCCTGCCCCGCTTGCGCGATCGGTTCAAGCGGAACGAACGCATCGGACGCGCGACCGGGAACACGGCGCGAAATTTATCCACAACGAGAATTAGAGCGAAGATTTCGTTTAGAAAGGGCGGTTACGAGCCGTCGCCGCCAATGCGCCGTTTCTCGACGTCCGTTCGTCCGCTATAATCTCACCAGTGAAACCAAGGCTGCGGCCGCGCGCCCGGCTTACCGACGAGAAAAAGGAGACCGCATGGATCCCAACAAGCGTCCCGACGACATGGAGCGCATCACCACGCCCGAACTGGCAAAGGCGTTCATCGACGAGCAGGTGGAGGCCATTCAGGCGCAGGTCGGCGACCAGAAGGTGCTGCTGGCCCTGTCCGGCGGCGTGGATTCGTCGGTCGTGGCGGCGCTTTTGATCAAGGCTATCGGCAAGCAGCTCATCTGCGTGCACGTGAACCACGGCCTCATGCGCAAGGGCGAAAGCGAGCAGGTTGTCGACGTGTTCCAGAATCAGTTGGATGCGAACCTGGTGTACGTGGACGCGACCGATCGCTTCCTGTCGCTTCTCGACGGCGTGGAAGAGCCCGAGGCCAAGCGCAAGATCATCGGCGCCGAGTTCATCCGCGTGTTCGAGGAAGAGGCACGCAAGGTGGGCGACGAAGTGAGCTTCCTGGCGCAGGGCACCATCTACCCTGATATCCTGGAGTCCGACGGCGTGAAGGCGCACCACAACGTGGGCGGCCTTCCCGACGATCTGCAGTTCGAGCTGTGCGAGCCCGTCAAGCTGCTGTACAAGGACGAAGTGCGCGTCATCGGCCGCGAGCTGGGACTGCCCGAAGGCATGGTTGAGCGCCAGCCGTTCCCCGGTCCCGGCTTGGGCGTGCGCTGCCTGGGCGCCATCACGCGCGATCGCCTGGAGGCGCTGCGCGAAGCCGACGCCATCCTGCGCGACGAGTTCGCGGCGGCCGGCTTAGAGGGCAAGGTGTGGCAGTACTTCGTGACGGTGCCCGACTTCCGCGCGACCGGCGTGCGCGACGGCGTGCGCGCCTTCGAGTGGCCGGCGATCGTCCGCGCGGTCAACACGGTGGATGCCATGACCGCCGAGGTGCCGGAGCTGGATTGGTCGCTGCTCAAGAAGATCACCACGCGGATTCTGGCCGAGGTCCCCGGCATCTGCCGCGTGTGCTACGACCTGACCCCGAAGCCGATCGGGACGATCGAGTGGGAATAGTACAAATCGGATAGCACAGAGAAAGTTTATGCAGGTTAATCGGCCTTTTTGAGGCCATCCCCGGCTCCGTTGGTTCCATATTGGTGTCATAAGGAAAATTCTATCTCTCGATTATCAGATGCCTCGGGTTAAACCGGGGCATCTTTCATGGGTGAGGTCGTCCGCAAGAAAGTCCGGAAACCGCAAACACTTGGCAGGATCGTCTACCCAAATTGATCTTGCTGGAAACCTACGTTCAACTCAGCCTGCGTCGATCAGCAGGCTGCCCAGATGCGCGCACCCATCTACTCCAACCCGACCTCGCGTACAGCATCGGCCCAACAAGGGCGTCGGTATAAGACGCCTTTCCTCGTCACTGCAGCACGCCAGTCAAGAGCATAGCCGCAAGCGCAACGCGGCTCCATTAAAGGGGCCATTCGCTCGCAAGGCCCCTTCATCCGCCCCCCCTACTTGCAAAAGCCCTCATAGCAACTGCAGGGCAGGACAAACCAAATTTCGAAAGGAGCGCGATCGCCTATGCCGCAAGGCAAGACAGTGGCCGTCCTAAACCAAAAGGGTGGCACGGGAAAAACGACGACGGCTATCAACCTAGGTGCTGGATTAACCTTAATGGGCAAGAAAGTGCTGCTCGTTGACGCAGATCCTCAAGGCAACCTGACAACAGCACTTGGGTGGAAAAGACCAGACGAGCTGAACGTCACGTTGGGCACGCACATGGCGAAAATAGTCGAGGACGAGCCGTACCCTCCCACCAGCGGAGTCTTGCGCCATGAAGAAGGCTTCGACGTCATGCCCGCAAACATCGAATTGTCGGGAATGGAATTAGGGCTGGTGAACGCCATGAGCCGGGAGCACGTTATGAAGTTGTGGCTAGCCAAGGTGAAAGATGCCTACGATAGCGTGATCGTCGACTGCAACTCGCCCCTCGGAATGCTCACGATCAACGCCCTCGCCGCGGCCGACAGCGTGATCATTCCCGTGCAGGCACAGTACCTTCCCGCCAATGGCATGGCTCAGCTCATCAAGACGGTATCCCGCGTCCAAAGACAGATAATGACTGAAGTGCCAGCTAGAAGCGGTATTTGAGACCATCTGAAAGTGCGTTTGAGACCGAATACCATTCCGTGTGAGTAGTGAGGATAACGGCTCTTGAGACCATTTTGAGACAACCAAATAGCCCCCATGGAACCTATTTGGTTCAATATGAACGATAGAGCAACTACAGTTAACAAGATCAGCGCGATTCGCGTCTTTTGAACCCGCAACCGGACGGGAGGCTTCGCATGTATGAAGATCAAGATCAATCGCGAGATACACGACTACACCGAGTCGGCCTTCTTCGACATGCCGCTTCGCCAGTACGTTTTCGCCGCTGCCACCTGCGACGTCACCGCCGCGTTCGGAACGACCCCTCCCTTCTTGCCCATGAGGCACCTTCTAGTATGGAGCTTCAAGAATAGCGATCTAAAGCTAACTTCTTAATCCACAATAAGCCCGACAGGATCGCTTCGAAACACCTCGGGAACGCAGGTTAAGCTACAGTACTCCCGAGCGGTTCGAAGCTGGTGCAAGCCACTCCAGCAAAAAAACGATCGGCAGATGCTTTTTGCTCCACCTTCCCCACCTCCCCTGCAAGCCACCGGACACTGCAGATAACGCAGCATTTATTCGGTCTTGGTCCACCCTCTATAGCTCTTTATCTTATGCAGGACGGACGGCCGCTGCCGCCCGCGCAATTCTTTAGGCTATACCCTGCGCATGCGCCATGCGAGCGTAAATGCCATTGGTTTTCAGCAGGTCTTCAGGGCTGCCTTCTTCAGCCACCGTGCCATCGGCGAGCACTACGATCTTGTCGGCTGAGGCAATCGTGCGCATGCGGTGCGCGATCATCAGCACAGTCCTTCCCTGCGCCAGGCGCGATAGGGATTCCTGCACCAAGATCTCATTGTCAACGTCAAGAGATGCGGTCGCTTCGTCCAAAAGGAGCACGGGCGCATTTTTCAAGAAGGCTCGCGCGATAGAGATGCGCTGACGCTGCCCGCCGGAAAGCTCGCAGCCGTTCTCGCCGATGTCGGTGCTCCAACCTTGCGGCAGCTTATCCACGAACTCGGGGCAATTTGCCAGATCAGCCGCATGCATAACCTCTTCATCGGTGGCTCCCTTGCGGCCCATGCGTATGTTTTCCAAGACGGAGTTGTTGAACAGGGTCACATCTTGGAACACGATCGAGTAGCAACCCAAAAGCTGCTCGGGATCAGCCCGGGTAACGTCCATTCCGCCTAGGCTCACACTGCCAAGCGAGGCATCCCAGAAACGTGCTGCGAGGCGAGAGACCGTGGTCTTTCCGCCGCCAGAAGGTCCGATAAGGGCAGTAACCTTGCCCTGCTCTGCCGCAAAACTCACATCTTCAAGCACCTGGGTTCCATCGTTGTAAGAAAATCCAACGCGATCGAAAACGATGTCAAAGCCTTGGTTGGTAAGCGTCTTGCTGCCAACTTGCACCTCGTGGTCCAAGACTTCGTTCATGCGGGCCACGTTGGTTCGCGTCGCAATGATGGCCGAAAGATTTTGCAGGGTAATCTGCAGCGGATCGAACAGCCTGGATGCCACCAGCAGGAACATGAAGAATGCCGGAATACTCAAGTTTCCTTGCGCCATCAAAACCAAGCCGACCAAGGCGATGGAGGGGATGCCCAGCTTCAGAACCATTTGAGCACCCACCACAAACGCCGCATTACCGAATTCCGTCACGACAGCACGCTTCTCTACGCCTTCAAACTTTGCGTCAAGACCATCGAGGTACGCCTCGCGCGCATTGCACGAACGTAGATCACGCATGGTTTCAAGCGCTTCCTGGATACCGTCGGCAGCAGCCATCTTAGCTGACATCTCGTGGGCTCCCCACCTATCGCGCATCTTCACGCTCAAAACAACGATGGCAAAGGACACCGGTATGACCCAGATAGAGACGAGCGCCATGCGCCAGTCGAAGACGAACAGGCCTATTGCCATGAGGACGGTTGAGATGACGGCCCCTACGAACTCTGGGATGAAATGGGAGAACGATTGCTCTAGGAACGTGCAGTCGGCCATAATGGTGCTGGTAAGGTCGGATAGATCTTTCTTGCCGAAGAACGACAACGGCAAAGAGCGAAGCTTTTCGGCAAGGGCGATGCGCCTGACGCCCGATTCGACATAGGTTGCCAAAAACGTTGCGTTGTACTGCCACCAATAGGTAAGGGCAATGAGCGCCAAGCAACCCATGCCGGCCATGATGTACATGCCTGCACTCTGCGGCGTGAGGGAGGTATCCATGAAGTCGCAAACGAAGAAGTAGAGAACTCCGATGGGGATCATCAGCGCCACGTTGTGAAGGGCGCATATCAAACAAGCCTTTACCAAATCTCGTGCGCCTTGGGGTGAAAGAGCGCATGCGTGCTGGATTCTTCTCATCATGACTACATCGCCTCCCTGCTTACCGTCCAGGCGGCACTCGTAAGATAATGACTCCACATGGTCGCATACAGGGAATCGTCCTGTTGGAGCAATTGGTCATGCGTTCCCTGCTGTACGATGCGGCCTTCCTGCAGGACCGCTATGCAGTCTGCAGACGTCACCGTAGAAAGGCGATGGGCGATTTTAAGCACCGTGCGGCCTTTTGACAAGCGCTCAAGCGCCTGCATCATCAGGGTTTCGTTGTCGGGGTCGGCAAATGCCGTCGCCTCGTCAAGGACCAAAATGGGCGCATCCTTTACGAAGGCGCGCGCAAGTGCCAAGCGCTGCTGCTCGCCACCGGAAAGATACACGCCTTTCGATCCAACCTGGGTATGCATGCCCTGCGGCAGCTTCTGGAGTATGTCGTCGCACCGCGCATCATGAAGCGCTGACAGCACTTCCTCGTCGCTAGCTCCCGGCCTGCCCAAGCGGACGTTATCCGCAATACTTGCCTTGAGCAGCTTGCTATCCTGAAACACCACCGAAACCTGGTCCATCAGGCGATCTTCCTCAATATCGCGTATGTCGATGCCGCCAATCTCGACAGACCCCTTATCAACGTCCCACATGCGCGAGACCAAAGCGGCAATGGTACTCTTCCCGCTGCCGGAAGGACCCACCAGCGCCATGGTCGTAGTTGCGGGAACATGTAAAGAAACCTGCTCGACCGCATTGGGGGCCTCTGCGGAATAGCGAAACGAAACATTGCTCAGATTGATCGAGGAATCTTCCGGAATAAGACCCGCTGTTGCCTGCGGCAATGGCTGCAGATCCAGAATGCCATCGATGCGGGCAAGGGCGTCTTCGACAATCATGCCATCTTCGCTTGCGAACATCACCTTGTTCATGGTGACGGCGATGACGGGCGTGATGATGACGTAGAAAATGAGGTTGGTAAGGAACACCTGGTCGGTGCCTCCTTGGCCGAACCATAGAGCGCCTGCAATCAAGCACGCGAACACGCCGTTTACGATGGTGGTATAGAGCGTCATGGGAGTGCGAAGGTCTTTGGTGTAGGCAAGTGCCCACGCGCCGTAATGGTCGATAGCGTTTTTAAAGCGCTTGAAGCCGAATACCGTCTGGCCGAATGTCTTGATGACGGGCATACCTCGAACGTATTCGACAGCCTCGTTCGACATGCTCTGCAAAGCGTCGTTGTACTGGCTCATTTTCTCCTTGAACCCAGGGCCGACCATCGCCAGCATCATAAGGGCGAACGATAGCGCAACGGGTACGAGCGACAGCAGCCCCAAACGCCAATCGAACACCAGCATCAAGGCAAGCAGTCCGATTGGGGTCACAACCGCAGCAGCCTTGTCAGGCAGCCTGTGCGCTAGGTAAGTCTCGGTTGCCGCGCTCGACTCATCGACGACCTTGCGAAGCGAACCGCTCCCACGGCTCTCGATGACCCCCAGAGGCAGCGTGGCGATATGGCGCATAAGCGCGCTGCGCAGGCTGCGGGCAACGCGGAATGCCGACAAGTGCGAGCACATAAGCCCTGCTGTGTAGATAAGCAATGCCGCCGCAGCAGTCGCAAGCGCCCACCAGGCCCAAGTCGTCAATCCTTCAATAGCGCCCTGATCACCCCGCGCTACGATTACGCCGTCGATGATGATCCATAGGCAGACAAAGGAAACGAGCGCAATAAGAGAGGAGACGGCAGAAAGTGCAAGCGATGCATACGTTAGCGCCCTGCGCGAGCCTGCATACTCCATAAGCCGCTGAAAATGCTTCGGCTTTTCTTTTCCTTGCGTAACCGTTTTATCGCCCAACGCCTTTCACCTCCTCGTTGAAATACTTGCTTATGTATTGGATGCCCTGCTCATCAAGCGGGCGATTGGCTACTACGTTTCCATCCTCCAGGTGCATGACATGCGTGCAGCACGACAAGATGAACTCAGGGTCATGGGTAACGATGAAGACCGTGGCCCGTTCGGCAATACGGCTGATAAGCCGCGCGCAGGCTTCCATGTTCTTCAGGTCCAAGCCGCTTGTCGGCTCGTCGAACACCAGGACGTCCCTGCCAGCCAGCAATGCGACAGCGATGGCCACGCGTTGCTTTTGTCCACCTGAAAGAGCAAGAGGGTGCTTTTCGGCCAGGCCGCCCAAGTCGAGCGATTCCATGACGGATGCAACTTCCGTCTCTTTGCTGGGGTCCATGCCCAGCCGCACTTCTTCATCCACGCTTTCACAGAACAGCTGGTGGTTCACATCCTGCATCACCATGTAGCAGCGCTGCAGCAAATCACGGCGATTCAGCGTTTCTCCGCGCCTTGTCACGGTGCCTTTGAAGGGCTTCTTCAGCCCGCATAGGCAATGCGAGAACGTCGATTTCCCGGCACCGTTGCGGCCGATTACCGCGATTGCGCCATGGGTCGGAACCTCAACACGGACGACATCCAAAACCTTGCCTTCACGCTCGTAGGCAAAGGAGAAGTTATTTAGAATCGTCGTATCTTCAGCATCATGTGCCTGCTTGCGGAAAGAGGCGATCCCGTCCAGGTTCATAGGGCGCAGCCCCTGCTCCTTGAACCATGCGGGAGGCTTCGAGGCAAACTTCTCGGCCGCAATGTCGGCGACAAGACGCCCAGCCTTCATCACCAGAACGCGATCGCATATATCGATAATCCACCGGAAACGATGCTCGGCCAGGATCACCGTCTTGCCTTCGCTCTTCCAAAGCTCAATGACGCCACGCAACTGTCCCATGGCGACTTCGTCTAAGTTTGAGGAGGGCTCATCGAGCACGAACACATCCGGTTGCATGGCCGCCACCGAAGCGCAAGCGATCTTTTGCTTCTGTCCACCGGAAAGCTTGAAGATATCGCGCTCTAACAACGCATCGACATCCATGGCGAAGGCAGCTTGCCTTACCCGCTCGTTTACCTCTTTGACAGGAATGCCCATGTTCTCGCAGCCAAAGGCAATCTCGGAGGTAGTATCAATGCAGAAGAACTGGCTGCGCGGATTCTGGAAGACGCTGCCAACCGTTCGGCCGGTTTTATAGAGGGGGTCCGCAAGAACGTCATGACCGTTCACGCGAACGCTCCCCCGGACATCAGCTTCATCGAAATGCACCGCCAACCCATTCAAGACGCGCGTCAAAGAGGTTTTCCCACAGCCCGAGGCGCCGCACACCAGTACCACCTGCCCCGGGGGCACGTCAAGGCTGACGTCTTTCAATGCTGGAGCCTGCGCTCCTGGGTAAGAGAGCGTTACTTCGTTAAAAGCAATCATGCAGCACCCGCCATCTGGACGATACATGCATAGATGGCGAATGAGTACAAGCCAGCGCAAAGCGCAAGAACGATAACGTCTTGCGCTTTGAAACCGATGGCGCACACGTTCGTACGTCGAACGTCGCCTCCTAGGCCACGCGTCAAAGCCGCTGCGGAGAGTTCCTCGCCGATCTTTATCGAGCAGGACATCATGGGAACCACACGGTATTCCAACATGGCGGCAGGATTGCCTCCAGCAAAGCTGATGCCGCGCATCTTCATGGCCGCATTAATCGAGCTGCATTCATCCGCAAGCGTCGGAAAGAACCGAAACATCACCGACAAGGGGATGGTGATCTTCTCGTTTACATGCATCCGTTGCATGGCGGCAGTGAACTCGCTTACCGTAGTGGTGGTAAGCAGATAGACGCCCATGGTCATCGTAGGCAGGAACCGAGTCAGTATTCCCGTTGACCCTAACACGATGAAATTGAGGATGCCCGTCAAATGCGGCAGGACCAAAATCATCAGCGCGTATGCAATTGCATAAAGAGCAACGTAGGTGGCAGCTGCTTTCCACTTCTTCGCACTTAGCAACAAAGCCAATGGCACCATACACAAACAGGGGATCAATACCGATCCCGCACCCGCCATGGGGATACCGCCGAGAACGAACAGCGCCATGGTAAGCACCGCAAGCAACTTGGTTCGAGGATCAAGCACCAAGCCGCGATCTTCGGAAGCAGCCTGAAACGACGAGACCTGCATTATGCGATGCCTGCTTTGACAAAGTGCTTTTTCAAGATGGCCTTGCCGGTAAAGCCGCCGATGATGCCAAACACGAAGCAAGCTACCAGATAAATCGGAGCACTCCACATGGGGAAGATTCCCATGAGCACTTCAACGTATTCCTGCGTATAACCTCCTGCAAGCAGATTGGTATAATAGCCGGAATCGATGAACATCGGCAGGAAGTTTCCCCAGATAAACATACAAAACACTCCATGCGCCAAGATGAGTTTCGAAGCGCTTTGGTAGTTGCCGCTCTTCAAGACGAGCTCGCTCAGAAAGCCCGTGATGGCAGCAATGAGGATGACCCAGAAGCCCATGCCGGTGACTGCTAGGTAGATACCCAAGATCAGGCTCATGATCAGCAGCATTCCGGGCTTTTTTATCTTCGTCATGAAGAGCACCATAGGGATGCCGCACACCAAGGGAATGAGAACGCACACAAGGGGCATGAGGACGGGGATGAATCCAATCATGGCCATTGCGGTCATCAGCACGCAGTAAATAGCTCCATAGATGCCGATATTGATGAGGTCCTTGCCCTCCAGCTTCTTCGACGAGGTTGTTTTCGATGGGATAGTTTGCTCAGACACGTAAATCTTCCTTTCAAAGCACCTTAACAGTGTGGGACAATAGATTAGTTAGATTAAGCTAACTTGGAAAGGTTACCCTCTGTGCCAGACGTTCTCCAACTCCATCAGTCCGCTTTAGCTCCATCCGTCGGAACAATAGAGCAGCTGCCTCTCGCCACGGAAAAATGGCAGCAGCAGAACCTCGATGCGGACATCGGCCTCCGAATCATCCCAATCGATGATTCCATTTCGTCGATGCAGTTTCCCAATGACGGCGGAAGCATGCGGATAGTCCACCTATTTGAGGGTTTTGATCTTTGCTTCAACCAAGTCGACAGCTGTGTTCTGCCCGCGGTCATGCCAAGCAATTCGCATATCTTACTGGTGAACTATTGCGTAGAGGGCAGGTGCGAGACGAATCTGGATACGGGAATGCACTTGTTCATGGAGCCCGACCATATCGCCATCGGCACCCAGTATGCATCCGGCCAATTCACCTATCCCAGCGGGCATTACGAGGGCATAGAGCTGTTTATCGACTTGGACAAGGTAGCCGCGGGCACCTCTACCGCCCTATCGACCCTCGCGGTAAGCCCCGCAGACCTGGTTGAGCGAATGTCTCTTGATGACGAGTTGTTCATTCATTCGGTGTCGGGGAGCCTCGAGGCGACGCTCAGACAAATCTGGGCTTTGCGATCCTCTGCTAATCTGGACAGGCTAAGGCTCATGGCTCTTCTGCTTTTGGTGGAGATAGAGCAGTCGAACAAAAATGCTGAGGAGCATTCGCATTACCTAACCTCAGTCCAAGCGAAGCTTGCTCATGACGCAGCGCGAATCATTCGAAACGACCTGACCAACAAGGATCCCATAGCCCGCATAGCCGAAAAGCTGCAAACAAACCCTACCAGCTTGAAGGATTACTTCAAGCGCGCCTACGGGGAAAACATATCCGACTATCGCAGGAGAATCAGGATGGAAGCAGCCGCCGACCTGCTATTGTCAGATAGAGGAATGCGCGTGTCCGACGTGGCGCTGAACGTTGGTTACGAGAACCAAAGTAAATTCGCTGCCGCATTTAAGCGCCGACACAATATGTCGCCCTTGGAATACAGGAGAGAGCAGGCAGGGTGATTTCCTGAGCGCATTCGCCCGTCAGTTCGTAGCGCACCGGGGCTTCCCCCTCGCCGTCGTCGCCCCCCGTCCCCACCGAGCGGGAATTTACTGAAGAAATGGATCGCATTTACCCGTCAATGACAGATGAACAGGTAGCCGAACGTGAGTTGATCGAAGGTTGAATGAGAAAGCCCTGGAACGACAAAGCCTGGGGCGATTACCCGTATCGGCAAACGCAGGACAAGAAAACGCCGAGACGCATCAGCAAACTCATAGTCTACAAGGTCGAAAACAGCGACACGCTATCTATCGTCTCGTGCCGAGGGCATTACCAACAAGCACGAGACTTAATGAATCTTGCAATTTGACGCAGAGCGGGGGGCGCGTCAGCTCTAAAAATAGTATCGCACCTTCAATGCTCCCAGACAACGGTCGGACCTATGAAGCTTGCCGACTCCCAGCGAAGCGTCGCAGCCGCCACTCGAACAGCCGCGGGGAAGTCCACAGCCCCACCATCGCAGGATCCGCAAAAGAAGATCACGCCCGTAGCGTCAATCCACCCGTAACCAAAGGCTCCATCGCCAACCTCCCCTCACTCCAGACCTAACAAAACCAGGACAGGCTCGCATCGCAAAGTATTTGCGATTCATAAGAAATATGTATACTGGTAATCATTAGTTGCTTGTAAGAATTGCAGCACATCTTATATGCTAGCAAATCTCAAAAGACAAGGTGATCTCCATGTTCGACAAGCTGATTGCGAATGCAGGGAAGACAGTTGCGGAAAGGGCGCAAGCAGCTGGGAAGGCTGTCGCAGACGGTGCGCAGACTGCTGGGAAAGCAGTAATGGACAGCGCTCAAGTAGCTGGAAAAACTATTGCCGACGGTGCTCAGGCGGCCGGCAAGGCGGTTTCTGATGGTGCACAAGTTGCTGGAAACGCAGTGCAGAATGCCAGCAAGCAGCTGATGTCTCCCGAGCAGATGCAGGAGCTCTTCGATACGTGTTACCAAAAGGCTGTTGACGGCGTGCCCGGTGCTAGCAAACCGATCGACGAACTTGCAAGCGACTATCTATCCAAGCATGAGACCGTCGAAGAAGCAGCTAAGGATTTCATCGGCATGCAATTGCTCAAGTGCACTACATCCGGAGCTATTTCTGCAGCAGCAGGCTTTTTGACGCTTCCTGCAACCCTTGCGGCAATCCCCGCAAACATCGCCAACGTGATTTATGTTCAGACCCGCATGGTTGCAGGTCTCGCGAAAATGGGTGGATACGATATTCGCAACGACAAGGTCCAAACGCTTATCTACGTCTGCCTTGCGGGTAACGCCGCAAATGAGATCCTCAAAGATGCTGGCATAAAGATCGGCGTAAAGTTTGCCGAAGCGGGGATCAAAAAGATCCCGTTTGAGGTAATCAAGAAGATCAACGCAGCCGTGTCGTTTAGACTTGTAACCAAATTCGGGGAGAAAGGCCTTATCAACTTAGGAAAGCTCATTCCCCTGGCCGGCATAGCGATTGGCGGCAGCTTCGACTTCGTTACCACGAAGATCATCGCAGACAATGCATACAAGCACTTCATCGATGGCCGAGTCGAAAACGTAGTTGAGGAATGCACCCTCGATGCGCCCGCAGAAGCATAAAAACCTCTGAATCAAGTCTTTCCCGAAAATTTCTGCGCTGTAGAATCAGGCTAGGCGATACCCGTTATCGGAGCTGCCGCACTTTACACTTAGACTGGGCAAAGCCCGGTGGGGTATCGCCCACTCACAACGTCAATGCTGGCTGTCGATGGCCTCATCATCTTGCCAACGAGTCGTCAACAGCCAGCACCCACCGCGCCCCTATTCCCCAAGGCTCACAACCGCATCGCCAGCCAAGCGGGCAAGCAGGCTATCGTGAGTGATGACGACCACCGTCTTGCCGGACCGCGCCAGCTCCTTGCACCACAGGGAAACCTCAGCCACGCCGCGACCGTCAAGCCCGCTTGTCGGCTCGTCGAGCACGACGAGCTCCGCGTCGGAGCAATACGCCGCAGCAAGGGTAACACGCTGCTTTTGGCCTCCCGAAAGACTCGCTGGATGACGATTCGCCACATCGATCAGGTCGAACGTATCAAGCGCCTCCCACGCGCGCGCCTTCAAATCGTCGTCGACTTTTCGGCCGAGCACTACTTCGTCAGCCACGCTTCCCGCATACAATTGATAGTCAGCGTCTTGCATGACGAAATAGCTCATCCGCCTCCTCTGTCGACGAGACAGCGGCTTTCCGCCGCGCACCACGCATCCCCGCTGCTGCTTCGCGGCGCCGCACAGCACTTTTGCCAGCGTTGTTTTTCCCGCGCCGTTCCCTCCTTCGACAACCGTAACCTTGCCGCTTGCGAACACGGCATTCACGCATGCAATGCCGCGCTTGGTAGATGGATACAAATACGAAACATCTTCGACGATCCAATCCTCGCCCGCACGCTCGCTCGCTTTCGCGGAAAACCTGCGCGCCGCTTTTTCCTGTCCATAGAAAGTCCCGGCGACCATGGAAGGATGCCTGAGCCCAAAGCGAGCAGCTTCCCTCGTCGAAAGAGCAGCGAAAGCCCGCGCATCCCATCGAGCCGCGATCCTGCCATCTTTCAGGCAAACGAACTCGTCAGCTACGGGCAGCATGCGATGCAGACGATGCTCCGAAATCACGATGGCAACACCCGCCTGCTTCAAACGCATCAAGATACTCTCGAGGTCGTCCGTTCCCTGCGCGTCCAGGTTCGACGTCGGCTCATCCAAAATCAGCACCTTGGGATTGCATGCTATGGCAGCCGCAAGGGCGACGCGCTGCTTCTGGCCGCTCGACAACTCGGACAGCCGCTCTCCAAGAAGCGCGTCGATACCGCACCATGCGGCAGCGCGGTTGATCCTGCTGATGGTTTCGTCCGGATCGACGCCCAAGTTCTCGGACGAGAAGGCGATCTCGTCCCCAACCAATCCCATGAAAAACTGGCTCCGCGGGTCCTGCAGCACAACGCCCATGCCCGAAGCCCTATCGTAGGAGGTCACTTTTCGCACATCGGTTCCGCAAACGCAAACCACCCCTTCAAGGCATCCCGGGAAAAACGTACCTGCAAGCCCATCGATCATGCGCAAGACAGTCGATTTCCCATCCCCCGAACGCCCGCATAGAACCGTGCAGGCGCCCGGTTTGATCTCGAACGAGATATCGTCTACGAAACTCCCCGCTACACCGTGACGCGCATCGCACGCTGCCCCGTCGGCGGCCTCGGACTGATCGACGTAGCGAAACGATGCGCTCTCCAGCAACACCGAAGCCGTCCGCCGGCATGGCATCCCGCTCATACGTAAAACCCCGTTCCGTACAAGAGGGCGCATGCGCATGCGAAGACCGCGACAACAACGACATCGCGCGCGGCGAACCCCACGTGGTATATCGACGAACGCCCTGTCTGCACGTCAATCCCCCTTAATTCGGACGATGCGGCAAGCTCGGAGGACAAACGCAAGCAGCGCATTACAAGCGGTGTGTACAAGCACTCGTACACAAGCCCCAGATGGGGAAACGCATCGACAACCCGAGGAAACACGCCTCGCATGCGAAGGCCGCGAACTATGGACGAGAACTCGAACGGAAGGATCGAGGCGAATCGAAACACCATGCATACGCCGATCAACGCGCGGTTCGGCATGCGCCACCTGCGCAAGGCGCACATGATAGCCGACGGCGAGAGGGTGAAAAGCGCGCTTCCCGCCGACATCGGCGGCATCATGTGCATGAGACTTACGAACAGCACGCCGTAAAGTCCGGGCAGCGGAACGAAGCTGAGCCCGCAGATCACCGCGAAGCTTACGCACATCCTCGCAGCCAGCCTCGCCCTGCCGTTCGCCGCAAGGTAGGCCGCGCAGAGGATCTGGAGACCGACGAGTTCGGGCAGCCCCACAATAGCCAAAGCCGCCATGCCCGCAGCTAGGATGACAAGCAGATGCGTACGGGGATCCAGCCCAAGAACGCCCTCCTTCATATCGGCATGCAAGAAAGCCGCCTTGTGCGCAGACCCATTTCCAGCCGCAACAGGCTCGATACGCTGCCGCACTGCGGAAGGAGGAGAAAACGGCTCCGTACAGTTTTCCAATGGCGTCTCCATAGCGAAACCCTTACGCGATCTTCGCTTTGCGGACATGCTTTTTCAAGAACTTGCCGCCAATAAAACCACCCGCGAACGTACCGGCAGCGAACATAGCCAGCATAAGAACAATCCATGGCAGCTCGGTATATTGAGCCACCATCGCAGCGATGTCAGAGGCGCTGTAGTACGCACCCAACTGCTGCATGTAAGCTTCTTTGAACAGCAGATACGGAACTATTCCGTAGAAGGCGAATGCAACCCAGTACACGTAGTAGCCCAGCACAACGCGTTTCACCTTATGATACGAACCCTTCCCCCACATAAGCAATTCGCCCACGATCGCGCCGACGATAGCCACGGGAATGCAATACAAGCCGCCCATGATCGCGTAGAAAATGCCGAAGACGATGATCGAGGCGCTCAACACTCCGCGTTTTCCTATACGGTCGGCCATAACCAGGTAAAAAGGTGTTGCGAGCAGCGGAAACAGCCATGACCCAACGAAGAAAGTATTCTGAGGCGATAGCAGCATGTCCTCCACCATTTTCGCCGCCATAGTAACAACAACAATGATGATGTTGAAAACGACAAAGGTTAAAACGTCATGGGTAGTCCAGCCCCCGCCTCGTTTCGAGGACTGAGAAGACGAGGCGTCTTCCCCTCGATCGTATACCGCTTGCGACATAACGAGCGCTCCTTTCAAGCCAACGGCTTATCAATCGGTTATGGTTAGCTTTAGCTAACTTTTGCTATAATAGTCGATGACTTCATAAGGAAACACAGCTCAAGCAACAACCGGCCGATTTCGGCATTAAGGCGACCAGACAAGGCTGCGTCGTTTCGACGCCTTTGCCCGTGCGCGAAAGAGCGGGAGCCTTGCGTTCTTTCGGCTGTTTGATTTTTTCGCGATGACGACAGAGGGCATCGGCAATCGAAGGAAAGGGAACGCGAGCATGCTCGATATAAAAAGCGACCTGTACGACAAGGCGTTTCAGCAATGGAACATGACGCCGGTCGCATCGGAGCGCTCCTATGCGCAAGCCGGATGCTCGTACCGGATGGACAACGAAGAAGGGTCGGGCGAATACTGGGTCTATTCTCGAGACAACTTCTTCGCCGTCAGTGCTTTTCGAATCGAGTTCAAAAGCCAAGGCATCATGCGCTTTCGCCATACCGAGCACCTTTCAGTTAGCTACTACGACAAAGCCGGCTTGATCGCAAAAGCCCGCACTGCCACGCCGAGGCCCGGAACGGTCTCCACCTACATCGCAAGCGAAGGAAACGAGTACGTGGCGCGCTTTTCTCCTGGCTCGACCGTGCAGGCCACGTCGATCACCGTATCGCCGGACTATTACAGAACCTACCTGCATGAACGGTTCGGCAATATACCCGACATGCGCAAGGCTTTCCTGCTCGTCGACGGAAGACCGGACTGCCCGGAGCTTATCGCCCTCTTCAAGCAGATCAAACGCTATCGAGGCGCCGGCATGGCAGCTGACTTGTTTTACGAAGGGGCCGTAGCCGAAGCGCTGGCGCTCATCATCAAACGAGCAAGCGAGATCGAAGAAGAGGATGCCGGACGAGAAAGTGCTTTGCCGCCGCTCGACGACCGGAAATCGCTTGACAACGTCGGTAGCTTCATTAGAAACAACCTGAGCGCGAACCTTACCTGCAACGTGCTGGCCCATCGCGCATGCATGGGCCAAACGAAGTTCAAGGCAACGTTCAAAAGCTACTTCGGAGCATCCCCCAACGCTTTCGTTACCGAAGCGCGCATGGAAGAAGCTGCCGAGCTCTTACGGACCACCAACATGCCCGTGGCCGATATTGCCGCAAAGGTCGGTTATAGAAAACCGGCGGCGTTCGCCGAGGCGTTCAGGCGCCATACCGGCATAGCCCCAAGCGCCATGCGCGGCAAGCGAATGCGCTAGCGCAGGGTCCATGCGGCCCTTTGCCGTCCCGTCTGCCGTTTTCCACCCGACCGCCTAGATTGGCTCGTCGGTTTGACAAAGAGCATCGCGAGCGGTAGCATCCAAAGTTAGATATAGCTAATTTCTAATTGAAGCACGGATCGAAAGCCGCGCGAAGCACAAGTCGCAAGCACCCCCCTTCCCCGCCCAACCAGGAGCTGCTTTATGTCGAACAGCGAACCGAACAAGAAGTTCTGGGACAAGGTCGCGCCCCTGTACGCGCCCCTTGTCGAAAGGCGCAACGGGCCTTACCCTCAGCTGTGCCGAGAATTGAGAAACTGGCTGGAAAGGGACATCGACGTGCTTGAACTGGCCTGTGGAACCGGGCAGCTGACCTTCGCGCTTGCAGGGAGAGTCCGCTCTTGGGAGGCTACCGATTTCTCTGAGGCCATGATCGAAAAGGCTCGCACGCGATCGCCTGAAAGCCGCGTCTCTTTCTCCGTGCAAGACGCCACGAGCCTTCCTTATCGCGAAGCGTCCTTCGGCGCCGTGGTCGTCGCCAATGCGCTGCACGTCATGCCCGCACCCGAACTCGCACTGCGCGAGGCGCATCGCGTTCTGAAACCGGGCGGTTTCCTGCTGGCCCCGACGTTCGTCCACGACCGGGTAGCATCCCCTGCAAGGCTGCGATTGATGGAGGCGGTCGGCTTCAAGACGTTCCACGAATGGACGTCCGAAGAACTGGCTTCCTTCGTCCAAAACTGCGGCTTCCATGTGATCAGCGCCAATCTGGTCGAAGGCGGTCCTGTCCCCGAATGCGTCTTGATAGGAATGAAATCCTAGACGTCTGGCACGTCAACCACGCCCGAATGCACGATCCTGCTCCCAATGTTGCGCTCGGGCGCACATTGAAACCCGTTCGTCGGCAATGAGCATCCCCGACCAGGTGAAACGCACAGTCGCACCGAAGATCGTCGCTCTGCATGCCCTTCGAGCGCAACATTGCAGTAAGAATCGTGCAGCAAGCAAGTCGTCTGCCTCCGATGCCGCCCGCGACCCCTTAAACGCTCGCGCGGACGACGGACGTTTGGAACCTGCGGTTGACCAGCTCGGGAACAAGCTCGAAGCCGCTCGGCGCCACGCCATCGCCTGGGGCGAACACGCACGTCGAGAAACCCGCCTCCCGGACGGCGCGCTCGAACGTGCGCTTGCTGCGTGCTGCGCCGAACACGTTGCCGCGCGCAGCAAGCCGGCTCATCGGATCTTTCGACAAAGGAGACTCGGCGAACACGCCCGCGTGGTACAGAAATCCCCCCGATACGAGCACGCGCGCGATCTCGCGCAGCGCAGACGGCAGATCGCGCACCAGGTTGAGCGCGCTGTTCACAACCACCACGTCGAACGTCGCATCCTTGACGCGGGCGGCCCACAGATCCTCGGGACACCCCTGCGCGAACGCAAGGGTTCGTCTCCAATCGTCACCTTGAGGATGATTGCGAGCCGCTTGCTCTCGTGCGTGCTCAATGCGATCCTCGTCGGGATCGATTCCCAAAACGAACCCGTCCGGCCCTACCAGATCGGCAATTTTGTAAGCGCCCTTGCCGCTACGGCACAAAAGATCCAGCACGCGCTTGCCCGAAAGACCATCGGGAAGCGACATCTCGCAGCGGGAGCTGTACCCTTGGCGCGGCAGGGCCGCATAGTAGCCCTCCCCGGAAAGCTGCTCCTCCGAACGCCCGCGGGTTTCCACCCCCAACGAATCAAGCAAGCCGACAAGCTCGTCTATGGTTTTGGGATTTTCCAACATGCTCGCTCCTGAATCCAGAAGGTCGCGCCCGACAAGGGCGGCACCCTCCCTCGTCGGCAGCCGTCATGGAACTCCCTCGACTATACCACCGTGCCCAACCCAAATGCAGGGTTGTTTTTTAACCGGATACCGCCTAGTGCCGAGTGCCGATGCAGCACGGCGCCTCGCTAGTCCAGCGAGCTCGTCTCCAGAAGCGACTTACCCTTGGTCTCGGGCGCCATAAGCACCGACAGCACCAATCCCAGGATCACGAGCCCCGCCGCAACAAGCATGGTGGGTCCTATGCCGTATGCAGCCAAGAACAGCGGAGTACCGTACGTGGCGATGATGGTGCCGATACGCGAGATACCGATAGCCACGCCCACCGCCGACGCGCGCACTTCGGTCGGGAACAGCTCGTTGGGATAGAGCCACTGCAAAATGCCCGGCCCGCCGCTGAAGAATGCGTACAAACCGAACGCCACGATGATCACGTACACGGGAGCATCGGGGAACAGGCCCAGGATAACCAAGCCCACGGCCATAAGCGCCAGCGAACGAATGAGCAGCGGGCGGCGACCCATCGAGTTCAGCCAGAACATCGCCGGAATAGACCCGATCAAGAAGAACAAGCTGACCACGCTCTCGCCCAAGATGGCCTCGTGCCCCTCGCCCAAGCCGAACGCTGTCATGATCTCGGGACCGAACGTGTAGATGGCGTACATAGGCACCACCTGGCACAGCGTCAAGATGCCCAGAAACACGATGCGCTTGGCATAGCCGCCCGCGAACACCTTGCGCAGGCTGGTCTTCTCGCCCGGCTCCTCAAGCTCAAGCTCCACGCCCTCGCCGAAGACGCGACGCATGACCTCGTCGGCCTCGGCGGTGCGCCCTTTCTGCGCCAGCCACATGGGCGATTCGGGAATGTCGTGACGGCCGATCAGCAAAATGATACAGGGAACCACCGCCGACCCGAGCATCCACTGCCATCCGTTGGGAACGCTGTACAGGAAGTAGCCCACGAACGCCGCAACGGTAGCGCCCAGATACCACGCAGCCGACACCATGCCCATCGAAATGGATCGATGCTGCTTGGGGGTGAACTCGGCAATGAGCGACGTGGCGATAGGATAGTCCGCGCCCACGAACACGCCGATGAAAAAGCGCGCCAAAACCAGCTGGAACGGGTCGGCGCAGAACACGCTCAAGATAGAGAACAGGCCGATAGCCACGATGTCGACGATGAACATCTTCTTGCGCCCGATGCGGTCGGTCAGGTAACCGCCGAGAATCGTGCCCACGAAGATGCCCAGCAGAACCGACGCGCCGATAGCGGCGCTCCAGGCGCCCGTCAGGTTGAACAGCGGCGTGATCTGCGTAAGCGCCACGCCGATCAGGGAAAGCACGTACCCGTCCAAAAACGAGCCGCCGCTCGAGAAAAACGTGATCTTGCGCAAAAACGGGGTCATGGCAACGTCGTCCATGGTCTTCTTGGCGGACTTCTTCACCTTGCCCACCATACCCTCGCCAATCTGCTTGGCACCGTCCATCGCCTCGCCCATTGTCGGGCTCGTCACCTGCGTGATCTGCTTCACATCATCCATGCTCTCGTCTCCTCACATGCTAAAACCAGCTCCGCCCGCGTCAATCGCAGGAGGCGATCCTTGGGCTGAGGGTTCCTGAAATATCCTTGGAGCGAAGCAACGGTCTTTCAGGCACCCTCAGCCCAAGGATCGACCCCGCCCGGTTGAACCTGCTACTCCCAGGTGCAAATACCGAAGTTCAAGTGCGGCTTCGCGCCCGTCTCGTCCACGTCCGCATCCACCAACTGGAAGCGGATCTCCTTCTCCCCCACCTTCCACATGCGAGTTTGAAGCGCGGTGCCCGGAAGCACCGGCGAAGTGATCCTCGTCTTGAATCGCTTCATGCGCTCAGGCTCGCCCGGGAAAAACGAGCTGATGATGTGGCGCATGGCGAAGCCGCCCAAACTCACGCCGTGCGCGATCGGACGCGCAAGGCCGGTCTGCTCGGTATAGGCGAAGTCGATGTGCTGCTGATGCCAATCGCCCATAAGACGATAGATGAGCGGCATGTTGAGCGGCATCGTCTCCTCGACCACCGCATCGGGCGCACGATCAGGCATCTCGACGATGTCCTTCGGCGGCTTGGGCCCGCCCCATCCACCGTCGTAGATGCACACGTCCCATGTCTCGGTTTCACACAACAGCGTCCCGTCGGAGGCGAAGGAACGTCCCGTCTGCTTCGACAGGCACCCGCGGCCCTCGCCGCGGTCGTACAGCGCGTCTTGCGTCACGAACGTCTCGATGCGGTCGCCCATCGGGAAGGGAGCATGCAGCTTGATCTCGAACCCGTAATGCAGCGAGCCATCGTAGTTGTAGCCGTAGTCAAGCGTGCGCGTCATCTCCTCGTGCACCGTCAACGGCACGCCGAAAATGGGGAGCACCTTGAGCTGCGGGTTCTCCGCGTCATGCTCGTTCACGTACTCAAGATCGGTCTTGCCGTCGAATCCCGCGTTGCAGCCGAGCGCGCAAATCTCCAGATCCTTGAACGTGTACTCCCGCACGAACGGCCCGAACTCCTTGCCCACGATCTCAGTGCTAATAGCCATGACCCTCTCCTTATCTCCCAACCAGAAAAACAGCACCCATTCACCAGGTTCTCAAGTACGCCCCGTCCACCGACCCCTTTCCCCGCTCTCGTCGAAAGTCGAGCACGTTCAAGAGACTTCGCAGCGACGGGCGGCCCGGGCGGTATCCACCAAGCGAGTTCCGCAGCGAAGCGAGGACTGTTCGAGCGACTGGATGCCGCCCGGGCCGCCCGTCGCCGACAACAGGTTACTTCAGCAACTTCTTCTCGATCTTCATAGAGCACGTGCGCGGAAAGTCGTCGACGATCTGGACGAACGAGGGGACCTTGAAGCCCGCCATGTGCTCCTCGCAAAACGCCAGCACCTCCCCTTCGGTGATCTCGACGCCCGCGCGCGGCTTCACGAAGGCTTTGACGGCCTGGTCGCGAATAGGGTCGGGCACGCCGATCACCGCGGCCTCGTCGACGGCGGGATGCTGCATGAGCACGCTTTCAAGCTCGCTGGCCGATATGTTCTCGCCCGCTCGCTTGATCATGTTGGCCTTGCGGTCGACGAAGAAGAACCAGCCGTCCTCGTCCATGTAGCCCTTGTCGCCCGTGCGCAGCCATCCATCCTGGGTGAACGTGCGCGCCGTAGCCTCGGGGTCGTTGTAGTACTCCTTCATGATGGTGCGCCCGCGCGTGCCCTTGACCTGGATCTCCCCCAATTCGCCCGCAGCGGCTTGCACGCCGTCGTCGCCCGCAATGCGAACCTCGTACCCCAAGCCCGGGCGTCCGACGCTCGGCCAACGACGCGGACCGGTCGGAGGGTCGGTAAGCACCCAGCTGATCGACTCGGTGGAACCGTACGTGTTCATGATGCGCACGCCGTAGCGCTCCTCGAACGTGCGCTTCTCCTCGTCGGAAACGGCCAGGAAATACAGCATCTCGCGCAGGCAATGATCCTTTTCGTTCGGATCGACCGGTTGCAGCAGCAGGGTGCGCAGCATCATGGCCACGCATTGCACGACCGTGGCTCGATAGTCGCGGATCTGCTTCCAGAAGCGGCTCGCGCTGTACTTCTCCACCACGATGAGCGTAGCGCCCGCCGTGAGCACCGGGGTGAGCGCCGCCAGTTGGAAATTGGAATGGCAGGCAGGCATGGTCGAAAGCATGCGGTCGTCGCGCGTAAGCGACACTTCCCAATCGCCATACAAGCCGCTGAACAGCATGTTCGCATGCGTAAGCACAACACCCTTCGGACACGACGTCGTGCCCGACGTGAAGATGATCTCAACCGGGTCGTCCGAGGCAAGGGGGCGTTCCTCGCGTAGCACGGTCGGCTCGCACGCGCGCGCCTTGTCGAAACAGCGCACCGGAACGGAAGCGGGCAAGCCCGCTTCGGCATCTGCCGAACCGCGCGCAACGAACACGCCTTTGGCAAGATAGCCCTGCTCGTCAGCCAAACCGTCGTACAGGCCGACGAAATCCGCCTCCACCACTGCGCACGACGCGCCGGTACGCTCGAGCACGAACGCCGCCTCTTCGGCCAGGTACTGCTCGTTCATCGGTACCATGACGGCACCGATCTTCGCCAAGCCGAACAGGCACATCATGAACTCGGGGCAGGTGTGCATCTGCACGGCCACCCGCTCGCCCGCCTCGATGCCCAACGTGAGGAACAGGTTGGCGGTTCGGTTGATCTCCTGGTCGAACGCGCTGTAGGAAAACTCGCACGTCGCGCCCTCGCGATCCTGGAAGATGAGGAACGTGCGGTCACCGCACGAGTCGACGAGTCCCGTCCAAAGGCTTCGCAGCGTTTCGTTTCCTACGATGTCGGTCACCCGTCTCACCCTTCTCGTCCTTCGACCCCTCGTTCAATCCCCTACCCGCACGATGCCGCCGTTCGACCGCGCTTCGCTTTCGGAAGGCGGCATCGTGCGGGTGCGCGGAACGTTCGGGCCGCGCACCCGCATCCGGTTTCACCGGACGGCGGTCCCTTGAAAACGGAACCGCGCTACGGGCGGCGTGCCTATCGCAAGCCGCCCGCCAAACGCATGGACCTTATTCGCTGATCTTCACGACGCCGGCCTCGGCCAGCTCGTTGATCTGCTCGGGCGTGTAGCCCAGCTTCGTCATGATGTCCACGGTGTCGCCACCCTGATGCGGCATCGGACGCCAGATCTGACCCGGGTTGTTCTTGAACTTGGGGAACACGCCCAAGCCGTGGAACGTCTCGCCGTCGACGGTCTCCCAGTCAACCCACGTGTTGCGCAGCTTCAGGTGCTCTTCCTTCACGAGGTCTTCCATGTCGTTGACCACCTGGGCAGCGATGCGGTGCGCGGCGAAATCCTCTTCGATGTCGTACTTGGAGTTCGCCAGGCAGTACTCCTCGAACGCCTTCTGGATCTCGTCGGCGTGCGGGTTGGACAGCCACAGGCCCGACGTGTCCTCGGGAATGTCCTCGGTACCCCACAGATGGCCCAGGCCGATGGTCTCCAAGAAGTACTTGTTCTGGTCGACGCCGTACAGGCACACGCCCAGGAAGCCGTCCTTGCATTTGAACTCGCCGATGCCGCACAGGTTCTGGTTGCGCGCGCCAGGGCGGGGCCACTTGATGCCCTCGTTCAAGTAGTCCACCAGGTAGTACTGGCCGATGGCAAGCAGCGTCTCGTACATGGCCAAATCGATGCTCTCGCCCTTGCCGGACTTCTCGGCCTTGTAGAGGGCCGCCAGCGCGGAGCTTGCGATCATGAGCGTGTTGAAGTAGTCGCCGGCGTACGGTCCGGGCAGCATCGGCTGCTCCTCCGTGCCGTTCTGCATGATGATGCCGGAGTAAGCCATCACCGTCAGGTCGTACGCAGCGCGCTTGACCATCTTCGGGTCGCCTTCCTGGCCGAAGCCGGAAACATGCACGATGACCATCTTCGGATTGAGCTCCCACAGCACGTCGTCGGTGATGCCCTTGCGCGCCCACGTGCCGCCCTTCGATGCCTCCATGAAGATGTCAGCATCCTTCACCAGGTCGAAGAACACCTTCTTGCCCTCTTCGGAGAAGTAGTTCAAAGCCACGGAACGCTGGTTGCGGCGCTCGGCCTGCTTCACGTACGCGGTGTCGCGGATGGTGTCGCCCGCGCCGGTGTTCTCGAGCCAGATGACGTCGGCACCCCAGTCGGCCATGAGGTCGGCTGCTTTCGGGCAGGCCAACTCGACTGCTGCGTAGACGACCTTGACGCCGTCGAGGGGACCGTAGGACGGCTTGTCGGTAGGAATTGCCATGTTGTTCCTCCTTGTTCGCATGGGTTTCTGGATACGGGGGCACTATCCGCGCCCCCGTGGACGAGCGGCAGGTTACTTCTGCTTGTACTTGATGGAAGCGCCCTTGGAGGTGGCCAGGATCATCATCTCGTCGGTGCCGCCGGAAACGCGGTCGACGCGCAGGTCGCGCCAGATGCGGTTGATGCGATGCTCGCTGGCCACGGCGATGCCGCCCATGATCTGCATGGCGTCGTCGGTCACCTCGAAGGAGGCGTTGGCGCAGTAGTACTTGCACATGGCGGCCGCTGCGGCGTTGAAGTTGCCGTCGTTGTTGTCAGCGTTCCAAGCAGCCTCGTACAGCATGTTCTTCATGTTGGTCAGCTTGATGCACATCTCGGTGATCTTGAGCTGGTTGAGCTGGAAGCGGCTGATGGGCTTGCCGAAGGCGATACGGGAGTTCGCATGCGCCATGGCATCCTCGAACGCGCAGATAGCGGTGCCGTAGTCGCACGCGCCCACGAGCCAGCGCTCGAAGTTGAAGTCGGACACGCCGCGCATGAAGCCGTTGCCTTCTTTGCCGAAGATGTCCTTTTCCTCAAGCTCCACGTTGTCCAGGTAGACTTCGCAGCAGCTGTCCATGCGCAGGCCCAGCTTGGTCAGCGGGGACAGCTTCACGCCCGGCTTGGACATGTCGACGAAGAACTCGGTGAACACGGACTCGTCGTCAGCGTTCTTGGCCATGATGACCAGGTACTTCACGCCAGCGGAGGAGGTGATGAACGTCTTGGTGCCGTTCAGGTAGATCTTGCCGTTCTCGCGCTTGTACGTGGTGGCCAGCGCGCCCACGTCGGAGCCGGCGCCCGGCTCGGTGCATGCGGAGTTCCAGATCTGCTCGCCGGAGCCCAGCGTGGACATGACGGCTTCGATCTGCTCTTCGGTGCCTTCGCGGATGATGGTCTCGAAACCGGGCAGCTGATACAGCACGTAGGTGGGAGCGCCGTACTTGCCCAGGATCTCGTACACGGCCATCAGCGTCACGCACGGCTGCTCAAGGCCCAGACCGCCATGGCTCTCGGGAAGCATGATCTGGTCGAAGCCCAGCTCGCACAGGCCCTTCACCCAGCGAAGCGGGTACTCGTGCGCTTCGTCGCACTCGTGGAAGTAGGTCTCCCAGTTCTCGCTTTCCATGTACTCGCGGTAGCTATCGACGATCAGCTCCTGCTCGTCCGTCAACTTGAAATCCATGACGATCCTCCTTTTTGTATGTGTTCAGCGGGATCCTCCCGCTTTGAAACCCGAATGATGTATCTCTCGCCTACAGGCCCATCTGCTGGCGATAGAAGGTCGCACCGTGCTCAAGGGCGTCGTTCGCCTCGTCAAGCATCTTGGTGTAGTGCAGAAACGCGTGGATAACGCCTTCGAACAGTTCGAAACGGTACGGAACCCCGTACTCCTCGCAGATCGTCGCCAGCGTGGTGCTGTCGTCGCGCAAGGGGTCGTACTCGGCCGCCGCGATATAGCAAGCAGGCATGTCGCGCGTCATGTCGTTGAGGAACAGGTTCGCGTACGGGCTTTCCTCCAGCTCGGCGGGATCGTTCGCGTACATCTGCATGTAGAACTTCCAGTCCGCCTCGGTCAAGCCGTCCCACGAGCCGCCCAGAAGGCGCATCGAAGACGAATCCTTGAGCCCGAACCAGCCGTAGTACAAAAGGCAGCACTTCACGAAATCGCTACCGCCCAGCTCCTCGCGCAGATACATCGTGGCCGCAAGGCTCAGATGCGCGCCGCCCGAATCGCCCGCGAACGACAGGCGCTCGCCGTCGATGCCGTGTTCGGCACCGTGCTCGTGCAGGTACGCAGCAACAGCCGCAACCTCGTGAACCGCGCTCGGGAACTTCGCTTCGGGCGAAAGCCGGTAATCCACGGCCACCACGGCAACGCCGGCGTTGCGAGCAAGCACGCGGCAGATGCGGTCGTGCGTGTCCAGGTTGCCCAGGACGAACCCGCCGCCGTGCACGTACACGATAGCCGGAGTCTCAGGCTTGCTCGCGGCGCGCGCCGCGGCGGACTCGTCAGTGGGATAGTAGTAGCGCACCGGGATGTCGCCGTACGGACCCGCCACGGCAGCGTCGAGCTTTTCGGCCATGACCGGGCCGCCTTCGACCCAGTACGCGCGACCGGCAACGTAGTTCTCGCGCATCTTCTCGAAACCCACGCTCGTGTCGTTCGCGTCGCCAGCCAGCTCGTCTTCCTTCGCCAGCACGGCGTTCATCTGCGGATTGATCAGAGACAGTACATCGAGCTTGTTCACGTTCGCCTTCCCTTTCCGATCGGTGGTGCAAAGCCGCGGAGGGCTCGGGCGAACCGTCGCCCTCCGCGGTGATCTGTAAACGCAGCGCTTGGATTACGCCTCTTCGGCCTGAGCGGTCGAACCGAAGTGCTTCTTGACCGTGCGGAGCAACATGACCAGGCAGAAGCAGCCGATGATGCCGAACATGATTTCGAATCCGAAGATCATGTTGAAGGCGGCGGTGCCCTGAGCGTCGATCATGCCGCCGTACCAGGTGTGGATGAACACGTCAGGCAGGAAGCCGACGACCGAGAGGATGCCCGTAGCGGTACCGAAGATGGACATCGGGATCTTGACCTCGGACAGCGGGGAGGAGCCGATGGAGAAGGCGCCGTAGGTGGTGAAGCCGAACACGACCACCAGGATGGAAGCGATCACGGCACCGGAGGGATCCTGCGGGAAGAGGATGAACCCGACGAGCACGGCGACGGAGAGGATCAAGCCGCCCAGGATGGCCTTCGAGGGGCTCTTGATCTTCGTGGCGATGTAGCCGATAACCGGGCCGGCGATGAGGCCGATGCCATAGGTGCGGATAAGGCCGACCACGTTCACCAGGTTGCCGTCGGCGTTGAAGCCCTGCGTCAGGTACGGGGTGGTGTAGGTAGCGCCCTGGTACACGGCGTACACGCAGAAGTAGGCGACGCAAGCCCAGATCACGCCGGGGTGCTTGACGGCCTGCAGAGCCTCGGACACGCTGAACAGCTTCGCGTCCTTGTTGATCTCGCCCTTGAAGTCAGGGATGATGAAGTACGAGACCACGCCCAGGATGGCGATCATGACGCCCAGGAAGATGAGCATGGCCTGCACACCGGCAGAGCCGGAGATGGCAGCGATGATGCCGGCGTTGATAAGGCCGATGACCAAGCCGGTCACGCCGTAGATGGAGTAGCTGACGCCGATCTTGGAGGCGTACTCGTTCTCCTCGCAGCACAGGCGGATCACCTTGAAGCGCGTGCCCCACCACACCAGGATGGAGGTAACGCCCATGAGCACGAACAGGATCAAGCAGATCTGCACGGAGGGCAGCGTCGCGTATACGAACACGAGCACTGCGGTGGCCAGGAAGCCCAACCACGCCAACGTGCGCATCCGGAACTTGTCGGCTACGATGCCGGAAGGCAGGTAGCAGATCATGGCAGCGATGCCGTAGGCGGACACCATCAAGCCGAGGTCCGCGTTGGTGGCACCGAGCGCCTGCATCAAGGGATCGTAGAACACGTTCTTCAGGTACATAGGCGCGTAGATAATCGACGAGCCCATGGAGATGAGCACGACGAGCGCCCACTTGTGCAGCGTGGAGAGTTCCTTATAGGTAACCTCTCCCTTGCTCTTGGCAAGCAACGACATCTTTCATTCCTTTCTCCTTGTCTTTGCCCGGCCTCGCGGCCGGCCGCCGGTAGCTTTCCCTCGGCGTCCGGCTGCCAAGTCGAGCCGATGGGTGCATTCTGTCCTCGAGCGGTCGAATTAGCATCGCAAAATGCCCACTAATTAGGCGAATACTTAATTTCTTGCGAGGGTTTCATGACGAACTAGTGATAGGTTTCTATACTAACGATTGCGAAGCTATGCACTGCAAGTGCTGAACAATCTGAGCAGTTCAGCGGCATCATCATCTATCACAAACGCACGATAGGAAGGATGGTCGACTTCATGGCACCCCAAACGGCAGCATCTCCTGCCACCGGAACGGAACCGCGCGAGGCTTTTGCATCCATCATGGCCCGCCCGTCGTTGAAGTACGTGGGTTTCGCGCTTCTTCTTGCCTGGCACTACGCGCTGTGGTTCGTTCCCCACATGTTCGCGCAAACTCAGCTGCTCGATGAACGCGTGACAATCGCCTGGCTCGTGAACCTGGGGGCCACCGTCCTCTTTCTTTTAGCGTTCGCCTTCTTGCTCGGACGCAAGAAGCACCTCTCATCCTATAAATGGATGTACGTGGCTGCCCCCGCGCTGACGGCGGCAGCCACGTTGACGCTCTGCCTGCTCCCCCAGGTGTTCACTGTTCCGGGCTTGGCGTACGCGCTTTCGTTTTTCCTGGGAGCAACCGAATCGGCTATGTGGATCCTCTGGGGCGAGCGCTACGCGTGCGTGAAGGCGAACTACTCGCTGCGCCACATCGGCACGACGTTCGGCGTGGCGGTCCTGGCAACCGTCGCTATCGCCTGGGCGCTGCCGACGTACGTGACCACGGTGTTCGTGGCCGCGCTGCCCATCGCATCCGGCGTGCTGCTGGTGCAGGCTCGTCGCGACGGCGAGCGGTCCTTTCCCGTCCTGCTGCCGAAAAGCGCGGCGCAAGGCGGGCTCAAGAACATGGTAGCCGTCAGCGCCATCACGTTTCTAGCGAGCGTCGCCTGTTACTTCCTGGTCGCCATCATTCCCTGGGAGGTGCTCCCCACCGACGACCTCAGCTTCACCCTGGGCATCATAGGCGGAGCCGTGCTCATGCTGGGGCTGGCCGGAATAGCTCTTCTCACGAAGGACAAGGCCAACATATTCAAGATGTTCCCGTGGATGATCGTGCTGCTGATAGCGGCGTTCGGCCTTTTCCTGGCCGACCCGGTCACCTACTTCCCCTCGTTCATCATGGCCACGGGCATCTCTTCGCTCATGGAGATCCTGCTCATCATGTACTTCGGCATCTTGACGTCGAAGGGCTACGTCACGCCCGCCATGGCCTTCGCGTTCGCCGGCGGGTTCGTACGGGCGGGCATCGCCGTGGGCAACACCTGGGCCGTAGGCTACGAGCACGCACCGCAACTGGCAGCGGCCATCACGCCGGAAACGTGCCTTGCGCTTATCTGCTTGCTGGCGGTATTGCTGATCCCGCTCGTGCGCCAAGAGTTCAACATCATCGCCCTGACCGCAGCCCCGCCCACGAAGGCCGAAATCGACGAGATTTGCGCCGAAGTGGCGAAGGAGTTCAGCCTGTCGGGTCGCGAAAGCGAAATCCTCGTGCTTATCGCGCGCGGGTACACCACTAACAACATGGCCGAGAAGCTGGTGATATCGCCGTACACCGTGAACACCCACGTGCGGCATATCTATGAGAAAATGCAGATACACAAACGAAGCGAGCTGCTGAACTACCTTAATATGCAGCGCAGCGACTTTTAGGAGGGGTTTTGGGGGAAGCGAACGCAACCGAGCAGCGCATGAGCCCGACGCGCACGCGCGCGTCGTGGAAGCCCGGCGTAAGCAGCCACTCCCTGCCGTTTTTCCGCTGCACCGAATGCCACGCCGTGCTCTGCGCCGTCGACGACGCAGCGGATCTTCGGATCGACCGCTCGCTGCGGCGCGAAGACGCGACGCTCCCCTTCGCCGGAAACGCGTTCGCCCCTTCGTGCTGCGGACGGATCATGGAGCGCTTGGAGCCGCTTCCCGACGGCCAACGCGCCGGTTTCTCGATCGGCTACGAAGTGGTAGGCGGAGTCGACGCGAACGCGCTGCGCGTTCGATGGAGCTCGACGAGCGATCATCCGCTGCGCTGGGTCGCGCTCAAGACGTTCACCGGCGTGCAGCTGAAGTACGTGCTGCCCGGGAAAAAGCCACCGCTCGTATTCGCGTTTGCAGACGAGGACGCCTACGCGTACTGCAACGAGGATCCATGCCGCGCTTGCACGTTCCGCTGCAAGCGCGGCTTTCACCTGTACGCCTACCTGGACGGCCTAGGCTTGATCGACCAAGCCGTCCACGCAGAAACCCTTAGGACGTAGAGACAGGCCGCCCTTCGGGCCAATGGCCGAAATCCACATCATCTGAATCGAACCGCTTGACGAAATCGATGAACGAGCGAACTGCCCCGCTTTTGTAATGCTTCTTGCTGCACGCGAGGTACACCCAGTAAAAATCGCGGGGAACGCCTTCGATGGGAATCATCGTGATGTCCGAGAACAGCTTGATCCCAACCGAGTTCAGCATGAGCGCGCCGGTACCACCGTCAATCGAGATCACCGAAGCCATGGAGATGTCGTCGTCGTAGTTTTGCACAACGCCTTCAAGAGCCGCTTCTTCGAGCAGCTTTTCAACTTGTTCGCCTATGGGAATTCCCCGTCGATACGTGATAAGGCGCATGCCGCGCAAGTCGTCGAACGTCACCGAGGAGCGCCGCGAAAGCGGATGACCGGACCGAACGCACAGCTCGAGCGGACGGTTCAGCACCGGAAAGTAGGCTATGTCGGGCTCGTTTTCCCGTTTCCCGCAAAACGCCAAGTCCAAGGTTTCGTTGTGCAGGTTCTGCGTCAGGTAGTTCGTGAACGCCTGATGGATCTCGATGCTCACGTTGGAGCCGAATTCCGCCTGGTAGGCGCGCAAGAGCGCCGGCAGGTAGTCGTCCTGCACGGTAAAGATCATCCCCAGATTGACAAGGCCGTGCAAGTCTCCCTTGCGCGCCTCCATGGCGGCAACGCCCTCGTCAAGCTGGCGCAACGAAGCGCGCACGTACTCGTAGAATTCCGCACCGTGCGGCGTAAGCTTAATAGATCGTCCGTCTCGCTGGAAAAGAGGAAGCCCCAGTTCCTTTTCGAGCGAGGATATAGCGTCGGACAGCGTCGGTTGCGTGATGTACAGCTCCTTCGCCGCCCGCGTGTAGTGCTGCAGTTCCGCCAACTTCTTAAAGTAGTACAACTGCGATAAGTTCACGATTTCCCCCTCGTTCGCCTCGAAGCAATGATATAAGAAGCCCCCCCCCCCCCGACAAGACTTCCCATATACCGAAAAAAAGGGGGATCCGCAAAACCGGATCCCCCGTGAAGCTTTTCAGAAGAGCCGCCCCTTTTTCTCGAGACGTTATTCAGTCCACTGGCTCTTGAACTTTTTGGCGTTTGAGAAGGTGAAGAAGCCCAGCATCAGGATGAGAGCAAGCATCACGAGTCCGACGATGAACACCACGTTGAAGCCGAAGCTAGAGCCGATCCAAGCCCAGATCATGGACGCGAACGCTGCGATCAGGTTGAACACGGTGCTGACGCGGGAGTAGATGACCGAGTACTCACGCGAGCCGAACGACTGGCGAACGATGATCGGCACGAGCACGACCGCGGTGGCGTAGAAGGCGCCGAAGATGAACGACCCGATGTAGAGCATGTACTCGGAAGCGAAGCCCAGCCAGCACAGCAGGATACCGGCAACGCCGCACACGAAGGCGAACACGAGCGCGCCCTTGGAGTTCTTGTCGGCAACCGCGCCCAGGATGATCTTGAAGATAGCCTGGCCAACCATCATGACCGTGGTCATGAGACCGCCGACCACCAGCACGTCGAAGGTGACGTCCGTCAGCGACTTGGTGTAGGTGGGGAACTGCATGGCGATGAGAACGGCGATGTTGATGATACCGGCGCACACGCAGACGGCGTAGAACGCGGGGGTCTTCATAGCCTTGGCAGCAGAGAGGCCCATCGGCTTGGCAGGAGCCTGGCCGGCGGCGACGGAAGCGCCGTACGGAGCAAGGCCGCAGTCCTCAGGAGAGTTGCGCACGCAGAACAGCGTGAACGGCAGCGAGGTGACAAGCGCGATAACAGCCCAGATCAGGTAGATGGTGTGGAAGTCCATGCCGCCGGAGCGCAGCGCGGTGAACACCGCAGACCAGATAGCGCCGCCGATGCCCGTGAAGGCCATGCACAGACCGATGAACGTACCCGCCTTAGCGGCGAACCAACGGTTGATGAGCGTGGGGATGGCAAGCCACAGGATGGAGATCTCGCCCAGGCCCAGCAGCACGGCCGCCAGGTAGAACATCCAGATCTCGTTCGAGAAGCTCATGAGCAAGAACGCACCGCCCACCAAGCAAGCGGAGACGGACAAGATGATGCGGATGTCCATGGTCTGCAGAAGCTTGCCCATGAACGGAGAAGCGACGGTCATCGTCAGGTACATAACCGTGACGTACATGGCGAAGGCGGTAGTTTCGACCCCCAAGCCCTCAGCCACGACCGGCTGGAACAGGCCCCACGTGGAGAAGCACAAGGCCGAGCATCCGAACGTGATCATGATGCCCGTGAGAACGACGAGCATGTGGCGCACGCTCATCTTCTCTTTCGTTGCTGTTGTACTCAATTTGATCCTCCTAAGAATGTCTGTCGCCCCTTTTCGTGAAATTGAGTCACACGAAAAGGAACGGCGCCCCTGAACCGATACTACACAGAGCTGGCTCTCTGGGCAGCATTGTCCCCCGTTCGCCGAAACGTGAGAATGGTCATACTTGAGAAACTGACCGAGGAAATGCTTCCTCAATGGACAATTGCCTATATTTGAGTAGATATTACATACAAAAAAGACCTGCAGAATCGAAAACGCATTCTGCAGGTCATTAAAACACAGGACAGGGATGCTCTTTGCGCCGCATCCCAACGCAAGAAATTTCCCTTAGTATTTGTCCAGAACAAGCGGTGCGGCAATGTACACCATGATCTGGTCCGTACCCTCTGCAATCTGGTTGCCGCGACAATCCTGCCAAATTTGACTGACGCGCGCATGCTCGGTATAGCCCATGCCGCCGAGTATCTGCATGGCGGAACTGGCCACGTCGGTTGCAGCCGCCGGGACGTAGCGCTTCATGAGCGCCACGGACAGCCGCTCGTCGTCTTCCCCGTTGTCCACGGCAAGACAGGCGCGATACAGCATGGAGCGCATGTTGTAGATGCTCACCTCCATGTCCACGAGCATCTGCTCGATCTGCTGGAACCGCCCGATCTGCACGCCGAACGCCTTGCGGCTGCGCGCGTGCTTGACCGCGTCCTCCATAGCCGCGCGCGCCATGCCCAAAGAGCCCGCGCACGTTGTCACGCGCCCGAACTCCAGCATGCGGAACAGCTGACGGAAGCCGGCGTGGCGTCCCGTCAGACGATATTCCGGCTGTAACTCGACGTTCTCGAACACCACCGTGGAAAACGGCAGCATCGACTGTCCTATCTTGTTCACCGGATATGCGCGGATGCCCTTCAGATCGCGCGGCACCAGCCAGAATGTAAGCGCAGGGTACTTGTCCGAGCCCTCCGCATCGCGGTCGATGGCCGCAACAAGGATGTAGGGCGCGTACTCCCCGTTGTTCACGAACGTCTTGCACCCGTTCAAAATCAAGCGCCCGTCGACCGTGCGGTTGTACGTCTGCATGTTCATGGAGTCCGAACCGGCTTCCGGCTCGGAGATGGCAAGCGCGAACATAAGGCGGCCCGTCTTGCGGTAGTCGTCGACGATAGCGTCGAACTCGCTTTGCGCGGCGAACTCGCCCATGAGCGCCAAATTGAACAAGTCGATCTGGAACGGCAGCGTCGCGCCCGAGCAGCGCGAAAGCTCCTCGATGATAAGAGCTTGGGAGCACAAGCTGAACGCGCCGGGGCCGTCGCCGTCCGCAAGATCCTCCAACCCGAAATACAGGTCGACGAATCCCTTGACCACCTCATCGGGCAGTCCTTGGTCGCGGCGCCACTGATGCACCAGCTCGGGCTTGAAGCGCTCTTCGCCGAACGTCCGAAACGCCTCGACGAGCTTGCGCTGACCTTCCGTCAGGCTGAAGTCCACGATGGGATCCTTTCTCCTATATATAGGCAAGACGCTTTCGTGCGCCCTCGTTTCAAGGACACGTTTTGGCTCAAGCGCCCGATCTTCTCTAAAAAGTATAGCGGGCATCTGCCCCGCCGTTACCCCCAGTTTAGCGAATTCAACCATGTCAAACGGCAAAACGCTTCCTAACCGACAAAAACCCATGCCGTTTGCGATCATGGAGCAGTCCAAGACCGCAGTCGCTCGGCCCGTCGCAAACCGAAGCAGGCTAGCTTCGGGCTGAAGCATATAGAAGCACATCGCCCGGACGAATCAATAGATCTGTGTACGCAGAAGGCGCATCTGGTAAACAAATAGCGTTGCATGTGAGTATTTCCGGCAAATTTAATATTAATTGCAAAAGTCCATCAAGTATTAGCAATTGTCCATAGCAACAAAAACAAGAACATGTGAGTATAACGACAGGAGAAATCACCGACCGCAAAAGAAAGGAGAACCGTCGTATGACCGTCACTGAGAAACTCAATGGCTACGGCCCGCTCGCGGGCATCAAAGTGGTCGAGATGTGCACGTACGTCGCGGCTCCCGCAACTGTTCGAGTTCTGTCCGAAATGGGTGCCGAGATCATGAAGATCGAGTCGTTCGATGGCGACATCCAGCGCACTCAGGGCCCGGGCTTCGGCTGCGAGCTCACCGACACCGAGGATCCCACGATCGACCTCAACAACACGAACAAGAACTGGATCTCCCTCAACCTGAAGTCCGAGGAAGGCCTGGCCATCGCAAAGAAGATGATCGGCGAAGCTGACATCTTCATGAACAACATGCGCACGGCCGCCCTGGAGAAACTGGGCTTGGACTATCCCACGCTTTCCGAGCAGTTCCCGGGCCTGATCTGGGCTCAGATGCGCGGCTACGGCGAGCACGGCGAGTTCGCGCACGCTCCCGGATACGACGCGGTCTGCTGGGCTGCACGCGGCGGCGTTGCCGGTACCTTCTGCGAGAAGGGCACCTCTCCCGCCATCCCGCCTCAAGCGTTCGGCGATTACAACACGGCTATCATGATGGCCGCAGGCATCCTGGGCGCGCTTGTCAACAAGCTGCGCACCGGCAAGGGCGACAAGGTCGTCGTCAACCTGTACCACGCAGCCATCTGGGGCGGCAGCATCGGTATCTGCGCCCAGCAGTTCGGCGCCGACTATCCGAAGTCGCGCACGAACGTCCCCAACCCGTTCAACAACACGTACAAGACCGCTGACGACAAGTGGATCTACATCTGCCAGCCGCAGCACAACCGCTACTACAACGACATGATGAAGATCATTGGTCGCGACGACCTGGTCGACAGCCCGGACTTCGCCACCATCGAGAACATCAAGGCCAACAACCTGCAGCCCGATCTCATCAATATCCTCGAAGAGGGCTTTGCGAAGAAGGAACTGGACGAGTGGCTGCCCATCCTGTCCGAGTGGCAGGTGCCGAGCCAGAAGGTCTTCCGCTTCACCGACATCATCAAGGACGAGGAAGCCTACGTCAACGACGCTATCCGCAAGGTCGAGTACAAGGCGTTCGGCGAGCATGCGCTGCCCACCACCCCGATTCGCTATGCGAGCTTCGGCGATCCCCCGGTAGTGCTGTCCAAGCCCATCGGCTACCACACTGCCGAGTACCTGCAGAAGTACGGCTACACCGACGAGCAGATCGCGGAACTGGAAGCAAACGGCGCTGTCAAGTGCTACCACGGCGAAGAGGTTCCCGACGTGGTCTTCAAGTCCCAGCGTCAGGTCGAGGGCAAGGTCGAGTGCAAGTTCTAAATCCTTGAACAGGGCATTGATTCAGAAAAAGGAGCCTTCGGGCTCCTTTTTCGCATTCGGGCGCGCAGATGCCATGACGTCAACGCATGGGCAGCTCCGTCGCATCGCTTGATCTCAATACCAGTGTATTGTCGATCCAAAAACACGTTTTTCGGGCTGAAAACGTGTTTTTGGATCGACAATGACCGCCGCAGGCACGCAAAAGGGAGCCAACCGGGCTCCCTTTCAACCACCTGCGTCAAACTGCTCAGATCGCAGCCTGGCGCAGGTTCGAACACCTGGCAGCGCTACGCTCCCAAGCGCTCCAGCAGCTCTACCATATCGCGTCCCAGCTGACGAGCGACATCGAAGGCCACCTGGTCGTCCTCGACGCGACGCCACTGAACGCGCCCCTTCTCGGCGTTGAAGCCGGCATACTGGGTGGCGGCAGCTCCGGACCCGAGCACCGGACCTTCCGGGCGAGGATGCACCACGAGCATCTCCTGCGTAGCGAACCAGCGGTCCATGGCGGCAAGCGTCTCCTCCACGCCGCAATCGCTCAACCCGGCGGTAGCCACCATGCCGCCCACCTTGCCCTTGAAGGCGTTGGCCACCATGTGCTGAGGGCGCGTGCGCTCCATGAACGTCTTCATGCGAGCCGAAACGCTCGAGAAGTAGTCGGGAGAGGCCAGCACGATGCCGTCCGCAGCCAAGAGCTTTTCCACAAGCGCCGCCATGTCGTCCCCCGAGAGCGCGCAAGCAGGCTTCGCAAGGCACGCGTTGCACCCCACGCAGTACTGGATGTCGAGGTCAGCTAACTCCACAAGCTCAACCTGCGCGCCTGCCGCCGATGCCTCGTCAAGAACCGCCGCCAAGAGATGCGACGTGCCCTTTCCGCTTCGATGGCTTCCGTTTACACCGATGATTTTCATGCGATTCCTTTCTCCGCCTCGGTATAGGACAGTGCCCCCGCGCCAAAGGGCACGAGGGCACTGCAAAGCATTCGAACGTTACGCTTGACGCGTTCTTACATGTTGTGGAACGCGTACTTGTCCGGGTTGTCCTTGACGTCCTGCTTGTTCTTCGGGTTCATCTTGAGGGTGCCCATGATGCCGTCGTTGGTGTTGGAGGCCAGCACCTGGTTGCGGTTCTCCATCTTGATGACGTTCTCGAAGCTGGTGCCGTCCAAGGAAGCCTGCAGGCATTCCTTCGTCAGACGCAGGCCGAACGGAGCCGTGGCATCGCACATCTGCTGAGCGAAGGCAACAGCCTCTTCAACCACGTCGTCGTCGGCAACGACCTTGTTCGCGAAGCCCCACTCGAGCAGCTTCTCGGCGCCGAAGCGGTTGGGGTTCATGAGGATCTCGCAAGCGCGAGCATAGCCCACGATCTTGGGCAGGAAGAACGCGCCGCCCATGTCGGTGCCGGTGTAGCCGATGGACAGGTAGCCAGCGTTCATCTTGTAGGACTCGCCCAGGAAGCGCATGTCGCATGCGCAGGAGATGGACAGGCCGCCGCCCACAGCGTAGCCCTTGAGCGCGCCGATGATGGGCTGCTCGCAACGACGCATGTTGATGATCTGATCGGAGCACATGCGCTGCATGATGTAGAAGTCGCGCTGGATGCGGCCCATGTCCTCGGGCGGATCAAGAGCCAGGTCGTTGAGGTTGAAGCCGGCGCAGAAGGACTTGCCTTCGCCCGTCAAAACGATAGCACGGCAATCCTTGTCCAGGCGAACCTTGATAAGGAAGTCGTTGAACTCGCTCATCTGCTTGTACGACATGGCATTGAGGTTGCCCGCGTCATTAAACGAGCAGATGTAAACCGGACCGCGCTTCTCGATCAGCAGTTTTTCGTACTCGTAGTCGAACTCCGGCAGATGATAGCTTTCCTGATATACGCTCATTGGTTTCAAGCCCCTTTCCCTGTGTTCCTCATTTTTACGTTTTGATCCATACGATTTTTTTAACGCACACAGGCTGGTACTATAGTCACATGCTACCCCGGCATACACCACGGACAATTCAATAGTATTGTTGATTTTGTAAGCCCTATTGGTAACACATTTCAAATAATGACCGGAATCTAAAGGGGATCTGCCGACGAAAGCGGTCGGGCGCCTGCGCTTCCCGCATTGCCGCAGCACGCATCACGTCGGCCGAATCGGGCTCGTTCTCAATCGCGGGCGCGTCCATGCCGCCCGCCGCCCTGCTGGCAGGCCCCGCCGCTAACCGGACGCTCGCACCGCTCGCCTGGGATTATAGGCGCTCCCTATCGTTTCATAGGAACTACCGATAGGTCCCGAAGCATTTCACCGACAAATCATACCTTCAGCATCATACAATGGCCGCAACGCACATGATCCATGCAAAAGGCCGCACAAGCGCGGCATCGCAGTCCGCATCTCGAACACGAGGAGGCCACCCCGCACAGGCAAGTCATACACCATCGGCACTGAACCAGCTTCAACCCGCTTTGCTGCAAAGCGCATCGACAGTTCAAGGGCATAGGCGGGCAAAAGTCGATCAGGAAAGGACATCAGGGGCATGATAACCGATCTAAAAATCAACGAAGATCGCAAGCGGCACTACTACGAGCAGGGGTATTGGACCGAGAAAACACTGGGGGATCTTTGGAGCGAGCGGGTGGCCAGCCATCCGGAACGCGAATACGTGTGCGACGACCAGGGCTCGCGCTACACGTACGGGGAGATTGACGACAAAGCATCGCGTCTGGCCGCATGGCTGGTCGAACAGGGTGTGCAGCCCGGAGACGTCGTGACGTTCCAAATGCCCACCTGGGCGGAATTCTGCATCGTCTACGTAGCGGCGCTCAAGGCAGGTGCGGTCATGCATCCGCTGCCCCGCAACTTCAACGACGCCGACCTGGTGTACGGCATGAACCTTGTCGAATCGAAGGCGTTCATCTGCCCGACGAGGGCTGGCAAGGTTGATTTCGAGCAGCAGATCCTGAGCATCGTCGACCAGATCCCCTCGCTCGGCCCGGTGGCGCTCGTCGACAAAGTGGAGCCCAAGCATTCCGATCTGCCCGCCTTGAGCGAGATCTGCTCGCAGTACGAGCCTTTGTCGAAGCGGCCGGCCATCACGTCCGACGACATCGCGTGCATCCTGTCCACCTCGGGGACCACGGGCAAGCCCAAAGCGGTTCTGTTCACGCACAACAACCTTATCTTCTCAGAAAGCTCTTTCGTGAAGGGCACCGAGCGCACTTCGGACGACGTCATGTTCATGGCCTCCCCGCTCAACCACGCCACCGGCTTCTACCACGGCCTTATCTCCCCCATGATCCTGGGCGGGCGCACGGTGCTGCAGCAGGATTTCCGCCCTGCTCAGGCCATCGAGCAGATGAACCGCGAGAAGTGCACGTGGTCGATGGGCGCAACGCCGTTCATCTACGACATGCTCAAGTGCATCGAGCACGAAGGCGGCCCGCAGATCGAAACGCTCGAACTGTTCCTGTGCGGAGGCGCGCCGGTTCCCGGTTCGCTCGTGCAGTGCGCCGCCAACCACGGCGTCATGCTCTGCGAGGTCTACGGTTCCACGGAAAGCTGCCCGCACATTTTCGTTCCGCCTGCGGCTTGCCGCGAATGGAACGGATCGTGGTCGGGAACGCCCTTCCCCGGCATCGAAGTGCGCATCGTGGACATGGACCGCAACGACGTGCCCTTGGGAGAGCAAGGCGAGGAGATTTCGCGTGGGCCCCATCAGTTCGTCGGCTACCTCAACGCGCCCGAGCGCACCGCCCGCGCCTTGGACGACAACGGCTGGTTCTACAGCGGCGATTTGGGATACATGGACGAACAGGGACGCATTCGCATCAACGGTCGCAAGAAGGAAATCATCATCCGCGGCGGCGAGAACATTTGCGCTCGCGAAATCGACGACGACCTGATCGGCTGCCCCGGCATCGGCGAAACGGCCACCATCGGCATGCCCGACGAACGCCTTGGCGAACGCATCTGCACCTTTGCCGTGCCCACCGACGACCGCCGTCCCACCGTGGCAGACGTGACGGCCTACCTGGCCGAGCGCCATGTCGCAAAGCGCCTGTGGCCCGAGCGCATGGAGTACATCGACGCCATCCCGAAGACGGCGACCGGCAAGGTGAAGCGCTTCGAGCTGGCACAGGAGCTTGCCAAGCGCATGCAAGCGTAAAGGTCGTTCGAAAACGGCTCTAAAGGCAGCTAAAAGACCCCCGTACCAAGGAGCGCACAACGTGCGAGCTCCACGGTACGGGGGTCTTTCGCGCTATCGAAGACCGAAGCGCGCGTCAACCGTTACGGACCTGATCGCATGACGGCGATGCGGGGCGCCCTTAAATACGGGTCGAGGAAGCAGCCTCTTCCTGCAAGTACGCGATCTGCGCTTGAACGTTGACGCGCGCAGCGGGATTCAGACGCGCATCAACGTCGTCGTACACCGTTTCCAGAATACGATCGACATCGAACCCCGCCCCCGCCGCGACGATCTTCCTCACGCGGTCGAGACGGCTCAGGCGGTGCGCCGTCTGTCGGTCGATCAAGCCCAAGGGATCGTCGATCGGCAATCCGTGAGCAGTCAGCAGCACGCGTATGCGCCGCGTTCGAACGATGCGCCTCAAGCGCTCCAGGCTGACTAGGTAGTCGGACAGCGTGCCGTCCGGCCAGCAGATGAGCGTGGAACTCTGGCGGAACACATGATCGCCCGTCACAACGGACCCGTCCTTGGGAAACACGAGCCCGATGGAGTCCTTCGAATGACCCGGCAAAAACACCGCTTCGAGCGCAGGAGCATCTGCCCCCAGGTCAAGAGGACCCTCCGAAAGCGTCTGAGCACGACGCCCGAGCAGGGGCGCCTTCGCCCGTCGTGCGAACTGCTGCGCGCCTTCGGCATGGTCGTAATGGTCGTGCGTGAGGACCACCGCCGCAACACGCAGCCCGTCCTCTTCGCACGCGGCATGAACGGCATCGAGGTGCACGGGCAGCGCAGGACCGGGATCGACCACGACGCACCCCGTGCAACCCGGTTCCGAAAGCACCCAGGTGTTGGTTCCCACATACGTGAGCGGCGAAGGATTGTCGGCTAGAATGCAGCGCGCCCGCGCAGAGAAGCGCCCGCCGCGCCACGTAGCCCGATCGGCAGGCACGGTGCCCGGAGCGGGCCGGGGAAGCTCGCGCTCGCACGCAGCTACGGAAGCACGCATCGCAGCACCGCCCCTTCGGGTTCGTGCTTGCACGGCTCGAGCATGATGCGCTGAGCGCCATCGACGCCCGCCGCGAAAGACTCAGGGCTTTCGGCATACGCAAGATGGGATAAGTTGTACACCGTCGGAGGCACAAGGCGCATCTCGCCCCGAGCGCCTTTCTCCAGCGCGTCGACCGGATCAATCCAACCAGCGCCGTTCGCTTCGCTTGTACGGTCATCGGGAACCTGCCCCTGCGGAGCAAGCGCGGCGAAAAAGTACGTATCGTAGCGACGCGGCTCGAATTCGGGCGTCAGCCAATGGGAACGCAACCCTAGAAGATCGGCGCGCAGCACAAGCCCATGGCGAAGCAGAACCTCCGCGAACGACGACTCGTGCTCGGCAAGACGCTGCCGCTCTTCAGCCCATTCGGAGGTGCCCACCTGCTCAACCACGGCGCCGTGATCCCGTCCCGCCAGCAGCACGCCGCACTCCTCGAACACCTCGCGGGCCGCCGCCGTCACCACCCGCCGCGCCGTTTCCTCGTCTACGCCCATGCGCCGAGACCAGACGGCAGGCGAAGGGCCCGCCCAAGGAAGGCGCTCGTCAGCGTCGCGAGGGTCCACTCCCCCGCCGGGAAACACCACCGCATCGGGAACGAACGCCATGGTTTTCGCGCGGCGCAGCATGAACACTTCGCGCGGGCCGCGCACCAGCATAACCGTGGCGGCAAGGCGCGGAGGCGCGGGGTCAGCGCCCGACGCGACGTACGAGCGAAGCATCTCCGAAAGCGCTTCGCCCATCGGCACTTCCAGCAGTTCCCCTGAGCGCCACGCATTCACCGCGAACTCCTTCCCGCATACGCCCCGACGCCGCCGCAAGCAGAATGCGGCGGCGTCGACGACACGCTATATCAATCGAAGAGCCTCGGCAAGAAGTTCCGCCACGTCTCTTGCGGGAACGTCGGCGTCGCGTGCCGCCAACCCGTCCTCGAACATGGCAAGGCAGAACGGGCACGCCGTTGCCACCGCATCCGCGCCCGTAGCAAGCGCCTGGTCGGTTCGCATGGCGTTGATGCGCTGGCCCTCTCGCTCCTCGAGCCACATGCGCCCGCCGCCCGCGCCGCAGCAGAAGCTCTGTTCGCGCGTGCGCTCCATCTCCACCACGCGCGCGCCGCTGGCGGTCACCAATGCACGCGGCTCTTCGTACACGTCCGCATAGCGACCCAGATAGCACGAGTCGTGATAGGTAACGTACTCGAACGGCAGTCGCGAGCTCATGCCGGCGGTGCAGCCCAGCTTGCCCTCTCTCACCAGGCGCTCCAGCAGCTCGACGTGCCGCACCACCTCGAACGTGCCGCCCAGCTGCGGATAGTCCCGCTCGATCACGTGCGCACAGTGCGGGCACTGCACGATGATCTTCTTCGCTCCGTACGCCTTGAGCGTTTCGATGTTCTCGGTAGCCAGCTGGTAGTACACGAACTCGTTGCCCAGGCGCCGCGCGGCATCGCCGCAGCACTTCTCTTCGTTTCCGATGACGGCGAATCTCACGCCAGCATGCTGCAAGAGCGCCACCAGAGCGCGCGACACCTTGCGGTTGCGCGCATCGTACGCCCCAGCGCAACCGGGCCAGTACACGTACTCGGCATCCGGAACATCGGCCAACGTCGGCACCTCCAGCCCCTCGGCCCAGGACAAGCGGCTCTGCCATCCCAAGCCCCACGGGTTTCCGTTGGTCTCCAAGCTGCGGAACGTCGAAGTCGCCTCGCTGGGAAACGCGCTTTCCATCGACACCTGGTATGTGCGCATGCCGACCGTCTTCGGAACGTGCTCCAGAAGCGCCGGGCAAGCCTCCATGCACGCGCCGCACGTCGTGCACGACCAAAGCGCTTCGGGAGAAATCACATCGCCCACCAGCGCCTTGTCCAACACCGCCTGCTGCTGCTCGGTCGGCTCGAACGCGACCGCCGGAGCGCCGCCCTCCTTCGACCCCGATTCGGAACCCGCCACCTTCGCCTGCGCCGCCTCGGCTTTGCGCTGGGCGAGCACGATCGGCCCGCGTTCGCTCAGATGAGCATCGAGCGATTGCATGAGATCTTTCGGGGACAGCGGCTTTCCGCTTGCATGGGCGGGACACATAAGCTCGCAGCGCCCGCACCTGACGCACGCCTGCGCATCGAGCAGATCCTTCCAGGTAAAGTCCTCCAGCTTTCCAACGCCGAATTCCTCCAGGTCCTCGTCCTCCAGGTCGACGTAAGGCAGCGTGCCCTTCGGCTCCAAGGAACGGCAGTACACCGTGGCGGGCACCAGCAGCACGTGCGCCAGTTTGGAATACACCCAGTACGCCAGGATGCCGAAAGCCACGGCCATGTGGCCCCACCAGAGAACCCGGTGGACAAACGAGATCTGCTCTGCGCTCCAGGTGGCGAACAGCTGCGCGAACAGGTTTCCTATCGGCGAGAACGCCGCCCAAGGATCGCTCGTCCCCACGATGCGCAGGCCTTCGACGAAGAAGCCCGACACGCCGATGACCAAAAGCCACACCAGCACGACGATATCGGCCGGCTTCGTATCCAGCGAAGGGTTCGACCCTGAAACGCGGCGAACGATGCAGGCGACCATCGCGATGCAGAACGCAAGCCCTGCGACGTCGGTGGCGAAGGCCAGAAAGTACAGGTAGTAATCCCCTTTTGCTATATCAAGCCCCAGGTCAACCTGAGCTGCATAGGTAACGGTGGACACTGCCATAACGGCCATGCCCACGTACATCCCCAGGTGAGCAAGCTTGATGCCCGCCCCGCGCCCCTTGAGCACCGAAGCCTGCAGGACCGCATCGACGAACGCGCCTTTCAAGCGCTCGCGCGGGTTGTCAGTCCGATCAGCCGGAAGCCCCACCTTCCATAAGCGGTAGCGCCGCCAGAAACAGTAAGCGGCTACGGCCAGCACCAGCAAAAAGCACGGGTACATGATCCATGAACCCTCGATGTTCCACAAAGCCTCGCGAGAGGGAACCGCCGCGTCCACGCTACGATGCCTTGCTGGCGCGGAACGCCTCGGTCAAAAGCGGAACGGCTTCGAACAGGTCGGCCACGATACCGTAATCGGCCACCTTGAAAATGTCCGCTTCGGGATCGCGGTTCACCGCCACGATGCACTTCGAACCCGCAGCTCCTGCCATGTGCTGGATGGAACCCGAAATGCCGCACGCGATGTAGAGCGAAGGCGCAACGGTCTTGCCCGTCTGCCCAACCTGGAACTGGATGTCGGTCCACCCCTCGTCGACCGCAGGCCGCGATGCGCCGACCGCGGCGCCCAGCACGTCGGCAAGCTCTTCGATCAGCGCGAATCCCTCCGCGCCCTTCGTGCCGCGCCCGCCCGACACCACCGTATCGGCCTCGGTCAGCTCCACGCGGCCCGACGCCCGGCGCACCACATCGGCCACCGTCTGGCGCACGTCGCCGAAGCCGTCCACCTGTTGCATGACAACGGAAGCCGTCCGCTGCTCGTCTGTCTCAAGGGGCTCGAACGCCTTCGGACGCACAGTGGCCAGCATGGGGCGCGCATCGGCTGCGAAAACGACGTCGGCCTGGACCTTTCCCGAATACGGCTCGCGCGTGAACGCGAAGCCCGCTTCCTCGTCGCGCGTGATCGCCACCACATCGGCCACGAAGCCGGTGTTGAGCCGCTGAGCAAGCACGGGAGCCAGATCAAGTCCCGTCGCCCCCTCCGCGAACAGCACGGCATCGGGGCGTTGCTGCTCCGCCAACGCTTGAAGCGCCGACGCGTACGCATCGGTGGTGTACGTCGCCAACGCCGCATCGTCCAGCACGGCAATCGCATCGGCGCCCGCATGGGCAAGGCAATCGAGCGAAACATCGGCAAGCCCGCTGCCCAGAACCACGGCGGTCACGCTGCCGTCGCCCTCGGCGGCCATCGAGCGCGCAGCCGCCAGCATTTCAAACGTCACGCGCGGAAACGAACCGTCTTTCGGCTCCGCGTAAACCCAGATTCCTGCCATCGGTGATCCCCTTTCGTCCTACAAGACCTTGGCTTCGCTAGCCAGCAAATCCATCGTGGCGCGAACCACCTCGGCAGTCGTTTCGCCTTCGACGATGCGCCCTCCCTGACGAGCGGGCTTCTCGCGATAGCGCAGCACGCGGGTCCGGGGCTCCACCTCAACCACTTCCGCCTGATCAACGCCTATATCGGCAAGCGTCCACACCGTGACGGGCTTCTTCTTCGACTGCATGATCGACCGAACGTTAGGATAGCGCGGCTCGGCCAGGCCCTGCTGCGCCGTCACCACGGCGGGCAAGGCAACGTCGACCAGGGCAACGCCGTCGTCGATCTCGCGCGTGGCGTGCACCGTTGCTCCCGCTACGTCAACCGTCAGCTCCGTGACCACCTGCACGCACGGCAAGCCGCGAAGCTCGGCAACGCGCGGCATGGTCTGTGCGCTCGACGTATCGGCCGACTTGCACCCGCCCAAGATCAGATCCACGGACAGGCGTTCAAGGGCGGCGGACAGCACGCGCGCCTTCGCCGCACCGTCCACGCCGGAAAGAGCCGGGTCGTCGATGAGGTACCCCGCATCCGCGCCCATGGACAGCGCATGGCGAACGGCGGGCATCGATTCGTCCCCGCCTACGCACACGACGAAGACCTCCCCGCCGTGCTCCTCTTTCAACTGCACCGCCCGCTCGACCGCGAACTCGCTGTACGGATCGATAACGAGCGTCTGGCCCTCGGTCGACACGCGTCCCTCGGAATCGACGCGCACCTCCGCCTCGGTGTCGACGGTTTGCTTGATGCAGACTGCAACGTTCATGGGCAGCCCCCCTTCGTAGTCATCGCGCCGCGCGCGGCGGCACAACGCTTCCTAATACTCCTTCAGAACCGATTTCGCAATAAGGGAACGCTGAACCTGGCTGGTTCCCTCGACGATGGTGAACGATTTTGCATCGCGGTAATAGCGCTCGACCGGGTAGTCCTTGCACAGGCCGTAGCCGCCGAAGATCTGCACCGCCGTTTCCGACGCCTTCACCGCCGCCTCGGAGCAGTACACCTTGGCCACCGAAGCGGTTTTCATCATGGTCTGGATGTCGCCGCCGAACGCGGACGACGCCTGGTCGAGCAGCAGACGCGAAGCCTCCAAGGATATTTCCATATCGGCCAGAATGAAGCGGATGGCCTGTAGATCGGCGATATGCTTGCCGAATTGGATGCGGTCCTTCGCGTACGCTGCCGCCGCCGCAAGCGATGCGGCCGTCACGCCCGTGGCAAGCGCGGCAACGGCCAAGCGACCGCGGTTGAGCGTGTGGTGAGCGATCTCGAAGCCGTCGCCCACGTTGCCCACCACGGTTTCGGGGCCCACGTGCATGTTCTCGAAGAACAGCTGCGACGTCACGGAACCGCGCAGCCCCATCTTGTCTTCTTTGCGGCCGATGATCAGGCCCGGTGTGTCCTTATGCACGATGAAGCACGAAGGCTTCGATTCGCCGTCCTCGTTGACGCGCGCGAACACGGTGAAGTAATCCCCCACGGCGCCGTTGGTGATGAATATCTTGCTGCCGTTGATCACGTAGCCGTCCCCGTCGGGCAGAGCCGTTGTCGCGATGGAGGAAATATCGGAGCCGGCATTGGGCTCGGTCAGCGCAAAGCAGATCTTGGCTTCGCCTGCGGCCAGCGCGGGAAGGATGGACTCCTTCTGCTCGTCGGTGCCGGAAAACACCAACGCGTCGGACCCGATAGCCGAGATAAGGATCATCAGCGCCACGGCCGGAGACTCCCGTGCAATGCGCTCGATCACCTGCACCCAGCAGTGCATGCTCACCTCGACGCCGCCGTGCTCCTCGCCGTACGCAAGCGCGAACAGCCCCTGCTCCACGAACAGCTCGTAGATGTCCTCGGGGAACTCGTCCTCCTCGTCAATATCGGCAGCACGCTGCGACACAACGTCGACGCACAGATCGTCCACCATCGCGAGGATCATGCGCTCCTCTTGCGTTAGTTCGTACATGGGACCCCTTCCCTTATCGTGCTTTGATCGAGGATTGATAGCAGGAGGCCGCCGCATACAGGTCGAATCGCCCACAAGCGATTGCAACGGCGTATTCCTTTCCCACTGATTACTTTCATGATAGAGCGTCACCAAGGTATGCCTACGGTCAAAACAAACGGAATGAGCATCATTGCTGGCCAAAGATTTGGTTCTGTTCCTTCCTTGCACATGCGCAGTCAAGTCCGATTGGGTAAGCTGCGAATTCTGCCCCGATACGCATGCGCGAAAACTGCACACAGGAAAGTAAATGACCGGGTCGCATCAACCTCCGACGCGCTATCATCACACTGAGAGATCATTTGAATTGCGCCCGGAAAACGCAAGGCGCAAGCAAGCCCGCAAAGGAGAACCACTATGGCCGTCCAGCTTCGGCAGATCATCGAAGTGCCGTGCGAGATAGACGCGCTTTCACGTCTTGACGTACTGCGCCAGCTGGACGACGACGCGCTGGCTGCGCTCGACGTCGATCCGTCCGAACTCGACGAACCCTCAACCGAGGAAGAGTCCGCATCGGGCGATCCGGACGAGGTGGCCGACGAGCCGTACGAGCCCGCGCTTTCCGAAGATGCCGCGCATCGCATCGACCGCGCCATCGCCGCCTGCCTAGCCGCATACGAACCGCGCGGAGCCTACAAGGTGTTCAACCCCGCTATCTGCACGCTGCCTCCCAAATACGTCGAGCCTGCCATCAAGCTGGTCGGCACCATGATGGTGTTCCACGGGCAAAGCTCCTACGAGAAACTGCGTCGCGCCACGCACTGCGCGCTCATGGCCGCAACCATCGGGCCCGAGCGGCCCGAAGCGCTGCCCGCAAACGCGGACGACCTCGATCGCGCCATCGCACGCGCATGCGCGCTGGCCTTGGTGGAGAGCACGGCCGACCACGTGAACGCCGACATCGTGAAAACCGCCCTGGACGAAGAGCTCTACACCGACGACCGGCTCTGCCCCGGCGTCGGCGACTTCCCGCTGGAATCCCGTTCGCAGTTCGTGTTCTACACGCAGTCCGAGCAGCGCCTGGGCTTGAAGCTGAACGCCGACGGAGCGTTCGACCCTCCCTTCAGCACGGTTGGCGTCGTGGGCATGTACGACCCCACGCAAAAAGGCCGCAGGCGCGCGTGCGGACGCTGCAAGTACCGCTCCTTTTGCTCCATTCGCGCCATCGGCATGAACTGCCACGGAAGCAAGGGATCTTTCAAGAACCTCTAAGCTCCTCTTCTTGCAACAACGAACGCCTCCCGCAAAGCCCTGCGCATGCAACGCGCAGGGCTTTGACGTCGCACCCCCCATTCGCGCCCGCAATCGATCCGGAGCGCCCCTGTAAACGGCGAGAAGCCCCGGCTTGCACCGGGGCTTCCGCATCGCTTTCGGAAACGTCCCAGAAAAGACGATCCGACGGGTAGGTGGAACTTAGATCGTGTACAGGTGATCCGGATCCTCCACGGCCTTCGCGTACTCCTTGAGGATACCGCGACCGGAGATGTGCACCATGATCTCGACGGTGCCGCCACCGATCTGGAAGCCGCGGCAGTCGAGCATGAGGCGGGACACGCGGGTCTCGTCGGTGTAGCCCAGGCCGCCCATCAGCTGCAGAGCGCGCGAGCAGCAGTCGGTCATCGCGGGAGCACCGTAGCGCTTGAGCATGGCGGCGTCGTTGTTGACGGGGATGCCGTTGTCAAGCTTCCAGCAGGTGCGATACAGGAAGTTACGGGTGTTGGAGAGCTCGATCTGCATCTCGACGATGTGCTCCTGAACCAGCTGGAACGTCTTGATGCCCTTGCCGAACTGCAGACGCTCGTTGGTCCATGCGCAGGCGTCGTCCATGGCAGCCTGAGCCTCGCCCAGAAGCTCGGCCAGAAGCACGCAGCGCTCCCACTCGAAGTTCTTCATGAGCTGGTAGAAGCCCTTGCCCTTGATGCCCAGCAGCGCGCTTTCCTCGACCACGACGTCGTCGAAGTGGATCATCGAGAACGGCATGATCTGCATGCCGATCTTGTTGAGCGGCTCGATGGTCACGCCGGGAGCGTCGGAAGCCACCAGGTACATGGACATTTCCTTGTTGTCGCGGGACGGATCCTCGTCCTTGCAGACAACGATGAAGCCGCCGGAGTTCTCGCCCGAGGTCACCCAGGTCTTCGTGCCGTTGATGTGGATCTTGCCGTCGGCATCCTTGGTGGCGCAGGTTTCCATGCCCTGGTTGTCGGAACCGGCACCGGGCTCGGAGATGGCCAGGCAGTACGGAGGATAGCCGTTCTCCTTGTAGTAGTCGATAGCGTACTTGACCTGCTCGGGGTTACCGAACTCGCACATGTCGAACATGATGAGCAGGTTGGGAGCCATGGGGATGTTGCCGCCAGCATGGTTGAGCTCTTCGATGATCATGGCCATGGTCACATGGTCGACCGGCTTTCCGCCGTACTCCGCGGGCAGGCCGTACATGCCCCAGCCGTCGTCAACCCAAGCCTTGGCAACCTCGGGAGCGATGCCGCGGTTCTTGTAACCGGCAGCGATGACTTCCTCGGTCAGGTGCTCCTTGCACCACTCGCGAATACCCTTCTTGATCTCGAGCTGTTCCGGGGTGTAGCTGAAATCCATGTTTCCTCCTTCAAAGGACGGTCTCTATTCAAAACACTTGCGTGCTTGAACCTTGGTAATCGGATGCCGCCGTTGCAGCAGACGGCATCCGCTTCCGGAGGCGCAGCGTCACCGCGCCTCCGGGTCGTGCCATAAGAACTACAGGGTCATCGACGCTGCGTAGCCGCCCTTGACAGCCTCGAGCGTACGGTAGACCTTGCCGGCCGGCGTGGTAGCGTCGCCGATGAGCTTGGCGTTCGGGAACACCTTGGCGATCTCGTCGTAGAGCTTGGTGTTCTGCTCGACGCCGAGCGACGTCAGAACGGTATCGCACTCGATAAGCTGCTCTTCGCCGGTCTCGACGTTCTGAACCTTCGCGCCCTTCTTCGTAACCTCGACCAGGCGGGTCAGCGGCATGAGCTTCACGCCCTTGGACTTCACCAAGTTGATGGTGGGGTTCTTGTCGATGATGCCGATGCCGTTGCCCATCTTCTTGGCTTCTTCGATGACCGTGATCTCACGGTTCTCGCACATCGCCTCGGCAACTTCCAAGCCGGCGAATCCGCCGCCCACGACCACGACGCGCTTGCCCACGATAGCGGTGGGGCCGGACGCCATGTTCAGGCCCATGCGCATGAAGCCCACGGTACCGCCCTGCGCCTTGATGGCCGCGACGGCAGCCTTCCACAGCATGCCCTTGCCCTCGGGAACCTTGCCGGAGCACATCTCTTTGATGTCCTCGGACTTCACGACGTTCTTGCCGTCGATGCCGGGAACGTCAAGGCTGATGATGCCGCCGCCGGGAGATACAATGACCTCGTCGGGGTTGAGAGCCTTCACCGTGTCGGCGTCCACGTAGGTGTTGAGCTTGACCTCGATGTTCGGATGCAGCTTCATCTCTTCGTTCCAGTAGGACACCAGCGGCTCGATCTTGGCGTTGAGCACCTGCGCCATGCCCAGCAGGCCGGCAACGCGATCGGACTTGTCGAGCACGGTCACCTTGTGGCCGCGGACGGCCGCAACGCGAGCAGCTTCCAGGCCACCGGGGCCAGCGCCCACGACGACGACGTGCTTCTGAGCCTCGGCCGGCTTCTCCTCGGGCAGGCCCACCTTGACGCCTTCCCACACGTTGGCGTTGACGGAGCACTGGCACGGCTTGCCGATGAAGATGTTGTCAAGGCAGCGGCTGCACACGATGCAGGGGCGAACCTGCTCGGGATGGCCGGCGGCAACCTTGGCAGCCGTATCGGGATCGGCGATGAACTGGCGCGCCATGCCCACGGCGTCGCCATAGCCCTGCGTGACAACCTTGTCGCACATGTCGAGCGTGTTGATGCGAGTGCCGGGGAAGACGGGCTTGTTCGTAACGGTCTTCACCTGCTTGGCAAGGTCGATGAACTCGCCTTCGGGAACGATCTGGTTCGCGACCGGGCGCGGAGCCTCGTGGAAGCCGGCCTGCACGCTCCAGGCGTCCACGCCGTGCTTCTCGACGATCGGGATGATCTCAAGGGTGTCCTCGATGCGGTTGCCGTTCGGCATCAAGTCGTCGGCGGAGATGCGCACCAGGATGGGCATGTCGTCGCCGCAGGTCTTGTGGATCTCGTCGACGATCTCGCAGAGGAAGCGAGCGCGGTTCTCGGCGCTTCCGCCGTACTCGTCGGTACGATGGTTGGAGTACTTGGACAAAAAGCGCATGACCATGTAGCCGATACCGGCATGGATCTCGATGATGTCGATGCCGCTGTCTTTGGCGCGCTTGGCAGCTTCGCCGTACTGCTTCACCACGATGGCGATCTCTTCTTTGGTGTACTCGCGCTCGGGCATGCCCACGAACGGACCGCTGGGAACGTCCTTAGAGGGAGCGTAGGACAGCAGCGGATCGTCGCCGGAGGCGCGCCACTCGTAGCACAGCTGCAGCTGAGCGGCCACCTTGGAACCGTGCTTGTGGCAAACCTCGGCGATGCGCTGCCAACCGGGATTGAACTCGTCGGCCCAGATGCCGCATGCGCCCGTCGTGGTGTGGTACTTCGGCTCCGTGTTGAAGCAATCGCAGATGTACGCGCTGCCCACTTCGATCAGGCCCACGCCGCCCTTAGCGCGCTGCTCGTAGAAGTCCACCAAATCGTCCGAAATGTGATAGTTGTCGACCTTCTCGATCGTCATCGGCAGCATGACGAACCGGTTCCTCAGCTCGACGTTGCCGATCGAGAACGGCTCGAGCAGCTTCTGATACTTTGCCACGTTACAACCCCTTTCCGCTTTGCGTTTGCCAAGCGTTCATTCACGTGATACGCCAAGAGGGCGACTCGTCTTGCCCGACCTCTTGATCGTCATTGTACGCGCTGACTTTTAGGCTGACGATGGACAGATAGATTAGATTGTTGGTTATTCGGGGTGTTTAGCCCAACATTGCTGGTACAAATTGCCCATTTAGTGGGCTTTTTAGGGCATAGTTATCCCAATTCTGGGGGTTTGCAAACTGCAAACATGCACATTTTTTTTATTTTGTCCTAGAAATAGCCGGCAGCACACGCTATACTGCAAGCGTTCACCGCAGGCCGTACAATCCGAGAGCGAGGCAGCCCTATGAACGCGCTAAGCACGATGCTCCTCATCGCCGACACCTTCGTGGCGCTTTGCGACGAAATGCCCTTGAAGAAAGTGTCGATCAGCGACATCATCGAGCGCACTGGGAAGAACCGCAAAACGTTCTACTACCATTTCGAAAACAAAGAATGCCTCATCACGTGGATATTCCGCTACGATTTAGGCCAGGAGCTCAAGAAGCGCTTCCCCGAAAGCGCGCTGGTGTACGAAGAGAACTCGAACGACTCCATCTCCCGCTTCCCCTACTACATCCTGCAGAAATCCGGCGTTCGCTCGCTCGACCATTCCGAGTTCTTCGAATGCTTCGGCAACGTGCTGGAGGCCAAGCGACGCTTCTACACGCAAGCGCTCGTGGACAACAGCCCTTATTCGCTGCGCAACTACCTGTACAACCTGTACTTGCCCGCATTGCGCACGGACATCGACACCATTTTGTCGAACCGATACCTTCCCAACGAGAACATCCAGTTCCTTGCCGAGTTCTACACCTGCGCGTTTCTGTACTACTACATCCGCAAGTGCGACCAGCCCACTGTCGAGCATTTAACCGGTCAGGCAGGCCCCTTCGCCAACATCATCCACAGCTCGCTTGAAATGCAGATCAAGGAAGCGCAGCTGCGACGCAACCTGTAGGCTTTCAGCGCCCCGAAGGAAGGCTGCGGATTGCGCGGCCTTCCTTCGGGGCGCTGTGCTTCTCATGCGAGAAACTTCGGTGGCAACGCGGCAGATCCCAGTTCGCGCACGGCCGCGCTCATAGGCTGAAGATGAGGTCCTACCAGAAGCTTCGAAGTTGCATGCGCCAGCAGCGCACCCTGCCCGTTGCGCACTTCAGCCTCGCAGAAGCACATGGTGCGACCTCGCTTGATAACGCGACCCGTCGCCGTAACGGGACCGACGCTCGAAGCCTTGAGGTTCGATACGCTGATGTCCATCGTCGTGCAGCCCTCGTCCTCTTCAAGCCATCCGTACACCGCCCAATACGCAGCGCAATCGAGCAGCGAGGCGTACGCGCCGCCATGGGCCCCGCCGAATGCGTTCATGTGCTTGCGCTGAAGATCGCACGACGCGACGCACGACCCCTCGCCCAGCTCCACCAGCTTCACGTCAAGCAGCTCGAAGTAAGGAGAGCGGTTGATCAGCTCGATCACCGCGCTCGCGTGTTCCGGATTCATGGTAGCCATCGTTTTCGCCCTTCCCTTCCCATCGCCTGCGTTTCATGGTAGCGGCCCGCACGCGCCGACGACACGGGCAAATCGCGTGCACCGTGAACCCTTGCGGAACCCCGCAAGACGGCAAGCCGGCAACGGCGCCGCCGCCGCAGACCACGTGCGCACGAAAAACCGCCGTCGCTGGCAGGTTTTGACGGTTTGGGGTCGTCGAACCGGGCAAGACGCGCGCCCGAGAAAAGGCAATACCGCAGACCAAAGCTGTGACCTGGCAAAACAAAATACGTTCCGAGCAGCGGCGCACGCAACGACGAGAACGACAACCTCTAACCGTCAAAACCTGCCAGCGACGGCGGTTTTTCGCGCGCAAGCCGGCTTGCGAGGAAGCAAACGCGCGCCGAAAGCCCTCGCTCGCAGGAAGAGCGCGCCCGATCCGACCGCTCGCCAACCGTTGGCGCACCACGCAAAAGGGGCCCGACGCAATGCCGGACCCCTTCGAAGGTTGAAGCGCGAACCGCTTGCAGCGCTTACTTCTGGGGATAGAAGCCGCTCGGCTCTTCGCCCAGGTTGATCATGATGTTCTTCGTTTGCGTGTAGTGCTCGAGCATCACCTTGTGGGTCTCGCGACCGATGCCGGACTGCTTGTAGCCGCCGAACGGCGCGCCCGACGGAATCTGGTTGTAGGTGTTCACCCACATGCGGCCCGTCTTCACGCCTCGGGCAACACGGAACGCGCGGTTGATGTCGCGAGTCCACACGGCACCGCCCAGGCCGTAGACCGAGTCGTTGGCCATGTCGATGACCTCTTGCTCGTCCTTAAACTTGATGACCACGGCCACCGGCCCGAAGATCTCCTCCTGAGCCACGCGGCACGAGTTGTTCGGCACCTCCAGCAGCGTCGGCTTGAGGAACGCGCCCTTTGCCAGCTCGCCTTCCGTAGCTCGCTCGCCGCCCACGAGCACCTTGCCGCCCTCCTGCTTGGCGATCTCGACGTACTCCAGGATCTTGTTCATCTGGCGCTCGTCGATTTGGCTTCCCATCTGGGTGTCGTCTTCCCACGGCAAGCCAACACGCACGTTCTCGAACGCCTTGACGGCATCTTCGACGAACTTATCGTAGACGTCCTCGTGCACGAAGATTCGGCTGCCGGCGCAGCATACCTGACCCTGGTTGAACAGGATGCCCAGCTGCACGCCGTCGAGCATCATGTCCCACTTGCAATCGGGGAAGATGATGTTCGCGGACTTGCCGCCCAGTTCGAGCGTAGCCGGAATAAGGCGCTCGGCCGCCGCACGGGCGACGTCGCGACCGACCTCGGTGGAGCCGGTGAACGCCAGCTTGCTGATCTTGGGGTTGTCCAGAATGTACTGGCCGGACTTGGAGCCGCGGCCCGTCACCACGTTGAACACGCCGGCGGGAATGATGTCCTGGGTCAAGCGAGCCAGTTCGAGCACGGTCAACGACGTAGTAGAAGACGGCTTGAACACCGTGCAGTCGCCGGCAGCCAGCACCGGAGCAAGCTTCCAGGCGGCCATGAGGAAGGGGAAGTTCCACGGCACGATCTGGCCCACCACGCCGATAGGCTCGTGGACCACAAGCGACATCATGTTGCCCGGCAGCATGTCGGCCTCGCCCGTGTCGGCCAAAAGCACGCCGGCGAAGTAACGGAAGTGGTCGACGGAGTAAGCCACGTCGATGGCGCGCGTCTCGCGGATGGGCTTTCCGTTGTCAAGGGTTTCCAGCAGGGCGAAATGCTCTGCGTTCTCCTCGATGACGTCGGCTATCTTGTTCAGAATGATCGCGCGCTCGGCCTTGTCGGTCTTGCCCCAGGTCTCGAAAGCCTTCCATGCGGCGTCGACGGCGCGCTCGACGTCTTCTTTCGAAGCGTCGGCAATCGTGGAGAGCTTCTCTCCGTTTGCAGGGCAGTAGACATCGAGCGTCGCGGCGTCGGACGCGTCGGCCCACTGGCCCCCGATGTAGAGTTGATAGGATTCCTGAGCAGGATTGTTCATTTGTGCATCCTTTCTCTTGGAAGCGCATGCGATGCGTTCAGGATAGCGATTCACCTCGATCGCTTTCTCTAGCATACCCCGCGAGCAGCAGAACTGTCAGTCGTCTTCTCATGAAGAATCGTCAACGGTCCGTAAACGTGGGTGATCAGGTGTCAATTACAGGCGAACGGAAGCTGTTCCAAGACGAAAGGCGAAAAAACCGATCGGGAAGCCAGCCGCGGAAACCGGGAGTCCGGCGCGCAAGCGTCGCATCGAGCGCAACGCACCCCGGCACGCCCGCGCCCCAGCAACGCGACGAGGGGTGCGCCAACCTTCGTCAGCGCACCCCTCGTCGGTCCTTGCCAGCAGCTTGCACGCAGCCGAAACGCTTACGCGCGCTGCTGCTTGTCCAAAAGCAGTCGGTTCAAGGCGTTCAGGTACGCCTTCGCCGACGAGACGATGATGTCGCCGTCCGCCCCGCGGCCGGTATAGGCGTCCCCGCCCTCGGCCGTCACGCGCACGGTCACCTCGCCCAAGGCGTCGATGCCGCGCGTGACGGAGGTCACCGTGAACTCGGTCAGGTCGTTGCCCACCTGCACGATCTTGTCCACGGCCTTGAACGCGGCGTCGATGGGGCCGGTTCCGTACTCGCACACCGTGCGAACCTCGCCCTCGGCATCGCGCAGCGTGAGCGTTGCGGTCGGGGTGAGCGGGAAACCGCAGCTGATCTGAATGGCTTCGAGCGTGTACAGCGCGCGCTCGTTGCGATCGCGCTCGTTGATCAGGCTCTCCAGGTCTTCGTCGTAGACTTCCTTCTTCTTGTCGGCCAGGTTGAGGAACGCCTCGTACACCTGATCGAGCGCCTCGCCCTCGAAGTCGTAGCCCAGTTCCTCCAGGCGATGCTTGAGCGCCGCATGGCCCGAACGCGCCGTCAGCACGATCTGGCTCTGGCCCGCGCCCACGTCCACCGGATCGATGATCTCGTAGGTGTCGCGCTTCTTCAGCACGCCGTCTTGGTGAATGCCCGAGGAGTGCGCGAACGCGTTCGCGCCCACGATAGCCTTGTTGGCCTGCACGTTCATGCCGGTGATGGACGACACCAAGCGGCTGGCCTTCACGAATTCGCGCGTGTTCACGTCGGTGTGCGCGTCCAGCTCTTCTTCGTGCATCCTGATGGCCATGACCACTTCCTCCATGGCCGTGTTGCCCGCACGCTCCCCCAGGCCGTTGATGGTGCACTCGACCTGGCGGGCGCCGTTTCTCACGCCGGCCATGGCAAGCGCCGTGGCCATGCCCAGATCGTTGTGGCAATGCACGGCGATCTTCACGTTCTCGATGCCGTTCACGCCGTCGACCAGGTACTTGATGCGCTGTCCGAACTCTTCGGGCAGCGAATAGCCCGTCGTGTCGGGGATGTTGACCACGGTGGCGCCCGCGTTCACGACGGCCTGTATCACGCGCACCAGGAAATCGTAGTCGGAACGGCCCGCGTCCTCGGCGTAGAATTGCACGTCCTCAACGTACTTTTTCGCGTACTTCACGCACTTGACCGCGCGCTCGATGCACTCTTCTTCGGTGATGCGCAGCTTGTCGCGCAAATGGCTCGGACTCACGCCGATGCCCGTGTGAATGCGCGGGCGCTTGGCGTAGCGAAGCGCGTCGGCTGCCGAATCGATGTCCTTCTCGACCGCGCGCGTCAAACCGCACACGACGGCCTGATCGCCCGCCAGCTCGGCGATGCGGCGGACGCTCTCGAAATCGCCCGGGCTCGAAATGGGGAAACCCGCCTCGATGACGTCGACGTTCAGACGTAGCAGCTGACGCGCGACCACCAGTTTCTCCTCGGTGTTCATGGATGCGCCCGGCGATTGCTCGCCGTCGCGCAGCGTGGTGTCGAAGATATCGATCTTGCGCGTCATGTGCTCATTCCTTCCCGTCATACGCCTGCCGCCCGCTTCGCCGAAAGGCGCCGCGGGCGGCAGGCTGCTCAAATTGGTTTGATAATCATAGCTAATTAAGCCAACCGATTCAATTGGGATTCTTCGAGCTCCGGTCAATTCCGGGAAACCGACCGTAAAGGGAGGCGAGCGGCGCTTCTCTGAAGCACCGCTGCAACTTCTCCCCCCGATCTTACAGCTTGATGTACCAGAGGTTCTTGAGGTCGGCCAAACCCGCGCGCAGCTTCGCCAGCACGTCCTCGTCGACCGAACCCTCCACGTTCATGTATGCAAGCGCACAGCGCTCCTCCGACTTCGTGCCGATCTGCATCGTGGTGATGTTGATGCCCGCTTCGCCCAAGATGGTCCCGATGGTGCCCACGCGACCCGGCGCGTCTTCGTACTCGAACACGAGCGACTGCGACGCCGGGGCGATGTCCATCTTGTACCCCAAAAGCGACACCAGGCGCGCCGCCTGCGCCTCGCCGGCCAGCGTGCACGCAACCTCGGTGCCGTCGGCCACGATGGACACCGTGGAAGCGTACCCGGCGGCGTCGGCGTTCGACAGCGTATCGATGCGAATGCCGTGGCGCTTCGCTACGGCCTCGGCGTTCACCGGGGTGACCGTTGCCGTGTTCTGGTAGGACAGCAGCCCCTTGAGCATGCCGGCAACCAGAATGGACAGGTCGGCGTTCGCCAGCGCGCCCGCCGCCGTCAGCTTCAAGAACTGCGGAACCTCGCCGTGAATCTGGGACAACATGCTGCCCATCATCTGGCAGGCGGGAACGTAGGGTCCCACCGTGTCCATGACCTCGGGCGGCACGGGAGCCATGTTGAGCGCCGTGGGAACGATGGACCCCTCCAGGCCGGCCGCCACGTACTCGGCCGTCTGCACGCCCGCTCGCAGCTGAGCCTCGAGCGTGCTCGCACCCAGATGCGGCGTGAGGATGGCGTTCTCGAACTCGTGCAGCGGGCTCTCGCGGCACGGCTCCGTTTCGTACACGTCAAGCCCCACCGCGCCGATCTTGCCCGCCGCCAGGAAATCGGCCAGCGAATCGACGTTGAAGATGCCGCCGCGCGCAGCGTTGACCAAGATGACGCCGTCTTTCATGGCGGCGTACTGCTCCGGCCCGAACATGCCGATGGTCTCTTTGGTCTTGGGCAGGTGAACCGTGATGAAATCGGCCAGCGGAACGATGGCGTTCACGTCGTCGTACAGCGTCACGCCCAGCTGCTCGGCACGCTCGGGGCTGCAGTACGGATCGTACCCGATCAGCTTCATGCCGAACGCGCGGGCTCGCTCGGCGACCAAGCCACCGATGCGGCCCAGGCCGAAGATGGCCAGCGTCTTCTCGTACAGCTCGACGCCCGTGAACTTGGCGCGCTCCCACACGCCCGCATGCATGGACGCGTTCGCAGGCGCGATGTTACGCGCGCATGCCAACATGAGGGCCATGGTGTGCTCGGCGGCCGACACGATGTTCGACGTCGGCGCGTTGCATACGATGACGCCGCGCTCGGTTGCGGCCTCCACGTCGACGTTGTCCACGCCTACGCCCGCGCGCCCGATGATGCGCAGCTTGCCGCCAGCCTCGATCACCTCGCGCGTGACCTTCGTGGCCGACCGCACGATGAGCCCGTCGTACTCGGGAATGGCCGCAAGCAGCTCTTCGGGCGTCATTTTCAGCTTGACGTCGACCTCGATGCCCTTGTCGCGCAGCACCGCAAGGCCGGCTTCGGCCAGCTTCTCGGAAACCAGCACCTTCTTCGTCATAACGAACCCACCTTTTGATTCATGTAACAGTGTCGGAATGAAGATGCCCCGACCAGGCGCACATGCCTCGGCCGAACGGGCGGAACCATCATACGAAAAAACCGCCCGCGCGAAAGCACGAGCGGCGAAATAACCGATGAAATGCGAACTGCGGGGCTTATGCGGCCGCACGAACCGCATACGACCCCGCAGTTGAAAGCAGTTTTCTACCAGCGCATTTCCCGATGCTTGATGTTGTTCGCAAGCATCACGCACGCAATGGGCAGAGCCAGGGACACGATCGCGCTCACGATGGACGAGAGCTCCGCGCCGCCGAGAAACGTGCCTACTAGGTTGAGCGCGCCGAACACCACGCCCAGAACCGCCAGAACGAAAAACGCGCCGATCTTGCTGGGGTTGTTCGCCCCACGCAGACCGAAAATGCCGATGACCAGGTTGAAAGCGGACGACAAAAGCAAGCCGAACCCAACGATCATAGTCAATCCACCCGCAACGGCGGCATCGTCGTTTGCCGTATCGATACCCGATACGCCCAAAGCACCGCCTCCGGCCAGCAGCAACGCCCCCGATACAACCCCCAGGACGCCCAGCACAATCATGATGATCGAAATAACCTTGAGAACCTTCTGAGACCCGCTCTTTTCCATGTCATCCTCCATTTTCTTGGAAAGGACCCAAACAAGGCAACGCTTGCTGCCAGCAGATCCCTCGCTTCCTTCTTCGTTATTCGCTGCGCTTGCGTACACCAACCGCGCCCAGCGCAACGGCGCCGAACGCAACGCACGCGATCAAGGCCATAGCTATCATGTTCGACGTATCTCCCGTTTTAACCAACGTCTTAGGCTGAGCCTCAGCCGCCGACACGATCTTGCCGTCCTGCACGTCCTTTGGCACCGTCAAGGCGAAAGATGAAAGCTCGCCCACGCTGACCAGCACCTTCCCGTTCGCGCATTCGGCCGTCATCGTCTCCAAGGTCCCATCCGCCTTCAGATGGCGAACCGTGACCGTTTCCCCATCGTGCTTCCTATCCAAAGGGAACGACAGCCGCAACGCGCCCTCGTACGAGCCGCCCGTCAAGCGCACCTCGTACGCGGAAAGCACGTCGTGCCCCTCACGGCCGGCCTGCGCCAAAACCGCCTGGTACGCAGCGCCCGAGGACAAGGGCGCCACTTCGAGCACAGCGCCCTCGGTCAGCTTCCCACTCACCTGGACCAAGCTCTTTTCGTCCACGATGGTGCGGTCGACGTACACCGGCGCCAAAGCCGTCCACTTCGCGTACAACGTGGTATCGCAGGCAACCGTATCGCTTTCGAAATCCCACGGAACCGTCAATGCGGAATCCTTGCACCATCCGCCGAACGTCGCGCCGCTCTTTACCGGGTCGACCGGTTTGGCGACCTTCGATCCGGCCTTAACCGTTTGGGGTTCCACGGCGCTGCCGCCAGCAACGTCGAACGAAACGGTGCACACGGCCTCGGACGCAATATGAGTGGGAATCGGGTTCTTCTCGCCCATCAGCACAGGCAGGTTCCCAGAGGAAAACGTCCAAGCGCCCAGAGGAGCCGCCATGAACCCGAGTCCGTTTTGACGCTGCCACCACGATGCGTCGACGATGTCCGTTGCGGATGCATCCGCGCCGTCCTTCGTCTCGGCACCCTTCTCAGGCGCGATATCAGACGACCCAATGCCAACGCTCATGCCCGCAAACCCATAATTATTCGAAGCTGTAAATACGTTTTCATTTACAGCGTTGCCCCAGACGCGACCTGCCGACGAGGCACCGCTCGTCGCAATAACGGACGAACCGAGCGCGGCGCAATTCTTGATGGTATTCTCGCCCTGGTAGTTGTCCACGTTGCCCACGATGCCGCCGACCACCTCTTTCCCCTGCACCATGCCCGTGCTATAGGAATACGAGATATTGACACCCGTGCGCACGAAGCCCGCAATGCCGCCAATAGAGCTTGCCGATCCGGTCACGGAAGCCGTGCTGTAGCAATTCTCGATAAGCGCGCGGCCGGTAGCAGCGCCGACCAACCCGCCCACGGAGTCATTGCCGCTGACCGCACCCGAAACGAAGCAACGCGAAACGACGCCTCCCCGCAACTCCGACGCCAAAGCTCCAGCGTAGTTCCCCCCGGTCACAGCAACGTCCGCCAACCCCAGATTCACGATACGGCCCTTCACCATGCCGAACAACGACGCCTGCGAAGCGCCGCCGTTGACAACCAAGCCGGAGATCGTCCTCCCGCCTCCATCGAAGGTGCCGGAATACGTCCCGCAAGGAGCATCCCAAGCCTCAGCGAGATCGATGTTCGCCGTCAACTTGAAACTCGCGTTCGAGAGGGTGCCGTCGTTCAGTCCGGCTCCCATGGCGCGCAACTGGGCCTCGTTCTCGATCAGGTACGGATCGTCCTCCAACCCGGTGCCGCCGCCAAACGACGCAGCGGGTTCCGCCGCAAACGCCGCCACCGGCATCAAAGCAAGCAGCAGGACCGCTCCCGCAAACGCGCTCGCCCATCGTTTACCCATCGGCTTTCCTTTCGTTTAATTTCATGCATTTTGAGGGCAATCATGTCATATAATTCAATACGCAAACCGTTTTCTGCACAAACGGTAAGATTTTCAAACATGAACGGAACGGGAAAAGCGGTGACGTTTCCAGTTGCGTTCAACGACGATACCCCAAGGAACTCAACACCGGCCAGAAAGGCAACACCGTGCGCATCGCACTCTGCGAAGACAACCCCAAAGACCTGGCGGTGCTCGCGAACTTGCTCGACAGATACCGTCGGGAAACGAAAGCCAGCCTCTCCCTCGCCGCTTACACCAGCGGCGTTGCACTATTCGATGACGTGCGCAACGAGGCTTTCGACCTACTGCTGCTCGACGTCATGATGCCTTTCGTCGACGGTATGCAGATCGCTCGGGAAATCCGAGAGTTCGACGAAAACGTCAAGATTGCGTTTCTCACCTCATCACCCGAATTCGCCGTTCAAAGCTACGAGGTCGACGCGTTCCATTACCTTCTGAAACCCGTGAGCTACGACAAGCTGCTCCCCATGCTCGACAAGCTGCGGCTGCACATCGAAGGGCACGACGCGGGGCTGGCTGTTAAGCTCAAGAGCGGGGCCGCCAACATCCCATTCGCGCGCATGGCCTATGTCGAAGTGCTCAACCGAACCGTACGCTTCCACCTGACCGACAAGAGCGTGCGAGAAGTTGCCGGGTCGCTTTCGGACTACGAGCCGCAGCTTCTCAGCCGACCCGAATTCATCCGAACCCACCGGGCGTTCATCGTCAATCTTGATCAGATTCAAGGGCTGGAGAAGCTAAGCCTGCGCACGTTCTCGGACGAGTCAGTCCCCGTATCGCGCAGACTGTTCGGCGAGGTCAAAGCCGCCTACTTGAAGCGGTTGTTCATGCAGGCGGAAATGGCGTAACGGCATGTCGCTCGTACCCGTATTCATCCTGCCCGTCTACGCCGTTGCCTTCATGTGGGTATTGCTCGACGTGCAGCCCGCCAAGATCCCGCCGCAGCGCAAGAAGATCGCGATCGCATTCGCCCTTGGCACAATCATCGTCAACGTCGCCGTGTTCCTTCTGTTCGGGCGCACCGCCTACGCGCACGCATACGCCCTGATCATGCACGTCCCGATTCTCATCGGATTCTCGATCATCTCCCCGTATCGTGGATGGAAGGTGGCGTTCGCGTTCCTCACCGCATTCGTGTCCTGCGCCGTCCCCGTTATCGTGGATTCGGTCGCGCGCTTATTCGGGGAAACCGGGCCCTGGACCGAGCTGGCCATCTTTGCCGCAACGTGCGCGCTGATGCTTCTTGTGGCCGCAAAGGGATTCCGCAACCTGGTCGCCTACGCGCTCAAGCACGGCGAACCCGGCGATTTCGCTCGGTTCTCCCTGATTCCGTTGACGTACGAACTGTACGCGTTCTCAACGCGGGGCAGCTTCTCCATCACGGACCTGCCTGCCGGGCTGAACGCGCGCCTGGTACCCCTTGTGCTTACGGTGCTGTCGTACTACCTGGTCTTTCGCGTATTCAAAAACACGCGCGAAAAGCAGGTGCTGCTTCAGGAACAGCAAGCCGCCGCAGCGCAGCTCGACCAGGCCAAGCTCGAGCTCAGCCGATTGCGCGAGACAACCGCGCAAACGGCAGCCTACCGACACGACATGCGCCACCACCTTGCGCTTGTCAGCAACTTGGTTGCTGAAGGCAACGCCGAAAAGCTCAAGGAGTACCTAGCGGAAATCGAAGCCGACCTTGACGACATCACTCCGCAGCGGTTCTGCAACGACGAGACGACGAACCTGATACTGTCCTCGTTTTCCGCAAAGGCACATCACTTTGGCGTGTCGATGCAGGTAACGGCGAGCCTTTCCCGACACGTGCCGCTAAGCGACACGGAGTGGTGCGCCCTGCTGTCGAACCTGCTGGAAAACGCCGTGACCGCTTGCGCGAACGTGCACGACGGTCGAAACCGCGAGGTTCGCCTGGCAATTACGAGCGCCGACGACCGCACGTTGCTGGTCCTTGTCGAAAACCCCTGCTGCAAGACCGTGACCATGGAAAACGACAGACCGACGACGTCCGAACAAGGACACGGCTTCGGCATCAAAAGCGTGGACGCCATCGTGGAAAAGCACGGGGGCATGTCCCTGTACGAAACCGTCGGCGGCGCGTTCGTCGCCCGCATCGCCATTCCCCTGGAGCAGCAGCCCGCATAGCGTCCCCGCGCGCATGGGACGCTCTTGCATCTCCTCAAAGTTAGTATAAACTAACTTTCAAACAAGCAACGCCTACAGAAGGTGCGGGCCGCAGGGCGCTTCCACCCTGCCCCATCTTCTCCAACGAGCATCGGAGCAGCGTCATGAAGGCCAAGGCATATTACGCGGTCCAAGACAGTCACGAAATGGGCATGGGGCAAAAGTTCGTGAAAACGTCGCCGGTACTGCACGAATTCAAAAGCGAGAAGGCGCGCGACGCCTGGGTGGAACGGGCGGCCGACCGTCGTCGCAAAGTGAACGCGAAAGAGAAAGAGGCCCTGCAGGCGCAGTCGCCCTTGCGAACCACGTCCCCGGTGCGCCACGCAACGCTCCCGAAGAAAAGCGGGACTCGAAAGCCGAACGCTTCGAGCCCTCAAGTCGACAACACTCCAACAATGCACCCGAAAGCCTTGTAACCCGCAAGGGCATCAGCCATTATTCTGCTATCAGGATACGGGGAGGTGAGGGGACCATCGCATCCACGGGGAAACGAGCAACGGAAAGCAGCCGCTTCGACAGGCGCGTGCGCGCGTGCGCCCTCATCGGCGCGGTCGTTCTCGCGGCCGCAGTCGTTTCGCTGCAGCTCTTCTCGAACGCGCCCGCGCCCGAGCCTTCGCAGCCGAGAGCAAACCTTGGACCGGCCGACGCAGCAGGCGCGATGATCCTTCTTGCTCCCCTGCTGGTTGTCTGGACGTTCTCGGTTTGCCTGCGGTGCTCGGATGCCGCCACAAAACGCTACCTCGTGATCATCGCGATTCTGCTTATATGCTGGCTGGGAGAAGTGCTCGTGAAATACAGGACCGCAAACGAATCCCTGACCATCGCGTACTGGTACCTGTACTACGTCCCCATGATATTCGTCCCAACCTTGTGCCTTTTCAGCGCTTTGCGCATGGCCGCAATCGACCGCGCGCCAACTGCGCGCGCAATCAAGCGCGCAGTCATCGTTGTGGACTGCCTGCTGCTCGGGTTGGTCCTTACCAACAACCTGCACCACCTGGTTTTCGCATTCGACGTCGAACCCGGCAGCGGCTCATGGGACGGCGCGTACTCCTACGTCGCAGGGTATTGGGCGGTATTCGCGTGGATCGTCTCGCTTTTCACGATGTACTTCGGGGTGCTGTTCGTTGCGGCGCGCAACCAGCTTCGCAGCGCTTTCTCACCCGTCCTGGTCATCGCCTGTTCCGGCTTCTGCTACGCGCTGCTGTACGCCCTGCGCGCCGCCGGGATGCAAACGACCAACCTGGCGTTCAGCTTTTCCATCATCGTCTTGGTGGGATTGGAGCTCTGCCTTGATTTCGGCCTGCTTCCCTCGTACGTCTGGTACGGCGAAGCGTTTCGCAAACTCCCCTTCGACCTGAGAATACGCTCGCTCGGGTGCCGAGAGGAATTCAAGACCGACCGCGCGGACCTTCCGCCGCCCGTCGCGCGCGACGCCCGCTCGTCCGCCGAAGACGAGCGCCCAACGTTCACCGTATCGGAAAGCTATCGGATCACGGGCGGCACCGTGAGCTTTTCGAAGGACGTTACCGCCACCGTCGAACGGCGCAGGCGCCTCGAACATCAGCAAAACGTCCTTCGCCGCCGAAACCTCATGCTCGAGCGAAGCCGCGCCATCCAAAGCCGCCTCTACCGACAGAAAGCCGAGCAAGAGCTCTTCGCCCAGGTAGAGCAATCGCTGATCGCGACAACCGACGAGATCAAGCTCCTTCTGTCGGACCTTCCCGAAGGAAACGACCCGCCCAGCGCTCACGCACGACACGCCAAGCTGACAAGGGTGAAGCTCCTCGTAGCCTACTGCAAGCGCAAAGCGAGCTTGCTCTTCGCTGAAAAGAGCGCCGATCATTTCAACATGCGAAGGTTCCAGCTTGCGGCAAGCGAAACCTCAGCCGATCTGAGGGCGATCGGCGTCGACTGCATCGTTACCGTCGACACCGAGGCGACCCTTTCCGCCGCCGCCATGGACGTTCTGCACGACTGCCTGCACGGCCTTGGCCTGATAGCGCTTTCATGCGAGGATCCCCTGCTAGCCGTCTACCTGCATGATCACGGCGCACGGCACGTCGAATTGAGCGCGGTCCTGCAAAGCTCGGAGCGAAGCAAGGCGTTCCAAGCGCACGCGGACGCGCTGCAAGCCGCCCTCGATGTGCGCGACGCGGCGTTTCGCCTGGACGTTTCGGACGACCAGATGCGTCTCACGGTTCTCGCATCCAGGAAGGAGGCTTGATGGGCCCCGCATCTTCCCTGGACCACGCGGTCGCCATCTTTCTGACGGCGCTGTTCTTTCTGCTGACCGTGGGGCAGGCAGCGCACGCGTGCCTGTTCGCCGCGCGTCGCGAAGCCGCAACGCCAGTGCGCGCGCTTGCCTACGAAGCGGCGCTGGTCGTCCATCTGTGCCTTTCGACGTGCATGGCCTTCGAGCCATGGGCAACCGACGGAACCTGGTTCATTGGAATGGCGGTTGCCCGATTGCCCCTGGAACCGCTTCTTTGGGGAAACGTCGCAGCCTTTGCGCTGGGCGCTTCGCTGCGCCGACCGCGCATGGCCCTCGAGCTTGCCGTCTTGCTGGCCTGCACGCCGTTTGCGCTTCGCTTCCTTGGAGACCTTTGGTGGATCGCCCTTGTGCTCGACGCGGCGTTCTTCCTCTACCGGATTTCAAGCGCGCTCGTGCTCGACACCCGCCAAGCGCGCACGTCGGTATCGCGTTTCGCAATGGTGGAAGCGCTGGACATCCTGCCTGAAGGCGTGCTCTACGCTGATGAAACAGGTGCTATAGCGTTCATGAACGACTCGATGCGCGCATCGCTTCGGAGCCTGGGCCTTCCGGCCGACCTTGCCGATACCCGCGACCTATGGAAAACGCTGCGCGCGCGGGCCTCTGCAGGCGATGCGCCGAACGCCCTTTTGCCCGAAGGGGTGCGCATAGCCCTTTCCGAAAACGAGATCAGGCTGTTCGCTCTGAACGAGGTGACGCTTCGCACGCGCCCCTATCAGCTGATCGTAGCGCTTGACGTCACGGAGGACGAGCATCTGAACCTCAACATCGAGCGAAGCAACCGCCTGCTCGAGAAAGCCGGGGCCGAGTTGGAGCGCTCTTTGGACAACCTGCAGGAAACGGTGGAGAACGAAACGCTTCTGCGCATGAAGTCGCACGTGCACGACATTGTGGGTCAACGCCTGTCCATCCTGCACCGCTACCTTGAAGACGGGCATGTTTCGCCCGACGCGCTCGAGGACGTCCGAGAGCTCCTCAGCACGATCCTGGACAGCCTTTCGTCGCGCGTCACGTCCAACCCCGCAGCCGATCTTGCCGCCGTGGCCGACGCGTTCTCGCTTGTGGGCATCGACCTTCACGTGGAAGGCGAGCTTCCCGAAGACCCTGAGGCGGCGCGCCTGTTCGTAAGCGTCGTACGCGAGGCGACCACCAACGCGGCAAGGCACGCCCAGGCGTCAACGGTTTCGGCGACCGTGCGCGAAACCCGCGAGCACGTCGAGCTGGTCGTGGAAAGCGACGGCGTTTCCCTGGAGAAGCCGGTGCGCGAAGGGACGGGGCTGTCGGGGATGCGCCGCGCGGCGCAGGCGCTTGGCGGCACGTTCCGCTTTCATGTTGGGCCGCCGTTCACGCTACGCGTGAGCGTACCGAGAAAGGAAGGTGGACTCCGATGCGAATCGTAATCGTCGAAGACCAAACGATACTGCGGGAATCGCTGGCGCACGCCATCGATTCGCAGGCCGACATGAACGTGGTGGGCAAGCTTGCCGACGCGGCGCTCGCTCCCGATGCGGCCATTCGCCTGAAAGCCGACCTTGTCCTCATGGACGTGTGCACGGAAAACGACTCCAGCGGGATCGCGGCAACGCGCAAGATCAAGCAGGAGCGCCCCGAAATCAAGGTAATCGTCATGACGGGCATGCCCGAAGTCACCTTCATCGATCAGTCCAAGGAAGCCGAAGCGGACGGGTTCGTCTACAAGAACATCGGGACCGACGACCTCATGGGAATCATACGGTCGACCATGGACGGCTACTCGACCTTCCCCCGCCACGCGCCCGGCATGTTCTCTGGAGCAAGCGCCCTTACCGATATCGAAATGGAAATCCTTCGCTTGGTATGCAAAACGAAAACGCGCAAGGAGATCGCCTCGGCGCTCTACCTGAGCGAAGGGACCCTCAAGCGCCACATATCCGAAATTCTTGCGAAAACGGGATACGACAACATCCTGCGGCTCGCCATACACGCCGTGGCAAGCGGCGCCGTGGTTCCCACCATACGCGCCGACGATCGCACCGATTCTAATTGATTCGATCGAAACGGCAGGCCGCCGAACGCGCGCGATCCCGCCCGGCGCCGCGACGGCATCGCCGGGCGTCAATCGAGCGAAATTCGAGCCGCACGGCTCGTTTTCCTTGCGATTCTGAGCCATAGGGCAGTTCTTTCGCCAGCTCCTACAAGCCATCATGATCCCATGAGCCAGCACGTGCGCCGCTTGGGCGGGCGCGAACGCGAAAGGAGCGCTCCATGGGTCTGTTCGGCAAGATATTCGAGAAGAAATCCTGCAGCATCTGCAATAGCGACATAGGCCTTCTAGGCAACCGCAAGCTCGAAGACGGCAACCTTTGCAAGGAGTGCGCCGGAAACCTGTCGCCGTTTTTCAGCGAACGGCGCTTCAGCACGGTCGAGCAAGTGCGCGAACAGCTTGCAAGCCGCGAAGCCAACAAGGAAAGCGTGGCGGCGTTCAACGTCACGCGCACGCTCGGCGGATCGACGAAGGTGCTGCTCGACGAGGACGCTCAGCGGTTCCTGGTAACGTCCTCGAGTCGTTGGCGCGACGCCAACCCCGACGTACTTGAGTTCTCCCAGGTCACTGGCTGCGATACCGAAATCAGGGAAACACGTACCGAGATCTACCGGCGCACCGAGGACGGCGAGCGCGAAAGCTACGACCCGCCGCGCTACGACATAGCGTACGACATGTACCTCACGCTGCATGTCAACACGCCGTACTTCGACGAGATCACGTTCAAGGTGAACGACTACCGCATAGAGCGACAGGGATCGGTCGAGTTCAACGAGGCCGAGCGGCAGGCAACGGAAATTCGCAAAGCGCTTGCCCAGGTTCGCGAGGACGCCCGCGAAAGCGCCGCTGCCGCTAAGGCGCCGAAGATGGCGCGAACCTGCCCCTGCTGCGGCGCCACCACCGTCCCCGACGCAAGCGGGCGCTGCGAGTACTGCGGCGGGGCGATGAACGCATAGAGCACGGACCGATCGCCGTGCGGCAAGACGCGACGATCCTGCCAAGGCCGAAGGAAAGGACAAGCGCATGGGACTTCTGAAAGCAGGCGCAGGCGCGCTCGGAGGCGTGCTGGCCGATCAATGGCGCGATTTCTTCTACTGCGATGCGCTCGATGCGGGAACGCTTGCAGCGAAGGGGCGCAAGCGAACCTCAAGCCGCAGCTCGAACACCTCGGGAAGCGAGAACATCGTCTCCGACGGATCCATCATCGCCGTGAACGAAGGCCAGTGCATGATGATCGTCGAATCAGGCGCCGTGGTGGAGGTGTGCGCCGAGCCGGGCGAGTTCCTTTACGAAACGTCTTCCGAGCCGAGCATCTTCCACGGCGACCTTGGCGAGAGCATCAAGCGCTCCTTCGCCGCCGTCGGGAAGCGCTTCGCCTTTGGCGCAGACGCGCCGAAAGACCAACGCGTGTACTACTTCAACACCAAAGAAATCGTCGGAAACAAGTACGGGACCGCTTCACCCGTCCCGTTTCGCGTGGTAGATAACAATATCGGCCTTGACGTGGACATAGCGCTGCGATGCAACGGCGAATACTCCTACCGGCTAACCGATCCGCTGCTGTTCTACAAAAACGTATGCGGCAACGTGGAAGACCCCTATACGCGCGACCGCATAGACTCCCAGCTGAAAAGCGAGCTTTTAACCGCTTTGCAGCCGGCTTTCGCGCGCATTTCCAGCATGGGCGTTCGCTACAGCGCAATACCCGGCCACGCCGCAGAGCTTGCCGACATCCTCAACGAAGAGCTTTCGCAGGATTGGTCCGAACTGCGCGGCATCAGCGTGGCATCGTTCGGCGTCAACTCGATAGCAGCCTCCCCCGAAGACGAAGCCATGATCAAAGAGCTGCAAAAAGCAGCGGTCATGCGCGACCCCGCTATGGCGGCAGCCAATATAGTCGCAGCTCAAAGCGATGCTATGCGCGCTGCAGCGTCGAACGAAAACGGAGCCCTGATGGGCTTCATGGGCATGGGCATGGCCGGCGCCGCAGGAGGGATGAACGCGGGAAACCTGTTCCAGATAGCCCAGCAGCCCGCCGCGGCATCTTCCCCGCGCGACGTTGCGGGCCAGGAAGCGCCCCGCACCCCGACGGTCGACGCCACCGCCGCGCCTCAAGCGGCAAAGCCGGGCTGGTCGTGCTCCTGCGGCGCGAGCAACATGGGCAACTTCTGCCAGAACTGCGGATCGAAGCGTCCGGAAAACGCCGCGTGGACATGCGCGTGCGGATCACCCAACACGGGCAATTTCTGCCAAAGCTGCGGCTCCGCCCGCGCATAACGGCAGGATGCGCGAAAGAAACCGACAGGAAGGGATGGACCATCATGAAAAGAACGATACTGCTTGCCCTCGCATGCGCCTTCGCGCTTTGCCTAGCCCTGGCGGGCTGCGGCGGCGGAGGCGGCGGCCACGACGCAGGAAAGAACTTCGTCGGCACGTGGAAGCTGGTTTCCAGCTCAGGCGACGGAGAAGCGATAAGCGAGCAAGACCTAGCCCTCATGGAAAGCATGGGCATGAGCGTTACGCTCACGCTGAGCGAAAACGAGAAGGCTGCGCTTTCCATCTTCGGAGAAAGTGTGGAAGGAACCTGGCAGGCCAAGGGCGCCGACAAGGCATCCCTTACGCTGCAAGGGGAAACGGGCGACATGACGCTTGCGAACGGCAAGCTGACCATGTCGTCGGCAGGCACCACGATGACGTTCGAGAAGGGCGAAGCAGCGGCCGAAGCCCCCAGCAAGCCCACCGCCGACGGCAACGATGCCGACAAGCGCGCCACCGAGTCCGTCGCGCTTAACGAAACCATCGCCGATGACGCAATCTGCACCATCGTCGTCACCGGGAAAGACGTCGATTGGGCGAAGGATCCCGGATTCAACCTGAAAATCACCAACAAAACGGACAAGGCCATCTACGTGTCAGCCGACTGGGGCACGTTCTCCGTCAACAACAAGATGATCGACCCAAGCTTGGGCGAAGCCGTGCAACCGGGCAAATACGTCGAAGCCTTCATGTACTTCGATGACGAGAAACTTGGCGGCGGCATCGAGACCCTGGTCAACGTCGAAGGAACCATCAAGGTCATGGACAACGACTCCTGGGACACCCTTGCAACCTACAGCATTAACCTGTAGCCGCATACGCCGTTCGGAAAGCAAGCAAGGCAGGGAAACGCGGCCGGGATGGGACACTGGAGGCCAAAGTCTCGTCCCGGCCTGCGCAACCATCGATCTATCTGCGCGAACGCCTGCGAACGGCAAAGCATGCGCACAATGCGATGCCCGACAGCGCCAGCACGGCAAGCGTCACCGGAAGCGCGTTTGCGTCGCCCGTCGGCGCAAGGCGCTCCGGCAAAGGCTTGGATCCGGAAGCGCTCCCGCCGCCCGTCGTCTCCGCCGCGCTCAAGGCAACCTTCACGTACGCGTCCTCTACGCCTTCCAAGCTGAAAGCCTCGGCCCTGTTCTCGACGAACAGCCTTGCATCGTCGGCGCTGGCTCCTTTCCAGACGTTTGCCCACAGGCCCTCGGCCGGATCCACGGAAAGCAGCTCGGCCGAACGAGTCGCACCCGTTCCGGCACCGATACCGGGAAGCGTCAGGGGACCGGCCCCCACGCGCGCGGTCGTTCCTCCCGAAGCGACCACCGTGCCGCTTTCGATGTGCACGCCCGACACGCGGCTGGCGCCGGAAAACGCCACGCCGCTGCCAATGCCCGGCCCCGCGCCCAAGCCTTCACCGTCCTTGCCGCCACGAGCCTCCACGGTACTGCCCGAGATCACGATATCGCGGGCCACGGACGCGCCCGTTTCCGACCAACCCGACCCGATGCCTGCGCCAGCGCCGATAACGGAATCTGCGGTAGCGCCCAATCCGCCCCTCGTGGACGAACCGCCCGTTGCAGCCACCGTTGAGTCCACGATGGAAACGCCCGAGACGACGGAATCGCCCGTATGGGAATAGCCGCTGCCGATGCCAGGCGAGCCGGCTCCGCCCATCGCCGTTACGGTACTGCGCTCGATGACGATGTTCGATGCAATGCTTGCGAAATTCGAATACGCGCTGCCGACGCCGGGAGCAGCACTGCCCCCCACCGCCACAACCTTGCTGTCGCGGATAACGATACCCGAAACCGAGCTAGGACCGGTCAGGGCGACCGAACCGCCGATGCCGGCACCGAACCCCCGCTCCTTGCCGTCACGTCAGCGCCTTCGATGACGATCGAATGATCGCTGCCCTCCGCATGCCTCGAGGATACGCCGATGCCAGCGCCTCCCCTCCAACCTGCCGCCTCAAGCGAGGCACCTTGCTCGTAGCCCTTGATGGTAAGCGATCCCCTGTCCGGTGCAAGCACGCCATGGGTAATAAGACCATCTTTTCCGACAAGGTAGTTTCGACCTTTGAGCAACAGCGTGACGTCGCCCGCCTTCGAAGCGCATTTCAAAGCCGCGAACTCCGGCTCGCTCGAGGACACTTCAATAGCCACGTTGTCGAGCAGGAGAACGGGAGACGCCCCCGGCCCGATGCTGATCGCATGGGGGCTCACGTCGATTCCCGGCGCCATGGAAACGCGGTACTGCCCCGAACCCTTGATCTCGAGCGTATGCGGCCGCGACTCCAGATCGTAGCTGAACTCGCTCGCATCAACCGGCTGCCCGTCGAGCGTCGTAATAGACAAGCGCTCGGCAACGCCCGGCGTTACCGCAATCTTCGCGAACATGCGCTCCGAAGCATCGAACTCGAACGGGTACGCTTGCTTGTCCAGGCCGAACGCCTCCATGTCGGCTTCGCTCGAACCCACCCAGATGCTCGTGTACCAGGCTCGATCGTCCGCATCGACCCGCACCGTCGAGAACTCCGCGCGAGCCGGATTGTCGCCCGCGTCGGCCACCGCGGACGGACCGAACGCAGGAACCTTGTAGGAGCACTCTCCGCTTGCCAAACCGCCTTCCGCCCCCTGAGCTTTGACGACGCCGCCCGTGACCTTCAAACCGCCCGAGTGCGTGACACCGCCCTGTCCCACGTAGCCGCTGCCGATCCCTGAACCTCCGCCCATGCCGACGGCTTCCACCGTGCCGCCGGAAACGGCGATGTTCGTCGCTTCGGAACGCGTGGCCCCTATGCCGCTGCCAATGCCCGCAGCCGTTCCGTTTTTGCCTCCGGTAGCCGTCACGGTCCCGCCCGAGATCTCAATGTCTTGGGCCACCGTATTGCGAGCGTGACCCGACCCGATGCCAGCTGCATGGGCGGCGTTTTTGCCAACCCCCTCCGCCGTTACCGTGCCGCCGGAAATCTTCACCGAGACAGCCGCACTCATGCCCGTAAGCGCTCTGCCGGAGCCGATGCCGGAAGCACCGCCGCCGCCCGTCGCCGTGATCGTGGCGCCCTCGATCAGAATGTTCGAGGTGACGCTCTTGCCATTTTCGGCCTCCCCGGATCCGATACCGGCACCTCCCCTACCGCCCACGGCGACAAGCGTGCCTTCCGTTCGTCCTTGGCCCGCAGCGCTCCCGACGATCAGCTGAGACTGCGAAAGCGCAGCGTGCTCGGCATCGGCAGCGCGCTCGGCGAACACGCCCTCCTTCTGAACGCCCGCGCAGCCCGATCCGCTCTTCAGCGAGTTGTCGCCCTCGAGCATGAGCTTGACCGTGCCCGCGTCGGCGGGAACCAGGAAGGCCGCACGACCGGCCTGGTCGGACACGTCGATGGTCACGCCCTTGAACAGGATGGTCGGCGAAACGCCCGCCGCGACGCGGATGCCGTTGCGCGATGCCCCGTCGCTCGACGTAACGACGTACTCTGCAGATTCGGTCAACACGATCGTGCCGTCCGCATCGGTGCCGTACGCGCCGCCCTGCACGGTAAGCTTCGGCTCCGGAACGACGTTCACGCCAAGATACGCGTCGGACAGCGTTGCGCCGTCGATGGCGAACGGCTCGGTGCTCGCGATCAGGAACTGCTGCGCTGTCTGCTCGGTCGCGCCCTTCCACGCATTCGCGCACAGGCCCTCGGCCGGTACGATGGAAGCGTTGCGAACCTCGCGGACACCAGCGGAGCCGGCCCCGATAGCCGCAAGAACCTGCGGTCCCTTGCCCGCAAGCGCGGTCGTTCCGCCCATCGCCTTCACCGACCCGCCGGAAACGATCAACACGTCCCCATGGCTCGGATCTTGGTTCACGATGCTCGTTCCCTGAGGCGCGGGGCCGCTGCCGATGCCGGGAGCGCCGCCCATGGATTCGCCGTCCGCGCCAGCAAGCGCCGTTACCCGACCGCCCTCCACGTGCACGCCGTTGCAGATGCTGTTGCCCTCTTCGGCCCAACCGCTGCCGATGCCCGCGCCCGCGCCAGTCACGAAATCCCGGCCGCCCTCCACCTGCTCACGATAGGAACTCCCGCCCTGCGCCTCCACGACGGTATCCCCCGAAAAGCGCAAACCCGCAGCAACGCTGTTGCCCGTACGGGAACAACCGGACCCGATGCCGGGAGCGCCGCCCCCGCCGTTCGCCTTCACGGTACCGCCCGAGACCGAGACGTTCGTAGCCGACGAAAGCATCTTCGCCCATCCCGAGCCTATGCCTGCCGAAGCAAATCTGCCCGAAGCGGCCACCGACCCGCCCGACACCTCGATACCTGCGGCTACGCTATCGCCCCCGGCGGAGAAACCGGCGCCGATGCCGGCGCCCGAAGAGCTTTCCGCAACCACCGTGCCGCCCACGATGCGTATAGCGGAAGCGGTGCTGTCCCCGGTGGCGGAACCGGCACCGATGCCCGCACCGGAGCCGCCGAACGCTTTCACCGTTCCGCCCTTGATCACGATATCGGACGCGCTCGAATCGCCGCCCGAAGCGCACCCCGACCCAATGGCAGCACCCATCGCGTCCGTCCTGCTATGAACTTCGACGGTGCCGAAACCGTCGAATTCCATGCCTCCCGCAATCGATTCCGACGAGGATCCGCCGCCGATGCCGGCAGCCCAAACGCCGCCCGTCGCACGCACGACCGCCCCGTCACTCGTCCAGATGGAAAGCTTAGCCGACAGGCTGTTGTCCTTTTGAATGCCCGCGCACTGAGACGTGCTCGTAAACGAGTTCTCGCCGCTCAACGAAAGGGAGAGCGCGCCCGAATCGGCAGCTACGGCGAAGGCGGGAACGGAGCGGTCCTTCTCGCCGTCGCCACGCGACTCCGTGCTGATCTTCACATCGGACAGCTCGAGTCTCGTCTCATTCCAAGAGCTGGGATTTCGAATCCCATGCACTTCGATCGAATCCCTGGTTTCCGAAACGCCGTCCTTCATGCTCACTTCATAGGTCGGCGAGCTCTGACGCTCGCCTGCTTCGTCGCAGTAGAGCGTCGCGTCGATCACCAGAGTGCCCGACCCTTCCGGCGATCCCTCGTCGTCCGCCACGAACTTGAGGGTCTTCTCCAGACGCGCGTTCGCCTCTTCAACCGGTTCGGTCGGATGCCACTTCGTTGCGCGCACGACGAAGTCCCCCAGCTCAACCTCCACGACGGCGGCATCGGCAAGATTGCCTTCCCCGAGGGAAGCCCGCTGATCGGCCGACCCTTCATCGATCGGGCCAGTGGGCGGTTCCGCCGCATCCGGCTCCCCCGACCCGTCGCCCTCAAGAGGCTTGTCCGCATCGTCTTGCGAGGCGCCGCTTCCAGGCGCAACCTCGTCGACGTTTTCGGAAGAATCGGGCCCGACCGCATCGGAAACCGCCGGTGCAGCGGAGTCGTCCGACGGCTCGAGCGCCAGCGCGGGAATCGTCGTGAAGGCCAGCAGGAGCGCAAGGGCTATCGAGACGCATCGTTTCATGGGCTTGCCTTTCGTTAGAACCAGCCTGATCGGCCACGTCTTTCGTAATTGAATGTTTCATTCTACGAAAGAGCGTACAACAAAAGGACAACACGATGCGCGCCGAAAGCACCCGTCTCGACGCCGAACCCTCAGACGCTTGCGATCCGAATCGAACGTCGGCGCGCCCGGCAGCCCGGGCATGCGGCCGCAGCAGCGCGCCCTCGCGTCGCGCCTATTCCCAGCTTCCCCACACGTCCGGAGCGTAGCCCACCGTGGCCTGCTTCCCGTTGCGCACCACCGGCTCCGCCACAACGTGCTGGTTCTCCAAAACCTTGTCGAACTTCTGGTCGGGGCTCAAATACGCCAGCAGCGCCACCAGATCGGCATCCTTCGCCTTCGGGTCCACCAGCTTGTCGATCCCGCCCACAGCGCGGCAGACCGATTCCAGCTCCCCTTTGCTCATGCCCTTTTCCTTCAAGTCGATGAACTGGAACTTCACGCGGCGTTCCTTGAAATAGCGCTGGGCCTTCTTCGTATCGAAGCTTTTTTTCGTGCCGAATACCTGGATGTTCATGCTTCCTACTTCCCGCTCTCGGCGATCTCGCCGCAACGATACGCCGCCAACAGCAGCTCCAAGTCGGCGATCTGCTGCTTCAGCACCGCACCGGTATCGGTGTCCGCCACCAAGGTGCGCTTCTCCACGCGCTCGACCACGCGGCGCGACGAATGAATGTCCAGCTCGTTCATCACGGCAGCGCGCATCGACTCAAGAGGCTCGTGCGCAGCCAGCACGAAGCCGTAGGAATTCGAGATCAGCGTGTAGCCCGCGATGCCGGTGGTGGGCTGGTACGCCTTCGAGAAGCCGCCGTCGATGGTCAGCACGCGCCCGTTGCACTTCACCGGATCCTCGCCGTCCTTCACCTTGACCGGCACGTGCCCGCACACGATACGCGAGGCGTCGGGGTCCAGCCCGAAGTCCTCGAAGATGCCCGCCAGCACGGCCTCGTCGTCCAGGTACGAGTAGAACGCGTTCTTGACCTCCTTGCGCGCGGCCTTGTCCGCGATCAGGTACAGCTCGAACGTGGCCATCTTGCTCTTCGCGAACAACGGCGACCCCTCGCCCAGCCACAGGTACCACATGAGGTCGCGCCCGCGCTTGCGCATGTCCGGATCGGGATCGAAGAAGCCCGCGCGCACCCAGCGCTCCATGGCGTCGTACAACGCCCGGCCCTTGTACGTGCGCCCGAACACGTCCACTTCCTTCAACGACCCGTCGGCGTTCAGGGGAACGCACGCGTGGAACAGCAAGCTGCCGTTGTACACCTTGTACAAGCTGCCCGCCTCAAGGAAGAAGCGCATGTGGCGCTGCAGCTTCTCGCACCCGGCGAACGCCTGCTCAAGGCGCTGCACAACGTCCTCTTCCTCGGGAGTCAGGCGGTAGGGATCGGCCGGGTCCACCGTGGGAAACACGGTGTCGGTCAGCTCGTACTCCACGCCGTCGAGCATCACGGTGCCGCGTTCGTAGTCGATCTTGTCGAGCAGCTTGCGATCCTCCAGACCGAAGTCCGGGTTCTCGTCGATCAGCTTTCCCTCCACCTTGAACTGGATGATGGCCATCGCTTTTTGGATTTTGACGTTCATCTCCAACTCTTGGGGCGAAAGGTCGGGGTTTCCCTTGAGTCCGAACGCGACGCACGGATCGTCCCGGTACGCGTCGAGCGCGAACGACGCAAGGGGCAGGATATTGATGCCGTAGGCGTCCTCGAGGATCGACAGGTTGCCGTAGCGCGCGCAGTTGCGCACCACGTGCGCGATGCAGCCCCGCTGCCCCAGCGCCGCGCCCATCCACACGATATCGTGGTTGCCCCACTGGATGTCGAGCGAATGGTATTCCATAAGGGTATCCATGATGATATGGGGATACGGACCGCGATCGTAGATGTCGCCGACGATGTGCAGATGATCGATGGCAAGCCGCTGGATGAGCTGGCACAGCGCCTCGATGAGCGCGCCGCCGCGATCCGTGCGGATGACGGCGTCGATGATGGCGGCGTAGTACGCCTGCTTGTCCACCCCGTGGCGGTTCTCCGTCATCAGCTCTTCGATGATGTAGGCGAAATCCTTCGGCAGCGCCTTGCGCACCCTCGAGCGCGTGTACTTGCGCGCCGCGCGCTTGCACACGGCCACCAGCCGCGGCACCATGACGCCGTACCATGCCTCGGGGTCGTCCACCTGGGACAAGACCAGCTCCATCTTCTCGCGCGGGTAGTAGATGAGCGTCGCGAGGGAGCGCTTCTCCTCCTTGCTCAGCTCGTCGCCGAACACGTCGTCGATCTTGAGACGGATGGAGCCGGATCCGTTGCGCAGGATATGCGAGAACGCCTCGTACTCGCCGTGGATGTCGGACGCGAAGAACTCAGTGCCCTTCGGAAGGTTCAGGATGGCGCTGAGGTTGATGATCTCGGCCGAAGCCTTGGCGGCTGTGGGAAACGATCGGGAGAGAAGTTCCAGGTAGCGCTTTTCCGTCACATCCATAGCTGGTCTCCTTGAGAGGTACGGCAACACGTTAACCGCTCTATAGTATCAGCAATTCGCCGCAACGGGCTGGCCAGCGGGCAAGCGGCGCGATAACTCGACGGGGCTGCGCCTCTCCGCAGCGCGGCGGCGCGTGTTTTCCGTCCACGGCGATTCCGTCCAAATTGTGCCCGTTGCGCCGATCGTTTTACGGTAAAGTAATCTTTGCTTTTACGTAATCAATCGACACGAGAGCAGACGAGCGCGATGACGGTGCAACGCTTTTACGCGCTATTGGGCGCGGATTACGCCGAGGCCATCCGAAGGATCGGCAACGATGACCGCATACGGAAGTATCTGGGCATACTGCAACGCGACGATTCCATGGACGTTCTTCAGCGCGCGCTTTCGGAAAACGACGCCGATACGGCCTTTCGCGCTGCCCACACCATCAAGGGATCGGCGCTCAACCTGGGGCTTACCCGCCTGACCGACTGCTCGTCAAGGCTCACCGAGGCCCTGCGCCCGAAAACGATAGACGGCGCCGTTGCGCCCTTGGCCGAAGAGACGGCGCGGGCGTACCGGGAGACGATGGCCCGCATCGGCGATCTGCTTGCCCAGCCGGAAACGGAACGGCCATGAAAGAGCGCAGCCTGATCCTTATCGTGGACGACTCCGAGCTGAACCGCTCCATGCTGGCCGACATCCTCTGCGACGAATACGAAATACTCGAAGCGCGCAACGGCCGCGAGGCCATCGCGCTGTTCCAAGAGCACGAGCACGAAATATCCCTCGTGCTGCTTGACATCGTGATGCCGGAAATGGACGGCTTCGAAGCGCTGGCCGTCATGGGCAAAAGAAGGTGGCTCGAGCACGTCCCGGTCATCATCATCTCCGCGGAAAGCGCATCCACCTACATCGACAGCGCCTACGACCTGGGCGCAACCGAGTACATCAGCCGGCCCTTCGACCCCAAGGCGGTCCAACGGCGCGTGGACAACACCGTTTTGCTGTACTCCAAGCAAAAGATGCTCGAGAACATGGTCACCGAGCAGATGCTCGAAAAAGAGAAGGGCAACCTGATCATGGTCGACCTTCTCAGCCATATCGTGGAATTCCGAAACGGCGAAAGCGGCATGCACGTGCTCAACATCCGCTCCATCACGAAAATGCTGCTCGAGCAGCTCTGCCGCATTTCGGATCAGCACGCGCGCATACAGCCCAAGATCCCGCTCATCGCCAACGCTTCGGCGCTGCACGACATCGGCAAGATCTCCGTCGACGAGAAGATCCTCAACAAGCCCGGAAAGCTGACGGAGGAAGAATGGGCCGTGATGAAGACCCACGGCGTTGCCGGGGCGAACATATTGGAAAGCACGCGCTACTACCCGGACGAAGAACTGGTCCGGGTGGCGCGCGACATCTGCCGCTGGCACCACGAGCGCTACGACGGCAAGGGCTATCCCGACGGCCTCGCGGGCGACGAGATTCCCATCGAGGCGCAGGTGGTGGCGATCGCTGACGTGTACGACGCCTTGACGCACAAGCGCGTCTACAAAGACGCCATCTCGCACGACGAAACCATGCGCATGATCTTCAACGGCGAATGCGGCGCGTTCAACCCGTTGCTGCTGCAATGCCTGGCCGACATCGGCCCGCAGCTGAAACGAGAGCTGAAGCTCAAGTCGCTGGGGAACGTCTCCAAAGAGGAGATGCTCGACATCACGCGCGCCATGGTGCAAACCGCCAACGTATCCAGCCGCACGCTGGCGCTGCTCGAGCAGGAGCGCATCAAGTACCAGTTCTTCGCCGACCTGTCCCGCGAAATCCAGTTCGAATACGCCGCGCACACCGACGTCCTGACGCTTTCCGAATGGGGCGCGTCGCAGCTTGGCCTTCCCAGCATCATCGAGAACCCGCTTGAAAACAGCAAGCTGCTCCAGGTCGTCGCGCAAGAAAACCTAGAGCAGCTGCGCAACCTGATCGTCTCGGCTTCGCCGGAAAGCCCCAACGTGAGCGCCCATTACCTGCTGCACACAGACAGCGGGCAGCGGTGGCACAAGCTGCTGGCCCGTCCCCTTTGGCTGGGAAACGATGCCGAGGTATTAACGGGATTCATCGGAAAATGCGTGGACGTCCACGAAGAGCGGGTGAACCTGGATCGGCTCATCTGGCAGGCAAGCACCGACGCGCTCACCGGCCTACTCCACCGCAAGGCCGCCAAAAGCGCCGTGCAGAACGCGCTCGACGAAGCGGCTTCGCGGAAAAACTTCGTGCTCATGCTGTTCGACCTGGACTTCTTCAAAAGCGCGAACGACCGCTACGGGCATCTGTTCGGCGACGACCTTTTGCAGGAGACGGCGCGGCGCGTGTTGAGCGCCGTGCGCGATGCGGGCATCACCGCCCGCATCGGCGGCGACGAGTTCCTGGTGTTCGTCGAGGCCTCCGACCCTGCGGCAACCGTCGATCGAATCTTCAGCTCGCTTGGGAACCCGTACCGAGGCCATCCCATGACCGTCAGCATGGGAGCCGCTCGCGCGCCGCAGAACGGCACGCGGTTCGAAGACTTGTTCCATTGCGCCGACCAGGCATTGTACGCAGCGAAGCAGCAGGGCCGCAACCGCTACCGCTTTTACGACGAGTCCATGTCCGCAATGCTGTCCGTGCTTTCGGAAATACCCGGTTCGGACACCGAGGAGGCGGCGGCCGGACAGGATCGAGCCCGATGAGGCGAACGCGAAAACCGCGAACTGCATCCGCTCAGGCACCGGCTTGGCTCAAGGCAGCATCCGCTGCCCTTTTGGCTTTGCTGCTCTGCGCAACCTTTGCTTTCGCGCGCTCCTACACGGACCTCAGCAACTCCATCCATCGGGAGCGCGTCGAATCCGTGCAGCAGATCAGCAGCCTGATATCGAAGAAGCTCAACCTGCTGAAAGAGCGCCATGAAGAAGAAACCGCCACGGCCGCACGGTTCCTGTCGCACTCAGGTGCGACTTCGATGGCTCAGGTAGACGAGCTGCTGGACCACTCGGACGAGTTCCACCTGCTGTCGGAGGACGGACGATGCCTTGCCTTGGACGGAAGCGCCATCGTCGTGTCAAGCTCCATGCTGTCCGAGGACGTCGGCACCTGGACGGAAGTGCGCTCCGAATTCTGCACGGTCCAGAGCAAGGGCGATTTCTGGGTGTTCGCAGCACCGGTCGAGAACGTTTCCATCGACGGAGTCGAGATCGCGGGCCTTCTGAAGGTGGTCGACTCCCAGCAGTACGCAGACGTTGCCATCCTGCCCGTGTTCAACGGACAGGGCGCCTCGTACGTGGTCGACACGAACGGCGTCATCCTTTTGCGCCCTTCCGAGTCGCAGGCTAACGAACACTTCAAAAGCCACAATTTCCTGCGCATCCTAACCAACGACGGCGTGGACCCCGCCCTGGTGAAGAAACTGCAGAAAGCGCTCCTGAACTGCGAAGAAGAACAGGTGCTCGTGAAGCTGCAAGACGACACGTGGCTTCTGCAGACGTTTCCCGACAACGAAGGCCGCAACATCGTGATGGCCATCCCCGTATCGATAACCGCGCAGGCCACGTTCGCCAGCATGAAAAGCGTCATCGCCTTGGTGGTGTTCATCGTGGCGTCGATCGCAGCGCTTTCGCTGCTGTGGCTCTACCACCTGGTGAGCAAAAGCCAGATGGCGAAGATCGAAAGCGCGCGAGCCAGCCTCAAGAGCGACTTCCTCACCAAGATGTCCCACGATATTCGCACGCCGCTCAACGCCATCGTGGGCTCCAACGAGCTTGCCCTGCGCTCCCTTGACGACCCGGCAACCGCGGCCGGCCATCTTGAGCGCTCCAAGAAGTCGGGCGAATACCTCATCGACATCATCAACGACATGTTGGACATGAACCGCCTTGACGGCGGAAAGATGACCCTGGCCCACGAGCCCTTCCTGCTTTCCGATGTGCTGGACTCGGTCATCGCGCTGCAAAGCGGGCCCGCCGAGGAGAAAGGCGTGACGCTGCGCGAGGCGCCGCGCGCGCTTTCGCACACAAGCTTCGTAGGCGATGCGACCAGAATCAAGCAGTGCCTGGTGAATCTGGTATCGAACGCCGTCAAATTCACTCCGGAGCACGGAGACGTCGCCCTGTCCTGCGAGGAGGTCTCTCAGGACGGTCCGACCTCGCGCGTGCGGTTCATCGTACGCGACAGCGGCGCCGGCATGAGCGAAGCGTTCATGAAGCGCCTGTTCGAGCCCTTCGAGCAGGAGCGGTCGTCCCTCACCTCGGCCCAAGTAGGCAGCGGCCTGGGGCTTGCCATCGTGCACAGCTTGGTGGAGCTTATGGGCGGCACCGTCGAGGCAAGCAGCACGCTGGGGAAAGGATCGACGTTCGTCGTGGACATCCCCTTGGAAAGGGCCGCGACCGTTGTTTCAAGACCCGCGAGCGCGCAATCCCAAGAAAACCTGCGCGCCCTCTGCCGGGGCAAGCGCGTGCTTCTGGCCGAGGACAACGAAATGAACCGAGAGATCATCGTCGATCTGCTCTCGGACTTCAGCGTGGAAGTCGACACCGTTCGCAACGGCGCCGAAGCCGTCGAAGCGGTGACGTCCTCGGCGCCGGGACGCTACGCGCTCGTGCTCATGGACATCCAGATGCCCGTCATGACCGGCCTCGAGGCTGCCTCCGCCATCCGCGCAAGCGAGCACCCCGACGCCGCAACCATTCCCATCGTGGCCCTTTCGGCGGGCGCGTTCGAGGAGGACGTGCAGAACTCGCTTCGCCATGGGATGCAGGATCATTTGGCGAAGCCCCTGAACCTCGAAGACATCGAAAACGTGTTTCGCACGTACCTGAACCGGTAAGGAGAGCACCAGCATGCGCATTCGAAAGGCAGTCGCAACCCTGACGACCGCAGCCCTGCTTCTAGGACTTGCAGCTTGCAGCCAGCCGCCCGCGCCCGAGCAGAGCGTCGGCGCCCAGAACGAGATCGTCTCCTACCAGCCGGTGGAGCCGGGCAAGACGGTCGTCACCATCGGCCGCTACACCGTCTTCAACGACGGCCCGCTCAAGGCGGCTTTGGAAGAGAAATTCCCGGACGTCCAGATTGTCACGGTCAACGCCGCCGGCACGAACACGATCAGGTCCTACGTGGAGGAACAGGGCAAGCACGAGGACTTGCCCGACCTTGTGTTCAGCGCCATGCGCATGGGCAACAGCGAGTACGCGTACGACCTTTCCTCCGAAAGCTTCACCAGCCGCTACAACCTGTCGTCCCTTGAAACGCTGGGCGCCGAGGGGGCGCTGCGGCAACTGCCCATCAACAACACCGTCAAAGGCATCTTCTACAACAAGACGCTCTTCGAGAAGCACGGCTGGCAGATCCCCGCAACGCGCGAAGAGCTGTTCGAGCTGTGCGACGCCATATCCGCCGAGGGCATTCGCCCCTTCGTCCCCTGCCTGAAATACTCGGTGCAGGAGGTGGGACTGGGGCTTTCGAATCGCGAAGTGCTCGGCACCGGGCAAAAGCGCGCGCAGTACGAAGCCGTGGTCAAAGGGGAAGCCTCGTGCGAAGGGCTGCTGGAGCCGTACTACGGCGTGCTGAAGGAGCTGTACGATCGCGGCATCGTGGTAGAAAGCGACTTCACGTCCAGCCTTACGAAAAACCGTCAAGCCCTGTACGCAGGCGAGATTGCCATGATCCCCGCCGAGCTGGGCATGTACGGGCTGTACGAAGAAGAAAACCCGGATTGCGAGATCGACTTCATCGGCTATCCCACCGACACGCCGAACGAGCGTTGGGTCCAAATGGTGTCCGGCACCAATTTAGCCATCTCGCAGCGTTCCATGGACGACCCGAGCAAGCGGCAAATCCTGCTGGACATCGTTGACTACCTGAGCACCAACGAGGGTCAGGACGCGCTGTTCCAGTGCTTCACCGGCATCAGCGGCGTCAAGTCGTACCAAGAGAACATCCGCAGCGAGTTCTGGGACGTTAAGAACTGCATCGACAAGGGGCAGGTGTACTTCGCGGATCAATTCGGGCAGACGTCGGACTTCGAGACCGCTTTCGAGTGGATGCGCGGGTCGATGACCATGGACGAGATCATCGCCGCCACCGACGCCTTCGAACCGAACAGGCCGACCGACCCCGTAAAGAGCGCCGTTATCGGAAACGCCGCGGAAAACTTCACCTCGCTCGAAACCAGCATGCTCATGGCCGACGCCATGCGCGAGGCAACGGGAGCCGACGCAGCCCTGCTCTTGCACGGCACCTACTTCAAGGGCAACTCGGGGAAGCTCTACCAGGGACCCATCGACCTGGCGGATCGCTTCAACCTGCGCAGCGTATCCAAAAGCGATGCCCTGACCACCTACGAGATCACGGGCGCCAACCTGAAGAAGCTCATGGAGCACCCGCTGACCGACGGCGACGAGATCAACGCCCTGTACGCGTGCTCGGGCCTGCGCATGGAGTACGCCCCCTGGCGCGACAAGGACGGCAACGTGCTGAGCCTGACCATGGCCGACGGCGCCCCGATCGAAGACGACGCCCGCTACACGATTGCAGCCTGGGCAACCACGATAGACGACTCCTACGTTTCCTCTATCGTGCAAGAGCATTCCGACCGGGGAACCTGCGTCGACCTCATGACCGAGTACCTGGCCGAGGCAGGAGCCGTATCCCCCGCCAAAGACGGTCGCATCGTGTTGAACTGGGAATAGGCCGGCATCAGCCGGGCAGCGGTTGCGCGTCGCTCGGCTGACGGCTTTGCGGCAGCGACGCCTCCGGCTGCGCGGCGCTCGGCTGATGCTTGCACCACGGTGCCGCGCGCTGTCAAAACGATCGAGTTTTGCTGGTCCTCAAACCAGGATAAAGACCCATGACAACTTTGTGACCTGGGGTGATGTAAAACGCCTTCAAGAAGCGACGTGCTCAAAGGCGAAAAACCGCCGCAAAACTCGATCGTTTTGACAGCGCGCGCCGATCCCTGCATCCGGAAACGCGGACGCCCCGGACGGCATCGTTCGCGTATAATGGCAAGCCCGATTTCAAGCCGGAACACAGGAGCGCATTCCATGTCGAACATCCACACCACGCTCGCACGCGAGCTGGGGCTTTCCGCGGCGCAGGTTGCAGCCGTCATCGCCCTCGTCGACGAGGGCAACACCATTCCGTTCATCGCCCGCTACCGCAAGGAAGCCACCGGCGGCATGGACGACGCCCAGCTGCGCGCCTTCGACGAGCGCCTTTCCTATCTGCGCGCCCTCGAGACTCGCAAGGACGAAGTGCTGCGCGCTATCGACGAGCAGGGCAAGCTCACGCCCGAACTGCGTGCGAAGATCGAAGACGCCGCGATCATGCAGCGCGTGGAGGACCTGTACAAGCCGTACAGGAAAAAGCGCGCCACCCGCGCGTCGAAAGCGCGCGATGCCGGGCTGGAACCGCTCGCCCTGCTCATCTTGGCGCAGGGACGCTCGGACAAGAGCCCGCTCGCCCTTGCCGCCGGGCTCGTGAACGCCGAAGCCGGCTTCCCCACGGCCGAAGCCGCGCTGCAGGGCGCTCGCGATATCGTTGCCGAGACGATAGCTGACGACGCCGAGCACACCGCCGTGCTGCGCAGCTTCACCCAGCGCACCGGCGCGTTGGCCGTCGAAGCAACCGACGCACAGGAAAAAACCGTCTACGAGTCGTACTACGATTTCTCGGAGCCGCTCTCGCGCATCCCCAACCACCGCGTGCTCGCCGTGAACCGCGGCGAGAAAGAGGGCAAGCTGCGCGTGAAGGTGCGCGTCCAGGCAGACGCCGCGGTGGAGCAGCTGGAACGTCGCGTGATCACGCGCCCGCAAAGCCCCTTCGCCGACGTGCTGCGCGAAGCCGTTGCCGACGGCTACAAGCGCCTCATGGCGCCCGCCCTCGATCGCGAGATGCGCAGCCTTCTTACCGAGCGCGCGCAGGCCGACGCCATCCGCGTGTTCGCCAAGAACACCGAGAACCTTCTGCAGCAGCGCCCCGTTCGCGGCGCGCGCGTCCTTGCGCTCGATCCCGGCTACCGCACCGGCTGCAAAGTGGCGGTGCTCGACGAGTACGGCAAGCTGCTCGACTACACGACGGTCTACCCCACGCCGCCGCGCTCGCAGGTGAAGGAGGCGCAGGCCGCACTCGAAAGCCTGGTCAAGAAGCACTGCGTGAACGTGGTGGCCATCGGCAACGGCACCGGCAGCCGCGAGACCGAGGACGCCGTGGCCGACCTTCTAGCGCGACTGGACCAGCCCGTGCAGTACACCATCGTGAACGAAGCCGGGGCCTCGGTATACTCTGCGTCGCAACTGGCCAGCGAGGAGTACCCCGACCTCGACGTGACCACGCGCGGCGCCATGAGCCTGGGGCGTCGCCTGCAAGACCCCCTAGCCGAGCTGGTGAAGATTCCGCCCCAGGCCATCGGCGTGGGCCAATACCAGCACGACCTGGACCAGGCGGCGCTCGGACGCGCGCTGGGCGACGTGGTGGAGCGCGTCGTAAACCGGGTAGGCGTCGACCTCAATACGGCAAGCGCGAGTCTTTTGGGCTACGTGTCGGGCGTGAACGCCACCGTGGCGAAAAACATCGTGGCCTATCGGGAAGAGCACGGCGCCTTCGCCGATCGCCGCGAACTGAAGAAGGTGCCGAAGCTGGGCGCGAAAGCCTTCCAGAACTGCGCGGGATTCCTGCGCATCGCGAACGGCGCGAACCCGCTCGACGCCACGAGCGTCCATCCCGAAAGCTACCCCGTGGCGCGCGAGCTTTTGAAGCGCGCGCAGGTGAAGCCGGAAGCGCTCGCCCAAGGCGGAGTACCCGACATCGCAAGCCGTCTGGGCAACGTGGCGGGCCTTTCCGAAGAGCTGGGCGTCGGCCTTCCCACGCTTAAAGACATAGTGGCCGAGCTGGAGAAACCGGGCCGCGACCCCCGCGACGACGCGCCGCCGGTGGTGTTCGACCGCACCGTGCGGGACTTCGACGACCTGTCCGTCGGCATGGAGCTGACCGGCACCGTGCGCAACGTGGTGGACTTCGGCGCATTCGTCGACATCGGCGTGAAGCAAGACGGACTCGTCCACATTTCCAAGCTATCCGACCGCTTCGTCAAACATCCGAGCGAGGTCGTGTCCGTTGGCGACACGGTAACCGTCTGGGTGACCGGCATCGACAAAGATCGCGGCAAGATATCGCTTTCGATGGCGAAGGGAAAGGCGTAGCGTCCTCGCAAGCGCTCGCAGCGCGAAGCAACGGCAGCGATGCCCCTTCGCGGCGCACGCAGCATCGGGGCGGGCACGCACCTGCGCACCCGCCCCGATCGCCCGCTCTTGAAACTACTTAGCAGGCTGCTACTTTCCCGACCGCCTCTTTCCCACGGCAATGGCGGCGGCAAGAATCACCACGCCCGCCAGGAAGGCCGCGCCCGCGAACGCAGCGACGGCCGCCAAGCTCGAGTCGCCCGTAACGGGAAGCGCCTTTGCCTGGGCCTTTACGGGTTCGGGCATCGGCTTGGGCTGCTGCCCCGAGGTCCCGGGCTCAACCGGCGCAACCGGATCGACCGGGTTGACCGGATCCGGCGGGTCGGTCGGATCCGGCGGGTCGACCGGCACGGGATCGGCTGCGAATTCCCAATACCCCACGAACTCGCCGTCGGCGTCGTCAACCAGATGCGACTCCTTGTCCCAGGAGCGGAACGCCCATTTCCCGCCTTCAACCTGGATCTCGGTCTGAAGCAGCTCTTCGGGGAACACGCGGACGCCCGTCTCCAGGCCCTCGAGCGGCACAGGCAGAAGCGCCAGCACGTCCGCAGGCAGCTCCTTGCCTTCCGTCATGCTTTCGAAGCGATACGAAACCTGGTAGGTTCGCGCCATGAAGGCTATTCGCATCGAGGGGCTGTCGATTCGGGGAATGTTCTGCTTGATCGCGCTCACCTTCACCACGCCGTCGATGTAGCCGCCCAGTGTAATCGGCTCGCCCGCAGACTCGACCGCGTACGCCGTCTCCTTCGAAACGAAGAAGGGACGTCCCGGTGCCGTAAGCACCATCGGCTCGAGCACCTGCGAAGCCGAAGCGTTCAGAAGGTTCGCCGGATTTCCGTCGCGGCGAACCGTGACCCGGACGATGAACGTGGACTTGCCCTGGCGATCGAACGAGAACACCGAGGTGGGGCTTCCCTGCACCAGCGAATCGTCTATCCGGGCAAGCACGTTGTAGTTTTCGTCGAGCACGTACGAAGGCTTGAACTGGTAGCTGGTAAACGACACGTTCTCCAAAACGTCGGGCATGCCGATGCGCTCGTCAAGCACCACGTGCAGATCGACGTGCGTGTACGACGCGCCCTGCTTCGGGCCGTCCGACCAGGTTCCGCTGTTGGTCATAATGCCGCCGGGATTCCTGAACACCATGTGCGCGAGCACCTTGTTGAAGCCGAATTCCGGACGCGCCGCAACCCCGTATCCCGGCACCGACGGATCCAGCATCACGGTTGCCGCTTTGTCCGCCTGATCGGTTCCGAACCCGGATTGCTCGACGATCTCGCCCTCCACGGTGTCGGAAGCGCTCATGCCGCGGTTCATGTCGATATAGCCCGCGCTGTTCAGCGCATCGAACCCGCCCGCGAAAATGGCGTACAGACGGCGCGGCTCGGACAGGCCCTCGGGAAACGCCGCGGACACCGGCTCGCTCTCGTAGAAAAGGCGGCCCTGCGCGTTAGCCACGTAATCCGGCACGTCCGACCAGCCGATGAAGTACTTCTTGAAAACCCAGCTTCCCATATCGTACAAACCGAAGTTGCCCAGCGGCTCGTCGCCGCTCGTAAACACCTTGGACTGCACACCCTCTCCGGCAACTTCCATGTCGAACTCCACGATGCCGTTGAAATCGGGCTGTTCCGCAGGCGCCGCATCGCGCGCATCTACCGGACGCTCCCCCGCCGTCCCCGATTCGGGCGCCACGGGATTTTCCTCGTCGATCGATATGGAAAGCGGCTCGGCGATCGGCGGCGGCAACTCGGCGCCCGTCGGCGCTTCAGGCGCTGACGCCGGCGCGCCGTCGACGGAAGAGCCTTCCTCGTTGCGGTCCTCCGATAAGCCGGCATCGCTCGAAGCCGCCTCGGGTGCAGCATCCCGAACCTCCGTCCCCGCCAAGCTGCCGTCGGGCGCCGCGAACGCGAAGCTACCCGGCATCGCAACGCCCGCAACCAGCCCGACGGCAACGACAAGGCGAAGCACGCTGTCTCGTAGCATTTCAACTCCCTTCGTCCTGATGACTCAAGTTGAAGCGCAAAGCCCGCATCCTGCCAGCCCGAAAACACTCCGCCACGACGCGCAGACTAGAAGCTTCCCAAGCTATGCTATTCCCATGGCAGCGCCGTTGCGGCCGAAAACCCCGGATGCTTTAGCACCCTATTCATTGCCCCCTCTATAGCGATACGCCGTTGACATCCTGTTTCATGCTCCTTTTTCGCTGATGAGGCCGGGCGCGCCATTGCACGGTTGCGCGGCGGCCCCTCTTCGTTTATTATTTAAGAATATTCTTATATTCTAATTTAGAGAAAGGAAGACGGTGGCAAAGAAGATAGCGGTCGTAGCCGAGAAAGCCTGTGTCGCCTGCGGCGCATGCGCTCACGCCTGCCCCCGGGAAGCCGTTTCAGTCTGGCGCGGAACAAGGGCGTACGTGAACGCGACCCTTTGCGTGGGCTGCGGAGCATGCGAAGCGGAATGCCCGGCATCCGCCGTAGCCGTGCACCGACGCGAGGCGGTGTCGGCATGAGCGGCAAGAAGGCGTGCGGCAAGGCATGCGCACCGCGCTGGTACGACCGCCTGTACGTGATCACGCCCATCTACCTGGCGCTGGGCTTCTTCAACATCCTGTTCGCGTGGATCGGCCTCGTGTTCTTCTTCGTGCCGCTCATCGTTTCCCTGGCAGGCGGCGGAAAAGCCTACTGCAACCGCTACTGCGACCGCGGACAGTTCCTGACGCTTCTGGGCAAGCGGTTCGGCCTCTCGCGCAACAAGCCGACCCCGCGCATCCTGCGGTCGCGCGCGTTCAGGCTGGGCTTCCTGGCGTTCTTCATGGCTATGTTCGCGAACATGCTGTTCGTCACCTGGATGGTGTTCGCCGGAAGCAGCGAGCTGGGAACGGCCGTACAGCTTCTGTGGACCTTCTCGCTGCCATGGGATTGGGCCTATCCGGTGGAAGTGGAGCCGTGGGTTGCGCAATTCGCCTTCGGGTTCTACAGTATCATGCTGACGTCGAACCTGATCGGGCTTGCAGTCATGGCTCTGTACCGGCCGCGCTCGTGGTGCGCGTTCTGTCCCATGGGCACCATGACCCAGCTCATCTCCAAAGGCCGCGCGCACGGCATGGAACCGCCGACGGAAGAGCGACCCGCGACGTCTGCGAACCCTTCGACTCCCGCATAGGAGACCGCCATGGAAGAAAAAGCGCACCAGGTAGCGGAACTGTTTCGCCTGCTTGCCAACGAGAATCGGCTCTTGATTCTCTGCGCGCTGCTCGAAGCCGACCAAACCGTGGCCCAGCTGGCCGAAAGCGTTCCCAACATCAGTCGGCCCGCGCTTTCCCAGCACCTTTCAGCGCTTCGCCTTGCGGGCGTGGTACATGCCCAGCGTTCCGGGCATTACGTCGTGTACAGCTTGGCTGACCAGCGCATTCGATCGCTGTTTCAAACAGTGAAGGACGCCTACTGCTCCTGAAGCGCACCTGCGCGCACGCAGGCGACGCCCGCACCTGCGTGCGCGGGCGTCGCCTGCCCTACCCCACCAGCTTCGAGGACTCCACCCGCTCGACGTACCACGTCATGAACTTCGCCAACGGCTTGCGCAGCACCAGGCCGATGAACGCAGCGGGAAGCAGGAACAGCACCAGCTTGCCCAACTCGATCCAGAAATCGTTGCCGAACGTCCCGAACATGGCCGCGCGCATGGCGTTGACCACATGGGTTGCCGGCAGCCACGGGCTGAGGTCCTGGATGAACGAAGGCAGCAGCTGCAGCGGATAAGAGCCCCCGCATCCCGTCACCTGGATGATCAGAAGCAGCACCGCGACCGCCTTGCCCAAGTTGGCGAACGCCGCCACCAGCGCGTAGATCAAGAACGTGAACACCAGGCCCGCCACCCAGAAGCACAGCATGAACAGCATCGGATGAGCTACCTGCACCTGCAAGAACAGCATGTTGCCCAGCCCCATCAGCGTGGTCTGCGCCAGCGACAGAAACGCCATGACGCCGAAATGCCCCAAGAACAGCTCGCGGGGACGCGGGTTGCTCAAAAGCGCCCTCGTCTTATCGGAGACGCCCGGCTTCACCGCAACCAGAATAAGCAGCGAGCCGATGAACAGGGCCAGCGTCGTGTACAGCGGAGCCATGGCCGATCCGAAGTTGTCCGCCGGGAACACGGCGATGCGATCGATGGCGACCGGTGCCGAAAGCGCCTTCGAAAGCACCTGGGTGTCCGAGCCCAGCACATGGCGCAGGGCTTCCATATCGCCGCTCGCAAGCGCTTGGTCGATGCTGTCGGCCAAAGACGCCAGCTCGGTAGCCGATCCGCGCAGCTTCTGCGCCGCGCCGTCGATCTTCGAAGCCGCCGACCCCAGCAGATCGTTGGCCGACCCTGCGGAATCGGCCAGCCCGGAACTCGAAGCCCGCAAGTTGTCCACGCCGGCTCCAACGTTGGCCGCAAGCGTTGCCACGTTGCTTGCCAACTGCTGCATGGCCGGTTTCACGTTCGAATCGAAATCGCCTTTGACCGCCGACATGCTCTCCTGCGCCTGTGCGGCCAGCTTCTTGATCTCCTCGCGCTCGGCCTGCGTGTTCGCGTTGCCCGCTTCCAGCTTGGTCGCCGCGCTGCGCAGGTTGTCGCGCACGCCCTCCATAAGCTCGATAACGGCGTTCAGCCGCACGATCACCGCGTCCACGGCAGGTTGATACTCTTCGGGCACCTGCCCCCGCAGCTGCTCCAACTGGCCCACCAGGGCAACGTAGTGGCTGATCTGCCCGTCCACCGTATCGGCCTGCGCGCGCATCTGCGCAACGCATTCCTGCGTTCCCGAAGAAGCCGTGTCGAACAGGGCGTCCACCGAATCGGAAACCGCGCCGAAGCCCTGCCCCGTGCTCTCGAGCGCGTGCGACAGGTCGTCGACCGACTGCTTCAGGGCTTCGACCATGTCACCCGTAGCCGCCGCGCCCTGCGAAGCCGTTGCGCCCATGCCGTCCAACTCGGAGCGGGCCGACCCGATAAGCTTGACCGAATCCCCGATAAGCGTTTGCGAAGAACGCGCGAGCGAAGCGTACAGATCGAGCACCGAGCCCATCTGCTTCACCTGCTCCCCCATGCCGCGCACGTGCTTGGACAGATCGGCGATGCGACCGTTCACGTCGGCGTCGTCGGCATAGCGCGAGAGCGATTCCGCCAAGCTGAGGGCAACTTCCGAAAGCGTTTCGGCGAACACCTCGTTTACCTGGTACGACACGGAATCGGCACCCTTGTCGGTAATTTTCGGGGCAATCGCGCTCTTCTTCTCGTTCGCGTAGTAGACGATTTTCGCGTGCTGCACGTCCTGCGAATAAAAGGTGAGCATATCCTTGCTGAAGCTGCTCGGAATGACCACCGCCGCGTAGTAGCGTCCCGATTTCGCGCCGTCCACGGCGTCCTCTTCGGACGTGAAGGTCCAATCGATCTGGTCGTTGGCGCGCAGCGCGGAAACCACCTGCTCGCCCACGTTGACGCGCAAGGGAACCAAATCGCTTTCGTACCCCTCGTCGACATTGGCCACCGCCACGGTAAGGTTGCCGGTGTTGTCGAACACGTTCCAGCACGCAATGACGTTGTACCAGGCGAAGATGGAAGGCATGACCACCAAGCCCACGGCGATGATGATGCTCATCGCGTTCGCGAACAGGCTTTTGAAGTCGCTGCGAAGGATGCGCCACAGGTTACTCATGGCCGCCGCCTCCCTTCAAGCCGCGAAGGGCATCCGAGGTTCGCGCCATGCTGTTGCGCGACGCGCCCAGTTCCAGCAAGCCTTCTTCGGACATGCCGTCAAGCTTCAGCTGCCGCTCGAAGCTGTCGCGCAGGCTCTCCAGCACCACCAAGAACACGAACACGGTAACCATCCATATCAGCCACGCGGTCAGCAACCACACCTTCTCGGTGGGCGTGAGCGCGAATATCACGGTCAACGCCACGGGCACCGCCAGGCCCAGCGCCACGGATCCGCGGATAAGCCGAGGATACCAGCGGGCGAAGCGCTCGTAGCGAAGCTGCAGCTCTTCGCGGTACTCGTCCTTGTCCGCAAGCGCGCGGAACAGCTGCGCGAACCGGTACGGGCGCTCGGGAACCTCCACGTCCTCGCCGTTGAACAGGCCGCTTTGGCTCACCTGCCCCGCAACCATGCGGTTCACGTTCGCCATGAGGGGCCGAACGATGATCCCCAAGGCCATGAACAGCACGAAAAAGAACACGAGCATGCCCACGGCATCGGTGTAATGGGAACCGTAGAACCCGCAGATGGCCTCGCGCATGGCGCCGATGCCGTAGGTGAACGGGAAGAAGGGGTACACCGCCTGGAAAAAGCCCGAGGTCATCTCGATGGGGTACAAGCCCGTCGCGCCCGGAATCTGCGCGAACACCAGCACCACGCAGATGCCCTTGCCAATGTGCTGCAACGTAACCGAAAGCGCGTAGATGATGCTCAGGTAGGAAAGCGACGCCACCGCCGCCGCGAAGAACAGCGCCGGGGCGTTCACGGCCTGGACCCCTATGACCAAAACGCCGGCGCAGCAGATGACCGCCTGCAGAACCGCCATGACGGCCAGCAGCAAGAACCTGCCCAGGTAGCGCTGCGTGACGGTCAGGTTCCGTATGCCCTCCCCGTCTACTTCCTGCTTCATGATGACCAGCAGCATGAAAGCGCCGATCCAAAACGTCAGGTTCATGAACAGCGGAGCCATGGCCGACCCGTAGGCGTTAAGCGGATAAAGCTGCTCGGTGACAAGCTTGGTGGGAGACCCCATGAATTCAGCGATCTTCGTGGCGTCCAGCCCGTCTTCTCCGAACAGCTTCGTCAAAACTCCCGACTCGCCCAACGACAGCACATCGGTCCTCACCGTATCAAGGCTTTCGCTCAAGCTTGCCAGAATGGCGTCGGTTTGGCCGAGCGCTTCTTTCGCCGTGGCAAGCGTCGAGGAAAGCTGGTCCAGGACAAGCGACGTTTGGTCGATCAGGAGCCGCTGGCTGGCAACGGCCGCACCCAGCGTGGCCGAGGTTGCGCTCACCTGCGACAAGCTCTGGTTGACCAGGGGAATCGTGGTTCCGAACAGCCCGTTCGAATACGTGTTCGCATCGTTGACGGCAAGCTGCACCGCAGCATTGAGCGAATCGCCCGCCTGCGACACCGACTGGGACAGCTTGCCCGCTTCCCCGTTGAGGCCCGCAAGGCCGTCCAAGGTTTGCTGCGCATCGGCCGCGCGGCGATCCAGCTCGTCCGCCATGGCCACAAGAGGCTCCTTGCCGGGGTCGCCGGCGGGAAGCCCGTCCGCCATCGTGCGCAGGTAGGCGGCCAGCGCCTTGCCCTCTTGGACGATCGCCTGTCCCTGGGACAACGAGGCGCCTATGCCCGCCTGGGCCTCCCCCGCAGCCGTCGTCAAATCCCCTATCGCGCCGTTCGCCTTGGAAGACGCCTGGGAAACAGCAAGCAGGCTTTGGCTTACGGCGGGCGCTGCGGTGGTCGATACGCTTGCCAGCCCGCTTCGCATCTGCCCGGCAAGGTTCGACACGTTTTGCAGCGCGCTGCTGGCGCTTGCAATCTCGGTGCGCGCGCGATCAAGCGTGCCGCGCGAATTCCCAACCTTATCCTGAGCCTCGTCGGTGGCCGCCGAAATAGCGTCGAGCGATGCGCGGGCGTCGCTTACCAGCTGCGCCGTTTCGGATATCTCGGAAACGGCACGAGACCGCGACGCGTCGATCGATCCGCGCGCGTCGGACACCGCCTGGTCTATGGCTTCGGCAGCAACGTCGCTTACGGTCGAGACGAACGTGGAGTTGATGGTTTCGTCAAGCGTCGTGGCGCCCGTATCGGTGATCTTAGGCGAAACCGGCCCAAGCTTTTCGTTGACGTAGTATTGGATTTCCGGCTGCGTGAAATCGCCGGTCGTCAAAGAGAGCAAGTGCTCGGTAAAGTCCTTCGGTATGACGAAAGCCGCGTAGCTCTTGCCCGATTGAAGTTCGGACAAAGCGGTATCGTGATCGGTGAAAACCCAGTCCAGCTGCTTGTTTTCGTGCAGTTCCTCAACGATCATGTCGCCAACGTGAAGCTCGCCGGTCAAATCGCTTGAGCCGCCGACGTCCTCGTTCACCACGCACACGCGCAGATTCCCCGTATTGTCGTACGGGTTCCAAAAGCCCACCACGTTGTACCAGGTGTAGACCGACGGCAGAACCAGCAAGGCGACGACCACCACCAAGGCGGGCGGCACCTTCAACAGGCGCAAAAGGTCACGCTTGAACACGCGAAAAACGTTTCCCATCTTGCCGCAACCCTCCTTCATGAAGCTCGCCGAACGCATCCGGCCTATGATACTCCTCTTGCATGAAGGCGCCATGCCCGATTGACGTTTGAAACCCAAACGTCAATCGGGCATGGTTGGATCACGGTACCTGGCAAAAAAACGGCCTCGGAGCGCAATGCGATCCGAGGCCGTGGACGTTGCGTTGGGCGCAGAAGCCGACTCTACGCCGCCAGACGCTTGGCAACCGCCAGGATGAAATCGCGCGTGCTGAGCTTCACCGGATTCGGCAGCGTGGTGATGAGCGCCAGGTCGCCCGTCATCTCGCCGGCTTCGATAGTGTCGAGCGTGGCCTTCTCCAGGCGATTCGCGAAGTCCACCAGGTCGTCCAAGCCGTCAAGCTCGCCGCGCTTGCGCAGCGCGCCCGACCACGCGAAGATGGTGGCCACCGAGTTCGTGGACGTTTCCTCGCCCTTAAGGTGCTTGTAGTAGTGGCGTTGCACGGTGCCGTGCGCGGCTTCGTACTCGTAGTAGCCCTGGGGGCTGACCAGCACCGACGTCATCATGGCAAGCGAGCCGAACGCGCTTGACACCATGTCGCTCATCACGTCGCCGTCGTAGTTCTTGCAGGCCCAGATGAAGCCGCCGTCGGCCTTCATCACGCGCGCCACGGCGTCGTCGATGAGCGTGTAGAAGTACTCGATGCCGGCTTCCTCGAAGCGCGCGGCGTATTCGGCGTCATAAACTTCCTGGAACACGTCCTTGAAGCGATGATCGTACTTCTTCGAGATGGTGTCCTTCGTGGCGAACCAGATATCCTGCTTGATATCGAGCGCGTACTCGAAGCAGCTGCGCGCGAAGCTCTCGATGGAAGCGTCCAGGTTGTGCATGCCCTGCGCCACACCCGGACCGTCGTACTCGTGCACGAGCTCGCGCGTCTCGGTGCCGTCGGCGGCGGTGTAGACGAGCTCCACCTTGCCGGGACCGGGTACGCGAATCTCGGCGTTCTTGTACACGTCGCCGTAAGCATGACGCGCGATGGTGATGGGCTTGACCCAGTTGCGCACGCACGGCTCGATGCCCGCCACCGTGATGGGCGTGCGGAACACGGTGCCGTCGAGCATGGCGCGGATGGTGCCGTTAGGGCTCTTCCACATCTGCTTCAGGTCGTACTCGTCCATGCGCGCGGCGTTCGGCGTGATGGTGGCGCACTTCACGGCAACGCCCAGGCGGCGGGTCGCCTCGGCGGAGTCGACGGTCACTTGGTCGTCGGTGGCGTTGCGATGCTCCAGCCCCAGGTCGTAGTACTCGGTTTTCAGGTCGATGTGCGGCGCGAGCAGTTCGTCTTTGATCATCTGCCAGATGATGCGCGTCATCTCGTCGCCGTCCATTTCCACAAGCGGCGTGGTCATTGCAATTTTCGCCATAGCTAGCCTTTCGTTCCTGCGGGCCTGCGCCCGTCGCGCGCGTCGGCGCGCTTGTTCGCGTGCATGAAACCATGATAGCGCGGAATGAGCGCGGACGGCCTCAAATCCAAGCGATTCCGATTTCCGGAGCCGCGTTTCCCTTGAAAGCCGCCGGTTTCGCCCGTCCTGTCAAAACTGGCGAGTTTTGCTGGTCCTCAAACCAGGATAAAGGATGCTTGCAACTTTGTGACCTGGGGTGATGCAAAACGCGTTCGAGAAGAGACTCCTCTGAGGGCGAAAAAGCGCCGCAAAACTCGTCCGTTTTGACAGCGAGGGGATCTTGTTGCTCGGAAACGCGCGCAGCAGTGGCGTTGCCCTCACGGAAGCGCGCTCCGCGGAAACGGACGCGGCAGTGGCGTTCACCCTTGCGGGAGCGCGCTCCGCGGAAACGGGCCGCGCGCCATCGCCCGCGCGACACCCGCGCGCCGCCGCCGGGCGCTCGCACTCCTGGCGCCGCCCCGCCACGGCGCGCGCGGCCTACTCCAGATACGCGCCCGTCTGGCACTCCCACAGGCGCGCATACGCTCCACCGGCCTCGATCAGCTGCGCATGCGGGCCGTCCTCGACCACGCGGCCTCCGTCAAGCACCACGATGCGGTCCAAGCTGGCCACCGTGGACAAGCGATGCGCCACCACGATGGCCGTACGCCCGTGCATGAGGGTGGCCAGCGCGTCCTGCACCAGGTGCTCGCTTTCGGAATCGAGCGCGCTGGTAGCCTCGTCCAGCACGAGCACCGGGCAATCGGCCAGAAGCGCACGCGCTATGGCGATGCGCTGGCGCTGGCCGCCCGACAGCTTGACGCCGCGCTCGCCCGTAACGGTATCGAAACCCTGCGGCAAGCGCTCGATGAACTCGAGCGCGTTCGCACGGCGCGCCGCTTCGCGGATCTCGTCCATGGACGCGTCGGGCCGTCCGTACGCGATGTTCTCCGCGATGCTGCGATGGAACAGCAACGCCTCCTGCGGCACGTAGGCGATCTGGCGACGAAGCGATTGCTGCGCGGCGTCAGCGATGTCCTGGCCGTCCACCAGGATGCGACCCTCCTGAATGTCGGAAAGCCGCAGCAACAGCTTCGTGAGCGTGGTTTTGCCCGCACCGCTCGCACCCACCAAACCAACCCTCTGGCCTGCGGGTATGTGCAAATCAAGCCCGTCGAACACCGTCGTGCGCACGTCTCCGTCGGTATACCAGAATCCAATTCCCTCGAAATCGATGGCCCCTTCGCGCACCTCAAGCGGAGCAGCGTCGGGCGCGTCGGCTACCAGACGCGGCTCATCGAGGATGATCGTCATACCGCTGGCGTCGCCGAACGCGCGGTTGAAGCGCTGCAACCCGTTGTTGATGAAGTTGAACTGGTTCGTCACCGTGTAGGTGTAGGTGAACATGACCACCAGCGTGCCCGGCGTGATGCCGTACCACGCGTTGCCGCCCGCGATGAACACCGCCACCACGCTCATGATGGCAACGGTGATGCACGCCGTCACGATGCCGCGCGTAAGCGATGCCCACATGCGCTTGGAATCGCGCGCCACCACCTCGCGGTTCGCCTGGTCGAACAAGCCGCGCTCGTAATCCTCGCGACCGTAGGTCTTCACGGCAAGAATGTTCGCCACCGAATCCGACAACTCGCCCGAAAGCTGGTTCTGCGCACCCGCCGCCTTCTCGTTCAGGGCTAGGATGCGCTTGTACATGTAATACGAAACCCCCGCGTACACCGCCAGCAGCAGCATGAGGATGGCCACGTACACCGGAACGCGAGGAGCAAGGATGGCGCACGTGAACACCACCGAGCAGATCACCGGCAGAAACGGAAACGTGATGGTTTCCAACAGCAGTTGGTAAGCGCTCATGAACTTGGTGGTTTGGCTGACCAGCGTACCGCCGAAACGGTTCGAATGAAACGACATGGACTGGTTGCACAGCGCGTCGAATGACATGGTGGCCAAATCGTACGAGGCTGCGATTTGCAGACGGTACATGGTGTAGTCCTGCACCTTGCTGGCAACCTGACCTGCTACGTTGATTCCGATGAGCGCCAGAATGTACGGCCCGAACACCGCGAACACCTCGTCCGGCGACACCGACCCCGCGCTCACACGGTCCACCACCAGGCTCATCACGTACGGGTTGCCGTACGAAAGCAGCGCCACGAACAGAAACGTCGACGCCATAAGGGCCGTGAACAGCCCGAAGTGCTTGCGAGTGACCAACCAGAAATAATGCAACGTGCGACGCGTTGTGGACGCAGCGGTTTGACGCGACATGAGGATCCCTTCTTTTTGCTTCGACACGATTATGCCACAAGCGCGTCGACTCATGCCGCGCCGAGCGCCGCCGCACGTTTGCTCCAGCGAAGCGGCGCCGGGAGCAAGGCTGCGGGACGGGTTGCCCGCCCCGGCCAAACCCATCGGCTATTCGATTCCCAGTTCTTCGAAGAAGCCCACGCGGAAGTTCTTGAACACGACCTCGCCCTCTTCCTGTGTGGCGTCCAAATCGACATCGGCGGCAATGCCGAAATCGTGATCGTCGTCAGGGTCGCTGAAAATCTGGTGCACGTGCCACACGCGGGCCGATTTCTCGTCGGACTCGTCGATCTCCAGATAGGCCATCGACCGCGCATCGCCGTCGATGCGCACCTCGTCGTGCGCTTCGTAGTACGAATCCAAGGCGCGCTGCCAACGCGGCTCCCCGCAGCCCCAATCCTGGTCCAAGCGGCCCAACTCCGCCGCGCGCTCCTGCGCAGCCAGCCGCACGCGCAAAAACAGCGCGTTGCGAACGAGCACCGTCACGCCGCGCCGATCCGTCACCACCTCGTCAGCGTCCACCGGCGCAGCCGCGTCCAAGGCCGACCCCGCGTTCTCCCATTCATCCATCAAGCTGGAGTCCACCGACCTCACCACGAAGCCCAGCCATGCGATGACGTCCTCTAGCCGATCGTTGCGCTTGTCCACCGGCACCGTGCGCGCGATCACCCGGTACGCGTCGGCCAGGTAGCGCAGCAGCAGCCCCTCCGACCGGGCGATGCCGTAACGCTGCACGTAGCCCTTGAAGTCGCTGGCGGTTTCCAGCATGTCGCGCAGGACCGACTTCGGCTCCAGCTGGAAATCGCGCGCCCACGGCACCTCCTGGCAATAGCGCTCGAACGCCGCGCCCAGCAGATCTTCGAGCGGCTTGGGGTACGTGATCTCTGCGATGCGCTCCAAGCGTTCCTCGTAGTCCACCCCGTCAGCCTTCATGTCGGCCATGGCCCGATCCTTCGCCTGCCGTTCCTGCGCGCGCAGCACCTGACGCGGGTTTTCCAGCGTGGCCTCGGCCATGGAGATGACGTCGTGTGCGTACGCGTCGCTTTCCGGGTCCAGCAGCTCCAGCGCAGCCAGCAAAAATGGCGAAAGCGGCTGATCAAGCGCAAAATCCTCGGGAAGATCGACGGTGGTGACGTATTCCGTGCTTCCATCTTCGGCCTGCACGCGCTCCACCACGTCGGCGTTCACGAGCGTGGCGAATATGTCGTCCGCGCGCACGACGAGGGCGGCCTTCTCCTCGTCGGTTTGAGCGGAATCGGCGATGAGCTTGCGCACGCGCGCGTACGCGTCGCCGCCCTGCACCACTTCCGACAGCACCATCGAATGCGTGATCTTCATGCGCGGCTTCAGCGTTTCGGGCGTTGCCTCGATCAGGCGTTCGAACGTCTGCTTGTTCCAGGTGACGAATCCCTCAGGCGGCTGCTTCTTCTTGATCTTGCGCAGCTTCTTCGGGTCGCCGCCGGCCTTCTGCACCAGCTTCGCGTTCTCGATGTCGTGCTCGGGAGCTTCGGCCAGCACCACGCCCTCGGTGTCGAAGCCGCTGCGGCCCGCGCGGCCCGCGATCTGATGGAACTCGCGGGCACGCAGACGGCGCATCTTGTAGCCGTCGAACTTCGTGAGCGCCGTCAAAAGCACGGTGTGAATGGGCACGTTGATACCCACGCCCAGCGTGTCCGTGCCGCAGATGACGGGAAGAAGTCCCTGTTGAGCAAGCTTTTCCACCAGCAAGCGATACCGGGGCAGCATGCCGGCGTGATGCACGCCGACGCCGCTTGAAAGCAGGCGCTTGAGCGTTTTGCCGAACGCCGTGGTGAAGCGCGTGCCGGCCATGGCATGCTTGATGTCCTCACGCTGCTCCTTCGACGCCACGCCGAAGCTCGAAAGCGATTGCGCCGTGGCAAGCGCCGCATCCTGCGAGAAATGCACGATGTAGAGCGGAGCCTCGCCGTTGCGCAGCGCCAGCTCCACGGTGCCTTCGAGCGGCATTTCCACGTATTCGTACGACAGCGGAACGGGGCGCGGGGCGTCGGCCACCACGTCGACGTCGACGCCCGTGCGCTCCTTGAGCGAGCTCGCGATACTCGAGACGTCGCCCAACGTTGCGCTCATCAGCAAAAACTGCGTTTTCGGCAGCGTGAGCAAGGGAACCTGCCACGCCCATCCGCGGTCGGCGTCGCCGTAGAAATGAAACTCGTCCATGGCAACGCAGCCCACGTCGGCGCGCTCGCCCTCGCGCAGCGCTTCGTTCGCCAGGATCTCGGCCGTGCAGCACACGACCGGCGCCTGCGCGTTGATGTGCGTGTCGCCCGTGATCATGCCCACGTTCTCGCGCCCCAGCACGTCCACCAAGTCGAAAAACTTCTCGCTGACCAGGGCTTTGATGGGAGCTGTGTAGTACGCGCGTCGACCCGTGGCAAGCGCCATGAAGTGCAGGCCCAGCGCGACCATCGACTTGCCGGAACCCGTGGGCGTGCCCAGGATAACGTGGTCGCCCATCATGAGCGCCATGAGCGCTTCTTCCTGATGGGGCCACAAGTCGATGCCGCGCGACGCCACCCAATCGAGGAAGCGGTCGAGCGCTTCGTCGGGCGTGAGCCACGGCTCGGGGGCGGGCTCCCCCTCTTCCGGCTCCCACCAGCTTGGCGCGAGCAGCCCCAACGACCCGTGCGCAAACGCCGCCCCTTCGGGCTTCTCCGTTGTTTCCTCTGTTGCGCGTTCGACCATGCGGGACGACCTCCGAACATACCAGCGATACTTTGCAAAGCATTTATTCTACCCGTTACCGCGTGCGCGCGGACGGGCAAGCGGTAAAGTCCTCGCGTTCTGCGCGCCAAAACGCGCGTGATGCGGGGGCGAGGTCAGGTTGGCGTGACAGCACGTGGACTGGCGCTCCCAAGCCGGTACGACAATCCGCACCCGCGATGCGCGGTCGAGCGGTCCGCCCCGTCATGCAGCCGAAACGACGTCCCAGGCTGACGGCGCAACGCGGGCGCTGCTGCCGAACTTTCCGGGATTCCGCGATCGCGCCTGTCGGGCTTCTGCGATCGCGCTCGTCGGGTTTCTGCACGGTTTTGCCCCCAATGTTGCGCATCACGCCCCACATCGAGCGCCCTGCCCCTGGAAGCACACGTCGCGCGATCGTTTTCCCAGGTCGCATGAAGGCAAGGCCGAAGCAAACCGAGTCGAGCGCAACATTGGGGACAAAACCGTGCAGCCCAAGGCCCCGACCCTACCGCACCGAGCGATGCGCGCGATCGCGGCGCGCATGGTCGCCATGCAGAAGGAGAGACAGACCGCGCGCCGTCGATCCCAAATAGACGGCAAGCAGCCGACTACCCGTCGATCCGCCTGCGATGCATCGCGAGGGCGAGGACGATTACGCCGCAAGACGCGACAGCTACGGCACCCACAGCAGGCAAATGCGAATTGTCTCCGGTTTTAGTGAGCGAAGAGGCATCCGAAGACGCTGCGCCCGACCCGCCGGAAACGTCGGAACTCTTTTCCTCCTGGGCAGTGAACGTCCAGCGTACGGCATCGTTCAAGCCTGCGGCCTCATTGCCAAGCGTTACGGGAATGGTCAGCGACACCTCAAGGTCGACTGAACCGTCCTCGAAAAAATCGACCATCTTGAGCGGCGACGCATCGTCGGCCAGCAACGGGCCGATCTCGCCGTCGTACAGGACAGAACCGTCCAGTTTCGCGGTCAAGCGAACCGGCGCGATCAACTCCGCAACAGCTTTGTCGCAGAAAGGGCGAACGTACAGCGAAACAGGCTTCTGCACGTTTTGGCACTGCACCTGCATGGAATGAGTGCTGGCGTCACCCGGAACCAAGTTATCCAACGTAGGAAACAGTTCGTCTGGATCGACGTTTCGGACGGAGAATTCCTTCGTGTCGCCATCGTAAACTAAAACGGGCGGATCGGACGGGGCAGCCTGGGCCGGCAAGGGCAGCACCGCGCTCAGAAACAAAGCCGCTGCCGCAGCTAAAGACAACGCGAAGGCAAGCCAAGATACGCGTTTCCGAACCATTACGCACCGCCTCCTGGATTGATCGTCAAGGTTTTGCTTGCTTCGTCCACAGCCGTCACGGCTCCGCCGGTAGCCGCGCCCCATGCTTCGAGGACCGCATCTTTCGGATCGGCCTGGACGCTCTGGGCGTCGATCTCGACCACGAGGTGACGGTCGCTACGCGAACCAGCAGGCGACAGCGTACAGGCATCGATCAGGTTCTTAGTGGAGGCGCCGGCTGCGACAGGCTCCGTCCAATAGTACAGGCCATCGACACCGCGAACCCACTTGGAATCAATCGAATCTAAACCCCAATCCATCGTATAATCCGTATCCAGCACGGGTACTTCATCGAGGATGAGCGCAGTCCCGTCTTCCCGCTTCCCGGTTTCCCACCGCACCGACACCGAGGCGCGCATGTACGCATTCACGTTGCCGTCGTTTTTCAACGTTACGTCTCGCTTCACGGTGTAATCAGACCCAAACGTTTCATCGATCCCTGGCGTGACCTTTGCCTGCTGGAACATATTGAGCAAACCGGACTCCGTATGGAACCACGCGAACGCGCCAGCGCAGCCCATCGCAGCCACCAGACACGCGGCCACTATCAAGGTGCGCTTGCGGCCTCGGCGCTGGCGAGGAATCTCGATCGATGGACGCATGCGCTTCGTCGGTTTTGCGTGCTGCCCTCTAGCCATTGGTCGCGGCCCCCGATCCGAACTCGTTGATCTTGCGGGCCGAGCCGTCGAGCCATGCGTCGCTTAGCTCCAGGTTCTCGCATACGATGCTCGAGCCGTCTTGGGAGCGCGACACGACAACCTTCGCGCCATCGGAGCCGAGCGCAACCGGCGTACCGTTCGCCAGGTACTTCTGGTCGCATCGCCAAGCCCAGCTTGCGTTCTCTTTCACGTAGTACGTACCCGGCTTCAACTTGAGCTGAACGCTGCCAGTGTAATAGCCCTCGCTATCAGGGGTGGTCGAACACTGGACCGATACCGGAACGACAGTCTTGCTTCCATTGGTATCGACGCTCGTTACCGTAAAGAGGAACACCTCGCCTGCGGCATGCGGCGACATCGTCCGCTTCGTCACCGTAAGCGGCTGGACATCGCCGAGCACGAAAAGAGCGTCACCGTCAGCCAAGGCGCTCCTGATTTCCCCGTTCGTTTTCTTGAAAACCATGTCGCCCTTGTACTTCACCGTCTGAAAGTCCTTGAAGGCGGCCGGATCCCCGGAATGCGACTGAACGACGTTGCCGGTTATCGTGTCATCGTACAGCGCAACCTTCTTGCCGATAGCAGCCGTAGCATCGACGCTCTTGTTGTCAGACAGGAGCGGGTAACTCACCTTTTCCACATGAACCGTCAGAAAAGCCTGATCGTAGTAGTTGCCCTGTCCGAAGTACGCCTGTATGGGGTAGTCTTGCTTTACGCGCTCAACCTGCGCAGCAGGATCAGGCTCGGTTGTACCGCCTCCCTGGCCAGGCTCTTTCGCTTCAAGAGCATTCACATCAATAGCCCAAGTCAACTGGTTGGTTATCGCCGTGCCTTTTTCATCGGCAGCAGAAACTCTCCAGGTTATGGGATACAGGTCCATATCCTGCGTGATCTCATTGTTCTTGAAGTCATCCCATGGAACTACGTTTCCGTCCGACTTCGCCCATTGCCAGTTGCTGAACGTCTCACGCGTCGTGCATCCTTCAACTCCTGCGCTCTCGTTAAGTTTTTCGGCAATAATCTGATACGCTTCCGTATCGATGGGCACCTCGACCTTTTCACCCGATGTTTCACCGGAGCCAGGATCCTTGTCCACTAATGTTACAAATTTTCGCTTATCTCCTACCACATTCGCAGTATAGATAACCTCGCCCGACGTGTTATGGTACCTCACCTCATGCACCGGCACGTACACTGCAGTGTATACGGTTCCCGCGAATGGAAGGTCACCCCTCAGGACGAAGTTATTAGCGTCGGTAATTCTGGTTCCTCCGTTGCCATCGGCGTAGTTTGTTGCCCAATGATCAAACTCGTACCCAGGAAAATCCTTTGCCTCCGCAACAAGCGTCACCGAGTCTATAGCCCCCAAACGCTTCAGCGAGCGATAGTCTTCGGGGTTTGCGGGGTTTGCGGGATCCTTTATAATTTCGTCGATATTGGAGTTCACGCTTACTGTCGAGGCGCGGTATACCGGCCATAGCTCCATCGATTGACGCACGATCGTCTTAGGTGAAACCATCGAAGTCGTTCCGCTCCAGATCACGTAGTTTCGCGATTCGGGCTTCGCTGCAGTCCAGCCCACAAAAACATGCACTACCTTTTTTTCGGTCGTCGATAGGTCTGCATCTATTTTGTCGATGTCAAACTTTGGGTCAGGCCCTTTGCCCAACGGATCGCCGTTGTTGCGGACCACCGTTTCAACCTCGCTGTCGCTCAGGTGATACACCGCCACAAGCGGCTCGTAGTTCGCAACGAACGTGTACGAGGGGCCGGGAGAAATCACGTCATTGTACGTATACTGAGTCTGGCCCTCAACCGCTGGAATAGTAGCGACAGGAACGCCGTCCTTCTCTACCGTAATCGAGGTGAGCTTATAGAGTTCTTCCCGCTCGTCCACTACCTTTGTGTTCGCATCAATCGTCAGGCTCAAGCTGTCAATATTTCCATTGGCGTCAACGCTGATGTTTTGAGCCGGTTTCGCCGGAATGCCATAGGCCAAGTACGGCAACGTCAACGTTCCGTTAGTACCGTTATCGATTGTCGGGGCTGTAGGCACATTGACGCCTGCAGGAACTCCGGCGCGCTTGATGTTGGTGGTGGTGCTTACGTCGTACTTCACGTACACCGGATACAAATCCATCGGTCGCGTGCACACCGCATCCGCCGAGAGTAGGTACGGGGTAGCTTTCGAGGCAGAAGAGGTGCAGTTTTCTTCCCCGACATCATACAGCCACGTTTTTTCTTCAGCTGTTAGTACGTCTTTGTCCACCCAACCAAGGAAACGGTAGCCGTCATATACTGGTGCTGAGGGAGATTTTTCGCTTACGGTTTTAAGGCCTGACTCCTTGTCCTGTGTCACATACTTATAGGTATGGGGCGCATCCGTGTCCAGCAGAACTTTTTCCTCATAACGTCTGGTAATCGTATTTAGAAGAGCTTCCGTTTTATCGTGAAAATTTATCTTCGCCGTCAAGCGCGCAACATAGGTATAATCGTACCCAGTAGCAGTTATCGACTTATCGAAAACTTTATCCTCTCTGTACGTTTCATCGCCGCCTATTCCTGCAAGGTTCTTTTCAAATGTATAACCAATAAAGCTGAAGCCAGTATTCTCTGCTGCTGTAATTTTAAGATTGCCCACAACACTGTTAGTGCTGTAAGTAAGGTTTACCGAATCCGGAAAATCCGAAAACATCTCTATATAGTACGTAGTTGTTGTACTGTCGTAACAAGAATGAACTTTGGTTTTGTTTGTAATTGGTCCAGAAAATGCTACTGGATCTTCATGTCCACTCAGTCCCCAATGAGACCAGGTTGCAAACAGAAATACCGGGGCCGAAATACTGTTAAACTCTTCCTTGTAGCTATGCCACCAGGATGCATACAGGGTGCTTTCTTTGTAAATGGCCTCCTCTGAACTCGAACCATTCTTGGCTGCAAGAACCCAATAGTCCACCCGGTATTCGAAGCGGGCGGTATAGGTGTGCTCTTGGGTCAGGTCTACCCCGTCTAAGCTGAACGTCTCTTCCGAGCTAACGCGGTGACCGTCTTCGTACCAGCCCAGGAAACGATATCCGTCAGGGAGCGTGCCGCTTTCTCCGACACCTGTCATTTTTATCTGATACGTGCCGTTATCGGCGTTCTTGGTAACAGCAACGCTGCCGACGCCCTCGCGCATATTCTCCATGTCTTCGGTATCTTGCTCATGGCCTTCAAAAATTACCTTGACGTTCGAGATATAGTCCGAATAAACCGGATACAAGTCCATAGGCTTCTCGGCCGGGTCACCAGCTAGATAGAAGTCCCCCGATTTCTTGAGTTCGTCTAAGAACGTGGAGGTTATAGCTTCGTATCCAGGTGTCTTGTTAGCGTCAGTACTAGCCTCCGGCGTAGTGGTCCAGCCGATGAAAGTAGCCGATCCACTGCTTGGTTTGGTTATGGGCACTACATCAGGCAAAGGATCATAGTAGCTATACCAGTCATCGGTTGCATCCGGAGCACTTTCTGTCTCTCCCGTTTCTTTATCGATCACACCACCATTCACGTCATGGAAAACCACATTGGCTTGGTAGTGGGCTACGAAGAGGTCGTCGTTCTCAAACTTAATATCTTCAGGATTCTCGTTGCTCAGCTGGTGAGCAGGCTCGCCCTCCCCCGCGATCATGTTCGCGTCGGTCAGCTTAAAATACTCGGGATCCTCGGTAATCTCGTTCACCGTGACGTCAGGTATGCGGTGCCAGCTTCTGAACGCATATCCAAGGTTTGCGCCGGTATCGGTATCAGGCTCCAACGTAGGAGTCGTGCTGATACCCACTTCCTTGTCATCGGCTAGCACGCCTTGCACGACGAATTTCCAAGGATTGTCAGTTCCCTGAGGGCTGTTCGGCGACAACTTGGTAGGGCCAATCTCTACGCTCCCGGCTCCCGGAAAGTCGAACGTCGCCTTGATAGACGAGCCGTGCACAGGAATTCCCAGGTTGTAGTCCATGACCCACTTGTTGATATGGCTGTCGGAATACGCGCTGCTGCGCGCTATACCGCCTGCAAAGTCGTAACCGGCTCCTTCCCAGAAATCACGCTCGCTGTACTTCCCGTCGTCCAACGGCCCGTACGACGCGCCCGATGCGTTATCGTCCACCGCGTCGATCTTCTTCGTGGTAGCCGACGCGCTGCGTTTGAAATAGGAATCGGACACCTTAACGTCGTTTCCCGTTGACTCAACGATGCCAGCTAGGTTGACGTCAACCTCGATAATGGGAATGACCAGCAACGCGTTGTACTGGTAGGAATGCAGGTTGCCCGCATAATGAGAGCGCTCGACAGAAGTATCCGATGCATACGCCGCAAGCCCTCCTACATGCGCAGTGGCACCCGCTCCTACGCTCACGTAGGTCCCGCAGTAAGCGTACGTATCGGCCGTAGAGAAGCAGTCGATGATCTTCGTCCCGCTCTGAGCAATGCCTGCCAAGCCGCCCGCGTACACCGTAAAGCCGCCCAAGGCGCCCACGGCATTGTCGTATTTGTTTTTGACACCCGTATGTTGGACGACGGGCTTCCCCTCTGCGTCCGTGCTGCGATACGGAGTCACGCGACAATACTCGATAGTACTGTTGTCAGCGGCACCCACCAGACCGCCCATGTAAAGGTATTGGCCGCCCAAAGCCGCCACGCCAGCGGTGGAGTTCTGCACGGCGTAGCCACCCTGCACCTCGCAGTTGTACAACGTGCAGTTTCGCACCGTGCCCGCCAGGACGCCGCCGATGACACCCGCGTTCGTAATAAGACTAACAACGTTGTTCGCCGGAGTGACGCTAGCAGTGCAGTTGACAAGGGTCACGTTCTCTATGCGCGTATTCTGCGCGAGGCTCACCAGCACGCCGCCTCGAAAGTCGGAACCTATGTAGGCGTCCTTCAGGGTTAGGTTCTTGATGGTCGCGCCATCCGTACTGGCGAACAATCCGGTATTGGCCTTGGGCATCATCTCGTCTCGCTCATAGTTCAGACCGGCTATAGTCTTTCCATTACCGTCGAACGTCCCCGAGTACGGTAAGTCGATGGTACCGAATACAAAACCCTGCCCATTCGTTATCTGCGCGATATCCTCTTCAGTCAGATCAATATCTTTTTCCAAAACGATATTGATATACTGACGTCCGGGCACACGCGACAAGGCCGTGTAATAGAGTAAATCAGAAAACCCATTAATCTTATACGGATTCTCTGGGCTTCCATCACCCTGCGCCTCACCCGTCGTTGCTGCCGGAGCAGGGATAGAGACATCGGCGGCGGTTGCAACCGGATCCGCAACAGGGGTTGCAGCATCCTCGAAAGGAACAACCTCCTGAGCAGCGGAGACCACATCCTCCCCTTCCGCATGGGCTTTCTCGGGAGCGACGAAGGGGGTCATGGTAGCTGCCAGCGCCAGCGCCAGCAGCACGCGAATCGATTTCTGCCACATCGTGTTCAAAGTTTCCATTATGCCGGCCATCCTTCAGCGGTAAGAGAACTGTCGGAGTTGTGCTCGCTCTGCACGCCGTCGGCCTTGATGTGCAGCGACAGCTGGTCGACGTCTTTCAGAGCATCGGACCCCACCTCGAACGAGCTGATCAGCACGGGCGTGGTCTCGGAAGGCTCGAGCCGTGCATTGAAGTAGTACCTGCCGTCCTGCCCGCGTTGCCATGCGGACGCGTCGCCGAACCCGTAAGTCACGCAAGCGTCAAGCGGCACGGCGTCACCGTTGTCGAGGACGCCCTCCACGCTGAGCGTCACGCGCACGTACAGCGGGTGCGTACCCGCGTTTTGCACGCGCACGATGCGGCTGACGGGGCCGGAACCCGGATTGATATGGCCATCCTGGGTTGCCGGAACCTCGAAACCTGCAGGATCGAGCATGGTCTCGACCACCTTGACGTCGGGCGCGGCAAACGAGAAGTCATGATCGGTGTCGAACAATTCAACATTGAATGCCTGGACGGCAAAGACCGAAGCGGCGAACAGCACCATCAGCATCGCAGCGAGCGCGACAGCGCGCGGCGCGCGGCGGGGGCGCGCGGCGTTACCAGCGGATTCGGGCGCAGCATGGCAGGGCGTGCCGGAGCCGGACGCGGAATGCGCTTTGTCGGGCGTCGATACATCGGTCGATGCGATGTCGGCGATGTTGTCCTTCGCTTCTTGTGTCATGAGAGATCGGGGTTTCCTTTGGAGTCGTACATTCAAGCTACCGCCCCGGCGCCTGCAAGAGGCGCCGGGGTGAGGTTGTGCGAGATTCAATCAGGCTGTATGGGCAAGAGTGCTAGGCGGTCGCTTCGATTTTCCCAACCCATGCCTTGGCAGCAGCATCGAGATCATCGATGGTGTCCTTCTCGCTCGACGTTGCAGCCACATACGCATACACCTCAATGTCTCCCGCAACAGACGTAAACCCATCGCTTGTTAAAACATGGGTAAACAGCGGCGTTTTCGTCCAAGCGTCCTTACTATCAGGAGCCTTTCCAGGATCGAGTTTTGTGGGATTATTAGCCGCACCGTAGACGAACAGGCCCTCGGTGTAGTATCCAGCACCTGCTGTAGCTTGATTTGCCTGAACAGCCTCCCAGCCAGACTGCATTTGGAAATAGGGTTTTTCGCTGCTCGTAAATTTGTTCTTAACATATATGTACACGTATGCGGGCTCACTATCTTTACCGATACCCACATACGGATCCTTGGGCACGTAAGCGCCCGGACCAATTTTTGATTCATTTTTCCAGCTCGGCTCGTACAAGTTGCCGCTCAGATTGGGGTCACCCTTAGGGATTTCCATGCCGGGATCCTCCGGCTCCGTTGTAGGAGGAGTAATACTCCCCACCGTGAACGTGTTCGTCAGCTGGCTCTGCGCGCTGAACCATGCGAGGGTGCCGCCGATGCCGGCTACCACCAAACAGGCCGCCAGGGCAACCATCACCACGCGGCGCTTCCTCTGTCTTGCTTCTGCTTCCATGCTTGTTCCTCCTTCTGCACTCGTCTTACTTGCTTGCAGGGTCGTTCAATCGATGTGCGCTCACGCGCATCGGCGATGCTTGCCACCACCTCCCCGGCGCGATGTTGGTCGGCGGCGCTCGTCAATGGCGGCCAGCCGATCCTGCGCAATCGACACTATGATGAAAACGGCTACAACCGTTCCTGCAACAATCATTCCCATGGGGGAAGTCAAAAAATCGTTCACGTAACCCAAATACGGGATGCACGCCACCGGCTTGCCTACCAAGCTGTCGAAATCAACCGGCGCAGCATCAGGGGATATGGTTCCATCGCTTTTGATGTTCGCAATGCCCTGCGTCCGAAACTCGCGCGCCTCGGCATCGATTTCGTACACCTGGTGCGTCACCAGCGTGCCGGAAGGCAGGCTGAACGTGATGGCGTCGCCCACCTGCACGTCGGCAGGCTGGACGTCCTTCACGTAGATAAGCGAGCCCACCGGGTACTCCGGTTCCATGGAGCCGGACAGCACCGCGAACGGCACCAGCCCCACCACGCGCACGCCTGCGAAGGCGATGACCAGCGCCGCGGCCACCGCCAGCAGAAGCGTCAAAAGTATGTTCCAGATACGTGCGAACACGACCTAGCCCTCCGCCCCGCCGTTTCGACGGGCGCGCACGGCCGCGAACGCAACCACCGCACCGGCAACCAGCAAGCCCGCAAACGCCGCAAGGGTCATCGCAGAAACACCGTCGCCCGTGCGCGCAAGCGCAGTATCGCCTGCGTTACCAGCCTTGGGAAGATCCTTGATATCGGAAGGCTGCCCGCCGCCGTTGTCGGACGAACCCGGGTTCTCCGGCTTGCCGTCATCAGGGTTGCCCGGCGTGGGATCGGGGTCGGGAGTCGGATCGGGAGTCGGATCCGGGTCAGGATCCGGCGTGGGCGTCGGATCGGGGTCGGGGTTCGGGTTCGGATCCGGGTCCGGATCGGGAGTCGGATCGGGATCGGGGTCCGGCGTGGGGTCCGGGCCGGGATCGACCGGCTTCGGAGTATTCTCCACCGTTACCTGGCTAGGGATGAATCCCACCGTGACCTCGGTTTCCGCCTGCGAGACCTGGAACCCCTCGGGCGCGGACGTCTCCACGAAAACATAGGTTCCCCACTCAAGGGAAAGGAGCACCGGCTGACTGGACCCGGCAGCACACAGCTTGCCGTCCTTGTTGGTCACAAGGTCCTTCAGCACCGTGCCGTCCTCGCTCACCGCAACGGTGCGGTTGCCGTCGGCATCCACTGCATACACGGTGAACTCAGCACCCGCCAGCGGCTGCGGCGCATCCTCGCCGTCAGCTGCAGGGCGCACCTTGGCGAACTCCACCGTACCGTTCTTATCGCCGTCGACCACCACGTCGCCCGGCTTCACAGCACCCGAACCCGTGGTGTCGCCCTTGATGACGGCTTCGAGCGTAGACTTCTCATGACGTATGGGATCGCCCGGAGCAATGGGGATCTCCTGGCCGTAATAGGAAGCGGTGTTGTAGAACAGGGGATTGCCGTCCGCGTCGAGCACGGGCGAGTTGCCCACCAAATCCATTCTGTACGTCATGGTGATGAAGCCGCCGGGGCTGGTGTACCCGTGGAAGTTCTTGATTCGCACGGAGAAGCCCTTGCTCACCGTTTTCCCCAAGCCGCCCGCTTCGTCGATGCGCGCCTGCTCCTCAGCCGTCAGCGCTTCGCCTGCAGGCTTTTCCACCAGGATGTTCTTGGGCACGGCGGCCACGTCGTCACTGGTGTAGGGCTTGCCGCCCACCAAGCGATCCTCGTAGGTAAGCGTAGCGTTCTCGTATCCCGCCATGCGCGGCATACCGGGCTTCGCCTCTTCGGTCAGGAAGTACACGTCGTTCAGCCAAATCTCCATGGGCTCCTTCGCAGGGCTCACCGCGGGACTAGTGCTCATGTGATAGCCGTCGTTCATGTCGAGCGCCGACCCGCCCCCCTTGTAGGTTTCGGGGATGGCTATGGCAAAACTGCCGTTGAACTGCTGGTTGATGTCGGGCGTGTCGTAGAACACAAACTCGTTGTTGGTATTGAGCTGAGTGGACACGTAAATGGAGTACATGATGGTGCCGAAGCCCACATCGCCCGATTGGGGCTTGTTGTAAACCCCGCTCGTCTTCACGAACTTGGCCGAATCGGGAACCAGGCCGCTCTTCACGGTGAGCTTGAGGATCTTGCCCTCGATGGGCTGACCGTTCACGCAAAGCTGGTACTCCAGATCAGCGGACTTCAGACTGGGATTCGCCTTGAAGAATTCCGTATACTGCTCGCTGTCCAGCATGAAATCCAAATGAATGGGCGCCGTAGTCCAAAACGCCACGTTCTCCAGGCCGTCGACAAACGCGAACGTCATGCCTTTGCGATCCGGGTACGACAGGTCGGCTATCTTGTGGCCGTTGAGCGTGACGTCTTTGTTCTTGTCCATGAACTGGCTGTAAACTCGAAGCAGGTCGGGACCCTTGACCGACTCGAGCGAGACCGAAAGCGTGTCCCCCTCTTTGATGGGATCGCCGTCATGCGAGGCATCCGGCGCAGGGTTGTAGCTCAGGTCGAAGTTGACGTCGACCGAGCGCGCCAGCTCAAGCTTGTGCGCCGCGCCGCCGAACAGGTCCTTGTCGTAGTTGGACCCCGCCGAAGCCGTGATGGAGCCCGCCCCGCCCTTGATGATGGCAGACGTGTCGCTCATGCGCGGCTCGGGAGCCGCCGCAAGCTCGTCCGCAAGCGCAGGCGCTACCACCGCCAAGCACAGCATAAGCGCCGCGACAGCCGCAAGCACGGCTTTCGAGACGAAGGGGATCGAGTGGTGTGTTCGTGTCATATATTCTCTCCTCGTGTCTTACCTGTATGCCCGTACGCAAACGCGAGCAAGCTGCCAGCTGCAAAGCCGGCTGCCGCCCCCGAAGAGCACTCCGAACCGTGATGGGAAATCATGAACGCCCGCGCAACGCGGAAACCGCGAGGCGCAGCGATGGTGGACGCTATGCGCCCCTGAAATGCGCGAACGTCGCCGCGCAGAGCGCCGCGACGCAGCAAAGCAAAGCTCCTGCACGGAGCCTTCGAGCAATGAGTTTTTGGAGCGGAAAGCTGTGAAGAAGGTGCGCTTAGCGAGCGCAAGCGCGCTGAGAGCCCCCCCCCCCCGTACATTTTCAGCAAAGCGCTCATACGGGAGCAGGACTGTTCAAGGACGATGACACAGGAGGATTCAGCGTAGGATCGAGCGTATGATACAGTTCTACAATCGCGCGCGGCAAATACGCCGCAGGCGACTGCGAAACTCGTGCTCATCTCAAATCCCCCCATGATTCGATGTTTATGAAACTGCTTAGTGCTTACCTATTTGCTTAAAATAGCACTCTCGTATAGAAAATGGAATAAATTGAATAAAATTTTCTGCACAACCGCAACGTAATCCAACGGTTATGCAACACCAATTCGCTTTCGCACCGTATCTACGGTAGAAAAGCCCGGCCGAATTCGAACTGCTGCACCGGAAAACGAAGCGCATCCGCCCAGTAGGCTACAACCCAATTGGCAGCGCCATCTGGAAGAGCGCTTGCCGCATGGTCCCGGCCCCGCCTCGCGACCCCACAGTGCGCGCGGCCGCGAGGCGAGCAGATACTAAGCGCGTAGATGCAGGTGCGCCCGCTACCGCACTCGGGCGCGCTTCTTGCGAAAGCCCAGCGCCGCCAGCACGAAGAACGCTGCCACGAATCCCCACAGAACCGCAAGATCGGGCCAGACCGCCGCGAAATCGGCACCGCGCAGCATCACCGCGCGCAGGGCGTCCACCCCGTACGTCACCGGCATGCACTGGCCCAGCGCCTGAAGCCAGCCCGGCGCGCTCGACAGGTCGAACAAGCCGCACAGCAGTATCTGCGGCACCACGAACAAGAGCATGAGCTGGATAACCTGAAACGCGTTGCTGGCCAGGCCCGACACCAAAAGCCCCAACGTCACCGACACCAGCGCCATCGACACCGCCGTCACCACGACCAAGCCCAGGTTGCCTTCGTTGGGAAAACCGATCAGCCCCAACGCCACCGCCAGGATCACGCCCGATTGCGCAAGCGCCAGCGCGCCGAATCCAATGGAGTAGCCGCCCAAGATCTGCGTCGGCTTGACCGGCGTCGCCAGAAAGCGCGCCATGGTTCCCGCGCCGCGCTCGTTCACCAGCGACATGCCGCTTGTGATGAACGTGAACGCGAACAGGAACACCCCGATGAACACCGGCCCGTAGAAGTCGAACATCTTCCAATCCTCGCTACCGTGCAAATACGAGGTCTCCACCTCTTTCACCGGCATGTACGACGAAGGGTCAAGGGCGAAATCCGCAGCCGAAACGGTGCTCGCAAGCGATCCGTCCAACATGGCGCGCACCGACTCCGGCATCTTCGCCAAAGCGTTTGGCGGAAGCGAGAGCGCCACCTCTTCGATAGCGCTGCGCAGTTCGGCCTGCTTGGATTCAGCGTCCTCCCGAGCCTGCTCGATTTCGTCCTTCTTCGCCTCGATGTCCGCTTCCATCTGATCCGCCGCGTCTTTTTGCACGTCGGCCATGGCAGACGACGCGCACGCCATCACGGCAGCGGTCTTGGTGGAATCGCTGCCTTCGGCCCATATCTCCAGCGTCGCGTCGCCTTTCATGCGCAATACCGCATCCACGTTGTTGGAGCGCAGCAGACGCTCGGCTTCGTCGGCCCCCACGTCCGACACGCGCGCATCCTGCGCCTCGAGCGCATGCTGATACGAAGACGGAAGCGAAACCGTGGCGATGCGCGGCTGGTAGGAGTCGGCGCCCAGCAGCACCGACAGCAGCCACAGCACCACGATGGGCGCCACGAACAGAAGCGCGATGGTGCGCTTATCGTGCATGAACTGCGAGAGGATGCGGCGAGCAACCGCGAGCGTCTTACGCATGATCGGCCTCCTTCCCTTCAGACGAGCCCTCTAGGAGAAGGAACGCATCCTCCAGGTTGTCGGCTCCCGTTTGCGCAAGGATATCGGCAGGCGATGCGTTCGCGATGATGCGGCCGCCGTGCAGCATGGCTATCTGGTCGCACCGAACCGCTTCGTCCATGACGTGCGTCGTCACGATGATGGTGGCCCCGTTGCCCGCCATCGCGGAAAACGCATCCCAGATGCGACGCCTATGATCGGGATCAAGCCCCACCGTTGGCTCGTCGAGCACCAGCAGCTCGGGCTCGTGCAGCATCGCCACGCCCAGGCTCAGCCTTCGCTTCATGCCGCCCGAAAACGCCGACACCAGCTTCTTGCGATCGTCTTCCAAGCGACCGAACTTCAGCATCTCGCCGATGCGCGCGTCCAGCCGCGCACCCGAAAGCCCGTTCATCGCGCCGAAGAACCGCAGGTTCTCCTCGGCGGTGATGTCGTCGTAGAGCGCATCCTCCTGCGGCATGTAGCCCACGCGAGCGCGCGCCGTAGGGTACGGAGCGCGCTCGCCCATGACCAGCACTTCGCCCGCCGCCGGCACCGTCACGCCCATAATAAGGTTGACCATGGTGGTTTTGCCGCACCCCGAAGGCCCCAGCAGGCAGAGAATGCTGCCCCGGTCGACACGCAGGTTCACCCGATCGAGCACGGTGCGCCTGCCGTCCGCCAAAGGCGTCTTCCTGCCGAACCTCTGAACCGCGCCTTTGAATTCGACCATAGGCCGCCCATTCGCACGCGTCTGCGTTTCCATGGCATCACGTCCCCTCCCCGCGCGCTTAAGCGCGGCTTGCTTCGAAGAGCCCGCATGCGGGAACCGCGATGCTTGACGACTCTTCGTCATCTGTTCTAGGATGATTTTATTGGCCTATGCGTCCAATAAAAATATGCAAATCACGGGAAAACGACCAATTACAAATGAGCAAAACACTCATAGCAAGGAGGAAGCCGTGCCGCGACCGAAAAAAGGGCAGGACGTCCCCGCCGTCGACCGCATGAGAGACGCATTCTGGACGCTGCTGGCCGAAAAGCCTTACGCGGCGCTTTCGGTGGCGGATATCCTGCGATCGACGGGCCTCAACAAAAACGCGTTCTACTACCACTACGGCAACCTTGGCGAGCTAGCGAAAGACGCCGTCGAGCAAATGCTGCCAACCGATCTTATGGTTGCGGTGTTAAGGGAGATCATCGACCCGAAAAGCAACCTGGACGCCTTGCTGTGCGACCCCAAATACCACGTGCACCTTGATCGCCTCAGCCTGATAGCCGGAAAACACGGGTCCCCGCAGTTGCAGGGAACGCTCAAGCGCGCCATGAAGCAAGCTTGGATCGGCATGCTTGGCATTGACGAGGCGAATTTAGGATTCAACTCGTCGCTTGCCATCGAGTTCGCGCTTGGCGGAGTGTTTTCCCTGCTGGCCTATCGCGCCGAGCACCTGCCCGACATGACAACCGAGCAGCTCTTCGGATCTCGTTTCGGCCAGCGCATGCGAAGGACCGTTCCGCCCATGTTGCTGGAAACGTTTCTCGACGAGGGCGTGATCAGCGAATCAGCCTTGCTGGCAACGCGATTCGCGCCGACGTCGAGCTAGCGACCATGCAGCGCCCACGGCGGCGCCCGCAAAGGCTATGAGCACCCATCCCAGGCCGAAGTCCGCAAACGGCAGCGCATCGAGCGGCAGCCATGCGCTGGGCGCAAACGCATCGCGCAGACCCACAACCACGCTGAACACGGCCGTCGACAGCACCGCCCACGGCCACATGAGCGGCAGCTTGTCGCAACGAGCGTGCACGAGGCCCATGATCACCAGCACGATAGCCGGCGGGTACAACGCGCCCAGAAGCGGCGCGGAAAACGCCAGGATCGCGTCCAGCCCCAAAAGCGAAACGGCGCAGCTGAACACGGCGAACGCAGCCGCCCAGGCAATCAGCGGCACGCGCGGGACAGCCTCGAAGAAGTACTCGGAGCAGCACGAGATCAAGCCCGTGCATACGTTCAGGCACGCGATCAGGAAGATCGCAGCCACGATAACGGCCCCAGCCTCGCCGAAGTGCATGCTGGCCGATGCCGCCAGAATGGCCGCGCCATTGGTCGCGTCGGGCAGCGCGCCGCCCATGGTGGCGCCCACGAACCCCAAGCCGCAGTAGATGACCATCATGAGCACGCCGGCCACGACGCCCGCACTCGAAATGGCGCCGGCAACCTGCTTCGGATCGCGCGCGCCCAGCTGCTTCACGTTCGCCGCAACCACGATGCCGAAGCACAGCGCAGCCAGCAGGTCCATGGTCTGGTATCCGGTCAAAAAGCCGTGCGTCGCCGCGTTCACGCTGTACGGAGCCTGCGGCTCGAGAACTTCTCCCCCGCCGCCGATCACCGATGCCCCCACCACCAAAACGATGAGCACGATAAGCGCAGGCGCAGAGAACTTGCCCAGCACGCGCGAAAGCAATCCAGGCCGCAGCGCCAAAACGAAAGCCACGGCGAAAAAAGCAACCGAGAACACGACCGCCGCCACGTTCGGATCGATCACGTCAGATCCCGGCAGCAAAGGCCGCAGCATCTCGTACGCCGTAGAGGACGTGCGCGGAATAGCCAGAAACGGGCCGATGGTCAGGTACACGAGCGCAATGAACACCGATGCGAACAAAGGACTCACGCGCCCCGCCAGCTCGCGCACGCCGCCGCACAGGGCCATGGCCACAATGCCCAGCACGGGCAGGCCGATGCCCGCAAGCAGAAAGCCCGCCATAGCCGGGACGGCTTCGGTGCCCGCCTGCAAGCCCAAAAGCGGCGGCAGGATCAGGTTCCCCGCTCCAAAGAACATAGAGAACAGCATGCCGCCCACCATCAGCATCTGACTGGGGCGCAGCCCGCCGCGCGCGTTTTGTTGCTGCTCTTCCACGAGGTTCCTCCTGAGTTCCGTATCGTACTGCCACGCCCTTGCGCGCCGCGAAACGACGGCGCGAACGATCCGCAATGATAACACTGCCCTCGTTCGATCGCTATTCCATATTGTTTCACTATGAAATCGACGCAAACGAGCGAGGTGAAGGGGCGAAGCCGATGGCCCGCTTCGCGCTGTTCGCCGGAGAACGGGCCATCGACCAGCCGTTCGCCCGCCTAACGCGGTCCTGCGCACGGCCATCGACCCGCCCGTTCGCCCGCCTAACGCGGTCCTGCGCACGTCCATCGACCTGCCCGTTCTCCTGCCCAGCACGATCCTGCGCACGAAAAACCGCGTTCGCTGGCAGGTTTTGACGGTTTGAGGTTGTTGCAGAGCCCCTTGCTTGCGACCGCAACCAGATGGCCCAGCATTGCACCAGGTCAGAAAATCATAGAAAATTACTGGAAAATCGGATGCGGTTTGCGGCACGTCCACGACGACCGCAAACCGTCAAAACCTACCACGGAACGCCTTTGCGCGTGCGCTGGACGGAGAAAAACGCACGACCCTTCGCGTCCTCTACGAAACGCGCGTGAACCTTACGGCGAAATGCGCGTCCGACGACCCCGGCGCAAGCCGCGTAGCCAAGCACGAGCGACCGGCGATGGGGGCCAGCTGAAAGCGCTGCCCCTCTTCGCTCGCGAGGAACGCCTTCACCGTCTGGTTGTCTTCCTCACAAGTCACCGTGCACGTCGCGTACGCCAGCGTTCCGCCCGGCGCCACATGCCCGGCGGCGGCGCGCAGCATGCCCAGCTGCGTCTTCGCGAACGCGGCCACGTCCTCGGGCTGCAAGCGCCAGCGAATCTCGGGATGGCGTCGCAGCGTTCCCAGCCCCGAGCACGGCGCGTCGATGAACACCACATCGAACAGGCGATCGCGAACCACGTTGCTCAACGCCAGGGCGTCACCCGTCAGCGCCTCCGACACGCACGAGCCGTACCGCGCGGCGCGTTCGAGCAGCAGCTTCGTCTTGAACCCGTGATTGTCCAGCGTCACGTACGACTCGATCTGCGACCCCCACGTGCGCTGCGCCGCGCTTTGCAGCAAGATGGTCTTCGTTGCGCGACCGGCGCCCACTTCCAGCATGGACGCGGGCTTGTCCTGTGGCAAAACAGACGCAGCCACCAGCTGGGACGCGGCATCGGAAACAAGGATCTTTCCCTGCACGAACAATTGCTTGACCTCGGGCAGCAACAACGCGCGGTTGTCCTTCACGCGCAGGCAGCCGGGCACGGGCACGCCGTCGATCTCGACCGACTGCGTCGATTCTCCCGCCTTCGCGAACGCGGCGGCCACGGCGGCTTCGTCCGTCTTCGCCGCATTCGCCGCCACGAACAGCGGCGCCGGCTCGTTCGAGGCGCGCATGAAGTCCAACGCCGCCTGGGGTCCCAGATCGAGCACCAGCTTGCGCGCCAGCCAAACGGGGAAAGCATGCAGGCGAGCCAGCGCTTCCACGTCGCGCGTCGGATCGCCGAACGGGAAGGACGCGCGTGAAGCAACCACCTTGCGCAGCACCGCGTTCGCAAGGCCAGCCGCCCTGGGCGCGAACGAGCGCACCAGCTCGACCCCCTGGTCAACCGCTGCATGCGGCGTCTTGTTCAGGAAGATGATCTCGTACACGCTCAAACGCAGGGCGTCGCGCACGTCGGGCTGCACGTCCGTCGGCTTGCTGAGCGCCCGATCGAGCACATCGTCAAGCGTGCCCACGGAGCTGACCACGCCCAATGCGAGCAGCGTCGCGAACGAGCGGTCCTCAGGCGAAAGCGAGGAGCCGTCGATGCGCTTGCCGATAACGTCCTGAGCGAACGCCTCGCGCTCGCGCACGGTGCGCACCACGTCGAGCGCGGCAAGCCGAGCCGGGCTGGCTTTCGATCGCGAGGCGCGGCTCTCTCGCGGCTTCTCCACAGGTCCGGCGTATCCCTTCGGCGCGCGTCGATCCTGCGAGCCCTTATTACGATCAGGCATGAAGCCCCTTCCAGATAAGGCCGCCGTCCTTGATCCCTTGGATCCCGGCGGCAAATGATTTCGCATCCATGGCCTGCTTGCCCGCCGGCTTCAGGATCAGAAGCTCCACCGCGCCGTCGGCCGCGCCCAAGAACAAGCGCTTCGCCGCATAGCGAACATCGCCTGCAGCCATGCCCGCAACAAGATCGCGCGCCTGGCCATCGGCCGCCACGGGAGCAAGCGACAGCACCGTGACCGCGCGCCCCGCCACCTCGGCGCGCACAGGGTGCGCGGCGCTCGAAGCCTGCACCTTGCGAACCATGAGCGCAGCGGAATCGCCAACGGACAAGTCCAGCTCGCCCTTGGCGATCTTATCGGCGTAGGTCACGCGCGATTCGTCCTGCTCGGTCCAATCGCACACGCCCCGCTCCACGCGCACCAGCGCGGTCAACAGGGCGTGAGATCCCAGAATAGCCAGCTCGTCGGTCAGTTCTTCAGCGTTCAAATCCCCGACGCTCGCCGTGCGGCACACGCAGTACGCGCCCGTGTCCAGGCCCTCTTCCATGCGCATGATGCATACGCCGGCCTCTTCGTCGCCCGCCAAGATGGCGCGCTCGATAGGAGCGGCGCCGCGCCAGCGAGGCAGAAGCGACGCGTGCACGTTCAGGCAGCCGTACCGGGGAAGATCCAGCACGGACTTCGGCAGAATGGCCCCGTAAGCGGCCACGCAAATGACGTCGGGGCGAAACGAGGCCAGTTCGCGCTGGACATCCTCGTCGCGCAGGGTGCGCGGCGTGCGCACGGGAATGTTCCAGCGCTCAGCCGTCGCCTTCACCGGCGAAGGCTCCAACTGCTTCCCGCGGGCGCGCACGGCATCAGGGCGCGTGTAAACGGCAACCACCTCATGCTGCTGCACCAATTCGTCGAGGATCGTAGCCGAGAACTCCGGCGTGCCCATGAACACGACGCGCATGGTTATCGAACCCGTGGATCAAGCGAGGTCTCTCCCGGCTTCGCGCCGGAAGCAACCGCCTGGTCGTAATCGCGAAGCGCCTGGATGCGCGCGAGGGGATCGCAGCGCTCGAACATGGTCACGCCGTCCAGGTGGTCCAGCTCATGCTGCAGGCAGCGGCCCAGAAGGCCGTCGCCTTCGATCTCCCATTCCTCGCCGTCCAGGTCGAAGAAGCGCACGCGCGCCCACGACGGCCGGGCGATGGGCACGGAGATGCCGGGGATGGACAGGCAGCCCTCCCCTTCGACGACGACCTCGCCCTTCGTCTCCACCAGCACCGGGTTCACCAGTACCATGGGGTTCTGCTCGTCGGACTCGTCGCAGTCGATGACCACCAGGCGCTTGGTCACGCCCACCTGCGGCGCGGCAAGGCCGCAGCCGGAATTCTTGTACATGGTCTTCACCATCTGCTTGGCCAAGCGCTTCAGGCTTTTGTCCCCAAGATCGCACGGCTCGCACGGCTGGTTCAAAATGGGATTGGGAGATTGCACGATAGTAATCACGGTCAGCACGTCCTTTTGGTATCCACGCGCGCGACGCTCGAGGCGCCGCGAAACAAAATTCTGGCAAGCATTGTCCGCAATCGTTTCGCCCTTGTCCAGCGGCTTGCCGAAAGATCCATAAAACGCGAGGTGAGAAGCGCAAGAGACCGAACTTGGCGACCGTTCGCCGCACGCGTGAGGCAGCCGACGAAAAGCCCCGTTCGACACGCGCCGCATCGCAGCGCGCTCGAACGGCGCCTCAAGCACCTCGAGCGTTCGGGCCGCTACTCCGTACGAGCGGAATCCTCGCTGTCCACGACGATCTCTTTGAGCGACGCCGCCAACCCGGCAAGGCCCTGGATGTCGGAGGGGATGATGAGCTTCGTGGAGCGACCGTCCGCCACTTTCTTGAGCGCTTCGAAGGCTTGCAGGGTCAAAACGGCGTTGTCGGCGCCCGCTTCCCGCACTGCGCGGATGCCGTCGGCCGTCGCCTGCTGCACGTTCTTGATAGCCTCCGCTTCGCCCTCGGCCTCGCGGATCTGCTTCTCCTTCTCGGCCTCGGCAGCCAAGATGATGGTCTGCTTCTCGGCTTCAGCGGAAAGAATCTGCGCCTGCTTCTTTCCCTCGGCGATGGTGATGGCAGCCTGCTTCTCGCCCTCGGCCAAAAGCACCGCCTCGCGCTTCTCGCGCTCGGCCTTCATCTGCTTTTCCATAGCCTGCTGAATGGCTGCCGGCGGCGTGATGTTCTTGACCTCTACGCGGTTGACCTTGATGCCCCAGGCGTCGGTGGCCTCGTCAAGGATGGAGCGCATCTTCGCGTTGATGGTATCGCGCGAGGTGAGCGTGGTGTCCAGGTCAAGATCGCCGATGATGTTGCGCAGCGTGGTGGCCGACAGGTTCTCGATGGCCACGATGGGATTCTCCACGCCGTAGCAGTACAGTTTCGGGTCCATGATCTTGAAGAACACCACGGTGTCGATGGACATGGTCACGTTGTCCTTCGTGATGACGGGCTGCGGCGGGAAGTCGAACACCTGCTCTTTGAGCGACACGTAGGGACGCACGCGGTCGATGAAGGGAATCTTCACGTGCAGCCCGTTGTTCCAGGTGGTCAGATACGAGCCCAGGCGCTCCACGATGGCGGCTTCGGCCTGCGGCACGATTTTGATGCACGTGACCGAGAACAGAACCAGGATCACGACGAGCACGATAAGGAAGATCATGGGAGTTTCCTTTCAACGATGAGTTTGACGCTTTCTTGCCCGACCACGACGACGTTCTGGCCAACGGGCAGGGGCTCTCCGCTGGCAGAGCAGGCGGCCCAGGTCATGTGATCGGACGTTTCAACGCGCCCGACCAGGCGATCGTTGTCGATAGCCTCGCACACGACGGCAACCTGGCCGACCAGCGTCGGTTCCTTGGAATCGCCGCGATTGCGGTACTTCATGAACACGGGGCGAAGAGCCACAAGGCACACGACGGAAACGACCAGAAAGACGATTACCTGCACGGCAGGATCGACGCCGAGCAGGTTCGCGGCGAACGCCACCAGCGCGCCGACAACGAACCACAGGGTGATGAGGCCCAGCGAAACGACCTCGACAAGGGCCATCGCCGCGGCGACGCCCAACCATACGAAGGGGCTCATACGGTAGCTCCTTTCTCCTTGTTCGAGTATACACTATCCGTCTGCGCGACAGCATGACGCGCAGCGGACTCGAAACCGAACGGTTGCGCCTACACGTGCGCGGCGCGGCGACGCGTCAGATCCTGCTGCATGGCGGCCACGGCCTCGAACAGCATCTCGTACTCGTCGGCCGGAAGACGCGACGGATCGGAAAGCTGGGCCTTGAGCGCTGCCACGGCATCTTCCGCGTCGCCTATGGACAGCTCTTCCACCAGGAAAGACGCCAAGCGACTCTCGTCCTCCACAGCGCTTTCGGCACCGGCGGTCAACATGCCGGCCGCAGCGGGCAGCACGCGCGCGACCTCGCCGACCAACCGCGCGGGCTGAGCTGCAGGGTCTTCGGCCAGCGTGTCCAGCATGCTCTGCGCGATCGTAGCGTGCGCGGGCTCGTGCCACTGCGTTTGCGCGAGCGCGTCAGCGTGCAGCAGGCCCAGATCGGGTCGGGACGCGATCAGGGCGAGCAGCTGGCGCTCGAAGCGGCGCCGGTTGACCTCCGATTGGGGAAGCCGCTCGCGCCGCGGCTGCGGAGCCCACCGAGGCTCGTCGTCTGCCGCAGCGTCCGTACCCTCGGCGTCCGCAGCGCGCGGCGGCTTCAGCTTGCCCAGCTGATCGAGCACGTCCTCCTCGCGCGCACGGCATCTGCTGGCGATCTGCACGGCGTAATCGCGCGCCAACATGGAGTCCTTGATGGGCGCGAGCACCGAGAGCGCATCGGCCAAGGCGGCCGAGCGGCCTTCGGCACGACTGAGGTCATGGCGCGCCAATCGACGATCGATGCCGTACTTGAGCAGGGGCTGTGCATGTTCGACCAGCTCTTGCAGCGCCGCGCCCCCGCGATCCGACACGAAATCGGCCGGGTCCAGGTTGTCCGGCAGCGTGACGGCCGCCAGCTCGATCTTGGTGCGACCCGCCTCCGGCGTCATGCTGTCGTCGATGAACGCCAGCGCGCGGTCGGCCGCACGCTGCCCCGCTTCGTCGCCATCGAACAGGTACACGATGCGATGCTGCGCGTGGCGCGCGAGCAGACGAATATGGCGCATGGTGAGCGCCGTGCCCAAGGTGGCCACCGCGTTCTCGATCCCCGCTTCGTGCAGCGCGATCACGTCGGTGTAGCCCTCGCACACGATGGCGGTGCCCGTCGACGCCATGGACGCCTTTGCCTTCTCCATGCCGTACAGCACCTGCGACTTATGGAACAGCGGCGTTTCCTGGGAGTTCAGGTACTTCGGCTCGCCTTTGCCCACCACGCGCCCGCCGAAGGCGATGCACTCGCCCTGCGGGTCGTTGATGGGGAACATCACGCGGTTGTAGAACCGATCGCGCAGCCTGCCGCCGTCGCCCGAAAGCGCGACGTTGGCCTGCACCATCTCGTCGGGCTTGAACCCCTTTGCCGTCAGATGGCGCACCAGCTGCCCGCGACCCGGCGCGAAGCCCAACCGCCACGTTTTGGGAACGTCGCCGCCAAGCCCGCGCGCGCCCAGGTAGCTGCGAGCGGCGCTCGCCTCGGGGCCGGGATTGCGCATAAGCTGCGTATGGTAGAAGTCCGCCGTTTCCTCGCACACGGCCTTGAGTCGCGCTTTCTTGCTAGAACCAACGCTGCGCGGCCCGCCGGCGTCCGATATCTCGATATGCGCGCGCTCCGCCAAGCGGCGCACGGCCTCGGGAAAGTTCAAATCCTCGGTTTTCATGATGAAGGAGAACACGTCGCCGCCCTCGCCGCAGCCGAAGCAATGCCACAGCTGCGTGGCGGGATCGATCTTGAAAGAGGGGGTCTTCTCGTTATGCAGCGGGCAGCAGCACCAGAAATCGCGCCCGCGCTGCTTCACGGGCGTGCGCTCGCCGATAACGGCCACCAGGTCGTTCGCCTCGCGTACCTTCTGAATGTCTTCTTCGCTGATGCCGGCCATGCGCGAACCCTACCTCTGCTTGTTCTGTTTGGCCAGAACGACGTTCACCAAAAACAGCAGGCCAAGCGCAAGGGACGGACCCAGGTCCAGCAAACCGACCTCGCCCTCGCCCGCGTTCATGTACGTCATCACCAAGCTGCCCGTCATCAAGACGAAGCTCAGCACCGCGATGCCTGCGTAGATTCGCTCCCGATTCCTCATGCGCCGCCCTTCCGAGTTTTGTTTCGGACAGTATAGCGCAAGCGCGCAACCGCCGCGCGCCAGCACCTGGCACGGAACCGGTGTTCTCGCAGGACCGGGACGCTTGCAGGACCGGGGGTCCTGCGGGGTCGGTGCGTTTGCGGGACCGGGG
>NZ_PPTQ01000019.1 GCF_003340345.1 Paraeggerthella hongkongensis | reverse complement strand
CGCACGAACCGCCGGATTATCCCGAGACGCCCGCACCCGCCACCCGCGGTTGTTCGCACCCGCAACGCGCTGCAAGACGTCTTGGCAAATGCGGGCGTCTCGGGATAATCCGGCGGTTCGTGCGCGAGGCGCGGAAGGTCGTGATACGATGGATCCCGTCGCCTCAACGGCTCGACTTGTGGAGCCGCCGTGTGCGGCGTCCAGGTGAATTGGCACTCGATCAGTGCGAGTGCTAACATGGACGGGTAACACTGAAGTATCGCCGCGAGAATCGAGGCTTACATGTCATTCGAGAAGTTCACGGACAAGGCGCGCAAGGTGCTCGTCCTGGCCCAGGACGAAGCGCGCTCGCTCCACCAGCCCTATGTGGGGACCGAGCACATCCTTCTTGGCCTTATCCAGGAGAAAGACGGCTTGGCTGCTCAGGCGCTCGATCGCCTGAACGTCAAGTACGACGCCGTGGTGCAGGCTATCCGCCAGGTGGTCGCCATCGACGAGGACACCGACGTGTCCGGGCACCTGTCCTTCACGCCGCGCGTGAAGCGCGTGCTGGAGAACTCCCTGCGCGAAGCCATGCAGATGGGGCAATCCTACATATCGACCGAGCACTTGCTGCTGGGCATCGTTCGCGAAGGCGACGGCACGGCGCTCGAAGTGCTCACGCGCCTGGGCGTGGCGGGCGACGACGTGCGCGCAGCCCTCAACGACCTGGTGGGGCAGAGTCCGGTGTACGCCGGTCGCAACCCCTTCGACCCGAACGGCGGCACGTCGGACAGCGTGCTCAAGGAGTTCGGCACCGACTTGACGCAGAAGGCGCGCGACGGCAAGCTCGACCCCGTCATCGGTCGCGCCGGCGAGATCGAGCGCGTGATGCAGGTGCTCAGCCGTCGCCAGAAGAACAACCCGTTGCTCATCGGCGAGCCGGGCGTGGGCAAGACCGCTGTGGTCGAGGGCTTGGCCCAGCTTATCGTGTCGAATCAAGTTCCCGATATCCTGCGCGGCAAGCGCCTGTTCACGCTGGACGTGTCCGCGCTTGTTGCCGGGTCCAAGTACCGCGGCGAGTTCGAGGAGCGCCTGAAGAAGTGCATCAAGGAAGTGATGGACGCGGGCGACATCATCCTGTTCATCGACGAGATGCACACGCTTATTGGCGCGGGTTCGGCCGAGGGCTCCATCGACGCCGCCGCCATCTTGAAACCGCCGTTGTCGCGCGGCGAGATCCAGGTTGTCGGCGCCACCACCATCGACGAGTACCGCAAGCACCTGGAGAAGGACTCCGCTTTGGAGCGTCGCTTCCAGCCTATCACGGTGGGCGAGCCGAGCGAGGAGCAGGCGCTGCGCATCATGGAGGGCCTGCGCGATCGCTACGAAGCGCACCATCAGGTCCACTTCACCGACGAAGCCCTGCAAGCTGCCGTCAGCTTGGCGGGCCGCTACATCCAGGATCGCTACCTGCCCGACAAGGCCATCGACGTGCTGGACGAGGCGGGCGCGCGCATGCGCATCCGCAACATGACCCTGCCCAAAGAGCTGCGCGATCTGGACGAAGAGCTGCGCAAGCTTCGCGGCGAAAAAGACGCGGCTATCGGCGCGCAGGATTTCGAGCGCGCGGCGCAGCTGCGCGACCAGGAATCCGACCTCAAGAAGAAGCGCGAAGAGGCCGAAAAGCAGTGGGAGGAAGACGCGCAGAAGTCCGTCCATCAGGTGACCGTCGAGGATATCGCCGATGTGGTCTCCATGACGACGGGCGTGCCCGTGTCGAACCTCACGGAGGCCGAGACCGAGAAGCTGCTGCGCATGGAAGGCGTGCTGCACGAGCGCGTCATCGGCCAGGAGGAAGCGGTCACGGCGCTGTCGAAGGCCATCCGCCGTTCGCGCAGCGGCCTCAAGGATCCGAAGCGTCCGGCCGGCTCGTTCATCTTCCTGGGCCCTTCGGGCGTGGGCAAAACGGAGCTTTCCAAGGCGCTCGCCGAGTTCCTGTTCAATTCCGAGGACGCGCTCCTGTCCTTCGACATGTCGGAGTACATGGAGAAGCACAGCGTGTCGCGCCTGGTGGGCAGCCCTCCGGGCTACGTCGGCTTCGACGAGGGCGGCCAGCTGACGAAGGCCGTTCGCCAGCGTCCCTACTCGGTGGTGCTGTTCGACGAGATCGAGAAGGCTCACCCCGACGTGTTCAACATCCTGCTTCAAATTCTGGAGGAGGGTCGCTTGACCGACGCGCAGGGCCGCACGGTGGACTTCCGCAACACGGTCATCATCATGACGTCGAACGTGGGCGCGCGCGAAATCGCGCAGCCTACCACGCTGGGCTTCTCCACCGAAGAGCAGGCGGGCCTGTCCGACAAGGAGATCAAGAGCCGCGTCATGGCCGAGATGAAGAAGCTGTTCAGGCCTGAATTCCTGAACCGCATCGACGAGATCATCGTGTTCAAGTCCTTGAACGACGAGCAGATCGCCGAAATCGTCAAGCTCATGGTGGCCGACCTGCGCGAGCGCTTGATCGACCAGAACATGTCCATCAACTTGAGTGACGCCGCATGCCGGCTCGTCGCGAAAGAGGGGACCGACGCGGCGTACGGCGCTCGTCCCTTGCGCCGCGCCATCCAGCGCTTGCTGGAAGACCCCCTGTCCGAGGAAATCCTCGAGGGCAAGTGGACCAGCGGTTCGGTCATCGACGTGGACGCGGTCGACGGCGAGCTGGTGTTCACGTCGGGTTCCGGGTCTATCCCCGCGCCGCGGAAACGTGATAGCATAGCAAGAGACGCAGAATTGCTGCTGACGAACTACGACTTGGGCCATGCCGGCGTGTCCGGCGGCGGGTCCCTGTCCGGCGGTGCAGCTGATTAACAAGATTCCGGCGGTCGAATGGCCGCCGGAACTGTATGATGCCACGAACGACCTATAAGAAGGAACGGTATGACCAAGACCATCGACCCCGTATTCTCCTCGGAGGTTCTGAAATCTCCGGAGCTTGCCTTCGACCACTTCGACTTCGATGCGATCTCGCAGGCGATGGGAGGGCTTAAAGGGGAGGTCGACAAGAACCCGCAAACCGCAGCCATCATACTGGCCGGCGGCACGGGCGACCGCTTTGGCAAAGAGGGCGGCAAGCAGCTGGTGGAGATTGCCGGCAAGCCCATTCTTACCTGGTCGGCCGAGGCGTTCGACGCGGTGGGCGACATCGGGCTCATCGTTATCGTGTGTCCGGAGGAGCGTTGCAGCGAATACCTCAAGCGCGCCATCGACCCGTTCCCGTTCGTGACGCCCGTGGTGGTGGCCCCTGCGGGTCCCAGCCGCCAGGAGTCGGCGTTCTCGGGCTTGGAGTACGTGCCCGACGACTACGGTTACGTCATCCTGCATGACGGCGCACGGCCCCTCATCACGCCGGAGCTCATCTCGCACACCATCAACACGCTCAAGGGGAACATCGAGTCGGACGGCGCCGTGGTGGCGCATCCGGCGGTCGACACGCTCAAGGTGGTCGAAAACGGCGTCATCATGGGAACGCCCGATCGCCGTGTGTTCTGGAACGCGCAGACGCCGCAGGTGTTCCGCGCGGGCATCTACCGGCGCGCCCACGCGTCGGCGCTGTCCGACGGGTTCATGGGCACGGACGATTCGTCGCTCATCGAGCGTCTGGGCGGCAAGGTGCTCGTGGTCGAAGGAAAGCGCGACAACATCAAGCTGACCGTGCCCGAGGACTACCTGATGCTGGTAGCGGCGGTGCGGGCCATGTACATGAAGGGGATGGAAGAATAGTGGCGGGCGCGACGACTTTTCCGGAGGTCCGCCCATGAGCATGTCCTGCAGCGACAATCCGTTGTCGAACCTGCGCATCGGGCAGGGTTACGATGTGCATGCGTTCGCCGAGGGTCGCAAACTGATTTTGGGGGGCGTGGACATTCCGCATGATCGGGGGCTTTTGGGCCATTCGGATGCCGACGTGCTGGCGCATGCGATCTCTGACGCGCTCTTGGGCGGCGTGCGCGGCGGGGATATCGGAAAGCTGTTCCCCGATACCGATCCCGCTTACAAGAACGCCGATTCCCTCAAGCTTTTGGAAGCCGTGGCGGCGTTCGTGCGCGATCGCGGCTACGAGATCCTTGACGTGGACAGCGTGATAGCGGCGCAGGCCCCGAAGCTTTCGCCGTATCGCGACCAAATGCGTCAGAACCTTGCGCAGGCTATGGGAGTTTCGGTCGACAGCGTGGGCGTGAAGGCCACCACGACCGAGCGTTTGGGTTTCGAAGGCCGTGAAGAGGGCATATCCGCTACCGCAGTCTGTTTGCTCTGTCGATGTCGTTAGGGGTCGGCTGCCCCGAATTGCAGCCGGCACGCTTCGCTATGCTACAATTCCATATCGACAGTTAGGGTATTCATGAACATATTCAAAACCATTGGCGAGGACATCCGAGCGGTCAAGGACCGCGATCCCGCAGCTCAGAACTCGTTCGTCATCTGGCTGACGTACCCGGGTCTTCATGCCCGCTGGTCCCATGTGGTCGAACATTGGCTGTGGAACCACGGGCTGAAAAGCCTCGCTCGCATATCGTCGCAGTTCACGCGCTTCATGACCGGCGTGGAAATTCACCCGGCGGCCGTGATAGGCCGACGTTTCTTCATCGACCACGCCATGGGGGTCATCATCGGCGAAACCACGATCATCGGCGACGATTGCACGCTGTACCAGGGCGTCACGCTGGGCGGTACCGGCAAGGAAACCGGAAAGCGCCATCCTACGCTGGGAAACAACGTGCTGGTGGGCGTGGGTGCGGCGGTGCTCGGCAACATCGCCATAGGCGACGGCTCGAAAGTGGGCGGCGGCGCCGTGGTGGTGAACGACGTGCCGCCGAACTCCACGGTGGTCGGCATTCCCGGTCGCGTGGTGGTGCGCGACGGGCACCGCGTTGAAAGCGAAGCGAAGGATGCGGCGCAGCACAAGGAGAACCTGCCCGATCCCATCGAGGAGCGGTGCGCGAACCAATGCGAGCGTATCGAGGCGCTCGAACGCAGGCTGAAGGAACTTGAGGAGCAGAAGGGGCGCTCATGATCAAACTCTACAACACCAAAGCGCGCGAAAAGGTGCCGTTCGAATCGCGCGAGCGCGGCAAAGTGGGCATGTACGTGTGCGGGCCCACGGTGTACAACTACATCCACATCGGCAACGCGCGTACGTTTATCAGCTTCGACGTCATCCGTCGTTACTTCATGTGGCGCGGCTTCGACGTGACGTTCGTTCAGAACGTCACCGACGTCGACGACAAGATCATCGCGAAGGCGAACGAGGAAGGGCGCGAGGCGTCTGCCGTGGCGGCCGAGTACACGGCTGCGTTCATCGAGGACATGCGCAAGGCGAACGTGCTCGATCCCGACATTCGGCCGAAGGCGACCGAAGAGATCCCGGCCATGATCGAGCTTATCCAGGAGCTGATCGACGGCGACCATGCGTACGAAGTGGACGGCGATGTGTACTTCGCCGTGCGGTCGTTCCCCGCGTACGGCCAGCTGTCGGGCCGTAACGTCGACGAGATGGAATGCGGCCACCGCGAGCTGCGCGCTGACGGCAAAGGCATCGAGGACCGCAAGCGCGATCCGCTCGACTTTGCGCTGTGGAAGGCGGCGAAGCCCGGCGAGCCTTCGTGGGAGTCGCCTTGGGGCCAGGGCCGTCCCGGTTGGCATATCGAATGCTCGGCCATGTCGCGCAGGTACCTAGGACTGCCGTTCGACATTCACGGCGGCGGTGCCGATCTGGTGTTTCCGCATCACGAGAACGAATGCGCGCAAAGCGAAGCGGCGTGCGGCTGCACGTTCGCGAACTACTGGATGCACGGCGGCATGCTGCAGATCAACGCCGAGAAGATGAGCAAGTCGCTGGGCAACTTCATGCTGCTGCGCGACGTGCTGGAAACGACGCGCCCCGAAGTGCTGCGCTTCCTTATGCTGCAGACGCATTACCGCAGCCCCTTGGATTTCTCCGACGAGCGCTTGGCCGAGGCCGAAGCGGCGCTCGGACGCATCGAGAACGCGGTTCGCAATCTGGATTGGCAGCTTGAGAACGTGGAGGACGTTCCGTCGCCGCTCGATACGCGCGAGCTGATGAAGCGCGCGAAAGAGGCCAAGGTCTCGTTCATCTTGGCCATGGACGACGATTTCAATGCGTGCCGCGCCCTGGGCGAGGTGTTCGACCTGGTGGCCGACGTGAACGCGCAGGTTACGGGCAAAACGCTCTCGCTTTCCGATGTGCCCATCGTGCGCGAGGTGCGCGATACCATCGTGGAGCTGGTGGGCGTGTTCGGCATCGACGTGGCGGCGGCTGCCGACTGCGACGAGTCCGACGCGTATCCCGCCGAGGTTGTTCCCTTGGCGGCGGACGTGGCCGGTTACGTTGGCTCGGATGCGTCCGAGGCCGTGGAAGCGCTGCTGGCGGCTCGCACGGAGGCGCGTGCGGCCAAGGACTGGGGTCGTGCCGACGCCGTTCGAGACGGCCTGTGCGCCCTTGGGTTCGTTATCGAGGACACCCCGCAGGGGCCGCGGGTTTCTCTGGCTTAGGCTGTCTGTAGATTTGCCGGCTGACGAGGCCGGATGACGTTACGGGGTCGTGCAGCACGGTTCCGTCGCTTGATCGCCGCTTTCGCGCGCTTGCCGTGCGCTCGGCGATGCATCGCGGCGGTTTCGGACGCTGCACGGCCTTTTGCTCGCTTACGAACAACGAGGTTTCGACTATGCTTGGTCAAAATCGTACTCCCGAGCTGCTTGCCCCCGCTGGAGGGCGCGCGCAGCTAGAGGCTGCCGTGCGCTTCGGCGCGGACGCGGTGTACTTAGCTGCCGATCGGTTCGGGATGCGCCAGCGTGCCGAGAACTTCGCGCTATCCGATATCCCCGACGCGGTCGCGTTCGCGCACGCTGCGGGTTCTCGCGTGTTCGTGACCATGAACACGCTTATGCATGCAGACGATTTGGCGGCGCTGCCGGAATACCTCGAGGCGCTTGCCGCCGCGCAGGTGGACGCGTTCATCGTGAGCGACTTGGGGGCGTTTCGCCTTGCGCAGAGGCATGCGCCCAGCGTGGCGCTGCACGTGAGCACGCAGGCTTCCGTAGCCAATGCCGAAGCGGCGCGCGTTTGGCATGAGCTGGGGGCGTCGCGCGTGGTGTGCGCGCGGGAAATGAGCGTGGAGGACATTGCCCGCATGTGCGCCGATGCGCCGCGCGAGCTGGAGATCGAGGCGTTCGTACACGGGGCCATGTGCATGGCGGTGTCCGGTCGTTGCCTGATCAGCTCGGTCATGGCGGGGCGCTCGGGCAACAAGGGGCACTGCACGCAGCCGTGTCGCTGGAGCTACGCGTTGGTGGAGGAGAAGCGCCCGGGCGAGTACTATCCCATCGAGGAGGACGTGCGCGGCTCCTACGTCATGAACGCGCAGGACCTCAACATGCTGGCGCATCTGGACGACCTGGCTTCCGCGGGCGTGGATTCGTTCAAGATCGAGGGGCGCAACAAGCGGGCGTTCTACGTGGCCTCGGTGGTGCACGCGTACCGCTCGGTGCTCGACGGGGCCGATCCGGCCGAGGTTGCTTCGGAGCTGCTTGCCATTTCCCATCGCCCGTACGGCACGGGGTTCTACTACGGCGACGCCGAGCAGGCGCCCGACCGCGACGGCTACCTGAAGGAATGCCTGCACGCGGGCACGGTCGAGTCGTGCGAGCCCGCCGGAGAAGGACTGTGGCGCGTGCGCGCGACCTGTCGGAACCGGTTCTGCGAAGGCGACCGCTTGGAGGTTCTCTCGCCTCGTCGGCCGGTGGGCTTCGTGTCGGCGCGAAACCTTGCGTGGGTTCCTCGGCCCGACGAGGACGATCCTTGCCCGGCGCCCGTGCCGGTGGCCGTTGCGAACCGCGCTGCCGAGTCTTATGCGTTCTTGGTCGAGGCCGAGCTTCGGCCGGGCGACTTCCTGCGCATCCGCATGAGCTGAGTGTACCGAAGCGATCCCTTATCGAGAGGGTCCCGTTACGCTTGTCGCGCCTGCTTGGGGCTATGCTGAGGTATCGATCCTCAGCAGCTTCAATGCTCCTAGGAAAGCGAGGTGCACCATGTCCGGTCGTGCGTATCGTGCTTCAACCGCATCCGTCGCCGCGCGTCGTTCGGGCGCCGTCGAATCGGGCGGGCATCGCGGCCGCCTAACGCCCGAGGCAGTGGTTATGTGGGCTGCGTACGTGCTTACCGTTGCGGGAAACGTGGCCATAGAGGCCGGGCGGCTTGGGAGTGTCACGTCGGCGACGGTCGCGTACGGGGTGTTCGCCTGGTTCACGCCGGCGGGCTACGTGTTTTCCATCTGGTCCTTGATCTATGTGGCGCTGATCGTGTGGCTGGTTTCCTACACCAAAGGCGCTTCTGCCCGACGTAGGCTCTTCACGCCGACGGCTGGCTTGTTCGTTGCGAGCAGCGTTTTGAACGTGCTCTGGCTGGTGCTGTGGCATTTTCAGATGATCGCTGCTTCCTTCGTCGTTATTCTGATCGACTGGTTTGTTCTGGCGGCGCTGTATTTGACCGTCAGGCGGGGGACCGATTCTCTTGCTGGCTGGGTTCCCGTTTCCATCTATACGGCATGGGTGACGGTTGCGACGTTGTCGAATCTGGCTATCGTGGTCACACGGGCGGTTGGAGGGGGCGTTCCGCTTTTGAACGGGTTGTCCGTCGTGGTGTTGACGGCGGGCGTTGTTTCCCTGGGTCTTTTCATGTGGGCGAAGTTTGGCGATGTGACGTTTCAGCTGGTGTTTCTATGGGCTCTAGTGGGCGTTGGCGTGCATGTGCTCGAGGTGTCGTCGGTGACGGCTGTGGCCGTATGGGTCCTCTGCGCTCTTGGCGGGCTGCCAATGCTTGTGTCTTTCGCGAAGTCGCGCAGCGCGTCGCGCGGGCGAGCCTAGGCGTTTCTTCGATTCGCGGACAGCTAATATTTGTTTTTCGACGAAACGCCCCGCGCTTCTTGCTATGATAAGCGCAAGGTAATCCCGGACGAAAGGGGTTGTTATGGGAACGAAAGCAGCGGAGGCGCTCGACGTATCCTTTGACGAGCTGCCGAACTACCTGCACGCGAAGCATTCCGTGTACATGGAGGTCGGCAGCGCAACGTACTACCTTACCGACGTGAACGACCGGTACTGGCGCGCTCAGGCTACCGATCGGCTCAACGACAAGGGGCACTATGTCGACGCGAGCGACCTGGTGCCTACGGTGAGCGAGTTCTTGACGCTTCCTTTTGCGGACGGGAAATCGATCGCCGACTTGTTTGACGAAGCGACATTCTACGCGTCCGAGAAAACCGAATAGCAAAGCCGAAAGGCGGTCGATCGAACGGCCGCCTTTCTTTTTTGCGCGCGAGGCACAGTGCGGCTGCTTGAGGGCGCTCGAAAGTGCTCGAGGGTGCTTGTGCCCATGCTCAAAAATTTTTTCAAAAAACCGCTTGACCCTCGATCTGATTCGGGTATACTAGTCCTCGCACTTTTGAAGGGGCCTTAGCTCAGCTGGGAGAGCGCATGGCTGGCAGCCATGAGGTCAGGGGTTCGATCCCCCTAGGCTCCACCATTAATTACGCAGGTCAGGCAGTGATTGCCTGGCCTGCTTTTTTATGTTTGGGGAAATGTCACAAATGTGCCCCCCCCCCATGAATTTTCACCGTACGTTCTCGTGAGCGGCGCGATGCGCACGGGACACGGGGTGCAGCACGATATACGGCGATCGGCCTGTGGGGCACGCCGCGTCGCGCATGCGTATGGACTGCGAAATGGAACCGAGTTTTTCGCGGTGCCGCGAAAGCTCGACCTTCTGTCAAAACGAGCGAGTTTTGCTGGTGAATTAACGTCTACAAGGAACTTGCGCACGAAAAACCGCCCTCGCTGGCAGGTTTTGACGGTTAGGGGTTGCCGAGTTGGTCGCCCTCTTCGCCGCTGCCGAACCCGTTTTTCGTTTTGCCTGGTCATGGCTCCTAGCTGCTGGGTTGTGTTTCCCTGGGCGCCCATCCTGCTGGATCAAACGACCTCAAACCGTCAAAACCTGCCAGCGATGGCGGTTTTTCGTGCGCAGCCGATGGGAATGGGGCGGAACGGCGACCCGGAGGGCGGCTGCGGCACGTCGGCGGCTCGGGAGCGGCTGCGGCGCAGACGAAACCGGTGCATGTTGAAGCTGGCTTATGGGAGGTGCAGCTGTTGACTTGCGCAAGCCGAATTGCCGTTTGAGCGGAGTCGAACGCTGGGGGGTCTGCGGCATCAGGCTGGATCCATGGATTCGTACGCGCAGTCGGTGCTTTACGCTGCTCCCTGCAGCCGTTTACCTTGTTCGATCTTGCTTATCGTTTTTGATCGTTGCTTGTACATTATGCTGTTGACCTGCGATTTGATACCAAAAGTTGTCATGTTATCAAGAAAAACGCAGCCGCAAGTTGGTTGATTGCCCGTCTTGGCGTCGCCATTATGGCAAGCGTTGATTCATATGCGAAGAATCCTTTTGTTCGATGATTCGATTTCAGGTAAAGGATGGGATATGGGCTTTCGCGCTAACATGCAACACCTACGCGCAACGCGCAACATGACGCAAGAACAACTTGCCATGCTGTTAGGGGTAAGCCGCCAGTCTGTGTCGAAATGGGAAGCGGAGCGTGCGTATCCCGAGATGGATAAGCTTCTCAGGATGTGCGATTTGTTTGAATGCACGCTTGATGAGCTGGTCTCGGGGGATCTAACAGGAAGACCGGGAAAGGCCGTCGCCGCCGTACCTCGCGTGGAGGCATTGCAGGATGTGACGGGGTACGATCAGGCGATGCGTGCGTTTGCCTGGAAAGCCCCTTTAGGTTTGTCTGCGTCCATGATGGGAATTGCCCTTGCTGTTCTTTTTTCGGGGTTCATGCCCGTGCAAGGAGCGATCAACCAAAGCTATGCGAGCGTATTGGCGTTTTTGGGGATTGCTGTCGGATGTGCATTTGCTTTACCGGCGATATTCGATCGTCGTGAATTTCGTAAGGCTCACCCCTTCGTGGAAGATTTTTATACTGCCGATCAAAAAAGCCAGTCCCGTGCGGCTATGGCGATCGGGCTTGTTGCGGGCGTCGGGTTGATCTTGACTGGCTTGGCGGGTGCTGTTGTGCTGTGGGCCGACGTATGGACGGCCACCGCGACCGGGTTGGCGTTCTTTTCGGTCGGCGTGTTCGTGATGGTGCGTGGGCGGTTGCTGTCGTTGCGCTGCGATTTGCCCAAATACAATTGGACCTCGCTGCGTAGCATGACCGAGCTCCAGATAGAGGCTTTAGATGACGAGGATCTTGCTTCTCGGGCTCGGCGGGCAAGACGGGAACGGAACTTGCTCGTGGTCATCATGAGCGCTGCTACCGTGGCGGGGTTGATCATGATATTCATCCCAGCGTTGAACAGGCTCTTTCTTCTTTCGTGGCCTATTGGCGGCTTGGTGTACGTTGCGATTAAGGCATTGTGCTCTATGCGGAATTAAGGGCGGAAAGCCATATTCGCTCGTTTTATTTCAATGGATCTTTTCAATTGCGTTCTTTTCTTGGGCGGAGGTATTCGCTCTAGGGTTCTGCTGTCTCGTTCACCTGTTCTAAGGAGGGCTCATGGGTGCTGCAATCGTCGCGCGCAATGTGTGGAAATCGTTTGATACGGGCCGAAAAAACAATCGTCGGGCAGTTGATGTGCTGAAGGGCGTCAGCCTTACTGTCGATGCTGGCGAGATGGTGAGCATTGTCGGTCCGAGCGGGTCGGGTAAATCGACCTTGCTGTATTGCTTGTCCGGGCTGGAGTCGGTCGGGTCGGGTTTTGTCGAAGTGATGGGAAAGCGAATCACGAAAGCGAGCCGGCGTTCTCTTTTCAAGATCCAAAAAGATCATCTGGGATTCGTTTTCCAGTCGTACAACCTGATACCCTCGCTGAATGCGGGCGAAAACGTATGGCTACCTGCGCGGTTGGCGGATCGATCGACAACGAAGGAGCACGTGCGCGCCTTGCTCGACGATATGGGGCTTGCGGATCGGTGGAACAGCTATCCGTCCGAGTTGTCTGGAGGCGAGCAGCAGCGTGTAGCTATAGCTCGCGCGCTTGCGAGCGATGCGGACGTGGTGTTCGCCGATGAACCGACGGGTGCGCTCGATTCCAAGAGCGGCCGTGATGTCTTGGGCATGTTGCGCAGCGTTAGCAACGACGGGCGACGGTCGGTAGTGATGGTGACTCATGATCTGGAAGCTGCTTCTTTGGCCGATCGCGTTCTCGTGCTTAAGGACGGTCTCATCGTGCGAGAGATGGGACGGTCTACTGCGGCTGAGATACTTGAGGCTATGGAGGTGTCAAGATGATCAAGCTCGCATTCGCCGATCTTCGCGATCATATCCTTGTATGGGTCGGGGCGTTTGCTGTCGCGTTGGCATGCGGCTATGTTGGGGGATGGGTCGCCTCGCTTGCCGCATCCGCGAGCACCTGCGAAAGCCTTCGAGATCTCGGTTGGGTTGTGCTCGTGTTCTCGGCTATTGCGGCGATGGCGGTTATCGTGTCGGTTGCGAACTTGACGGTCGCGGCGCAGCGTCGCTCCTACGCCTTGTGGCGACTCGCCAGCGTCGACCCGCGCTTGGTGAGTTTGGTGGTCCTTGTTCAGCTGGCTGTGGTCGCGGTGCTTGGTGCTGCATGCGGTACGTTGATTGAAGCGGCTACGTTTGTTCCGCTGTTTCCCTGGGTGTTCGATTCTCCTAATTACCGTTCGATCGATCAGGCGGCGCTCGACGTAGGCGTGTCTTTGATGCCGTTGGTTTGGCTTGCGGTTGCGGGGGCGTTTCTTGTAGGAGGGTCCAAAGGGGCCCGTCTTGCGGGAAAAACGGAGCCTATCGTGATCTTGCGTGAGCGGGAAGCGAAGGGTAGGGGAATGACGTGGGTGCGAGGAGCGCTGTTCGTGGGAGTGCTCGTGGGTATTTGCCGGCTTTCCGCTTTCATGGCCGAAGCGGATCCGGGTGCCGTGGTGTCCAGCTCGCTGTATCCCCCTATTCTTATAATGACGTTGCTGGCGGTTGCCGCTCCTCTTGTGCTTCCGGCGTTGATGAGAGCGTGGACCGCGATTGTGCCGCAGCGGTGCGGAGGCGTTTGGCAGCTGGCGCGTCGTTTCGCTTGCTACGGCCTTGCTGCGAGCGTTTCGATCGAAACGCCCATCATGGTGGGATTTGGCTTTGCTGCAAGTATATTTTCCCTTTCGGGGCTGCTGGGAATATACGCGCAGCAGCAGGATATGGCTGACCTGAGCACGAGCCTGGATTGGACGTCGTCCGTTTTGCTTCTTGGCGGTCCCGTGCTGTTGTGCTCGGTTGGCGCGGCAGCCGGCGTGGTGATGTCTTCCAGGTCGCGCGCTCGCGATGTCGCCGTTCTTTCTGTAAGTGGCGTCGGATCAGCCGCTTTGTTGGCTGCTGCTGCGTGGGAGGCGTTTATTCATGCGGTTAACGCCACTTTGCTGGGCATGCTCGCTGTATTGGCGTCGGAGGCTATCGTGGCGAACGCCGCCGGCTTGTCCCTTTTCGACGGCTTGGCTTTCACTGAAGGTCTTGTTGTCTCGGCGGTGGGATTTGGCCTGGTGCTTGCTTCGACGCTGGTTCCTACCTGCATTGCTCTTCGAAGAAGGACATTTTCGGCTTTTCGGATGCGTGGATGATTGTCGCGGCTGCGCCGCGAAGGGCCGGGCTTCTGCCAAGGGGCCGTTTTCGGCCAGCGCATTGCGTCCGTCGAGGCATTGCGCGCGAAAAACCGCCCTCGCTGGCAGGTTCTGACGGTTTGAGGTCGTTTGATCCGGCGGGACGGGCGCCCGGGAAAATGCAATTCAGCAGCTAGGATCCATGATCAGGCAAAACGCAAAACGGGTCCGGCGGCGGCGAAGAGGGCGACCAACTCGGCAACCCCCAACCGTCAGAACCTGCCAGCGAGGGCGGTTTTTCGTGCGCAGCCGATGGGAATGAGGCGGAACGGCGGCCCGGAGGGCGGCTGCGGGGCGGGTCGGCGACTCGGGAGCGGCTGCGGTGCGGATCGGCGGCCCGGAGGGCGCCTTCGACGCACGTCCGCGGCTCGGGGCGGCTGCGGCGCAGGGCTGGGTCGCTCCTGTCCAATGGGCCGCGCTTCTCCCTCAAAACCAAGAAGGCCTCCCCGAACGCTTGCAGCAACGTCCGAGGAGGTCTTCGTCGAGGTTGGGGAGGGGTGTCTAGCGATGCCTTGCCGGGTTCTCTATTCCGCGGCGCAGGCCTGCTCGATTTGGGCGATGATGGGGTCGAGCGCTCCGTCCACGTCGTAATCCTCCACGCGGCCGGCATCGCACAGGCGCGCGAACGCCGGATCGATGGGCAGGGTGGCGTAGGCGGGGATGTTGTAGCGCTCTGCCACGACGGAGCCCTGGGGCTCGCCGAAGATATGATGCTCCTTGTCGCAGTTGTCGCACTTGAAGTAGGCCATGTTCTCCACCAGGCCCAGCAGCTCGACGTTCATGTCGTGAGCCAGGTTCACGGCCTTGCCCACGATCATGGCCACAAGCTCCTGCGGGGCCGACACGGTGACGATACCGTCAACCGGCAGCGACTGGAACACGGTGAGCAGCACGTCGGAGGTTCCCGGAGGCATGTCGACGAACAGGTAGTCGATCTCGCCCCAGTTCGTTTCGCTGTAGAACTGGCGGATGGCGTTGCTGACCACGGGCCCGCGCCATGCTACCGGCACATCGTCTTTCGGAAGCATGAGGTTGGTGGACATGACCTTGATGCCGCTTTGCGTCTGCGACGGCAGGATGCCGTCGGCGTCGGCTGCCAGGGGGTTGGTGATGCCGAACGTCTTGGGAATGGAAGGACCGGTGACGTCTGCGTCCAGAATGCCCACGTTGAATCCGCGCTTCTGCATTTGGCTGGCCAGCAGGCTGGTCACGAGCGACTTGCCCACGCCGCCTTTGCCGGATACGACGCCGATGACGTGCTTGATGTTGCTGCGGGAGTTGGTTTCGATGGTGGAGGGACCTTGGGCCGTGCGATCGCCGCAACCGGACACGCCGCAGCTGCCGCACTCATGCGAACATTCTTCTGCCATGACTTCCTTCTTTCTGGGTTTTCAACGCCCGTCTGCGGCGGGCGCGTCTCTCGTCGTACCGCGCATGATAGCATAAGCTGAAGCAACGAAACGGATAGAAAGCGGGCTACGCACGATGCGGTCCGCGAAAGAAAGGGCGCGCATGCTGTTTGCAAATATCAATCTACTCGACGATAACCTGGACTTTCGCGAAAATCAATGGGTGGGTGTTGCGGACGGGCGCATTACCTACTTGGGCGACACGCCGCCCGAGTCCGTCGCCGCGCAAGCGTTCGGCGAAGTGTACGACGGCCGCGAAAAGCTCTTGCTTCCCGCGCTGTACAACGCGCATGCGCACGCGCCCATGACGCTGCTGCGCGGCTACGCGGAGAACCTTCCCTTGCAGGCGTGGCTCAACGACGCGGTGTTTCCGTTCGAGGCCAAGATCACCCCGCAAGATTGCTACTGGGGCACGCTGTTGGCATGCGCCGAAATGGTGCGCTACGGCGTGGTGAGCTTTTCGGACATGTACTACCACATGCAGGAGGGCGCTCGCGCCGCCATCGATGCGGGTATCAAGATGAACCTGAGCGACTCGCTGATCGCGTTCGGCGACGTGGGGCTGGACGATTTGCCGCTGCGGTCGCAGCTCATCGACCTGATCGCGAATTTCCAAGGCGCGGCCGACGGGCGCATTGTGGTGGATTGCAACATCCACGCCGAGTATACGTCGAACCCGCGGGCGGTCTCCGACATGGCCGAGTTCGCGCGCGAGCATGGGCTTCGCTTGCAGGTGCATGTGTCGGAAACGCAGCTGGAGCACGAGGAGTGCAAGCAGCGCCACGGCGGCCTGACGCCCGTGCGCTACTTCGAGAGCCTGGGTGTGCTGGACGGCCCGGTGACCGCGGCCCACTGCGTGTGGGTGGACGATGGGGACATCGACGTGCTGGCGGCCAAGGGCGTGCACGTGGCCGCCAATCCCGCGTCCAACATGAAGCTGGGCAGCGGCTTCGCCCCCGTCCCCAAGATGCTCGAGCGCGGGGTGAGCGTGTGCCTGGGCACCGACGGCATGGCCTCGAACAACAACCACGACATGTTCCAGGACCTGTACCTGCTGGCCCTGCTGTACAAGGGGTCGACGCAGGACCCGGCGGCGGTCTCGCCCAAGCAGGCGCTCGCCGCCGCCACGCGCGCGGGCGCGCTCTCGCAGGGGCGCGAGGACTGCGGCCTGGTGGCCGAAGGGGCGCGGGCCGACCTGTGCGTGCTCGACGCGTCGGGCCCGTCCTGGGCGCCCATGACCGACCCGCTCTCGAACGCGGTGTACGCGGGCCATGGCGCCGACGTGTGCCTGACCATGTGCGACGGGCGCGTGGTGTACCGCGACGGCGCGTGGCCCACGATCGACGTCGAGCGCGCCAAGGCCGAGGTGTCCGCGTGCACGAAGCGCATCATCGGGGAGTTGTAGAAAAGGTTCTGATCAGGTATTTCTATTTCTTGCGCTTTAAGGGGTTCCGGCTGCTGGCCGGACGGTTCGGCGCCGAAATCCATAGGGGAGGGCTTTCATGCGAAGGCCCTCCTTTTCATTGCGGGCCGGTTCCGAGCGCGCCGCATTCTTCGCGTATTCGCCCTTTTTCGAGAAACCGGGCAAAAGCGCGTAACGTTTTTGCCGGCCGGGCCGTCTAATGATGAAACGGCCGAAGATGAGGAGGACGCGCTTTTGGAAGATTTGATGCAACGAGCCCGAAAAGGCGACAGCGAGGCGTTCGTCGCGCTGTTCGAGCGAAGCAGGCCTGTGCTATGGCGAGCGGTCTTGGCGGTGCTTGGGAATGAGTGCGATGCGGCCGATGCGCTGCAAGAGGTGGCCGTCAAATCCTGGCAGGCCATCCCTCGATTCGAAGGGCGCAGCAACGTGGAAACCTGGTTCATGCGCATCGCGTTGAGGGTTTCCTTCGATATGCGCGACAAGCGAAGCCGCGAAGCCCCTTACGCTCCCGAGGCGTTTCAGACCGATGCGCCCTCAAGCCGCGACGACCGCGAGAGGGGCGGGGCCGATACGGTTCCTCTTGACGACTTTCGCGTGATCGCCGGGGGAAAGCACCGAGCCGACCGGGACGAAGCGATGGACGTGCGCCGCGCGATCGCCCAGCTTCCCCCTGACGATCGCCTGGTGCTCACGCTGTTCTACCTCGACGATTTTCCCACGCAGCAGATTGCGACCATGTTGAACGTGTCGGTTGGCGCAGTGCGCGCGCGGCTGGCGCGTGCACGCTCTCGATTCAAGGACGCGTACTGCGGAAACGACAACCAGAAAGCGGAGGTGGCCCGATGACGCACCCTATGAACAACGATGATGAACTGCGTCGCCTGCTGGCGCGCGGCATGAACGACCCGATGCCCCCCGAGGCCCGCGCCAAGCTTGAGCGCACGTACGCCTCGCTCGATTCCATCCCCCAGATGCCGGCGGTATCCGGGACGGCTGCGGGTTCGAATGCGTCGGCAAGCGAGGACGAGGCCGTGCATCCGGTTACGGGAAAGCGTCTGACCAGGCGCGGCTTTGTGGTGGCTGCGGCCGCTGTTGCGGCGGCGGCCATGCTGGGCGGCGCGGCGTATGCGGGATCCCGCTTGCTGCAGATGCAGCCGGGCGACGCCTTGTTTTTCCAGGGCGGCAAGAACCTGCCCGTGTACAGCAGCTTGCAGAAGGGGGTTTCCAGCTTGCAGGCCGATGTGGGGCAGACGGCGGAAGTGGAAGGCGTGCGCGTGACGCTGGACTCCGTGTCGTGCGATCGCAGCATCGTGAACCTGTTCTTCACGCTTGAAAAAGACGGCGGCTTCGACTTGTCGGAGTTGTCGAACTACCAGGGTTCTCAGGAAAACGACTGGTCGAAGCTGCAGAACTTGGCTCCACGTTTTGGATACGAGCTGACAAGCAACGGCGAAACTTTGGGCACCGGCTCCGTTAACCAGCTTGACGCGTACATGGAGGACGGCAAGGTGAAGGTCATGCAGCGCATCGTGCCGGAGTCTACGCTGCCCGACCAGGTGGACGTCGTGCTGAAAGGCTGGGCTCCTTGGAGCGCGGATGCCGAAAGCGGTACGGCGAACTTCTCGATGGACGCCGGCTTGGATTTGAGCACGGTCGACCAGCCGCGCGAGCTGGGGTCGCAGGATTTGACGTTCTCCACGAGCGCAGGCGAGAAGACCATGGGCATCAAGCGCTTCACGTCGTCCGAGCTGGGCACGGTGATGGTGGTTCGCAACGACGAGGTGGAAACTACCGAGGAGAGCGGTCGGCCCCTGTACCGCGTGCCGGATAGCGCGCTGGCGCCCGGCATGCTCAAGGTTGCCGATGACCGGGGCAACGTATTGGTGCCGGTAGGAGCGGGCGATGGAGGGGGCATCGATCCGGCGGGGGACTACGTGGTGGAGTACGCGAACCTTTCCCCCGATGCGAAGAGCGTCACGTTCACGCCTATGTTGAACGCGGTGGATTGGGAGTCCCTCTCCGTTGGCGAGCGCAAGGCGCTCGACGACGGGAACTCGCAGCAGATCGACGTTTCGCAGATAGGCGCGAAGTTGCCCACGAGCGAATACGGCGGCTACGAGTTGGCCGGCTGGGACGTGAAGGGTAGGACGGTGAGCATCACGCTCAAGCCTTACGGCTGGCAGGCCATGGGCGGCTATATGGAGCTTATTCCCGAAGAAGATGCAACGCCCCTGGTGAGCACGTGGACGAATCCTGAAACCGGCGAGACGGGGCAAGGCTACCACTCGGCCATCGTATGGAGGAAGCGCGATTACTTGACGGGCGAACTGGTGCAGATGACGTCGTATTACGCGGCGAGCGACGAAGAGCTGCGCGGGTTGACGAGCTACGGCTATCACAGCGCGTTCGGTGAATACCGCGAGGAGTCGGATGCGGCGCAGACCGTGTCGTTCGCTTAAAGGTTCGCCGGTTGGCAACGCTTGCTTCGAGGTTGCCGAGCGCAGCGCATGGTCGCTGCGCTCGGCGGTTCCGGGCGTAGCCGCGTCGACTCTTGCTTGGCGGCCTGCACTCAGGAGGTGGGCGCGAATTGGCACGCGGTTCCGGTTGCGCTCGAAACTGTCACGGGTCTTCATTCGCGCCCGCATTTCGCGTGCCTGCTTTCCGCCTCGCATTTATGCTGGCTCGTCGGCAAGCGCGGGCGAGCCCCCGCGGCGCTGCGGAAAGTTCAGCTAGGCGAACGGGCGGAAAAGCACTATTCTGGATTGGTGATAATTCTGCAGCGGTCAAGCCGCCTGCCGTCTGCCGCGCGTCGCTCGTCGTCTGCTGCGCGGGCGTTGCGCGGCTTGGTTTGCGCTGGTGATCGAACATGTCGATGGAGGGAGCCGGTTCTATGCTGAGGATGCCCGATGCGCGAATCGATGGGTTCATTGCCGAGGATGTGCCGTACGTCGATTTGACGTGCGCCGTGCTGGGCATTGGCGACGAGTCGGGGGAGATGGACTACTTCACGCGCGAGGATTGCGTGCTGGCCGGCGTCGGAGTGGTGACGCGCATCATGGCGAAGCTGGGCTGCCAGGTGGTTTCGGCTGCGGCCGACGGGGATCGCGTGGCGGCTGGCGAGACGTTCATGACCGTGCGCGGTCGCTCGGCGGACTTGCATGCGGCATGGAAGGTGTGCCTCAACGTGTTCGACCATCTGTCGGCCGTAGCCACGAAGACGCGCGCTATGGTGGATGCCGCGCATGCGGAAAACCCTCGCTGCGAGGTGCTGACCACGCGCAAGAGCATGCCGGGTGCGAAGGATCTGTTGACCGAGGCCGTCATGGCGGGCGGCGCGTTCCCTCATCGGCTGGGGCTGTCCGAAACGGTGCTCGTGTTCGAGCATCACCTTACGTTCTTCGGCGGATTCGACGCGTTCATCGAGCAGCTGCCGACCATCAAAGCCCGCTGCATCGAGAAGAAGCTGTTCGTAGAGGCGAATGCCGAGCAGGCGCGCATGTTGGTGCGCGCCGGGGTGGACGGCCTGCAGCTGGACAAGATCCCGACGGACGAGTTGGCCTTGCTGGTTCAAGAGCTGCGTCGGATCGACCCGCGCTGCACGCTCGTCGCGGCGGGGGGCGTGAATCCCCGCAACGCCGGCGCGTATGCTGCGACGGGCGTTGACGGGTTGGCTACGACCGCGCCGTTTTCGGCAAAGCCGCTCGATATGAGCGTGCGCATGCGTGCGGTGTGAGAGCGTCCGGTCTCGCCGTCGGGGCGTCCGGTTGCGTGCGGGGCTATTTGCCCAAGATCTTCTTGATGCCCTTCCCGGCGATGACGGCTCCGCCTCCTATGGCGACCAAGCCGGGGCCGGGCAAAACGAGCATGGGGACTCCCAGCAGCATGATCGCGCCGCCGACGACCGTTTGCACCGCGCCTCCTATGGGGTTGGGCTTGCTGGCGGCGGTCCCGTCCGCGCCTATGACCGTTGCCGAAGCGGCAGGGGCTGTGGGCTTCTTCGCCGCCTGCTTTCCGAACGACGGTGCCACGAAGCGATCGTGGCTGGAAGGCGTCTGACCTGCGTTGTCGCGTGCGCTGGCAACGGGGCTGACGTCGATGATGGGTGCGTGCTTGCTCATACGTCCTCGCTTGCGGTCGGCGGGCTGAACCCGCGGTGTGGTTTCCTCGATTATACGGGGCGCGTTTTCGCTCGGCATCCGATATTGCTTCTCTTCGCGGCATTGTCATCGTTCGGTAACGAATTCTTTGCGACTTCTTCAAAGGTCTGCGGTCATTATCTGCTCGCGACCGGCGCTTGCATGCGATACACTGATGGCAGCGGTTTTCGCGCATCGAGCGCGAGAGTGAAGTAGGCATGTAAGGCTCGACTGTGGTTCGCGCCTGGGAATTCATGGCGAAGGCGCAGGATCACGCAACACGAAAGTTGGTGGTCAACATGGCAGCTCCTGCTACCGAACACGTGCGCAACATTGTGCTGGTGGGCCAAGACGGCGCCGGCAAGACGTCGCTCGCCGAAGCGATGCTGCACGTCAGCGGTCGTACGCCCCGCATGGGCACGACGCACGACGGGAAATCCTACCTCGATTACGACGATGAGGAGATCCGGCGCAAATTCACCATCGGCACGTCCATCGCTCCCGTTCCGTACAAGGATTACAAGATCAACCTGCTGGACACTTCGGGGCACCCGGATTTCATCGGCGATACGCTGGCTACCATGCAAGCCGCTGAGATGGCCTTGTTCGTGGTGGATGCCGTGGCGGGACCGCAGGTCATGACCACCAAACTGTGGCGCGAGGCCGAGGACATGCGTCTTTCCCGCGCCGTGTTCATCAATCATATCGATCGCGAGAACGCCGACTTCGACACCGCTATGGCGCTTCTGCATGCGCGCTTCGGGTCGCGTTTGGGCCCGGTGACCATCCCCATCGGCGTCGATGCGGACTTCAAGGGCGTCATCGACGTCATTCGCATGAAGGCGCGCTATTTCGACGAGGGCAGCGACGCGGAGCGCGTCGAGGACATCCCCGCCGATTACGCCGATGCGGCCCAGGCGGCGCGCGACAAGCTGTGCGACCTGGTGGCAGAGGCTGACGACGAGCTGATGATGAAGTACCTGGACGGCGAAGAGCAGCTTACGCAGGCGGAGCTGGAGCAGCTGTTGGACAAGGCTATCGCGCAAGAGCTGTTCATTCCCGTGTTCGTGGGGTCCACCATCATCAAGCAGGGCATACAGGGCGTCATGGAAGACATCGCCACCTACTTCCCCCACCCGCGCCATCATGGCCGTTTCCGCTTGGCCAACGGCGAGGAAACGTTCGTGGACGAGACGGGCGAGCCTGCCGGGTTCGTGTTCAAGACGGTATCGGACCCGTTCGTCGGTCGCTTGAGCTTCTTCAAGGTCATATCCGGCGTGCTTGAGCCGGGTATGGAGCTGGTGAACGCCCGCACGGGGAAGAAGGACCGGCTGGGTCACCTGTACGTCATGATGGGCAAGGAAGCCACGGACGTGAAGAGCGCGAAGGCGGGCGACATCATCGTGGTCCCGAAGCTGACGGACACGCGCGCCGGAGACACGCTGTCGAAGTCGGGCTCCGTGGCTATCGATCCCTTGCCGCTTCCCATTCCGCAGTATCCGGTTGCCATCGAGGCCGTCAACAAGAAGGACGAGGACAAGCTGGGCACGTTCCTGACGCGCGCCGTTGAAAACGACCCCACGCTGCGCGTGAGCCGCAACGAGGAGACGCACCAGACCGTCGTGACCGCTATGGGCGATGCCCAGGTGGACACGTTGCTGGCCCGACTCAAGGAGCAGACGGGCGTCGAGGCGAAGCTGGTGCCCGTCCGCATTCCGTATCGCGAGACCATCTGCAAGGTTGCCGAAGCGCAGGGCCGTCACAAGAAGCAAACGGGCGGCGCCGGTCAGTTCGGCGATTGCTGGCTGCGCTTGGAGCCGAATCCCGGCGGCGGCTACGAGTTCTTGGACGAGATCGTGGGCGGCAAGATTCCGCGCGGGTTCATCCCGGCGGTCGACAAGGGCGTGCAAGACGCGATGACCGAGGGCTTCTTGGCCGGGTATCCCATGGTCGATGTCAAGTGCGCCGTGTTTGACGGCTCCTACCATGCGGTCGACTCCAATGAAATGGCTTTCAAGACCGCAGCGCGCATAGGCTTCCGCGCGGCATGCGAGAAAGCCTCTCCCATTCTGCTCGAGCCGATGGCCACGCTTGACGTGACCGTGACGGAGGAGTACGCCGGCCCCGTCATGGGCGATATCTCCACGCGCCGCGGGCGCATCGTGGGCACCGACTCCAACGATGCGGGAGAGACGGTCATCATGGTGCGCGTGCCGTACGCCGAGGTGGTTACGTACACGAAGGACCTGCGCTCGATCACGCGCGGATCGGGGTCGTACTCCATCGAGCTGGAAGGATACGAGCCCGCGCCCGCCGAAGTGACGAAGAAGCTGGTCGAAGCGTATCAGGAAGCAAGGGCCGCAGGGAACTAGCATCGTTTGCGAGGTGCGTTTGCAAGGTCTGAGGCGCGCCGCCCGTTCGTTCGGGCGGCGCGCTTTTTCATGTGTTGAACCCGCGCTGCGCCAAGGTTTGCTCGACGTTGGGCTTGGCAGCTTCCGGGACGCGTGCGGCGGCTGCGGGATCAGGCGCATCGGGTTCCCGCTCGGACGGAAGGTCTTGCAGCTTTCTTGAACGATGCGACTGCCAGGAAGGCCGCGGCGGCTATGATGCCCGTGATCGAGAGCGCTGCGGATTGCGCACCGTCCCCGGTTTCGGCGATAGCGGGTTCGGGCTGATCGTCAGGCAGGGGGTTGTCGGCAAGGTCTAAGCGCGCTTCTACCAGGGGCGTCTCTTGATCTTGGTACGCAAGCTCCACGGGGTGCTTGGCCTCGTCAATCTGGTAGCCCTTCGGGGCTCGGATTTCGACCGCTTCGTAGCGGCCGAGCGGCAAGGGCGCGGTGGTTGCCGCTCCCGAATCGTCGGTGAGCAGCGTGGCCGCTACGTCTTCGGCTCGCAAAAGCACCGACCCGTCGGCGGCGACGATGTCGTGCGCTGCGCGAATCTCGTACAGCGCTTCGGCAAGCGGCTCTTTGCTGACGGCATCGGTTTTCGCGATGGTTATGCAGCCTTGGGCCGACTGGTTCGGGAACTGGACTTCTGCATGGACGCACGGCTGCGACGGGTCGCCGTAGGCAAGCTCGACCCGCAGGGGCTCGGTTGCGCGGACGTAGCCTTGCGGCGCCTGCGTTTCGATGATCTCGTACGTGCCCAGATGAAGCCCCGTTGCGCATGCCGAACCGCTGTCGTCCGAGGTCAGCGTTGCAACCGTTTCTCCTTGGGATACGTGCGTGGTTCCGTCGGCGCTGACCACGTCTTGAGCGGCGCGCACTTCCCAGCTGATGTCGGGTCGGGCTAGGGGCAGCCCTGTTGCGGCATCGGTCTTGTGAAGGGTCAGGCAAGCCGTTTGGGGCTTGTTCTCGATCGTGACGATCAGGGGGTCTTTCGGATTGTGCCCGTTTCCGGCAGCGAGAGAGAACGGCACGGGATTTGCGTCCAGCACGTAGCCGTACGGCGGTGCGATTTCCTGCACCCAGTACGTTTCTCCGCCGTTGAGCTTTCCGGGCAGCAGGCAGCTGCCCGATTCGTCGGTGGCGAACTCGGTTTCGGCCTTCGCGTTGCCATCGCTATCGGCATTGAAGGGCACTGCATTGCCGAAGCGGTCCAGGATTCGAAACACGGTGCGTCCGGCTACCGTTCGGCCCGTATCCGCATCGCGTTTCATCACCTTCAGAAACGTCCCGGTATCGTTTTCGACCGTGTAGGAATAGGTGCGCCCGTGATCCGCCACGGTGACGGGGAACGCGGGGGCGGCCTGGTACCCGGCGGGCGTGGTGGCGGGATCCTCCTGCACAAGGTACGTGCCGAAGGGCAGCGCCCCCGCCTGTTCGGGGTCTTTCGCGTGCGCGGTGGCGGCGCGGCCTTGGTCGTCGGTGACGATGCGCGCTGCAACTTGCCCGCTTGCCTTGTGCACGATGTCGAACGCCACGCCTTTGAGCGGGCGCTTCTCGGCCTTGTCTCCTGTGGTTCCTTCGCCGGCGCCTACCTTGAGGATGGCGATGTCTCCGCGAATTACCCGATCGGGCACTTCGGCGGCGTGAAACAGCGCGTCGAGCGGCTTGTCGCCCGATGCCGTGATCGGGCAGGCGAAGGCCGGCGATTCGGAAAGCAGGTACCCTTGCGGTGCCGAGACTTCGCGAACCACGAGGGTTCCCAGCGGCAGCCCCGATCCGGCGCCGTTCGACGGAAGCAAAGCGGGGTCGATACGCGCAACGCCTTGCTCGTCGGCGACGGCCGTGAGGGTGAGCGTGGGCGAGAGCCCCGATGCGGCGGCTTCTTCCGGCGTTGCGAACACGCCGGCAAAATGCTCAACTTGGAAAACCGCTCCGGCAAGGGTCGCATCGCCCTGTGCCTGCGAGGTCCCCGATTCCGCATCGATCTTCAGTGCGACGGGCTCGACAAGGGCAAGCTGCGGTTCGTCGACGACCCTTGCAAGGGGAGCCTTGCCGTCGAGGCAGCTTTTCACGCTTAGCGCAACGGGATAGCTTTGCGCATCCAGGGCGTAGCCTTTCGGTGCTGAAACCTCTTTGATCCAATATGATCCGGGCCATAGGGTTGCTTCGCTTTGCCCGAAACCGTTTGCGTCCGTTACGATGGTCTGCACCTGGTTGGAGCAAGCGGCGTCATCGTATACGCCGTACACGGCGCCGGAAAGGGCATAGCAGGGGTTTTCGTTCGTTACCGCGGGCGCTGACGACGTCTTTTGCACGCCGATGGAGCCGGTCAAAGGAGGCTCCCAGCTGTTTGCGTAAGAGGTTTTGCCCCCTTCGACAACGATGGTTTGAACCGATTCGTCCAAGGCGTAGCCGGGCGATGCCGCGGTTTCCACCAGCCGGTATCGACCGAGGGGAACGTCGGCTGCCGTCGCTTTTCCCTTGGCATCGGTGGTCAGGGAGGCGCATGCCGAGCCGTCGGCGGCAACTAATTGGTACCGGGCTCCTTCGACGGACGCCTCGGGCACCGCGTTTTCGTACGCCGGGTTTCCGTGCTTTTGAAGTTCGACCGATCCGTGCAGGTAGATAGTGAATTCTCCGACGTTCTGCGCACCTAGGGGCGAGTAGTGGTTCGGGTACATGCCCGCGCCCGAGCAGTCGATGGCGATCGCATAGCCGCCGTTGCCAAGGCGCGTTCCCGTGAACGGGTAGTGCCCCGGAAGCGGGGTTCCGTACATCGGGCCCGACGTGCAGTGCCCCGTGGCTTCGATTCCGTATTGCGGGAAGCGCACGATGAACGTGTTGCCTCCCATCGGCCCGTCGATTTCGGGGTTCGTGCATTCGACGTAGCAGGTGCCGTTGATGGTCGAGGGCGCGGCGTGCGCCGGTTGCGGCGCGCAGCAGGGAAGACTTACGATCAGGGCTATGCCCAGTGCTGCGAGAAACCAAATGAGCGCTCCTCGGTCGGATGCTTCGGAGCGAAAGGGCTTCAGCTGTTCGAAGCCCTTTCCGCTTTCCGCACGGTTGTTTGCGCGACGCCGATCCATGGCCGTTCCCTTTCTCGCCGATGGCGGCACCAGCGCGATGCCGTGGCTCCATCATAGCGAGGCGTTCTAGCAGGATCATGACGTGCGTCTAGCGAAAAACCACGCGGTTGTGCGCTGCCTCCAGCGCGCATGCAGCACGGTTCTTGCGCGGGGCCTGCGCGGATCCAGCGCGTTCCCGCCCTAATCCTTCCGCCGTTCTAGCAGAATTCTAGCGCGGATCAAGCGCGCGCTTCTCATCAGGTGAAACGACGTTGCAAAGCGGCCGGACGGAACGCGCGAAGCGGCGGTGGAGACGTGTCGCGCGCTTCGGGAAAGATGCGTTTATTGAGCAAATTCGCAACAACGCCGGACGCTCGCAGCTTTGGGCCGACCCCTTGAATTACAATAGCGCACGTCAAAAACGTCTTCGAGCCGCGCTCGAATCCCGATCGCGCGGCGTTTTCCGAATGACCCGCGTGCGTTAGGAGCATCGTCATGTGCGGAATCGTTGGATATACGGGGCGTCGTCCCGTTCAGGACATTCTCATCGAGGGGCTTTCGCGGCTCGAGTACCGCGGCTACGATTCGGCCGGCGTGGCCATCGAGCAGGACGGCAAGCTCGAAGTCGTTCATCGCAAGGGCAAGGTAAGCAGTTTGGCCCACACGCTCGGGCATTTCGATTTCACCGGCACCTGCGGTATCGGGCACACGCGTTGGGCTACGCACGGACGTCCGAGCGAAGCGAACGCGCATCCGCACACGTCGTGCAATGGTCGCATCGCGGTGGTGCACAACGGCATTATCGAGAACTTCGCCGAGTTGCGTGAAGAGCTGGAGGGGTTGGGCCACGTTTTCACCAGTCAGACCGATACCGAGGTCATTCCGCATTTAGTGGAGGAGGCGTATCGCGAAAGCCACGACCTCATGCAGGCCGTGCGCGAGGCTGCAGAGCGCCTGATCGGCGCGTACGCTATCGCGGTGGTCAGCTCCGACGAGCCGGGAACGCTCGTGGTGTCGCGCAAGGACTCGCCGCTGGTGGTGGGGCTTGCCGACGACGGTGCGTACGTGGCCAGCGACATCATCGCCGTGATCGACGCGACGCGCGACGTGGCGGTGCTTTCGGACGGCGACATCGCCAAGCTGACGCCGGAATCCTCCGAGTTCTTCAACGTTCGCGGCGAGCGATTCCAGCCTGAGATCACGCATGTGGACTGGGACGTCGACGTGGCGGAAAAGGGCGGCTATCCCGACTTCATGCTCAAGGAAATCCACGAGCAGCCGCGCGTCATCCGCGACACGTTGGCGGGCCGCCTGGTCAACGGCGCACTGGCTATCGACGAGCTTGATCTGTCCGTTGAAGAGCTCAACTTGATCGACCGCGTGTACGTCATTGCGTGCGGCACGTCGTACCATGCCGGGCTGATCGCGAAGAACCTGATCGAGGGATGGGCGCGCATCCCGACGGAGGTCGAGGTTGCCAGCGAGTTCCGCTATCGCAACCCTATCATCACGCCGACTACGCTGGTGGTTGCCGTGTCGCAGTCGGGCGAGACGGCCGACACGCTGGCCGCCATTCGCGACGCCCGCGTGAAGGGCGCGCGCGTGTTCGGCATTACCAACGTGGTGGGTTCGCCCGTTGCCCGCGAAAGCGACGGCGTGATCTACACGAAGGCGAACAAGGAGATCGCGGTGGCGTCCACGAAGTCCTTCTTGGGGCAGGTGGTGTCGCTGACGCTTCTGGCAATGCTGTTGGCCCAGGTGAAGGGCAAGCTCAAGATGAACCAAGTGCGCCTTCTGTTCCGCGAGCTGGCCGACACCGCCGATCAGGTCGAGCGCATCCTGGCCGACACGTCCGCCATCGACGAGGCGGCGCGCGCGTGCAAGGACGCGGCCAGCGCGCTGTTCGTGGGGCGCGGCATGGGCGCCGCCATCAGCTACGAAGGCGCGCTCAAGCTCAAGGAGATCAGCTACCTGCACGCCGAGGCGTATCCGGCGGGCGAGATGAAACACGGCCCCATCGCGCTTCTCGACGAGGGCTTTCCCGTTATCGCCGTGGCCACGAAAAGCCCGGTCTACGACAAGCTGGTCTCCAACTTGCAGGAAAGCAAGGCGCGCGGGGCCATGGTGGTGGCCATCGCCACCGAGGGCGACCAGGAGATCGAGCAGCACGCCGATCATGTCATCTACATCCCGAAGGTGCGCGACGCGTTTTCCGCCATCACCGCAAGCGTGCCGCTGCAGCTGTTCGCGCGCGCCATCGCCGTCGAGCGAGGATGCGATGTGGACCAGCCGCGCAACTTGGCGAAGAGCGTGACCGTTGAATAGGGAAGGGGAGTTCGTGGAGCAGGGAAAACGCGTGGATTCATCCAATGCCGCCGGCATGTTCGATGCCGTGGAGGGCGCGGTCGGTTTGGGCATGGACATTGTGGAGATCGCTCGAATGCGGACGATCCTGCAGCGCACTCCCAGCTTCCGTACGCGCGTGTTCTCTGAGGACGAGCGCGCCTATTGCGACGCGACGGCTGCGCCCGAGGTGCATTACGCCACGCGCTTCGCGGCAAAGGAGGCCGTGGTGAAGGCGCTTGGCACGGGGTTCTCCCAGGGCATCGGCGTGCGCGACATCGAGGTGCGGCGCAACGCGAAGGGCCGTCCCTACGTGGTGCTGTCGGGTCGTGCGAAGGAGGTGGCGCGCGAGCAGGGCGTTCGCGAGCTTCCGTTATCGCTGTCCTACACGCATACCGACGCGGTAGCTTGCGCGATGGCCATCACCGAGGATTCCGTGCGCGCGCAAGAGGAGCGCGTGAACCCCATGGAAGAGCTGGCGAAGCAGTTCAAGGAAGCGCGCAGCATGCTCGACGAGCTGGACGCGCCGAAGAAGGCCGACCCCGCCTCGTAGACGGGCTGCTTGGGGTGCGGATGCGGGCGTGGGCGCGGTCGCATGCGGCTTGACCGGGCGCTTCTGGCCTTGCTTGAAGATGTGCGGCAACCGGGTTCGCGCGCGGCGGCCGACGTTGGGCGCCGCGAGCGCCGTCGGACTCGATTTCGCGTCCAGCGAGCGCTGCCGAGGTCGATCTTGGGTCCAGCGAGCGTCGCTGGGATCGATCTGCGCCCAACGAGCGCTGCGGGGATCGATCTGCGCACGAAAAACCGCCCTCGCTGGCAGGTTTTTGCGTTTAGAAGTCGTTGAATCGGACCTCGCTTTCGTTGGCGTTCGCCGCGTTTCTCATTTTCCCTGGTCATAGCGTTGGGCTGCTGTGCTGCGTCTTCGCGGGCGTTCGTCCGGTCGGATCAAACGACCTCAAACCGTCAAAACCTGCCAGCGAAGGCGGTTTTTCGTGCGCGGGGGCGCGGCTCGCGCTTGTGCGCGCGGGCATGGAGCGCCACTTGTGCGCAGGGGCGTCGCTCGCGCTTGCTCGTGCGGGGTGTTGCACGCGCATGGGGCGCCATTCGCGCGCAGGAGCGTCGATCGCGCTGGCACGTGCGGGGACGCATGGGGCGTCGCTCGCGCGCGCTCGTGCGGGACGCCGTTTCCGCTTGGAGTATACTGGCGGCATGAAACGTCTTGGAAAGGCGGTCGCTATGGACGATGTGCGTACCTATACCCTGGAAGAGCTGGCCGCGCTGCTCCCGTTGCCGGCCGATGACGCGAACAAGTACTCGCGCGGCAAGCTGGTGGCCGTGGTGGGAAGCGCGCGCTATCCCGGTGCGGCATGTTTGGCGTCGTGCGCGTCCGAGCGCATGGGCGCCGGTTACACCGAAACGTTCACCGACGAGTCGGCTGCGAACCTGGTGCGCGCCGCTAGCTACTCGCTTGTCGTGCGCTCGCGCGCGGCGTTGCAGTCGGGAGCCTTGGCGTCGTCTCGTCCGGGGAAGCCGTGCGCGTACGCAGTGGGCAGCGGCTTCGATGTGCAGGACGCGGAATCGACGCGTCTGGTTCATCTGCTGCTCAAGCACGCGGAGGCGCCCGTGCTGGTGGACGGCGGCGGGCTTGACGCGCTTTCGTCTGCGAAGGGTCGCCGGCTGCTCAAGCGGCGCTTCGTTCGGGGGCTTCCCACCGTGGTCACGCCGCATGCGGGAGAAGCCGCGCGCTTGGCCGCGCCGCTCGACCTGCCCGCGGACGATCCGTGCGCGCTGGCGCGCTTGATCGCGCTTTCGTACGGCGTGATCGCCTTGGTGAAAGGCCCGATCACCTATATTTCAGACGGCGATCGGGTGGCGTGCATGCGCGAAGGCACGCCTGCTTTGGCGAAAGCGGGAACGGGCGATGTGCTGGCAGGCATGGCGGGCGCGCTTCTGGCGCAGGGGTTGGACGCGTTCGACGCAAGCGTGCTGGCCGCGTCGCTGCATGCCCGCGCCGCCCGGATTGCCGAGGCACGTTTGACGTCGGTGTGCGTTGTTGCGCAGGACGTTGTCGCGGCCATTCCGCAGGCTGTCGCGTCGCTCGCCGAATCAGGCGCGCAACAGTGCGAAAACGGTCTTCTGACAGCGACTCCGCTGCATGCGAGTGCGCTACAATGAATCGAGCGATGCCGTTGGGGCGTCGGAACGCTTGTGAAGGAGCCATCCATGGATACGACGAAAAAGCATGATTGGGGCCTGGTTGTCGCAGGTATCATGCTCATAGCATGTGCGTTCTTTTTCCTGCTTGCGCCGGGTTTGACGCTTGTAACCATCACGGCCATCGCGGGCGCGGCGTTTCTCGTGTCCGGCGTGTTCGACATCATCAGCTACATCAGGTTCCATAAGGCCATGAACTTGTCGGGGTGGGTGATTGCCTATGCCGTGCTGGACATCTTGATCGGTTTGATGTTCTTGCTGCATCCGCTGGCCTTCGCCTCGGTCATCCCGTGGATCATGGGCGCGTTTTTCCTGGCATTCGGCGTGTTCGAGGTTGTCGGTGCGTTCAAGATCCGCAAAAGCGGCGTTCCCCTGTGGGGCTGGATGGCGTTTTCCGGCCTGGTGAGCGTGCTGTGCGGCTTGACGTTTTTCTTCTCGCCGGCTTCGTTCAGCGTGTTCTTGTCCGTGTTCGTCCTGATGCGCGGCGTGTCGATGATCTTCTACGGATGGAATGCTGGCAAGGCTATGATGGCGTAAGGTTGCCGGCGCTCGCTGCGGGCGCGCATGGTAGAATCTCATATCGATACCAACGAAGGCCCCGAACTCATCGGGGCCTTCTTCCCGAATAGCGGCGAAGGCGGGAGAAGCGACCATGGCAGACGAACAGCAAACCCTGCTCGACGAGCGTGCGCTCGCGGAAGCGACCAGCGATCCGGCGGCGCGCGTGGAGGCGCTGCGGCGCGAAATCGAGCATCATACTTATTTATACTACGCCAACGATGCGCCCGAGATATCCGATGCGGCGTTCGACTCGCTCATGCGCGAACTGCGCGAGCTGGAGGCGGCGCATCCTGACCTGATTGACCCCGCAAGTCCCACGCAGCGCGTGGGCGGCTACGTGGGCGACCAGTTCGCTCCCGTGCGCCATGCGCGCAGGATGTACTCGCTCGACAACGCCATGGACTTGGAAGAGCTGGACGCGTGGCTCGACCGCGTGGTCGAGGCGTTCGGCCGCATGGTGCCGGTGTGCTGCGAGCTCAAGATCGACGGATCGTCCATAGCCCTTACGTACGAAGGCGCGCGTCTGGTGCGCGCGGCGACGCGCGGCGACGGCACGACGGGCGAGGACGTGACCGCCAACATGCGCACGGTCAAGGACGTGCCGCTGCGCTTGCGCGAGCAGGGCATGGCGGGCTTGGTCGATCCGGACGGCTCCGTCGAGCTGCGCGGAGAGGTGTACATGCCGAAGTCGAGTTTCCAGTCCCTGAACGCGGCGGCCGAGGCTAACGGCAAGCAGGCGTTCGCCAATCCCCGCAACGCCGCTGCCGGCAGCTTGCGCCAAAAAGACCCCTCCATCACGGCTCATCGCGATCTGTCGACGTTCGTCTACGCGGTTGCCGACGAGCGTGGACTGCACGCCGCAGGGCAATGGGAGCTGCTGCAGTGGCTGCGCGAAGCCGGCTTCCACGTCAATCCCGACGTCGAGCTGTGCCAGACGGCTCAGACGGTGCATGCGTTCTGCGAACGCGCGCTCGAACGGCGCGAGGAGCTGCCGTACGAGATCGACGGCGTGGTGGTCAAGGTGAACTCCTTCTCGCAGCAGGAATCGATGGGCTACACGGCGCGCGCGCCGCGGTGGGCTATCGCGTTCAAGTTCCCGCCCGAGGAAAAGACCACGCTTTTGCGCGACATCACCGTGCAGGTGGGGCGTACCGGCAAGCTTACGCCGGTGGCCGAGCTGGATCCGGTGGTCGTGGCCGGATCGACCGTTGCCCGAGCCACGCTCCACAACGAAGACGAGGTTCAGCGCAAGGACGTGCGCGTAGGCGATACCGTTATCATCCGAAAGGCGGGCGACGTCATTCCCGAGGTTCTAGGTCCCGTGCTGTCCCTCCGCCCGACCGACGCTGCGCCGTGGTGCATGCCGACCTCGTGCCCGAGTTGCGCAAGCCCCGTCATTCGCGAAGAGGGCGAGGTGGATTTCCGCTGCATTTCCATCGATTGCCCGGCGCAGGCTTTGGAGCGCCTGCTCCATTGGGCGAGCCGCGGGGCTATGGACATCGACGGCATGGGCGAGGAGATCGTGTCGCGCCTGGTGGAGAGCGGGCGCTTGACCGACGTTGCCGATTACTACACGCTGGACGAGGTGGAGCTTTCGCTTTTGGACATGGGTCGCGTCAATAAAGACGGCGATCCCATTCGGCTGGGATCGACCGTGGCGAAGAAGCTGGTGGCCGCTATCGACGAAAGTCGGACGCGCCCCTTCGCGCGCGCGTTGTTCGGCTTGGGCATCCGCCACGTGGGCAAGACCATCGCCGAGCTGCTGGCTGCTGCGTATCCGAGCGCCGATGCGCTTATGAAGGCCACCGAAGAGGACCTGGCCGCCATCGACGGCGTGGGCCCGAAGATCGCGCGGAGCGCGTACCTGTTTTTGCGCACGCCCGACAACGTGGCCGTGATCGAGCGTTTGCGGAAGCACGGCGTGGCGCTGAAGGACGAAGCCGCTGCTGCTGGCGATCAGCTGCCCCAAACGCTTGCGGGCTTGACGTTCGTGCTGACGGGGTCGCTTGTGGAAAGCGGGATGACGCGCGACGAGGCGGGCGGCGCTCTGAAAGCGCGCGGCGCCAAGGTGTCGAGCAGCGTGTCGAAGAAGACCAGCTTCGTGGTGGCTGGCGAGGCGGCTGGCAGCAAGTACGACAAGGCGGTTTCCCTGGGCGTTCCCATCTTGGACGAAGCGGCGCTGCTGCGCATTCTGGAAACGGGGGAGGCGCCCGCCGCTGCGATCGGCGCAACCGACGCGATCGACGCGTAAGGTCCTGCGGGTCGCCTTGCCGTTCGCGGCGGGAAGCGCGCGCCTACCGAGGAAGTTACGATATGAAGGTCCGTAACACCCGGTACCCGTTTTGCATGCTATAGTGTGTTACGCAAATAGAAACCGTAACACTGCAAGTGTGCGGGAAGCTACGCGCTTTGTTCGCATGGGAGGTTTTCATGAACGGTATTACCCGAAGGGATTTCGCGAAGGCATCGGCGGCTGGCGTTGCCGCGCTTTCGCTGGGCGGCTTGCTTGCTTCGTGTGCATCCGACAACAACGCGGCGTCCAAGCCCGAAGCCGGCACCGACGGCGCAACGGCGCCGAAAAACCAGGTGGTGGTGTCCATGACCACGGGATCAGAGCCGGCGGCGGGCTTCGATCCGCTGGTGTCCTGGGGCTGCGGCGAGCATGTGCACGAGCCGCTGATCCAATCCACGCTCATCACCACGAACGCTGATCTGGAGTTCGTGAACGACGTAGCCACGTCGTACGAATGCGCTCAGGATGGCATGACGTGGACGTTCAAGATTCGCGACGACATCAAATTCACCGACGGCATGCCGCTCAAGGCGTCCGATGTCGCCTTCACCATCAACGGCATCTTGAACTCCGATGCGTCGGAATGCGACCTGTCCATGGTGAAGGCCGCCGAAGCGCCCGATGACACCACCGTGGTGATCAACATGGCCAAGCCGTTCAATGCGCTGCTGTACACGCTGGCGGTGGTCGGCATCGTGCCCGAGCACGCGTACGGTAAAGAGTACGGATCCAACCCCATTGGCAGCGGCCGCTACATGCTGGAGCAGTGGGACAAGGGCCAGCAGGTCATCCTCAAGGCGAACCCCGACTACTACGGGGAGGCTCCGCGCATGGAGCGCGTGGTGGCGGTGTTCATGGAAGAGGATGCGTCGCTTGCCGCTGCCAAGTCCGGCCAGGTGGACGTGGCGTACACCTCTGCGACGTTCGCGGCGAACCAGCCGAGCGGCTACGATTTGCTGAACTGCAAGTCCGTCGACTCCCGTGGCATCTCGCTTCCCGTAACGGCTCCGGGCGGCACGAAGAAGGACGAGAAGGGCGAGTACGCCGTGGGCAACGCGGTCACGAGCGATCTGGCCGTGCGTCGGGCCATCAACTACGGCGTCGACCGCGACAAGATGATCGATGCCGTGCTCGGAGGTTTCGGCACGGTGGCGTACAGCGTCGGCGACGGCATGCCGTGGTCGTCGCCCGATATGAAGTGCGCGACCGATCGGGACAAGGCCAAGAAGCTGCTCGACGATGCCGGCTGGGCCGCCGGTTCTGACGGCATACGCGCGAAGGACGGTACGCGCGCGGCGTTCGATCTGTACTACTCGGCCAGCGACACGGTGCGCCAGGCGATCGCGTCAGAGTTTGCCAACCAGATGAAGGAGCTGGGCATCGAGGTGTCTGTCAAGGGCGTGAGCTGGGACGATTTGTACCCGCATCAGTTCAGCGACCCCGTGGTGTGGGGATGGGGCACGAACGCACCCACCGAGATCTACAACCTGTTCTATTCCAAGGGCACGGGGAACTACGCCTGCTACCAGAGCGCTACGACCGACCGTTATCTGGACGAAGCGCTTGCTCAGCCGCGCGTCGAAGACTCCTACGAATTCTGGAAGAAAGCCCAATGGGACGGCAGCGAAGGCTTCGCGCCGCAGGGCGAGGCTCCGTGGGTGTGGTTCGCCAACATCGACCACTTGTATTTCGCGAAGGACAACCTCAAAGTGGCCGAACAGAAGCCGCATCCGCACGGTCATGGATGGTCGCTCGTGAACAACGTCGACCAGTGGGCGTGGATGTAGCGTATAGTATTCGTTCATGCCCCGGTTCATCTTTCGGAACATAGCGAAGTTCGTCTTGCTCATGATTGCGGTGAGCCTGGTGACGTTCGTCCTGGTAAGCGTATCGCCGGTTGATCCGGTGCAGGCGAACGTGGGCCAGGCCGCCTACATCAACATGAGCGAGGCGAAGCGTGCGCAGCTGGCGGAGTACTGGGGCGTGAACACGCCTTTGTGGGAGCGGTACGCGAACTGGGCGTCCGACTTCCTGCGCGGCGATATGGGCACGTCCCTGCGCTACAACGCGCCGGTGGCCGACGTCATCGGCACGCGCGCGCTGAATTCGCTTGCGCTCATGGCAACTGCCTGGGCGGTCAGCGGGGTGCTGGGGTTCGCCTTGGGCATTTTGGCGGGCGTGAACCGCGGCAAGCTGGTCGACCGGGTGGTGAAGGGGTACTGCTTTTTGCTGGCATCCGTGCCGACGTTCTGGCTCGGCCTGGTGTTTCTTATCGTGTTTTCCGTGTGGCTGGGGTGGTTCCCGTTCGGCTTCTCGGTTCCCATCGGAGTGTCTGCGGCGGACGTGACCTTTGCCGACGCGCTTCATCATCTGGCGCTTCCCGCCCTCACGCTGTCGGTGGTGGGCGTGGCCAACATCGCGCTGCACACGCGCGAGAAGACCATCGACGTTTTGGAAAGCGATTACGTGCGCTTCGCTCGAGCGCGCGGCCTTTCCACGTGGGGCGCCGTTCGCCGGCATGGCTTGCGCAACCTGGCGCTTCCCGCCCTGACCTTGCAGTTCGCGTCGATTTCCGAGATATTCGGCGGGTCGGTGCTGGTGGAGCAGGTGTTCTCTTATCCGGGGCTGGGCCAGGCGGCTGTGACGGCCGGCCTGGGCGGCGACGTGGCCCTGCTGGCCGGGATCGCGCTTTTCTCGGCGGCGTTCGTGTTCGGCGGCAATTTGATTGCCAACGTCTTGTACGGCGTGGTCGATCCGCGCATGCGACGTTCGGAGAAAAGGGGGTCCCGTGTCTGATCTGGCTCGCATAGCCGGTGAAGCGCCGGCGCCCGTGCTCTATCGGCCTCGCAAGGCGCGCGTGGGCAATCGAAGGCTGACGCTGGCGGCGTTCGCGGTGGCCGTGGCTGCGCTTGCGGCCATCGTGGCGGCGGGCCTTGCGGTGACCGGCTCCGCCATGGACACCGATTTCGCGCTCAAGAACCTTGCGCCTAGCTGGGAGCATCCGTTCGGCACCGATTGGATGGGCCGCGACATGCTGCTGCGCACGTTGGCGGGCCTGTCGACCAGCGTGCTCGTGGGCTTGCTGGCCGCGGGCGTCTCGTCGGTGATCGCGCTGGTTCTGGGCGCGGCCGCCGCGCTGGGCGGCAAGAAGGTGGACGCTGTCGTTACCTGGCTTATCGACCTGATGATGGGCGTGCCGCACATCGTGCTGCTCATCTTGATATCGTTTGCGCTCGGCAAGGGCTTTTGGGGCGTGACCATCGGCGTCGCGATCACGCACTGGCCGAGTTTGGCTCGCGTCGTGCGCGCGGAGATCCTGCAATGCAAGGAATCGACGTTCGTGGCCGCAGCGCGCAAGCTGGGGCAAAGCCCTGCGCGCATCGCCGTGAAGCACATGCTCCCCTACGTGCTGCCGCAGTTCTTGGTGGGGCTTATCCTTTTGTTTCCCCATGCCATCCTGCATGAGGCGGCCATTACGTTCCTCGGATTCGGACTGCCGCCCGAGCAGCCTGCCATCGGCGTGATCCTCAGCGAATCGATGGGCTACCTTTCGGCCGGCATGTGGTGGCTGGCGGTGTTTCCGGGCTTGGCGCTGATCGCGACCGTGCTGCTGTTCGACGTGGCGGGCTCGAACCTGCGCAAGCTGGTCGACCCGCACAGTTCGCAGGAATAGGGGGGCGACGAGCGACTATGGAGCACGAGCTGACGCAACATGCCGATGCGCAGATCCACCATCATCACGCGCATGCGGAAGCGTCCCGGCACGATCACGGGCATCACCTGCTGCAAGTGGAAGACCTGAGCATCGGATTTCGGATGTACGAAGAGGACGTTTCGTTCTTTCGAGCGAAGCAGCGCGAGGTCGAGGTCATTCGAAGCCTGAGCATTTCGGTGCACGTGGGGGAGATCGTTGCCGTGGTGGGCGCCTCGGGGTCGGGCAAGACGCTCTTGGCCGATGCGGTGTTGGGGCTGTTCGAGCCGAACGCCACCGTGCGCGGCCGCATTTGGTTCGACGGCCAGCCGCAAAGCGCGTCCGCGCTCGCGCATGTGCGCGGGCGCGGGATTTCCCTGGTTCCCCAAAGCGTGAATTACCTGGATCCGCTTATGAAGGTGGGCAAGCAGGTGGAAGGGTTTGCCCGGACGGGCGCAGCGCGGCCCGAGCGCCGCCGCAGGCGCGAAGAGCTGTTCGAGCGGTACGGCCTTTCCGCGGAGGTCGCGAACCTGTATCCCTTCGAGTTGTCCGGGGGCATGGCGCGTCGCGTGCTTCTGTGCTGCGCGCTCATGGACGATCCGCGCGTCATCATCGCCGACGAACCGACGCCTGGCCTTGATTTGGACCTAGCCGTTCGCGCGCTCGACGATTTCCGCGCTTTCGCCGATGCGGGCGGCGGCGTCATGCTCATCACGCACGACATCGAGCTGGCTTTGCGCGTGGCCGACCGCGTGGCGGTGTTTCGCGACGGGACGGTGGTGGAGGAGACGGCGGTTGCGAACTTCGCTTCGCCCGACTTGCTGCAGCACGAATTCAGCCGTGCGCTTTGGCGCGCGCTGCCGGAACACGGTTTCGAAGAGGGTGAGGTTTGATGCTGGCGATTCGCTCGAATGCGGACCGGAGCCGGTGCCGATACGGGAAGGCCGAGGACGCGGCGGGGCTTCGCTCCGTCGTTTGCACGACGGCATGCGCGACGCTTGCGATGGACGGAGGCGCGCCATGCTAGAGGCCTGCGGCATTTCCTATGCGTATCCCGGGACCGCCCGATTGCTGTACGAGGGGTTCGACTTGGCGGTTGCGCCTGATGAGCGCGTAGCCTTGTCGGCTCCTTCCGGATTCGGGAAGACGACGCTGTGCCGGTTGCTGGCCGGGTTCGAGCAACCGCAGGCTGGCCGGATCTTGGTGGACGGCGACCCGCTGCCCGAGCGCGGGGCCTGCCCCGTGCAGATGATCTGGCAGCATCCGGAAACGGCTGTGGACCCGCGCATGCGCATGCGGAAAACACTTGAAGAAGCGGGTCCCGTATCCGAAGATCTCCTTGACGACCTGGGCATCCAGCGTCGTTGGCTTTCCCGGTTTCCTCATGAGCTTTCGGGCGGGGAGCTGCAGCGGTTCTGCATTGCCCGCGCGCTGGCGGTGCATCCGCGTTACCTGATCGCCGACGAGGTGTCCACTATGCTCGATGCCGTGACGCAGGCTCAGATCTGGCGCTTTTTGGTGAACGAGACGAAGCGCCGGGGCATAGGCCTGGTGTTCGTGTCCCATTCGCCGGCGCTTACCGACCGCATTGCTACGCGCGTGGTGGATTTGACCGGGCGAAGTTGATGGGTCGGGCAAAGCTCTGTCGGCCGAAAGTCCGGGGGCTTGGCCGCTATGCAGCCTGGTGACCTGCTTGGTTTGCCTATCGCTTCCTCTGATCTTTTTAGAGAACATTTCCAATTGACTATATCTTCTTTTAAGAATAATATAAGGAACTGTCTCGGGTCTGCGACTGATTCCGTACGGTAGCTGCGGCTGCCGCTTGCTTGGCAGGCGCGGTGGATCCGGGGGATAGTCAAGAGAAGGCGCGAGAAAGGGATTTCATGAAGAAGCATACCCGCATCATGCTTGCAGCGGCGTGCGCGTTCGCCATGGTGGGCGCATTCGCCCTCTTCGGCTGTTCGTCCGAGCCGAAGGCCGAAGAGCCTCAGAACGCGGAAAACCAATCCAACGCAGAATCGCACGAGGCCGTTGAGCTGCAGATATTCGCGGCGAACTCGCTGTCGAAGGCCATGGAAGAGGTTCAGGCCCTGTACAAGCAGGACCACGGCTGGGTTTCTTTCGCCGACACTCAGTACGAGGCTTCCGGTACGCTGAACGAAATGCTGGGAGCCGGTTCGTATGCCGACGTGTTGATTACGGCGTCGAAGGCCACCATGGATACGGCCGTGAATTCCAACTACGTTGACGCGGCGACCCGTTTCGACATGTTCACTAACGAGTTGGTGCTGGTTACGGGCGAGAACAATGCCGCCGTCTCCGACATCAAGCTGGAAGATCTTTCGGCCGGGACCTACACGCTGGCCGTAGGCGACGCCAACGTTCCGGCGGGCAACTATGCCAAGCAGGCGCTGTCCACCACCGAACCGCCTTGCTGGATCAGCGCCGATGGCGCCGTCGGCAAGGAATCTTCCGGCAAGGAGGGCACCTTCGAGGGCACGCCGCTTGCAGGCAAGGTCACCGAGGGGTCCTCGGTGGGCAACGTGTGCTCGTACGCCAATTCCGGCGACGTGGATCTGGCTATGGTGTACAGCTCGGACGTGTACCGCTTCGGCGGCGTGAAGATCGTGGGCACGGTTCCTGCGGATACGCACAAGAAGATCCTGTACCCTGCGGCGATCTGCGCCGATTCCAAGAATCCTGCAGCTGCTCAGGAGTTCTTGGACTGGGCCTTCACCAACGAGGGCGCCATCAAGATATGGCAGGAATGGGGCTTCGAGCTGGCAGCCTAGCGGACTCGCCAAGCTGGGGGCGCATGCAACTTTACAAGAAGGATGGGAGGGCCGGGTCTTCCCATCCTTCTTCTTTGTGGTACGATCGCGAAATCCGTGCGACGTGAAAGTGGGATCAAGATGGGAAAACGCATAGGCGCCTTCTTGCTGGCGGCGGCTTTGGCCTTCGGCGTTGCAGGCCCTTCCGTCGCGTTTTGCGACGAGCCTGCGGATGGCGGTTCGTCGGTCGAAACGTCGTCGGATACTGGAGGCGTGGTCGTTTCGGCTGAAGGCGAGTCCGCTCTGATCGAGGGCGCGACGTTCGCCGTCGACCAGTTTTCCCGCGCTCAGAAGGGCTCGAACCGCGAATTGGAGGGACGCTACCTGGGCTACAGCTACTATCAGGGAAGCTCTGCGGATTACGCGGTCGCCGTAGCCTCCGAGGAATACGTCGTGGTGTACGTCCCGCCGTCTGCGCACGGGCTGTGCGACGTTGCCGACCCTGCGTCCCAGAGCCAGCTGCGGGAGTACTTTCTTGCGCTTGACAAGGCCGCCCTCAACGGCGGCGTTGTGATGAGCGCCGACGTTCCCTGGCATTTCACGGACAAGCCCAGCTTCACGGTGGGCGGCATCGTGTACAGCTTCGCCGTCGAGGTCGGCACGGGAAAGTACTACGTCACGGCTATCGGCGAGGACGGTTCCGACGTGGTGTCGACGGCGGTGGACGGGCTGGTTCGCCCGACGCACGTCGACTTTCTCAAGATCGTCGAACCCGGTGCCGTCGACATAGCTCCGCCCGCAACGGGCGTGGCGTCGTTTGTCGAGTTTCTGCGCGGCATAGACCTGTCGCCGCTGTGGGTCACGCTCAAGACCACCGGCACGGCTATCGTGTTCATCTTCGTGCTGGGGCTTGCCGCGGCGTACTTCAGCCTGCGCATCCCGAAGCGCGCGCAGGACATCGCCGATGCCGTGTTCACCATTCCCATGGTGCTGCCGCCTACGGTGTGCGGCTTTCTCCTGCTGCTGGCGCTTGGAAAGAACACGGCGCTGGGACAGTGGTTTATCGACATAGGGTTCCCGCTTATCTTCAGCTGGCCGGCAACGGTCATCGCGGCGGTCGTGGTGGCGTTTCCCCTGATGTACCGCAGCGCTCGCGGTGCCTTCGAAAGCCTTGATCGAAACATGCTGGATGCCGCGCGCACGCTCGGCTGGTCCAATCGCAAGATATTCTTCAAGCTCATGATGCCGCTTTCATGGTCGTCCATCGCGGCGGGGACGGTGCTCTCGTTCGCCCGTGCTTTGGGCGAGTTCGGCGCCACGTTGTTCTTGGCCGGCAATTACGTTGGCGTTACGCGCACGGTGCCCATCGCCATCTACTTCGAGTGGATGAGCGGCAACGTGGACGTGGCGCTGTTCTGGACGTGCGTCATTTTGGTATTCAGCTTCGTGGTCATCCTGTTCATCAACTTGTGGGGACGGCGCACGACGAAGTATCGGCGAGGAGTTGATGCGCTATGAGCCTTGAGGTTGCTATCAAGAAGAAGTTCTCGTCGTTTCAGCTGGACGTGGCGTTCGAGGCGGGCGACGAGACGTTGGGCTTTCTGGGGGCGTCGGGATGCGGGAAGAGCCTGACCATGCGCTGCATTGCGGGCATCGAAACTCCTGATGAGGGACGTATCGTGGTGAACGGGCAGGTGTTCTTCGATTCCGAGCGCAACATCAATTTGAAGCCTCAGGCGCGCAAGACGGCCCTGCTGTTCCAGAACTACATGCTGTTTCCCAATCTGACCGTGGCGGGCAACGTGGGCGCGGGCATCGGGCGGGACGTGCCGAAGGCCGATCGGGCGGCGCGCGTCGCCTCGGAGCTCAAGCGCTTCGGGCTGGAAGGGTTCGAGACCCGCTACCCTGCGCAGTTGTCCGGCGGCCAGCAGCAGCGCGTGGCGTTGGCCCGCATGCTGGCCGCGCGACCGGGCATTCTCATGCTGGACGAGCCGTTTTCCGCCTTGGACGCGCACCTGAAGAGCGTGCTCGAGCAGAACCTGGTCAGCCTGTTCGACGCGTTCCACGGAACCGTGCTGTACGTGAGCCACGACATCGACGAGGCGCTGCGCTTCTGCGATCGCATCGCTGTGGTGGAGTCGGGGTGCATCGTGGAGATGGGGACGGGCGACGACCTGGTCAATCGTCCGCAATCGACGGCGGGCATCAAGCTTTCCGGCTGCAAGAACGCCACGCCGGCGGAGCGCGCGGGCTCGCATCGGGTATGGTTGCCCAAGTGGGGCATCGAGGTTGACACGCAAGACGAGGTGCCGCAAAACGTGGAGACGCTTGGCGTGCGCGCGTTCTTCCTCGAGCAGGCGGAGGGGCCGGGCCCCAATGCGTACCGGGTGCGGGTCGACCGGGTGAGCGATTCGCGCTTCGAGCGAACGGCGCTGCTGGGATTTCTCGATCGAGACGATCGGGCCGTGCCTACGGTGAAGCGTACTGACGATGAGATGAAGTACCTGCACCAGCACCTGTTCTGGCGCGTGGACAAGCTGACCGTTGCCGCGGACAAGCTGCCGCGCGAAGGCGACGAGCTATGGATGCGCATTCCGTCCGACAAGGTGTACCTGGTGGAGAAGTAGGACGACGGAGCCTCCCGAAGCGGGAGGTTTCGTTTTCTCGGACGCGCGGCCGGTTGCGATCGGCCGCGATCGGTTGCGATCGGGCTTCTGTGGTGCGATTGCGAAAGAAGTTCGACTCATAATGCTGGATCATGTCCTATACTATATCCTCAGACGAGAAGGGAGCGTGGTCTCCATGAAGGATACCCATGGTCGTACCATCGATTACTTGAGGATATCGCTGACGGATCGCTGTAATTTCCGTTGCATTTACTGCATGCCCGAAAAGGGCGTTCAGTCGCTTGCCCACGAGGACATCCTGCGCATCGAGGAGATAGAGCAGGCGGTGCGCGTGGCGGCCGGAATGGGCATCAGGAGCATCCGCTTGACCGGCGGGGAGCCGCTTGTTCGTCTGGGCGTGGCTGATTTGATTCGCGCTATTTCCGATACGCCCGGCATTGAGAACGTGTCCATGACCACGAACGGCGTCTTGCTGCCCAAGATGGCGGACGAGCTGAAGAATGCGGGATTGTCGCGCGTGAACATTTCCCTGGACACGCTCGATCCCGACCAGTTCCGTCAGGTCACGCGCCGAGGCGAGCTCCGGCAGACGCTCGACGGCATCGATGCGGCTTTGGAGGCTGGGTTCAATCCCGTCAAGATCAACGCGGTGGCCGTGCGCAGCTTGGACCAGGACTACCTGGCTTTCGCGAAGCTTTCGATCGATCGGCCGCTGCACGTTCGCTTTATCGAGTACATGCCCGTCGGTGAAAGCTCTGGCGGCCACGGGTGCGGCTGGGGCAAAGAGGACGTGGTTCCAAGCGAAGAGCTGTTCGACATCATCAACGAGCGTGCTCGTGCTGCGGGCATGGACGAATTGGTTCCTGCCGGCACCGATCGCCCGCTTGGATGGGGTCCCGCGCGCTACTTCGAGTTTCCGAACGCGCAGGGTACGGTGGGCTTCATCAGCCCCTTGTCGCGCCACTTCTGCAGCGAGTGCAACCGCCTGCGCCTGACGGCTGATGGCAAGCTTCGTCCGTGCCTGTTCTCGGACGACGAGTACGATTTGCGCACCGCGCTGCGCGAGGGCGGCGAAGCCGAGCAGCGCGCCGTGTTCGCGCGCGCGTTGGGGGCGAAGCCCGACGAGCACCACGACAAGGTGGGCACCGAAAGGGGCATGAGCCAAATTGGCGGGTAGCGGCTTTCGGCGATCCGCGGATTGCCGAGCCGTGTTTTCCGTTCGCCCTTCTTGCAGGCTTGCGAGTGCCAGCCTGCGGTTTTCAACCTGTGAGTTCACGAACCAAGGAGCACCTTATGACCGATCAGCACCTCACCCATATTGACGAGAACGGCGCCGTGCGCATGGTTGACGTGTCGCAGAAAGCCGACACCGAGCGCGTTGCCGTGGCGGAGGGGTTCATCGCCATGCAGCCTGAAACGCTTGCGCTCATCGTCGAGGGCAAGGCTGCGAAGGGCGACGTGCTGGCGTGTGCGCGCGTGGCCGGCGTGATGGCCTCGAAGCGCACGAGCGACCTTATTCCCATGTGCCATCCGCTCAACATCACGAAGGCGAAGGTCGAGTGCGCCCCCGTAGCCGAAGGGGAGCGCGCGGACGGGCTTGTGGGCGTTCACGTGACGACCACCTGCGGCGTTACCGGAAAGACGGGGATCGAGATGGAGGCGCTGACCGCGGCCAGCGTGGCGTGCCTTACGATCTACGACATGTGCAAGGCCGTCGATCGCGGCATGGAGATCATGGACGTGCGCCTGCTCAAGAAAGACGGCGGCAAAACCGGTCTGTGGGAGCGCTAAGGTTTCGCGCGGACCGCATAGGGCGCACAGGACTTGCCGGGTGCGTGGAGGCGGGGTCGAGCATTGCTGCTCGGCCCCGATTGTCGGCCGGGTTTGGGATTGAACGCATCTGCCCGGCGGCTTCTTTGCCGAGGGATCCCTTTCGCCTATAATGCGAAACCTATCGGGGCGCTATGCCCCTGCTTTTCGGGAATGGAAGGATCTTCATGTCGCCATCCGAGGGAACAATTCTGCTGATCGCGAATCCTGCGGCGCAAAACGGCAACGGAGCGGCGGCTGCCGACCGGGCGGCTGCCGCCTTGCGTGCGCAGCTGGGTGAGGATCGGGTGGTTCTTGCTCGCACGGCGGGTCCGCGACATGCGTCCGAGATTGCCGAGCGTGCCGAGGGTTGTTCGACCGTGGTCGCATTGGGCGGAGACGGCGTTATCTACGAAGTAGCCGGCGGGTTGCTTCGAAGGCCGCTCGATCGTCGCCCTGCGCTGGGGGTTGTTCCCGTGGGGTCGGGCAACGACTACGCGCGCACGTTGGGCATGTCGCACAAGGTTGACGAGGCGTGCGCGCAGGTGCTGGCGGCGCAGGCTCGTCCGGTGGACGTGGGGCGCGTGAACGACGATTGGTTCCTTGAAACGCTTTCGTTCGGATTGGATGCCGCCATCGCGCACGATACGGTGGATCGTCGCGTGCGCACGGGGCGGACGGGCGCGCTCCTCTATATGGAAAGCGGCGTCGACCAGCTGCTGCACCATCTTGATCTATACCGGTATCGCGCTTCTTTCGACGGAGGCAAGGCTGTCGACTCGCAATCCATCATGTTCGCCGTGCAGATCGGGCCGTATTACGGTAGCGGATTCAAGATTTGCCCGGATGCGCTTGTCGACGACGGGTTCTTGGACGTTTGCATTGCGCATCCTCCCGTGAGCGTTGCGCGCGCTCTGTACATCTTCATGCGCGCCAAGGATGGCAAGCATGTGGGGTTCAGGCAGGTCGAGCTGCGGCGCTGTCGCACGTTGCGCGTGGAATTCGACCAGGCGCCGCCCGCTCAGGTGGACGGCGAGCGCCTGAGCGGGCGCACGTTCGACATCTCCGTGGACCGAGGCGCCTTGCATGTGCTGATGCCCATGGCGTGAAGCCGGGCGGTCCGCGCCCGCAGCATCAGATCGGCCGGCCCCGCAAGGTTCGCGGAGCCGGCCGATGGCGCTTTGGCGAGTTCTTTGATGCGACGGCGAATAGGCGAGGCGCTACTTCACCACGCGGACGCGACGGACGCCCTCGATGGCGGCCAGCTTCTCGACGGCGGCGTCGGGAGCGGCGGCGTTCAGGTCGAGCAGGGTGTAGGCGGCTTCGCCTCGCGCTTTGTTCGTCAGGTTGTCGATGTTGACGCCGGCATCGCCGAACACGTTCGTGATCTGGCTGATCATGTTCGGCACGTTCGCGTGCAGCACGGCCACGCGGCCGCCCTCGGCCGGGCAGGGACCCATGTCGCAGGCCGGGTAGTTCACCGAGTTCACGATGTTGCCGTTTTCCAGGTAGTCCATCGTTTGGCGCACGGCCATGACGGCGCAGTTGTCCTCGGCTTCGGCGGTCGAGGCGCCCAGGTGCGGCAGCACGATGGCGCGCTCCATCTTCATGACGGCGGGGTTGGCGAAGTCGGTGACGTAGGCGCCCACCTTGCCTGCGGCGAGCGCGGCGGCCATGGCCTCGTCGTTCACCAGCGTGTCGCGCGAGAAGTTCAGGAACACCGCGCCGTCTTTCATGAGCGAGCAGGCGCGTTCGTCGATCATGCCGATGGTGCCTTCTATGGCGGGCACGTGGATGGTGATGTAATCGCACTCGCGCAGCAGGTCGTCCAGGTTCGTTACGTGGCGCACCGAGCTGGACAGACGCCAAGCTGCGCCTACCGATACGTACGGGTCGTATCCGTACACGTCCATTCCCAGGTCGATGGCTGCGTTCGCCACCAGAGCGCCGATGGCCCCCAAGCCGATGACGCCCAGCTTCTTGCCCTGGATCTCGCGTCCGGCGAACGCCTTCTTCGCCTTTTCGGCGGCTTTGCCGATATTGGGATCGTCCGCATTGTCGCGGCACCAGGCGATGCCGTCCACAACGCCGCGGCTGCCCAGCAGCATGCCGCACAGCACCAGCTCCTTTACGGCGTTCGCATTGGCGCCGGGGGTGTTGAACACCACGATGCCCTCTTCGGCGCAGCGGTCGAGCGGGATGTTGTTGACGCCGGCTCCCGCGCGGGCGATTGCCAGCAACTCTTGCGGGAACTCCATGTCGTGCATGGCCGCGCTGCGAACCAGGACGCCTGCGGCCTGGGACAGGTCGTCGGTCAGGGCGTAGTCGTCGGTCAAAAGGTCGGTTCCGTAGGCGGAAATGTTGTTCAGGCAGTGGATGTGGCGCATGGCGTCTCCTTCGAAAGGTGAAGCGCGGCGGCTTCATCGCCCGACCGCCGCAGTTTTGGCACAATGGTTTCATACTGCGTTCGGCGTTTGCCGTTGTCAACAAAAACCATGCGTACGTCACTTTAGGCCGGTGGAGTGGTTGCTGGGAAGCCAGCGCGGCTCGGATTGCGCGGCGCTCGAACCCCATGCAGCAAGGCGGGAACGCTGCGCTCGCGCGAGCAGCCGCCGACCCCGCGAGGGATGGGCGGCTGCTCGCACTGCTTGGCGGTTTGCCCGCGACTCTAGTTTTGCGTGGAAAGGAAGATCTGCAAGGACATCTGCTCTATCTGGTCTTGAAGGTCTTCAAGTTCGTCAACGTGGCTGTCTTCGTCCTGCAGAATGGACATCAGCATGTCGCGCGTGGCGTAGTCGAGCACCTGCCCGGCAAGCACGATGGCTTCGTTGTAGTCCCGAACCGTGTCGATTTCTGCTGCATGGTCGTTGTCGATTTGCTGGGGGACGGTTGCGCCGATCTTGATCTCGTTGAGGTTGGACACGATGGGCGTCCCTTCAAGGAACAGGATGCGTCCGATGAGCATTTCCGCATGCTTCATTTCCGCGATGGCTCGTTTCTCGAAACGTGCGTGCAGCTTTTCGTAGCCCCAGTCCTCGCACATTTCGGCATGGACCATGTACTGGTTGACTGCGGTCAGCTCTCCGGCGAGCAAGTCATTCAACGCTTGGATGAGTTCTTGGTTTCCCTTCACGGCGGTGCTCCTTCCGTTGATGTTGCCGGGGGCCGTCGAAAACCCTCGTCTTTAACGATTGTATGGACTCGGCTAGCGTCTGCGGGCATGCGTTCGGTATCGTAGGCGTGCTGTGGCCATCTTGATACCGATCGATATTTTCAACCGTGTTTTTGAAAACCCTGCAAATGCGAACAGGGGATAAGGCGTGTGTGCTAGAATAAGCGGCTGGTATTGCAACATCGGAAGGGACGCATATGTCAGGGCATTCTAAATGGGCAACTACAAAGCATCGCAAGGCTGCGCAGGACGCTAAGCGCTCGGCCTTGTTCTCCAAGCTGTCGCGCAACATTACGGTGGCAGCCAAGGAGGGTGGCGACCCGAACCCCGACAACAACGCGTCGCTTGCTGCCGCCATTGAAAAGGCCAAAGGCTACTCTTTGCCGAAGGACAAGATCAAGGTCGCTATCGACAAGGCCTTCGGTTCGGGCAAAGATTCCGCCAACTACGAGACGGTCGTCTACGAGGGCTACGGCCCGTGCGGCGTGGCCGTCTACTGCGAAGCGCTGACCGACAACCGCAACCGCACGGCTGCCGATGTGCGCGCGGCGTTCAGCCATTCCGGCGGCAACCTGGGCACCTCGGGCTCGGTGGCGTTCATGTTCGAGCGCAAGGGCCAGATCATGGTGGCGAAAGAGGTCGAGACCGGCGATAAGAAGAATCCCGTGAGGCCCAACGGCGCTGCAGCCGACGAGGAAGAGTTCATGTTGGCCGTGGCCGAGGCCGGCGGCGACGACTACGAGGATGCCGAGGACGAGTGGATCGTCTACACGGGTCCGACCGATCTCATGGCCGTGAAGAAGGCTTTGGAAGAGGCTGGCGTCGTCACGAAGGGCGCCGAGCTGACCATGGAGCCCACCACGCCTGCGGCGGTGAGCGTGTCCGACGCGAAGAAGGTCATGCGCTTGGTGGACAAGCTGGAAGAGCTCGAGGATCTTCAGAACGTCTACCATGCTATGGACATCACCGAAGAGATTGCCGCCGCGCTCGACGAATAGCGCACGCAGCATACGATCAAAGCCGCCGCGATCAGAGCATCTGCGGCGGCTTTTTTGTTTTCCAGGTCGAGGTTCGACCGCGCGGAAACGCTGCTGCGTCTAGGATGCGACGACGTTCGACGGGTTGTGCGCTTGTCGAGTCAACCTTGATATTTTCCCTCGGTTCGTTTCGTTTTGTGATAGGATGGGAACGAACATACGTTTGTACTATATAACGATGCGCTTGCGGCCACGTAGCTGCGCAAGCGTGGTGGGAAAGGGTCAAATGACGCAGGTGCAGCGAACGATTCTCGGTATCGATCCCGGTTTGGCCAACACCGGCTGGGGAATCGTGTCTCAGTGCGGGGCGCGTCTTTCCTGCGTCGCGTACGGCTGCATCTCCACTTCGAAGGATATGCCGCTGGCGCATCGCCTCATGAAGATACATCGCCAGATGGGCGCCGTTATCGCTCGTTTCGAGCCAACGTGCGCGGGCGTGGAAACGGTATGGTTCGGCTCGAACACCCAAAGCGCGTTCGCCACGGGTCAGGCGCGCGGGGCTGCATTGGTTGCATGCGCCGAGCGAGATCTTCGGGTGGGGGAGTTTTCTCCCAGCCAGATAAAGCTTGCCGTCGTGGGAACGGGCTCTGCTGACAAAGACCAGGTGCAGTACATGGTGCGTCAGCTTTTGGCGCTTGAGGCCGTTCCTCGTCCCGACCACGCAGCCGATGCGCTGGCTGCTGCGATCTGCTTTACCACTCATGAGGGTTTTGCGGATCGCGCGCGATCCGCGCAGGCGGCGGGTCGCATCGCTTCGCTTCGGCAGGATCGCGAAAGCTGCCCGACGCGTGCAGCGGATGTTGCCCCGGCACGGTTTTCCGTGCCATCTTCCGGAAAGGAGACGGCATGATCGCATTTTTGAAGGGCACGCTTGCCGGAAAGACTACGACGACGGCGTATATCGAGGTGAGCGGCGTTGGATACGCCGTGGGAATGTCCCAGGCAAGCTTGTCGAAGCTGCCGGAAGCGGGGTCTGCGGTTGAGGTGCATACGTACCTGCAGGTTCGCGACGACGGCTTATCGCTGTTCGGATTCCTCTCCCTTGAGGAGAAGGCGCTGTTCGAGCGCTTGATCAGCGTGAGCGGTGTGGGACCGAAGGTCGCCTTGGCGGCTCTTTCGTCGTTCACGCCGTCCGGGTTGGTTTCCGCCATTTCGGCGCAGGACGTAGCGGCGGTTCAGCGGATTCCCGGCGTGGGGAAGAAGACGGCTTCCCGCATCATCCTCGAACTCAAGGGATCTCTCGATCAGGGATTGGCGGGGCTTTTCGACGAAAGCGAGGCTGCGCCGGTTCAGGCCGAGAGCCTGAAGGGCGCGCACGAGGCGCTTCTGTCCATGGGCTTTACGGCGGCGGAAGCTGATCTTGCGTTGAAGGGATCGCCCGAAGGTGCCGACGAGGGCAGGCTGTTACAATACGCGTTGAAGCGTTTGGGCGCGTAAAGAAGCGCGCGACTACCGGTGCAAGGCGGAATGGACGGCATGACACGCGAAGACATCGAAATAGAGGGCCTGGTGTTCTCGGCCGAAAACGCGACCGCGCACGGTGCGCCGCGCACGGTCGCGCCTGATCTGACGGAAGACGATCTGGCGCTCGATCGCAGCCTGAGGCCGAAGCGCTTGGGTGATTACCTGGGGCAAACGAAGGTCAAAGAATCTCTTGCCATTTTGATCGAAGCGGCGCAGGCTCGCGGCGACGTGGTCGACCACATCCTGTTCTCGGGGCCTCCGGGCTTAGGGAAAACGACGTTGGCGACGGTGGTCGCCAACGAGTTGGGCGCGAACATCAAGACGACGAGCGGTCCCGCCATCGAACGTACGGGCGATCTGGCGGCCATACTGACGAACCTCGAAGAGGGCGACGTCCTGTTCATCGACGAGATACACCGCCTGAACCGCATGGTCGAAGAAGTTCTGTACCCTGCTTTGGAGGACTTCGCGCTCGACATCGTGGTGGGGAAGGGCCCCGCTGCGCGTTCGATTCGCCTGGATCTTCCTCGATTCACGCTGGTGGGCGCTACCACGCGTACCGGGCTGCTGACCGGTCCTTTGCGGGACCGTTTCGGCATCGTGTTCCGGCTTCAGTATTACACGCCCGCAGAACTGGGTTCCATCGTGCAGCGTTCCGCGTCTATTTTGGGGGTCGACATTGCGCAAGACGGTGCGCTGGAAATCGCTCGTCGCAGCCGAGGGACCCCACGTTTGGCGAACCGCCTGCTCAAGCGCGTACGCGATTGGGCGCAGGTTCGCGGCGACGGCATGATCGACGAGGACGTCGCTGCGCAGGCTTTGAGCTTTTTCGAGGTGGATGCCCTGGGCTTGGATGCGGTGGACAACCGTATTCTGGAGTTACTCGCGGTGCAGTTCGGAGGTCGTCCCGTGGGACTCACCACGCTGGCCTCGGCGTTGTCGGAAGACCCCGATACGCTTGAAGACGTGTACGAGCCGTTTCTTATGCAGCAAGGCCTTATGATCCGCACGCCGAAAGGCCGTCAGGCTACGGAGCGAGCGTATCATCATATTGGAGTGCCCGCTCCGACTGCTTGACGGATGCGGATTGGAGCGCGAAGCCGGTTTGCAACCGACGGGGCCGCTGACGCGACCTGTCGGGTGCGCTGCCCCTTCGCTTTGAAAGGATGCCGCCATGCTTGAGCAAGACTATCTGATGCGCATTATCCTGCAGTTCGCAGAGATCGTCCGTCGCAGCTGGACGAAGGCGAAGGACGAGCACGACCCCAAGCGAGCTGCTGATATGTTGGAGGATGCCGTAGGCCAAGCCACCGATATGGACGGGGCGGCTTTGCTCTCGCTCGCTCCCGAGTCCATTGCGTCGGTGATGCAGATATCGGGAGTCGACCCGCGGGTCACCGAGTACATCGCCCGCAGCTTGCTTCTGGCTTCGGGCTATCTGCGCGAAGTCGGCGAGTTCGAGCTTGCTGCCGTGCGCGAGGCGCAGGCGCGCGCCATAGCCGCCGAATACGGCTTCGAGCTGCCAGCCAGCCCCGAGGATCTGGCGTTGCTCATGGACGAGGTCGATGCCGAGCTGGCGCAGGCTGCGGAGCCGTCTTTGGCCACCATGGGGTTCGAGGGCCCTGCCGAGCTGGCGGATCCGCTTGTCGAGAAGGCGAACGGGCAGCGGGAATAATTCGAACGGAGCGCTTGTATTTGCTCGTTTGATCAACGAAACGGTAAAAAAGGCGCTAAAAGAAGATTCCCAGACCTTTTCACTGTTCCATAGCGTATAGTAGACACGTGCCCTCGAGGTGAGGGCGAGTGTTGCGGCCATGCAGCACACAGTGTTACCTTCTCGAGGGATCGGGAAGAGGAAAGAGGATTTAAAATGGCGGAAGGTACTGTTAAGTGGTTCAACCCCGAAAAAGGCTATGGCTTCATCTCCCAGAATGATGGCGAAGACCTCTTCGTGCATTTCTCTGAGATCAAGATGGACGGCTTCAAGACCCTTGACGAAGGTGCTGCAGTGCAGTTCGACGTCACGACCGGTCAGAACGGCAAGCTCCAGGCCAGCAACGTGACGAAGGCATAAGCAGACTAACTTATAGAATGCTGAAATGGCCCCGCAAGATGCGGGGCCATTTTTTTGGTGCGCCGAGCATGGCGCGCTTTCTAATGGGTGAAAGTCCCTAGCACGCCCGGCAGTGGGAAGTGCATAGCCAATGGCAAGGGTGTCCATCGTGAGGTGGAATCTGAAGGAAGCCGGATG
>NZ_PPTQ01000018.1 GCF_003340345.1 Paraeggerthella hongkongensis | reverse complement strand
CGGGACGTGGTACTACTTCGACGGCTCGGGCGCGATGAGGTCCGGCGGCTGGATGAGCTCGGGCGGGGCCTGGTACCACCTGGCCGCCTCCGGCGCCATGCAGACCGGCTGGCTCAAGCAGGGCGGGACGTGGTACTGGCTCGACCCCGAGTCCGGCAGGATGGTAACGGGCTGGGCGAAGGATTCGAGCGGGACGTGGTACTACTTCGAGGGGTCGGGCGCCATGCGCGCGGGCGGCTGGATGAGCTCCGGCGGGGCGTGGTACCACCTGGCCGCCTCCGGCGCCATGCAGACCGGCTGGCTGAGCCTGGGCGGGACGTGGTACTGGCTCGACCCCGAGTCCGGCAGGATGGTAACAGGTTGGCTCCAAGACCGAGAAACATGGTACTATTTTGACCCTTCGACGGGCGCTATGGCTACAGGCAGCGTCATCATCGATGAGACACAGTACGTATTCGACGCCTCGGGCGCATGCACCAATCGCTAACGAGAGAAGGAAAGACCCTCATGCATAACGCGAACAACGAGCTGGTCTCCGTTATCGTCCCCATCTTCAACGCGGGGCCGTACCTCGAGCAGTGCCTGGACAGCATCCTGGCGCAAACACATCGTAACCTTGAAGTTATCTGCCTGAACGATGGCAGTACGGACGACTCGTTGAAGGCCATGCAAGCGTACGCCGCTCAAGACGACCGCGTTCGCGTGATCGACAAGCAAAACGAAGGGTACGGGGCCACATGCAACCGCGGTCTGCAAGAAGCAACCGGCACTTGGATCTCCATCGTGGAGCCCGATGACTGGATCGAGGCCGGCATGTATGCCGACATGCTCGCATTCGCCAACGGGTTCAACGAAGAGCTCGACATCGTGAAAACTCCCTATTGGCGCATCTGGATGCCCGACACGCCCGAGCAGCGCAAGCTGAACTGCAGCTACCGCAGCCGCATCAAGCCGGCGCGACAGCCTTTCGCCATACGAGAGGCAGCCCACCTGCTCTCGCACCATCCTTCCATCTGGTCAGCCGTCTATCGCAAAAGCTTCCTGGACGATCGGGGCATACGCTTCCGCGAATATCCAGGAGCTGGCTGGGCCGACAACCCGTTCCTACTGGAAACCCTATGCCAGACCGACCGTATCGGGTACCTGGACACGCCCTACTACTGCTATCGCGAGGAAACGCCGGAAAAATCGAAGGCGTTCGCCCTCAACAACACGATGCTGCCCTTCGCGCGCTGGAACGACATGATGGATGTGCTGGAAAACCTGCATGTTCACGACGAAAGTATCTTGCGCGCGCACAACAGCCGTGGATTCACGTACCTGGGAGGGGTCCTGGAAGAGGTAAGCCTCGACAATCCCGAACTGCGAGCCGAAGCAGCCTCTATGCTCGCACGCATGAACGCCGATCTGGTACTGTCCGATTCGGAAATATCTCCCGGCAGCAAGCGCCTGTTCGCGGAGCTCCGCGGTTTGCCCGACCCCAATCCAAGCAAGCTCCCCTACGCATGGGGCCTCGTGAAGCAGGGCTGTTACAACCTCAAGAACGTCGGACCCGCATTCACCTGGAAGACGCTGCGTGAATATCTGGCGAAGAAAAGCGACCGAGAGGGACGGTAACCGCCCTTCTCGGTCGCTTCGGCCGCCCTTCGTCAAGCAAAGGGTTTAGTTCTTGGCAATAATCTGAGGCAAAGGAACTACGGTGGTGGGATCCTCTCCCGCCTCGACTGCTTGGATGACTTGCTTCCACGCAGCCTCGTCACGCGTAGCAAGCCATATACCACCAGCCGCTTCATCAATATCGCCGCCGTACGGCCCCGTGCCGGATACAAATGCAATCTTATCCGCATTCGCAGCAAAGTCCGCTACGGTCTTAGCCAAATCGTCGGCAGGCCAGTTCGTATTCACATTGGACATGAGCGCCTGCACGTGCGCCGCAGCACCCGCAGGGTCAGCCGCTACTTTCTTAATGCCAACCTCCACCAGCTGGCGATCCTGGATCTGACGACAAGCATCCTGATCAACCTCGTACACCTTGCGAGAGCGCGCCAGAACAAGCGATTCCGCGCCATCGAGATCTTGCACGCCCGCGGAAAGCGAGATTTTGCTGCCGGACACAATATCTTGCAACCCCATATCGATGGGCACATTTGCCGTCAGCCCGCCAAGCTCATTCACGAATTTCTCGAACTGGACGAAGCTCATGTCCATATAGTACAAAGGAGAGACGCCGGTAAGCAATTTGACCTGATGCAAGGTTTCTTCGATGCCGGCAGCATGATAGGCTTCGTTGAACTTCATAGTCTGCCCATTAAGCGAGATAGCGGTATCGCGAGGAATTGTGACGATCCCCACTTGATAGGTGGTAGGGTCGACGCGCACAAGCATCGTAGTGTCCGACCGGCCGGATCCGTCTGCATAATCAGGTTTGTCGATTTCAACAGTCCCGGTGCGCGAATCGTTGCCCACCACCAGAACGTAGAACGGCTGATCCATGCGCGTATCGCCCGCATCCTGCATCAATTGAACGTCCGTTGGCTCAGGCTCCTTTGTCTCGCTTTGCTGACATCCAATCAGCGAAAATGCGAGAGCCGCGCACCCTAGAAGCGCAACAACCTTCTTCTTAATACTCATATAATTCCACCCTTCGTACAAGCAACCGGATCAGGTTATCACTCTACGCCCTTTCGGGCGAGACGCTTTTCGCCTTCATTTCACGGCGCCTCAAATTCTTTGCCGACTCATTCGGGAACGATCGCCGTCGCGTTCACGTCCATTCCCTCAGGATTCCCGCCAGAATCAACCACCGCCATAAGATCGGCCCATCCTTGCGGATTCTCGTAACACAGCCATATTCCGCCTGCGCTTTCGTTGATGTCCCCCTTGTCCGGCCCCGAACAGCTGTACATAACCGGAGCGCCCGACCCTTTCGAAAAAGCCAGAGCAAGCGACACTATATCGCCAGTCTTCATGTCCGTGCCAACGTACGAGGCCAGATCCAGCACCGTGCCCGGAAGCTCGTAAGCAGGCCGGTCGAGAACCTTCTTCACGATAGCCATCGCCAACGACCTCACATTGTTTTGACGATGGGCATCTTGGTCGGTGACGTACTCATGCCGCGCACGAGCAAATATCTGCGCTTGCTGCCCGGTGATAGTCTGGACTCCCGGAGAAACGGTAACCTTCTCGCCCGTAAGAGCATCCTTGTACGACAACTCCACATCCACGTTCACCGTCACGCCGCCCAGCTTATCAACAAGGGACTGAAGCTCGGAAAAATGAATTTCAGCATAATGGGAGACGGGAACGCCCGTTATCTTGGAAACCGCCTTGATGGAAGCAGCAGCTCCTCCTATGTTGTACACTTCGTTAACCTTGACGACTCTGCCATCGTCGAGCGCATACGGCGTATCACGCGGGATCGACACCATAGTGACTTGATTTGCACGTGCGTCCACACGCAGCAAAATCATCACATCGGAGCGTTGATTACCACCCGACTCCGCCTCTTTGCTGGACGTGCCAGACCCTTCACGCGAGTCCGACCCCAGCACAAGCGCGTAGAACGGCTGATCGGCCACGCTGAGGGAAAGCGCCTCGTCCACGGAAGCATCTTGCTCGGAACCCATAGACAGAGCGCTATCGAGCGCCGACGAATACCAAGCCGCGTAGCCGCCCGTCGCGCAAACGACCGCCAGCAGAATCGCAAGCACGCACAAGGAGATCCGCTTTGCAATCCTCCTCCGCTTGCGCTTCCTTATGTAGTCGGGATATAGAACTCGGGCATTCGGCCGATAAGGCATCAGCGCATGGCGCGAGGCCCCCTGCGAAACACGCGAAGATTCTTCGAGCCGACGCTCTTCTCGAGCGCGGTTCAACCCCGGAGATCCAGTCGTCATCCGGTACTGCGTCCTCCTCGACCCGTTGTCCGAACCAGACAAGCACGCACCCCTCTCGCATTTCCCGATAACCGACGAACCATAATAGCATGGGGATCCTTGCTGCTTTTCGTTTTGGATACAGTCTCCAGAACGAAAAGAGCAGACAGGATCCATGGGAGCATCTATAATGGCCTTCTGTCTCGCCTATTCCTACGATCGAGACCGAACGTCCCCTCAAGGAGTCCCGTCATGTGGTTTACGCTTGCCCTTGCCATCTTGGCTTACGCCATCGCGCTGTACGTACCCGGCTTCATGCTTGCGCGAGCATTCTCGATCGACCGATTTGCCGCCGCCGTTATCGCCCCCGCCCTATCCATCTTCGTTTTTACGGTATTAGGCGTTGCTCTCTTCGAACTGGACGTTGCGTCTTCCGGCTTCGGCCTGCTTACAATGACAGCGGGTATCTGCTTAATCGCGATGCTCGGTGCGAGGTGCTTGAGAAAGGTTCGGGGCGTCGATAATCGAGAATGCCTCGCAACAGTCGGCGACACCAAAGAAGCATGCAAGACGGCAGCCCTTTATCTGACCGTAGCCTTCGCAATCACAACCCTGACGTTTCTTTTGCCCATCGATGGTCCGGAGTCGTTCTCCAGAAACGACGACACCACTGTGCATCTTTCCGTAGTACGCTCGTTTCTAGACACGGGAACCTACTCCACCCTCCATGTCAGCTCGTATTTAGCGCAGAACCCCGATTCTTGGTACTATCCGGCCGGATGGCACGTCGTAACAGCCGTTGTTGCATCGCTATTCGACAACAATGTCGCGCTGGCCGCGAACGCCTCGGTCGTGACGTTCGTCGTTATCGTGTTTCCTTTGGGTATGTGTCTACTGCTCTTGAAGATCTTCGGGCAACGCAAACGCACCGTCTTGGCAGGGTCGCTCTTCACCGTAGCGTTCTGCGGGTTCCCTTGGGGATTCATCGTATTCGGTCAGCTGTTTTCGAACATGGTCTCGTTCATGCTCATACCCTTAGCGTTCGTCCCCCTCGCAGAAGCAATTGAGGCGAAACGCGCATCCGACAAGCTCAAACTTGCCGCGGTATCGATCATAGGGCTCGTAGCCATTGCGCTCTGCCAACCAAACGGAGCATTCACATTCGGAATTTGGGTCGTGCTGTACTGCGTGAATCGAATCTTTTACGCGCCCGGCAGCAAGCAGCCGAACCTATCTCGCAAGCGCATTGCAGGTGCCATTGCACTTTTCGCCGCGGCATGCGCCGCCTGGGCGATCTTGCACCTTGCTCCCTTCATGCAAACTGTTGTTCAATATACTTGGGAAGCGACCTTGTCTCCTGCAGTGGCGCTTGCAAGCGGCCTGAGTTTCATGTTCACGTCAAGAGGCGGCGTACAGCCCTTTCTCAGCATTGTCGTGCTTGTTGGCATCATCCACACATGCAGAAACAAGCGATACCTCTGGCTTAGCGTAGCTTATGCGTTCGCCTTGCTATCATACCTCGTCAGCGTGTCGACCGATGGCGTGTTCAAGCATGTGATTGCGGGGTTCTGGTACACCGACTATCATCGTTTGGGGGCTATGGCTGCGTTCTTCGCCATACCCCTTGCCGCTCTGGGATTCTCTTGGATGCTGAAAGCCCTGAAAACCTGGCTAGGAATAGTGTTCAAGGGCAGCTCTACAGACATGAACGCGGGCTTATCTCTGGGCATGCTGCTCATCCTGCTCGCAGCCTGCCAGTTCCTTCCCGGCAACGTGAAGCTGACTGAAAAAGTAGACTTAGCAGCAGGCCTGACAAAGATTCGCAGCGAGGTGACCGCCCGCTATTCCTGGGATCGTATTCTAACCGGCGAGGAAGACGCGTTCATCAAGAAAGTCATGGGCCAGATTCCCGAGGACGCGCTCGTCGTCAACGTGCCAAGCGATGGCAGCTGCTGGAGCTACGGTGTGGAAGGGATCAACACTTACTTCCGCCGCTCAGCGAACACCGGCATGAGCGGAGCGGAAGACAGCAAGATCATCCGAACGCAACTTTGCGACATCAGCGTATCCGACGAAGTGCGAAACGTTGTGGATCGACTGGACGCACGATACGTCCTCATGCTGGATGAAATCACAAGCAACGACCGCACGACCACTGGCATGCGATACAAAAAGGAGAACTGGGCAGGCATCGAATCCATCGACGAGAAGACCCCCGGTTTCACGCTCCTTATGAGCGAGGGAAACATGCGGTTGTACGAAATCGATCAATAGGAAAACAAGCAACAGACGCGGCATCTGTCCAAGCAAGGAATCGACGATCTTTCATGCCGCACGAAGGCTTCGACGCAATTAGAGTCCCGAGGGTCCGTGTTCTTATTTATACAAAACCCACAATAGTATAAATTAGGCTCGAAAAGCTTAGGCCTTATTCATATCGCAAATCGATTACCGCCAATTCCCACGTTGCGATTCCACGAGAAGAACTATCACAAACCGTGAGCTACTGATAAACAATGCCGCACTTGGAAGCACCGCAGTCAAGTGGGAGTCTCGTTTCGCCAAAACAAGCGCAAACGCCCCTCGTGGCTTGATTCCAGGTTTCATAAATTTCGGATAGATTTCGGAGGGATTGCAGCAGGAGCATTCCAACGGCACCTAACCGCCGATCGGACAACACGCCGTTTCCATGTTGTATAATGACCTTTTGGATTCACGAATACAGCACTCCGGCGCGAAAGGCCCCACTCCCATGCAGTTCCTTGACAGGGTGCGCATTCTCAGCAAGCAACAACCCAACGCACCAGTTCTTATCGGCTCGACAACCCGTTCCAACAGTTCGCTGACCTACGGTCAGCTTTGGTCGTACTCTGGTTCGATCGCCGCACACATCAACGAAATCCTACCGGCGAACAACGACCCCGTAATCGCATATGGACACAAATCGTCGCTCATGCTGGCAAGCTTCCTCGCATGCATGCGATCAGGCCACGCTTACGTTCCCATCGACGCCCACTCCGTTCCCGAAGACAGGGTGTCGTCGATAGCAGAGCAGATCAAAATGAAAGCCGAAAAGGTCCTGGTTTTGGCTTCCCTCCCCTTTCCTGAGACGACAGTCCAAAACTTGACCGTCATAGCCCCCGAAGCCCTGCAGAACATCGCAAACCAAGGAACATTATTCGAATGCGGGGAAACCGCTATATCAGGCGAAGACCTCATGTACATCATATTTACCTCAGGATCAACCGGCACTCCCAAGGGAGTTCAAGTCACCGCCTCGTGTGTAGACAACTTCTTCCCATGGGCGCTCGAAATCGCATGCGTCGACAAGACGAGTATGAAGTTTCTCAACCAAGCGCCATTCTCATTCGACCTATCGGTATACGAGTTGACCATGGCGCTGGCGAGCGGCGGCACTCTTCTATGCCTGGAAAAAGAAACGCTTGATCACCCTGCAGAAATGCTCCAGTTTTTCAAAGAAACAAGTCCTGACATATGGGTATCTACGCCCTCGTTCGCAGATATATGCCTAGCAAACAAGGATTTTTGTCGCAACCTCATGCCAGATCTTGCGACTATGGTGTTCTGTGGCGAAACCCTGACCAACCAAACCGCGCACAAGGTTTCCGAACGCTTCCCCAAGCTGCGCATCATGAATACATACGGACCCACAGAATCAACCGTGGCCGTAACATCCGTCGAAGTATCCCCCGAGATGATCGAATCGCCAGAACCCTTAACCGTCGGTTCGCCGCGCACAGGCACCCGCATCCGCATCGTAGACTGCAACGGAAGCGATCTCCCTAACGGAAAATGGGGCGAGATCGTCATTGAAGGAGATACCGTAGCCAAGGGCTATTTCGGACGTGCCGACCTTACAGCGAAGTCGTTCGGCGAATCGGACGGCTCCTGGCTTACTGGTCGTCAAGGGCCGACGCGGTATTATCGCACGGGAGACGAAGGATTGCTCGACCCTTGCGGTCAACTGCATTTTCGTGGCCGGCTCGACTTGCAAGTCAAGCTCAATGGCTATCGCATAGAACTCGGCGAAATAGAGGAGCACTTAAGTGCACTCGACCAAGTATCCGCCGCATGCGTAGTGCCCGCGTATCGCAACGGTCGACTCACCCACTTAGTGGCATACATAGTCAGCGCTTCGCCCCGAGAAAAGTCAGACTTTCAAGAAGGCTTGACCCTGAAAGACGCATTGAAATCCACACTGCCCCATTACATGATCCCAAAAAAAATCGCATTCATCGATTCGATGCCCGTCACCCCCAACGGCAAGCTTGACCGCAAGGTGCTCGCCGCGCAGAATAAAGCATAAGGACGCGTTACTTATGGGCTTTTACACATCTCCATCCTTTTTCATTCTACTGGCTATAAGCATCGTGCCCGCAGCCATGCTGGGCTTCTCTGGTCGCAGAATACGACCATACGGCATGGCGATAACGACGCTGTTCGTCGTATTGTTGTTTGCCGACGACGTTAAACAGCTGGCCATGTTCGGCATCTTTCTTCTCGTGGCAGCAAGCGCCACTTTCATCACTCAGCATAATTGGACAAAAGGGAAGAAATCCATCGCGGTCTATCGAACTTGCCTTGCCGCAACCATCGCGCCTCTGATCATCTACAAAATAAGTGGCCTTCTTGACAGCAGCTTGCTAGGCTTCATCGGCATATCATACGTAACGTTCAAAGCCGCACAAGTGGTCATCGAAATCCGCGACGGGCTTATCACGGACATGACCTTACTGGACTATCTGTATTTCATATCTTTTTTCCCAGTGATCACTTCAGGTCCCATCGACCGCTCACGCCGCTTCATGGAAGATGCAGCCAAGCGTTTCAGTAAGTCGGAGTATGCCGATCTGCTTAGTCGCGGCATCCTCCTCTTGCTTGTTGGCGCTGTATACCAGATGGTTATCGCTACGCTCTGCACTCAGTTTTTCGACTTTCATGAGTTCCGGGAAACAAAATCGCTCTTATTCAATATAGCAGCAGCCGGGAAGGACGCCTGGTTCTATGGGCTATTCTTATTCTTCAACTTCGCCGGCTACTCCATGATGGCCATAGGGGCAAGTTACTGCTTCGGAATCAAAACTCCGAGGAACTTCCGCGCACCGTTTGCGGCGCTCGACATGAAGGACTTCTGGAACCGGTGGCATATCACGCTCTCGTTTTGGCTGCGCGACTTCGTGTTCATGCGCTTCGTCCGCTCCGTCACTAAGCGCAAGCTGATAAAGAACCGCCTGACAAGCGCCTGCTGCGGCTACATCATCAACATGACGCTCATGGGCGCATGGCACGGCCTAACAGTGGATTATCTACTCTATGGTGCATACCACGGCGTTCTCCTGGCCCTAACCGACGTTTTTCAAAAGAAGTCGAGCTTCTACAAGCGTTATAAAAACGAAATCTGGTTTAAAGCCATATCCTGGATAATTACGCTGAACTTGATCATGCTTGGTTTCAGCTTGTTTAGCGGGCAAGCCGCTCTCATAGTGAAAGGACTCCTGTAATGAACAACATTGAAGAGAAGACGTTGGATCTACTTGAAGAGATCTGCGCGGACGATGTAGTACGTGAAGAACGCGATATCGACCTGTTCGAAGCGGGACTGCTCGATTCCATGGGTGCTATCGAACTGCTCGTCGGTATCGAGAGCGAATTCGGAGTGGAGATAGCCCCCACCGCCGTGGAACGCGAAGAGATGAATTCGGTCAACAAGATCATCCATCAAATAGAAATCAGGCTATAGGACATGACAAGCGCCAATCCCGTTATCAAGAAAAACAACGAAACAGAGAAGAAGCCTGCCAGGTCCATGCGGAAAAGCACCGCTACCCTTTGGTACGAAAACTGTAAAACGAAGGCTTACGCTTTTGCCGAAAAAACAAGAGTCACATTCTTCGGTGATTCGTGGGTAGCTGCCCTCATGTGGTTATTCGTTGCTTTCGTATGTCTTGCTCTACTGACGTGGTTTTTCTTCATTTCGCCGTTCGGCACTCCAACCGAGCCAATTTACGAAGGATTCTAAGAGGTTGCCATGAGCAAACGTTTTATAGGATTATTCGGCGGGTTCGCCCTTGTAATAGGGGTTTTAGGAGGATTTCTGACAACGGCCGGATCATACGACAACCTGGTCAAAGACAAGCCCTTAATAGTTTGCAGCTCGCTCGAACAGCTTCGCGATTTCAATTTACAACGAGCAAATTACGATGCCAGGGTGGAGCAAGGTGACAACCCAGTGCTGGTACTGGCATCTTCCGAACTTAATACATACGTTGACAGATCGTACACCGCCCGGTTCTGGACCGACCACAACTACGGAATGAACATCATGGCTGAAGGATACGCGCATGTCTCCGATCTATGGGACGCCATTGTAGTTGGAGCCTTCGCAAACAAAGGAATCGTCGGCAACAAGGTTGTTCTAATTCCTTCCATGCAGTGGTTTATGGAAGGAACCAAATACTCAAATGACGTGCTGAATGAAACTTTCTCTAAAGGAGCCTATCGTGAGTTCCTTGAAAACGAAGAAATTTCCAACGAAACCAAGGCGAAAGTCTCAGAAAAACTCGACTCTTACGAATGCAAGTTTCTCACCGCTACAACACCCGTCACCACCGCGCTCACAACATCATACAAAGCCATAGATGCGGCAGTCGCAGATGCCGCTAGCTCAGTGCGGCTTCGTTACGATATCCTGAACACCCCTGCCAACAGCGACGAATTGATCACGCTCAACAAAAAGAAGACCCTCAGCCAATCGATACCTTCGACAAGATTCGGCGATCCCGAAGAACCGGATTGGACGGCAATCCAAGAAGATGCCCTTGCCTACACCAAATCGCGTGCGTCAAAAAATGACGTATTCCTTGACGAATGGTTCTACAACAATGCTTACGAAAAATGGCAAAAGGCCGCCGAAAAATGGACTGTGGACGACACGAACATTTTCAATAAAAGCGAAGTGGAAGACTTTGAATTGTTTTTGCAAGTCTGCAAGGAATGCAACGTCGAACCTTTGGTCATGCTGATCCCTTCAAGCGATATTCTTTACGACCAAAGCGTCTATACGAGCCAGTACCGCACTATGTACTACGACCTAATGCGAGCCACGTGCGAGAAATACGGTGTGAAGATTGCCGACTTCTCAGACTATAGTGCGAGCAGCTACTTCCTTCGAGATAACTGCCATCCCAGCGATTACGGCTGGTCCTTGATGAACGAAGAGATCTACAGGTTTTATCTTGGATTGTAATACTCCGAAGTGCTTCTGCAGGCAATGGCCCACACCAACATTATTCGCGCTGGCAAGAGCGAACGTCCCGGTCATCGAGACTGTTGCTGCCTATTGCAGCTTTTCGGGTGTGGGCAAGACAATGCGCGCGGCGCGAACCCGAGTTCAACCAACCTGTGCATAAAGCTACGATTTCTCGATACTTGACCACGCCCAAAAAATGAGTACTGCTTCGCTATTGTCTGCCAGGACTGTCGCCGAGCAGTTCGTCGACGATCGCAAGCAACTCTCGCATCACGCCCTGCGCCACATCATTCGATTCGTCAGAAAAAGCCCTCGAAAGCTCCATCTTCTGGTAACAAAATATTTCCCCAGAATCAATCGTCTCGCATTTGCATTTCGAATACTCACGAGCAGCCCTCTCGCGCCAAATCTCCTTATTCCCCCTAGCAGATGGCCTATCCCGATCGTCCGCAATCGGAACGCCATCGACTATCGATAGCAAAAGACCTTCTGGATCTTTCCCGGGCAAATATCGAACATGATGCTCAATCCAGAGAAGAACTTTGTTCATCTGCTCAAGCCGATGCCCTTCATTATCACCATCTCCGCCATTCATTAGAATGTGCTTGGACTCTATCCCGAACGCCTTCAATACTTCAGAACATTCATGAACGGTCGGCAAGGCAGCCTGAAAGCTAAGTTCAGGGTTCTGATCGCCGTCTAAAACAACCATGACGTTCGCGTCGAGCTGGGAAAGCACCGGTATTATTCTAGTGCTAATCGTTTGAGCCCCTCCAGGTATAGGCTCAATACTAACCGAGCCAACAGCATCCTCCCCTTTTTTTCGAAAAGCATGTTTAAGAAACTCAGCGGCTAGGCCATCCTCTACAAATACAGCGTCCTGCACAAAGTCTGCACCCAGACGCAAAGAAGCCTCTTCGAGCGAAGCACTCGAAGAGATGAGTGATATCTGCGATCCACCAGGTACAACCCCTAACAGCTTCCTCCCTTCGGCCGGAAGGCCTTGCACCATTTCCCGCGAATGGGTTGCCATAACAATCTGGAACAACTTGCGCTTACACATTTTCAGAAAAAACGTGCAGAGTGCCGCTTGAGCGCCGGGATGAAGCGACGTCTCAGGCTCATCAAGCAAGATCAGGCTTCCCTTTTCAGCTTCATGCAATGCATGAACGATAGAGATAGCGGCAAACTCGCCGCTACCTGCAAAAGCCTCGGAGTAATCGAGACCCGCAGTCACCAGCTTTGCAGTCCATCCCTCATAGTCGTACAAGTCGTGCTTTACGAGCTTGATAGACTCGTAGCTTCTGCCAAGAATTTCTCCTACATCCCTTAACTCTTCAACACCCAAAGACACTACTTCGCTCAGCAAACGCTCGGTACCGCGCACGGTGCTCGTTTTTACTGAATTCCGAATCACCTCTTCCAACCTACGAGACCTAAGACGCACCAACGATTTGCGATGAGCTGCATCGCGTCTGCTCTTACGATTCTGATAGCTCATCAAGATATCAAACGCAGGAAGCTGAGCTCTAAAATCGATGTATATGACTTCTTTCTTTATCGGCCGCCAGCGAGTCCCCACCCTATGCGGCGCGTCCTCATCGACCATGTCCGGCATCCTACGCATGCCATCCTGAATTCTCGGTTTCGCCGTCTCGAAGTAATCCTCCCCCCTGCTTTCCTTCTGGATGCGTATTTTTATAACCTCCGCTGTGTTTCCAGAAGGCACTTTGTATCTATGGATGTATCGTTGCCGGTCGTTTGGCTCGCTTTCGATATGGTCAAGATCCGTATCGAACCAGTAATCGCTTATCGAATTCTGATCAGGGCATGATTGAAGGGCCCTCAAGATCGATGACTTGTTCGTACCATTCTGCCCGACAAGAGCGGTAACGGGAAAATCGAACCTGATCGACAGCCCGCGCTCTAGACTCTTAAAACGAGGAAAGGAGATCTCTTCTATGTACGGATCAAACCGCCCAGCCGCCTTCATGCTGCGAATAGCCTCAATATCTTTAGCATCGTTAGATGTCGACATGGCTTACCCCTTAGAAAGAACGCGACAAAACAGCCTTGACGCAGCGCGCATGGAATTCAATAAACGTCGGCGGGAGAGCGTTTCCTATCATTGTCGACAGCCTTTGCCTCCCCTTTTCGACCGGAAAGCAATAGCCCAAAGGGAAGGTCTGCAAAACCGCTGCCTCCCTCAATGTAATCGCCCGATCTTCCTCGGGATGAAGAAACCTGCCCTTCGAAGGGTTCGCGCAGCCACACGTTATGGTTGGAGACGGAGAATCCCACGACATTCTTCCATATACATCCCTGAAACCGCTGGTTTTCCTATGACAATCCAACACAAGAGAATCCGGAAGATCATGCCGCCCACCCCCGTCGTGGGGGACGGCACGAATAATGTCCATAACATGCTGAGAATGACGTCCATGCAACCTAGACAGAGAGTCCCTGCGCACAAAGTCGGGATTCAGATTACCGAAAGCCATCCTTACAGTTCTAGGACTACCCGCCGTCAGATCAACATCTCGAACGGTCACCTTGCCCACACGTGAGGCAAGAAGGATCATCCTCCTTCTACGCTGCGGTACTTTGTATTGCTGAACGTTAAGCACCCTGACGTCACAGTCATAGCCCAGATCTTTTAGACTGCTGCAAAACCGCCTCAGACGCTCATCTTTTGCCAGCGCTGGCACGTTTTCGATCATTATGGCCTTCGGCAGCAACTCCCTAGCAAAACGCAACATTTCGAAAATAAGCTCATTACGGGGGTCGTCTTGTGCTGCCTCGCGATTTCGAGTTCCAATTGTCGAAAAGCCCTGACACGGCGGACACCCCGCGAGCAAGTCCAGCTCACCTTTTTCGAGACCCCATAATCGAGCCGCCTCCTCAACGGATACTGAAGAGATATCTTTTTCTATTACCTTCGTTTTCGGATGGTTGATCGAAAAAACCTCAGCAGCATCCTTGTCCACCTCAAGGGCTCCAATAACCTTGAACCCTGCCTGTCGCAGCCCCTGGGAGAGGCCACCAGCACCGGAGAATAAATCAACGGCCGTATGCTTCGCCATTGCCCTCACCCTCCTCAGCTTCTATCAAACCCGTCCAAGGGAGCGCTCCTGATAAAGCGAGAAAATTCGCCTACAGCATATGAACGATCTCCTAAATAACAGAGTATTATAGCATGCGTCATGCGCGTATCACCGCGCTGAAAACCAACTGCAAGATCAAACTGGACAGGTGCTCAACCGGTACTCAACTTACAAATTCAATTAAGGCCGCAAGCGCCAGCACGCCACCCGCACAGCAAGATGACTCGCGTCGTGCCTTCAGACATGCAGTAAAAAGAAACGCAGTTAGCAAGACCTCATAGCAGGCGTTGATTGATAGAGCAATCCGAGCATGACTCAAAGGACCGAATTCACCGTCAAATATAGGCAGTAACTGAAGGCTGCGCCATCTCTGCCCAGCCTGAGAGACAGCAAGCGAAATGACCTTGCCCGCACACGGAGCGAAGTTGATTGCATTTCTCGATCGCAATGGACTTCGATATTCGCATGACAAGGAGTCGACCGTTGCCCGAGAGCATGGCACCGACGCGAGAGAAGCGACCAAAGCAGCGTAAGTCTTATAAAAAGTACACAAATTATTACACAAGCCTCAGACAGAGCCACCAGCCATTCAAATCCCACCCAGTCTGCCTATCGCGCGAAGGCCGCATCCGCGAGCCTCACCTGCTGCATCCGCTCCTGGTCTTACGCATCGCGGAGAGGAGGCTCAAGACAAATCCACCCGCAATCGAATCGTAGCCACGCTGCACACCATGAAGTTTGAGCAAGTGCGCAGCGAAGGGCACGGTAGCTAACGCACGTACATCAAGGGATGCTGAAGAATCACCACGCTTCAGGAGGCTCCAAGATAAACAGAATTATCCGTTGAACAGACAATCTACAAGCCTGGAGCCCCTTTAAGTGTAAAACATGGGATTTGCGGCAAGAAACCACAACCCACAGCGTCTACTTCTTTGAAGCGCCCTTATCCTCATCGAGCGACAGAGGACAGATGCGACAACTCCCTCCATCCGCCCTTTGTGTTGCTCTAAGTACAATGTGTGCTCTCATCCAATTTTCTGCATCTATCCTCTAGCCAGTCCTTGCTTTTTTGAAGCTGCTCCGTCCAGCTATGGAGCTCTTCGTATTGCTCGACCTGCTCGTTAAGCAACCTCTCAAGCTCGTCCTTTGACGACTGCAGTATTTCAACCCATTCCTGCAAAGCTCTGAATTCTCTCTCTATCTGGTCTTTTGACGACTGCAATTCTTCAGCCCAAGCATGAAGCTCTGCGCAATCAGCCCCCATTCGCTCCAATCGAGTTAAACATATCCTGTAGTTATCGCGAATGCCGACAAGAATGCCCCGATAATCCCTGACATCGCAAGACAAACTCGACTCTAGGCATCCACCGCTAACGTCGTTCATAAGATCGACCCATTCGGCGCCTACATCTTGGGAGTTAAACTCATTAGCGATCAACAACGCATCTCTACTCATGCTTTCAAGGAGGTGGCTATCGCTAAGAATCTCCAGCACCTTATTACCAGCGGCGAGAAAATCACCCTGCTCTACAGCAATGCAACCTTTACCCGATCGCGTCAGCGCCAAATACGGCAGATCGTACATCACAACGGGCAAGCCTAGGCTAAACGCTTCCAGGATAACCAGAGGGAAACCCTCAAACGAGGATGTGAAGAGCATCAGGTCGGCTTTTTCATAATACCTAGTCACATCTGCAGTAAAACCAACGATCTCCACATTCTCTCGAAGCCCCAGCTTCAGAACCAGATCCTCAATCTTACTTTTAAGACCCAGATCGAAGCAGTCTCCCACCATGGAAAGATGGGCCTTCGGCAATTTATCCACAACAGTGGCAAATGCGCGAATCGCGTCCAGGGGCTTTTTCTCCTCCTCTAGTCTTCCAACCCAGACAACCTCACCATGTCCATCCCCAACCTTCCCTTTTTTAATTGTACAAGAGTCCTTAAAAATAGTTGGATTCGGTATGTAACGCACCTTTCTGGAAAAAGTACTCCAGAATGCCATTTCGCTCTCCGAAAGAACAACAGCAGCATCAAATAAATCGATGTATCTACATAGATCGAGCGCCTGGCAAAACGGAAACGTACCGTTGAATATGCACGAAGCGCTTCCATGTATATGGAGGATTGCCTTCGCGCCCAAGCTCTTCACCGTCGCCAGATCCCAAAACAAAGACCTATCAAGCCAATTCGAAAACACAAATGTATCTATCCCAAAGCTCGAAACAGCTTCCGCGAAAGACATCGCTCTTGCAGCATAATTCTTGAAACCAGGAGCATCGCCTACCGCAACAACTCTTGCCCTAGCAGCTGCACTACAAATTTCATAGTCATCCGGAGAAGGCTCCTCGTCTGTCAAAATCACTACCTTTAAGCCCTTTTTCTCAAGCATAAAAGACAGTAGAGCCATGACTCGTTCCACGCCGCCGCTCCTAAGGCGGCGATACACAAGGCCTATGGTTTTTATAGGGCGAGAGTTCGGCGATGCGACAAACATTGTGGCTATCTCAGTGGTCCAGTACGGTTTCCACTTTTCACCGCCAACCGCACACGCAGCAATCACATCGGGCAATCGAAACGTCTTAAGCGCTTCTTTCAGAGACGAATTGTTTAAATGCTCAATCACCTTACTCGCGCTATCGCAATCGAGACAACCACCCATATCCCGCCTCCCATCGTGTCAGATCGCACGTCTACATCCGCACTCCAATAAGCCTGCACACATGCAAAGCTCAATTCCTCTTGCGCTTCATGAATTTCTTCGTTTTGCGCGGAATGTAAGTTACCGCTCGACCAATTCTCCAGGAATTCGCCTTCTTAATCCTAGAGACCTCTGCTTCCAGTTGAGAAATCCTGCGATCTTTCAGCCCTGCTTGGCCTTCCCACCAATTCCTCGATGCCCAAATGCTATCAACTCCGGCGCTGTATGCCTCGAACAAGGAATCCCACAACAAAGCGTCCGGATCTACAACCTCCTCCAGGCCCTTTTCCGCCGAACGGAACACTTCCTGCCAAAAGGCTTTGAAGTCAAATTCCAATACAGTTCTTATACTGCTTCGAGCCTGAGCGGACATTTCCTGATAATACTGATCATCCTCAAGTAGTTGAAGTGCAGCATGTGCGGCAAACGCCACCGATCCCTGAGGCACTGTCACTATCCCGCGAGCATCTTCCAGCATCGTCAGATATGGAAGATCGTACATTACACAGGGAACGCCAGCCACTTTGCTCTCAGCAAGCGTAAGCGGATATCCCTCAGTAGCCTCCGAGGTCATCAAGAACACCCTTGCGTTCTGGAAGGCTTCAATCTTCCCCCCAGCATCGCACCAGCCAGGCATATCAATAACCTCTGAAAGGCCGAGTTCTTCGGCCATGGCAATAATCTTATCCTCGTACTCCTGCGTGGTCGCCCCCCCAACAAGACTAAAGCGAACGTCAGGATCAAGGCTATGAATAACCTCGAATATTCTAAGAGCATCCTCAGGATGTTTTTCCGGAGAAATCCGCCCCAGCCAAAGAACCCTCTTATCCAAACATTCACAAGGTTTGACTTTTTGAGGATCCAGGGACAGCGGATTTTCCGTTACGAATACGTTACTATTAAAATGAAGCCAAAACCGCTTGTCTGTTTCACTTAAAGAAACGACCCCATCGGCAAGAGTGTAAACATAAGGCATCTGGGAGAAATACTTCTTGCAAAGGCGCATTTTATTAGTGAAAAGCCCATGGCAGTGAATTATGAAATTAGCCTTCGCCGCCTTTATCGTCAGCGCGTCCCAAAGCATAAGATGATTGAGCCAAGTCTGATACACGACGGTATCAATTTTTCTTGCTTTGATTTCACGAGCGAAGACCTGTGAGCGTTCTAGATAGTTTTCAGGAGTAGTATTCGTGGTCTTCGGGAGGATGACAATATCAACTCCTTTAATTAACGAAACCTCCCCGGTAGGTTTTTCGTCTAGAAAAAGGGTGACCTCGTATCCCAAATCCTGCCAGAGGCGAACCAATTCTCGAAGTACACCTTCCGCGCCACCGCCTTGGTAGGCATAGTAGTATGTAGCAATATGCTTCACGGGCTTGCAAGTAGGATGATCGACCAGCAGAGGTTTCACAACCCTGGCAAGCTGGCCCTGGTCAACCCAATATTCCCTAGCTAAAGCCGCTATAGACTCCTGAGCTCCCCATTTCCGTAAAAGGATCCTTATTGCTTCAGGTTTATCTTGATCAGAGACAAAAAAGCGCAGTTTATGGACGCAGTTGCCAATCAAACTGCTCTTTATTCCCCTAAAACCCCGCTTCCACTTTTCGGGCGCATTCCAACTAGCAAGCAGATCTTCTATCGCTTCCGCCGCAATACAAGAATCGCATAGCGACGCAAAATCGTCCAACGTCACGATTTTGTCGCCATCTTGTCCCGAACCAAAATTGTACACATAGTATTTTGCATCCAATCCCCGATATGATTCGGCATGATACGAGAGAAGGACAAACGCCAGCAAATCTTCGCCCCTCTGCACGAAGCGCTCTGGAAGATCGCCGAAACATCTTCTACACAAATCACCGTTAAAAGCTTTATTTACCAGATTCCATTTATACTTCCCATCAACAAAGCATGCTTCGAAGATCTCGCCCTTCCCAGCAATCTCCCCTAAAAAAGGCTTCAGAAAATCTTCCGCACTCTCGCAAGAAGCCTTCGATGGCGAATTAACCTTGACACCAAAATGAAGAATATCGACGGGTTTTCGCTCAAACTCTTTATGCAACTCGCCACATGCGGCAGGAACGATAGCATCGTCCGCATCTAGGAAGAGGACATACCTCCCGCAAGAATGGGCTACCCCTCTCTTTCTCGCGCTTGCAGCCTTGACGTTTTGCGTCAATCTGACTACCTTAACGCGACTATCGATCTTCTCCATCTCCTGCGCCGCCGCATACGTACCATCGGTACTTGCATCGTCCACAACTATCACCTCAAGATCGCTGAATGTCTGTCTCAAAGCACTAGCGATACTATCCTTGATCGTTGCTTCACAATTATATGCAGGGATTACTATCGAGAACTCCGTCATATCAAACCCCCATCTTCGTCGTTCTTTGCTAAGAGCGCTAACGCTCGGCACTATAAGCCATTTGAATCCCTAGCCACTAAACACAGTGTACCGAACAAGAAGCAGCTCCGATCGCTATCCTTTCGCTAGGAAATATGGTTATCCTTATCTCCTTGAATCAATTTTCTAATTATACGGGTATATCATTTGTTATCGAGCAATATAACCGCTCCCTATTCATGAGATCGGTATGCAAAAAGAATCCTTCTCGACGCCGAGCGTAAGGATCCCGATACGCCGAAGCCCCTTCGCCCAAGATCCCCTCCAAAACCCTCACTGCATCATCTGGGTCTGTGCAGAACGGGCCGAAGCCTTCCTCGAAGGGAAGATCTAGCTCGGAATACTGGTTCAAACCCGCCTTGAATTCGATATAGTCAGGCACGAAGTAGAGCACTTTGCTGCCGCCGTAGATGAAATCATAGACATATGAAGAGAAGTCCGATACAACGACGGAGTATTTCCCTTCGTCTATGACCTCAGGTGCGAGGCGAATACGAGGGTCGTCCGACTCGAATAGATCCTTGTAGCATGTGAAATTTGGATGTAGCTTGACATCCAACGAACATCCGTACCTCTCCAATAAACCACTTGATGAAAGCCGGTCCAAGAACCCCTTCACGCCCTTGTAGAACGTCGAGGCCAAAAATGCCCCTTCTACACCCACGCGCTCGGAAGCCTTGCCCGCAACCAAATACGCGCGCCACGAAGGGACAAACATTATCCTCTTGGAGTCCTTATTTAAATTATGCTGCAGCAAATCGAAGCGAGGCATCCCCGATTCAATGAGCGCGCCGCGGGGAAAATAATAGTTTTTGGTCAGATTATCTATCTCAAATCGCGTGGATACCACCACATAATCGAACAAGATTCGATCATACGAGAAGTACCAAGGCATATGTGCATGTAGTATACCGTGCTGCAGATACACGCACCGCTGAGGCTGCAGCAAATCGCCAAGCCCATTGAACGTTTTCTGGCTTACCGGACGAAACGTGAAACTCTCAAGATACGAAGCCAGGACGACCTCCGCCTTGAACGAACAGTACACGTGCTGCCTCGATTCACATTTCAGAATACGTCCGGACAGAACCGGGTACTTCTCGACAAGCTCATCTTCGAAGTTACTTATGTAATAGCGCTCTACGCCGTCGTTCAGGTTCAGATCGTGCAGAATTTGAACAAGCGCATTTCCTTCGGAAATGGACGTAGGAAGATCCGCATACAGCCAAATCCGCTTCGATCGGCTCCTCAGCAGGAACAACCTCAGTGCGGTTCGCTTCGCCAAAAGCGCGCGATCGTTCATACACCCTTCAAGCAGCGATCTTGCACTGTCCATGACACTCTTACGCTTGACCTTCAATGAATCCCCGTCAACCGTCACGAAGCAATCCCTAAATGCAAGCGAGCCCTCCGTGGCACGCGCATTGTGACGGCGCAAGGCGAGTTCGACCCCCACAGTCGGAACATCCCTCGACGAGATTGCAACCCGAAAGCGAATCACACAATCCGATGTTTCCCATAAAGAGGACGACGTGAAAGCGAAGCTGTAGCACTTTGCTGTCTTCACCTTGGAACTGCTGTAGTCAAACGAAGACGGACCCAAAAACACCTCTTCATCCTCGTCGGATGCAGTGCACACGAATAGCCTAGGCTTCTCCTCCCATAAAAATGACGGGCACATAAGTCGTCCGCGCAGCTCGAAGCGGCCACCACTCCTCATGCAGTACGTTATGCATACGGTCGGCGGCTTTGTCTCCCATACGTAGCCGTCCTCCAACGTCACGCTTGTTCCATCCGCATATTCAATGCGAGCGGAACTCTTCGCAAACCCGTACCTATCCAAAAGGAAAGCCTTGTGAAACTCATTAAGATAAGGACTGCTTGCATATTCGCATGCAGGAATGGCCCTCATGATTTGAGCAAGCCGTTCTTCTTGACGGTCGCGCTCCTCGCCCGAACAGAATGCAGGGAACAGCATATCCCCACGCAAACGCCAGTCCACGTTGTAGAGGATGGTCTGACAAACGTATCGAGCCATCCGAGGGTTCTCTTCGGCTATGCGCAAGAACGATTGGTACAATCCCATCGTATCATCGTAGGAGTACAAAGGGTTGGTCCCTATCCGGGACGAGTTGTTTCCATCTTTCACATACACGTACTCTGCATGCATGCAGAAACCAACCGTTGCCTTCGTTTTCAAGCTTTCGGCAATAAAAAGCTGGTCTTCTCCCATTTTCTTCGCCCGGTCGAACAGCAGATTGCCTTCACCACGGTTTTTTACGCAGATGTTCATGGTGGTAAGAGCGGCAAAAGGATTCTCCTCAAGGTCGTACACGCCCTCTTCAGTCAGCCACTCTTCGCGCTTATGAGGGCGCTTGCTGCCGGTTTGCGGATTGAAATAGCAAAGCGGATACGTGACCAGGTCTACCTGGTCCTGATGGTGCTCGAAAAACGTCGAAACGCTCTTCACGGTATGCTTGGATAAAGAGTCGTCGGCATCAAGGAACATCAGGTACTTACCCGCAGCCTGCGCCATCCCCGCGTTACGAGCAGCCGATACGCCCTGATTCTCCTGTGTGAACACACGAAAATAGGAGCGCTCTTGCGCAATGCGCTCGCACGCCGCAAGGCTACCGTCACTGGACCCATCGTTGACCAGGATTACCTCCATCAGGCTTTTGTCAATGGTCTGCGCATCGAGCGAATCCATACAAGACTGCAGCGACTGCTCCTTGTTATACACGGGCACAATGACGCTGACCAGCACATCACGGCCGGAACCACTCTCCCGCATTACAGAACCTCCTTGATTATCCTATCCGTCGCATGACCGTCGCATGCGCTCATGAAGCGCTGGCGAAACTGCGCCACGCGCGTTTTATCGAAACGCTGCTCAACATGCTGCAAATACTCGATCATCGGTTCGTTCTCGCAGAACACCGGTCCCGGGGTCAAGTCCTCGTACTCGTAGTAGAACCCGCGCCAATCGTCGTACTCTTCCTTGTCGTACGCAAAAAACACCATCGGGCGCTCGAAAAGAGAATACTCGAACACGAGCGAGGAATAGTCCGATATGCAAACATCGGCCACAATCAGGGCATCCTCTATCGATACAGCATCTGAGATGTCAAACGCGAACGACTCGCATCCTGCAGGGATAGCAGGCCGCTCCTTGACGAACGGATGATGCTTTATTAGCAGTACGTACTCATCGTTAAATGCTGTACAGAACGCCTCGATATCAAGCTGATCGGGGCCCAGGGCCTTTGATACACGGCCCCTGAACGTGGGGGCGTACAACATGACCTTCTTGCTACGCGCTTGCGGCACAGCCTCGCACACGCGCGCTCGAGCACAGGAGAGAAACGACTCGTCAAAAAACACATCCGTTCTGCTCACGCCCAAGGGCCTAATGATATCCCGGCGGTCCTCTAGCACCATAGCTTCGGTATACGCCCATATCACCTCAGGACTGCTCACCGTCACCAGTGATAAATTCCCATAGAACGGATGTCGTAAAATCTGTTCGCGCGAACCCCCGAATTCAAGGTCGGCCGTACTCATACCCCATTTCTTGAACGCGCCGCAAGCATGCCATAGCTGAACCACCCGAGTCTCAGGCCTCAAGGCCACACAACTCACCACATCGGAGGCGTCGTTCAAAAACACGCATCGAGCCGTGGCTATCTGCCTCAAGGCATTGGCGCAATTCGCCAAGTACCGCGCTCGGGATACACGATGCTGTCCCAAAGAAATATAGTAGACCTCGAAGCGCGGATCGGCGTCCAGCCGATCCAGCAGGACGCGAAAACTATCCGGTACTTCTTGTTGCTTCGATTCCAAGAACACCACTTTGCGAGGATCGACAGGGTCCTTTGCAGCATGAGCGTACGAGCGCGGGAACGCAAAGCCCAACGTCGCGTCTTTCACCAATCCTTTGACCGCGTCTTTTGCTTTGCTCAACGCACTTCTCTTTTGAGCGCTCACATCACTCATGAAACTACTCGCATCTTCCTCGCCCAAGCCACCCAAAAGCAGCCTCCACCAATACATCGACCGCACGACCATCGCATTCGTCGATGGCGGAACCGGCAAAAGCCTCGAACGCATCCCAGGGATACAGTTCCGGATCGTTTAAACAATCCTCCAAAAACGCAAACAGGCGCCGCTCGTCCGTAAAAGCAATACGCGGACATAGCTTGAGCGGGTCGGAATTAAGGCCAGGAGACGCGCGGTACTCGTCGATATCCGGCACATAGAACACCACCGGCTTTCCAAGCAAATACGCTTCATACGCAATAGACGAGTAATCCGTAACCACAATCGACGCATCCAGAAGCGTTTGGTTCACCGTCCCCGCAGCCACGCCCTCCTGTTCGAGCGGGTGAAAAGCCCACTCGATTCGAGCCACGTCAGACAAGTTCTTCCAACCGCCCTCCTGAGCAAGATCGCGAAACGGGTGCCGAGACTCCGAACTTTTACGCAGCGTGGGAGCGAACAGCACCAAAAGCCCTGGCTCTTCTCCGGCACCGCGCTCGGCAAGAGCCGCCGTACGCAACCGCGCAAACTCGTCATAACCGGGCCTCAACAAAGCGACAACACGCTCCACCGGGCAGTTGAACGCCTGTGCAAACGCCTGGCGACACCCCTCGCCCGAGCAGAGAACCCATGAGTAGTTGCGATGGATGCGATAAAGCTCCATAGCCTTGGATGTATGGCCCTCCACCGTATCGTGAGACTGAAACCCAAAGCACTTGAACGCACCGAACGCATGCCACAGCTGAACCACCACCGGTCGAACAGGGAACTCGCGATACACCCCCACAGGGATGTCGCATGAAGCAGGCTGCGGCTCACACTGGAAGTTCATCAGGCTGATAACCGGATCGTATCGATCGACAAAGCATATCCTGCAGCGTGCAAGATGGTATATCTCGCGCACCGCATGAAATGCGTACCTTACGATGGTCCTCTTCTGCAGCTTTCGCGTTAAAAACACCGCGCGAAACCCTTTGCGTTCAAATTCACGACCGATAGCCTTGAAATCGTACGATGGCTCATTGGCCTGGCGCGATACGAACACTGCCTCGTCTCTGCGCGGAAGGGCGCAGCATGCGAAGTACAGAGCATTGATGGAGAAGCGAGCAACGGCTACCACGGCCTTTTCCACCGCTTCCCCCATGCCCGCTTTCAGTGCAAAGCGCATACGATTACACGTCCCAAAGCATGATGGTCTTGCCCATGGACTTGCGGATATCGGCCTCGAAAGCTTGCGCCATATCCCGCGTCGAACCAACCGGCAGAATCGCTCCCACCAGGGACGTCAAGTAATCCAAAACCACCGGATGGTCGTAGTACATCTGTACCGTCCGCTGAAAATCGTCCCTGCCGCTTCTGCTGCTGCCGAACAAGCGCAGGCCCTTTTCCAAAACCATGCGCGTGTTCACGGGGACGGGGTTCTCCGACACGCCCAAAAGAGAAACGGAACCTTCGGGCTTGATTCGATCGATAATCTGGTCGATAGCCGAAGCCGAACCGTCTCCACCGCAGCACTCGAAAGCGTGGTCAACCAGTGGCGCGCGAGATACGTCGTACGTCAAATACGTCTCATCCACAAACGTGAAGTCAGCCAGCTTATCCACATTGCGCCCGAACACCACCAAATGCGTCGCGGGATGAAGCATGCGCAACACCAGCGCAACGATGAACCCCAGGTTCCCGTCACCCCAAATACCCACGACCTCACGCCGACCGTGCGCTATGGCCTCATAGCGGGTAACGGCATGAACGGCTACGCTCACTAATTCGGTGAATGCCGCAACGTTCTTATTGACGCCCGCAGGAAGCGGCACCACACGCGTAGGCGGAAGAGCTACGTGCTCCTGCATAAAGCCATCGAAGCCACTGCCGCAAAACTCGCTGGAACGAAGATAGTTCTCTGCTATGAAGTCGTCCTTTTCACGCGGGCTGTTTGGTAGCATAACCACGCTGGTTCCCGGCGCATATACACCCGAAGCGTCTTCGACAACCGTGCCGATCCCTTCGTGAACAAGTGCCATAGGGAGCTTTTTCGCCAACACTTCGGCGCTGCGTCGGCCTTGGTAGTAGCGCTGATCAGCATTGCAGATAGACAAATGGGTCGGCCTGACAATCACCCGGTTAGGAAACATGGGCATCTCCAAAACCACGGGCTCGAACATTCGCGGAGCAACCAATCTGTAGGCACAATTCAGCATCTACTTGCCCATCAAAGAAGTCGCGACACGCATATCCTGGGGATACGTGATCTTCATGTTCGCAACGTCGCCCTCCACCAGGACAACGCGCTCGCCTCGCAAAACAAATATCTTGCAAGCATCGGTTAGCGTAGCGCGCTCCTCATCGGTCAAGCTACCGGTAAGCTCTTTGAGCTTATGCAAGTTGAACGATTGCGGAGTCTGCCCCTGATAAAGCACGCTTCGGTTCGGAATAGCCGAGATAGCGCGACCGTCCATGCTCTCCACAATGGTGTCCGTAGCTGGTACGACCGTATCGCACGCGCCATGCTTGCGCGCAGCTGCAATGTTATCCCGGATAATGCGATGAGACACAAACGGTCGTACCGCATCATGCGTTACCAAGATAGTACCGTCGTCGACCGGGCAGTTCTGCTCCACGTAAGCGATAGCGTTCATCACCGTGTCGTTACGCTCGGCACCGCCGGCCACAAGCGCGATCCGATCCTCGTACTGCGGGCAATGGCGCCTTATCAAATCTTGCGTCTGCTGCAGCCACACCTGGGGACACATGACCAGCACTTTTTGAAAATCCGGGAAGGCGCAGAATTTCTCTACGGTATGGATAAGTATGGGCTTCTCGCCCAGCATGAAAAACTGCTTGGGCTTTTCGGGGTTGCCCATGCGAGCGCCCGAGCCCCCGGCAAGAATCGCCGCATACGCATTTGTCCCCGCATTGCTGCCTGCACTCATAAGAAACTCCTAGTAGTTCTTTTCGTAATACGCCGTAGCTTCGTCGATGGGGCCGTCGAACATCATTTTTCCCTTGTGCAAGACAATCCCCCTCGTGCAAAACTCCTGCGCAGCCTTTGACTCGTGCGTGACGAACAACACCGTAACGTTCTCGTTCGACATAATGCTGCGCATGCGCGTGATACACTTTTCCTTAAACTGCCGATCCCCTACCGACAGGGCCTCATCAACCACTAGAATGTCAGGATCAATTGAAGCTGCGAACGCGAAGCCAAGACGAGCCTTCATGCCACTCGAATATGACTTCATCGGCTGATCAATGTACACGCCCAAATCGGCGAACTCGACAATCCGATCTTCCATATCACGATATTCCGCTTTGCTCATGCCTAAAACCTGACTTCTGAGCAAGAGATTTTCGCGCCCCGTCAACTGTCCGTCAAAGCCAGCATTCAGTTCGAGAAGCGCGCTCACGCGACCGTTGACCGTAACAGTGCCCTTCGTAGGATGACACACTTGCGTAACCATTTTCAGAGCGGTTGACTTGCCCGCACCGTTTCGACCTATCAAAGCGACAGCCTCGCCCCGCCGCACCTCAAAAGACAGATCATCGTTGGCATTTACCTCTGCCACCAGCTCCTTGGTGCTGCGCGTAAAAAGACCCAGGAACCGGCTGCGATCGTTCTTGTACAACCGATACGTCTTGGTCACGTGATCGAACTTGATGACAGCCTCATCAGCAACTGCCGAGCGTGGCCCTAAAGACTCGAGCAGGTTTGCCTCCGCTTCCTCAAAGGACATCGGACACCTCCTCGTTGAAGTGCTTATAAATAAGAGTTGAAGCTACTAACGTCGCCACGAACACAACGGCAAAGGAACCAAAAAACACCGGGTCTTCCCAAAACCACACCTTATCGCACAATGCACCGCGAAAGGCTGTGACGAAAAACGTTATAGGATTAAACAACATCACATCCGCAGCCCAACCAAAACCTGCAGGAGCAAGCACCTGCATATTGAATAGAATGCCCGACAGCCAGAACAAAGGCTGCGAAAGAGCCTTCATAAGCTGCCCGAAGTCTTTGCTAATACCCGAAAGCTGCGACATCATGACAGAAACCATGTTCCAAAACGCAAACATTAGAACCATGAGAATCGGAACCTGAAGTAAATAGATATCCCAAGGCATACCGTAGAGTGCATAAATCACAAACAGCAGGACAAAAAGTACGGCGTTGATGATAAGCGTCGACAAAGAATACAGAGTCGATATGCAACTCAAGGGGAACTTCACCTTATCAACCAGATACGAATATCGGTGGAGGACATCGGATCCCGTCCCGATCATGTCAGCAATATAGAACCACGGAATCAAGCCAGCAACCAGCCACACAAAGTATGGATACTCGGGACTCGAGGAATCACCAGCTCGCAAGCCCACTTCTAAGGCAAACCAAAACACAGCAATAAACACAATCGGTTTAACTGCAAGCCAAGCCCAGCCTAATGCAGCACCGCGAGCTTTTTTCTTAAGCTCAAAGATGGCAAGATGCCCGACCTGCCTACGCCACTCCCAATTGTCTCGTAATATCGTCGTAAGAGTACTCAGCACAACGCTCCCATTCAACAATCCGAACAAACAACCTCAGATGTTAGCACAGCTTCGTTTCACAGCGGACCCATGAGGATCATAAGCTAATGCATTTTCTTACAAATGCTTCGGCTCCTCCACAATCCCGACAGGACTCCCCCCTGCATCCACCACCGCCATAAGCTCGGCCCATGTTTCTGGATCTTCTTCAACCACCCAAAGACCGTCCATGTTTTCGCCTCCCCGCCATGGACCCGTGCAGGAATATATAGTCACCAAATCGCGATTCGTAATAAAATCGGCAACCAGATATCCCACTTCTGATATATCAAGGTTTGTGACCACATTTTCCGCAAGATCAGCAAGCAGATCGTTAACCCCCTCCTCGTCGCTCACAGATAATGCCTTCTGCAAGATGGCCACCTCAAGATTTCGAACGTTCGCCTGGCGAAGCGCGTCTTGATCGACTACGTACTCTTTGCGAGCGCGCGCCAGCACAAGCGCTTCCGACCCATCAAGGTGTTGAGACTTCCCCGCACTTAACTTTACATCTTCAGCGGTCATGGAATCCGGCACCTTAACATCCTTGGGAACATCAACCGTAACGCCGCCTATTGCATCGATAAACACTTGAAACGACGTAAACGTCGCCATCATGTAATACGGGATGTCCACTCCTGTCAAAGACTCAACAGCTTCCACTACTTCTTCAGGGTTGTTATCAAGAAGCGCATTGTTTATCTTGGTGCTTGACCCTTTCAACACGGTATCGCGCGGAACGGAAACCAGGGTGACCGTATAGGTTTCCGGATCGACCCTCATGAGCGTCATTACGTCGAAATGCTGGTCCACTTGCGCGTGCTCCGTTTTCTTGCCCGTGTACAGAGCGGTTTCCTTCCTTGAATCGGATCCTATGAGCAGCACATAGAACGGCTCGGCGGAAGTCGCTTCGGCAACATACGTACGCCCGTTCACGGACCGATTCGCCGCGTCTTCCAAAACCACGATCAGGCCGATGAACGCAAGAGAAAACGCCGCAACCATCGCCACGGCCACGGCGGCCATTTTCTCAGACCGCTTTTTCTGTATGTCGATCGTATCCGTCATACGCCGTGCAGCCTATCTCGTATGACGAGGTACGCGAGGCCCCCGCCTTCCCTTATTGTCGTAGTGGTGCCTCAAAACAGGCTTGAACAAGCCGAACTTCCAAATCACGAAGAACAGCACAATCGCAAGAGCCGCAATAATGGCTCCTTGAACCGCTCCCGAAAAACTCCCTATAAGGCATCCCGTCAACGCGAGGGCCGCAGAGCAGAGCCACAACACCGCAACGGATCGCTTTTGACTTAATCCAGCGCGCATGAGACGATGATGGATATGCCCCAAATCCGCCTGATCGACTGGTTTATGAACCCTTTTGCGTCTAATGATGGCCGATAACGTATCCAGCACCGGAACCCCAGCAATGATTAACGGGATTAGCATGACGACAAAGCTTTGCGTTCGTACCACGCCCACAACCGAGACTATTCCCACGGACAAACCTAAAAGATGGGATCCCGAGTCGCCCATAAACACCGAAGCCGGGAAGAAATTGAACCGAAGAAAAGCCAAGCAAACTGCGATAAGGGCAATGCAAACTAGAACCAGAGTGAAACTCCCACGCATCCACACAAGATACAGCAAGCTCGAAGAAGCAATAGCAACAAGGCCTGACGCCAGTCCGTCCAAACCGTCGATAAGGTTAGTGATATTCACGAACACGACGAGATACAGAACAGTCAGCGGATAGTCGAGCCACCCGAAAGAGAAGTAATCGCCTACAACCACCGCACGAACTGCCCCTATACCAACACCCGACAAAACCACTACAGCGGCAGCAAGAACCTGGCCGAGCAGCTTGGTTCCCGGAGACAGCTGCGTGATGTCATCGACCAGCCCAACTGTGAACATGGCCGTAACACCCAGGAACAGCACGATGTAGTTTATGTCTCCCAGGACATATAAGTCATGCATGTTCCAGTCGAAAAAGCGAACCCCAAGGTAGATCGAAAAGCATGCCGCCAAAAGGCCCGTATAAAGAGCTATCCCTCCGCAGCGAGGAACCGAATCGACGTTGACCCGGCGATTTCCGGGGTAGTCGATCGCGCCTATTTTAACGGCGATCCATTTGGAAACGGGCACCATGCAGCACGTGACTGCAAAAGCCACGCAAAACACGATAGCCGCTTGGTACCATTCCATAAACGCTCCGGTCGCCTCCAGTATAGATATCCAACCTGCGTATTATACCAGTACCAAATTGTTAACGATTCGTAAGATGGAGAACGGTCGTATTCATCATGCCGGCTCAGCGCGTGAAGAACAAGCTCGAACCCTTTACTCTCCCCTTATACGGCGCAAAGGCGAAGTCAACATGCGGCCAACACGATACGCACGAGAGCCTTCAAAATCTTGGCGTCTGGCGGCAATGCGATCATCCTTTTCCTTGCACGCACGCGACAACTCACTCAGTTCAAGCATTAAATCGAACAATTCCCGTCCATTCGCAGCAGAAAGGACCTCCGCATCGCAAGAGCCAAAGCGCGCATTGAGCAACCCTGTGAGATCTCGAGGCCTATCTTCAGCCACGTACTCGAGCACTTCCACATACGGCCACGACTCCAAGAGGTAGCGCAAAGCCTCGATCTTGTCGCTATCGGGAACCTCGACGGCCCACCGATCAAACGTATAGCGAAGCATGTGCCGACGCGCAGCCCCATACGTCTCCTCGTACTCGTCGAAACTGCCCTCAGAAATAAGAAACGACTTCATGAGATCAGCGGCAACCGAAAGGCCGCACGTACGGCGAAACGAATCGGCGGTTTGTCGTACGTGCCCAGTGTAGCCCCGTCCGTAATGGTATCGATACAGCGGACGGGATACACCTCGATAGGTTTCCGCAAAGTAGAACAATACGAACGATTCGTAGTTATCCTCCCCCAAGGGTACCGAAACATCCTCCATGGACGAGAACGCCCGACGAGCAAGTTCCCCCCTGTAGGCTTTGTTCCAAATAGAATACCCGAAGGTCAAATTCACGAAGCACTCGTCCAGGATGGAGCGACCGAGCAAGATCCCCTCATACGGCTCCAACCAGCTTTCAAGTCCAGCGATCTCCCCCTGCTCAACTCCACCTTCGTTAACGACAAGCGTCCCGTACTGCAAAATATCGACAGGCCGTTCGGCCAGCAATTGTCGCACAACCTCACAAGCCTCACGGCCATACGAATCGTCTTGGTCGGAGAAAAGCACGTACTCACCGCACGATGCAAGAACACCCCGTCTTCTCGCCCGCGCGCTTCCACGATTCTCAGGCTGCCTCAAAACACGAACCCGCGAATCTCTTTGAGAAAAAGCCTCCAAAGCCTCGAGCGAGCCATCGGTGCTGCAATCGTCAACGCAGATTACCTCAATATCATCGAACGTCTGATCAAGCAGGCTGCCAAGGCACGACTCCAGATAAGGCATCCCATTGTAAACCGGTATTACGAACGAAAATTCGGGCACAGCATGCTCCCAATCCGATACGATAACGATTTGCGAAACTCGCGGTCAACGGCCTCAAGCTCGTCCTCCTCGCGCGACAAGTCATCACGCAAGACTTGAACAGCTCTTCGGGCGATCGCAAGAGAAACGTCTACGTCCTCCGCCAAGCGGGCCGCTTCAACATCCACGGTCAGCCCTTTCTCAAAGCGAAGTAGCAGCTATCTTTCGACAGGTTCGGATTCAGGTACGGATCCGAACCCTCGAAGAACTCAGACCATCGGGAGCGCAAAAGATCGGTTTCCTTTTGGACCCTCTTCATGCGTTCGCCGCGCATATCACGCCCCCGAGATGAGAACTCATAATGGTTCATGCGCGCATAAGGCGTGCAAACCACACGATAACCCGCACGAATCGTCTTCAGGCAAAAGTCGACATCATTGTACCCAACCGTGAAGTCCTCGGTGTATCCCCCAACACGCCCATACACATCGCGCCTCACGAGTTGACAAGCACCAGTCACAGCGGACAAGTTTTGAGGAAGCCTTGCCCGATCGAAATAGCCACCCGCATCAGGGGGAAGAGACGTGAACAGATGCGCAGCTGCACCCAACAGACCCACGCCCACGCCCGCATGCTGAACGGTTCCATCAGCATACAGAAGTTTTGCGCCCACCACGCCCACGCCTTCGTCCTCGAAGTACCCCAGCATAGTTTCAAGGAAATCTGGAGTTATCACCTTGGTGTCGTTATTCAAAAACAGAATGTAAGGGCTATTCCCTTGGGCAGCTCCGAAGTTAACGATCTTCGAGTAGTTGAACTCCCCCGACCAGGTCACCACGCTCACCCGATCATCAAGAGCCTGAAGGTTCTGATAGCATTCGAACGTTTCCGGCTCCTCGCTATTGTTTTCAACAACGATAATACGATAGTTCGCGTACGTGCACACCTTCAAGATGGACTCAACGCACGCCCGAAGCAAGTGCGCATAATCCTTGGTGGGAATGACGATATCGACCCTTCCCCAATCCCGCGGAGCATGAACAACGCGATACGCAAAAGGCATGTCCGTGCGCTCCACTGAAGCCTTGAACCCTATGCGGTCACAGTGAGCCTCCACGGCGCGCAAGCCGGCATCCTTCGCATATGTCTTGCTTTCCGGATTCATGCTGGTCGACGCCTCGTGCATGCGCCAATGGTAAAGCACTCGGGGAACATGCGCGACTCTTCGCGCGCGCTCGACGGCACGCAAGGTGAAATCGTAATCTTGCGCGCCGTCGAACAGGCCATCCATAAGACCAATGCAAGAAACGCACTTGCTGCTTACGCACAGAAAATGCGTGATGTAATTGTGCGCCCTCAAGAGCTCCGGAGAGAAATCTGGCTTGAAAAACGGCGCCGAGTGCCGACCCTGCGCATCGAAGCGATCTTCGTCGCAATACAGAAGATCCGTATCCGGAAAAAGATCGACAATGTTCGCATACTCGTACAAAGCATCCGGAGAAAGAGCATCGTCGTGGTCGAGGAAGCAGATGAAATCTCCTCGAGCGGCTTCTATGCCAACGTTCGTATTTTGAGCAATCCCGCCGTTCTCCACCTCGAGCACAACAACTCGCTCGTCTTCGATCGAGGAAATTCTGCGAGCTAGCGATGAGTCATCCGGAGACGCATTCACCAGGATAAGCTCCCAATTCCCGTAGCTTTGGCCCCGCACCGAATCATACATGGCGTCGAAAAAGGCAATCGGCGTACGGAACAGGGGCACGACGATGCTGAACAGCGGAGGACGATCGAAAGAACGGCGCGCCTGTGCACGGAGGTCGTCTTCGCTTGCACGATGGTCCTCCCACCACGCATGGTACGAGGGATCATGCATCGCATCCATTGAAGCGTCCAAAAACCCGCCGCGCAAAGCGGCGTACGTATCGTCGAGAAGAGCGCACCCGCCTGGCTGGCTCGAACCGTCTTCGACCGCGGCGGTCAGACACACCTTATGATCGCCAATCGGCAGTCTCAAAGCAACCGTAATTCGGCGGACTGCACGGTTGCGCTCGTCCACCGCGTCCTTGCAATCCTCCATGACGATATGCCTCAGGTCCGTCTCAGCACCAACCGCATCTAGAACGTTTATGCATATCCGCGCATCTTTAGAAACCGAGTCCGGCACATCAACACGAGCACGCACCACAGCTTCCGACCCATCCTCGACCACTTGAATAAAACGCACATTCAAGCACCGTGCGAACTCTTCAAGATCGCAGTCCCTCAATCGCAAAGCTTCGGTTCGCCGCAATGCGTACGCCAGCTTCGAACGCAGCTTCAATTCGGTAGCGCCCATCTTGAAAGACCAGGAGCGATCACCCGATTCAACGACGTAGAATGACGACAGAACAAGCGGGAACACAATCGCACACGTTTTCTTACCGAGGGAAACCACCGATGCAGGAAGCATTCGTCCCTCGGCTGTGCTTACAAGAACGAGGTCGCGAGCAGTAGCCCCCGCGACCTCGATGTAAGCCACGCCGTCACCGCGGCAAGCGCGCACTACCTTAACCATGCAAGAACCTTTCCGCGGCTATCCGCGCAAATCCTTCAAGGCGGCATTCACCTTGTCTTTGTCGCTCAGCACCACTTTGGACGGATCGAAGACCTCGTCACCCCGGAGCGCCGGCCAGTCGATCCCAACCTCCGGATCGTCCCACATAAGACCGCCCTCGTCTCCCGGACGGTAGACGTCGTCGCACTTGTAGCAGAACTCCGCCGTCTCGCTCAGCACCAGGAACCCGTGCGCGAAGCCGCGGGGGATGAAGAACTGGCGCCGGTTCTCGGCCGACAGGACCACGCCATCCCACTTGCCCCAGGTGGGGCTGCCCGGGCGCAGGTCGACCGCGACGTCGAACACCTCGCCGGACACCACGCGCACGAGCTTCGACTGCGGATGCTCGATCTGGAAATGAAGGCCTCGGAGCACGCCCTTGGTCGACGAGGACTGGTTGTCCTGCACGAATTCCACGTCGATGCCGCCCGCCACGAAATCGGGGCGCTTGTACGTCTCCATGAAGTAGCCGCGAGCGTCGCCGTACGACTTGACGTCGACGACCTTCACGCCTTCGATGGACGTGTCGGCAAAGGCGAAGTTGCCGGATTCCACGATATTCCCTGCTGCCATGCCGTCCCCCTACTGCCCAAGCTTCGCGTACTTCGCCTCGGTGGCCTCCTTTGCAGGGCGCCACCAGGCCTCGTTTTCGCGGTACCACCGGACGGTGTCGGCCAGGCCCTCGGCGAAGTCCGTGTGCTTGGGCTCCCAACCCAGCTCGCGGCGCAGCTTCGAGGAGTCGATGGCGTAGCGGCGGTCGTGGCCGGGACGGTCGCGCACCCAGTCGAACTCGTCGGCGGGGCGGCCCATGCCCTCCAGGATGGCGCGCAGCACGTCGATGTTGTTCCTCTCGCCGTCGGCGCCGATCAGGTAGGTCTCGCCCATGCGGCCCTTCTTGAGGATGGTCCACACCGCGCTCGAGTGGTCCTCGGTGTGTATCCAGTCGCGCACGTTCAGGCCGTCGCCGTAGAGCTTGGGCTTGACGCCGCAGATGACGTTCGTGATCTGGCGCGGGATGAACTTCTCCACGTGCTGGTAGGGCCCGTAGTTGTTGGAGCAGTTGGATATGGTGGCGCGCACGCCGTAGGTGCGGTGCCACGCCCGCACGAGCATGTCCGACGACGCCTTGGTGGAGCTGTACGGGGAGCTGGGGCGGTACGGGGTGTCCTCCGTGAAGCGCGCCGGGTCGTCGAGGGCGAGGTCGCCGTACACCTCGTCGGTCGAGATGTGGTGGAAGCGCACGTCGTGCTTGCGCGCGGCCTCCAGAAGCGTGTAGGTGCCCTGCACGTTCGTGCGGACGAAGGGGGCCGGGTCGGCGATGGAGTTGTCGTTGTGGCTCTCGGCCGCGAAGTGCACGCACGCGTCGGCGCGCGCGAACAGCCCGTCCACCAGCTCGGCGTCGCAGATGTCGCCGTGCACGAATTCCATGCGGTCGGCGGGGATGCCCGCGAGGTTCTCGCGGTTGCCGGCGTAGGTGAGCGCGTCCAGGACGATCACGCGCGCCTCGGGCTGGTTCTCCACCACCCAGTGGACGAAGTTGCTGCCGATGAAGCCGGCTCCGCCGGTCACGAGATAGGTTTTCATAGCCATCCTTATATACGACTGTACGTGCAATTGCTTTAAATGCATAAGATTATAAGCGCACAGCCCGCCAGCGTCACCGTTTCCATGCAAAGTGCTTTTATGCAGGGTGCTCGCCGGACGCCGGCTGCCTAACGCGATGAGGCAAATCAAGGCCACGCGGCCTTTGGTGCCTCCGATGCGTTGCGCGAAAGTAATGAAAACACCAGAGACCTCCCTGCCGCGTGATATCATTCAGGGATTGCGATTAATTGGACGCAATTCTGAAGTGAAGAAGAGAGGGCTCGAACCCGAATGAGTTTTTCCAAAGATTCGCTGCAGCGCAACATGTTCATACTGAAGTCCCTCGTTTCGAAAGACTTCAAACTCAAATACCGCCGCAGCGTGCTGGGCGTTGCCTGGTCAGTGCTCAATCCCTTGCTTATGATGATCGTACTGGCGGCAGTCTTCTCCGTCGTGTTTCGCGGAGGAGTCGAACCTTTCCCCGTATATCTGATTCTCGGCATGACGTTGTTCACCTTCATGTCAGACGCCACTTCGGGAGCCATGGGATCAATCATCGATTCTGCGCCCCTTATCAAGAAGATTCGCATCAACAAAATGCTCTTCCCGCTTGAGAAGGTCGTGTTTGCGCTTCTGAACTTTGCCATATCGCTTGTTGCCGTAGCCATCGTCATGGTGTTTTTCCGCGTGGTGCCCACGTTCAACATTCTACTCCTGCCCGTGCTCCTCACCTACTTGTTCATGTTCAGCTTGGGACTCGGTCTTCTGCTTGCCGCTCTTTCGGTGTTCTTCCGAGACATTATGCATCTATGGAGTGTCATTCTGACGGCGTGGACCTACGCCACGCCGCTGTTCTACTCCATCGACATCCTTCCCGAGTGGATGGTTCCCGTCATGCAGCTCAACCCCATGTACTACTACGTTAGCTATTTCCGCGATATAGCTATGTGGGGCGTCACGCCGGGTCTTATGGACAACCTCATTTGCTTCGGCTGCGGAGCAATCGCTCTTTTGCTGGGAGTCCTCGTATTCCGCAAGCAGCAAAAGAAGTTCATCCTGTACGTTTAGAGACGAAGGTGCACCATGCCCGAAAACGTTAACACCTCTGCCCTGTCGATCGGCGACTCTGAAAGCATTCAAGCAGACGACAATCGCCAAACCATGATCAAGGTTGATCACGTGTCGATGATCTTTAACATGGCATCCGAACAGCTGAATAGCTTGAAGGAATATGCTATCAAGATCGCCCGCCGTGAATTGTTCTTCGAAGGGTTCACGGCGCTCGACGATATATCGTTCGAAGTGAAGAAGGGCGATGTGTTCGGCATCATAGGCACGAACGGATCGGGCAAATCGACGCTCCTCAAAATCATTGCAGGCGTTCTAGAGCCCACCAAAGGCTCATGCGAGATCAATGGCAACATCGCCCCGTTGATCGAGCTGGGAGCAGGCTTCGACACGGAGCTTTCTGCACGAGAAAACATTTACCTCAACGGAGCGCTTTTGGGCTACTCAAAGAAGTTCATCGACGACCACTTCGACGAGATTGTCGAATTCGCCGAAATCGAAAAGTTCTTGGATATGCCGCTCAAGAATTATTCATCCGGCATGGTTGCACGCATCGCATTTGCCATCGCCACCGTTATCGTGCCGGAGATTCTGGTCGTAGACGAAGTCCTTTCTGTAGGCGACTTCATGTTCCAGAAAAAGTGCGAGGATCGCATCAATGAGCTGATCGAGCGTCACGGCGTGACCGTTCTCATCGTGTCGCACAGCAATGCGCAGATCGAGCGTATGTGCAACAAGGCGATATGGATTGAAAAGGGCCATACCCGCATGATAGGCGACGCCGCCACCGTCTGCCGCGTCTACGGTGGCCTAGGCGGGCGCACCGGAAGCCCCGAAGCCGAGCGGCGCGTGTTCGAAGCGCTGAGCAGCACAGCCGGCAAAGCACTCCAGCAGAAAGATCTTGCATCAATCGACGGAGACAGCCTTTATGGAACCGCAGTCAGGGCCGCTGTTCGGGGCTGGGGCGAAGAGTCCGTCGACATGGTGACGCTCGTCTGCGATGCAACCCATGTAAACGCCATCGCGGCTTGCGGGTTCGCCGGGGCGAAGAACGCGCCCGTGCTACCCGTTAGGTCTGACCATCTTCCGGAGATCATAGAGCAATATCTCTCCAGCAAGAGACCAACCACGATATTGCTTCTCGATAAGGATCGCAATTCGGAAAACGTACTGGAGCAGGTCTCGTCTTTGCCGTGGAAACCTAAAGTCATCTATCTTCCCAAGCGCCCCGGATCGCTGAACCTGTCGATAGAGCTTCTGCAACTTGGAGCCCAAAGCAGCCTATGGGGGGACACTGCCCTGATTGCTGCTTTCGAAGATAACGCGAAAGCATTTTGCGCCGCGCCGCTTTCGTACGGAATTCGAGCACCCTTCTTTGTGCTTACGGGAGAGGAGAAAGATCGAGCAAGCGATCTTTCTCGAATGCTCGTAGAAGAGGGTATTCACTCCATCTTTGCCGTTGGATCGATCGCAAGCCATCCTCTTTGCGCCAGCTTGTCCGAGCAGGGAATCACCGTCAAAACGCTTGCCGACGAAAACAACGAGGAGACGGTCCTGTCCATCGCCCAAGCGGTCCTGGACGAGTCCAAGAAGCGCAACGCCTGTGCACCTGTAGAAGTATGCGTCGGCTCCCAAACCCTCAGTCAATGGCCAGAGCTGCTCTCGATAATCGGATACGCAGGAAAGACGAGTGCGGCAATGCTTTTGGAAGACCCCACAAACCTCGAAAGTGTCTCTTCCTGCATGATGTTCATGGAGCGCAACCGCAAGACTATTAGCGGCATTTCGTTTTTTGGTGGGGAATCGGTTCTGGGATCCACTGATCGAGAGCTACTCTACCACGCTTGGAAGCGTTCAGAATCCTGATCGGCTCCTAAACATCCAGAGCGGACCAACGCACTGCAACGCAACCTGCAGAAAGGACACCTCATGCGCGTACTATCGATCTTCGGCACGCGACCCGAAGCCATAAAAATGGCTCCTTTAGTCAAGAAACTTGAGAGCGAGCCATTGATCGACAGCGTGCTTTGCGTGACGGGTCAACACCGAGAAATGCTGGACCAGGTACTCGAAGCGTTTCACCTCGAACCCGACTTCGATCTAGCCGTCATGAAAAGCGAGCAAACCCTCAGCTCCATTACTACAGGGGTGCTTTCGGGCATTACCGACACGCTCGAAACAGTGCGCCCCGATCTTGTCTTGGTTCATGGAGATACCACTACCAGCATGTCTGCAGCCCTCGGGGCCTTCTATCAGCAAATTCCCATAGGACATGTGGAGGCTGGGTTGCGTACGCACAACCGATACTCTCCTTTTCCTGAAGAAATGAACAGGAAACTAATATCGGCTCTTGCTACCTTTCATTTTGCACCCACCCAAAAAAACAAGGATGCGCTATACAAAGAGGGCATAGTCGACCGAGTATGGGTTACGGGAAACACAGCTCTTGACGCGTTCGCGTACACTATGCGAAACGACTACAAATTCAACTGCGCGGAGCTTAATCGAGTAGATTTCTCTCGCCCAACGATACTCTTGACAGCCCATCGCCGTGAAAACCTAGGGGAGCCGCTCAGAAATATATGTAGCGCAATACGCAACGTCTGCGCTCAGCGCCCCGATGCTCAAGTCATCTATCCAGTTCACTTAAATCCCTCGGTGCAAAATACGGTTCGTGAAATCCTAGGAGACCTTCCCAATGTTATCCTGGTGAACCCTGTTGATGTAATCGACATGCATAACCTGATGGCACTGTGCAGTTTTGTAATGACGGATTCGGGAGGCCTTCAGGAGGAGGCTCCTTTCCTGGACAAACCCGTTCTAGTCCTAAGACGAGAAACCGAACGCGAAGAGATCATTGAAACCGGAGCCGCCATCCTCGTCGGAACGGAAACGACCACCATAGAGATCGAGATGAAAAAACTACTCGACGACAAAAAGCTCTATCAGGCAATGGCTGCCGCCGCCTGCCCTTACGGGGATGGACATGCAGCAGAACGCATCGTGAAGCATATTCTGAGCGCAACATCAGGAGGAATGAATGCCTAGAGGGAACTACTTCCTGCAAGACATCATCGCCAATGCAGACATTATCGAGAATACGGTCAATCAAGAACGAGCGAGCTCGCGCAAGAAAGCTTTTGGCCTACATCTAAATCAGCGGAGCATCCAAGAAGCCGAACGCAATGACAAGCTCATAGAAGCAATGACCCGATGCGGAAACATACGCCTCATGTCCACCCGTATGGAAGCAACGGCTTGCGAAGCAACCGAAGAGGCCCTAAGATCATATCTTTCACTGCTACTGAGTACCGATCATTTTACAGGGCGACCTATCATCTGCGTTTTCGCCCCTATGTTCAACAGCGGGAATGTCACGGATGGTTATTACCGACGCATCAAAAACATCGACTCCCTTTTTCCTGGCAAAGCCTTACGAATACACTTTTACCCAAATCCGCAGACTCACTGGGCATCAGCAAGAATAGTTGATCAAAACCATATCCTTATCGAATATGAGCAAGCTCATCAAGTGAAAAACCTATTCGAATCGATAGCCCAAAGAGCGCGATTCATCTACTGTCACAGCATTCATTGCTTTGATGCCGATTTGATCAATGATTACAACGGCGAGGTTGTCTTGGACCTCCATGGAGCAGTCCCCGAAGAAGAGCTTGCACTCTTCGGAGATGAGGAACGGGCTCGAGCATTGGAAAGAGTCGAAAAACTAGCCGTATCGCGTGCTTCGGTTATGGTAGCAGTTACAAACAGCATGGTGAGGCATATCCAAGAGAAACATCCCGAGGAAAGCAGTGGCGCTGAATGCTTAGTTATGCCGATTTTCGACATGGACAACTCTCCCGTAGCGCCAATCGAGAAAACCGCTTGCGTACCTCCTACCGTCATATATGCAGGAGGTACGCAAGCGTGGCAACTATTCGATGAAATGATTGATGCGATAGAGTCTCAGCCTAATCTATGCCAATACAGACTCTTTCTTCCCGACACTTCCGAGCTAAGCACCCGATGGAGCGATCATTCTGAACCCGCAATGCTAACAGTCGGCACAAAAAGTCCCGAAGCCCTTCGCGAAGAATACCTTACAAGCGATTTCGGGTTCATACTCCGAGACAGCTCCACTGTGAACAAGGTAGCCTGTCCAACGAAGCTAATCGAATACCTCTCATATGGAGTTATCCCTATTGCAAAAAACCCGGATATTGGAGACTTCAAAGACGACGGGATGGCTTATCTGGCAATTGAGGATTTTCGAGCTGGAAAGCTCCCTTCGGCCGCCGAGCAACAAAGCATGCGCGAAACCAACTATCGCGTAATCACGGTTCAAACAACCCGTTTTTCACAAGCCAAGAAAACTCTCACCGCTCTTTTTAATAAGCTAGCACAGAACGAACGTCTCGAAAAACAAGATCAGTGAGTTAAGAGACGACAAAGGAAGGTCATCCCCCTATCCGAAGCAATCGTTCCAGATAAGTCGCGAGCGCCTCGCGCCACGGACGCATATCGTTTCCGATCGTGTCCTCCAGGCGCTTGTTGCGCAAGCTCGAGTACGCAGGACGATCCGCGCTCTGGGGGAAGCGCTCCTTGTACTCGGAAGACGTCAGCCCCTCCTTCTCGCACGGGATGCCGGCGCCGTCCACCACCGCACACGCGAAATCGAACCATGAGCAGGTGCCCTCGTTCGTGCAGTGATACGTGCCGTAATTCTCGGTCTGGGCGATACGCAGGATCTCGTACGCCAGGTCGTTGGCGGAAGTCGGGTTCCCGAGCTGGTCGGCCACGACGCTGATCCTGCCGCGCTCGCGCGCGAGGCGCATCATGGTCTTCGCGAAGTTGCCGCCGACGTATCCGTAGAGCCAGGCGGTGCGGACCACGAACGCGCGGCTGCAGGCGTCGGTCGCCAGAACCTCCCCCGCCCACTTCGTGCGCCCGTAAGCGCTGATGGGTCCCACCGGATCGCCTTCCTCGCGCGGCTCGGGGTCGTCGCCGGGGAACACGTAGTCCGTCGACACGTGCACGAGTTTCGCCCCGCAGGCTTCGCACGCGCGCGCAAGGTGCTCCGCTCCATGGGCGTTCACGCGGTAGGCGCCCGCCTCGTTCTTCTCGCAGCCGTCCACGTTCGTGACGGCCGCGCAGTTGACAACCAGGTCGTAAGGCCCGCGCTCGGAGAACCAGGCGGCCACGGCGGCCCCGTCCGACACGTCGAGGGCGTCGTAGTCGACGTACTCCGCGCTCGCTCCCGCGTACGCCTCCGGGATCGGGCCGATCTCGGCGCCCATAGTCTCCAGGCAGCGCCTTATCTCGTTGCCTAGCTGGCCGCTGCCTCCGGTCACGAGAATCCTCATGCCTACATCGCCTCCTTGTGCGGGACGATCTTCCCCTCGGCGACCTTCCTCAGATGCTGGCCGTAGACGGACTTGCCGTACTTCGCGGCGGCGTCCAGAAGCCGCTCCCGGTCGATCCAGCCGTTCTGGTAGGCGATCTCCTCCACCACCGACACCGACAGGCCCTGGGAGCGCTCGACGGCGCGCACGAACTCGGAAGCCTCGAACAGGCTCTCCATGGTCCCCGTGTCCAGCCACGCGTAGCCGCGCCCGAGCGTGACCACGCTGAGGGAGCCGTCGGCGAGGTACATCTGGTTGAGCGTGGTGATCTCCAGCTCGCCGCGCTCGCTCGGCTCGACCTTCTTGGCCAGCTCGCACACGCGGGAGTCGTAGAAGTACAGGCCCGTCACCGCGTAGTTCGACTTGGGGTTCTCGGGCTTCTCCTCGATGGAGACGGCGTTGAAGCCTTCGTCGAACTCCACCACGCCGAAGCGCTCGGGGTCGTCCACGTGGTAGCCGAACACGGTGGCGCCGCCCGTGGTCTCGGCGCGCTCGACCGCGGCGCGCAGATGGCGGCCCAGGCCGTTGCCGTAGAAGATGTTGTCGCCCAGGACGAGCGCGCAGCTGTCGCCGCCGACGAACTCCTCGCCGATGATGAACGCCTGTGCCAAGCCGTCGGGCGAGGGCTGCTCTGCGTAGGACAGGCTCACGCCGTAGTCCGACCCGTCCTTGAGCAGGCGCTCGAAGTTGGGCAGGTCCTGGGGCGTCGAGATGATCAGGATTTCTCGGATGCCCGCCATCATGAGCACCGACAGCGGGTAGTAGATCATCGGCTTGTCGTACACGGGCAGAAGCTGCTTGCTCGTGACCGTGGTCAGCGGGTACAGGCGCGTGCCCGACCCGCCTGCGAGTATGATGCCTTTCATGACCAAACCTCTTTCAATCGAAAACACATCTAGTATACCGTTTCAGCAAGCGTCGCCTATTTTCTCCACCGATTTGCCCACAAGCCAACCTATACCGAACCACTGCTTAATCCAGACGCCCACGCGAACCCGACAAGCCCCTTAGTTCTCGTCTATAAGCTTCTTAATCTCTTGAATGAACGGAAAAAGATCGCGATTTGTCAGGTACCCCGGACGAACACGACCACAGGGCACTTCGCGTTCGAACGAGCTACACACCTCCTGCAGCGAAGCAGCTATTTCACCAGGAGTGGAACGAGCCAGAGAAACCACGCTCTCACCAAAGTCCGACAGATCTTTTCCGGAATACTCATTCGTAATCACACGCACACCAAATGCCGCCATCTCGAGCGGCGGATAGCTCGGGTGCGGCGACACCATAAGAGAAATGCCCGCGTATGATTCAGCCAACAGCTGAGCATATTCCTCGATGGTCAGCTTTCCAACCGAGGTCAGGTAGCGACCATGCCCCAAATAAACCGGGGCATGCTGTTCCCCGGCGGAAACAATCTCCCATAAACCATGGTCCTCTTGGAGATCGATCCAACGACGGAGGGATTCTACGACAAGCTCGAAAGCATTTCTGTCAGTTCCGGGACGTCCGTACACCATGATCTGACGACGCTTCCCTACTTTTCCGCCAAGCTGGTCCAATCGCTCAAGAAGCGATCCATTCAAGAACGGATCAAAAACAAACGAGTGCTTAAACTCATATCCAAGAGAATCGAAATGGCCCTTCAACTCCCGTGAGTTAAAAACCGCGACAGTGGGAACAGGGCTCCTATACGTCGATTCGGCAAGCAAGTAACGCGACGACCAGGCGTAGAATCCAGGTTCGTAATCTTGGATAAGATATATCATCGGATTCTCAAGAAAACACCCATCCTGCTTCTTGAGTCGCTCACATTCATCCTGATAGCAATATGCAGACCACCAAGAAGTACACACGAACCAGTCCTTAGGAGAAGCGGGCATTGTTTTGCCATTTCTTCTTCCTATGGGCACAATCTGTAATCGCGCATCGCTTTCCTCATCCATTGAAACGAACTCGTACCCAGGAAAACGAGAAAGCGACTCCATGCGCGGTTCGCTGTCAATCACAAGGATGCGAGCGTCCACCCCCGTTTCCGCCACCAGACGATCAAAGAAACTGAGCGCCGTCGCAATACCGCCATACACGTCCTCTGCATTAATCGAGGGGACGAGCAGGTTTATACGAGGACGATCACTCGACACTCTTCTAAAGTTCATAGCACGCGTTTCGAGGATGTCCGTCGAATAACAATCGAGCGCCGCACGACGCAGTTTCTCCCTACGCGACACCACCTTCGGAATGCACGAGCCGTAGTCCAAGTTTGAATTGTAATACGGATCGCCCGCAGCAACATATCTACGATACATAGCTTTCGATAAGCTGAAATCGACTTCCGGAATATCCTTCGGGTCACGAGTTTTCGACTCGTAATGAGTCAGAACCACGCCGGGAAGGTACAGGTTTCGAAGACCATTGCGCTCCGCGCGAAGACACAACTCCACGTCGCTTCCGCAAACGACAAAGTCTTCATTGAAGCCCCCGATGCGCTCCCAGGTATCCCTTGAAAACGCCATGCAAGCACCTGTCACAGCCGAAACATTGCGTGCTACCATGGGCGAAATGAACGGATTACCGCAATGAACGGGAGCTGCACCCTTGTACACATGATCAGCCCAGCCGCCCATTCCCACAACAACACCCGCATGTTGAATGGTTTCATCAGGATAAAGCAAAAGACCCCCGACTACCCCGATGTCTTCGCGGATGCAATTCTCGACCAACCGGTCGAGCCAGTCCGCAGATCTAATTACCACATCGTTGTTCAAACAGACAAAAACATCTCCGCTCGCTTCTTCAATCCCCTGATTGTTCAACTTCGACCAATTGAATCGATACGAAGCATCAATGACCGAAACGTTGCCGAATTCCTGTTCGAGCGAACGAAGGTATGCCTTTGTCTCCGATAATTCCGAATTATTGTCGAGAATCAGTATTTCATACGAAGGATACTCTGTTTTATCGAAAACACTCTCGATCGCAGCCCTCAGATCATCGACATGATCCTTCGTAGGGATAATAATGGAGACTTTTGGCTTGTCGCGCAATTCGTAACGCACGTCGTACACATATAGCGAATCGGTTTCGCATGCACAGGCTTTACCCTCCCCCAACGTCCTATCCAAATGACTCTGAACAGCATGAAGGCCTGCCGTCTGCGCATACGGTTTCGAATCTGGGTTAGCAGCGGTAGACGTAGGCAATGCCCGCCACGAATAAAGGATCTCGGAAATATGCTCTATCCGACTCGAGCGCTCGACAAGACGTAGGAGCAGGTCGTAATCCTGGCTTCCGTCGAATTCCGGGCGAAACCCTCCGACCTCCTCGAACAAAGATCGCTTAAACCCAAGCAAATGCCCAACATACATCTGCGACAACAACAGATCAGGCGACCAGTCAGGCTTGTGCAGCACGGCGAGCCTCGTGCCATTCTCGTCCACGACATCATTGTCGCTATAGACAACATCCGCCTGCGTAGTCGATAGGCGAAGATAGAACTCCAGCAAAGCGTTCGGAGCAAGAAGATCATCATTATCGAGCAGCACCATGTAATCGCCGTCAGCCATTCGTGCTGCAGCATTCGTAGCATTCGATATACCACCATTGCGATCGAGCCGCATTACCTTCACTCTGTCGCTTTCAACCGAACGAAGGTAAGACATCACGGAATCGTCAGTAGAGCAATCGTCGACAATGCAAAGCTCCCAATTGCCGTACACCTGCTGTTCTACCGATTTCACAGCTTTCGAGAGCCAGCGTACGTCAACATTGTAAGTAGGCATAAGAACAGAGAACTTGATACCGCCGCCCGCGCTACCCGGCTCGCCAAAAACAAGCGGAATTGACTCGTCCTCAAGAACAACTTCCTGGTACAAACGCTCCCGAAGTCCCACAAAACCATATTTGCCCAAATACCCCAGAGCCTTGACAACGCTCTTTGGCTGCTTCACGGAAAGCCTGGCAAGGGTTTTTACTTTTTCGATTTTTCCCACCGACAATCACCTTTCAACGTCGCCATCGATATCCGAGAAGCAAAAGCCATCAAACCCCGACAGCGATAGAGAACACTCGAGCCATGTAAGCGATGTTCAGCGCGAGCAAACCATACACAAAAAGAAAGCCAGTCGGGACATCTATTGACACGTGCCGGCTTCTAGCCGCAACGAGAGCCATCGGGAGCAGGGGAAGGAAGTATCGACCCTGAACACCTTGAATAACCCTCTCGCTTACAAACGTCCATCCAACCGTCATCGACAACATCACAGCCAGCCAACCGGCTATAGCGAGGACCGCGAAAACGACGCGATGGACCCCCGGAACCAACGCACGATCATCTTCGCTCCTTTGGGCGGAAACGAGTAGCGCAAAAAATAGTGGCAGAGTAATGAACAACGGAGCGTGGATTTCGGGCTGAAACCACCCTAGAGAGCCACCTACCAGAGTGTCCAAATAAAAGGGGCCCATGGCATCAAAAGTTCTCAAATAAAGAAGAACGGCATCGAGAGGATCGGACAACATGCCAGAGAGACTATAGAATGTCCCTTGCTCTTCCCCTCGAACATCCAGCCCGGCCGAAACGGAAGATCCCACATCAGCCATCTGAAGAAGCGTAGCCATCCGCGTACCCAAAACCGCGACAAGTGAGCAGGCTATCACGATCGACTTGTACAGCAATGCAGAGCGCCTCGAAGCAAAGCGCTTATTAGGGATAAACAATACCAGTAAAGCGATAACCGTGTACACAACCTTACAAGGAGCCAAAAGGGCGGCCACAATGACAAGGCCCACTTTATCATGGCGCTTCATCTGACCTTCGCCGTACAAAGCCCTGAAGCACAACGCCGTAAGCAAAAATGCCAGCCCTATGATGCCAGCATCGTATGAATATGATGACACTACATGCAGCGTCATCGGCAGCAAGCCCACAACCATCATCGTGTTTTTTCCAACAGGCGTGATACGAACTGCACAGTATGCCAATAAAGCAAACATCATCATATTGAAAAAGCGACCCAGATAAAACAACGGATAGCTTCCAAGATTAAGCAAGCTAGCTAACACAATCCCCAAAGCTGACGGCAACTTGATGTAAGGAGGATTCGCACCCCAGTCAAAAACCGACCTGGGGGTGAAGGAGACATAATCAACCTGTCCAGCAAACAGGACAAAGTTACGTGCCATCATGTCGTACTTCTCATACCCCACCGTTTGAGACTCATCCATGGCCCGAAGGAGCTGGGCGTCATCTGCCCTCATCGGAAGATTATCCGAAGTAGGGCCCAAAAACAGAAGCTGGTCTGCCATTTTGTACGAAGCCTGAAAATGATAACTCTCATCGGGAACCGTGCCAGGCGCAAATACAAGCGAGTACAACAACCCGCAGCATATTATGCTCAGCAGAAAAAGCGTTTCAACCTTGAGCTTACCTTTGGAACGTAGAATCTGAGAAGCCGAATATACGACACAAACCAACCCAGCTGAGACAATCGCAAACGCAAGGGCAATACGAGAGTCGCTGAAAGAAAAGCAGTACAAGGCATGAACCGCCAACGCAACGATAACTCCACCAAGCAGCATATCGGTCTTATGCATCTGAACAAAACGCATCAGCACTTTAGCCATCATCCTCGCCTCTAGAAAACCCTGCGTACTCCCGGCACGCCCTTTCAACCAAGAGCATCTCCGCCAAAAAAAGGAATTGCTACCAGCTCCAGCAAAGTGCCATTCTCTCATACTAAACGTTAGCTACCGCCACCAAACAAACTTTTAACAAACCACTAACTAACCTGCATATCCTCCAATAAGGTAAGCAAGAATCGAGCACTGTCGTAAGTTTGAAACTACCCGCTAGAAAGACCCTTCCCTCAAGCCACGCCTCACCAACGCAATCAAATACAACGCCATGACCACGGCACCTATTCCATAGGACACAATCATGGTAAAGCTCACGCCATTCATGCCAAATGCGTTCACGAAAAAAAACGTGACCGGCAGCGCGACGACCGCAGATAGAGTATTTCCGACAAAGCTCCCCTTAAAACACCGAAGAGCGACGAGCAAATCGTTAAAAAACCATACGTAAGCCGAGACAATAGCGCTCATGATGATAGGGATCAGCAAGTACGTGTACGGCTCGATGCTCTGACCGAAGATAAGCGTCAGAAGCCAGGGGCCCAAAAACTCGAAACCGACGGCACAGACAACTCCGATCGCCGCAACGCCAAGCACAACCTTGCAAAATGTGACAGTCAAATCCTTAGCCCTCTTTTCGGCGTACTGTTCGGAGAAAACGCTAAGCAAAGGACTGTAGATATAACTCGCGCCCATCTGGATAATAGCAACAGGGGCGGCAACCGAAGCATAAATGCCCAGCGCTGCCTCGCCCTGCGAAAATGACAAGAACTGACGCGGAATCGAAGGAACAGCCGCACAAGCCACGGCAGCTATCACAATAGGAAAGCAATACCTGAGCAGGTGCAGGGCTTTTTCTCGCGAGATCCCAACCTTCATCGACTCGAACCGACTCGAGCGAGGGTAATCATACAGCACGCCCACCAGCACTGTGACAACCGTCATCGAAACAAGCGCAAGCTCGAGACTCGACGTAGCTACAAACACCGAGCAAAATGCCGCAAGAGTGAAAAGGCCCTGGATGATAAGGGACTTCCCGATGTAATCCATACGTCTGTTCACTTGGTCGAGACCGTGGAGCACGTCAATCAAAAGCCCCGCAACCTTGTATACCGCATACAGCACAACAGCAAGAAGGCTCGACGTCGGGCAGGTCAATGCAGCATAGACGAGGCATCCGAGCAAAGCTGCCGAAGACGTAATAGCACGGAAGGCAAGATACTCTCCGACGGAATTCTCGCGCTTCACATCGGATACTTGGTAAGTGTACATGCGGTAGATAGCAAGAGGTGAAAATATATTGTACACCGACATCGCGAGAGAGAGGGTACCTGCAGCCTCGTATCCGTCTGACAGGCGAACCACCAAAATGGTAATGAGCCATTGGCAAGCCAGATAGGTAATCGACCCACCGGAATTCCACAGCATGTTCTGCCTGATGGACAGGGGCTCCACCCCATTCTCGGCCATCGACCGACTTTCACGCCAATCACTGCTCATGCGATCCGTCGCCTCTCTAATAAGTGCGGCAAAAGTGAAATAGATCTGCATGCTAAGGGGAAAGACCCCGTGCAATCCCCAAAAGCGACGGTCGAATTAGCCCTACGGCCCAAAAAGAAAGCATAAGCCCGCGAATCGAAGCTACAACACGAACCAATGCGTTTTCCAGGCACGACCATGTTCTCATCGGCGACCCTAAAAAAGAGGGGAGTTGCAGGCTCACCCCAATACGACGTTAGCCACTCGCGTTCACTCTTGGATTCCTTGCGCGACACGACGCCAAACAACATCCCGGCATCAAGGCAAGATACCGAATCACGCTTTCGACAGAGAGCATCGATTTCCATCGTAATTTCGAATTTGAGCCATTTCGCCCCATCGAGAGTAATCTCTCGCATAGACTGCTCCTTGCTCAACGATACACGGTCTTGCACAGCAAAACCGCCGGCAGATAGGCGAATGCAGCAATGATGGGATTGGGAGCATTTTTTACGCCGCTTTTCATGCCGCTTAGCTTACATCCAACCAAATAAAGGATGGAATTATAGAATTTTAGGTACAAGGTATCTGAATATTCGATATACATGCGCTTAAGAATCCGGTATCCGATAGGATTCCGCTTCGTGATTTCCCGAACGTTATGAGTATAGCCATCTTCAAGATACTCCCGAACGATGAACACTGAATCAACCACTCCGAGTGTATATTCGAGATCTATCTGGTGATATACATACGGCTCCGCCATGAACTTCTCGCCTTCCGCAACGAAAAACGGGTAGCGCCGCAGGATCTCGGTACGATAAACGAGTGCTGAATCCCCTCTATGCCCCTTCTTGTAGTACAGATCCCAAAAAGTGATAGTCCGTTCACCTTGTGGCATGCGCGTGCCAAGCGGAGTATTCTCATCACGACCACATAGTCCCACAAGCCCAGCGACCGAAGTATTCGCTCGATAGACCTCCCATGCATCCAGAATCACTTCAACTGCGCACGGCACAAGCACATCGTCGGAGTCTACACAAAAGAACAATTCGCTCTCGCAACACTCTACCCCGGTGTTATGCGCCCGCTGCTTTCCGCCGTTCTCCCGCTTGACGTACACCACCCTAAACGAAGATTCGGAAGAAAACCGCTCCACCAAAGAACGCGTCTCATCGGTGGACCCGTCATCGACAATGAGCCAGTAAAACCGCTGGGAGGTCTGGGCTTTCAAGCTTTCGAACAAAGCCTCCAGCATGTAAGCCCGATTATAAGTAGGGGTAAATATGCAGATGTCTTCCATTACATGAATGATAGCCAACGTCACCGCTTTATTCAATAAGGCGTCCGTATAATCCAAATACGCTCACATCGCTTAGCAAAAAGGGAAGGGCAAAAAACACCGGATCGTCCTTCGGGCTTCGTCGAAAACCCTCAAGGACTTAACGTGTTTTTCGCCAGCTTCGCCACTTTGCTACCCCTTATCGTTCCGACACGGTATACTTCAAAGCATGAATACCTCAGATACACATTTGAACAAGCAGCACCTGAAAGCTCTGGTAATCATCCCCGCGTACAACGAGCAAGAGAGCATTGCCTCGGTCGTAGGCGATGTAATTGCCGCAGGATACGACTATATCGTCGTCAACGACGGGTCGACGGACGAAACCAAATCCATATGCGAAGCAAATGGATTCAATATCCTGAACCTCCCCCAAAACCTCGGCATAGGCGGCTGCGTCCAGGCAGGCCATAAATACGCACTGCGTAATGGCTATGACGTAGATATTCAATTCGACGGCGACGGACAGCACGATGCCGCCTTCATTTCGCATCTCGTCAGCCTCGTCGAAGCGGGATCTGACCTAGCTATCGGATCCCGCTTTGTGAACGACACTGACGGCTTCCAATCGACCGCCCTTAGAAGGTTGGGCATTGTTTGGTTGTCTTTTTGGATAAGGCTGTTCTCCGGCAGGCGCATAACCGACCCTACGTCAGGCTTTCGGGCTTCAAGCAGAAAAGCCCTGACGCTGTTTTGCGAAAACTATCCAACCGACTATCCGGAACCTGAGTCAATCATGCTCGCGATCAAGTCAGGATTGTCCGTCGACGAAGCCTCCGTCATCATGCACGAACGTCAAGGCGGGAAATCATCCATCAGAGGACTTTCCAGCCTGTACTACATGATCAAAGTTTCACTTGCTATCTCAATTGTCAGCTTTTCGCACAAGCGTGCACGATCATAAAGGGAGAGGGTTTCGTGTTTGTTCTTCAGGTCGTTGCAATCATCTTGTGCATTGCCTTTTTTGCATACGTCATCCACCTCGTTGCACGAGAAAAGCTACTCCTCAAATACTCTTTGCTCTGGATGGCGCTCACGATTGCTATTTTACTATGCGCTTTGTTCCCGCTGCCTCTGTACCAAATCTCAGCCCTGCTAGGCTTCGAAACGCCCTCCAATTTCATCTTCTTTATTGGGTTGTTTTTCCTGCTGGCCATTTCACTTTCGCTCAGTTCGATTGCAAGCAAACAGGCAGGCATGATCAAGAACCTCGTGCAAGAGCAAGCATTGTTAATAAAGGAACTCAATAATAAAGACGAAAGCCCGCGAAACCCTTCCGACACTGACGCATCCTAAGCCAACATACGAAGAAGCTATTCGGATCATGAAGAAAACCTTCTGCATATTTTCCGCCCACTACCTTCCACACGTCGGAGGGGTAGAAAAATACACCCAGCATCTCGCTCGCGCACTGTCCGAACAAGGGAACCGCGTGATCATCGTTACTTCGAACGTGCACGATCTCCCCAATGCAGAGCTCCTTGAGCAAGAAATCGAAATAGTTCGCCTGCCCTGCTACAAGTTCCTCAATGGGAGATATCCAATCACGCGTCATAACAGCACCTATCGAAAGCTCGCGAACTATCTCCTCGAGCAAAGCATCGACTACATAACCATCAACACTCGCTTCTACCGTCACAGTCTCGAAGGAGTAAAGTTAGCTGAGCTTAAGGGCATCCGACCAATCATCGTAGATCATGGATCCGCTCACCTAACCATGGGTAACAAGATAGTCGATCCCTTTGTTGCCATCGTTGAACACGCTGTCACCGAGTTGGTAAAGCGCCATTCTGCCGACTACTACGCCGTTTCCCAAGCGGGTATTGAATGGCTCCGGCATTTTGGCATCGAAGCATGCGGCGTGCTCAACAATTCCATTGATGCGCTAGCTTTTGCGGAAAGCGCCTCGCATCGATCATTCCGACGTGAGGCCAATTTGTCGAACAATGCATTTGCCGTAGCCTTTACCGGAAGGTTGATCCCGGAAAAGGGCATACCCGCACTCGCAGAAGCAGCACGCATGCTAGTTGACGAACCTTTGATTCATTTCTTCGTTGCAGGAGAAGGCCCTCTTAAAGAAACCCTAACGAAAGAACCACTCTCAAACGTAACCTTCCTTGGACGTCTGGAAGCACGGGATATATCGGCTCTGCTTAAAGAGTCCGATATATTCTGCCTACCCTCGCGCTCGGAAGGATTCTCAACCTCTCTATTAGAAGCAGCAGCCTGCAAGGCGGCGCCCCTTGTCACCAATGTAGGAGGCGTGCAGGAGCTTGTACCAAGCGATGCATTCGGCGTAATACTCCCTTCAGCAGACGGTAAAACGATTGCCGACGCAATACGCGATCTCAACCGAAATCGCGCTCGGTGCCGCGCCATGGGAGAAAGCATCAACAAGCTGGTAATAGATAAATTCTCTTGGAACGAAACAGCGCGCTTAACATCTCTTGCCTGCTCCACTGCGCAAGAGCGCAATGCAGAAGCACTTCATGAAACGCTCTAAAGAAACCACGTAGGAGACAAGTATGGACAACTCAGAAGCATTGAAAAAACTTCAGGGTATCGAGCTTGAAATCCTGCTCGTGCTAAAAGACTTTTGCCTTCAGCACGATATCGCATGGTTTCTCGACGGCGGTACAGCACTTGGGGCAGCGCGCCACCAAGGCTTCATCCCTTGGGACGACGACATCGACGTCGGCATGATCCGCGAAGACTACGATCGTTTCGTATCCCTTGCAAAAACCAGGCTTCCAGCAGGCTTTTCTTTCCACGATGGGTCCAACACCCCCGGTTATGCCGCCATGTTTGCCAAGGTTTATAAAGACGGGACAAAATACTACACCGAAGAAACTATAGAAGCGGGATGCAACCAGGGAATTTTCGTTGATGTTTTCCCCTACGACCGGCTCGAAAACACTCTTGACCTCAGAAAAAAACAAATTCGTAACGCCCGAATATGGCAATCGATTCTTTACCTATATTACACTGGAAAAATCGTTGTACCGCACAAGGGATTGCTAGGTGCAGCAGAGAGGGGCATGTGCAAAACCGCTCATCTCATTGTATCGAAACTCTGCAACCCGAACTCGATTCGAAAGAACTTCGAACGATCCATCCTTTTTGGGGAAGGAGATTCGTCGTCTCTGTACCTCTCTCTTCCATGGCCTAATGTTCCCGGATTCAGAAGAAGCGACCTGCTCCCCGCAACCATGCTCCCCTTCGAGAAACACGAGTTCCCTGCGCCCGCACTGTGGAAAAAGTTCCTGGAAGCCACTTATGGAAATTGGGAGCAACTTCCATCTGTAGAAGACAGGCACACGCATCTACCTAAATATCTTGATTTCGGAGACGGTACATCTTGGTCAGCTGAATAAAAGCCGCGTCGCACGCCCCTCTCGAGTACGACAAATCACCCAACCGATATCCCTTTGCTGCAAACCAGACCCATCGACAACACCCGACAAGAAGATAGCCTCGGAATGATATTTCGACTGGACGTTGCCGAACTTCGCATACATCACGCATCCAGCCATGCATATCGAGTCAATACCGATCTCCAGTTGACCGAGCAAGAGTCAATCGAGCAAAAGCGGTTCCATGGCATTGCATTACGCATATTCGCCGAACAGCTTGCATAACGGACTTATATCTCTCACCGATCTTACGCAACGCGCTGCCCATGCAACCATGTGCAGCGCTCAAACCTGCTAAACTAATTCTAATGAAATAAGTAGTTGCATTGGCGCCAAAGCAAGGAGGTCATTATGAAACGAGCAATCGCCTCTTCACCACCCGAAGTGCAGTTCATGCGAACAGGTATTTTTCGTATGCTGGTCGTTCTTTTTGGCACTGCGGTTCTGCTTTCAATAATCTCTTTCGCCGAGCCCTCGTACGCAAATACCGAAAACCGCTCCGCTATCACGACACAAGATTCACTTCAGAATGACACCGTCGAACGAATTGAAGAAAACGATTCGAATAGTAAAAAGCAGATAGACAAGCCAGTAAGCATTTCCGAACAGCCACTGCCAAACATAGTCAGCGGCGAAAACGCCTCCCAAAAAGATGATCCTTTAGATGATGAAAAGAACGGCAACGCCGAAGACGACGATCAAGCCGCTCAATCCCCCACTGACCCCTCAGAACCCATGGAAAAGGGGCTGGCATTTCATGCGAGCGACACTTCCCCTCACTTGACCGCCTTCTTCGACGGAAAGGAAACCGCTCAGTCTGGATGGGTGCTCCACGAAGGCTTTTGGTACTGGTTCAACAAAAGCCCCTATGCCACCGAGAATTCCTGGGTCAAAACGGGTGGCAGCTGGTATTACCTGGATGAAACCGGAAAAATGAAAACAGGGACGTTTTCGGACGGCAACCGCACCTACCTGTCCGATCCTAGCGGACGGATGCTGAGCAACGGATGGCATCGTTCCGGCGGAGTTTGGTACTGGCTCGAAGCCAGCGGAGCCGCAAAAACCGGATGGCTCCGCGACGGGGGCTCCTGGTACTGGCTCGATCCCGAGTCCGGAGCGATGGCGACCGGCTGGTACCGGGACGGCGCCGCCTGGTACTACTCGGACGGCTCGGGGGCCATGCTGGCGAACCGCTGGCTCAAGCAGGGCGGGACGTGGTACTACCTGAACCCCTCGGGATCCATGCGCACCGGATGGCTCTACGACGGCGGCTCCTGGTACTGGCTCGATCCCGAGTCCGGGGCCATGGCCACGGGGTTCGTGGACGACGGCGGAACGGCGTACTACTGCGACGGGTCCGGCCGCATGGCTGCGAACCGTTGGCTCGGTAGCACGAAAAGCGGTTGGTGCTGGGCCCAAGCCAACGGCGCCCTTGCAACAGGATGGGGATACCTGTCGGGCAAATGGTATTACTTTGATCCAGCAAGTCCTCAGCACCGTGCAAAAACAGGCCTGTACAGCGTCGGAGACAATCAATGCTTCTCTGACGCCGATGGAGCATTGTACATGAATCGCTGGGTAAGCATCGATGCGAACGAACGCCGATACGCAAATAGTCAAGGCTACCTGGAAGGGCGGCAACTCAAGAATTCGTCGGGAGCGTTCTCGTTCGTCAACGCCGACGGCAGTCCCCTCTCTGGCTGGCAGGTTATCGGAGGCCATTATTTCTACGCGAATCCCGACACTGGCGAAATGGCAACCGGGTGGCTCAAGCTTGACAATACCTGGTACTACCTGAATTCTCAAGGAGTACGGCAGACCGGCTGGGTGAAGCTCGATGGCACCTGGTTCCTACTCGGCTCCGACGGAGCAATGAAAACGGGTTGGCAGAAACTGGGGGGCACTTGGTATTACCTGCACGATTCCGGCGCCATGGCAACCGGTTGGCTGAAGCTCGGAGATATCTGGTATTACCTCGAATCAAGCGGAGCGATGGCGACTGGATGGCGAACGATCGGAAACGTAAGCTACTACTTTGACTCAAGCGGGGCTTGGGTCTCCTCCGATGCGCGCATGACGAATCTTGCCCAGCAATTCCATAGCAGCACGCCTTGGCTAATCATGATTGACACGACAAATTGCATGCTCGGCATTTTCAAGGGATCAGCGGGGAATTGGACCTCAGTGTCGTCTTGGCCCTGCAGTCCTGGCAAGGCGTCAACTCCCACGGTTCTTGGAGAATACACCGTCGGCCTAAAAGGCTATTCGTTCGGCAGCGGCTTCACTTGCTATTGGTGGACTCAGTTCTACGGCGATTACCTTATTCATTCAGAAGTGTACTATCAAAACACGTTCACCTGGATGGAAGGGACTATGGGCGTTCCGGGCTCTCATGGATGCATACGACTGCCAATCGATCAGGCAAAATGGATCTACGACAACATCCCTACTGGAACCAAGGTGTACACGTACCGCTAAACTATTTCTCGAAGACGCATAACGTTTGACGCATCTCTACCAAAACGAAGTATTCGCAAGTCCAAGGCCTCCCGCCCGGAAAAGCGGGAGGCCTTGGACTTTATTACGACAAGATCCTCTGCACCGTAGTCGTGGAAGCACCTTTCGACGCAAGCGATACATACTGGCAACGCCCGCCAAACGTAGGCTCCTCGTAAATCATACCGCCCCCCGCATACAAAACAACATGCTCAGGCAATATGGGATTATAGTTCGGCCATGCGCCGTAGTACATAAGAATGATATCTCCTGGCTGAGCATCGCCGAACACCCTTACGCCACTATGCATCTGATCATACGTTTCAAACCCAATATCAATTCCCAGCTGCTTATACAAGTACCAGGTAAACGAAGCGCAATCCATGCCTCCGTCTTGCGGATATACACCAAGCCACACATAGGGAACACCCAGAAGAGATCGAGCCGTACGCATAATGATGTCGATGCCTGCTTGACGATCATGCCGACCAGACCCGTTCATATACCAATATGTACCATCAGAAATTCTCACGCTGGAATTAGCCGTCATGGCTCCACTATTTTTCAGATAGTACCATTCCCCATTCTCCTGAAGCCATCCTGTCTGCATTGCCCCAGTCATAGGCTCGAGATAGTACCAAGTGCCATCCACGCAAATCCAACCGGTCTTCATGACTCCATTCGAAGAATCTAAATAATACCAAGTCCCGGAAACGCTAACCCAGCCGACTTGCTTAATGCCTGAAGCATCTGCATAGTAGCGCAGTCCATCTACTTCGAACCATCCAGTCCGCAGGACGCCCTTATCTTCCGGATCAAAGTAAAAAAGCTTACCGCCAGCAGTGCGCCAGCCAGCTTGGCCATCTAGGCAAACAATGCGATTTTGATCGTCATACTCTCCAACAAGAACAACCTCCCCCGACGCATCAATAAAACCGCAGGTGCCGTCTCCCAGCGATACCCATACATTATTGACCATTGCACCGCTGCTCGAGAAAAAGTACTGTCTACCGTCAATAATCCGCTCACCAACAGCCATCGCGCCAGTCTGAGGATCTAGCCAATAGCGAGCAGAACCCTCTTGAAACCAACCTGTACGAACAGCGCCCGACTTACTCAAAGCATACCAAGTACCGCTCTCGTTGATCCAGCGGTTCGCAGCCATGCGGCCGGACCCGTCGCAGTAGTACGCCGTTCCGCCGTCGTCCACGAACCCCGTGGCCATGGCCCCGGACGTGCGGTCGAGCCAGTACCAGGAGCCCCCGTCGCGGAGCCATCCGGTGCGCATGGCCCCCGAGGGGTTCAGGTAGTACCACGTCCCGCCCTGCTTGAGCCAGCGGTTCGCCAGCATGGCCCCCGAGCCGTCCGAGTAGTACCAGGCGGCCCCGTCCCGGTACCAGCCGGTCGCCATCGCTCCGGACTCGGGATCGAGCCAGTACCAGGAGCCCCCGTCGCGGAGCCATCCGGTGCGCATGGCCCCCGAGGGGTTCAGGTAGTACCACGTCCCGCCCTGCTTGAGCCAGCGGTTCGCCAGCATGGCCCCCGAGCCGTCCGAGTAGTACCAGGCGGCGCCGTCCCGGTACCAGCCGGTCGCCATCGCTCCGGACTCGGGATCGAGCCAGTACCAGGCGCCGCCCTGTTTAAGCCAACCCGTACGAAGCGAACCCGACGGAGTCGCGTAATACCAAGATCCTTCCGTACGCACCCAGCCATTACCCGTAAGAAGAGCTCCGTTTTGATGGGCGTGATAAAGGGTCGACCCCACTCGATAGCTCCCGGAAAGCATTGCGCCGCCTTGAGCCGGATCAAGATAATACCAAGCTTCACCCAGTTTCAACCAGCCAGTTTCGATCTCGCCAGATGCGGCTGCGTAATACCATGTGCCTTCTATCGACAGCCACCCTTTGTCATAAAGCGTGCCATCATTATTAAAATAATAGATTTCGTTCTGGAGCAAAATAAAACCACAAGCTGCAACATTACCGTTAGCAGGATCCAAATAGTAACGCTTCCCCTGATCAGAGAGCCATCCGCTCACAAGTTTCCCCTGGTCATCGGCGTAGTACTTCATACCGTCAAGTTCATTCCAGCCAGGCACATATAAACTGCCGGGTTTTTCGCCTTCGCTCTTTTCCTGTGAATCATTAGCCTTTTCTTCGAGAAATTCATTCTCGTGAAGAGCAACGCTACCGTCATCCCCTGCAAAAGCAACTCTCGGATACGAAACGCTCAAAAACAGGAAGGTCGCCACAAGACAGGATACTAATGCAGCAACAAGCACCCGAAAGCGAAATGAGCTAACTCTTGCCATGACGTCAGCCTTTCATGAGAATCTAATTCATTTTTCAAAGTTTAGCATACTAATAACCGTTAAGGATAAGGCTCCCCCCTCGAGCGGCGGGCGGCCCCGCGCAGCTCTCGCGCGCCCCCAAGCGCAGAAAAGGGCCCCGGAACCTGCTACGGCTCCGGGGCCCCTCCCCGCGGCCCGCGCGGAATACGCCGAGCGCCCTGCGCGAGCGCGACGTCCTATCCTCCCACAGCCTTGCGCTGCAGTACTTTCGGCGATGGCGGTCTTAACTTCCGGGTTCGGAATGGGACCGGGTGATCC
>NZ_PPTQ01000017.1 GCF_003340345.1 Paraeggerthella hongkongensis | reverse complement strand
AGCTAACCCCACGCACGAGGTGTTAAAGCAACGCACGGGACCACAGAACATGGACGGGAAAAGTCGCGAGTCCGGCGCCTTTCCGGCTTGTATCGGCCGAGTCTCCGGAAGCGAGACGCCCTTGGCGCTCTTTTTGATAAACAGCACGATAGCGTGCTGTTTATGATACAATCCCATTGGTAGCATTGGTAGCAAGCTTCCTATGTTGTGCGCACAAGCGCCCAACATAGAGCCCGATCGGAGGCGGGCCGACTTCCACTTCCCTTCAACAGCCTTTGCGGCTGTTGAAGGGAAGGCCCACTCCGATGGAAAGCTGCCGGCCTTGCGGCCGCAGCTTTGCGGGGGATGCCCCGCGCCCCTAGATGGCAAGCGCCTTCCACATTCGCTTGCCCGGATGCAAAGGAACAGCGGTGAGAGAATACTGCCAGCACATCAACATGCGGCTTACTCCTGATGAGAAGAGCCGTGCAATCAGCCTCGCCAAGAGCAAGGACCTCAGCGTCTCCCAGCTCATGCGGATACTGATCAAGCTCCCGGCAGAAAGCGCTGACGCCGATGGGGTTCATACCGCGGTGATCATCGACCGAAGCTCCGTTCCGAAGCTCGAGCGTGAGATGCGCCGCTGGGGGCATCACTACAACCAGGCCGTGCACGCGCTGAACCGGATCGCCTACTACGTCGAGCGCGGGAGCCTCAAGACCGAGGAGACCCATCAGCTCCTGCGAAGGGCGGAGGGCAACCTCGAGGACCTCAACGTCGCAGTCGCGGAACTGCGCGACGACGTCAAGGGCATCGCCCAGCACACCGTCATCAGCCTGTAGCGATGCCGTACGTCAAGTGCATATCAGGGCACACGAGCACTCGCTCCATCCAGAGGTACCTCGAGAAGGGCGACCGCGCCCTCGCGACCGACTTCGTGAACCTCGATGCGCCCGTGAAAGGGGTCCGCGACGGCATGGAGGACCATGGGGCGTTCGACTGGTGGCGGGAGATGGACCGGACGCGCGTCGACTTCGGCAACGACACCCCATGGAACGGGCAGCGCGTACGCACCTGGAAGCACTACACCCTCTCGCCGAACCCCGATGACGGCATCGATCTCGGCGGGCTCCGGCGACTGGCGGTCGCCTGGGCGAAGGAGAACTTCAGCGACTACGAGGTCGCGATCGTCTACCACGACGACAACGCCAACAGGGTCCCGCACGCTCACGTGGTGGTGAACAACACCAACCTCGCAACCGGCCGCAGGCTGCAGGAGCCCGATCCTCGCGCGGTAAAGCGCTCGATCCAAGGGCTCGCCAAGGACATGGGGCTTTCCTGGTTCGAGGACGCGCCCCGCCCCGATGGCACGAGCCGAACACGCAGCGCCTCCTCAAAGCAGCAGGTTCACGTAGGGCGTGCGGAAAAGGAGCTCGAGGACAAGGGCGAGTATTCATGGGTCGGAGACATCCGCGCGAGGGTTTCCATCGCCCGGATGGTCGCCCGCAACGAGGATGAGTTCAGGAGCGTCCTTAAGGCCATGGGCCTGGATGTCAAAGGCAACTCGTCAAAGGCATCGAGGAGAGATTGGATCTACTCGTTCGATGACCGCCCCGCCCTCCGCGTCAGCGGAGAGAAGATGGGGCTCTCATTCGGCAAGGAATATCTCACACGGAGGTTCGCCTCGGGGCCGATGGGACACCTCGCGGATGCCACCGAACGGGAGGTGTTCAGAATCGCAGCCAAGGCATACGAGGTCGGCGATATCGCGGAATTGAGGAGGCTGTCAGATGCAGTATCCGTCTGCGAAGCGCTTGGAGCGCAGAGCATCGGCGACCTCATTGCGGCAGAAAGACGACTCCCGCGCGGGCTCGGACCTGCCAAGTTCACCGCAGCGGTCGAATACATGGCAGGGCGAGAATTGCTGCCCACTAGCTGTAAGCCTGTAATACATGAGCCTCGCCAAAGTCCCCAGAAAAAGCCCTGGGAGAAGAATCAGCCCAATTGGATGAAGGATAGGAAATCGAACGAGAGGCGCCAGGAGCAGCCCTCGCAAAGCCTACAAAGCAGTAATCGAAATAGGGGGAACAGGGATGCTCGTTAAGACCTATTACAGCACCGGCCACTTCGACGTATTCGACACGGCTGCCCTTGTGGACGGATCGGCATTCAAGGGAAACGCGCTCACGAACTACGCGCTCGAGATCTCGGATGCACGCGAGGGAAAGGCGCTCTGGCTCGACTGCTACTACTACGAGGCGGACAAGGCGTACCAGGATGATCTAAATCCGCACGGGCTGCCGGTCGCGAGGCGCAGGGACGGCTGGTCCTTCGTCATCGCCGACGAGGCCGATCTCGATACGCTGCTCAAGGTGAGCGTCGACGGAGAGGACGTCCTCGTCCGGCAGGGCGACGAGTTCATCGACGCCCTGAGGCTGAAGGTCGCTTCGGACGTCGCCTACAGCGTCAACCCCGCAAGCGTCTCGACGCACGACTACTACCAGGTCGCCGCGCAGGACCAGGACCCTTGCGAGCGGATCGGGTACACGCAATCAGCCTACGAGCGCGTCGCCCTGGCCCAGCGTAGGGCCGCGCTGCCCGACGAGAGGCAAGACTCCGTGGAAGGAGATACGGATGAAGACCGTTTTTCGATTCGCTAAATGGCTGTTCCGAGCTGTATTCAAATGGATGTGATCAAGCATCGTGGTGTTCCCGAAAACGTTTCGTGCGTCGAATTTCGGGACGTTGATATTGAGACGGTTTTTGGGAACGACCGCCCCACCCTTTTTTGGCGATTCTGGTAACCCGAAGCAAGAGTCCCGAAAACGGACGTTATTGAGACAGAGAGTAGGAGCGAGATGAGATTCGGCTATGCGCGGGTATCGACCGAGGACCAGAAGCTCGACCGCCAGGTGGACGCGCTCGAGAAAGCCGGATGCGAGCGCATCTTCCTCGAGAAGGCGTCCGGTGCGAATGCCGGCAGGCCCGAGCTCGAGAAGCTGCTTTCCGCCCTCCGCGGAGGGGACGAGGTCGTCGTGGTCAAGCTCGACCGCATCTCGAGGTCCACCAGGCACCTGATCGAGCTCACCGAGAAGTTCGAAAAGGTAGGGGCGGACTTCATTTCGCTCAACGACTCCATCGACACGACCACGCCGATGGGCCGGTTCTTCTTTCGCATGATGGCCTCGATCGCCGAGCTCGAAAGGGGCATGATTGTCGAGCGAACGAAGGACGGGCTGCCTGCGGCGCGCGCCCGAGGACGCAGCGGCGGACGTCCCAAAGCAGACGCTGATGCAATCTCAAAGGCGAAGCGAATGCACGAGTCGGGGAAGTTTTCCGTCTCGGAGATCACGGAGGCGACCGGCATCAGCAAGAGCACGCTGTACCGAAGCCTCGCGCACAGGACCGACGAGCCGCTGTCCGGCGGACGGGAGGCGGTACAATGTGGGAGCGCGAACAGGAGGAAAAATGGCAAGAGTTGATATCGGCATGAGGGCGAGGAAGCCCATGCTCACGGTTGACGAGCAGATTGAGCATCTGAAGTCGAGGGGCGTCAAATTCGAGCTGTACTCCGAAGATGCTGCCGCCTCCTATCTCGAGCATGCGAACAACTACTTGCGCGTTGCCGCGTACAGGAAACTGTACTCCCGGCAGGTCGACGGGGCGAGTTCTGGGTCGTACGTCAACCTCGACTTCGAGGACTTGGTCGAGCTCTCCTCGATAGACCGCCGCCTGCGGGAGGCGCTTCTCGCTGCTGCGATAGACGTCGAGCACTTCGCGAGGATCGAGCTTCTACGGCGATGCGGTGAGCATTCCGAGGACGGGTACTCCATCGTGGCAGACTACTTGGAATCTGTGAGCCCATCTCAACGTTTCCGGATCGAAGGGGCGCTCGATGCCAGAGGCGGCAGCGGAAGGGCGCACGACGAGTACTCGGGCGATCTCATCGCCCACTACGCCGGTGCGTATCCGATCTGGGTGTTCCTCGAAGTTGTGGAGTTTGGAGTGCTCGTCGACCTGTGGCGCTACTGCTCGGGGAGATGGGGTGAACAGTCTATGCGCGACGAGCACTATGTCCTCAAGAGTGTCAAGGCCCTGCGCAACGCATGCGCCCACAACAGCCTGATTGTCAACGGGTTCACGAGCGCTGCCGCCAACGCCAGCTATCAGGTGTCGCGCTCCATAGCGATCTCCCTCGCGGAGAACGGAATGCCCAAGACGAAGTCAAGACGGGCGAAGCTCAAGAATCTCAGGGTGGCCCAGATCGCCGCAACCCTCTACTCCGTCAATGCGTTCTGCGAGCTCGACACGACGAGGGTGCGCCACGCGAGGCGCATGGGAGACGTGCGGAGCTATGCGGAGGGCTGCGGAGTGCTCTCCCGGGCAAATGACGGCATTGTGTCATTCTTCGACTTCGTCTGGAAGATGGTTGACATCTGGCTTTCCGTGGAGTAGTAATATAGGCACATGGAAAACCTTCGGGTTTTGTAAGGGCGGGACCCACTGGGCCTCGCTCTAGTTTTTTTCTAAGGCTAGTTTTGCTCACAGACCATGATGGATGCGTGGTCCGTCGTTGTGGTTATCCGGCCTACAGAAGAAGCGGAAACGCGCCCTGGATTGCTCTAGGGCGCATCCTTTTACGCCTCGGGGTTCTCGTATTCTCGCTCTGCGATGGAACCTGCTCGGATGCAAGCGTACCCAAGCAGGGTCGAGAACATCGCGAGGAACCCAATCGAGAACAACAGTCCCTTCATAAGCATTAGGCCTCTACCTCACCGTCGTCAGATGCCGCTGAATCCAAGTCAGCGGAATAACGACGGCGCGTCAGCACCAATGCGGTCGCGCCGCATACAGCGGAGGCAACCAACAAGGCAATGGGCAGGACGGGAAGATCGTCTCCGGTCTTGGGGAGACTTCCCTTGTCCGATTCGCTAGGGGTTGGCTCGGGTGAATCGGGAGACGTCAGCTTCACGGTCTGCCTCTCGTCGTCGATGTCGGCGTGGCTTGCGACTTCGACTCCATCCTGCTTCAGGCTCTCGAACACGACCACGTCGTGGCCATCGAGCGAGCTGCCGTCGAACTCGAATGTGACGGTAACCGTTCCGGAGGATTTCTCGGGTGTGAAAGCAACGGTAGAGGTCAGGTCCTTGCCGTCGATCTGGACGGGCTTGCCGGTCTCCTTGTCCATAAGGGTGCCCGTGAGGGTGTGTTCCTTCCCCGGCGTAAGGCCGCTGTAGGAGACCTCGTCGTTGATGGTGACGGAGCCGTCAGCCGTAGCCTCGTGGTCGCCATCGTCGGCGTCGGTCGCGGTGGTGCCGATCTCCGGGGTCATGGGAACGAGTTTCACGGTCTGTCCCTCGTCGTCGATGTCTGCGTGGGCGGCAACCTCGACGTCTCCGCTTGCGAGGTTTTCGAACACGACGACGTCATGCCCGGAAAGCTCGACGCCGTTGAACTTGAACGTAACGGTCTCCGAACCGTTAGCGCTGATGGGCGTGAAGGTGACTTCGGAAACGAGCTCCTTGCCATCGATGACAATCGCCTCGCCGGTCTCCTTGTCCATCAGCTTGCCGGTGAGCTTGTACTCCTTGCCGGGGGTGAGGTTCGTATACGTCACGACGTCGTTGATGGTCACCTCTTCGTCAGCGACGGCCTCGTGATCCTCGTCATCCGCATCAGTCGCAGTGGTGCTGATCTTGGGTCCCTCGGAGTTCACGAGCGTTCCGAGATCGATCTTGACGGAGTCCTTGTAGACAGCGACGTCGAACGCCGGGATCAGGTCCCTGTCTGCGTTGGAATCGCATCGCTGCTCTTCGATTGTGTAGGTGTCGTAGATGAGCGCGCCCTTGTCGTCGTCGGGTTCGGAGGAGCCGAACCAGATTCCCGATTCGGAAGCGCCCGCGTTGGTGCTGAAGGCGTGCGCGTTCCAACTAGAAGCCGTCGAGGCGTAGCCGTTCGCGTCGGTCACGATCGTGTGGCTCTCGCCGGTTGTCTTGCTCGTGATCTTGAAGGGGACGTTGCCAAGGCGGCTGTAGTCGCCTGCGCCCACCTTCACGAGCTCAAGGTCGCCGCGCTTCACCTGCTCGGTGAACTCGTCAGAGGGGGTCAGTTCGAACACGGCGATTTCCTGGTCGGTCATGTCGGCGCTCACCGTGAACTCATGGGTCTTGGTGTCGGGGAGATAGCCTTCAGGGGCGCTGGTTTCCTTTACCGTGACCTTGCCCAGGGGAATTCCGTCGAACACGATCTGCGAGCTTTCGGTGGTTCCCTCGACGGTCTTGGTGGCTCCGTCGTACGTGTACGTCGCCTCGTAGGCCGCGCCGTCAAGCGACGCACCGCCTTGGGGCGCGGTCTCCAGGGTTTCGCTGTCCCGTTTCACGACGGTGAGCTTCACGGTGATGGGCTGGTCGGTCGCGTTGACGCTGACATCCGCGCCCTTAACGGCGACGGCGAACGCCTCGTCTGAGAGCTCGTAGCCCGCTGGTGCGGAGATCTCCTTCACGGCGTACGTACCGTTCGGAAGCTTGTCTGCGGCGCTTCCGTGCCCGCTTGCGTCCGTCTCGAACTTGGTTACGAGCGAGCCGTCCTTGTAGACGCCGTACACGGCGCCAGCTAGCGAGTACTGGGGGTTGCCCTTGGTCACCTTGACGTCGCCGGACGACTTGTCGAGCGTGACGTACCCGCCCTCGGTGAGGCCCCGGTACACCTTGAAGCTCGCATACGTCTTGCCATGCCCGCCATCGATGTCCCACATGTAGTCGAAGCGGCAGTTGCCCGTATCGAACCCCTCGTACCAGGCGTGGTAGATGGCCTTGTCCTCGCCTGCGATACCGCAGTGCACGGTGGCACCCGACGCGTTCCAGAACACGATGATGTCGCCCGGCTTCACGACTCCTGCATCGCAGGCCGCGTTGTAGTCTTCGGCCGAATCACCCGAGAGGACCTCGTAGTCGGAGCAGTACGAGGAGATCGCGTCCGTGCCCGAGTCGCCCCATGTCCCGCCAGGCCAGTCAGTGCTGTAGATGTCGTGCATGACGAAGGATACGAAGCCGGAGCAGTCCCAACCGCTCGTGCTCCTGCCCGCCCATACATAGGGGACGCCCATATAGGACTCGATTTCAGGCTTTGCCTCGTCCCAGGTGAGCTGCGAGATGCTTTCGGTCGCCGCGTAGACCTTCTCAGCCTGGAGCGTCAGCGCCGGGACCATCGTCGAGATGACGAGCGCCACGGCCATCGCGACGCGCAGCGCGCGCTCCCTCGCGCTCGTCGCCTTCTTGGTCGATTCCATCCTCGTCGCCTCCTAACGCTGCTCGCGCGAGGCTGCGGGAATGGCTTCTCTGCCCTGTTCCATCGCGCCTGAGGCGCCACGGGCATGCTCCGCCCTCTGGTCGAGTCCGCGATCGTCGCGCCCGTGCTCTTCTGCCCAGGCTCGGCGCGACTCGGCGAGGGCATCCTTGATTTGCTGGGGCATCACCTTCACGGTGTCCTTCTGGCGCTTTCCCGCCTCGTCCAGCACAGGGTTTCCCTCTGGGTCCAGGACCGACTTCTGAAGCCAAACCTCGCGATCCGCCAGCATCGGCACGTCGCGCCATGCGGCTCCCTTGTACTTCGATTCGTTCACGTAGAGGGGGCTGAATTCGTAGCCTCCCACGTCCTGGCCGTCGATGATGGTTCCCGAAGGGATGCGGACTTGGTTGAACGTCCTTTGCTCTCCCGTCGTCTTGTCCGTGCAGGGGATGCCCTCGCGCACGAAATTCTCGTGGAACGAGAGGTAGACGGTCTTCTTCTGATCGATGTCTGCCATTTCTTTCTCCTTTGCATCGGTGTTCGGTGTTTGACGCGTGTGGAAGTGCGCGTCGTCGTTTTCTTCGAGCGGATCAGGGACCCATAACTCCTCCTTCCTTCTGGGTCAGCCGCCCATGATGTCCCGCGCCCAGCTGCCGCTCTTCACGAGCGAGAAGATGAGCAGGATGCACATGGCCAGGTATTGGAGCGCGTACGAGAGGCCGCCGATTATCGAGTCGACAACCGGCACTCCGGCGCTCGCGGCGTTGAGTCCGCCTAGGACTATCGGAAAGCTGACGAGGAGCACGAGGATGATGATGCCGGCGAGGCAAACGGCGGCGAAGTTCTTCAGGTATCCGACGCCCATCTGCCTGGTCTCGTCGAGCGCAATGAGGGACAGCGGAATCGGCGAGAACGCGGCCATGATGTAGATCTGGATCGCTCGCGCCCAGGTGACGACGAGGGCGACGACGTACGCGACGATCACGGCCAGCCAGCTGACGAGCGCAACGACCAGCATCGCGAGCAGGGCCGCCACGTCGTCGTCGGTGGTGGTGATGGACACGGTGGTGAGGTCTATCTGGGAGCCCACGCCGAACAGTCCGGCAACGCGGTCGATCGCCAGCTTCGCCACCTCGTATATCGCCTGCATGATGGCAAAGCTGTTCTGCACGAGGAAAAAGAACACGGCGAAGAACACGAGGAGGAATACGACCTCTTTGACTCCCGGCATCGCCGCGTTCCCGTCCATCCTCTGGCTGATCTTGGTGAGCTGGACGGTGAATACGAACGAGAGGACGCCGCAGCCGATGGGAAGTATCGCCACCTCCCAGACCCCGTGGACGATGTCGTACATGGTGACGGAACCGGCGCTCCCGAGCATCTGGGCGAAGCTCGCCGAGAGCACGCCGTCGGCCCCGATCGACTTGAGCATGTCGACCTGGCTGTTGAAGATCCAGTTGCACGTGTCGCGCAACAGCCCGCACAACCAGTCGTTGATATCGTCGGCAATAGCGGCGAAGGCGAATTCGGGCATGCCGAACAAGACGGTTGCGAACAGGAGGGTGCCGGCGAACGCATAGGCGAATCTGAGGTCGGAGAACGTTTTCTTGACTGATTGCATAGTCCACCTACCCAGCCACCGTGAAGGCGCCGTCCTTGTAGGTCACCTGGAGGATCGTCGACGCAGTGTCGTTGCAGTGGTAAGTGGCGGAGACGCTTCCGCCCTTGATGTCCAGGTACACCTCGCCATCGAAGCTCGCCTTCGTGGCGGTGGGCACGTGGGCTCGGCAGTATTCTGCGACTGCGGGCGCCAGCTGGTCGGTCTTGCCGTCGATGAGCGTCGTGTACGGCTCGCTCACCCCGTCGATCGCGACGGGCTCCTTGCTTGCGGATCCCTGCACGTAGGACGTCGCGTTCTGGAATGCGTCGCAGGAGACCCTGTAGGACCCCTCGCCGCCCGCGATGGAAATGGTGGCGGTGATCTCGGAGGAGGAGGAGCCGTCCCGCGTCATCTTGACGTCGATGGAGCTCGTCGTGGACGAGGCGACCTCGAAGGCGGTGAGCCTCACTCTCTTGCCATCGGACTCGACGAATGTGCTGTCCTTGAACACGATTGTCTTCGACGGGTCGCCGTCGGCCTGCCATGCATGGGATTCGAGGATCGAGAGTGCAGCGAGGTCCTTGTTCTCTCCGGGCTCTTCGGCCATGTTCTGCTCGATTGTCGCCGACTCGCCTTGTCCGGCTTCGTCTTGCGCCTTTGGCAGGCTGCACCTAACGACAGAGCTCGCGATGAGGATGACGACCGCGCCGATTGCGGCGGCGAGCATGACCTTGTTCTTTCTGTCCATTGCCTGTCTCCTTCCTAGTAGCGGACCGCGCAGGTGAAATACGAGATTCCGCTGGCCTTCCTGCACACGTCCCCCGTGTGCGGCTCGTGTATGTACTCGTTACCGCCTATGTAGATGGCGACGTGCCCGGGCCTCCAGAGGATGTCTCCGGGCTTCGCCTCCGAAAGGGGTATCTTCCTGCCGCCGGATGCCTGGTCCTCCGAGTAGCGTGGGATGGTGATTCCCGCCTGGGCGTAGCAGTACTGCGTGAGACCGGAGCAGTCGAGGCCCACGTTCGGCGTCGAGCCGCCCCACACGTACGGGACACCGAGCTGGCTGTATGCCGCCTGGACGATGGCGTTGTCGTCGGCGGTGCCGCATCTGAAGTCCTCGAGCGACATCGTGTCGAACCTTCGAAGCCCGTATGTGTCCATTACGGACTTGAGGCTGCTCACGTATTCGGATGAGGTGGCGTAGCCGGCCTCCTTCAGGCCCTCGGCCATCTTGTCGGAGTCATGCTCCGAGATCGCCTGGCGGATGAGCGCGTTGTTTGCGTAGCGGCTGTTCTGAAGCAGGACCCTTGACCTGAAGGTTATGCAGTCCCTCATGCTCTTGAAGCTCGTGAAATCGGCCATGATGGTCACGATTTGCCCGCTGTATTCCTCGTTGGTGGACCATGATGACATGCCGGCCACCTCGGGCGCGCTTGCAAAACTGGAAGCCCATTTGATCCCGAACAAGTTGTTGTCCCTGGCGGCTAAACCGGAAAGGTGGTCGCCTTGCCCGCTCTCAACGATGATCTGCGCGAGCGTGCACCCGGCTGGATGCCCGTACTTCTCCTGGCATTCGAGGGCGGCCTCAACCATCTCGGCTGTGATGTAGGGAGGCAGGCCCGATACGGCTTGCTTCGACTGCTCGTTCTCCCAGAATCCGAAGAGCGAGCTGACGAGCTGCGACGCGAGGAGCGCGGCGAGGACGAAGCAGATTACGCCGCCGAGGATGCCGGCGACGGGGGCTGCCGCAGACGAGATAGCCGCAGCGATGCCCTTGCCCTTTCCCGAGCCGATCGCCTTCGCGGTGGTCGCTGCCTGCTTCGCCTCCACTTGCGTCTGCCGCGCCTTGTTCCAGGCGCGTCTCGATTGGATTTTCTTGCGAGCTTCGGCTGCGGTGCGCTTTCCCTTTTCCTTCTTGGCTGCCCCGCAAGGGGATAGGGGCGACTTTCTGGACTTCGCCTTGTCGTAGGCGCCCCGCCCCACCCTCGCGGTGCCCTTCGCGTCGCGACGCATGTCGGCGACGCCTTCTAGCTCGTCGGAATTGTCCAGCTGCTCCGCTGCTTCGTCGGCGAGCATCGCCTTCACGTGGAATCGGCGTTGAATCGACTCATTGGCCTCGGTCGCTTGGATATCGGGAGCAGCTGCGGCAACGCTCTTGGCCGTTCGCCTTTGGGGCCCAGCGGTCGTTTCCTTTATCTTGCCGGACCGCTCCCCATCGTTGCGCACGATGCCGGCGGACACCGCGTCTGTCTTGCCGGACTTTGCGACCAGCGCCGTATCCGTCTCGGGACGCGCGAGGTCGGTGGCCGTCGTCGGCTCATGCGTTTCGAAGGAGTCGCTTCTGGCTATGCGGGACATCACGCACCGTTTTTCCTGAGCCTCGCCCTTGCGGCGAACTCGGACGCCTTCTTCATTGCGGCGATCTCCTCGGGCTTCGTGTTGAACAGGTCGTAGAGCGCGCCCTTCGGGAAGTCGTCCTTGATGGGTATCCGCGCGCCGCCCGCGACGAGCAGGCCTTCGCCTGCCTTGATGGACTCGTCGATGTATCCGGCCTCCTGGGCAGACAGGTCCATGAGGTCGACCCATGCCTTGCGGTCCACCGGGGACTGCTTGTGCAGGAGGATGAAATCGGAGTTGAGTACCATGTTGCGCGCCTCCTCATGGTCGAGCATGTACACGCTGTTCTGCGTGATGCCCGTGCAGATGAGGTTGAACTTGCGCCCCTCGGCCCAGAACTTCGAGAAGTAGCTGATGATTGCCGGGTGCCCGAACAGGGATTGCACCTCGTCGATGTAGAGCCAGGTGGTGACGCCGCGTTCGAAGTTGTAGTACATGCGGTTTCGAACGGTCTCGAGGACGGCGATGATGCCGAATGCCCTCATGTTCTCGGACAGGTCCTTGAAGTCGACGTTGGTGATTCGCTTCTCGAAGGTAACGTTTCTGTCGTGGTTGAAGAAGGACAACGCGCCCCTCACGTACCTCTCGTAGCGCAGTGCGATGTTTGATGCCTCATGTTCGGGCTGCTCGCGCAGGATGTCGTAGAAGTCTCCGAGAAGGGGCAGCCTGCCCTCCTCGCCGCATTGCTCGTAGGCCAGCTCCACGCATCGGCTGATGATCGACTTGTCGGCCTCGGAAAGTCCCTGGCTGCCTTCCGCCATGGTCGCCGATGACAGCGCGAGGAAGGCGTCGATCTTGAAGGCCATCTGGGCTGCGGTGGATTGGTGGGCGACGTCTGATAGGTCGAACGGGTTGAGGTGCGCGCCGGCGTCCGGTGCGAACCTGATCGACTCGCCTCCGTTGCCGGTCACCACCGGGCCGTATTCGCCTGCTGGGTCGAGGATGATGATTTCGTCGTCCGGGTACGCCAGGATGGTGTTCTCGATCTCCCTTTTCACCGAGAACGACTTGCCGGAGCCCGGCTTGCCCGATACGAACCCCATGGGGCTTGCGAGCGACTTGCGGTTGCACAGAACCAGGTTCGAGCTCTGCTTGTTCTGGCCGTAGTACCCGCCAGCGTCTTGGGCGAGCTCTTGGGTTGCGAACGGCATCTGCACGGCCACCTGCGCCGTGGTCATCATCCTCGACACTTCGACGTGGTTGTGGCCGAGCGGGAGGATGGAGTTCAACCCCTCACGCTGGCGGTAATCGAGGGCGTCGGCCTCAATCGAGTGCTGACGTGCGGTCGCAACAATCTGGTCAACCTGATCGTCCAGTTCTTTCCTGGTCGCCGCGTAGGTGTAAACGAGCCCTGTATAGACGAACAGCCTCTGGTTGCGGTTCTGGAGATGGTCGAGAAGGTCCTCGGCCTCCTCTTTCGAGTACTTGAGCTCAGAGGGGAGGATCTGGAAGTCGTATCCCTTCTTCACCGCCGACATCTGCTCGTCGATGACCTCCTTGTCCATCCATGCGAGCCTCGTCTTCACGAAAGCGACCGCCTTCGCCTTGTCGATGGCCTGGACGTGAATGGTCACGTTGAGCGGCATCGGGAGGTCGATGATGTCAGCCAGGCACCTGTCCGTGAGCTCGGATCCGAAGCGATGCAGCGAAAGGACCTGGCACCACATGTCATCGGATTTGAAGCAGGCGCCGGAGCCTTCCGGCTTGAAGTCGAGCGTCGAGGGGCAAATGAAATCCTTCGATGTGAGGTTCCCCTCCGCGCCAACCTGGTCCCATGAAAAGTAGAAGGGCTTGGCTGGCCTGAGCTGTGAGCTGATGGCACGAAGACGTTCTTCTCCGTTGAGAACGCGTGAATCGCTGCGAATCTTGTTTAGGGTCTGCATGGCATCGCTTCTCATGCGTGCAAGCTTAGGCACTGCCGCATCGACGCTCGCCGCACCGGTCGAAAACGTCAGGTAACGCTCTCTGACGAGGTTGCTCACGCCCTCTCTCATCTTGTCGTTGAGGATGCGGTTGTATTCCCGTGCGTAACCAGAGGTGTCGGGGTCATCGGTGGAGAAGAACGCCTTCTTGCCGATCTCGGATGGAGGGATGGGCGTGTTCACCACGGTGAGCTGGACGCAGCTTTCGGCTCCGAAGTAATCGAACAACTGGCACCAGCCGCTGAACACGGCCTTTTTGTTTTCCTCGCGTGCCGACTGGTAGCTGATATCGTCGAACGAGATGGTCTGGCTGAACAGCCCGTCCTCAACCTGGCAGATGCCGTCTTTGCACATGAGGTCGAAGCCGATCGCGCCGTAGACGTCCTTTGCGGCGTGGCGCTTCCTTCTCTGCTCCGAGGTCTGGTCGGTAAGCTGCTTCTCCTGGTCTTTCATCCGCCGTTCGATCGACCGGCTCCGGGACCTGGACTTCTTGGGTTTCTCCTGGCTATCGTCACTAGGCTTCTTGAGTGGGTTCACGACGCTCCGCCCCCTTCTTCCTGGATTTCTTTCTTGCCTTTCGGTCCGTCTTGGGGCACTTGACCTTGTCGGCCACTGAGACCATGCGCGGTGCGGTCGTGTAGGCGAGCTTTCCGTCGCCCATGACATGCTCGATGTAGAGCGGCAGGAACTTCTCCGCTTTCATCCCCTTGGGGCGCCAGAAGCCAGCAAGCCAGAACGGCATCGAAACGGCCATGACCGGCAGAGTCGCATCGGAGACGGGAATGCCGAGACCGAAGTAGACGCCTGCTGCCGCTGCTATGGAGGCCAACAGCCCGCCCGCAACGCAAGCGAGCGTCCTGGCTGAAAGCTTCCCGACGACCTTTTCCTGGTACTCGGATATGTCCTTGTGGATGGTTACGCTCAGCATGACGTACCTACGCAGGCAGCCATGACGTGTCGAGCATGCCGAAGTAGACGGCCGCCGCGACGATGATTGCGCCACCAGCGATGGTCGAGATGGCGCTCGCTATCTGCGAACCGCCCTGTTGCTCGCGAATGGCGAGGCCTAGGGATACGGCACCCCATACGATGAGGAAGCCGCCCAGAAAGGTCACGCAGCCCGACACGAGCGTGATGATCTGAGAAAGCATATTCGGTTGCTCCTTTGCATCGGGCGCGGCTTTGCGGTGGAAGTGCCGCACCGTGGGTTTACAATTCGTCTCGGAGCGGTTCGAAGCGCTCCTTTGCATCGGGCGGCGGCCCCCTCGGCGGTTGTGGAAGGCTTCCGAGGGCATGGCGCTTTCGCGCGGCCGTCGCCTATACGGAATCCCATCACATGCCGACCACCTCCCGCTTTCTGTCGAGGTACCCAACAAAGTCGAAGGGCTCGTCGAAGGCGGCACCCTTATGCCCCGGATACGCCTGAGGCCACCTGGGATGCTTCGTGATGTCGTATTTCTTGTCCTTGAGGGGGTCTGTGCCGGTGATGAGCACGATGGCCATGTCTCTCGGCAGCTTGGCAACCTCCGCGCCCTGGATAAGGTCGCGTTCGAGGGTGTTCCAGTTGCGCGTTGAGCTGGGCATCGCGCCTCGGCTCTCGTTCCATGTGACCGTGTCGAGGGTCTGTTTTCCTACGGTCTCCGATATCTCCTTGACCGTGTCGGTGGACTTTCCGCCGAGGAACAGCGTCGTGTCGCAGCAATCGACAATCGTCGCGGCGTCGTCTTTGTAGCGCGCCTTAAGCTGCGAGAGGGATTGCAGGATCACCGACATCGAGATGTTCCGCGATCTGATCACCGCCACCATCTTCTCCACGTCGGGGAGCCTTCCGATGTTCGCGAACTCGTCGAACAGCAGGTGGACTGGCGTGGGTAGGCTGCCACCGTATTCGACGAGCGCACGCTTGCAGAGGATGTTCATGGTCTGCCACATCATGATCGCAAACAGGAAGGAATAGAGGCTGCTGGTGTCGGACATGACGGTGAACACCGCGCGCCTGCCGTCTGCATCGCCCAGCTTGTCGAGTTCCATCTCGTCATAGGAAACGAGCTCGCGCACCTGAGGGATGGCAAAGGGCTCCATGCGCGTGTTGCAGCTCACAAGAATTGACTTCAGCGTCTTTCCCGCCGCATCCTTGAACATCTTGTAGTGCAGGAGGCAGAAGTCGGAATCGACCGGCGTCGGGCTCCCGGTCGTTACCCAGCCGAACTCCGAGCTCTCGGCTTTGTATGATTTCCTCGATCCCTTCTCGTACTCTTCTGCATGGCTCATGCCGGTGCGCATGTAGCGCCGCCCGGTCTCGATCTCGTTGAATATGAGGTCGAGCGGGCTCATGTAGTCCTCGTCGTTCTCCTTCGCCTTCGCAAGCGAAAGCAGCGTCACCAGGCCGGAGAGCGAGCGGTCCTTTTCGCCGCAATGCTTGACCAGATAACCGATAAGCGCGACGTAGAGCAGCCTCTCGGCGTTCTCCCAGAACGGGTCGCCTGCATGCTCCTTGTCGCCCGTGGTGTTGTCGATGAAGCACGTGACGAACTCCAGGATATCTGCCTCGTCGTGTATGTAGCTGAGGGGGTTGTAGTGCATCGACCTCTTGAAATCGATGGTGTTGAACGAGAGGATCTCGTACCCGTCCGCCTCGAGCATCCGCCCCATTCTCGGAAGGGTCTCGCCCTTGGGGTCGGTGACGAGGAAGTTTGAATTCATCTGCATGATGTTCGGCTCGACGTATCCGCGCGTCTTGCCCGATCCCGAACCACCGACCACGAGAACGTTGCGGTTTCGCTCGTAGCACCTGTCATGGTCTTTGCGCTCCATGGCCAGGCCGAAGCTCTCGGTGAAGATGATGTTGTTCGAGGGGTCGGACACATCGAGGAACTTTCGCCCCTCGCGCTTGGTTCCCCATTTGGCGCTTCCGTGCTCCTCACCAACGCGCTTGCCCGGACGATGCGTCAGCGAGTACGCCCAAGCCGCCCAGACGGCGCATGCGGCGAGCAGGGACGTCACCAGGGCAGCAGGGCTCGATGAGAGCGGGAACTGGCTCGAAACGAAGTCGGGGAGGGTTTCGAGAGTGCTGCTCAGGTTGGTTATCGGGTTGCCCGGAAGAGAGAACAGGCACGTCGCGTAGACGTTTGCGAGAACCGCCGCCGTGATTGAGGCGACAGTCGTCGCGACCAGCGGCATAGAGCCCCGGCTCACCTTGCTCTCGTTTCCTGGAACTTTGGGTCGCGCACCCTCTGCTGGGGCCTGCCGGCCTCGCGCTCCAGGGCATCGGCCGCCTCGCGCGCCTCCTTCGCCTTATCTTCGAGCGGGCGGGAGTCTCGCTTCTCGTCGAGGTCCTTCTTCAACCGCTCCGACGCACGGCTCTCGGCGCCCTCGGTCTCACGAGCGAGCTCGTCGAGAGAATCCCAGACCTGCTGCGCCTCGGCTATCCTGAAGAGGAGGTATTCCTTTCCCGCCACCTGGTCTTGGAACCATGCGGGCTCTACGCCATTCGCCTTCAGCTTCGTCTCGATGATGCCCTTGATCTTGTCATAGCCCTCGATCTCCTGGAATTCGTGCATATCAAGCTTCGCCCACTCGACGGGCGCGTCGGCGTCCCTCGGCTCGACCTGCGTTCCGCTTTTGGCGTTCTCGAAGGCCGCCCGCAACTTGTCGGCATGGCGATGCATTGCGTCTTCGCCCATTCGCTCGCCGAAGCGCACCATGAAATCGAAGAGCTTCTCGCCGGACTCGTCGCCGAAATCGCTTGCCATCGCAGCCTCCTAACGCCTAATGTTCCTTGCCCGTAGGAGGCATTGAGGTGTTCTTGGAATCGAGCTCGTTCGAGGCCTCCCGGCTCGCGAAGGCTCGCTCGGCCAAGCTGTCGCCCTTAGCCGCCATCTGCATGCGGATTTCTATGGCAAGGGCTTTTGCGGCAGGCACGCCATCATCGAGAACGGTCTCGTTGAAGTGTTCTGTGGCTGCTTCCGGATCGCTTGCCAGCGCATCGACCACGTACGCGCGGAAGTTCTCGGGGCTTTCGTGGTCATCGGCGATTTTGCAGTGACCGAATTCCTCGGAGAGCTCCACAAGCTTGTCGGCGAGCTGGTTCGGGAACAGATAGTCGAGACGCACGCATTCGTCAGTCGACGCGGCCCTCATCGACGCGATAAGGCGCTCAAAGTCCGATCTTGAGTGCGCGATGATGTGCTCGCAGGAGACCGATTCGAAGTCCACCCATCCGTCTCCATCCCTCTTCAGCGTCCACCACTCGTCGCCACCGTTGACCTGCTGGATGAAGGCCAGGTCGTCGAAGACGATTCCCTGCCTGATGGCCCAGTTCCCATGCTCGAAGAAAGACGTCAGCGACTCCATGTCCGACGCAGTGCAGAACTCGTAGGGATATTCCTCAAGATAGGGGTCGTCTTGCCAGTCGTAGCCGCCCCTCATGAGCCAGCCGTTCTCCTGGCATTTCTTCTCAAGCTTCTCCGCCGTCTCGTTATCTACGGGCTTGTAGTGCCCGGACTCGTATGCCATGGCGCCTCCAATGCTTTGTCTGTGGCGCGGGCCGCACCGGCTCCTTGGCTTAGCTGCGTTTTGCCAGCACGGTCCGCCATAACGCTGTATACAACGTCACTGGCTTGCCCCGTGCGGCGCGGCGAGCCCTAGGCCACGCTAAGCCCCGCTAAGCCACGGTTTGCCTTTGGACTTTCGGTAGTCGATGTCGGGGAGGGTCACGATGTCGCACATCTCGTAGAGCCTCGACGCGATCGCCTCCGCGCTTTCCTTCTCGCCGGCCCTGCCCATCCTTTTGGTGAGCACCGGCAGCGTGTATTGCGAGGTGACGACGATCGGCCTCATGTCCTCGTAACGCGAGTTGATCACCTGGAACATGGTCGTAAGGGCCCATCCGTTGCCGCTTTCCTTGCCTATGTCGTCAAGGATCAGAAGGTCGCATCCGGTAAAGCGCCCCACCCCGACGCTCTGGCTTCCGTCGCGACCGTATGTCGCCTGTATCGAGTCGAGCATGGCGAGGGTGTTGGTCAGGACGACCGAGTGCCCTTCGTAGACGAGCGCTCGCGCAAGCGCGGACGCCGCGTGCGTCTTTCCGCTTCCCACGATTCCTGAAATGTAGAGCCCGTTGCCGCCACAGCGGTCGAACTCGAGGAGAAAATCGCCAATCTCGGGTATCGACGTTCTGGCGTTGGCGAACTTCCTGGTTACACCTGAGGCGAATACTTTGTCGGCTACATTCTTTTCATGCTCGGCTCGCTGCGCTCTTTCAGCCCTTTCGCGTTCGGCGACTTCCCCTTGGCAGCCGCAGGGCTCGCTCATCAGCCAACGAACCTGGCCGAGAAGCTCGGTGCCAAGCGGAGTAAGCGGCTTTCCGCACCACCGGCATGCGATAGGGGTGGGTTCCTCGAATTCAAGTCCAATCTCCCTTGCCTCCTGAGGGGTGAAAAAGGCGTTTTCTTTCATGAACTATGCTTTCCTTTTTCTTTTGGGTGACGAATCGTCACCGGTGCACCTGACGAACCGTCAGGGTTGAACGCTTCTTGGGGTGACACGTCGTCAGGGGGTGACGGCTTGTCATGGGGTGACGGTTGGTCAGGGGGCGGTGGCTCGATGTGCTTCAGATTCGCGAGCCGGTAGCTTCTCGTCACGTTCCCGGAGGCTGATGTGCGAACGCCGACCTGCTCGATGAGCCCCTTCTCGACGAGTTCGTTGATGGACCGCGTGACCGACCTGGGCGTCGTTCCGAGGAATTTCGCCGTCGCCGGCCTGCTCTCGTAGAACTCCGTCTTGCCGTCCTTGCAGAACCCGTAGATGCGCGCGAAGACGCGAAGGGCCACCCCGTCCAACCCGAGCTTTTGCCACATGAACTGATACACGACCAGAAAACGCTCCGGGGTGGGCGGCTCAATGCTCGCCATGACCGCCCCGCTCCTCGGCGTCCAGGGCTACCAGGAAGGAGTTGGCCTGCACCCATCTGGCCAGTTCGGCGCGGCCTATGAACATGCCCCGGACTTTCCCGCTCAAGCGTCTGAAGGGAAGGGGGTCCTCGCTCCTGTTAGCGAGCTCCCTTACCATATTCTCACCGATGCTGAGAAGAATTCCGACATCCTCTACCGTGTAATAGTCCTTGAGAGGAACATGCGGCTTATCCTGATTGACTGCCATCATTGCCGATTCACCCCTTCAGATGCTCGCGAAACGCTGACTGCGCGAGCAATGTCGAGGTGATGCCAATTTTTCGGAAACACAGCAGTATCAAATTCGGTTGGTTTCCCGTTGGGGTAATTCCCCTAACGATGAACTGCAGTTTCATGGGATGTTAGCTCAGATGCCGTTACCCATGCCGTAGAGCGCCTTGTCGAGCTCTCTCTTTCTGATGCGCAGAAGCCTTCCGATTTTGATCGCGGGGATCTGGCGCCTTTCTATGAGCTTGTAAACCGAAGAGCGCGAAACGCGCAAATAATCGGCGACCTGAGAGACATCAAGCAGAATGTCACCTTGATCGAGCGTTTCCAGGGTTGAGTTGGCGACATCTGCCAAAAGTCCCGTCTCGGCATTCTCGCGACTTACGATTTCATTACCGGATGCATTGACCTTCGAAGAATGAGCTTCGCTTCCGAAGTCGCGTTCCAAACCGAAGATATCGTGATGCCTCATCTATCACCTCTCATCTGGCATCTAGTCTGCTTAGATGCCTTCTCGCCCCAAGAAAGAGCATCTCTTGGATGTGAGGAGAGGTTTACATGCTACGGAGCGACAGCGCAATGCGGCGTAATGAGGGAGACCACAGTAAGCCACCGTAAGCCACCGTAAGCCACCGCTCGTCGAAATCCTTTAATTTGAACCTTCTGCCGAAGGAAGTGATCGTGCACGAATTCTCATTCCCGAAAAGCAGAAAATACTTCTGGATTGTGGATTGAGACGGGCAATTCATCGATGATAGCCTGGTACCTTGCGCTCATCCAAGGCTTATGTCTGAATACCTTTACGTACTACTCCAATCTAACTTGACTGATCTCTCTTTGAACGCTGAAAGCTAATGGAGAGATCTTTAAACACTCCTTTATGGAAAAGACGTATCAAAAAAGCATGTTGAACTTGCATAGTTTCATACAGATAGAACAACTCCATCGTTCCGCTCCGGTAAGCCTCTGCCGCAGCGGGCGCATTCAGACTTGTGGAGCGGGATCAACGGAAATGCCTCGCAGCACATCCCAGCAGGGCGAAACTGATTCGTCGCCGAAGCGCACGAAATCAGAAACAGAGCAAGTTGCGCCCGTTACGCTGGCATCGAGTCCCATGAGTTTTTCAATTGCGAGGGACCCTTGCTAGACGATCCCCGCCTTCTCGAAGTGCTTCCTCATGACCCTCAGGGAAACGAGGGCGCCCGCCAGGCTCGTCGCCACCGTAAGGACGACCATCCCTACGTACATGGGGCCTGTGAACAATGCGGCAAACTGCACCATCGCCTCGTCGGTAAGCCGCAGGATCTCCTGGCGCTCGGCGAGGTAATGCGCAGCCGAGAGGTACATGGGAAGGGTGAAGAGCGCCGACTGCAGGGTGCAACCGGTGACATAGGCTGCGACGAGGCCCTTCCTGCTCGCGTACCCAACGCGCGTGGCGATCACCTCCGCAACGACCCATCCCGCTATACCGCCCAGGATACCGAAGACGTTCGCCGCCATCAGACCGGGCAGCACGTTTATGGTCCCCATGATGAGGAAGGTCCCGGGCTTCTTGACCTTTGCGGCAAGGAGCAGATAGGCTATCGACGTGAAGAAGCAGACTATGGGTATGTTGGCGACCGTCCCCACGACGGTGAGGCCCGCGATGCTTCCCACCACGAAGAAGATGAGGAGAGACAGCGCCCCGAACACTCCGATGGATACCAGGTCGCGGGGTCCTATGGCCGAGATTCCGCTTTTTTTCATGACAGGTCCTTCCTTTCGATTCGTTTTAAGACGGGCGCGCTCCCGCCAAAGTGGGCCGCGTCCGGGATTCCGTCATCGCGGTCCGAACTGGAGCCACGCAAGCACCACGGTCGCCGCGAGGGTCAGAGCAGCCGCAACGGCATCCCTCCCTCCGAAAGACAAGGGATGCAGCACCGTCGGCCGCGCAGGGCCGCCCAGGCCGCGGGCGAGCGCAGATGCCGCCAGCTCGTCGGACACCCTCGCGCTCCTCATGAGGAGCGGAACAACCAGGAGCTCGCACATGAGGGCGGGGTGGCTGAGCGCATACCCTCTTCCTGCCAGCACGCGCCGCGTCTTCAGGCTCTCCATGAGACGCGAGGCGTCCTTCCGTACGGTGGGGAAGAACCTCAGGACGACCATGCACGGGATGAGGACCACCCGCGGGGCGCCCATGGATTGCAGCGCGGCAAGGAGGCCCTGCATCGAAGCGAATTTCGATAAAGATATTCCCAGCAGGGCCAGCACCACGAACTTCTGCGCCATGTAGCTCAGCATGGTTACGGCAACCGACAGCGTCGTTCCGCCGGCTCCCTCGACAAGGGCCATGACGACGGCGATAAGAACGTAAGCGCCGGACAGGACGGCGCACGGCCGCCACGCTCCGGCGGCAAGAGCGCACGCCGCCCCGATAGCGCATGCCGCGTGAGCTGCCTCCGGTCGGTTGGAGAGCATCGCCGCAACCCCCAAAAGGCAGGTTGAGAGCAGGACCGTGCGCGGATCTAGGCATCTGCGGGAAGGTTCCATTGCGCACCTCCCTTCCAAAGCGACTCCGACAGCCTCCCCTGCGTCGAGCCATCGAGCGCGAAGTCGTCGACGATGAGCCCGTCCTTCAGATGAAGGATGCGATTGCACGCGGAAAGAAGGAACTCGAAATCGTGCGAGACGGCGAGCACGGCGCCGTCGGCTCGCGCGAGAGACCGGATCGCAGAGGCGACCTTCTCCATGTTCTCCCTGTCCAGACCGCTCGTCGGCTCATCGAAGAAATAGGCCGAGGCCTCGTCGACGAGGGCGCATGCTATCGCGAGGCGCTGCTTCTGCCCGCGTGAAAGCGTTGCGGGATGCGCCTCCCTCATATCCCACAGCCCAAGTTCCCTGAGAGCTCGTTCGCAGGCCCCGGCATCCCTCCGCCCTCCCACCGAAAGCTCCCCCAGAACGCTGTCGCTGAAAAGCTGGCAGTCGGGATCCTGCATGATCAGCCGGACCCGCCCCAGCCGCTCCTTGGGCGAAAGGACCTCGCCGTCGACGGAGACGGTGCCCGCGGCCTCCTTTTCGAGCCCGCAGCACAGACGCGACAAGGTCGTCTTCCCCGCACCGTTCTCCCCTATGATCCCGATCACCTCGCCGTACTGCGCGGAGAAGCTCAAAGAACCGAGGACGCAGGAGCCGCGCGAGGCTCCCTCCGCGCTTCCCGCCGTGCGGCGCGAAGCGTACGAGAACCTGAGGCCTTTCACCTCGAGCGCTGTCCCCTCGGGTTTCGAGAAGGCCCGATCGCGGACGGTCCTGGCCTCCAGTGCTGACTCGGGCCTCAGGCTCCTGAGGCCCATGCGGGCAAGCGAGGCGTCGTCGAGGAGCATCGCGTCGTCGACGTCGTACACGCGCGACACGCCACCGTCCTCGATGACGACCATGCGGTCGATGAGGCCGGACAGGTAGAAGAGGCGATGCTCCAAAACGATGACGGTCTTCCCCTCGCGCTTCAGCTCGGACATCGCCTTCCTGAGCGTGGCCACGGCCTCCATGTCGAGGTTCGCGGACGGTTCGTCGAAGACGTATACGGACGGCCCCATCGCATAGCAGGAAGCAACGGCCACCAGCTGCATCTCCCCGCTCGAGAGGCCGAACACGCTCCTGCCCCGCAGACGCTGGATTCCCATGCGCCGAAACGCTCCCTCGACCCGTTCCAAAACCTCGGTCCGCGGCAGTCCCGCGTTCACGCAGCCGAACGCCACCTCGCTCGTGGCATCGGTCATGAAGAACTGGCTGCGGGGGTCCTGGAAGACCGAACCGACCAGCTTCCCGATTTCCCCGATGTCGAGCTCGCGCGTGTCCGTTCCCCCGATTCTGACCGCCCCGCCCAGCTCGCCCTCGTGGAAATGGGGGACGAGCCCGTTGACGAGGCGGGCGACGGTGGTTTTCCCGCACCCGCTCCTCCCCGTCAAGAGCACGAACTCGCCTTCGCGGATGTCCAGGTCGACGCTTCGGATCGCAGCGTCGTTTCCCCCTGCGTATCGAAACGTCACCTGGTCGAGGACGATGCGCGCAGAGGCGTTCATGCTCGGCCCTCCGTCTTGGCTCCTTGCTCCCAAAGCGTCCGGTAGTAACCCTCCCCTTCCTCGAGGAGCTCCTCATGAGCGCCCCTCTGCACGATCTTCCCCTGCTGCATCACGATTATCTGGTCGGCAGAGCGAATGGTGCTCAGGTGGTGCGCCACTACGAGCACCGTCCGGTCCTGTGCGAGCGCAGAGATCGCCCTTTGCATGAGCACCTCGTTGACCGGATCCACGCTGCTCGTCATCTCGTCGAGCACGAGGATGGGGGCGTCCTTCAGAAACGCGCGCGCAACGGACAGCCTCTGTCTCTGACCTCCCGAGAGTCCCACGCCGTTCTCCCCGATGGGCGTCTCGTAGCCCTGCGGAAGCGACATCACGGACTCGTGAATGCAGGCCCTCTTGGCCGCTTCCACCACCTCCTCGTGCGTCGCGCCCGCCTTGCCTACGCGAATGTTCCCCTCGATGGTGTCCGCGAACAAGCGCACGTCTTGCATGACGACGCTGATGGAAGCCAGAAGGTCGTCGTAGGGGATGTCCCTCACGTCCACGCCGCCGATGCGCACGGAGCCCTCGTCCACGTCCCAGAACCTCAGCAAGAGGCTGGTCAACGTGCTCTTGCCCGATCCCGACTCGCCCACGAGCGCCGTCATGGTGCGCTCGGGAACCGCGAACGTCGCCTCGGACAGCTCGAACGAGTCCCTTCCGTAGGAGAAGCGCACCTGGTCGAACCCGATCGAGTGCGACGAGGGCGTGCGCGGCTTATCGGGCTCGGGAACGGAGGCCGCGCGGACGATCTTCTCTATCCTGTGAAAGCTGTCCCTCACTTTGAGATAGTTCATCCAATGCGACTCCATGGCGAAGAACGGCTTGTAGAACTCCACGCTCGCGACAACGAAGCCGAGGTAGACGAACAGGGGCAGGGAGTGGGCCTGCACGAGCAGGGCGCCGCCTGCCGCCATCGCCACGAACGCGAGGTCCGCCACGAAACTGTAGGCGGACAGCACGAGCGCCCTGTTTCGCGACGCCGCCTTGCTGCTCGCGCCGAAATCCGCCACCGTCGCCTCGAGCCTGCGGTCGAGGGCCTCGCTTTCAGCAAAGGCCTTCAAGAGCGGAACGCCCTTCACGTACTCGACGAACAGGCTCGTCATGTCCGCGGCATCGTCGCCGCATCTCCCTTCGAGGGCCTGCGCCTTCTTCAGGCCCGCCACGAGAAGGGCGAGGGCGATGGGCAGGGTCGAGACCATGAGCAGCGCCATGCGCCAGTCGACGACGACTGCAGCTGCGAGCAGGACCGCCGCGACGATGAAATCGGCCGCCATCCTCGTCCACAGGTGCCCCACTACCATCTCCATGTTGTCGATGTCCTTGTGGACGATATCGCCGATCTCCCCCAGGCGCTCTCCCGTGTAGAATCCGAGGGAAAGCGACTTCAAGCGCCGGACGACGGCGATCCTGATCTCCAGAACAAGGTCGAATCCCGCGCAGTGCTTCTGCTTGTCGGCCACGATATTGGAGCCCCCTTTGACAAGAAGGCAGCAGATGAGCGCCGCCCAATAAGGGGCGAGATCGACCGGTCCGTTCAGGACCGAATGGATGGCCGCAAGGACGACAAGGGCCATGGCCACGCTTGAAAGCGCGCAAACCGAGAAGGCGGCGATGCTCGCGGCCATCATGCGCCGGCCGGCGGGGGTCATGCTACCCAGAATCTCCTTTACCATGACGACGCCTCCCTGATGTCCCAGTTGTCCACCTGTTCTTGTTTGGCGACCATCTCCCGGTAGAGGGCGCACGCGCCCATGAGCTCCTCGTGCGTCCCAAAACCGGCCACGCGGCCCTCCTCCATCACCACGATCTGGTCGGCTCTGCGGACGGCGTTCAGATGATGGGCTATGGTCACGACCGTCTTGTCGCGGGACAGGTCGTCTATCGCCTCCTGGATGAGGGCCTCGTTCTCGGCGTCGACCGCAGCCGTCGCCTCGTCGAGGATGATGAAGGGGGCGTCTTTCAGCATTGCCCGGGCAATCGATATGCGCTGGCGCTCGCCGCCCGAGAGCTGAACGCCACCTTCCCCGGCGACCGTCGCGTAGCCGTGCGGGAGCGCGGATACGAAGTCGTGGATGCGCGCCCTTCGGGCCGCCTCGACGACCTCTTCATGCCTCGCGTCCGGCCGGCCGATGAGGATGTTCTCCTCGATGGTCTGATTGAAGAGAAAGACGTCCTGCTGAACCATGGAAAACAAGCTGCACACCTGCTTTTCGGAAAAGCGGGACAGGTTCCGCCCGCCTACCGTGATACAACCGCTGTCGGGCTGCCAAAATCCCATGATCAAACTAGCGAGCGTGCTCTTCCCGCATCCCGAAGAGCCCACGAGCGCGTTCGTGCTCCCCTGGCGGAACACGAGGTCTATTGAATCGAGGGCCTGCTTTCTCTCGTTGCCGTCCTCCTCGCTCTGCGGGTAGGAGAACGAAACCCCGTCTAGCTCGATGTCCCCCATCCGAGGCTCCTCGGAGCTCTCGATGGGGTCTGCGGCCTCGACGCCCAGCACTGACTCGATTCCCGTCATCGCCCGGTCGAACATGAAGCGGTAGTGCTGCAGGGTCGCCGTCTTGGCTACTGAGGAAGTGAAAGCCGCAGAAAGCACCATGGCCAAGATGAGGCGTTCGATTGATATGCCGCCCGTGGAGAGGAGCCATGTTCCCACGATCAGCACGAGTACCGTCCCGGACTCCATGAACAGGGCGATAAGCGCCATGGGGACCGAGACGTCGTTCATCGAACTCGTCGCCCAATTCACGTAATCGCGCGCCGCTCCGATCGTCTCCTCCGTCTTGCGCTCTTCTTTCCCGAATGCCTTGATGACCGCTATGTTGGCGACGTATTCCATGAGGCTGTTCTGCATGCGGGAGGCGTATTGGGCCACCATCTCAAAACCTTTCGCCCAAGCGGGGGCCGCCGCTTTCTTCACGAGCCACATGAGGGGCAGGCCCGCCATCATGCACAGGGCGAGGCGCCAGTCCACTGCGAGCATGAGGGCGAACGCGGCGGCGGGAAACAGGGTGGCCGAGGCCGATTCGGGTAGCCCGTGGGCAAGATACACCTCCACTTGTTCCACGTCGTTGCGCATGACGTTCGCGAGGTCTCCCGGCCTTCTGATTTGAAAGAAACCTAAAGGGAGCTTCTTCAGATGGCGCACGATGCGCAGGCGGATGTCCGTCAGGCACGAGTACGCCGCCCGATGCGCCTTCCACGTCGCCGCGTACATGCACCCCGCCTTCCCCGCCACGCACGCCACCATCGCCGCCGCAGCGCAGGCAACTGCCTGAGGCGAGAGCACGCCGCCCATGAACAGGTGGACGAGGTAGATCACCAGCATCGTGGGAACAAGCCCGAGAACCGCCCTGGTCAAGAACAAGGCGTTCGAGAGACTGCTCTTCGCCGTCATTTCTTTGACCAGCTCTTTCTTGTTTTGCACAAAAGACACCTCCTTCAATATTGAATTATAATTCGAAATTGAAAGTGAACGCGGTCATTACTAGTTCACCTAAGTTAACTATATCATTATCGAATTATAATTCAATATTGAAAATCAAAAGGATTCGAAACGGCACTGTGAAGCGCCCGTCACAGGGAATTCACCCCTTCGTAGTAGCACTGGGCGATGAGCGCCAGCATGTCGCGGGCCTCGTCTCTGCCGTTGTAATGGCGGGCCACTTCCATCAGGCTCTCCACGAAGTTGCTTGCGAGCACATGGGCGAGCAGGTCGGGATAGCGCAGAGGAGCGCGCTCGTTCACCATGTAGCGGATGTGCCGCTCGATGCTCTCGACGAAGTCGTCCTTCGCGTGCTCGAAGGCGGTGCCCTGACTCTTGTCGACGAGGATGACCAATAGCTTGTGATGGGCCAGCATGTCGAGCAGGGGCCCCTCGGCTGCGATCCGGAACCTTTCCGAAGGCGTCCCCTCGAGGATGGACTCCTCCTCGCGAGCGATCCGATCGAAATCGAAGGGAACGGACGACACGACGCCCTCGAAGAGCTTCTCCTTGTTCTCGAAGTACGAGTACAGCAGGCTCGCCGACACGTCGGCCAGCTTTGCGATGTCCTGCATCTTCGCGCTGCGGAAGTCCTTCTCGTAGAACACCCGGATGGCTGCGGCGAGTATGCGCTCGCGCACCTCTTCCTTGAGAACCTGCATGCCCTACCCCCTCAATCCCTGGTACCGTTGAATTCTGGTTCAGTATTGATCCATTTTAAACGAGGCCTAGCGAACGGCAAGGGGCAGGGGTTGAGCCGTGTCCATTCAATTACCTGACTTGAAGAAAAGCACTTGCCATACTTTGATTTGTGCCGCGGAGCGGCACAACAGACTCGAGATGAGGCATCGATGACGAGAGAAGACCACGAAAAACCCGAGTAAGCACGAATCAGCCAACGACCTCCCCTCCATCAAGGAACTAAGGCGCAACGCGTCGGGACTCGAATGGCTCGGAAGAACGCGCGCGGTTATCGGCAAGCCTACGCCCGAAGAAGCCGAACGAGAGCTCGTCGAATATCTCAAGGAGGAAGAAGTTCTGCGTCGAATGATCGCCAGGCTAAACCGCTTTCCCGACATGCGCTCGCGCATACCGCTCCTGAAGAAGGCCGAACAAGACTACCTCCAGGGACGTTACTGCAGCTCGGTCCTCGTGACGGTCACCGTGATGGACGGATTCGTAAACGACGCCTTCCGGTCCGAAGGGAGGAAGGGCCTCCATACGAGGGAGTCCGAAAAGCTCCATGCGGGAGACTGCGTCGCGACCGTGTGGGATGGACTCCCGTCCATCCAGAAGGCCTTCACGAAATCAATCCACGCGAGGATAGATGAACCGGTTTGCGAAGTCTACCGTCACGGAATCATGCACGGGATGGTCACCGACTACGACAACGACGTGGTTGCCTCGAAAGCGTGGTGCGTGCTCCTCTCCGTCGGAGACTGGGTCGATGCCGAGATTAGAAAACGAGAGACCGAAGATGAAGACCCTCCTAATATTGTTTAAGTGCTCAAGGATTTCTCGGATATGCAGAGGCGCAACGCCAAAAATGACAGGAGGCTCGAGAACCGGAAGAAGCACCATGTGGATCTCGAGCATCCCGCAGGCCCAGACGAAGAGCTCGTCAGGAGCTGCGCAGGATTCCTCGAGGCCTGGAAGGCGAAGAATTACGGGGTGTTGGGGTCGTTCTTTCCCAACTTCACGAACAAAACGCCAGGTGCGCAGGTCAGCGAGGCGAGAAAGCTCTACTCTCCCCATCCGATTGAGGGATACGAGATAGAGGAGATTGTCAGGCCCGCTGCCACAGCGGCCAACGCAAAGATAAGGCTCCGCACTTCGGGTAGATCGTGAACCGCGTCGATCCGTCTCTCCTGACTAGATGGAACCGCTCCGGCTGCTGATTGGGAGCCAGGCTCGTGGAAGGTGATGGGATACGGGGTCGACCCCTTCGTTGATGCGGAGAGGAACAGGCTATCAAACGATGCTCCTCCGGCTTGACGACAGATGCTGTGCAGCCCGCCTGCGTCGATGCCATAAAGCCGAGGGGCACCGAGCGGCCTGGTTTGAAACCTCGAATCGCGGGACGAACGCAAACCATGCCGTCAAACCGCGATTTCCAACGTCAGCAGCAGATCGACGCAGGGCGTACGGTTTTCGACGATTTGGATGTATGAGGTTGGGTCAAGCTTACCGATTTTCATCTTCGCGGGCCGGATCGTTTGTTCTCTGGGAAATTACGGGGCCCTTGCAGAAGCCAATTCAAAAGAGAAATCGGCCATGTGCAACATGGCCACGCTTTCGCAGTCCAGGCCATTTGCTTCCCCAAGCGACCCGCATCCATTCTCGCTATCGCGTGCTAGACTGGAACTTAGTGCTGAGTTCCAAGTAAGTTCCAGTTCTAGAATGGTTTTGCGCACCCAAAAATAAATATAATAGCTGGTCAGACAATCCGTTGAGTTCATGCTCTTGGTTTTGCAGCCGTCGAGTGGGAGTAGGTCCATCTAGTGCATTCTAGTAGCATCTAGTAGCAACTAGTCGCATCCTTTGGAGAGCATCGTAACAGCTTCTTCTTTTGATGCAGTTGCGTATGTCTGCTGAAAGCGTACAATTGCAACATGACTTATTCGAATCACATAGCAGCGCTCAACGGGCTCTCCTCCTCGGAGGGCGTCTTCACCACGGCCCAAGCCGCACGGCTAGGAATCACGCGCAACGCCCTGCCCAAGCCGTGGCCCCCGACCGAGCCGAGCGAATAGCGCACGGCGCATATAGGCTCGCCGGTTCGCAAGGCGATTTCACGGACGAGCTCGCGGCCCTCTGGAAGCTGACCGCTCCAGCTGCGTTCACCCACGAGCGCATACAGGCCGGCACCTGGGACGGGATCGCGATCGACGGATCGACCGCGGCAAGCCTGCAGAACCTCGGCGACTTCTACCTGTTGCCGTATCGTATCTACGCACCGCGGCGCATCAACTCCCGTGTGGAATCGGCGAGCTTCGCCATCAGAAGAGTCGACCCGGACGACGTGAGCTGGATCAAGGAGCTTCCCGTCACGCGGCCCGAGCGAACGCTCGTCGACCTCCGCCTGGACAACAAAGAATGGTCTTTGGTGGAATACGCCTTCAGCTCTGCGGGCAATCTCGACTACAACCGTCTGGTGAAGATAATCGCCGACCAGCCGGAGAGTAAGAGTGTGCAGGAATCGCTGTCGGTGATCCGCGGACTCATGGAACGGCACCTCGACAAGGAGCGCGTTGGATGAGACACAAGACCCCGGCGGCACTCGAGATCGCCGCAAAGGCGGCAGCCAGGCGATCGGCGCTCGACACGGGCCGGGCCATGACCGGCTTCTATTTCCACAGGCTCCTTTGCCGTATTTTCAGTGACCCGCATCACGTCTTCGTGCTTAAGGGCGGCCAGAGCATGCTCGCCAGAACCGCGGACGCGCGTGCGACGAAGGATATCGACCTGCTCTGAAAGGAGCGTTCTCTTGAGCGTGCCCTCGAAGAGCTGGAGAGGCTTGCCTCTACGGACCTTGGCGATCACATGCGGTTCATGCTTGCATCCGCTGACTCGATAAAGGTGAAGGACGAATACCGGAGCGGAATGCGTGTTGTTTTCCAGCCCACGCTCGGCCCGAAAAGCATGCAACCCATCGCCATCGACCTCGTTGTCGACGAGGCTCCTCTCGAGAGTACGGAGCTCGTCTCCCCTACGAACAGGATTGATGTCAAAGGGTTGCAGGTATGCGACTATCTGGTCTATTCCGTCGAGAACGCGTTAGCGGATAAGCTTTGTTCACTGGTTGAAAGGCACGACGGGAGGGCTTCCTCCCGTGTGAAGGACCTCGTTGATATTGCGGTCTACGCAGTGGCATGCTCCATAGACGGAAGAAAGCTGCGGGAGTGCGTGCTGCGGAGGGCGCCGTGCGTGACATCGCCCTGCCTGAGACGTTCGGCATCCCAAATGAATGGGGAGAGCCTCATGCACGGCAGTTCGGGAAGCTGTGTTCTCAGACGGGTCTGCCCCATTCGCTTCGGATCATTGACGCGTCAGTCGAACTCGCGAGCAGACTTTTCGATCCTGTGTTTACCGGTTTTGCAGATAGCCTGACCTGGAATCCAAAAACGAGCAAATGGGAACAGACGTCCACTCCTTCAAATAGGCGTTGATTGATATCCTGCTTACCGTCGGGCAGAAAGAGCCGCATGGAGAACCTTCGGGTTTTGTAAAGGCGGGCCTCGCTCTAGTTTTATCTGAGCTTGGTCTGAGAATATGAAGTCCAGCTGGATATACTTTTTGAAACATAACCTCGGAACTATTATTGATTTCTCCAAAAAAGTTGAGATAAGGCAAGCGCAAATGAGCGTCGAGCTCCGAAGTTGTGGCGATATGGTGAGGGGACTCCGTGAACAGACATCCAGGCCATAGCGCAAGGAAGGCACCTGTGACAGCGACCAGATAGTCAGCTTGTACGCTGAGTTCATGGTTTTCGCAACTCAGACACATCAATCTTTGGCCTTGCAAAAATGCTTCCTTCAAGTGACTGCGTGATGTGCAACCACCGCCGACTGATGTGCCTCTGGCCTATGCTTAGTCTTCGGCACGGGTTTCTTTCCTCCTACGGCCTTCATTCTTCCATCAACGGCCAGTCGACCAAATCACAAGGATCAAGGCCGCCCTTGCCGGTCGCGCACGAGAGATCCTCATTGATTTTCAGCGCAATGCCGATCAGCGCCGCCAGCATGAGACAGTAGTCGGACTCCATCCCCTTCTCCGTGAGGTCGGATACCGAGCCAGATCCATGGTCGTATTTATTCCTCAAGGCCAGGGCGTTGCTGGACTTCGCGTTGTTGAGCAGATAGCTCAGGTAGTCCGCCTCATCCGGCGAGAACAGGGATCTCGAGTATGCTATTGTCTTTTCTGACACCATTTTCTCAATCTGGTCAGAATGGCCGACGAAATCGCTACGCCTTGCCGCCCCCCGTTTCCATACCAGCGCAACAAGGTGGGCCCGTAGGGTCAGGTGCAGCACACCGTCGTCTTCGGTTTCCACGAATCCGTTGTCGATTAAATACTTTAGTCGGGGACGATAGACCTCGTAGAAATCGTTTTCCGTGAGACGAAAGCGATTTACCAGCCCATAGAACCCTTCGCCGTCTTCTGGATGCGTGGGTGAGTGCGCGAGCGGCGACTGGTCGCTGAGAAGCAAGTTGGCAGGAAGTTCGAATTTCTCACCCTCAACAAGGTACTTCCTGTCGAGCAGCGAGGGAACCTCCCTGAAGTCTTTTATGGTTACGTACGGGAAATAGTCAGTATCAATAAACTCATTCTCAGCATATAACTTGAACGCCTTGAGCGCGCGTTCGATCTCGGGACCGATCGCCTTGCACTTGTCCAGCCAAGATGTGCCCTCGGTCGGGAGACTGATGCTGAAGCCTTCGACTTCGAACTCGTCCTTGATATAGTCGTTGAAGAACCATTCGATTGCGTCTTCGAGCCTCGTTTCGTTCTCGAACAAGAGCTTTTCGTACAAGAGAATCTCTCCTGGCACAGCCATATTCTCTACTCTCGCCTCAAGCGTCATCTGGTACTCGTCATGGGGATGCAGACCCATGACCTTCAACAGCGTGGATGCGGTCCGCTCATGGGAAGAGCAATTCAGTATGCCGTCTCTTCCTATAAGGTCGAAGACGTAGAGGAAGTTGTTGAGCACGGTTGCATGGTCTGTGTATTCTTGAAGCCACTCCAGGCTAAACGTGCGATTGAGAATGCCGTTCTCATACGTCACCTTCTTGCATGCCTTCTGCTCTGGCGAGAACTGCACACCCGAGCCAACGCGCACGCCGGCATTTGGGTCGGGAAACATCTCCTTCTCTAGGAATATGGCACGCCTCTTCGCCGTGACTCTCACCTCGGGAGATGGGCTGTATTTATCGTTTGCTCTTGAGGGCCATCTGGCAAGAACGCGAACATGGTTAAGGTTTACCTTCGGGGGTGTGCCGCCGAGATAGGACAGCATGATTTGGTCAATTCCGGCGTTTGAGAGGGACCGCGGCAGGCAGAGATCCTTATCCTCATTGCCTTTCGCGGCGAAAGCGCTGATGATGGCCTCTGCTGAAATGCGGGCGTTGGCTCGCATGGCCTCTGTCAGCGATGCATCGTACCGGCTCACCACCTGCCGATACCCCAGAAGACATGAAATCTGATTTGGGAAAGCATTGAGCAGAGCCTCAAAGTTCTTGCTCGACACATTGCCCCATAAGCTCGCCGCGGCGAGAAACTCCCAGAAATGTTCCGCGTACCGCAACTCGACGGCATCGAAGACTGCCGTAAGGCCCTTGCTCTCGATAAGGCCCGAAACCACTCCGCACGCAGCGCCGAAAAGCCTTCCAGCAGACTCGGTTAGCGCTGCGGGATCCGCGCATTCGAGATAATTGCCATAGGCCTCTGCAATCATCCTGCACTGATGCACCTCGATGGCGTCATTCACGGTTACGATGTCCTGCATGGTCCACTTTCCCAAAACCTCGCCAGCCCGTTCGAAGTAGTACGGCGCTGCAAGATCGGATGCAGGAAAGTATTCAGCCCTGTTTTCATTGAAGTCGATAGGCATTGCTATGCTCCCATTCGATTAAAACGGTCAATCAGAGTATTGGCTTTTCGAATTTTCTCACGACAGCTTCTCGCGGGTAAGAAGTAATCGCCCACGCACTGAAGCCCTTGTGAGAAAAATCAGTCCAGCGGCTTTCAATCGACGAGATGCACGCAGAGTACAGTGGTTCCTTCGGACAAGGAATTCTTGATTCGTATCATTGCGTTGGTTGGATTTCAAGTCGATTCGGCCAAAAAGTTCGAGCCGGGTAAATAGGCTCCTGTCAACAAAGGCCATGCAAAGAGATGAAATAGAATTAAAGAATTCTGAAATCGCTCATCAAATGCAGTTCTCCTGTCCCATTAGGTGGAGGTTCACATGGAAAAAGAAATCGATGTTAACGGCATCTCATATCGGATCATCAAACAGTTGGGTCAGGGCGGGCAAGGCACGGTACTCCTTGCAGAGTCGAAAGGTCAGCACTATGCGATAAAGACAATCCTGCTCTACAACGAAAATAAAAAGGAGAACAAGACCAAGAACGACCGCCTTCGGGAGGAAGTCGAGTACTGCAGGAAATTCCGCTCGCAGCATGTCATCCAAATCATATCCGCAGAGGAAAAAGGCACGGCGACGGGAAAGAATACCGACAGCAAGCAGCTTCAGTACGTAATGCCGTACTTCGAGAGCACCCTGAGAGACTGGATTTCAGAGAGGGTTCCCATAGAACAGAAGTTCAATCTCCTGAGCCAGCTCTACGATGCCGTTTTTTCAATTCAGGCCGACGGCGTGGTGCATCGCGACATCAAGCCAGAGAATGTCCTTGTCGACCCAAAGGGACCGCACCTAGTCTTAGCGGATTTCGGAATCGCGCATTTCGACGGTTCAGTAAAGACGCTGACGAAGGAGCTGCTAGCGAACAGAGCGTATTTCGCTCCTGAGCAGATGAAGGGAGAGGACCAGAAGGATGTCGGACCCGCCGCCGACGTCTTCGCCCTTGGGCTGATGACGAACGAGCTCTTCACGCTGCAAGTCCCGAGAGGAGGCGCCTTCAGGCGGATAGGAGACGCGTATCCGCTTCTGTCCGACCTCGACGGCCTCGTTGAGCGAATGGTCCGCCAGAATCCGAGTGAACGCGTTTCGATTGATTCCGCAGAAAGCGAATTGAAGAAGATCGCGTGCACTTACAGGGATTCCCTTGCCGATGCGGAAGACCGCCTAAGGTATTGCCGTGCGCCAGGCTGGGAAGCCCGACTGGAAGAGATGAAGCAAGACGCCCTCGACAGAGAAATCGCCGAGCACCGGCCTTCAAAACAAGAGCTCCAATCTATCGAGGGAGGAATTTACAGGCAGGCTGCTGAGGAAGCCATCTTGGCCGATCGGCTTTTGAAGACCCTATCTATAGGGGAATGGCAGTCCATAAACCTAAACTACCATCACAACATCCGCTTCCGCCCCGACGAGAATTTTCTGCACGCTGCGCAAAGTATCTACTTCCTCGAGATGTGCAGAGAGAAGTTCAAATACGAGTCGAACGTCTACCAATCAGTCAGCGGACCCGACCGTCAGTTTACGTATGACAGCGGACCTACCGAAGAGCAGCGGGCGCGGCTGGATGCCTGGCTCTCGGAGAGGAGATTCTCCCTCGATCCGATTGCCGATTCAGAGACGACACACGGAATGACACGGAAGTACTTTATCTCCTGTGGTGACTACCACTGCGTAGAGCTCCTCAAGGCAATGGAGTCGATTAGGGAGCCGTGGAATTCGTTCTCCGCAGAAGAATCGGCAATTTGGCTTGCACGCAGCATGGCAATCTATTTAATGCCGGCTGTTAACCCGCAGGAAGATATCAGAAATCGCTTAGTTTCTTTTGACTTACTGGACTTCATAGAGCTCAGTGATGTTACTGATTGGCCGCTTGAAGCCTTTCTTGAGAAAAACGAGCAGGCAAGGGATTTAGCGCTTGGGCCTTCGCTGGATACAAATGGAGCGGTGGAAATCTTAGAAAACCTGAGGGAGCGGTTCGGAGGAGTGAACTTTGAAATCAGGGACAGTGCGGCTGTTGTGAACTTTACCGACCCAGGACAATATAGCCGATTCCGCCATGAGGCCAGAGAGAAGGCAAAAGGCAAGTACACTTTCGAGGGGGATGTCATTGACATTCTCGCTCCCGTATTTAGCGGAGATGGGTTAGCTCAGCACGTCTGGAGCTTGGGGTTTGACGTGAAGCACACGCTAGCCATGGTCCTCGGTCTACGCGAGATTGAATAATCGGGTTTTTCGGTATGTAGTCAGCTTCAGTGCCGTGAAGCCGAATCCCCGCAGTTCAGGACAGCTACTCTTCACTCGGAAATCGTCACTCTTGGGTCGGGGAGTGCCCCACCCCGTCGGCACCGCTTCCTCTCATGTAGTCAGTTGCGCGCAATCGAACCACGTTTTCGCAGGTCAAACGTGTCACTCTTCGGTCGGGTGAAAAATACTCTCCTGAAGTGACTACAGAGTATGTAGTCACCGCTGACTACAGGGTGACTACATGGTTTTCACGACAGGAGAGCAGAGGGAGCCCCAGCTCACGCGCACTGCTGACTACACGGAAACGGGTCCTGCGACGATTGAGTAGGAATAGCCTAAGAAGGTTTCGAATTGAATGAAACCCCGAATCCCCAGTATCGCTAACAACTTGCTGATTGCTTCCATACTCTTCGAACTTCCTCATCGCCTCGTCGCGCTTTACTGGGAGCAGAATCTCTTTGCAATCCTTTCGGCACCTAAGGTTGATTGCCGGCCGCTCCCTCTATATTCTCTAGCTGTTTTCCTCTGTCAAAACTCACTGCAGCACTCAGTCCTTGTCACTCAAATTCGATCTCCTGCTCTGCGGTATTGAAGATATCCACTTGCGTCTCAACGTTGATTTTGTTGACGATCCAAGCACGGAAAGAGCACCGTTGGATGAAATCATCAATACGGTTCACGCCATCAATTGCATGCAGCGTAACAATGAGCCCGAAGCGCATATTCTCGCCGAAACTCTCGTCAAGTCGTTCCTTGGTTTTCAAGCTGATGCCCCACAACCCATTCTCGTAGCTCTTCTTTCCCCGTCCCCTGGGGTTGATTTCCTCCGCAATGCGCTTGACGTTATCCCACTTGCGGAAGAACTTTCTCGCCTCTTCCTCGTAGGTAAAAGAGCCCTCAAGGTCTTGACTATTGTTGTCGATAGGCTGGATCTTCTCCCCATTCAGACGTCCAAACGTCATAGAGATCTCCGTGCTCGTGTAGTCAACGCCCTGGCTTCGCTCGCAATGCGGGAAGTAGCAAAGCGTCGCCTTCGCATAATATGGATGCTTGTCATGGACGACCGGCACGGGAATGTTATGCGTGTATGTATCGAACAGTTCAGATGTTCCATTCAGGACGAACTTAATCTCGTCGTCTGAAGTCGAAAGAATATCCTCGATCCGTTTAGGCACGGCGCCGTAACCGAGATGATGAGGATTGTCGCTTTGTCTCCAACCGCCAGCCGAGTCGATAATCAAGGCTTTCGCAATCTCCCTACTGAACCCAACAATATGGATCAAGTAGGCCATCTTTCTTGCTATCCACGGAGCGGCGTACGAAGTTCCCAGAACCATTGCCGTCCTACCCGGCTCCTGACAGGCGTACATAGGCTGATCCCGATCGCCACCGCAGTAGCAGACATCTGGCTTTGCGAAGAACGAGAGCACCGGGCCTTTCCTTGAGTAGGAGCAAGGAGAGCCATCCATTCTCACGGCGTTCACGACAAGGGAGTTGACGGAGTCAGCAGGCGGACCGATCCTTTTTTCCCCTGAGTAATTTTCATCGTTTGTGCCGGCGATTACGAAAATCACATCGTGCTCCACCTGGATTCTGTCAAGGGCGGAAGCCTCTGCGGAGACGAAGTTCTCTGGACATTCAAGGAACGACCCTAGGGACAGGTTCCACACCTTAACCTCGGGAAACCTGATGACAGCCTTTTCGATTTCTCGGACAACTGTGAAGGAGCTGAACTTCCCGCCTGCAGCGATGCCGACATGGCGGACACGAAAACGTCCACATCCATCATCTATCCCCGGATTCAGGGAAGGACCATCTACGATGATGGAGCTCACTCCGGTTCCATGAGAATAGTCACCAGGAGCTATAAGCTCAGGGTCGACCTCGACAGTGGCTTTAACCCAATCGGAAAAGTAAACCCTGTCGTCGAATGGGGTATCGAACACGCCAACCCATGGCTCACTGCCAGGAGACGGAATCATTCCGCAGTCGTTCTCATCCCCCACAATCTCGTCACGTGGAATCTCATTGATGTCCTTTATCGCCATCGCAATCAGCTGAGGCGCTGCATTATAGAGAAGCCTGTACTGATCGGGAGTCAAAAGGTAAGTAGATTCATCATAGGTACGAAGGTTCAGTTCCGCCACGCCAATTTCTCTGAGAAATTCCGTATTATCAATGCCTGTCCCCTTGTACAGGGTGACCATGGACGTTTCTTCGATCGACTCCTCAGGGACGTTCAGTTCAAAACGCTCGACATGACATACGTCAACAACGAGCCTAGAAAAAGCACTTCTGGACAACGGCAGGTGCTCGAAAGAAACCTTCTGCTCATTGATCCCCTTCAGGCGGTCCGGAGTTACCTCTCCTTCACACAGCGCATCAATGCAAGAAGCGAGGCTGGACAGGTCCTCGATGGCAGCCTCGAGAGAGCGCTCGCTTACACAGTGGGTGATCACATGCTGTCTGAACTTGCCATTATCGTGAAACCTGGCTCCAACGATAGTGCTATTAGACGAGCTTGGTCCTGGCTCTGACAGAAGCCTCCTCACACGACCGCTCTTCGCGATGATCCTCTCATAACGAATCGCAACAAGGGGCTTATAATCATGTTCGAAGCCCTCCCAGTATTCCTGGATTCCGACAAGGGAATCCCTAAGAGCCCTCACCTTTTCAGAGGACACAGCTTTTCGGGCAGGAAGCGACGGAGGGCCGGGACGCGACGAGTTTCGTTTTTGGTTGAAGGTGCCACGCAACTGCAGAATTGCGTTACTCATCGCTTCCTCCACTCAACTGTCTGGAAAGCGTACTTTTGGAAATACCCGTGAGCTTCTCCATCTCCCTGACCGTGAATCCCTGTTCCTTCAATACGTCAACATCGATGGCAGCGGAATTCGCGAGCTGTCTGTACAGACGCTTGAGGTAGTCGTACTCGCTCTCTGGATCAGAAAATGCTATAGCAGACTTAATCATATTCCTGAGGTCGCCTGGATAAGGGAGACCGTTGGACAGCGACAGGATCTTCTTGAAAAGTCGCATGTCCCTGCCGGCATTCTTGAACTGTGGAAGCAGCTCGTTTGCGATGACTTCCGCGATCTCGACAAGGTCGTCCTGCGAATACCTATCAAAGTTCACGCATGCGTCAAACCTCCTGACCAGCGCCCTATCGAAGGAATCGAAGAGGTTGGTGGTTGCGATGAGGGCAATGGAGTCATCCAGCCGATCGAGTTCACGTAGGAGGATGGAGGTGGCTCGGCTCATCTCGCGAACGTCGTTGCTGCTGCTTCTATCTAGCGCAAGCGCATCTATCTCATCGAACAATACGATGACCCTTTCCGGGTGCCTGAAGCTGGAGATCTCGGAGAATAAGGCGTCGATGTTCTTTCCGGTTTGGCCAAGCTTACTATCAATGAGCAGGTCAAAGTCGACCATGAACATGTCCCTGTTCAAGATTCGCGCAATCTGTTTAGCGGCCTCGGTCTTGCCTGTGCCAGGAGGTCCTTGGAACAGAAATTTGTTCACTCCAACATTACCGCGAATGGCATTGGTGATGCCTGATATGTCTGAAGCGATGGCTTCCGGCAAGGGCAACGCTGACACTGCGGGACTTACCGCGCTCAGGAAGCACGGAGCCTCGTCCATCTGAGGGACGAAAGTGTTGGCGTCGGAGAGAAGGGCCATGATGTATTCGGCGAGCTGTGCATCACCAGCCTTGTCGAATTCCTGCGCGATAGCGAGAGCCTCGGCACGAAATGCCGGCTCATTCCTCTCCGAATGGTATCGAATCAGATTGATCACGTTTCTTTTCTTCACGGCTTCCTCCTATTCCTTTCCAATTCGAATTGTACAATACGGGACACAGTTTTACAATATTGGGACACACTAGACTTGACTTTATTTATCGAAGGATGTATCTTCATCCTGAGCGATGACGAGTTGATGGCGCTAAACGTTATCCAGCCGCCAAAAAACGAAGCCCCGTTGCAGCGGGGCTCCAGCAGTCTATTATCGAGCAAACACAATCAACCGTTGCCATTATAAATCTGCTTCCGCGCAGAGGCAACAGGAAGGAGGCTCTATGGCTTCCACAAATCAACATGTGACACGGCGTTCCGACGGAACCTGGCAAGTTAAGACCGAAGGAGCGTCAAGGGCATACCGCGTAACCAACACCCAAGCCGAAGCAATTAGCATCGGCCGAAACGTCAGTCGTAACCAAAGTAGCGAGCTCTACATTCACGGAGTTGACGGAAAGATTAGGGCACGCGACTCGCACGGAAATGACCCCTTTCCTCCTCGTGGGTAAATAGGCACAACGCTCCCATCGCTCACCCTAGATGGCCTCTTCGTATTAGAGAAGGCCATCTTTTTATTATCAACCAGCATGTCGATGATGTCGAAGCGGACCCACACATCGTCCTCGGGCGAATTGCTTGCCAGCCAGGATGCCACGGCAATCTCAAGGTCGCTGCAGGAGACCTTGCCGCTCTCGCCGGACTCGATGGCAGTGGCGTCGATAAAGACCAGGGTGTCCTCATCTCAGCCGATCAGGTTAAGGGTGGTTCCCTTGGGGAAGTCCAACCTATCTCGAGAGACTCGAAGTCCTTGCGTTCGAAAAAGCGGATGGCTGCCTGGATTGCCAGCCAAGCCGGGGAAACTATCTGAAAAGTACTGAATCTTGACTGAGTCACGCGAGACTCGCGTGACTCAGTCAAGAAATAAATCGCAGGAGCCTCTGGTTTCATTAATCAGACCGCCAAAAGCCTTTAACTGATTTTCTACGTAACTTGCAAGGCGGAATTCGCAATCGACCGCAAAGAGGATATACAACCCACTGTGCATATGTTCTCCATCCGAACAATGTTGGAAGATGCGGTCATATCTGTAATGCAAGTTATGCCGTTTCTTCAGATGCGCGCGGACAGCATATCGAGGAGCAACTGGTCACGGATTGCTTGAAAATGGGACGTGAACTCGGATTCAGAGTATTGCAATTCAACGCCGTTGTAGAGAGTAACATTCATGCAAGACATCTATATGAGAGATATCATGAGTTATAAAGGAAAATTCCAGTTTTGTGCTCTCACCGTTCTGCAGCGACCTGATTGCGAAAAGCAGACAGACGGGTATTCCATTCTCCTCTGCTCCCCTTCGTTTCAGAACTATTCAACGTGAACTCGGTCGCTAGGACTCAAATACTGTTTTCCCAGCTCAGAGCATTTACTCCCTGGTAGCGAAAATTTACTCCCCGGTAAAACCCAGGGAGTGTTGGGGGGGGGGTCAATTCCGGCTTGAGCTCAGTTGCGCGCAATCGTTTCACGTTTCCGCTGATCAGGGATTTACTCCCCGGTAACCTGTTACCATTCCAGCGCTATCGCGTGCTAAAGTGGAACTCAGTGCTGAGTTCCAAGTGAGTTCCGGTTTTGGGATGATTTTGCGGTGCCGTGAGTAAACATAATCGCAGGTCTGACACCCCATTGAGTTCACGTACTCCTGAATATCGACAATTGAATGGGAGTAGGCTGAATCACTTTTCCGTAAGCCACCTGCAACCATTCAAAGCGCCCGAGTTTGTTTCAGAGCGTTTCGGGGTTTACAAAGCCACCTGCAACAAACGAGAATAAATTTTCCGAATCAGCCCCGGTTCCAACAGGAATCGGGGCTCTTTTTGTGATCTGACCTGCTGTTTTCTGATTAGGATTTATTCTGCGGGGTGTGGACAGACGGTCGCTGTGGGGCCGCATGTACCCTATGTAGGATTTGAGTCTTGGTGATAATCCGCAAAGCCACCTGCAACTATTATTTCTCTGAAAACGGCTCGATTTCCGCTGATTCGAATCAATCCCGAATCAACGGGGTTTTGGGAAGCGTTATTTTTCAAAAGCCCTGTTCGTGATAGGGGAATAAATTTTCGGGCACACCCTGCGAAAGCGGGGTTTTGGGAAGAATTCATAGGCTGGAAATCGCTTGGAAACTATTCCAGATGCAACTATTCCCCGTGCGTTTTCGGTCGTTATTTTGGGTCGAATCGGGTGGTGCGCTCGGGCTCGAAAATCCGAATCAATAGAACTATCGACCTACAATGGTTCAGGAGGCGTTTCAGGGCAATAGAAAACGCCGCCGGGCACTTTGGCTCGACGGCATTTGGGATGATGGTCTTCAGTTGAGGCTACGCTCCGAATTCGAGCTTCCAGAGCTCGAGGTCCTCGGCGGTGATCTCTCCGGACTCGACCCTGTCGCATTGGGACTTCCAGGCGCGCAGCGCCGCGTCGAGCTTGGGAGCCTTCTTTGCCTTGGTGTCGAAGCCCAGCACGAACATACCGTCGACCTCCATAGGCTCCAGACCGAACTCGTCGGCGATCCTGAAGAGGAGCTCCAGGGCCTCCCTGCTGGATTCTAAGGGCACTTCCCTCAGCGACTCGGGGGAGATTGTCAAAGCGGTCGCAATCGCCTTTATTTGCTCGTCTCCGGGCGTCCTGTTGCCGAGCTCGTAGTTGCGGATGGCGGAATCGGTCTGCCCGCACTCGGCGGCGAGCTGCTTCTGCGTCATGCCGCGCATCTTCCTGTACTTCTTGATGAGGTCGCCGGTCTTCAAGTCTTCCTCCTGGCCTAGCATTCCGCACATCGTCTGAAACATGTGAAAACTATAGCACGAAAGTGAACGGTATATATATTGACCGTTCAAATGCGTACGCTATGAACCGAATAGGTGCGCTGCTAAGCTTTCGCCTCTTCGCTTTGAGAGAGTTTCTCGCAAACCCCTTCTGATATCTCTTTCACAACACCGTAGACGTATGACGTTTCTTTGTCCCAGTCGGCGTCCTCTTCCTGGAATTCAAACTCGCATCCTTCCGTGTAGTCTTTGAAAAACGTCTTGTAATAGTCGGTGGTGTTGAACTCGAGCGCTGGCCTCCCGATCAAGAACTCGGCCGCTTCGCCGCCTGACTCTTCTTTCATTTTGAACAGATAGGCGTCTTCTCGAACATCAAGACTAATATGCTTTTTCATATCTCTTCATCCTTTTCTTGATCGTCTCCAAGCCGCCATCGATATTCTCTGCAACGACATCGAGAATCTTGTAATCCTCACACTCGTATTCGAGGGCGCCATACTGAACCCTTAACCGGCCGTCATCGCCCCAGCTCAGGAAGATGACGTTGTCAACATCCAGATTGATGAGGAATTGGGGGTTGTGGGTAACAAGAATGACCTGCCTGTACTGGGCAAGGTCTCTGAAATCCTCCAGAACAGCTCTCTTGATTGCCTTCTGGGATATCTGGTCTTCCGGCTGGTCGACTAGATACACGCCTCTGCTTTGTCCCATGTCCGCCAGCAGTGCGAAGTAAATCTGCGCGTTGTATCCCTGGGACAGCTCGGAGAATACATCGTCTCCGTCCCTGGTAATCGCTTTTCCTTCCGACAGAAATGACTCGAGTTCCTTAACAATCCGGCTCTCGTAGTAGTCAATCAAAGACTGAGTGCCTGGCTGACAGGTGACAATAGTGTCTTCAAGCTCCTTTTCTGTCACTTTTTGCATATCGAACGATCGCCCTGACTTGTGAACTTTCGCGACAGCTTTCTCCAACAATTTTGGTGAAAGCTCTCTCTCGCCTAGCTTGGAAACGAAGACATACCGTCCTACAGGGTTCTTGTTTGGGTCGATCGGCACAGGTTCGAAGTCAAACCTAAAGGGCTTTACGCCTCTCGCACGAACAACAAGGTCGGCGATTCGGTCGATAGCTAATGTCTTGTCACTCAGGAAATCCTGCTGGACGTTTTCCGAGTCGGTCTGTCTCCTTCGAGCGGCTTTCTTGAACTCTGTTACGCTGGCGTTGACGGCGCTTATCACGGCGTTTTCGCGTGCAATTTTCTCGAACCTGGATTGATGCCGGTTTTCCATGCTCTTCAACTCGGCTTCAATCGTCTTGAAAGAATCGAGATCCTCCTGTTCCAGTATTCCCTTGTGCTCACCTTGCAGCTTACGCAACGAAGCCCGAATCGCCTTGATGCCGCTAACGACTTCGCTGTGGCCCTTTGTCTCGCCTCTCTTCACGGGGGCAGTAAATTTAACGCTTCCTTGCGCCGAAGAATCCATCTTGGGCGGGATAGTGAACGTACCAAGGGAGGAAAGTTTTTCCTGGTACTCGATAGATCCTCGAACGGCTGCGACGTACTTTCCGATTTCGATTTTGGCCTTCTCGATGTAGGGAGATGGGTCGACTGGATCAGGGAAATGCTCCGCGAGCACGCTATCTGCCCTTCCTCCGGAAAGCTCCTCGAAGTGTCTCCTAATGTCTCCTTGATAATCGATCTTGTATAGGTCACCAGGGGGTATTACGGTGCGTACGACGACGTTGTTTTTTGCAAGGTAAGCCTCATATCCCGATTTCTTTTTTGAATCGACCCTCTCGTATGAAGCGAGTTTGCTGATCAAGAGCGACTTTCCTATTGAGTTGTCTCCTATGATGGCGTTGATTCCAGGGGAAAGGGGGATAGTTACATCGGTGCCATTGACGTTAACAGAGATCTCCTTGAGGGTCTTTGACCCAGCTCCAAAGAAGTTGTCAGTCAGCCTTATTCTGCCCGCGTCCGTAATTGCCATTGCGAGCCCCTTGAAGGTCGGAAGGCAGCGTAAATACGTGAACGCATACGGTGCGTTCTCGCCTTTCGTGTAGGGATAGAGGCTCCACGAATGACAATCTGTACCTGTAATGAATCTGAGCTTCTCCCTCGTGTCGGTTTCGTATACGTAGTTCTTGTTGTGTATCTCGTTCTTGCGGTTCTTGTATTCGTAGGCCTCGAAATAATCCATGAAGAGAAACTCGTTGAACCCCTCCTCGCCGACACTGTTCGCATCGTCCTTTTTCGGTCCGTTAGGAGAGTTGAGGGAATTCTTCTGATGAGCGATTAGCACTACGTTTGTGTCAATTTCTCTAATGATGCCCCAGTAGCGCTGCTCTGAAAAGGAGCTGCCATCATCGTAGTCCGGCTTCCCGTTTCTAACGGGAATCGCGCCAATGATACGCTCGGCTATATCCTTATCGGTGTCGTCAAAAATGGTGACGACGTGAACCGGTACGCCCCTTCCTCCAATATCAGAGAAAGAAACGGTGAATTCAACACCAGGAAGGACTTTCTTGATGCAGTTCGCGCTAGTTTCCTCCACCTTGAGTCTTTGGTATAGGACAGGATCGAAAATGTCGTGATCTGTAATGGCGCACATATTTACATCATTTTCGACCAATCCTTTAATCAGATCATCGATGTTTTCGATGCTATTTTCCTTAACTTTCTTACCGTCCTTATGCGCGGAGGCGGAAGAATGTATATGGAAGTCCACCTTCAATGCAGACATTACGATGCATTCGCTGCTCTCGCGTCTTATGAGGTTAGCATCAGAAGAATTGTCGTTTTTTACCACGGTGAACCTCCTAATTCCCTTCAATCAATCGACCGACTGGCAGGTGAGTTCTGGTTATGCTGGGCGTCGGGATGACTTCTTTTGCAAGCACGTGGTTTGCTCGAACCACATTGACGTCGGCTCTGATTCCGTTGAGGGGGAAGCGTTTTGGGCTCATGTGTTTGCTGTAGCGGGCCCCGTAGTGCTTCAAAACAGCATCGACCTTTTGAGACATAGCACAGCTGTTGCCGAGCTCGTAGTTGCGGATGGCGGAATCGGTCTGCCCGCACTCGGCGGCGAGCTGCTTCTGCGCCATGCCGCGCATCTTCCTGTACTTCTTGATGAGGTCGCCGGTCTTCAAGTCTTCCTCCTGGCCTAGCATTCCGCGCACTGTTTGAAACATGTGAAAACTATAGCACGAAAATGAACGGTATATATTGACCGTTCAGATATGAACTATTACTATGCAATTGTAAAACCGTTCATATATGAACGCTAGGAGGTATTACATGAGCGGATTGACAACGAGGATGGTCGACTCCAAAGAAGTGGCCGAGAGGCTCGGCGTGTGCCGCACCACGGCGTACAAGATCATCCGCGAGCTCAACGACGAGATGGAGGCACGCGGTTGCAAGGTCATCACGGGCCGCGTGAGCAAGGAGCTCTTCGAGCAGACGTACTTTGGGAAGAAAAAAAAAGGGGGGGGGCGAACGATGGCCGTTAAGCAGTCAGCCAACGGGACCTGGTACACGCAGTTCAGGTGCAAGGACAGGTTCGGCGACGAGGTGCACAAGTGCAAGCGCGGCTTCACCACCGCTGAGGAGGCCCAGGCGTGGGAGGACGACTTCATCGCGTCCGCCGGCATCACCATGGAGATTACCTTCGAGAAGTTCTTCGAGGTGTACAGGCACGATGTGATGCCGCGCCTGCGCGAGAACACCTGGGTCAGCAAGGAGTACATGGTCAAGAACAAGGTCATGCCGTACTTCAAGAACTACCGCATGTGCGACATCGAGAGCATCGACATCGTTCGCTGGCAGAACGAGCTCATGGCGGCGAAGAAGGAAGACGGCAGCCTCTACAAGGGAGCCTACCTGCGCGCCGTCAACAACCAACTCACGGCGATACTCAACCACGCGTCGCGCTACTACGACCTGCACCCCAACCCGGCGGTGCGCACTATGAAGATGGGCAGCAAGAAGACCGGCGAGATGAACTTCTGGACCAAGCAGGAGTACCTCAGGTTCGCCGACGAAATGATGGGGTCGCCCCGCGCGTTTCTGATGTTCGAGATTCTGTACTGGACCGGCATCCGCGAGGGCGAGCTGCTGGCGCTGATGTCGTCCGCGTTCGACTTCGAGAGGTCCACGATGCGCATCGACAAGTCTTATCAGCGGCTGAAAGGTCGCGACGTCATCACCGACCCCAAGACACCCAAGTCCATCCGCACCATCAAGCTGCCGAAGTTCCTCATGGAGGAGATTGTCGACTACCTGGGGAGAAACGCTGACATCAAGGCGAACGACCGTATGTTCCCCGTCACCAAGTCGCACATCTACCGCGCCATGCAGCAGGGGTGCAAGAAGAGCGGTGTGAAGAAGATCCGCGTGCACGACCTCCGCCACAGCCACGTGAGCCTGCTCATCGACAAGGGCTTTACCGCGCTTGCCATCGCGGACCGCATGGGCCACGAGGCGACCGACATCACGTTCCGCTACGCGCACCTGTTCCCCACGGTGCAGGCCGAGATGGCCGATGTGCTCGACGGCGAGAGAGGAGGGTTCTAGGTGCCCTGCCCCAACTACCGGAGGAAGAGAACCATCTCCAAGGCCTTCCGCGTGAGCCGAGAGCAAGCCGAGCGCATCGAGCTGCTCGCTAAAGCGGCGGGCGTGACGCAGCAGGAGTACATCATGATGAAGCTCGAGGACAAGGAGTTCACCGTCGCGCCCGACCTGCGCACGTACAAGATGCTCAGCGACTCGATGCGCGAGGTTTACCAGGAGCTCTGCAGATTGCGCGACGGGTCGAGCATCGACGAGAGGCTGATTGCGAAGATTGAGTTGCTCACGGACCTGTTCGCGGGCATCGGCGGGAAGTCAGTTTGCCAGCTGGACAAAGAAGACGAGGCGATTTCTAGTTTGGAGCGCGGATAGGTACGCAATCACCATTTCGCTCATTGCTGGTCAAGGCATTCAGCGATTCTGTCCAGCTGAGATGCGATGTCCTTGAACTCACGGCTCAAATCGAGCGTGTAGCAGTAGAGATCCATCCCGATTTCCTGCCAATGCTCGTTTCTTTCTTCATCCCGATCAGTGAGCGCATACAGAAGCATCCCATCGACTTTTTTCGGATTGCCATACTGTTCGTGTATCACATATGACTCTACTTGGTTGAGATGCGCAGGGCTAAGAATCTCATTGCCGAAAGCGTTTGCTTTCAATATCCGCCCGTAGCATTTCGTATCGATAATCAGAGTGCGGTTCTCGGTCGTAAGCGCGATGTCCGTCTGGAGCCGTGGCAGGAAACCTGGGGCGCCTTCAGACGCTTGCCTGGGAATCTCCTTTGCTGATGCGTGCAAATGCCGATGGTGTCGTCTGAAGTACTCGAGCACGAATTTCTCGTATAGGGAATGCAGCTGCTGGTTGTCCGCGAAACTTGCGAAATGCGTGTTGCCCGAATCTTCCGTGGCAAGCTGCTGGTTCAGGATCAGGTAGCACACGCCCATCAGCAGCTCGTACGATCGGTTGTTCCTATGGAAGCGCAGCCTCCTCCAGTCGACCTGCACCGGATCGACCGTTCCAACCTCTCGCATGATCAGGAGATTTCTCTTGATGCGGACTTTGTTGTCATGCTTCACGTCGTCCGAGCCAAGCAGGCGAAGCGCCGCGGTTTTGAGAATCCTGTTCTTCAGAGTGTCGACGTTGTATTCGTCGTACGTACAGCTTGCGAGCGATCGCTTCTGGAGCCTGTGGCGCATCGTTGCGGGTACATCGACTCTGCCCCTGATTCCCGCAAGGTCCTCGTACGCCTCGACGTACCCGTGCTCGAAGCCCCTCAACCGTTGCGCATCGAGCCCCGCAGCGAGGATCGCGCCCAGGAGGTCGCCAAGCTCCTCGAAATCCTCTGTCTCGATGCGCGCGTAGTCGACGACGTCGAGCGCCTTGTACGCATATGCGAGCATGTGCCAGATGTTCTTGATTATGACGGTGTCCTCGGCAGTGAGGCTCATGCAATCGCCGCTTTCAGCTTCGTGATCTCATCTTCAGCCCTCTTGGGGTTGTCGAACCAATACTCCTCGAGCAGTGGCGCGATCTCGTACTCGACGATGGATTCGACGTCTTCGTCGGTAGCCCCTTTTTGGAGGCAGAAGTAGCTGTGCCCGATGCGGAACCCTCGGCCGAGCGCGTCGTCTTCGGCAATCGCGCTGTTGAGCTTTGCGACGGCGTCGACGAACCTCGAAAGCTCCTCGTTATCTAGAGCTTCGATATAGTTTCCGAACCTCTGCGTGCCCACGGCGGGGTCCATCTCGAAGAAGGCGAACCTTCGCCTGAGGGCGTAGTCGATGAGCGCGAGTCCTCGGTCGGCGGTGTTCATCATTCCGAGGAGATAGACGTTCTCGGGTACCGAGAACGTCCTGTTCACCACGGGCAGAGTAACAGATTTGCCGCGCTTGTCGGCCTCGATGAGCATGAGCAGCTCGCCAAACACCTTCGAGATGTTGGCGCGGTTGATCTCGTCGATTATGAAGAAGTATTGCCTGTCGGGATCGGACGCCGCCCTGTCGCAGAAATCCACGAACATCCCGGTCTTAGGCGCAAAATTGCCTTCTTGGTCAGGGCGGTACCCGCAGATGAACTCATCGTAGCTCGTGCTCTGGTGGAATTGGACCATCTGGACGCGTCCACCGTCTTTTTCTCCCATCAGTGACCAGGCGAGCCTCTCGGCCGCGAAGGTCTTGCCCGTGCCCGGAGCTCCCTGGAGTATCACGTTCCTCTTTCGCTTCAGCAGCGCGACCAGCTTGTTGTATGCGCTCTCGTCCATGAAGACCTCTTCGAGGAAGCGGTCTTTTCCGTACGGTTCGGGCACTTCGTCGACCGTGTCGGCATTGGCCGGCGCCCCGAAGCGATCGGACCAGTAGGGGTCGCTGGTGAACCAGTTGTAGTCCTGCGCAAGGTCGCTAAAAGTGAAGTCGATGAGCCTGCTCCCGGAGGGGCTGTCTGTGGTGACGCGCCATACGGTTCCGCGGTATGTGTAGAAGAACCACTCCTTCGGTTCGAAGCCGGCGTCCCAGTCGACGTAGATGGTCCTGCCGTCGCCCTCGTTGGAGACGACCCTGCCACGTGCCTTGATCATCATCACGGACGCGGTGTTGCCGTTGTTCTCGAACGGTAGATCCTTCGACCTCGTGTAAGCTGCCTTTATCGCGACCCTATCGCCGGGCTTGATCGACTTCACCTGCTCGAGGTACTTGTCGTCGTATCCGTTCTCCCAAATGCCGTCTTCCAGGAAACGGGGAGTTTGATCGATGCTTCCTTGGCCGTATGCCGCACCGAGGAACCAGGCATATCCAGAAGAGTCATCGTCTTTTGCACTCTCCGCCGAATCGACTTGCTGCGGAGGAGTATCTTCTTCGAGCTCGTCGGGAAGACATATGGACGCGTAGAAGCCGAAATCGGCGGTGAGCGTGACATGCTCGGGGTCTGGATAGCAGTTTTCATCGATTAGCGACGTTACTGTGGCGATGACGTCGCTGTCCGCAGCGAGCACGTTGCGGACATAGTCGTACATCTTGTATCCGCCGAGCACATTTTTCGATATTCCGCCTTTCTTTGGCACGAACCCGCTGTCTATCGCCTTCGCGACGTCGCGGAAGACCGTGTACTTGTACAAGTAGTACTTGTCGGGGTATCGCAGCCAGAGGTACGCGCTTATCGCCCTGGCGTCTTGGTACGTGCTCTTCCAACCGTCGTAGGTCGGCTCGTCGCGGAAGGTCTCCGCCTCGGCGGCGAACGCTTCCATTCGGGCTCCAAGCTCCTCGTCCTCGTCGTAGAGCGCCCTGAACATGGCACGTGTCTTTTCTGGGTTCGCATGGGCGAATCCACTCACCATGTTCCGCGCGTAGTAGTTGCCGGACGTGAGCAGGTTATGCGTCCCGTCGAGCGCCCTGTCGAGCATCGACGCGAAATCAGCCGCATCGATGTCCCACTCGTCCTGGAAGCGCTTCACCGCCTTCCACTTGTAGCTTTCGCCACTCCAGTTTTCGGCGAGCGCCTTTCTGTATCCGACGATAAGCCCGTTGAGCTTGCCGAGGTTCACTGGCGGCTCTTCGTCGCTACCTTCCTGGACTTCTTCGTCCGCACCGTTATTTTCGCCGCTCACGAACGCCGCAAACGACGGGTATGCCTCTTTGAGGTGAGACCTAGACAGGTCGGTTTCCCCACTCTCGAGGATTCGCCTTCCTTCGTCTGCAATCGCATATCTTCCGCGTGCTGGCCTCTCGATGATACCGGCGTGCGCCATATCGGTTAACGCCCATTGCATCTGGCCGGAATACTCGGGAACGCGCTTCCACATTTTGGAGACGTCTTCGCCGGAAAGGTCGAAGTGCTTTATGACGAATGCTCTCATCTCGTCCGCCGAAGCCGATGCGCCCGTCGCCAATTCGCCCAGGCGTTTTAAGATTGGCATTTTCATCTCTTCAAACTGTGGAACAGTCATTTTTGTTCACCGTCCGTTGTTGCAATAAATATCTTTGCATGTTGCATTCCGGAATGCGCGTTCGACAAATCCAGTACGCGACTATGTCTTCGAACAGTATATAATTACGGGTTATCAAATGTATTGCAAATCGCTAATGAACGGAGCGTCGAGATGACGTACAGCGAGCTTGTGAAGAACAATGCGGACGAGACTGATATCCGAGGGTTTCTAGCCGAGGGAAAACAGGTCTCCGTTGCCTTCCGCATTCCGGAGAACCTGCGCGATAGCGCCAAGGAAGCAGCAGAGCTTCGTGGTATGAGCTTTTCCGCTTTCATGCGTATGTGCATGATGAACGAACTATCGAAACCCAAACAGTAAGGCGAATCAATGATCACCGGAGCTACGAAGAACAAGGTAGACGACATCTGGCAGAAGATGTGGGAAGGGGGCATCACCAACCCTCTCGAGGTCATCAGCCAGCTGACCTATCTCATGTTCATGCACCAACTCGACGAGCGTGAATTCGAGATCGAGAAGATGGAGACTCTGCTCGGAGTCGAGCAGGCGCATGTATTCCCCGTCGTGTACAAGAACGCAGCGGGCGTCGAGATCGACGGCGAAGAGCTACGCTGGAGCAGGCTCAAGGACAAACCAGCGGAGACTATGTTCTCTACGGTGAGCGAATATGCCTTCCCGTTCATCAAGACTCTCGGGGAAGACACGGCTTTCACCCGCAGCATGGAATCCGCGACGTTCGGAATCCCCACCCCGAAGACACTGCAGAAGGCAGTGGACGGAATCGACGCTCTGTTTTCCGACTTCGTAGACGATATCGGCGACCTGGGCGACCTTTACGAGTACATGCTCTCCAAGCTGAACACCGCCGGCACCAACGGCCAGTTCAGGACGCCGAAACACATCCGCGACATGATGGTCCACTTCGTCGAGCCCAAGCCGAACCAGCTCATCTGCGATCCCGCATGCGGCACCGCCGGCTTCCTGATTTCCGCCGCGGAGCACATTCGCAACGTCTACGGCCCCGAGATGGACTCCGACGCATGGGATTGCTTCACCGGCAACAACGGCAAGGGGCCGCAGTTCTCCGGCTTCGAGATGGACCAGACGATGCTGCGCATCTCGGCGATGAACCTCATGCTCCACTCCGTCGACCAGCCGGACGTGCGCTATCTGGACAGTATCTCAAAGAACAACACCGTCCGCGGCAAGTACGATGTCATCCTCGCTAATCCGCCCTTCACGGGATCGGTCGACGCAGAGGACATCGACAACAGCCTCAAGTCGATCGTCGACTCCAAGCAGACTGAGCTCCTCTTCGTGGCGCTCTTCCTGCGGATGCTCAAACTGGGCGGCAGGTGCGCGTGCATCGTGCCGAACGGCGTGCTGTTCCGATCCGACTCCAAGGCGTACGGGCAGCTTAGACGGGAGCTCGTCGACTACCAGAAGCTCGAGGCGATCATCTATATGCCCAGCGGCGTATTCAAGCCGTATTCAGGAGTCAGCACTGCAATTCTGGTTTTCACGAAGACGAACGCCGGAGGCACCGAAGACGTCTGGCTCTACAACATGGAAGGCGACGGCTACACGCTCGACGACAAGCGCGATCGCGATGAGAAGAACGACGACATCCCGGATATCGTCTCCCGCTGGAACGACCTCGCCAGCGAGAAGAATCGCACCCGCAAGGACAAAAGCTTCCTGGTGCCGCGTTCAGAAATCATCGAGAACGATTACGACTTCAGCTTCAACAAGTACGTCGAGACGACCTACGAGCGCGTCGAGTACCCGCCGACAAGTGAAATCCTCGAGGAGCTCGCCGATTTGAACAAGCAGATGGCGGAAGGCTTAGTTGCGCTCAACAAGATGCTCGGCGGTGGTCTCAATGGCTAGCAAACCCCGGTTTAGCGGGGAGAGACTGGACTTCGCTGATGCATTTGCGGATATTTCACGAGGCGTCAGGAAGATTAAGCAGAAGGATTATCTGGAAGCTGGAGTGCACCCGGTGATCGATCAGGGGCAAGAACTAATTGCGGGCTATTCGAACGATAGCTCTGGGCTCGTGCTTGATGTGCCGGCAATCGTGTTTGGAGACCATACCCGTTGCGTAAAGTACGTCGAAGAACCATTCTTTGCAGGCGCCGATGGTGTGAAGATTCTCAAGCCGCGCCTTTCGGCAAATGTTAGATATTGGTATCACGCATTACGCAGCACAAAGATTGAGAATCTTGGATACAGCAGGCACTTTAAGCTGCTGAGAGATGCAACGTTCGCTGTCCACGACGAGGTCGAACAGGATTCAATTGCTGAAACCCTCGATCGGATTCTAGAGCTAATTTCTATTAACGAAATGACACTGCGTAAGAATTCCGAACTGGTCAAATCCCGGTTTATCGAGATGTTTGGGGAGCTGGGCGACAATCCGTTTGGCTGGGAAGTGAAGAAATTCGATGACTTTGCAGCGATTGATACGCGCATGACCAAAGACCTTGACGCCATAGCGGATTTTCCTCATATCGGGATCGACAGTATCGAAAGCAATACAGGGAAACTATCCGGCTATCGAACGGTCTCGCAGGACAACGTGAAGAGCGGGAAATACCTATTCACCTCGAAACACATCATTTATAGCAAGATTCGTCCCATGCTCAATAAGGTTGCTCTCCCTAATTTCGATGGAGTATGTTCGGCTGACGCCTATCCGATTCTTCCCAACAGCGGTGTTTGCGACCGTGTCTTTTTGGCTTATGCAATGCGCTCGGATTACTTTCTGGATTACGTGCTTCCCCTCTCCGGAAGGGCTCAGATGCCCAAGGTGAACAAAGATGCCTTCCGAGGGTTCTATATGCCGCTTCCTCCCATCGCACTGCAACAGGAGTTCGCCGCCTTCGTCCAACAGGTCGACAAATTGGAATTTGAAGCACGGCAGTCGATCGACCGCCTGCAGACGCTATACGACAGTCTCGCCCAGGAATACTTCGGCGACTAGGAGACGCCATGAACTTCGACTTTCTGAAAAGGGACGACGGATACTACGACCTGTTCGCCAATGCGTGCATCGAGGCTGAAAGGGTTTTCGCTTCAGCTCCGGCAATGTGCGCGATCGGGTGCCGCAAGGCGCTCGAGCTCGCGGTGAAATGGGTCTATGCCGCCGACAGCTCCATCAGCATGCCCTACAAGGATAACCTCTCGTCGCTTCTCCACGAATACTCGTTCAAGGAATGCGTCGACGAGCGCGTGTGGCGAAAGCTTCTCGCCGTGAACAAGCTCGGCAACCAAGCGGTGCACACCGAGGCGACGATCAAACCGCAGCAGGCGGTCCTCTCCCTGCGCGCGCTTTTCGACTTCGTGGACTGGATCGACTATTGCTACGGGCCCGACTACGTAGACCGCTCCTTTGACGAGTCGAAGATCCCCCGAGCAAGCGTGCCCATGACAAAGCAGACGGTAGACGCGATCCGGCGGAGGGAAGCCCTGGTAGCAAGCCAGGACGAGACGATAAAGAAGCTCGAGGACGAAGTGAGGGCGATGCGCGAGGAGCTCGCCCAGGCGAAGAGCTCGAACATCTCCAGCCGGTCGTTCAACCCGGAGGAGATCTCCGAATACGAGACGCGCAAGCTCTACATCGACATGGATCTCGCGATCGCAGGCTGGACGATGGACGAGGACGTCGTCGAGGAGTTCGAGGTGCACGGCATGCCCGTCGAGCCGGGCAACAGCACCGGCGCGGGGTTCATCGACTACCTCCTGCTCGGCAAGGACGGCAAACCGCTCGCGATACTCGAGGCCAAACGTGCGATGTACTCGCCCCAGAAGGGGCTTCAGCAGGCCCGCCTCTACGCGGACTGTCTGAACGCGAAGTACGGATACCGGCCTCCCATATTCCTCTCCAACGGCTTCGAGACGTTCTTCGTCGACGACGAGACGCCCCCGATGCGCAAGGTGAGCGGCCTGTTCTCGCAGGGAGAGCTGCAGACTATCCTCAACCGCAAGGACACGGTTCTGCCCCTCTCGACGGTCAAGGTGAACATGGACATCTCCGGCCGCTATTACCAGGTCGAGGCCATCAGCCGAGTCTGCGCGAACATCGAGGAGGGGCACCGCAGGAGCCTGCTCGTCATGGCCACGGGCACCGGCAAGACCCGCGTGTCGGCCGGCCTGACCGACGTGCTCATGCGCAGCAACCGCGTGAAGAACGCGCTCTTCCTCGCGGACCGGGTCGCCTTGGTGAGCCAGGCGAAGCACGCCTACCAGGAGTACCTGCCCAACGTCTCCCTTTGCAACCTGTGCAAGAACAAGGACGAGCGCGACGCGCGCATCGTCTTCTCCACCTACCCGACCATCCTTAACGCGATCGACTCCGTGCGCAACGAGGACGGCGACCGCATGTTCACCCCGGCGCACTTCGACCTCATCATCGTCGACGAGGCGCACCGTTCCATCTTCAAGAAGTACAAGGCGATATTCGACTACTTCGACGCGCTGGTCGTCGGGCTCACGGCGACGCCAGCGAACGAGGTGGACCGCAACACCTACGACTTCTTCGAGGTCGAGCGCGGCGTCCCAACCTACGTGTACGAGTACGAGACCGCGGTCTACCAGGACCACGTGCTCGTGCCGTACCTCGGGATAGAGACGCACACGAGCTTCCTCGACGAGGGGGTCACATACGACGACCTGTCCGAAGAGGACAAGGAGAGGATCGACGAGGACTTCGAGGCGGCGGGATACGAGACGCCTGACTTCATACCCGAGACCGACATCGACCGGTGGCTCTTCAACGAGCAGACCGTGGACAACGTGCTGCAGACGCTGGTGGACAAGGGAATCCGCGTCGATGGCGGTGAGACGCTGGGGAAAACGATCGTCTTCGCGGCGAACCGCAAGCACGCCGACTACGTGGTCGAGCGCTTCGGGAAGCTCTACCCCAAGCTCGCGAAGGGCGGCTACATAAAGCGCGTCGTCCACAGCGACGACTACTCCTATACGATCATCGACGAGTTCAAGCTCAAGGACCTACCCGTCATCGCCGTCTCGGTCGACATGATGGACACCGGCATCGACGTGCCGGAGATCGTGAACCTTGTCTTCTTCAAGAAGGTGAGGTCGAAGATCAAGTTCTGGCAGATGGTCGGACGCGGCACGCGCCTGCGCCCCGGGCTGGACGTGGTCGACCCGCTGGACGACTCGCGTCCGGGCGGAGCGTACCCGGACAAGGAGAGGTTCTTCATCTTCGACTGGTGCAGGAACTTCCAGTACTTCGGCGAGGACGGCGATGCGGTCGAGGGCAGGACGGGATCCTCACTGTCCGAGACGGTCTTCGCGCGCCAGGCGCAACTGGCCAAGACCTTCCAGACGGCGGCGTTCGCAGGAGACGACTGGCAGTCCTGGAGGAAGGACATCGTCGCCGACATCCACTACCAGGTCGTCCAACTCGACGAGGAGCTTGTCAGCGTCAGGCTCCATCGCCCGGCGGTGCAGAAGTACAAGCAGGAGACGTCCTACGTCTTCATCAACGACGGCGACCTGGGCGAGCTCCAGACGGAGATAGCCCCGCTCGTCCACAACGACGAGCCGGACGTAGACGCCCTGCGCTTCGACGCCCTCATGTACGGCTTCATGTGCGCGCTCTGCGACGGGATGAAGGTGGACGCGTACTGCAAGAAGCTTCTGACCATCTCGGTCGGATTGCAAAAGATGATCACCATCCCGCAGGTGAAGGAGAAGCTGCCGGTCCTGCAGGAGATAACAGACGAGGGATTCTTCGACGGCATCACGGCGCTCGAGATCGAGCGCATCCGCAAGGAGCTGAGGGGAATCGTCAAGTTCTTCGTCAACCAGGGGCCGGGCAGGAAGCCGATCTACACGGCGCTGGCGGACCCGGTGACCGACACGGTCTACGGCGTGACCTTGGTCCCGGACGAGGACTTCGCAGACTACAAGCTGAAGGTGAACAGGTTCCTAAACGACTTCGGCGACAACCTCGTCATCAACAAGCTCAGGATGAACAAGCCGATGACCGAGTTCGAATACGGCGAGCTCGAGCGCATATTCACGAGCGAGCTCGGCACGGCCGAGGATTACAGCCGGGCATACGGCGACACCCCGTTCGGTCTGCTGGTGCGCAAGATAGTCAAGCTCGACCATGATGCCGCCATGGAGGCGTTCGCGGAGTTCATCAACGACGAGACCCTGAGCGAGCAGCAGATCGCGTTCGTCCACCGAGTCATCGAGTACATCGAGGCGAACGGGTACATGGAGCCCGCGGCGCTCGCGCAGGCGCCCTTCGACAGGCCCCAATCCTTCGTGCGGCTCTTCGACACGAAAAAGCAGATGCTGCTCATCGGCATCATCAGGAACATCAAAGACAACGCGGAGAAGCCCGCGGCGTAACGTTTCGCGTTTCATATCTCACGAGCAAGGTACCTCGAAAGGAGACATGAAATGCACAAAACGGCAAATGAAATCGAAAGGCTCATGGCACCCGTCTTGGACGGCGCGCAGTTGAGGCATCTGCGCGCCGTCCTCGCCTCTGTTCTATACGGGGGCGGCGACTCGAAACGCGACGTCGATGTCACGATCGAGAGCCAGATTGAAAAGTTTCTGGCGGCGAAGCGCCTGGAGGGTTGCTCTGAGAGGTCCCTGGCATATTATTCGAGCACGTTGAAACGTTTTGCCCAGCGGGTGTCCAAGCCAACCTACGAGATATCGACAAGCGTGATTCGTGATTATCTGAGCGGGTACCAGGGCGAAAGCTGCGCCAGTAGCGTGACCATCGACAACATCCGTCGGATAATCTCAAGCTTCTTCTCGTGGTTAGAGGAAGAGGGGTTTATCTATAAAAGCCCTGTTAAGAGGATAAAGAAGATCAGGACTTCGAAGCCTGTGAAACCTGTATACACCGACGAGTCGCTTGAGGTGCTCCGCGACAGCTGCGAAAACACTCGAGACCTCGCAATCATTGACTTGCTAGCCTCCGCAGGCATTCGCGTCGGCGAACTTGTGAAGCTCGATAGCGATGACATAGATTTCGAATCGCGCGAGTGCATTGTCCACGGCAAGGGCAGCAAGGAGCGCAGGGTTTACTTTGACGCGCGTGCCAAGGTGCATCTCCAGGCTTATCTAGACAAGAGAGATGATGACAATCCGGCGCTTTTCGTCTCCCTTAATAATCCCCACAACAGACTGGAGATAAGCGGAGTCGAAGCGCGTCTCAGAAACCTCGGAAGAAACCTGGAAATGCCGAGGGTCTACCCGCATAAGTTCAGACGAACGCTGGCCACCAAGGCAATCGAAAAAGGCATGCCGATCGAACAAGTGCAGGTACTTTTGGGTCACAGCAAGATAGATACGACGCTCTGTTACGCAATGGTCGACCAGGAAAACGTTAAACAGTCTCACCGCAAATACATCGGCTGATTCAAACCCCGGTTTAGCGGGGAAGTCGAGCACCTCAAGCTAAACGAGATATGCACTAAAGGAAGGTCGGCTCTTCGTCAGAAAGACGTCGAGAACAATGGGCCATTCCTTGTTTATGGGGCATCTGGCCCTATTGGCTGCATGCTTGAATTTCAGAATGCAAACCCCTATGTTGCCGTCGTTAAGGACGGGGCTGGCGTTGGGAGGGCTTCTTTTTGCGAGGCGCAAACTTCCGTGCTCGGAACCATGCAGGCCTTGCTGCCAAACGAAAAGGTCACCTGTCGGTACTTGCTCCATCTCGTTCGCTCGATGCGCTTGGGTGCTGGCTTTACCGGGTCAACCATTCCTCATATCTATTTCAAAGATTACGGAACGCGCATCGTGCCAGTTCCCGATATCGATCAACAAGGGGAAATTGTCTCAATGCTCGACAGGGTCGAAGAGCAAATTGCTTTGCAAGATCAGGTGATTATCAAGTTAAACGAACTGGTCAAATCCCGGTTTATCGAGATGTTCGGGGAAACGCCAAAGCAGATGGTTGAGAAATGGGGGTCGGTGCAGCTGCACGATTGCGTTGTGTCCATCGACTCTGGCAAAAGCCCCTCATGTAAGAACGAGCCACGAGTAGGTGATGGCCCGGCGGTTCTGAAGCTGAGCGCGCTCTCATCAGGTACTTTTCTCGCAAACGAAAACAAAGCAATGCAAGATGGCGACATGGTCGTAGCTGGCAAGACGATCAACCGTGGTGACATTCTTGTAGCACGTAAAAACACACCTGAACTTGTTGGTGCTTGCGTGATTGTGGATTCTGAACCAGCAAATCTGATGTTTCCTGACCTCGTTTTTCGCATGCATCCCTTGGATTGCGTCAATGGTAATTACCTAGTTACTCTTCTTGGTAAGTCACCCTATTCAGATCGCGTAAGAGCCTTGGCGCACGGTACGGCGAAATCAATGTCAAACATTCCGAAGTCAGAACTTGCGAAGCTGCCGATTCCGCTTCCCCCGATTGAAGTGCAAGAGGAATTTGCGGCCTTCGTCGAACAGGTAGACAAATTGGAATTTGGATGCCCTATGCGAAAGCTTGGTGTTCATGCATTCTCGCAACTTCGCATGCGCAAATCCGGCGTTTACAACCGAGATTCCTGGTCCTTTAATGAGCGAGGTCCTCTGTACCTACCTCCGTCGTAATTCCCGAGCTAGTGGAGTCCACCGAGCCAATCGTCAGCTCACATGCACCTGGCCGCAACCTCCATGCGCAGAACCCACGTCGCCTTCTCGACTGCCATCCTCGTAGCCGTGCATCCACAATCGCAAGCGATTGACTCTCTCACGCTCGCCACCGTTTGGAGAGCACGCACCCCGTCATCCACGTCTCGATTCCCACGCAATCCGCTGCGGAGGAGCCAGGCGACTCGACGCCCTTCCGAGTCCGATTCGACCTCCTTTAGCACCGGAGCCCCTTCGCCTCCTGCCTTGGACACGCATTGCCGCACGGGCCCACCAGGCGCGCAAGGGCACGCGATGTTTTCTAAAAACTTTCGCGTGGTTACTGGTGGATCCAAGACCGCGAAACATTTGAGAAAACACTGGAAGAAGATCCATCTTCCATGACTTCCTTCGCTTTCCACCCTTGCGCGCCCGCTGGTTCCCGTGCGTCAGCCGTGCCACAAGGCGGAAGGCCAAAGGGGCGAACCGCCAGCGAAAACGGAGGTCAAAATGTTCGAACTCAAGCAGAAGGCCATCAAGGCAGCCAGCACTTTCCTTACCCGCCGCGGTTACGAGGTCCTCGAGACCGAGTGGACGTCCTAGAACAGAGGCTCCATCGACGTGGTGGCGCTCGACGAAGACACCATCGTCTTCTGCGACGTGGAAGCCCGACGCGGTTACGACAAGGGCATGCCCGCCGAAGGCGGAGAGGCTTCCCGCCAGCGCATGGAGATCAACGCGGCCAGGTGGCTCGGCGAGCACGCCGACGATCCCGACCTGGTGGACGTCACGATCCGCTTCGACAACATCTCGATGCTGGTGGTCGGCGAGGACCGCGCGCTCCTGAGGCATCACATCAACTGCCTCGGCAACGACCTCACCGCCAGCCCGACCGCATAGACGGCCGAGCGAATCCGAAGCCGCCTCGGGCACCGCGCCCGGGGCGGCTCTCCGGCTCAACTCAACGAAGGAGTGATCGAAATGACGTACGAGCACATTGATAAGACCGAGCAGCCCGCCGAGGCAATGTTAGCTGACGAGCCTGGCCTGGAGCCGCTCTACACCGTCGCGCAGGTCGCCCGTCACCTGCGAGTGAGCAGCACGACCGTTTACCGCCTCGTCAAAGACGGCGCGCTGCCCTGCAGGCGCATCGGCCAGACCCTGAGATTCAAGCGCGGCGATGTCGAGGCTCTGCTCGAGGTCAGCGCAGTCGATGCCGACAAGTAACGCTTCGCGACGAGTCCCGCGCGGTTGCGCGGGACTTGCGGACTCGAGATAGGAGGGAGGCTGGAGGATGTTCTTCCCCGCCCTTCCGTCCGGGGCTGCGCGCCCCGGTCCCACGGCAAGGCGCGAGCGCCCTGCACCCGTCTGCCGTTTCGGGATGCGGAGGGTCCCGAAACGGATGCGTCGGAGGCGCACTTGAGTTTACGTTCGAAATAGCGCTATACGTTCGGATGCTTCCCAGCGTCGATCTTCTGAAGGTAATCTTCGATAACGAACGGCTCGAAGGAGGCGTTCGTTGCAAGGAACAGGGGGTGGTGCGGGTGGTCCTTCTTGGTGAGGGGACCCACGTGCCGCCACTTGCCCAACCCCAGATCTCCTAGCTCGTTTACGATTTCGCGGAGTCCCTTCACAAGGTAGGGTTTCGTTTCGATGAGATTCCCCCATGCAGCCCAGATAACGAAGTCGCCGTACAGGCATGCCTTGCGCACGTACTCGGCATTTTTCCGAAAGATGCTTTCGTTAGGCTCGTCGGTTATGCCATTTGGGTCCGTCGATCGCCCCGGCCACAGGTTCACCATTATGAATCCGTCGTGCCCGTTCACCGCCGCCCGGTTCTTAAGCTGCACCATCGTGGGGTCGAGATCGCCAGGTTTCGCTCTGCTGGGGTTGACGCCCACGCAGACGAGGTTACTCCTGCCGGGCTTCCCGAGTATGTACCTGTACTTGTTGTCCTCACTGGTTTCGTAGACCCAGCCATCGTCCACTTCAATCGCCCTCTTCACCGTGAGCTCCTCGTATATTCTTTCTGCCACTTCTTACGCTGTGGCCGCGTTCTTTACTCATGGCATCGAATATGAGATGAAGGACGCGCAATCGGCGGAGGGCGCAGTGCTTCGCTCCTGGGTTCGGTCCCGTTCGAAAGGCTTGCGCCTCCGACCTGCAACTTGACGCGAATTAGGCTGGATAGACGATGAGGGTCTGCATATCTAACGAGGTTGCGTGCTGCGGCGTTCGGCAGGAAAACCTCCGCTTCGAGCACGGACGAGAAGGAGGCCGTCTTGCATTTCATCGGAATCGACATCGCGAAGAAAGAGCACTTCGCGGGGATTCGCGCCGAGGACGGCGCCCCGCTGAGCAGGGCATGGCGCTTCGCCAACGACGAAGGAGGCTTCCGCTCCCTGCTGGAGCGCCTGCGCTCCCTCGGCGTCGAGGCGGAGGGCTCCCTGGTGGCCATGGAGGCGACCGGGCACTACTGGATGGCGCTTTTCGCCCACCTGTCCGCGCACGGCTTCAGGATCGCCGTGGTGAACCCCTCGCTCGTGAACGCGTTTCGCAAGGCTGACACGATGCGCAGGACCAAGACCGACGCCGTCGACTGCTTCCTCATCGCCGAGCACGCCCGATTCAAGCGCCTTGCGCCATCCGAGCTCGACCCGGAAGACGCCGAGGGCTTGAAGCTGCTGACGCGCTACCGCGCCCATCTGGTGGACGAGCGCACGAGCCTCAAGAACAGGGCCACCTCGGTGGTGGACCGGGTGTTCCCGGAGCTTTCCGACCTGTTCGACGACCTCTGCTCGGCGACCCCCAAGGCCCTGATCAGAAAGTACCCGACGCCCGCATCGGTCGCGTCGTGCGACGTCCGCACGCTCGCCAAGCTCGTCAAGGAGGCGAGCCGGGGGCATTTCGGGCGGGAGAAGGCCGAGGAGGTGAAGGCCGCTGCGAGAAGATCCGTCGGCATCACGTTCGCCCTCGACTCCTTCTCCTTCGAGCTCAAGCACGTCATCGACCTGATCGACCACATCGACGAGCAGATCGGCGCCCTGGAGAAGACGATCTCGGAAGTGCTCGGGCGCACCTCGGGCAAGTGGCTCGCCACCGTGCCCGGCATCGGCGACACGCTGGCCGCCGCCATAACCGCCGAGATCGGGGACCCGGAGAGGTTCGAAGGCCCCAAGCAGCTCGTCGCCTTCGCCGGCATGGATGCGACCAAGGCGGAGTCCGGCAGCTTCGTCGGCACCGGGGAGAAGATGTCCAAACGCGGCTCGCATCACCTGAGGTTCGCCCTCATGACGGCCGCCGACAAGGCGCGGATGTACGACCCTTACTTCGGGGACTACTACGATTCCATGATCGCCCGCGGCAAGCACCACTACGTGGCGCTGTCCGGGGTCGCGAGAAAGCTCTGCGGAGTCATCCTCGTCCTCATGAAGGAGCAGCGGGCCTACGAGCGAAGACCCTCCGTCCAGTCGGAGAAGAAGCTTTAAGCTCGCCTTGCAGGCAACCGACCTTCCTAAGCGGTGGATTTGACACGGCTTGGATCCCCCTGTCCGAAAACAGGTCCCTGCATGCCCTGTATCCCGTATTCGATTGTCAAAGTTCCTATCGAGGGTCTCAGAAATTACCCCTTGACATCAGATAGCTGGTCTTTCGTTTACCTTTCTTACCAAACTCCGCTGGCGGCTAATTACCAAAACCACCACTAGCGACTAATCGATAAATACGCGATTTTCACAAGTCCTCTTTTAGAGGGTTTGCGAAGTGCGCCCAATTACCGGGAAAGAAAGGGATACGGAGCATGACAGCTAATGACATTTCAACACTCGTAGATTCATCGCGAACAATTGTCAGCGAAGGAGCATTTCAGGAAAAAATTGGTAAAGGATTGTCTTTCTTCATGGAAGCCACCAGAGACATGAATACAGGCCAAGCTGCTGTTCTCAGCGTCAGCGCAACAGGTTTAGCTGTTTTGGGCATTGCCGTTACTCACATGGTTGAAAAGGTTGCAACTGCAGCTGCCGAAAATGGTCAGGGCTTCAGCTTTGGTTTTGGAAAAGCCCGGCTCAAAACGACCCCGGCCGACTGCACTGCATAAGGCTTGCTTTGTCTGCAACACGCGCATTATCGCACAATCACAAGGCGCAGCGACACACTCCGTGCCTTGTTTACCACAACGACCCCCTCTCCAAGGCAGGTGCGACTTGAACGCTTGCGCCTTATCCCCGGTCGGTGGCCGTTTGACTTGCAAGGACGAAACCATCAACGCGCACCCCATAGCGGGTGGTTCTTTGCCGTACGGATGCAGGACTGGTGGGCGTGCTGGTCTTAAGCGGAACAGCGGACGGGCAAGAGTTCGATACACAACTGCCAAAAATCTTCGGCGACTTAAGCGGCAATGCACCAAAGTCGGTGCTTGACGTAGAAGACCCCATTATTACGGACGTGACGCATGGACGAAACGCGCTATGCGGACCGAGGCGCCCTTTTCGCCATGCCTGCACCACTCGAACTGGGGCGTGCTACCCCGACCAGTCGCAAACACGCACCCTAACGCTTCGCATAGCACGATCTTCAAACACCCAAACCGCTAGCCGACGAACTCATCGCCGTTACGCCGTCGTGAACGATGCGCTCCACGTACCACTGCTCGCCGTCATGCCACAAAAAAAACGTCTGCCTACCTTCCACCACAATGGCGCAACGCATGCCATGGCCACCCGTTTTCATGGTTGCCGCGCAGCAGCACTCGGTCACACGGCCTATCACAAAGCTGCGCCCGTCTTCCCAACTTACGCCCTAAAGAGCCCTTGTGTCATCTTTGCATAGTAATTAACCAAATCGTCTTCCATCTGGCGGCGCACAGCTTCAAGATCCTCGCCTGTCAGCTTGGCAAGCAATGCATGGTTTATCGAGATGAGCCCTAGATCCTTTGAGTGATACAAAAAGCGCTTCCTCTCGAACTTCTCAAAGGGATTCGCCAGCATGTTGCGCTGAATGTACTTCCTATCCTGCAGCGTATCGGCATTGTAGGGACACGTCGGCCGGTCTACCGGCAAGCCTTTATCAACACGTCGTTGGTAGAACGCAATATAGTCATCTAATACGTCTTCGATTCTTGCATCGCCAACCGCGTCCATGCGATTCAAGAAACCGAGCAAAAACGGCATCTTATATGAAAGCGAGTAATCGCGCTCTGCCAAAAACGCAAAGAAATCATCTCTGATAGTGTCGTCAGTATGTTCAGCAATATGCAGATCTTTTTGGATTTGCGCAGCATCACCGGGGCTGAACAAATGAACTTTCTTTGAGCCAAAGGCGAAGCTTGCCGTCGGATCGATAAGCCCTTTCTTCACCCAGCTGTTCACGGTGCTAGTGCTTACGAAAAACCTGCGGGCCAATTGCTCAACACTCAGGAAATCACCGTATCTCTCCGCAAAAGAGAAAATGTCGATTTCCGTGATTTTCTCGACACGTTCGACCAAGCCATCGATTGAAACCATTTCCCCTGGTTTGTAGTCGGTTCGCAGGATATCGCCAAAAGGCACATAAAACCGGTTTGCAAAGACAGAATGCAGCGAGCAAGGTATCACGGCGGCTCCGTATTCGTCCACCACGTCGATGACGAACACGTTATGCTTGGTCGATGTGCGACGAAGACCGCGACCGAGCTGCTGTAAGTAAAGCACCTTTGACAGCGTTGGGCGAGCCATCACCAGAATGCCCAATTCCGGATAATCCCAACCCTCGGATATCATTTGGCATGCGCACAGAAAGCGATGCTTTCCCGCTCGGAAATCCCGCATCACCGCTTCGGGGTTCTTGCAACCTCCGTGGTAGGCTTTCGCGCTAATTCCGCCAGCGCAGAGCAGCCGTTCCATCTCCTGGGCATGCTCCACGTTCACGCAAAACACCACCCCTTGTCGCCGGGCGATAGCCCCCTCACAGAAGAACTGCCGCAGCACGTCGACAATCAGCTCATTCCTCGACGAGACTCGTATGGTCTTCTCCAAGTCGGCATTAACATATTCTTTGCCGTTGATGCGAACGTGGCTCAAGTCGATGTTCGTCTCTACACGAAACACATTGGCATGCGCGACAATATCTTTCGCCATCGCCTCTTTAAGCGAGAGCCCAACGCGGTAGGCACCGAAAACCTCCTCGAGTTTCTTTTTGTCTGGACGCTGGTCGGTCGCCGTCAGCCCAGCGAGGAATACGGGGTCAAAGTACTGGATGGTACGCTTGAGCCCAGGCGCCACAGCATGATGAGCCTCGTCAACGACGATATAGTCGAAATAGTCGGCGGGGTACTCTGCATAATGACGTTCGATGAAGGCGTATGACCGAACATGAATGGAGTTGGCGTATTCGGTTAGCGACGTTTCGATGCGCGCAAGCCAATCTTCGCGAATCTGCCTGGTAGGAACCAAAACGAGCGCACGAATGCCCCCGCGCTCCGCCGCGAAGCGACGCATATCCTCTTCGATGATCCTTGACTTACCGCTTGCCGTCGGAAACACCGCCAAGAAGCTCCTCGTTCCCAGCTTGCGTTGCCGGGCCATTTCCTCAAGCGCGGTTTCTTGGTGCTCATACAACGCGAACGCACGATCAGCAACAAATCCACTGTCCAAAAAACGATCAGCGCTGCTGCCGAAAAACACCCGAATGTCATCTTCCAGCCTTTCGGCAAATTGGCAGTCTTCGCTCGAGAAACGATAGAGTTTAATGCCTGCTACCGCACAGGAATTCTGCTTCAAAAGCTGGTTGCGATACTTTTCTGGACCGATTCGCTGCGGATGGTGATACGTAACCCCATTCACCTCTACGGCAATATCGCCCGAATCGGTCTTTACCAAATAATCCAGATAGCGCGTTGAGCCGTTCAGGTCAACGATGTCATACTCCCTCCAAAGGCAGCGGACGCTGTCAGGTCCGTACACCTCAGCGAAATGTTCTTCGAAATCTCGCTCCAAAGGAGACACTTCGGCTAAATTCGCGCGATCGGAATTCTGCCTTGGCTTAAAGGCATCAAGCTCCCCGTTTTGAGCCTCCAAACACCACTCCAACCGATCAGTGTCTTCGGCGAGAAATCGATACACATGGTCATATGAGGCGATGTATTCGTTCTGCTTGTTGGTAATAAGCGAGTAATCGAACACCTGATCGGGATTGCCCGCCTCGCAAATGCCCTCGTCAACGATAGCGGCCACATCAACACACGCATAGAAATAACTTGAACCGCCGTTGGGATAATGAACAGTTTCCTGCAGTTCAAAATCTCCCACGGAAGAATGGAGCACTACCGGGCGCGCAGAATGAGATTCAGCCATCGTTCATCCTCTCGACCGGGGCGCACATCGCCCGTTATCCACACGTTCCCGATGACAAGACCTTCCACGGACGCAATCAAGCTGCGGAAAGACTTTTCAGTAAAGTCCGTAAAGTAGCGGCCGTTGCGCTCTCCTTCGAACGTGCCGTGCTTGAACGAGGTGTAGATGATGCCATCTGGCTTGAGTGCGGTACGCATTTTGTTGAATACGCTTAGAAGCTCACGGCTGGATAAGTGCAAGATGGACGAACATGCCCAGATGCCGTCGTAACGAGCGACGTCAGCGAGATTCTGGAAAAGTTCGTGGCGAACGGCAATGCCGGTCAACTTTGACGCGCGTTTGCAAAGCTCAACCGACCCGTCGGTTGCCTCGACCGCAAAGCCTCGAGAGAGAAAATACTTGGTATCGCGCCCCGACCCGCAACCGAAGTCGAGGATACTGCCGCCAGCAGGCAGCAGTGACAAGAATCTATCCTGCAGTACGACAAGCTCGACATCAGCCGTCGATTCGCAGAACGCCTGAGCATTGGCATTATAGTAGTCGATAGTGGTCATTCGCTGTCTCCATTTATTTGATAATCAAGACGACATTAGGTTAATCTCATGCGACTAACCCCTGATTTCGACGGTATCCAATCGGACCCAATCGACCAGACGACTGCTTGATTTTTCCTTCGCTATAGTACCGCATACAGTCGTCGGGCATGGCGACAAGCGTCCCGCAATCCATCCCCTCCAGTTTCCGTAGCAGAAGAATTCGTTCTTAAAGCTATCGAAAAAGCCTTCGGATGTCGAATCGCCCAGAGAGGATTCTTTCTTGGACATCGATTGCACGATGCCGTGTTCTTCGCATAATTCAATCCATGCATGCGTCCGATAATGAAGACTCTGATTGCTGAGACATACGACACTTTACCCCAGAGAAAGAGTGGCAATGGCCCTTTTTAGGGTTTCGGCTGCTAGCTTACCGCTCGCGCAGTCGATAGGGGCTCCAACTCTTCTTCTTGATGCAACCACTACGAGGTCTTCCTCGGCCATGAGGCGGCACACGACCTTCTCCGAGATGACAACGAACTCACGAAGCGTGCAAAAGCGACCAATCGCTGAGAATCGAAGAGCCTTCATGGATGGCCGACCCTCTGAAACCGAAGTTCGAATGTTCTTCCCTGCTCCACCCCCCATCCATTATCCAAGCCGTCACCAACACGCACGCGCTCAAAATCAGCTCCTCGACAACCCACCCCCCTACTC
>NZ_PPTQ01000016.1 GCF_003340345.1 Paraeggerthella hongkongensis | reverse complement strand
GTGCGGGGGCTTGAAACGGAGGCGCCCCCCGCCCGCCCCGTCGCCGCGCCCCGCCTCGCTCCGAGCGACGTTCTGCCGCTTGCCGCGTCACGTCCAAAGAGGGTCTTTCCCTTTTCGTCATCTATGCTATACTCTGCTCCAGCACTTTAGTGCAGTAAAGTAAAAGAGTGGCAGGCTGCATACCGGGGAAGGGGCGGATCCTGCGCGACATGATGGGAGAGGCAATGAAGAAGAAGCTTTTGGCGATTGTCGCAGCTGCGGCGACGCTGGCGCTTTCTGCGGTGATGCTGGCGGGTTGTTCCGGCGGCAACCAGGAGGCAGACAATGCGGCTAAGGACGGCCAGTTCACGCTGACGGTCGGATTCGACCAGAGCTATCCGCCCTACGGCTACGTGGGCGACGACGGCCAGTTCACGGGCTTCGATTTGGAGCTTGCCAAGGCCGTGGCTGAAAAGATGGGCTGGAATCTCAAGCTTGAGCCTATCGACTGGGACGCCAAAGACGCGCTCATCAACAGCGGCTCCATCAACTGCATCTGGAACGGTTTTACCATGGAAGGCCGTGAAGACGGGTACACGTTCTCCGAGCCGTACATGTACAATGAGCAGATGGTGGTCGTGAAGTCCGGAAGCGACATCAAGACGCTTGAGGACTTGAAGGGCAAGATCGTCCTGACGCAGGTTGATTCCGCGGCGCTGCACGTGCTGGAGGACGAGAAGGGTCAGAAGGCTCTTGCCGATACCTTCAAGGAGCTTCAGACCATCGGCGATTACAACAACGCGTTCATGCAGCTTGAGTCCGGCATGGTAGACGCCGTGGCGTGCGACCTGTCCATCGCCAGCTACCAGATGGCCGCTAAGTCCGATGCGTACGTTAAGCTGGGCGTTTTGGCTCCCGAGAACTACGCGGTGGGCTTCAAGAAGGGCGACACGGAGCTTGCCAAGCAGGTCACCGACGCGTTGAAGCAGCTGGATGACGAGGGCTTCGTCAAGCAGCTGTGCGAGAAGTATAAGGATCAGGGCATCACGTACGACAACTGGGTGCTGTAAGACTTCAGGCGGCCGACCGGCCGCCTGAACCGCTCGACGCTGCGAAGCGCTGACGCACCCCGCTTTGCCCCCTTGTTCGCTTGCCCTCACGTGCAAAGCACGCTCGGCCGCGAACCGGGGCAATTCGGGGCACGTCAGCGCTTCTCGCTGACTTTGCTGGACCTGCGACGTTTCAAGAAAGGCCGGGTATGGAATTTTCCACCATGATGGAGCTTTTGCTTTCGGGCTTCGTGTTCACTTTCCAGATCTTCGTGACCACGCTTTTGGGGGCGCTCCCCTTGGGCATCCTGGTGGCGCTTGGCCGCATGAGCCGGTTCAAGCCGGTCGCACTCATCACGCGGTTCTACATATCGATCATGCGCGGCACCCCGCTCATGCTGCAGCTCATGGCCCTCATGTTCGGGCCGTATTACCTGTTTGGCCTGCAGATGGGCAACGATTGGAAGTACATCGCCTGCTCCATCGGCTTCATCATCAACTACGCGGCCTACTTCGGCGAGATCTACCGCAGCGGCATCCAGTCCATTCCGCGCGGCCAGTACGAAGCGGCCTCGGTTCTGGGCTACTCGCGTCTCCAAACCTTCATGAAGATCATCCTTCCCCAGGTGGTCAAGCGTATTCTTCCGGCTATGGGCAACGAGGTCATCACGCTGGTCAAAGACACGTCGCTCGCGTTCGTTCTGGGCATCATGGAAATGTTCAGCCAGGCGAAGGCGTTGGCGGCATCGCAGATCAGCATGGTTCCGTACGTGATCGCCGGTGCGATCTACTGGATATTCAACTTCATCGTCGAAATGATCCTGACCCGCATCGAGAAGCGTCTCAACTATTACCACGACTGATCCGCCTCGTTGTTTTCTGACTTGCAAGAAGGAGTAAAGCCATGACCGAACAGACGCTTGTGCAGCTGGACCATGCTCGTAAAAGCTTCGGCGACACGCGCGTGCTCAAAGATATATCCCTGACGGTGCGCAAGGGCGAGGTGGTGGCCGTTATCGGCCCGTCCGGCGGCGGCAAGTCAACGCTTTTGCGCTGCCTGACGCTGTTGGAAACGCTTGATGCCGGGCGCCTTGCGTACGGTAACTTGGTGGTTGCCGAAGATGACGGGACGGGACGGGCGAAGTACGCGTCGAAAGCCGTTTTGCGCGAGGCGAAAACGCGCTTTGGCCTGGTGTTCCAGAACTTCAACCTGTTCCCTCACTACACAGTGATGAAAAACCTGACCGACGCGCCCCTTCATGTGCAGAAGCGCCCCAAGGACCAGGTGATGGCTGAGGCGAAGGCGCTGCTGGCGAAGATGGGCCTGACCGGCAAGGAGGATATGGTTCCGTGCGAGCTTTCCGGCGGTCAGCAGCAGCGCGTGGCCATTGCCCGTGCGCTGTCCCTTGATCCCGACGTGCTGTTCTTCGACGAGCCTACCAGCGCGCTTGATCCCGAGCTGACCCAGGACGTGCTCAAGGTTATCCGCGATTTGGCTGACGAGCGCATGACCATGGTCATTGTCACGCACGAGATGGGCTTCGCGCGCGACGTGGCGGATCGCATCGTGTTCATGGACGGCGGCGTGATCGTGGAGGAAGGCCCGGCGGCCCAGTTGATCGAGAACCCGCAGCACCAGCGCACGCGCGCGTTCCTTTCCAAGTACGAATAGGGGAATGCGGCAGGATTCTTGAAGACGCCCGCTTTCCGTTCGAGTCGGGCGGGGCGGGCGAAGCGAACGCGCAGGGAGGCGGGGCGAAGGGTGCCCCGCCTCCCTGTTCTGTACGGGAGTTTCGACCGGAAACGTCCAGGAGATTGCTATACTGGGCCGGTCGTTTGAAGATGGGAGGCACGACGTGGCTATCGATAGAGTGCGGACGTTTCTTGAGGAGCGCGGCATGGGAGATCGCGTGCTCGAGTTCGAGACATCGAGCGCAACGGTTGATCTTGCGGCCGCCGCGGTGGGCTGCGAGGCGGCGCGCATCGCCAAGACGCTCTCGTTTCGCGTGGGGGATCGCGTTGTGCTTGTGGTGGCCGCCGGTGACGCGCGCATCGACAACCCCAAGTTCAAGGCGCAGTTCGGCGCCAAGCCCAAGATGCTCAAGGCCGACGAAGCCGAGCCTTTGATCGGGCACGCGGTAGGCGGCGTGTGCCCCTTCGCCGTGAACGAGGGCGTCGAGGTGTGCCTGGACGAATCGCTGCGACGCTTCGACGTGGTCTACCCGGCAGCGGGCAACGCGGCGAGCGCCGTGCGCCTGACCCCCGATGAACTGGAGCGATGCGCTTCTCCCTGCGCCTGGGTTGACGTGTGCAAGCTGCCCCAGGACTCCCATGAATAGGAAGCTCGCGCCGCAGGGTCCCCTGTCCGACTCCCTTGTGCGCGACGAAGCGGCCCCCGTCAACTTCTACGTGGTCCGCCATGGGCAGACGCTGTTCAACGTTATGGGGAAAGTGCAGGGGTGGTGCGATACTCCGCTTACCGACGAGGGTATTCGCGCAGCTCAGGCACTTGGGCGCGGATTGGCTAGCGTGGATTTCGCAGCCGCCTACTCAAGCGACAGCGGTCGCGCCGTGCAGACGCTCGACCATCTGCTGGACGCGCGGTCGCACGCGCGCGGTGAATCCTACGTTGCTCCCGAGCCGTTCTTGTCCCTGAGCGGCGGCGAGCCGTCCTGTTCGGGCGTTTCGTTTCCCCTGGCCCATGACGCGCGGTTGCGCGAATGGTGCTACGGCGATTTGGAGGGCGAACCGGGCGAGCTTCTGCATGCGACGCTCACGGCGGGCTTCGGGGCCGATCTTTCCTTCGAGGAGCACAACCGCCGCCTGCCCGAGGTGGCCGACGTTCTGGCGAATGCCGACTGCTCGGGGCGCGCTGAACGCTTTGCAACGATCGAGCAGCGGCTCCGCGGCTTCTTCTGCGAGGCTGCTGCGACCGTGCAGCGTTCCGGCGGCGGCAACGTGCTGGTGGTGACGCATTCGTTCGTAGTGCGCACGATCGTGTACCTGGTCGATCCGCTGCGCGTCAACGATCCCGTGAAGATCCCCAACGCGAGCGTCACGGAGCTTGCGTTCGACGGCTCGGCGTTTTCGCTCGGGCGCATCGGCTCCACGTCGTGGCAGGAGCGCGACCGCTAGCCTGCGCTAGCGGTCGGCGGCGGGAGCGGCCTCCGGGGACGCCTCTTCGCCGGAGGCCTCGCTTTCATCGTCCAGGTGGCGCATCGGCTTCACCAACAGAGCCGCTACGGTGATAAGCCCCCAGCACGCCATGAGGATCAGCGCCGCCGGCCTCTCTCCCAGCGTGCTCACGGCAACGGACGTGGCGAACACGGCTACCGGAGCGGCAATCAGCATGATGGAGTTCTGGGTGCCGAACGCGCTGCCGCGCGAAGCGTCGGGGATGCGGTCGTACATGAAGAATCCCAATAGCGCCGAGGCCGGGCCCGCCGCAATGCCCAGCACGAGCGCGCCGAGCAGCATGAGGGGGAAGGGCGGCAGCGTGCTGAGCAGGGCCACGCCCACCGCCATGCCGACGAGCGACGTCACGTACCACGCGCGCCTGCTCAAGCGGGGCGCGAGCGCCGCGTATGCAAGCGAGCTTATCAGCATGCCGCCGGAAAGCGCCGACAACACGTAGCCCAAAAGCTCAGGCTGGCCCGTAAGCGTGAAATGCACGGGAAGCACCAATCCCTGAAACGACCCCATGACCATGACGATGCCGAACGAGAACAGGGTGGAGCAGGCAAGGACTCGATCGCTGCGAAGCAGTACGCGCAGTCCCTCTCGCAACGCGCCGAACGCGGCTGCTGCGATACCCCGGGAAGGGCTGGGGCTTGCGGCATCGATCGGTTCGCCTGCGGCGGTTTCGGGAACTCCGACAACGCTCGGCAGGGTCATGGTAACGATGGCCGCCGCGGCGGAGAGCGCCGCCGTGAACCAAAGGGCGGAGGTTCCGCCGACCGTGCCGATCAGCAGCGCAGCGATCGCCGGGCCCACGATGGTGGTGAGCGAGTCCAAAGACTGCGACATGCCCATGAATCGTTGCAGGTCAACACCGTCGCGCTTGGTGACGGTGGGCAGCAGGGCGTCGCGTGCGGTCATGCCCGGGATGTCTCCGACAGCGCCCATAAGGCCCAAAACGACGAACCACCAGAAGTTCAAGCCCCAGATCATATCGACGATGGGGATGAGCGCGACGCTGGCGGCGGATATCAAGTCCGAGAGGATGGAGATGTTTCGCCGGTTGAAGCGATCGAGCGCGGCGCCGCCCAGAACGCCCAGCAGCATCTGCGGAACGGCGCATACGAGCGCCAGGGCGCCGGCCGCCAGTGCGTCGCCGGTGGTGGCGAGCAGGATGAGGGGGAGCGCGATGGCTGCGATCGAGTTGCCAAGAAGCGAAAGCGTACTCGAAACGAGGAAGCGGATGGTAGTGCCTTTGCCGTGCATGATAGTCCTTTCTGCGTCGGTGATCTACCGAGCAGTAAAAACTACGACGTAACGTCGGGGTCAAGCATCAGCTCCCGTTTCTTCATAATTCGTCGCTCCATCTCCTCCTCGATGCGATCTTGCGCGTACACCTGGGCTTCGTTCAGCCCCTGCTTCGCCATCTCGTCTATGAGCAGATCGGCCGGCGTGTCGAAGTCTCGATCCCAATTGTCGGGATCGAAGGAATCGATAATGGGATCAAGGCAGTTCATGGTCTCGGCCACCAGGCGATCGATCTCTTCGCGCGGGGTGTCGGGAGCCAGGTTTTCGAACCGATCCTGTATCTTATGCAGCCTGTCCAGAAGCCCGCGCTGATCGAGTGCGGCGACGGCGCGTTCCAGCTCCGCTACGTCCTCGTCGGTGTAGAGGTGCCCGGCAATGAGGAGCGTTTGGCGGTTCCCTGAATGGATGGAGGCTGTCTCGTACGCATCGCCCATGAGGGTTTTCGCAGCACGTGCGAAGCGTATCGGCAGGTCAGGATCGAGCTGCTCGCGTTTCAGCAGAGCGATGGTGCGCCGCTGCTCTTGCAGGTGCGCAATTTGCAGCTCCAGCTCTCGGTCAAGCTCGTCAAGGGCGGCGTCGGCGTTCGGGCCGGACGCCGCTTCCAGGTTCGCGTCCATCTCGTCGAGCACTTCGCCGATCCGCGAAAGCGAGAACCCCAAAGCCGAAAGCCGTTTGATGCGCAGCAGGCGCACCAGGTCCTCCGCCTCGTATTCGCGGTACCCGTTTTCCGCGCGCGACGGCTCCGCCATAAGCCCGATGGCGTGGTAGTGCCTCAGCGTGCGCACGGTCACGCCTGCAAGCTTGGCAAGTTCGTTGCTGCGCACGGAAGGCTCCTACGCGACGGGTTGCGGATCACGCACCATGCAGCGTTCGACCAGGTCGAAGCCGGGTGCCGTTTTGCGCTCGACGGTGATGAAACCGTAATGGCCGTAGATCTGCTCCAGGCGATCGGTGTAGCAATCCAGGTACGTGCGCAGGTTGCGCGCGTCGGCGTAGGCCAGGATAGGCTTGATAAGACGACCGAACGCCCCGCTGCCGCGACGGGCGGGATCTACGCCGATGGACACGAAGTAGATGAAGTCTTCGTCGCAGGCGGCATGCGCGAAGGGCCAGTTCGTGTCCGACAGGGGCTCCATGGCTTCGGCGCGCGGCAGCAGCACGGCCTGTTCTTCCGGCGTCAGCTGTGTTTCCACCAAGCTCCAGGACCGCTCCTCAAGATCCGCCCATGCAGCATCGCCCAGATCGCTGCGCAGGAAGGCGTTCGCCACGCCGGCATGGTCGGGCAGCGCGTGCACGCAGCCGTAAGGCGCGGTGGTCATGAAGTCCGACCTGATCGATGCCTGAGTGATGGCAAGCTTGCGGTCTTCGCCCGCATCAAGCGCGTCCAAGCATGTGACGTACCAGAGCTCTTCGCGAAAGCAGGTGCCCAGCATGCGCGCGAGTTCTTCAAGAAGGTCGGTTTGATCAGGTTCGATGGTGACAAGGCCGGACGGGTTCATGACAAGATCCTTTCGAGGCTTCGGCGTTGTCGCAACGGTGACGTATCAACGCTGCGACAACGCCGAAGCGGTGCGTGCTCCTCTGTTGTCCCTTGATTCTCGCATGACCGCGCTTGCTTGTCGAGCCGTCCCCGTACGCTCGAAGGTTGGCCGCGCGGCGCCGCTTTATTCCTTCCAGAAGTCGCGCGCCAGTTCTTGGCGGCTCGCGTGGTCGGTCTTCTTCAGGATGTTGTGCACGTGCGCCTTCACGGTTCCCAACGCCAGTTGCAGTTCGCTTGCAATGTTCTGGTTGTCCTTGCCTTGCAGCACAAGGGCCAAGATCTCGCGCTCGCGCGCCGTCAGGCCGTGCCGCTCGCAAAACGTGGGCAGCAGGTCGTCGATGTGCCTTTGCACGGTGGGATTCTCGGATGTCGGCGGTTCCTTGAACCGCATGCGAAGCGTTTCCCCCGACTCTTTCAAGCTGAAGAACGCGAAGGCCAGCATAAGGAAGTTCTCGCAGAAGTTGCGCTCGGATATGTAGAGGGGAAGCATGGTTGCAGATACCGCTTCGGGGTTCCAGACCAGCATCATGAACGTATCTTCCACAAGGATGCCCAAGGTCAGCGCTATCGTGATCAGGAACAGCGGCTCCTGTCGCTTCATGCGCGTTTTTTCTATCTCGTTCGTAGAAGTCCAGTACCGGCGCAGCAGGTAGGCAAGGCACCAGATCAAAAACACCTGCCGCATGCTGTAGAACAGCCACTGCTTGAATTGCCCTTCGGGAAGGATGATGACGATCGCGCCGCTCAAGATCACGAATCCTACAGCGGGAACGATTCGCAAAGCGAGCCTTTTTTCATCCACGAAGTCACAGGCGACAAGCCAGAGCGATTCGATAACGCCGGCTGCGAACAAGATTCTGAGCAGCGGTTGATCGATGGCGTAGAACGCGTCCAGGGGGAAATCCGTATTCTGCCCAAGGTATTCGTTTTGGAAGATGATCGCGAGATCAAGGAAGTAGAACAGGAAGAACGCCACCATGAACAAATGGCTGCGCCTGCGGGAGACGAAGTATGCAGAAAGCGAAATCGTTCCTGCGGCAACGCAGACGAGCATGATGAGAATCGTATAGAAATAGAATGCGATCTCCAAGGCGATACTCCCTCGTTTTCCGATGGACGAAGTGTCTGTGCCGCTTTCGGTAATTCTACCTCGCAGGTTTAGAAGGGTGTAGCGAGGTTGTAGGGCAATTGGCGACGCTTACTATAACACCTGATCAATCAATTAAACACCCAAGATTATTTGAGATATAGAAGAGGCGTGCGAAAAATAATCTTCATTATTCCTTCACAAGAAGCCATCTTGGCAGCATGGTAGGCGCCAAGAGAAGCGGCCGGGAAAAGGCATCGGCCGCGGCAGTCAATAAGGAGGACCAGCATGGCCGTGAAGGACTACATCGACACCAACGACTTCACTAAAGAAGAACTGCTCGACATGATCGAGCTGGCGCGCTCCATGAAGACCATGATCAAGGAGGGCGGGCGCTACCCGCAGGTGCTCAAGGACAAGACGCTCGGCATGATCTTCCAGCAGGTGTCCACCCGCACCCGCATCTCCTTCGAGACGGCCATGACCGACCTGGGCGGCCACGCGCAGTTCTACGGCCCGGGCACCATCCAGCTGGGCGGCCACGAGACGCTCGAGGACACCGCGCGCGTCATGGGCTCGCTCGTCGACATCCTTATGGCCCGCGTGAACCGCCACCCCGACGTGGTGGGCCTGGCCGCCAACAGCGCCGCCCCCGTCATCAACGGCATGTCCGACTACAACCATCCCACCCAAGAGCTCGGCGACCTGCTGACCATGATCGAGAACCTGCCCGAGGGCAAGAGGATCGAGGACTGCAAGCTGGCCTTCATCGGCGACGCCACCCAGGTGTGCGTGTCGCTCATGTTCATCGCCTCGAAGATGGGCATGGACTTCGTGCACTTCGGCCCCAAGGGCAAGCAGGTCACCGACGGCGGCCTGGTGGTCGATTCCGACGTCGACATCATGGCCATCGCCGAGGAGAACTGCAAGGCGTCCGGCGGCACCGTCACCGTCTCCGACGACATCGAGTGCATCAAGGGCGCCGACTTCATCTACACCGACGTGTGGTACGGCCTGTACGACGAGGAGGAGGGCGGCGAGTCCTACATGGACGTCTTCTTCCCCAAGTACCAGGTGACCATGGAGATGATGGACTTCGCCGGCCCGGACTCCAAGTTCATGCACTGCCTGCCGGCCACCCGCGGCGAGGAAGTGACCGACGAGGTCATGGACAGCCCCGAGCGCTCGCTGTGCTGGGTCGAGGCCGAGAACCGCAAGCACTCCATCCGCGCCATCCTGGCCTACCTGTGCCCGAAGACCGTCGAGGACGCGGCCGTGGCCGACGCCGCCGAGGCCCGCATGAACGCGGTGCTCGAGAAGATCAGCAAGTAGCAAAAGAGACCTTGGCGGGTTGCGCGGCGCGAGGCGCGCAACCCGTTCACCATGATCGAGCGCTCCACCGGGCCGGGCCCGCGTCGCCAAGCCGGCGCGGCTCGGTGGAGCCGAACCCCTGGAAGGGGGATACGCATGAGCAACAAAGTTAAAAAGTTTTCATTCATGAGCGTGATCCTGTCGGTGATCTGCGTCGTGTTCGTTGCCGAGGCCGCAGCACCCGCAGCCGCCATCGGCAACCAGCAGTTCTTCTGGTGGATCTTCCTCATCATCACGTTCCTGCTTCCGTACGGCATGGTGGTGGCCGAACTGGGAACCACGTACGATTCCGATGGCGGCTTGTACGACTGGATCCGCGAGGCGTTCGGCGATCGCTGGGGCAGCCGTGTGGCCTGGTACTATTGGATTAACTTCCCGCTGTGGATTGCGTCTTTGGCAACGCTGTTCCCCGATATTCTGGGCATGGTGTTCGGCGTTGAGTTCGAGCTGGGGCCGGTGCTTGCCATCGAGCTGGCATTCGTATGGATCGTCGTGTTCATGAGCTTTTCGAAGGTGTCCGATTCCGCGTGGATCCTCAACGGCGGCGCCATCCTCAAAGTGCTCATCGCGGTGTCGGTCGGCGGTCTGGGCATTTGGTACGCCATGAACAACGGCTTCGCCAGCGATATGTCCCCGGCTACGTTCGTTCCCGACCTCACCAACACCAACGCGCTTACGTACCTGTCCATCATCCTGTTCAACTTCATGGGCTTCGAGGTCATCTGCACCTTCGCTGACGCCATGAAGAACCCCTCGCGCGACATTCCCAAGGCCATCATCTTGGGCGGCCTGGCCATCGCTGCGATCTACCTGTTCTGCTCGTTCGGCATCGGCGCTGCCATTCCGGCCGATCAGATCGATCCCGACTTCGGCATGATCTACGCGGTCATGACCATGGTGGGCGAGGCTTCCCCCATCTTCATGCTGATCTGCGTGGTGTTCCTGGTCACGCTGTTCGCGAACATGGCTTCCTGGTCCTTCGGCGTGAACTTCGTGGCCGACTATGCGGCGAAGCACGGCAACATGCCCAAGCTGTTCGCCCATGAGAGCGCGAAGACCGGCATGCCTACGGGTGCGGCAATCATCAACGGCGTAGTGGCGTCCTTGGCCCTCATGCTGCAGTTGATCCCGATTCCGGCTATCTCCGAGGGCATCTTCTGGATGCTGTTCTCCATGAACGTCGTGTTCCTGCTGATCAGCTACATCCCCATGTTCACCGCGTTCCTGAAGCTGCGCAAGGTCGATCCGAACCGCCCGCGCGTGTTCACCTTCCCCTTCAAGGGCAAGCTCATGTACGTCATGCTGGCCGTCCCCGCCATCGAGCTGGTGCTGGCTATCATCGCCACCATCGTTCCGTTGAACGGTTCGGAAGAAGAGCTTTCGAAGATCCCGATGCTGGTTGGCGTGCTGGTGTTCGTCGTGCTGGGCGAGGTCGTGCGCATCTGGTCGAAGCGCGGCCGCACGGAGGAGTACAAGGGCCTGACGCCCGAACTGGCTGCTGAGCGCTTGGCCGAGGAAGCCGCCGAAGAGGCGCGCGAGGCTTCGCAGAGCGCTGCGGAGAAAGACTCCGAGGCTCAGCCAGTAGCGTAAACGCTGCGATTTCGATTGGACGGGCGGGGCGATTCGAACGTCCCGCCCGTGGGAGAATCTACGAAACAGGATTTGCAAACCAAACAGAAAGGTGTGCATCATGAAGACGATTACCGAATCCCAGTCCACCCCGAAGGCCGACGGCTACCGCATGCCCGGCGAGTTCGAGCCGCAGACCCGCATCTGGATGGCATGGCCGCACCGCACCGACACGTGGGCATGGGGCGCGAAGCCCGCTCAGAAGCAGTACGCGGCGGTTGCGCGCGCCATCGCCGAGTTCGAGCCCGTCACCATGTGCGTGAACCAGGTCGACTACGCCAACGCCAAGGCCGTGTTCGAGGACGACGAGAACATCACCGTCATCGAGATGACCACCGACGACGCATGGGTGCGCGACACCGGCGCCACCTGGGTGGTCAACGGCGAGGGCGACAAGCGCGCCGTGCATTGGCACTTCAACGCGTACGGCGGCTTCGAGAACGGCCTGTACTTCCCGTGGGACAAAGACGAGCAGATCGCGCTCAAGATGGCCGAGATGAGCGGGTGCCGTCGCTACCGTCCCGAAAGCCTCATCCTTGAGGGCGGCTCCATCCACGTGGACGGCGAGGGCACGGTCGTCACCACCGATATGTGCCTGCTCGATCCCGGCCGCAACGCGTCCGTGACCGACTACGAGGCATGGTCCGAAGAGCTGCGCGCCTACATGGACGAGGGCCTGAAGAACTACCTGGGCGTCGAGAAGGTCATCTGGGTGAAGGACGGCATCGACCCCGAGGAGACGAACGGCCACATCGACGACGTGGCGTGCTTCGTGGCCCCCGGCAAGATGCTGTGCATCTGGTCCGACGATCCGGACTACCCGTTCTACAACGAGTGCCACGCCGCTTACGAGACGCTGTCCAACGCCGTGGATGCCAAGGGCCGCAAGCTTGAAGTGACGAAGCTCGTCATGCCGGTGAAGCCGCTGTACATGGACCAGGCTTCTTGCGACTCCATCGATATTGACGAAAACGCCGAGCCGCGCGTTGCCGACGAGCCGCTGATCGCGTCCTACATGAACTTCCTCATCGTCAACGGCGGCGTCATCGTGCCGCAGTACGGCGACGAGAACGACGCGCTGGCCGTCCAGCAGATCCAGGCCGCGTTCGACGAGGCTTGGGGCGAGGGCGCGTACAAGGCCGTGGGCGTGAAGACCGACCAGGTGGTCTTCGGCGGCGGCAACATCCACTGCATCACGCAGCAGGAGCCTGCCGGCAAGTAAGTTGATCGATTGCGGCGGCTTGCGCTTTGCTCAGGCTGCCGCAATGCAATTCCGCCTTTTCCGCGAAGCCGCTTGGTTCGATGCGAAAATCCGGTGCGCACCGGGCATCGAGCCGAGCGGCCAAAGAGCGACCCGTATCGTCGGGTCGCTCTTTTCAATGAAGCAGGGGGACGGGCCATCGCCTCCGTCCCCCTGCTTCATTCGAATCTTCGCCTTGTCGGTTCGTTTTCCGTCGAACGCGATCGCTACGACTTCTTGGTGATCTCCGTCTTGCATTTCGGGCAGACCACGCGCAGGGTGCCTTTTCCGCGCGGAACCGAAAGGGCTTGGCCGCAGTTCTTGCAGGTGAAGTACAGCGTGGTTTTGCGGTTGACCCACTTCTTCTTGGCAAGGGCGTACGCGCGTTTCGGCTTGGCCATGACGCGCTCGTACACGGCGTCTTCTTTGCGTCGTCGGGCGAAGTTCTTGGAACAGGTGCGGAACAGGGCCAAGGCCATGCTTATCAGCGCGACCCATGAAAATGCTTCCAGGTAAGGAAGCACAGATAGCAGCATGGAGATGATGCCCAGCGCCATCAGGCCGTTCGACAATCCGTCAAGCCCGTAGCGCCCTTGCATCCATCGAGCGGTCTTCAATGCTATGCGCTGAAAAAAGTCCTTCACGTGTGCTGCCTTTCGCCGAGTAAGCTGTTGCGGTTTCATGGAGTGCCATTCTACCGCAGAGCGCCCTGCAGGCTCCGAGTTTTGAGCTGCTGCAGGGCGCGTTCCCACGATACGAGGTTTGCGAAATGCGCACGAGCGGGCTTCGCGCCTGTTGCCCAACGGTTTATTAGCCTTGCGACGGAAGAAGGCGTCGTCGTGGCTGGACGGCTGATGCCGCGCGCGCTCGGCTCGGTGGCTGCTACCCGCGTTGGCAGCGGGCATCCTGTTTTTGCACGATTCTTCCCCCGATGTTGCGTTCGAAGGGCCTGCCAAGGGGATGTCTTCGATGCGATTGTGCGTTTTGCCTGGTCGTAAATGCTTGCTGTCGGTGCGCGGGCCTCGGTATGTGCTCGCACGCAACATTTCGGGAAGAATCGTGCATTTGGGCGCGCGAGCGTGGTCGTCGGCCCGCTCGCGCCGACCTTGGTTTGGGCAGGGGTGCGTGCGAAATGTGGGCGCAAATGAGGACCTGTGACACGATATCGGGAGCCAGAAACGCGCTTTCGCGTCTTGAGGGAGCGTCCTGTTTCTGCGCCTTGCAACATGCGTAAAGCTCCCGCACGTTTTCGGTTAGCGCGTCGCGACGTAGCAGAGGCGCGGGCGCGTGCCGCCTTGGAACGCGAGGCTCGCCAGCAAGCCGCCCTACTCCAGGGCGCGTAGGATCTCGTAGTGTAGAAGCTCCTTCTCGATGACGGGAGTCATGGCCTGCCGACCGTTCGCGCGCGAGCTGCGCGACGTAGGCGTTGAAGTCAATTTTGGGCATGCGGCTTTCCTTCGTCGACGAGGTCGAGGGTGCGGCGGGTCGAGCGCAGGTCATCGTAGGCGAGTCGCTTCGAGGCCAGCGGCAGCGCATGGCCCTCGCGCTTGACGAGCTACGGCAGGATGCGCTCGACGGACTGCTTCGTATGGGTGAGCTCGATGACGCCGTAGGGCGTCCGGTACTCGCCGCTGCGGCCGGTGATCATGAGAGCGAGCCGGTCGACGGGATCTGCGAGATCTCGCCGTAGAGCGAAAGGGCGCTCTCGAAGCTCTCGAACGTCTGGTCGAGTGTGCGACCCGATTCGTTCAGCACGATGGCAAGGTCGCGCTTGCGGAACACGTAGCGCCCGCGAGCGTCCCGATCCAGCAGTATATTGAGTGCATTTTGTAGCTTCATGCTGCCTGTGGTCAACGCAAATACGATGAAGGATGGGTATCTGCGTGCGTCGCCAACGCCCCGTTCGCGTCTGCGCTATCGAAGTTCGTTTTTATCCCGCCATTTATCCCGCCATTTATCCCGCCATTTATCTTTAGGTCCCTTTTGTCAGGCTTTATGAAGGATTTATTCCGTCATCTGCACCGCTTAAAACCATCCAGCTGCCGGTTTTGTTCGAGCCTTTTCGGGTAATGAGCCCCGCGTCTCGAAGCTCTTTGAGCGAACGCTCGACTGTTCGGATCGACCTGTGTGTTCGTTCGGAAATTTGCGCCACGGTCAAATCGGATTCGGCTTTGACCGTACGGAAGACGTCCAGCGCTGCCCGGGAAAGCGTCCAGTCGGGTTTCGGGGCGGTTGTTGCCTGCGTTTCTCGTTCGGACATCGTCGCGAACGGATCATTGCGGTGGAAGACCACGGTGGTGCCGTTCATGTCCTTCTGGTACTCGAGTTCGATGCCCTCGGCATCGCAGAGTTTTTTAATACGGGGGAGGCCCGTGCCGAAGGACTCGATCTCCTTGGATAGGAACAGCGCCTTGGCGATGAGTTTGTTCCTGCTGGTGGACGACTTGTCCTCGCCCGACAGGTGAGCTTCCGGGGTTTTGCCGTGCGGAAACCAGCCGGGGCTGAAGATCTCGACGCTGTCAGGGTAAACTTCCACTTGGATTGCCAGATCGGAGCGGTACGAGCGGTGTGCGAACGCGTTGAGGATGGCCTCGCGCACGGCGTCCATGGGAAGCTCCGGTATCTCGTCACGCTCGATCTTGCCGGTGAACACGGCTCTTCTCCTGATGCTGCTGAGCACGTAGAACTCGGCTTTGCGCGCCAGCTCGAACAAGGTGCCTTGCTCCTGCTGGATGTCCAGGATGTCGACTCTCTGGTGGTTGGCGAAGATGGCCATCTTGAGCATGGGGTAGAAGGATTCGCAGAACAGCACCTCGGCTGCGTTGGTGAGCCGTCCTTCCCGTATGAGCCCCAAACGCGTGAGCGTGCTCTCCACGCCTTCGTACGCGAAGCTGATGCGGCCACACGCGTTGCCGCGCTCGATGTAGGCGCGCAGCTCTTTCTCGCTGACGTCGGCGACGTTGCGCTGCGAAAGCCGCGAATCCCAAGGGTTGATCCGATCTTCGGCCTCGACCGCCATGCGGCGCACCTCCGCCGGTGCCATGAGTACGTCCTCGTCCGCGACGCGGATGCGGTAGGCGCCCTTGCAGGCATAAGGAGCGTCGCTTCCGGAAAAGTCCACCCGCACGTAGCGGCGCCCCTCGTCGTCGTCGAGTGCTTCGACGACGGGATGCACGCGCGGGTCGATGGCGCAGCCGATCGCTTGGCTCACCTCCCGCAGCGTCGATTCCGCCACGTCTTGTCCGCACACCTCGCCGTCCGGCTTCACTCCGAAGTACAGCGTGCCGTTCCCGTGCTTGTTGAGGATCGCAGCCACCGAGACGGCCGCCTCTTTGAGCTCGGAAGTCGATTTCTTGAACTCGATCCGCTCGGTTTCATGCCCCAGGTTCATGCTGCCGACCCCTCCTTTTCTTGAGGAGAAGTATAGCACATTATAGCGAACATTTGTACTAGTTTTACTGTTGAGCGGCATTGCTTTTCGCAAGCCGCTCCGTACGCGTGCTCGTCACCGGCACGCAGGACGACGGCACGAAGGTCGACGACAAGCACGAGGCCGCGCTCGGCAAAAGCTACGTGCTTGCCTACCCGGCCGGAACGTACGTTTTCAAGCTCGATCCTTCGTCTTTGAAGGTGGGCGAGAGCGTCTTCGCATCGGATCCGGTGAAGTGCTCCTTCAACGGCACGAGGGATCAGACGGCCCGCTTGTCCCTGAAGCTCGATTCCGAGAGCATGGCCAAGATCGAGGCGGAGAAGGAGGCCGAGCGCCAGAAGGCCGAGGAGGAGGCTGCCGCGGCGAAGGCGGCCGAGGAGCAGGCCGCAGCGGCGGCCGCCGAGCAGGAAGCAGCCGCCGCTGCGGCCGCAGTCTCGGGCGGAGGCGGGGGCGGCGGAGACGACGTCACGGTCTACATCACGAAGACGGGCGAGAAGTTTCACCGCGACGGATGCCAGTACCTGAAGAAAAGCCAAATTCCCATCTCGCGCTCAAACGCGATCGCGCAAGGCTACGGCGCTTGCTCAAAATGCAATCCGTAGAACGAGAAGAAGGGGACGCTTGGAAAAGGCGCCCCCTTCTTCTTTCTTGCGGCATGCGGATCGGCTCGTGCCGCTCCTACGCCGGGCGTATCACCAGCTCCTGGATTAGGCTGTCGTTCAAGTTGCAGGCGCCGTCGCTGCAGTTCTCGATCTGCGCAAGCGCATGGATGATGGCCCCGTTGTAGTCGGCGTAGAAGTTCACGGTGCGCTCGTTCGTCACGCGCGGGTCGCGCATGGCGAAGCCTCCGAAGACGAACTTGTTGTGGAAGAACATCTCGATGGAATTGCGCCCGTACAAAAACGCGTTTTGCCGCTTCACCAGGGAAGGGCAGTAGTCGACCAGGCGGCATTCCTCGGTGAAGCAGGCGGCCAGCGCCCGGTGGTCCTTCGCTTGCATCGCTGCGACGAAATCGTTGATGACCATGGCTGCCTCCTAGTAGACTTTCTCGGAATTGAGCAGGGCGTCGGTGCCGCCGTCCACGAACAGGACCACGCCGTTGATGCCGCATGCTTCAGGGGAGGCGATGAACGCCATGGCGTTGGCGATCTCGATGGGCTCCATAAGGGGCTCTTCGCCGAAATGCGTGGGCACGGGAATGGCTTCCATGGCCGCGCGCTGCTCAGGCAGCATGTTGTCGGTCATCGCGGTGCGCACGTTGCCGGGCGCCACCGCGTTCAGGCGCACGCCCCGCGATCCCCACTCGGGGCTCATGCGCCGCACCCAGCGGGCAAGCGCGTACTTCGTGGACGCGTAGTACACGTGGCCGATGGCAGGATCCACGTCTTTGACCAGTTCGAGAATGCGGTCCTCGTCGGCATGGTTGTTCAGCATGCCGGCTACGTCCATGCGCGCTGCTCCTTGCGCGATGGAGTTCGACGACGTGACCGTGCAGCTTCCTCCGCGCTTTTCCAGCAGGTCGAACACGCCGCGAGCCATCTCGGTGGCGCCAAAATAGTTGAGTGACACGATAAGCGATATGGGAGCCTTGCCGCCCGAAATGCCCGCGTTGCAGATCATGGCGTCGATGCCTTCGGGGTAGCGTTCGTGCAGCTCGGCGATCGCGTGCGCGCGTCCGTCTTTGGTAGCCAGGTTCGCGTTGATGTCGCCGCCGTTCAGGTCTATGTTGACCACCTCGTGGCCGCGTCCGCGTAGGATTTCGGCGGTTTTCGCGCCGATGCCGCTTGTGGCTCCGGTGATGACGTAGATGCCCATGCCCGTCCTTCCCCTTGCAAGGTGCTTGCTTCCTTGCTGACGATGGTTGTCGTTTCGCTTCGAATCGTAGCAAGTTCTTGCGCGTGAGGTTCGCCGCAGCAGGCCAGCGGTCGGTTGGTCTTCATGCGCGGGCTGCGCGATTCGGCGAGCGGCGCACGTGCATGAACGTGCGAGCCGTTGGCTTTTTGCTGTGCGCCTTTTTCGCAAACGCGTTCGCGTCCTCGTTTTCCGCTTTCTTTAGAAATCCTTGAGAAACGGCTCGTATCGTGGATTGCGAAGAAGGCGAAGGAAAGGAAGCCGGCATGAGCTACCTGCTTGAAACCAAGAATCTCACCAAGCGATTCGGTCGCGGATCGGGCGCCCAAACGGCGGTCGACCGCGTGTCCTTGCATGTTCCCGAAGGTGCCGTGTACGGCCTTTTGGGCCCGAACGGAGCGGGGAAGTCCACAACGCTCAAGATGGTCGCAGGCATGCTGCGCCCTACCGAGGGCGATATCCTATTCGCAGGTCAACCGTGGTGTCGCAGCGATCTGTACCGCATCGGGTCGCTTATCGAGAACCCGCCGGTGTACGCTAACCTCACGGCTCGCGAAAACCTGCGCGTGCGCACGACGCTGCTGAGAATCCCCGAGGCGCGCATCGACGAGGTGCTGCAAACGGTCGATCTGGCCGCAACCGGCAAGAAGCGCGCGGGGCAGTTCTCGATGGGCATGAAGCAGCGTTTGGGCATTGCGCTTGCGCTGCTCGATCGTCCGCGCTTGCTCATCCTGGACGAGCCGACCAACGGGCTTGACCCTATCGGCATCGAGGAGCTGCGCGGCCTGATACGCTCGCTGCCCGCGCAAGGCGTGACGGTGGTGGTGTCGAGCCATATTCTGACCGAGGTGTCGCATACGGCTGACCATGTGGGCATCATCGCCGAGGGCTGCTTGGCGTACGAAGACGAGCTTGCGCCCGGCACCGATCTCGAGCGGCTGTTCATGGACGTGTGCCGTCGGGTGGCAGTGGAACGCAGGGCTGCTGGCGAGGACGGGGGCATGCGATGAGGGCGCGGCGATCAGACGAGTGCGCGGCGAACGCGGAGCAGTCCCGCGCTTGCGCCGCCCGTACCGGGCGCCTTTTCGCGTTTGCCGCCTATGCGGCAGCTTTCAGGGCCGAAGTGCTCAAGGGCAAGCGTGCCGCACCGCGCAAAATCGCATTGGTTGCTCCGTTGCCGTTCTGCGCGATGGGCATGGCGGCGGCCGGCGTGTTCGGCGGCGGCGCGATCGGGGCGTTTGCCACGTACGGCTGGAACTACTGGTACGCGCTCATGCTCCCCGTTGCCGTCGCGCTCATGACCGCATCGATCGCCAACATCGACGCGCGGCAGAAGCTGCGGCCCGTTCTTGGGTTGCCGCTGCCGCCGTCGAGCGCGTGGTGGGCCAAGACCGCGTACGCGCTGGTGCTTGCGCTGGCGGCGAACCTGGTGGTGCTGACGGCTGGCGTTGCGGTGAACCTTCTGGGCTGCGATGCGCCATCTGCGGCGGCGGGCCTGGTCGCAGCGGTGCTGTTGGTTGTCGGAAACGCCTGGATGGTTCCGGCGGGGCTTGTGCTTACCACGCGTTTCGGCACGCTTGCGGGCATTGCGATTCCCGTCGCGCTGCAGCTGGGAGCGGGCATCGCGTTCTGGACGAGCTCCGCATGGTTCCTCTTTCCTCCGGCAACCGCCCTGCGCGCGGTGTCGCCGTTCATGGGCGTCGCGCCTTCGGGCGTGCCGCTTGAGGCGGGCGATCCGTTGCTGTCGTTCGGGTGGGAGGCGATGCTGGGGCTTGGCATCGCCGTTGCGATCTTCGTCGCGCTGGCCGTGTTCGGTGCGCGATGGTATGGAAGGAGGGAGGCGAAATGGCGGTTCGGATGACGTTCGGGCGTGCGGTTCGCTCGGAGATCGTGCGCGCGCGCCGCTCGCCGCTTGCGGCGATGCACCTGGTGATCGCGCTGGCCCTGGGGGCGGCCGCCGGTGCGTATTTCGCGAGCTCCGCTTGGGACAGCCTGCTGGGCGCCGATGCGTTCTTCCAGCTGCTGGGCGCCGGTGCGCCCCTGATCGTAGGCTTGTCGTGCGGCCTTTCCGTGGATGCGGAACGCGAGGCCGGCGATTGCGCGAACCTGCTGGGCGTGCCGTCGCGCAGGATCGCGTTCGCGGCGAAGGGCGCGGTGCTGCTGGCGCTCGGCTTCGCGGCTGCGCTTGTTGCGGCGGTGCTGTTCTGGGGGATCGTCGTCGCGGCGGGGCGGGACGCTCCTTCGCTGGCGGCGTGCCTTGCGGGTGCGTGCGGCATCGCGGCGGGCAGCGCGGCGCTGTACGCCCTTTCGCTGTGGGTTGCGCTGCGCTTCGGAAGAAACGCAGCCATCGGGTTGGGCGCAATCGGATTCGGCGTGGCGCTCGCCTCGATGGGCGGTTTGGCAAACGGGCTGGTCACCGGTACGCTGAGCGGATCGTTCGGCGCGAACGCTGCCGTTTTCATCCCGTTTGCATGGCCTTCGCGTTTCGCATCGCTGGCCATAGAGCTGGCGATAGCCGGTCCGCTGTCGGCCGGGGCGCAGGTTGTGGCGGTACTCGTCGACGCGCTCGTGCGCATCGGCATCGCGTGCGCCGTTTCGACGATCGCGCTCGTAGCGGCGCTCCTCGTAGGCGCGGATCGTTTCGAAGACAAGAAGCGCGCCGGGGAGTAAGGCGCTCAAGGTACAATGAAGCCGAAAAGGCCGATGTCGCGCAAAGGGGCTTGCGAGATAGCGGCCTGCGGCGATGAAGGGCGAAAGGAGCGGCATGGCTCGCTTGCTGGTGATCGATGACGAGAAGGCTATTCTCGATGCGCTTGCGCGCGTGCTCGAACGGGACGGTCATACGGTGGTTGCGGAATCCCGTCCGACGCGCGCGCTCGATCTTGACCTTGCTCGGTTCGATCTTGTCATCACCGATGTGATGATGCCCGATATGGACGGCTTCGAACTGGTGCGCCGCATGCGCGATCGGGTAGACTGCCCCATCCTGTTCCTTACCGCCAAGACCGAGGAAGGCGATGCCGTGATCGGCTACGGCTTGGGGGCCGACGATTACATCCGCAAGCCGTGCGGAGCAGCCGAGTTGCGCGCGAAGGTGGCGGCTCACCTGCGACGAGAGCAGCGCGATCACCATGTGGCGCTTGCGTTCGGACCCGTGCGCATCGACCTTGCGGCCAAAGAGGTTGCAGTCGACGGCGTTCCCGTTCGGCTGACGCCTACCGAGTACGCGCTTTGCGAGCTGATGGCGCGCCGCCGCGGTCAGGTGTTCTCCAAAGACGCGCTGCTCGAGGAGGTGTCCGGTTGGGATTCGCTGGCCAGCGCCGAAACCATCACCGCCCACGTCAGCGCTATTCGGGCGAAGTTCAGGGCGATGGGGGTCAATCCTATCGGCACGGTTTGGGGCGTGGGTTACAAATGGGAGCTTTAGGGGGCGCGCAGCCGCGGACTGCGCGGGTCAAGGCGGGTGCCACGCATGCGGAGGACGAGCGATCGGGTTTGTCTGCCTCGCGTCGCGGTGTTCCGTTGGCGCTGATTATCGTACGCTATTTCGGCTACGTTCTGGTTGCGGTGGCGTTGCTGCTGGTCGGCTTCTGGACGACGTTCAGCTTGATGGCCAGCAGCGGGCTCGTCTACGTTGCCAATTACGCCGACGAGCGCGCTCCTGACATGGTCGCTGCGCTCGAATCCGGCGCGGTCGAGCCTGCGGACGTCCCCTCGTGCTATCGCTGGTGCGTATTCGATGCGGAAGGGCGCGTGCTCGCATCCGATATGGCGGACGGCGACCGGGCAGCTGCGTGGACGGTCGTTCAGGACGGCTCGACCGTTGCGGGCTTTGACGGCTTGGGCGGGGTCCGCCAGCAGGCAACGGCCGTGCTGCCGAATGGAAACCGGTGCGCGCTGCAATACGACTTCGTTCCCGATTTCACGTCTCGGGCCCTGCGCGATGCGCTTCCCGATCCTCAGACGCTGCTCATCGGTGCGTTCTTCGTCCTGTTCGTTGCCACGGTCGCGCTGATCGCCGTGCGCGCGGCGCGGGTGATATCCCGCAAGATGCAGCCTTTGGCCGAAGCCGTGGCTCAGATCGAGCGGCAGGACCTCGACTTTGCCGTGGGGTCGACCAACGTGCGCGAGGTGAACGACGTATTGCGCGCCATGGAGCGCATGCGCGCGGCGCTGGCCGATTCGCTGCAGGCGCGTTGGGCCGCCGACGATGCGCGCCGCCGGCAGGTGTCGGCGCTTGCGCACGACCTCAAAACGCCGTTGGCCGTTGCGCGCTGGAACGCCGACCTGCTGCACGAGACCGCGCTCGACGAGGGCCAGCGTGCATGCGTCGAGGATATGTCCGATAGCGTGCGGCGCATGGAGGGCTACGTACGGCTTTTGGTCGAGGCTTCCCAGGCGGGCGATCCTGCCGTCGCCTCCGATGTGGATGTTGCCGTTCTGGCCGACGAGGTGCGGCGCCAGGCGCGGCAGCTGTGCGATGCGGGCGGGACGGCGCTTTCCTTCGACGCCACGTGTTCGGGTGCTGTTCGCGGTGATGCGACCAGCCTTGTTCGGGCTATTGCGAACCTGGTGTCGAACGCCGTCGAGCACGCTCCTGCCGGCTCGGAGGTGTCGGTGACGTTCGACGTGACCGAAGGCTGCTTGCGCATGACGGTGGAAGACGAAGGCCCCGGGTTTTCCGCAGCTGCGTTGGAGCGCGGAAAGGAGCGCTTCTTCACGGGGTCCGCGGATCGCAACGCCGAGGCCGGCCACTTCGGCTTGGGCCTTTCCATTGTGGACGACATCGCGGCGGCGCACGGTGGATCCTTCGAGATATCCAACCGGAGCAAGGGCGGCGCGCGTTGCGTGGTGAAGCTGCCGCTGGCGTAAAGTCGTGCTCGACGATTTCCGCAGCGGCAGCAAGCTGGTTGCGGCGGGTGCTATCGCTTCCGTTCGGAATCCGCTGTGCGCGTGTCCGCTTGGGTGCTTTGCTGCTTGCGGTAGCGGGCGAGCGCCTGCTCGTAGCTGCCGGCGGTCCTGCGGAAATAGGCGTTGTACCCGATGGTCGACAAGGCGGATATGATGAAGAAGATCACGACGAACTCGACCCACGCAAGGGGAATGTCCGGGGGAAACCAGGCGCCGATCCAGGCGCAGGCGGCTAGCGCGGGCAGCGCGCATGCGTCGAATCCGATCATGCGGGCAAGGTAAGCGGGCTTCTTGAGCACCGCTTCGGTGAACCAGAAGGCTTGCAGCACGCCGATCGACACGGTGGCGATCAGCAGCGAGGCGGTGAGGTTCAGCCCGTAGCTGGGGCCTGCGAAGATGTAGCCCATGACTAGGCACACGATCATGGACACGGTGAAGAAAACGCAGATGGTAAGGGCGGTTTGAATGGCTATGCGCTTCATGGCGAACTCCTTTGCTGCGGGCTACAGCCCGATCTTCTGCTTGATGGCGGGAGCGTACTGACGCGATACGATGACGGTTTCGCCGTTGTCCAGCAGCAGCTGGAGTCGGGCGTTCAGGTACGGTTTGATGCCTGCAACGTGGTCGAAATTTGCCAGCAACTGCTTGGAGGCGCGCACGAATTCGGTTCCGGCTAGCCGGTCCTCCAGCTCGTACAGGCGAAGCGGCGTTTCCAGTACGGCGTCCTTCAGGTACAGGAACGTGGAACCGTCTACGGTTTCGGCGTACAGGACGTCCCCGATTACAACGATCAGGGTTGCGCCGTCGCGGGTGCCGGTGAGCTTGCGATCGAACGCGTTGAGCGAGGCGACGATGCGCTGCACGCGCTCGTCGATCCGCGGGCATTCGATGGCCACGCTGATGCCGTTCGCTCGAGGGGTTTCGGTAATGGTTACGTTCATGGCATCGCTTTCGATTGGGGTTGAAGCGGATGGTGCATCGGCCGATGCCGACAGTATCCCCGACCTTCCGGCGGCGCACAAGGCAAGTGCGCCCAGTTGCAAATGGGCGAGCTTCAGTTGCAGGCAAGCCGCTGTAGGTTGCGTTGGTTTCGGTTGTTTGACGTGCGCTCCCTTTCCTCGGCCAGGAAGGCGCCCCATGCTACAATCGCCCTGAGAACGATGGCGAAATCGTACGGCTAGGAGGTCTGCCATGGCAAAGCTCGAAGGCAAGGTTGCATTCGTCACGGGAGCGTCTCAGGGTATCGGCGAAGGCATTGCGCGCGTGTACGCGAAGCACGGCGCCCGCGTGGCCTTGGCCGACGTGTCTGCGCGCGTGGAGGACGTTGCCGCCGATCTGCGGGAGGCTGGGCACGAGGCCGTCGCGTTCGTCCTGGACGTTACGGATTCCGCCGCGCTTGCATCTGCGGTCGCGCGCACCGTCGAGACGTTCGGGAGCTTGGACGTGCTGTGCGCGAATGCGGGCGTGTGCCGGTTGGGAGACTTCCTGAGCATGACGGATGCCGATCGCGATTTCCACATCGACGTCAATATCAAGGGCGTATGGAACACCGCCCGCGCCGCGCTTCCCGTCATGGTCGAGCAGGGCGGCGGCAGCGTGGTCATCACCTCGTCGGTAACGGGCGACCTTGTTGCCGACCCGGGCGAATGCGCCTACGCGCTGTCGAAAGCGGCGCTCGTGGGCTTGACGAAGGCACTGGCCGTGGAGTTCGCCGACCGCAACATTCGCGTCAACTGCTTCCAGCCCGGGTACGTGGTCACTCCCATGGCCGAGAGCATCGCCCAGCAGTCGAATCCCGACGATCCGGAAAGCGTCTTGACCGAGATGGCGAAGGCTATCCCGATGCGAAGGCTGGCCCGTCCCGAAGAAGTGGGGGAGCTGGCCGCGTTTCTCGGCAGCGACGAGTCCAGCTACATTACCGGCTCCCAGTTCGTCATCGACGGCGGCTCCACGCTTCCGGAATCCGTCAGCGTAGGCGTATAGGTTAAGCTGACGCAGGTCTCACCGGGTGGCGAACCACGGTGCGCAGGTTCTCCGGCTTGGATCGACGCGGGTCGCTCAGGTAGATCTCGTGATGCAGGCGCACGCCGGGCACGCCGCCGTTCGCGTCAAGCTCGGCGAGCAGCGCGCGTGCGTTCTCGGGATCGGCGATGTCGTCTTTCAGGTGGGAGTCGGCTATGAAGGCGGACAGGGCTGCGACGGTGGCCGGCTCGTCGTCGTAAGGGCCGCGATGCAAAACCTGCGCGCAGGGGCCTTCGGCGAAGCGGACCAGGCGAGCTTGCGCGGTATCCAGCCCCGGTTTTTTCGCGGCTGCCTTTTCGCACGCCCAAGCGAAGGTTTCGGTCGTCACGAAGTCGGGCTGTCGAATCAAAGAGACCCATTGCAGCTTGCTTTTGTCCGTAATGCGACGTCCGTCGAAGCCGCCGGAGGCCGTCCACCAAAGGCCTTCGAGCGGTGCTACCTTGTATTCAAAGTAGCCATCCGGTTGCCAATCGCCGTTTTTCGCCATTCTGATGGTGTACGACAAGGCGTACAGAAGTCCCACGGCCTGCGCGTACGCGCCGTTTTCGTCGTTGGGATCGCCCTCGCCGGCAACGGCGATGAACGTCATGGCGGGCGCCTCCACGAGCGTCGGCTTCGTCTTCGGAACGTAAAGTTCTTTGTATTCCTTCGTGAAATCGAATGTCATGAGGCTATCCTCCTTGACTCAGATGACTGGATTGCCGATTATCTCGCGCTGCGCTTTTTTCGTCAGCTTGCCGAATACCAGGCTGTAGGAATGATCGCACAATTCGTACAGCAGCTCGTCGGGCACCGCGCCGTCCAGGTCGATGGATATCCAGTGGCGCTTGTCGGCGTAAAAGCCGGGCAGGATGTCGGCATGCTCGCTGCGCAATGCAACTGACCAGGCTGGATCGCATTTGAGCGACAGGAGCGAGCGACCTGCGTATGCGGCGGCGTGCTCTTGGCCGGGCTTCATGGCGGCAGCGAACATCTTTCCGCTAACCTGATAGCGCCACCAGTCCCATTCCGCCTTGTAATCTTTGGTGCAGCCCGGCTTGGCAAGCAGGTATGCGTCTATGTCGTCGTGCATGGTTTGCGCTCCTTTGCCCGTGCTATGCGAATGCCCCGCGTTTGAATGCGGTGCGCCAGGTCTCGACGTTGCCCCACGGCTTGATATCGAGGCGTCCGAACAGCGCGCACGCCAGTTCGATTCCCGCGGCGCCATTCGCGGTGATGAAGCGCCCGCCGTCTACGACGGGTTGGTTCAGGAATCGATCGTGGCCCCGATAATGGGGTGCTAGCTGGGCAAACTCGTAGTCCGCGTTGCCCGTGTGATCGCAGTCGTCCAAGTAGCCGCGTTCGGCTAGAAACGAGCAGGCTCCGCAGATTGCAGCTACCGGCACCGCGCGGGCCAGGCACGCGTCCACCAGCCACGCGCCCGCGCGTACGATGTCCGGTTCTTGCCAGCTTTCGCCGCCCACGAGAATCGTCAGGGCCAAATCTTCGGGAACCTCGTCGCGCTCCGCCGTCAAATCGGGCACTACGGTCAGTCCCCCTATCGACCGCACATTGCCCTGCCGCGTCGCCATGGTGCGCACGGTGTATCCGGTTTCGGGTTTGTTGATTTCAGAGCAGGCATGCCCCACCTCCCAATCTGCGAATCGATCGGGCAGGAACGCAAGCACGGTGCCGCGGCGATTCCCCTGGGGTCCTAGTGCGTTGTCGCGTTCGCTCACTGAAGCTCCTTTACGCCAAAGCCACGAATATATCGATGTCGGCGCAACTCATGTCTTCGCCGGGCAGGTACGCTTCGAAGTCGACGGTGAACGACCGTTGCGCCATGAGCGCTTCGTCGGTCCAGATGTCCATCCAGGCCTTCTGCACGCTCTCCACGCAGTCGCCGCCGCGGATCTCCACCTTCGCGTAGCGGCCGGCCGGTATAACCTGGCGTGCGGAGCCGGCTTCGGCTTCGTTCGTCTCGCAGCCGATGAGCAGGTCGTACTCGTTCGTGGCCAGGTCGTAGTTGTAGTAAAGCGCGAAGCAGGGGTAGGGGTTCGCAATCGCCCCCGGCACGCTCTTGTCCATGCCCTCTTCCATGAACCGCTGCCATAGGCCGCCGATGTCCGCGGTGCAGGAAGGGCTGTCGTTGGCGGTGCGCAGGGTGATTCCCGCAACGGTGCGCTCGGGAAGCTCGACGATCGTGTACTCCATGGCAGTTCCTCTCGATTTTGGTTTCGATGGCAAGGTGATTGTATGAAACAAAACCGGACAAGGCGTGTCCGCTACAGCAAGAATCGAAGGGATTTTCAAGGGGTTCGCGTTTCGTACGTCCGCGCGATCGCTTCCGCCTGCGATTGCAGCCAGGCGCGCAGGCGCACGGGTTCGGCTACTTCCAAACGGTCGCCGAACGACAGCAGGTAGAACATCATGCGCTCGGTTATGTCGCAGGATAGACGGACGCGCAGGCGGCCGTCTTCCAGCTGCTCGATGGCCGACGGTTCGAATTCTTCCCGAATGCGGCCGATGTCTTGCGGCGTTTGTGGGCTGAACAGCAGCACCAGCGGTTCAGCCGAGGCGGTCGTATAGCCTTCCTGCATCTGGGCTGGAAGCTCGCGCGGGACGAACGTTTCCGGCAACAGCTCTATCGAGTCCCATACGATGCGGAACAGCTTGAACGTGCGCCAGTCCTCGCGCATCCGGCACCACGCGCGAATATACCAGGAACGCTCCTTGAACAGGAGCTTGACGGGTTCGATCACGCGCTCGCTCGTGCGTTCCGCGGCGTCTCGGTACCTGAATCGCAAGGGGCGTCGTTCGAGGATCGCCCGTCGTGCCATGTCGAAGATGTTCTTGTATTCGGGCGGCGCGCCCCAAAACGAAAGGTCGATGTCCAGCCAATCGGCGCCTTCCCGTTGGAACAGGCGCCCAAGCCGTTCGTGCGTGGCGGGCGAGTCGGCGGCTCCGGTTGCCCTGAGCGCGGAAAGCGCGGCAAGGATGTCGTCTTTCTCCCTGTCGGTAACAAGGGATTTATCTAGAACGTATCCCTTCATGAGGTGCACGCCGCCGCCCTTGCCGCGCGTCATGTATACGGGAACTCCTGCGGCTGAAAGCGCCTCGACGTCGCGGCGCACCGTGCGATCCGATACCTCAAGCCGCGCTGCAAGATCGCCCGTCGTTCGCGGCGATCGTTCCATGAGCAAGAACACGATCTCGAAAAGGCGGCCTGCTTGCATCGGTCAGCCTTTCGCGCAGGCGTTTGCGCGCGCGAGCACGCTTCGCACCGTTTCGGGCCGCTCGCTTGCCAACGTGGGGAAGGGGACGACGGGTTCGGGTTCTGCGTCGAACGGGGCAAGGGCAAGCACGAGCCAGGCGACGTCGCGCCACGCTCCGCAGGTGTACCCCGCGTTCTTCTGAACGCCCATACGCGTGAACCCGAAGGCTTCATGCAGGTGTTCGCTTGCAGCGTTCGGCACTGTGACCAGCGCATACGCTGCTTTTACGCCCTGTTCGCGCACCAGGTCCACAAGGGCGCGATACAGCACGGTTCCCAGGCCGCGCCCGCGCGTTTCGGGCGACAGGTACACCGAAAGCTCGGCGTTCCAGCCGTATGCGGCGCGTTCGGCTTGCGCATGGGCGTACGCGTAGCCAACGATGCGCGGCGTTTCGCCCGAGTTGGGCGTGCTGACGGTTTCCGCCACAAGGTACGGGTAGCCGGCTTGGATGTGCGCTATGCGTGCGCGGAATTCCTCTGCGCTGGGCACCGATTCTTCGAACGTGATGGGCGTGTCGATGTAGGGGGCGTATACGGATAAGATGCCGGCGGCGTCGTCGTCGGTGGCCAGGCGTATGCGAATGGGGACGTTTTCGACTCCGGACACGGCTGCTCCTTGCGTTGGTCGAGTTGCTGCGGCGTTCATGGTAGCACGTCCGCGAATCGTGCGAGGGCTTCGCGGAAGGGTCGCGCGTTCGCATGAGCGGATCCGCTTTGTCGGATCCGCTACCGCATACGCACGGAAAATCGCGTTCGCTGGCAGGTTCTGACGGTTTGCGGTCGTCGGACGAGCTTGCGATTTTGACGCCGCGTGTCCGGCATCGCGTTTTACCAGGTCAGAGAAGCGCAGTGATTTATCGAGCGCTCGACCTGTTCGTGCGGGCCTGCCATGAGGACCCCAAACCGCAAAAAACTGCCAGCGAACGCGATTTTTCGTGCGCTGCCAAGCCTGCAAGGGGTCGGACGGGGGCGGCGGTTCGTGCGCTGCCAAGCCTGCAAGGGGTCGGACGGGGGCGGCGGTTCGTGCGGAGGCGCCTCGCGAAGAGTCGGACGGCGATGTTTCGCGCGTTTCGGACGGCAACGGTTCAAGCGCTGCCAAGCTGCAAGGGGCCGGACGGGGGCGCTTCGCACGCCTCAAGCGGCAATGCGCGTCACCTTGCAGCACGGCAAGGGCGCTTCCCGTGCGGACGGGAGGGGGCGCCCGTTCGCTTGCCCGAAACGCGTGCGGAAGACGACTTCGAAAACAAAATGCAACATATACTTGTCATTTTTCCCAATATGCAATATATTTATGACATTGCGTACAGAATATTAGGCATAACAGGAAAAGAGAAGGTGATTTATGGGAGGGAAAAAGAACTTGCGCATGAAGGCGGCGCGCGTGGCGTGCGGCCTTTCGCAAGCCGAGTTGGCGGCGGCGGTCGGGGTGACGCGCCAAACCGTCGGCCTTATCGAAGCCGGTGGGTACAACCCCACGCTCAACCTGTGCATTGCGATATGCAAGGTGCTGGGCGCAACGCTTGACGACCTGTTCTGGGAAGAAGGAGAGTAGCGATATGAAGCTTATCGAGCAGTGGAGGGCGTACGTCGGCCCTGTTGACGAACGGGTGGAAGCCGAGTCGAATCGTATTTACAAAGTCGGCTTCATCATGTTGACGTTCGGCCTTCTTGTGGCGCTTGGTTACGACACCATGGTCAGGCAGATCGTGTGGATGCACGAGATCGACATGACGGGATCGGGGGTTATGCAGTTCGATATGTTCCACGTCATGGTGGTCTCATGGCTGCTGCTGACGTGCCTTGCGTGTGCGGTGCTTCAGAGTCGCAAGGGGTTCGCGGAGGATGGCAACCGCTTTTCGGAAACCGACCGCTTCCCTGGCGGATACTTCGCCTTGGTGTCGGGGCTTGCGGCGGTGGTCGCGGGCGTTCTGATCGCGCTTTTGCGAGTCCTCGCCGAACTTCAGGTACTTGGTTCGGTTGGCGCCTCCGCATGGTTTGCCGCCGCAGTGCTGGGGTTGTCGATTGCGGCGTTGCTGTTCGTCCTGCTTGTGGTTGCCTTCTACGTTTCGTTCCGCGCGGCGAAATCCCGTCGCCGGGCAATCGGGGCCCTGCTGGACGACTAAGGCAGCTGCACGTTTTGCGCTTGCAGCCCGATGCCCCTCGTTGCGCCGCGGAGGGTATCGGGTTGCGGAAACCTCGTGCCCATACTTTGTTAATTGAAGGGAGCAGGCTTGTTGCTGGGCCGCCGTTAGGGAATACTGCGCATGCAGGAGGCGTGTTGCAGCGCCGGGAATCGAACGGCGCAGGCGCGCCGAGGGGAGGCGTGCGTGGCGGGTTGGCCCCAGAACAAGCGAATTCATCGCGGTCGGTCTCTCGGTTGGATCGGCGTAGCTGCGGTGGTCGTTGCAGCGGCCGTTGCAACGTGCGCGGTCGTCGGCGCAACGGACGCTTTCACAACCCGGCACGAAAAACCGTTCCCGGTAAGTTCTTCCATGCGCGAAGAGCGTGGATCGACCGATGCCGTTCCTGATCGATTAACGAATTCGGATCCGCGCGCGGCAATAGAGATCGCGCGTTCGGCGCTCGATGCGGCGCCCATGACAGATCTTGTGAGCGTGTTCGACGCTGCAACGGGTGCTGCGCGCGAACTTGGCAACAAGGAAGCTCCCGAGGTGGTGCAGGCTGTCGACGCATTTCACGAAGCTGGCTATGAAGTTGGGTTCGTCGTATATGATTTCTCGGTCCAACGTGGCATGAACTACAATGCTGACGAGGCGTTTTTCTGCGCGAGCACCATGAAAGCCCCCTTTGTTGCCTATGCGGTGCAAGATGAGATCGACCTTGGCTTTGCTTCTTTCGAAGACGTGGTGATCGAAGACGTGGCAGTAGAGGGCACGGGCGTCATGGCTTTCGACGATAAGGAAGAGTACCGTTTGGAAGACGTGCTGGCCAATGCCATCGTCCATTCGGACAACACCGGCTACGCGTTGTTGCGCGAGCGCTTCAGTTACGGGAACTTCGAATCGTGGTGCGCCGCCGCAGGCGTGGACGCATGGGCCTGGGAAGGCGAGTGGTATCCGTATTGCACGCCGCTCGACCTGGCCAAGCTGTGGTTGAACGTAGGGTCGTACGTGGCTGCCGGGCAGGGCCATGCCTCATGGTGCGCCGGTCTTCTGTCTCAGACGGACTCCTCGTTTCTGCGCGCTGCGCTCGGTGCGCGTGGCACGGTGCTTTCGAAGCCTGGATTCGAGATAAACACTCCCCAAACGGGCGCCGGAGCTCTCAACGATGCGGGCGTGGTGCTTGCCGGGGACGGTCCGTACGTGGTGGCTATCATGTCCGATGCCGACTACGACAGCGATTACTTTACAGACAACGAGCGCCTGATCGTCGACTTGGCAGCTGCATTGGGCGCCGCTCGTGATAAAGTGCTCGTTCATCCTACTGTTCAGGAGGTTCGTTCGTGAGGGTTTTTTCTCGCGCTGCGCTTTTGCTTGCTGCGGTGCTGACGGCGATTGTCTTGGCGGGCTTTGCCGCGCTTGGATGCTTCGCGTGGGCTGACGAGGACGCCCAGGCGAGCGCCGCCCAGAAAGCGGTCGACGACGCTCATTCCAGCTTGAGCGCTGCTGAATCCCGCATGGCCGCGCTTTCTTCCGATTACGATACGCTCAAGCAGGAGATCGACAAGCTTCAAACGCAGATCGACGACATGGCGGCGGAGGTCTTGGAGGCTCAGAAAGCGGTGGTCGAAGGGCGCGCTGCGGTGGGCAAATTGGCCGTGTACGAGTATCGCACGGGCGGCTCGGCGCGCTCCCTTGTCGAGTTGGTCTTGGGCGCAGGCGATTTTTCCGAGCTTCTGCGCAACATGTCGTATTTGAGCAGCATCATGGCGTATCAGGCCGATGAGGTTGCCGCGCAGCAGGAGCGCAGCAATCGTTTCCAAGATCTTGCGGATAGCTTGAACTTCCAAAAAGACGAACAGGAAAAGAAGCTGGCGGAGTTGGAAGCGAAGAAGGCGGAAGCGCAGAAGGTGGTGGCCGACGCGTCTTCGCGACTGCAGAACGCCGAAAGCGACCAGGCTTCTCGCTTGGCCGAGCTGCAGCGCAAAGCAGAGGAGATGGCAGCTGCCGGCGCGGTGACGGATCCGGTGGAGGTCGAGGACGCGAACACGGTGGACAGGCCTTCGGTGGTTCCTCCGTCAACGCCGGTGGAGCCCGATCCGGATCCCGTTGTTCCCGATACCGGCGGCGGATCCGGTGGTGATTCCGGTGGCGGTTCCAGCGAATCGCCTGGTGAAAGCACTGCCGGATGGTCGACGGGCGTGGCTTCCGCTTATGGAGGATCCACCGATCCCTACACGCCCAACCCCGGCATAACGGCTACCGGCGCCGTTTGCGACGACTGGTCGATGGGCGTGGCCGTTCCCATGGCGTGGCCGAACTACTGGCAGTACTACGGACGCACCGTCGAAATATCCTACGCAGGGCAAACCGTGTTCGCCACCATCAACGATTGCGGCGGCATGGACGGAGGCCGTCGTTCTCTTGATCTGCAGCCCGGCGTGTGGAAGGCGTTCGGGTACTCGTCGTGTCTGGACTGGGGCTTGCGCACGGTCAGCTATCGTATCCTGTAGCGTTTCGCCTCGTTTCGCCGTTCGGCCGCGGGTCCTGCGTTCTCCCTCTTCGCGGGCCGGAATCTCGTGCGCCGGGGTGGTGCCAGTGTCAATCGGCGCGGGGCGCAGTTCGCCGCTTCGTCGTGGAATATCTCCTCACGTTCGACGAAATGCGCTATACTGCATCGTTACATGCGAAGACGAAGACAGCGCCGGGTAGCGGCGCCGCCTCCAGAGACGGGTCTCATCGGCTGAAAGGACCCGGGCGGCCAACGCGGCGATTCCCTTCCGAGCAGCAAGGCTGAACGCGGGGCGCGCAAGCGCGGACGTGCAGTAGGCTTTGACGGGAGCTCCCGTTACAGAGCGTAATGAGCGGGCGGCCAACGGTCGCGTGCCTTGCTTGGATATCGCGATGTCCGGTCGAGCGTGCGCGCAGGTCGTCAACCGAGGTGGTACCGCGAGAGCCTTCTCTCGTCCTTGGATTGGGAAGCAATTCCCTCAACCAACGGCGAGAGAAGGCTCTTTTGTTTTTCGCCGCCGATGAGCGCGTTCGCGCGAGCTGCGGCGGCGTTGCAAAAAGAAGACGGAAAGGGAGCGCGAAACATGGCAATCGTGGACGAATTGGAGGCCTTGCGCACGCAGACGCTCGACGCGATCGCTCAGGCGGGCGAAACCGCCGAGCTTGAGCACGTGCGCGTGGCGGTGCTGGGCAAGGCGGGCACGCTGACGGGGTACCTGCGCAGCATGGGCCAGGTGGCAAAAGAGGAACGCGCCGCGGTTGGCAAAACCGTGAACGAGGTGCGCGTGGCCGTGGAGGAAGCGTTGGCCGCCCGCAAGGCCGAGCTTTCGGCTGCCGAGCTCGAGGCCAAGATCGGCGCGAGCGCGGTTGACGTGACGCTGCCCGGACGTGCTCAGCAGATGGGAACCCGTCACCTCATCAACCGTATAACCGACGAGGTCAGCGAGATTTTCCTTGGTTTGGGCTACACGGTGGCGCAGGGTCCCGAGGTGGAGACCGACTACTACAACTTCGAGGCGCTCAACGCTCCCGCCGATCATCCGAGCCGCAGCTTGGCCGACACGTTCTACGTGGTCGACCGTTCCGGCGAGAAGGCTGCGGTGCGCGGCGAGTCCGACGTGCTGCTGCGCACGCAGACCTCGGGCGTGCAGGTGCATGCCATGGAGGATCAGGACCTGCCCATCTACATCATCGCTCCCGGTAAAGTGTACCGTCGCGACGTGGCCGATCCGTCCCACCTTCCCCAGTTCACGCAGATCGAGGGCTTGGTTGTGGACAAGGGCATCACGTTCGGCGATCTCAAGGGCACGCTCGACTACCTGTGCAAGCAGCTGTTCGGCGAGGAGCGCAAGACGCGCTTCCGCGCTCACTACTTCCCGTTTACGGAGCCCTCGGCCGAAGTGGACGTAAGCTGCGGCATTTGCCACGGCGAAGGCTGCCGCTTCTGCAAGGGCACGGGCTGGCTGGAAATCCTGGGCTGCGGCATGGTCGACCCGAACGTGCTGTCCATGTCGGGCATCGACCCGGAAGAGTACTCCGGATTCGCGTTCGGCATGGGCGTCGAGCGCATTGCCTGCCTGAAGTACAACGTTCCCGACCTGCGCATGCTCCTCGAAGGCGACATGCGCTTCCTTCGTCAGTTCTAAGGAGCCGCAAGCTATGAAAATATCTTTGAAGTGGTTGAGCGAATACGTCGAAGTGCCGGGCGACGTCAAGGCGTTTTGCGATCGATTGGACCTGACCGGTACGGGCGTCGAGGCTGTGGAGAAGACGGGTGCGTCGTTCGACGGCGTGGTCGTGGGCTACGTGGAGACGTGCGAGCAGCACCCTGACAGCGATCACATGCACGTGACCACGGTAAACGTGGGCGCGGACGAACCGGTGCAGATCGTGTGCGGCGCGCCGAACATCGCGGCCGGCATCAAAGTGCCGGTTGCCACCATCGGCACCGTCATGCCCGGCGATTTCAAGATCAAGAAGTCGAAGCTGCGCGGCGTTGCCAGCTGCGGCATGTGCTGCTCTCAGCGCGAGCTGGGCATCGGCGGCGATCACGAAGGCATTTGGATTCTTCCCGAGGACGCGCCTGTGGGCATGCCCATTGCCGAGTACCTGAAGATGTCCGACACGGTGCTCGATCTTGAGGTCACGCCGAACCGTCCCGACTGCTTGAGCGTGGTCGGCATGGCGCGCGAAGTGGGCGCTATGTATCGCACGAACGTTGTCAGCCCGCTTGCCGACATGGCTGCCAAGCTGGAGGTTGATGCGAGCGACCAGCCTGTTGATCAGGTGGTTCGCGTGAGCATTGAGGATTCGGTACGCTGCCCGCGCTATACGGCGCGCGTGATTCGCGGGTGCAAGGTGGGGCCGAGCCCCGACTGGATGGTCGAGCGCTTGGCCGCTATCGGCCAGCGCTCCGTCAACAACATCGTGGACGTTACCAATTACATCCTGTTCCTGTTCGGTCAGCCGCTTCATGCGTTCGACCTGGCCAAGCTCTCGGGCGCTGACGGATGCGCTTCCATCGTGGTCCGTGCGGCCGAAGACGGCGAGAAGCTGGTTACGCTGGACGGGGAAGAGCGCGCGCTCACGTCCGACATGACCGTCATCGCCACGCCCGAGCTCGGCGCGGTGGCGTTGGCCGGCGTCATGGGCGGCCTTGACACCGAAGTGACCGAGGGCACCGTGGACATCTTGCTGGAGGCTGCTGCGTTCGAGCCGGGCCGCACCAGCCGCACCAGCCGTAACCTGGGCCTGATTAGCGAAAGCTCCATGCGCTACGAGCGCGGGGTGGACGACCACGGCATCGACGAGCGCTCCGCTGCGGCCGCTGCGCTGATCGTGGAGGTCGCAGGCGGTCGCGTGAGCTCCGCTGCGACCAACCAATTCGGCATCGTGGACGAGTGGCCGATGCCGTCGCAGGCCGTCGAGCTGGAGTTCCGCGTTCCGCGCTTCTGCGCCATGATGGGCGCCGACATTCCGCGCGAGGACATCGTCGACATTCTCGAGCGCTTGGGATGCGCGGTCTCGTCCGCTGACGGGGCGGACGTGCTGACCGTGGTCGCACCCACGTTCCGTCCCGACCTCGAGCGCGAGATCGACCTGTACGAGGAAGTGCTGCGCCTGTGGGGCATGGATCGCGTGCCTTCCACGTTGCCGGGCGGCCCGGGTCGCGTAGGCACGCGCTCCGCGCTCGAGCATGCGCTCGATACCGTCAACGACGTTATGCGCGCAAGCGGCCTGAACGAGACCATGACGTATTCGTTCGCCGAGCCGGGCGACCTGGGTCGCCTGCGCATGTCCTCTGAAGGCTTGGGGGAGCCGGTCGAATTGATCAACCCGCTCAACGCCGATCAGTCGGTCATGCGGCAAAGCATCGTTCCCGGTCTGCTTCGCAGCGTCGCCTACAACCAGAGCCGCGGCGTGAAGAACGTCCAGCTGTACGAAACCGGCCAGGTGTTCTTCGCTCACGAGGGACGCAAGCAGCCGAAGGAGCGCCGTCGCGTGGCTGGCGTGCTGGCCGGCGCCATGCGCGATGCGGGATGGAACGAACGTCCCGACGCCTTCGACTTCTTCGACGGCAAGGGCGTTGTGGAAAGCCTTGCGCGCGAGCTGGCCATCGCGAAACTTCGCTTCAAGGCCCTTTCCGCCGAAGAGGCCCCGCATCTGCAGCCCGGACGCGCGGCCGAGGTGCTGGCGGGCGGCACCTCGCTCGGTTGGGTGGGCGAGCTGCATCCGCTGGCCGTCGATGCGTACGAGGCAACGGCACCGGTGGTGGCGTTCGAACTGGACGTTGACGCGCTGGTGAAGTCAAGCCGCGCGTCCCGCGATTACGTGGACGTGCCCACGTTCCCGGCCGTGTCCATGGACGTGGCGTTCGTGGTGGACGAGGGCGTTGCGCACGAACGCCTCATGCAGTGCATGAGCTCGGCTGGCGGCAAGCTGCTCGAGGACGCGCGTCTGTTCGACGTGTACCGCGACGAGCAGCGCGTGGGCGCCGGCAAGAAGTCGATGGCCTATGCGCTTACGTATCGCGCGGCCGATCGCACGCTTACCAGCGAGGAAGTCGACAAGGCTCACGAGCGTCTCGTGAAGAAGGTGTGCGGGGCGACGGGTGCCGAGGTGCGCGGTTAGCGTTTCGGTCATAATAGACTAATCGAGAGTATTGCGCGGTTGCTCGAGAGCGCCGCGCAGCCAGACGGCGGGAGCAATCCCGCCGTCTTCGCATGGGGGAGGCGACCAGCATGAACCAGAAGATCGCGATCATGACGGATACGAATAGCGGCATCATGGCCGAAGAGGCTCAGAAGCTCGGCGTGTTCGTCGTGCCTATGCCGTTCGTCGTAGATGGCGAGGAGGGCTTCGAGGGCGTGAGCCTTGACGCCGATCGGTTTTACGAGCGGCAGCGTGCCGGAGCGAATATCGTCACCTCCCAGCCTTCTATCGTCGACTTGGGGGAGCGTTGGCACGAGCTTCTGGGCACGTACGACGATATCATCTACATTCCCATGTCAAGCGGGCTTTCCGGGTCTTGCGAAACGGCATGCACCCTGTCTCGGCACTTCGAAGGCCGTGTGCACGTGGTGGACAACCAGCGCATCTCGGTTATGCAGCGCGAGTCGGCGATCGACGCGCTGCGCTGGGTTGAGGCTGGGCTTTCGGCGCAGGAGGTTTGCGATCGCCTTCATGCCACGAAGTTCGACGCGAGCATCTACATCATGGTGGACACCATGGCCTACCTGCACAAGAGCGGCCGAATCACCCCGGCGGCTGCGGCCATCGGGTCGGTGCTCAAGATAAGGCCGGTCCTGCAGATTCAGGGAGAAAAGCTCGACGCGTTTTCGGTGGCCAAGTCCACGAAGGCGGCGAAGCGCACCATGTTGAAAGCGCTTGCGCGCGATGTGGACGAACGTTTCGGCGGTGTTGGCAACGTGCATCTTTACGTAGCTCATACGGATCGTGACGACGACGCGCAGTCGCTTGCGCAGGATATGCGGGACCAATTCGGCAGCGACGATGTGTTCGTGGATCGTTTGCCGCTGAGCATTGCCTGCCATGTGGGCCCCGGCGCCCTGGGCGTCGGGTGCGCGAAAATCCAAGACTAGGACGCATGGCGGCGGTTCGGCGAAGCGTTGCGGGTTTCTGGCGGCGCGCGCTCGCCTGCCGATGGTCGCCCTGCCTTGATGCCCGGGCGACGCCTTCCCCGTTGTCCCCTTGCCGGCCTTTTGTCAAAACGGAAGAGTTTTGTTGGTCCTTAAATTAGGATAAAGGGAAGTGTCAGGCGATTGACCTGGTGCGATAAAAAACGCCCACGGAAGCATCGCCCCAACAAGGCGAAAAACCGCCGCAAAACTCATCCGTTTTGACAGCGGGCGCAAGGCATCGTTGCAGTACTTTGGTTGGCGCGCGTTTTCTGACTGTTCGCTTTCGCTAACAGCGGTACAATGGGCCGCGAAAGAAAGGATGCGCGTATGTATGATGGACTGATCAGTCCGGGCCGCAACGACGAATGTTGGTGCGGCAGCGGCAAAAAGTACAAGAAGTGTCACCTCGTCCATGACGAGCGGCTGCAAGAGCTGTACGAGCAGGGATTCGAGGTACCGCAGCGTTCCATGCTCAAAACGGCGGCCGATATCGAAGGCATCAAGCGCAGCGCCGCTATCAATATCGGCGTGCTCGATTACGTTGCCGAGCGTATCGGACCGGGCGTGACCACGGCGGAAGTCGATCGATGGGTGCACGATTTCACGGTGGAGCACGGCGGCGTTCCCGCCGACCTCAATTACGAGGGCTACCCGAAAAGCGTGTGCACGTCCATCAACGAAGTGGTGTGCCACGGCATTCCCTCAGAGGACGACGTGCTGCGCGAAGGCGACATCGTGAACGTGGACTGCTCTACTATCCTGGACGGCTACTATTCGGATTCGTCGCGCATGTTCTGCATCGGCGAAGTATCCGAGGAGCGTCGCCGTTTGGTGGAGGAAACCAAGAAAGCCCTGGAAGCAGGCCTTGCCGCGGTCAAGCCGTGGGGCTTGCTGGGCGATGTGGGGGCGGCTGTGAACGCGCATGCGAAGTCGTGCGGTTATTCGGTGGTGCGCGAGTTCGGCGGGCACGGCATTGGACTTGACTTCCATGAAGATCCGTTCGTGAGCCATGTTGCCGAAGCGGGTACCGGCATGGTGCTTGCTCCGGGCTGCTGCTTCACCATCGAGCCCATGATCAACGCGGGCGAGCAGGAAATCGACATGAGCGATCCGAACGGATGGACCGTTCGCACGGCAGATCGTTCCGACACGGCTCAGTGGGAGGTTCAGCTGGTCGTTACCGAAGACGGCTACGAGCTTCTGAGCTGGTAGGGAAGAGGGCTCGGCAGCGATACGCATCGCGCCGAGCCCTTTCAGGAGGGGAATAAGAAGGCTTGGTTATTTCTGGGCTACCATGCGGCCGATGACGTAGCCTTCGGTGTAACAGCGCCCGAGCGACAGTCCGAATACGGTGAGCGGGTAGTCGATTCCGCCATAGAAATGACCCGAGCAGTTGCCGATGGCGTACAGGTTTTCTATTACCTCGCCTTCCGGCGTCAGGCACTCGTGCTTTTCGTTGATGTCAACGCCGGAGCAGATGGCGCTCATACGCACGTGACGGTGAATGCCGTAATACGGCGGGGTGTCGATAGGGGCAAGGAACTTCGCCGCTTTCCCGAAATCGACGTCCTTGCCCGCCGCGGCCAGGTCGTTGTAGTGGGCGATCGTTTTCTTGAACGCTTCCGTATCGGTGATTCCAAGCTTTTTGGCCAGTTCTTCAAGGGTGTCGGCCTTGAACGTATTGATCTGCCCTTCGAACACGCCCGTGCGCTCGACGTTCTCTTCGGGCATGTAGGTCTTCAGGGCTTCGGGGTCTACCAGCTTTCCCGGCCAGTCTGCCGCTGCGGTCATGTAGTTGCTGTCGAACACCTGGCAATAGTGTCCAGCGTCCTCGGCCGATCTCAGATAGCAGTTCATGAGGGACATCTCTACGGTCTCGTTCACAAAGCGCTCGCCGTTCATCTTCACGGAAAGGAACGGCATGTCGCACATGGATGCGGGACCCGCATCGAAATCGTGGAGCATCTTCGTATGGGCAAGGTTCTCGATTTTGCCGCCGGCCCAGACTACCATCTTATGGCCGTCTCCGGTCTTGTTGTTTTGCTTGGGCTGGAAATTCGTCATGTCCGGCTGGTAATAGTGCAGCATGTCCTCGTCGTTTTGGTAGTCGCCACATGCTACGATCACGCCTTTCGACGCGTTGAACTGGACGTAGCCGTCTTTGCCTTTCGCGATAACGCCCACTACTTTGCCCGATTCGTTCTGGACGAGCTGCTCGGCTGGGGTGGAATAGAAGATTTCGACGCCTTCTTTTTCCGCAGTGGCCGCCAGCGCCCGCATGCCGTCGCCCGCGTTATAGGGCTTGGGTCCGAAGAAGGACGTGACGAAGTTCATGGTGTAGCCCTTGCGGTTGATCAAGGGTATATGCTGTTGGTTTCCTTGGTCGATAACCTGCGCGCCGCCTTCGGCTGCTTTTTCGATAACCCAAGACACTGCTTCCCCTGAGTTTTTCGCCCAGAGTTCGATGAGCGCTCGATCAGGGCGATGCTGGTTGTCGGTCATGAGCTGGGAAACGAGGTCCTCTATGCTGGCTTGATCGCTCGTTATCAGATCGATGCCGCTGCCCGAGTTGCCTTGGCTGATGGCCTGATTCTCTTTCTGAAGCAGTGCGACGCGCGCGCCCGCTTCCAAAGCCGAAAGCGCAGCAGGGACTCCGGATGCGCCTGCGCCTATGACCACCACGTCGTATTCTTCGGTGGCTGCGATATCGGTAATAGCGGCGGGCTTTTCCAGGAAAGCGGGCATTCCGGTTCGCAGGTGACCGGCTGCTGTGGTTTTCTCGCCTGCTCCGGCCTGGGCGCTCGCCGCGTTTTTCGCTGCGGTTTCTTGCGGCGCGCATGCGCTCAGGGCGCCTGCTGCCGCCATTCCCGCTGCTGTCATGCCGCCGAATTTGAGCAGATCTCGACGACTGATACCTTGCTGCTTGCTTTGCTTGGGCATGTTCATCCTCCTTGAACGTCGGTGCTTGCCGCGCTTTGACGCTCGACATCCGGTGGTCGAAGGTTTCTTCAGAGCGGCTCCCTCGGTCGAGACCATAGCGCTCAATCGATCCGCTTGTCTTTCGTCTACGGCTTTTCGCCTGGGGTTATTTCTATCATCCTTTGTTATCACCCTAGTTTTACCAGGGGTTTTCCTGCGGCTGAGTTTTCCGGATGTTTTGAAGCAGCCGTTTCCTTCGGTACAATGGGCTGCAAGCATGCGGCAAGGGGAACGGTGTTTGGGGAGATTCTTATGGCGAAAAGCGATCAGACCGAGCAAGGAAATCGTCCGCCGGGACCTCTCTTTCCTTGGATGCCCGCGATACCCGTGTTCTTTTTGGGGCTTGGCGTGTATCGTGCTTGGATCGAGATCGTGTTCGTGGGTTCGTTCATCTCGTTTCCGGCAACCGGGGTTGCAAGTCATGATGTGTTCGATCTTGTGATGATCGCGACGATGTTCTCATGCGCGGCTTTAGCTAAGCGCATCGGTCCCTTGTTCGGTCGTAAATCGGTGTACGTGCTGGCGGGTGTCGCGCTGGTCCTTTCGACGTGCTGCATGTTCGTCTCTATCGGAGCGCCTTCGCTTTCAGTGCATATGGGATTGCCCGCCGCCTTGCTGGGCGGGTTCGGCATCGCTTTGGTCATCCTGCTTTGGTCGGAGCTGTACAGCTGTCTGAATCCGTTTCGCGTGGCGTTGTACTACTCGGCTTCCATGATGGCGGCGGCGTTGCTCATCTATGTATGTCGGGGGATGTCCGTCTCTTGGCTTGCGGTGGTCGTGCCGGCGTTTCCCGTGGTGTCTCTTGCGTGGGCGGCAGCTAGCTTCCGATCGCTTCCGGCAGACGAGCTGCCTTCGGCGTCTGCGACGTCGTTCTCGTTTCCGTGGAAAATCGTGCTGCTCATGGCTATCTATGCGTTTGCTTATGGGCTCAAGGAATCGTCGATGTACCAATCGACCTTCGGGCCTCATTCGGCTTTCGGGACGCTCGCCGTCGCAGCTATTGTGTTCGTCGGGGTCATTGCTCGCGGCGGCAAATTCGATTTCGCCATCATCTATCGGCTGACGTTGCCGCTCATGGTGGCGGCGTTTCTCATTCTTCCGAACGTCGGGGTGCTCAACCAGGCTATGTCCGATTTCTGCACGAGCGCTTCGTATACGGCGTTTTCCGTGCTCGTCATGCTCATCATGGCAAACTTGAGTTATCGCTACGGCGTGTCGGCTGTTTGGCTGTTCGGCATTGAGCGGGGCGTACGTGCGCTGTTTTCGCTGCTTGGCCGTCAAACTGAAATGCTGCTCGGGTCTCCGACGTTTGGTCTTGCGGGATCGGATGCGGTGTTGAGCGGTCTGGTGATCGTCATGGTGGTTGCCGCTACCATGATCTTGTTTTCGGAGAAAGAGCTTTCCAGCCGTTGGGGCATGACGTTTCTTGCCGAGTACAACGCGCAGGCCGATACGGCGCTCGTCAAAAAGCAAGAGCTCGCAAATCGCTGCCAGGCGCTTGCGCGCGAGCGGGGTCTGTCTCCTCGCGAAGAAGAGGTGTTGTTGCTGCTTGCCCAGCATAAAACGGTGGGGTCGATCGAACGCGAGCTGTTCATCGCGAATGGTACAGCCAAAACTCATATACGGCATATTTACCGCAAACTCGACGTTCACTCGCGAGACGAACTCATAAACTCGCTTGGTCTTTACGAATAGAAAACAAACATACGTTCGTTTTCTATGGTATACTGTCAAAGAAAGAAAAGAGCCAGTGCAAGCGCTGTTTCCCATCGGGCCTTCGCGATGGGCAGCCCATAGATGGCGTCGGTGTTCCGCGTCGCCCGTACCACGCTTGCAAGATCCTCTCAAATCTTGGGACGCTTGCGAAGGGGTGCTTGCCATGCTGGATATTCGTCGAGGAATGTGCTGCGTCGAATCCGAAGCTCTTGTGCTTGTTGAAGTTATGCCCTTATGCTGCATTGACCCGCTTGAAGCTGCGGCTCTTGCAATGCAGATAGAGGCGGCCGCAGATTCTGACTTATCGTCCATCGGTCTGCCCGTGCGCTGCGCTGCCGTTATGCCCTGCGCGACGGCGCTCGCATTCGCCGAGGAGGTTGGCGATGTCGTGTTTTGATCTGCACGCGGCCGAGGGCTCGTATTGGGAGCAGAGAAGAGAGCCTGTCGAGAAGCTGCCTACCCTTCAGGATTTGCTGGCATGCTGCAATGTCGATGCGTTCGTTCGGGTTGTCTTGGACGAACATGCTGCGCGGCTTTGCGCGCCCTGCGGCGACGATTCGCCCAAGCGGCGTCGCAAGAAGGAGCGTCGGCTAGCCCGTACGCTTGATTCGATGAAGCGTATGCCCATCAAGCGAAAGGGCGGGCGCGATCGAGTCCTTTTGCCGCGCGAGTTCTTTATTCCCCACGAGCAGACGGGCTTGATCGAGCGGCGCGTGGGCGTTTGGCTCATGCGCCGTGCGGATGTTCCTCTTGCCCGGGCTGCGCTCGAGGCGCATCCCGCAGAGCCCGTTGAGCAGAGCGTCAGTCTGCCGGAGCATTCTCTCGCGCTTGCTCCTTGGGAGGACACGCTATCGAGTCGCGTATGGCTCGGGGGTTCTTGGAGCCTGTACGAACGCTACCTCGTGCTCTCGTCTGCATTCTGGGAAATGACGTATTTCGGGTTCGATCGCGACTGCGTCGCGGCTGCTCAGGCGCGTGCGAAAACGAAAACGCCCCCAGAGGATTCCGTATTCGACGGGCGTCTTTCCGCCACGGTGTCTGATTTGCGTTTGCGGAGGGCGACGGAATTCGGGCTGATCGTTCCCGATCGTTTTGACGAAGCGCGCCGTGCGTGTTTCGCGGCGCGCGTGGCTCGCCTCAATCGCGCTGCCGATCTTGATCTTTGCTGTCGGATCGTGGATTTGGAGGAAGGCAGGGGTTCTTGATAGGGCTCGCTGGACACGTGTCAAGCGTCATCGTATGATGGCGATCAGTTGGAAGACGATGCGGATGAACAGGGAAGGGAGGGCCGCCATGATCACCGTAGGGGACGTGCTTGCCCTTCCTGTGTTCGAGAGCGTGCGCCTAGCCGCTCCTTGCGAAGGCTTTGCCGGTCGTCCCGTTGTGAATGCGGGCATTCTGGACGAAGAACCTCCTGCGAACGGGTACAGAGAGTTTTTCCCGAACGAGTTCATCCTTTCGTCGCTCGGGTTCGCGCGGCGCGATCCTGCCTTGGCGGAGCGCGCTATCGTCTCCGTCATGGAATGCGGCGTGGCCGCCCTTGCCATCAAGCCCGCTGCTCAAAACGCCATCGGTCCGCGCGTTATCGAGCTGAGCGAACGGCGGGGCATTCCTATCCTGTTCTACGAAGGCCGATACTACGAGCAGATATTGTCGTCGGTTCTCTCCCTTATTCGAACCGATCAAGAGCAGTCCAGCAAAAGCCGCCTTATCGATGGCCTTGTGGCCGATCGGGTGGCGGCTGACGTCCGCGCCTCAATGTACGACATAGCGCGCGCAACGGGGGCGACGCTGCAGTGCTTTGCGGTGCAGCCGGTGGGCGGCGACGACTGCTCTTTGTATGCGGAGCTCAGCGCATTGTCTTCGGTGCTCGCATCGTTCAGGAAAGACTGGGGGAGCGTTGAAACGGCGTATGCGTGTCGCTATCACGATTGCTTGCTGGCGTTCGTGTCGTATTCCAGGCCTCCCATTGACGGACGCTCTCATTCCGAACCCGATCTGATTGGTCGCATCGAGGCGATGTCCTCCGTGCGTTGCGGGGTGAGCGAGGAGGTCCCTCTGGGCGAGGGCGATCTGGCCGTTCGCCAGGCGCGGTTCGCCCTTGAACGCGCACGGGGGTCGGAATCGACGGTTGTGCGATGGGCCGACCTCGGTGTCGATGCTTTTCATGCGGCTGCGCGGGCTGACAGGTTGTTCGCTCGCACAAGCGCGTTGTACATGCGCGAGCTGGAGCTGCATGACCAGTGCAACGATACCGATCTTCTGGCAACGGCGCGTGCGTTTGCGGAGGCGTTCGGCGATGTTCGGAGCGCGGCAGAGGCTCTTTACCAGCACCCCAACACCGTACGGTATCGTTTGCGCAAGATCAAAGCGGTGCTCGGAATGCCCGATTCATCCGATCGAGAGCTGGCTCGCTTTCTGTCGCTCGTGTTCGTGTAGGCTGGCTTATGTGCAGGCTTTTGTGCAATTGCACAAAAGCCTGCATGCGGCTTTGGCTGCTCGTACAACGGTCTAGCGCGCCCTGTCGTCTATGCTGGACGTACCGAACAGGAAGGAGCCAGCAAGATGAACGGATTGAACGAAGCAGCCGTTTCGGCTATGGCCGGGCTTCCGCTTGAAGACCTTTCGTACTGCCTCAAGTTGGCAAAGCGCCTTGAAAGGCTTGGCGTGGACGGAGAGCGTGCGAGCAGCGGCTTGTGCGATCTGATCGAGCGGGACGCAATTCCATCTGAATAGAACATTTCGCCAGACGGTCAAAGGTTTCCCGACCAGATGCATCGAGGGCTGCGTTGAGAGCGACGTGGCCCTCGATGTATTGCTGGTTCGGATTGCTCGCTTGGGCGGCATGCAACATGCCCGCGCTTCGTCAGTTCCTTTTCGTGCGGTTCGCACGATGCCTTGCGCGCTTCTCTCCGCGCGTTGCCGCCAGCGCGCCGCCAAGGAAATCGACGCTAAAACAAGAAGACGCCCGCGGGCGCCTTCTTTGAAAAGATATGGAGCATCGACCGTTAGTCGGCAACCTCAACCAGCGTGATCTCGAAGTTGAGGTCCTTGCCCGCTAGTTCGTGGTTCATGTCAAACGTTGCCACGCCATCTTCGATAGACTTGACGAACACGGGGAAGGGCTGGCCGCCAGGGCCCATCATGTACACGGTCTGTCCCACGGGAAGCTCGTTGCCGTTCGGGATCTGATCGATGGGAACCTGCTGGATCATGCTGTCGTCGCGCTCGCCGTACGCCTCGGCTGCGGGGATATGGACCGTTTTCGTCTCTCCCTGAGCCATGTCCTTCACGGCCGTGTCGAAGCCGGGGATCATCTGGCCGGCCATGCACGTGAACTCGATGGGCTCGCCTCGATCCACGGAAGAATCGAACTTGGAGCCGTCGTCAAGCGTTCCCGTGTAGTGGACCTTGACCTTCTTGCCTTCGTTGCTCATAAGAGCTCCTTTTCATCTAGAAATCAATATCCTCAGTCTACCTGAGTGTTTTCGTCATTCTCGTCGGCAGGACAAACTTGCTCCAAGTTGCCACAAGTTTGCAAGCGTCCTCTTGGAGGCATGTCGTGCGCCTTAAGCAGGGTTATCTCGAAATTCAGCGCTTTGCACACGGCATCGTGGTTGAAGTCGAATACGGCGTGCGTATTCGACAACTCGATCAAACGAGCCGGGCACACGCGTCCGTCGACACCTTCCAGGCTGACGATTTCTCCCACGACCAAACGGGCGTCTGAAGGAATCCGATCGAGCGGCATCTCCATGACCCGATCGTCTCGGCGATCTTCGTAGGCGACGTCCGCCCCTGCGCGGGCAAGCCGCGTTTCGCCAACGGCCATGTCGCGCACCGTTTCGATGAACTCCGGCGGCATCCACCCGTCAAGGCAAGGGAATTCGATGGGCTGCTCGGTTTGGTCGATGAACGTGAACCCATCGTCGAAGAACCCGCGGTACGCCACCTTCACCAGGCGCCCTTCGTTGCTCATCGGGATCTTTCCGCAAGCGTTGCCAGCGTCGTGCGCTGCTCGACCAGGCGGGCAAGCGGTTCCAGGTGGGGGCGGTCTTCGGCTTCCAGTCCGCGCTTGGCCAGCTCGATCACGCGATCGCACAGCTTTGCGACGGGCTTTCCGTACACGGTCGCCTCGTATCCGTGCGCCATGAGTGCGTTTTTCGCATCCTCGTAGTCCTTCGCGTTCACCCGTGCGAACAACTCGTCGAGCGCATCAAGGCTTTCGGGGGAGTAGAACAGCCCCTTGATAAGGCTTGCGTACGCGATGACGTAGGGGATGGGCATGGCATCCGCGGGCCTGATCTCAATGTAGGTTTTCAGGCGCACGTCGTTGAAGAACATGGACACGGCGTGCTCCACTTCGGCGCTCGTCATGATGCGGTCGGCGTAGATGTCGCCGAACGTGCGCTCCGAATAGCACCACTGCTCCTTTTTGCAGGGAACCAGGATGGCTGGAGCGTCAAGGATGTAGGCAGCGTAGCTTCGAAGGTCGAACCCGGGGTCCAGCACGCCCGGCACCAGTCCGCATCGATCGTTGTCCATGTGCTGCCAGATCTTGGTGCGCACCAACTGGTGCGTGCGGGGCTTCCCTTCGAACACGGGCGTGTTGTCGGTGATAAGCGACAGGATCGGGACCAGCGCATACGCTAGACGCAGCTTGCGGAGGCAGTCTGCCGTGCTGGTGTAGTCGATGGACACTTGCGTGGAGGCGCTGCCCCGCATCATGCAGGGACCGCACGTGTCCTTCTCGCTCAAGTACAGGTTCATGAACTGGTAGCGCCGTTTCGGAATGAGCTCCAAGCTGCGCGCCGTTGCGGTTGGGTGGTACCCCTCGGTGAGCATGCGCTCGCCCACGGGCGTTAGGATTTCTTCGACCAAGCGCTCAAACTTGTCGAACGTTTCGCGAGCTTTATCCAGATCGGAGAAGGGACCCGCAGAAAGCTCCACCTGGGCGGCAGGCTCGATGGTGACAGCTTCGCCCGGGCGGGCCACGCCCAGCAGATCGCCTTCAGGGTCGGTGGTTGCTTCGGGGTACTGAGCGCGAAGCTGCTCGAGCAGCCAGGCAACTCCGTGTTGACCGCTATAGGAAACGGGGCTCATATCGTCGTGCACGATGGTGTGCTCCAGCTCGATTCCCAGCTGGCCGCGGCTTCCCTCGGGCTTGATGCCGCTCTCGAAAAAAGCCGTCAGCGCTTCAATGTTTTGTTCGCGCGCGGGCTGGTGCTGCATCGTGCAAGCGGAAGCCGCGCCGTCGCGTGTGGCTGTTTTATTCATGTAGCAGACTCCTGAACATCGTATGACCGATGAAATCGTACGGCATTTTCTATACAATACTCTTTTGGTCGCCGAGCTTGTCGGCAAAATGATATCCATTCGCTTTTCCATTCGGGGACGAGGCTGGGTTTGGACGTTCGTATCACAAAAAGAACAGCGCTACTGCTACTGCTCGACATAGTTACAACATACGCCGCGTATTGGCTGGCATCTCTTCTCACCGATGTGGAAGGCGAGGTCTTCGTCAACAACGAGATCTACTTTATGCTGGGCATCTTGGCCATCATAAACGTCGTTGTGCTGGGAATGTTCCGCCTCTACAGCAACTTATGGGAGTATGCCAGCGTTGACGAGGCCATCCAGATCGTCTTGGCCGTGGTGCTTTCCACGTTGGGCGGCGCCGTGTTTCTTTGGGTCATCGACGTGCGCCTTCCCATACGCGTGTTCTTCGTGGCCTGCTTTCTGCTCATATTCTTCATGGGGGGCATTCGCTTCCTCTTCCGCGTCATGCGGCAGAAAGGCCGCGCACTCGCCTCGGCGCAGCGCACGTGCGATCGCCCCCGGACGCTCGTGGTGGGCGCAGGCGAGACCGGCTCTCTGGCCATCGGCCGCATGGCCTCGATGGATCCGCTCATGCCCGGCATTCCGCTGGTGGCCACCGACGACGACCGCTCCAAGCGAGGCAGCCGCATCCATGGCGTGAAGGTGGAGGGCACTACCGACGACATCGTTGCGCTGGTTGACAAGTACGACATCCGGCAGATCGTCGTGGCCATTCCGTCGTCGACGCCCGAGGAGCGCAAGCGCATTTACGGCGAATGTACGAAAACTGATTGCAAGCTGCGCACGCTGCCGAACGTGCGCGAGCTTTCGCTTGACGAGATCGGCGACGTCACCTTGCGCGACGTCGATGTGGCCGACCTGCTCGGCCGCGAGGAGATCGTGCTCAACACGCGAGCCGTGTCGGGCTACATCGCGGGCGAGACCGTGCTTGTCACGGGCGGTGGCGGTTCCATCGGCAGCGAGCTGTGCCGTCAGCTGTGCAAGGTGGCTCCTGCGCGCATCGTCATCTTCGACATTTACGAAAACGATGCGTACATGCTGCGCAACGAGCTGCTGTCCGAGTACGACGACATCGAAGTGGTTATCGAAATCGGAAGCGTATGCGAAGAAACGCGCATCGACGAGGTGTTCTCGAAGTACCGCCCTGCCGCGGTGTTTCATGCGGCCGCCCACAAGCACGTTCCCTTGATGGAGTCGTGCCCGCGCGAGGCTTTGCGCAACAACGTGTTCGGAACGCTCAACACCGTGCGCGCAGCCGATGCCTACGGCGCCGCCCGCTTCATCTTCATCTCCACCGACAAGGCGGTGAACCCCACCAGCGTCATGGGAGCCACCAAGCGCATGGGCGAAATGGTGGTCCAGTATTACGCACGCACGTCGAAGACCATCTTCTCGGCAGTTCGTTTCGGTAACGTCCTTGGCAGCAACGGCAGCGTCATCCCGGTGTTCCAGCGCCAGATAGCCGCGGGCGGGCCGGTTACGGTCACGCATCCTGAAATCGAGCGGTTCTTCATGACCATTCCGGAAGCCTCGCGTCTGGTCATCCAGGCTGGCGGCATGGCCCATGGCGGCGAGATCTTCATTCTTGACATGGGGGAGCCGGTCAAGATCGTCGACTTGGCGAAGGGCCTTATTCAGCTGCAGGGGCTCACGCCCGACGTGGACGTCAAAATCGTGTTCACGGGCCTGCGCGAAGGCGAGAAGATGTACGAAGAGCTGTTGATGGACGAAGAGAGCACGCTTCCCACCGACAACCAATCCATCATGATCTCTACCGGTCAGGACATCAGCTACAACGAGGTGGCGGCGAAGCTCGATGAGCTGAAGGTTGCTTTGGGCAAAAGCGATGAAGAAGCGGTGGCCATTCTGGAAAGCGCCGTGCCCACGTACCGCCACACGCCGAATAAGTAGCAGGGCAGCTGGAGTGTTTTCGAGCAGCTGCTCTGCTACTCGTGTATCCTTTTCATTTCCATGCTTGTCAAACGGCCAGATCTTTTTTAGGATGGTCTCCGGTATTGAATCGCTTCTGTTTTGTGCAACCGCACAAAACAAGCGAGCCGAAACGTCGAGCCTGCGGTGCGGGCATACGGAAGACGGAGGGGATCGACATGGCGATCGCAACGGGAATCGTTGGAGCGGCCGGATTCGCAGGCATTGAGCTGACGAGGCTCATTTTACGTCACCCCGAGTTCGAACTGCGCGTGGTCACGTCCAACGAATTGGCCGGCTCGTCCGTCGCTTCCGAGTATCCCGGGTTCACTGGAGCTACCGATCTTGCGTTCTCCACGCACGATGATCCTGCGCTCGACGCATGCGACCTCGTATTTCTTGCCGTGCCGCACACTGCGGCCATGGCCATGGCGCCGCGCCTTGTCGAGCGCGGGGCGACGGTGGTCGATCTTTCGGCTGATTTCCGTTTGAAGGATCCTGCGGTTTACGAGCAGTGGTATGCAACGCCCCATACGCAGACCGACTTGCTTGCGCGGGCTGCTTTCGGCCTGCCTGAGCTGTTCCCCGACGATCTTGCCCGTGCGGCTGTCGACCGGGCGGAAGGCAAGGGCGTGCTGGTCGCGTGCGCGGGCTGCTATCCTACGGCCACGTCGCTTGCGGCTGCGCCTGCGGTGCGCGCAGGGCTTGCCGCCGATGGCGCGCCGGTGGTGGTTGATGCTATTTCGGGCGTGACCGGCGCTGGCAAGAAGGCTTCCGCCCGTACGCACTTCTGCTTTGCGGACGAGAACCTGGAGGCGTACGGCGTCGCCACGCATCGCCACACGCCCGAGATCGAGCAGATCCTTGGCATGGACGGGCGGCTCGTGTTCACGCCGCACCTTGCGCCACTCAACCGGGGACTGCTTTCGACCGTCAACATTCCGCTTGCTGCCGATGTCGCCGACGATGCAGCCGCCGTCCTCGATCGTTACCGCGTGTTTTACCGCGATGCCCCGTTCGTGCAGGTGCTTGACGCCGGCTTGATGCCCAAGACATCGTCGGTCGCGGGCACGAACTATGCCCATATCGGGCTTGCCGTCAATGAGCGCGCGCGTATGCTCATTGCGGTATGCGCTATCGACAACCTGGCGAAAGGCGCGGCTGGGCAGGCCGTGCAGTGCGCGAACGCGGTATGGGGAATACCCCAGACCTGCGGTCTTGAACCGATTGCCGTTCCGGTGTGATTCCCGTCGACCCTCACGAGAAAGAGGCTGTTATGACGCACCAGACCAATTCGCCGACATCGGCCACGGGCGATTCCGTGGCGCCTTTGCGCCCGGTTTCCGCGCCATTCGGCGCGACGGTGCCTCCGCCGGTCGAGGGCGGCGGCGTGACGTCCGCGCGCGGATTTCGAGCAGCCGGCGTGCATGCGGGCTTCCGCAAGGAGGTCGGTCGCTTGGACCTTGCACTGGTCGCTGCCGACCAGCCGTGCGCCTGCGCCGCCGCATTCACGAAAAACGTGTTCTGCTCGGCTCCGGTCACGGTATCGCGCCGACACCTCGACGGCGTGGGCTACGGCACGGCGCGCGCGGTGGTGGTGAACTCGGGAAATGCGAACGCGGCAACGGGCGCTATCGGTCTTGAAGCTGCGGAAGAGACGGCTCGCCTTGCCGGCGACGCCGTGGGTTGCCCTGCTGACGAGGTGCTGGTGGCCTCCACTGGCGTCATCGGCGTGCACCTGCCCCTGGCTCCGTTCGGGACCGGCTTGTCCCAGGCGGTCGGCCAGCTTTCAGCAGAAGGCGGCGCCCAGGCGGCTCGCGCCATCATGACGACCGACACGCGGCCTAAGGAAGCTGCCGTCACGTTTTCGGGCGACGGCGTTGGCTACGACGGCTGCACGTTCACGGTGGGCGGCATGGCGAAGGGCTCCGGCATGATCATGCCGAACATGGCAACGATGATCGCCGTCATCACGACGGATGCGCCCATCGCGTCCAATGCGCTCCATGACGCGCTCGTTGGCGCGGTCGACGTCAGCTTCAACAAGGTGACGGTCGATTCCGACACGTCGACGAACGATTCGTGCTTCCTGTTCGCAAGCGGCGAGGCTGCACCGCAGGGCGCGCCGTCGTTCGATCCGTCCGGCTTGGCGTTCGTGCGCTTCGAGCAGGCGCTTCATGCGGTTTGCCAAAACCTTGCTCGCGCGATGGCTGCAGACGGCGAAGGGGCAACGCGTCTGGTCACGGTTAACGTGTCCGGTGCTGCGACCGACCAAGATGCTGACGCGGCGGCCCGCGCCGTGGCCAATTCGCCGCTGGTCAAGACGGCCGTGTTCGGTCACGACGCCAACTGGGGCCGCATTGCGGCGGCCATCGGGAAAAGCGGCGCCGCGTTTCGCCAGGAAGACGCTGCAATCGACATCATGGGCATGCCTGTGTGCCGGGGCGGCTTGACCGTCGCGTTCGATGAGGACGAGGCTTTGCGCCGGTTCGAGGAGGCCGAGATCGTCATCGACGTAGACCTCGGCGCAGGAAATTCGGAAACTACGGTTTGGACGTGCGACTTCACGCACGACTACATTACGATCAACGGAGATTACCGCTCATGAAATACGCGAAGGATACACGCCCCAAGGGCGCATCAACCAAGGCTGCCGAAGTCCTCGTCGAGGCGCTGCCGTGGATTAAGAACATTACAGGTAAAACCGTTGTCATCAAGTACGGCGGCTCCGCTATGGTCGACGGGCGGCTGCGCGCCGACGTCATGAACGATATCGTGCTGCTGAAGATCGTCGGCGTGAATCCCGTTATCGTGCACGGCGGCGGCAAGGCTATCACCGAAGCCATGGACCTCATGCAGTTTCCCGTGGAGTTTCGGGAAGGCCAGCGCGTCACCACGCCCGAGGCCATGGACCTGGTGCGCACGGTGCTCATGGGCAAGGTGAACCAGGAGCTTGTCGAGGCGTTGAACGAGCATGGCAACTTCGCCGTAGGCGTGAGCGGCGCCGATGCGGGCGTCATCGTAGCCGAGCAGGCTTCACCGGAACTGGGCCGCGTGGGCCGCATCACGCGCATCAACCGTCCTCTTCTGGACGACCTCGTAAGCGCTGATTACATTCCCGTGGTGGCCTCGGTGGCCCTTGGCGAGGACGGCGGCTTCTACAACGTGAACGCCGACATGGTCGCCGGTCATATAGCTGCGGCCATCGGCGCGCACAAGGTGGTGTTCCTCACCGACGTGGACGGCCTGTACGAGAACTTCGAGAATAAAGATTCGCTCATCTCGAACCTGACGCTGTTCGAGGCGCAGTACATGGTTGAGAACAATATCGTGTCCACGGGCATGATACCCAAGCTCAAGTCCTGCATTCACGCGCTGGATGCCGGCGTGTTCCGCGCGCACATCCTGAACGGGACAACTCCGCATTCTTTGCTGCTGGAGCTTTTGACCAGCACCGGCGTGGGAACCACCATGCATTCCACCGAGGAGGCATGCGCGTTCGATTCGCATCCGCTGGGTAACTTCGCTTCCAAGCTTTTGGAGAATCGCCAGGCAGCCAACGCGGTATCGTCGAACGGTTAGGAGCGCAATCATGGGCTTTCAAGAAGAACAGCAGCTGGAATCCGATTTCGTCATGGGAACGTATGCGCGCAAGCCTGTAGAGCTTGTACGCGGTTCGGGCATGCGGGTTGAAGACGCGCAGGGACGTTCGTACCTCGATTTCGTCTCCGGCGTAGGCGCGGTCAGCCTGGGGCATTGCCATCCGGCTCTCGTGTCGGCGCTCGAAGAGCAAGCCCGGTCGTTGATTCACGTGAGCAACTACTACTACATCGAGCATCGCGGGGAAGCGGCGCGCATGGTGTCCGACCTTCTGAATGCTTGCGTCCCCGAAGAGCTCCGCGCGCCGTGGAAGAGCTTCTTCTCCAATTCGGGCGCCGAGGCGAACGAGTGCGCGTTCAAGCTGGCCCGCCTGCATGCGAAGAAGCGCGCCCGCGCTGCCGCTTTGGCTTCCGGCGCCGACGAAGCTGCGGCGCATGCCGCCGCCGAGGCCGCACCGCGCATCATCGTCACGCTCGATCGCAGTTTCCACGGGCGAACGCTTGCCACGTTGGCGGCAACGGCCCAGCCTGCGAAGCAGGAGGCGTTTCAGCCTTTGCCCGACGGGTTCGTGCGAACCCCTCTCAACGACGTCGAAGCCCTGGAAGCCTTGTTCGCAAGCCAGGGCGATGCGATTTGCGCGGTCATGGTGGAGTGCGTTCAAGGGGAAAGCGGCGTGCATCCGTGCACGACGGAATTCCTGCAAGCTGTTCGTCGCCTCACCGAAGAGCGCGGCGCCCTGTTCATGTGCGATGAGATCCAGTGCGGCATCTACCGTTGCGGAACGCACCCGTTCGGCTTCCAGCACTTCGGCGTGGTTCCCGATATCGTGACCATTGCGAAGGGCGTCGCGTCGGGCGTTCCCATGGGCATGTGCGCTGCCCGTGCGGAAGTGGCGGCCTCTTTCGGGGCAGGGGATCACGGATCCACGTTCGGCGGCAGCTGTTTGGCGGTTGCCGCTGCCGAGGCCACGCTCAGTACGCTGGCAAGCGAAGGCGCAGCTCAAAACGTCGAGCGGGTGGGCGCGTACCTGCGCGCGATGCTCGAAGGGCTTCCGCACGTGGTCGAGGTGCGCGGCCTGGGGCTGATGGTCGCCGCAGACCTTGAAGAGCACGTGAACGCGTCCGACGTCGTTTCCGCGGGGCTTGACAAGGGGTTGCTGCTCAACTGCACCGGCCCGCATACGCTTCGCTTCCTGCCCCCGCTCGTATGCACGGAAGCCGATGTCGATACGCTGGGGGAGCGCTTGCGCGACATCTTGAGTTCGTACTAGAAAAGACACGTCTTGGGACGAGTCGGTCCTGGGGCGCCTCGGTGCGAGCTGCACGCACGTGCGCGGTATTCGCGTGCAGCTCGCTTACCGGAAAAGTTTCGAGACTTTTGAAATTCTGGGCTAGAAAAGCCGAATTATGAGGTACTATTTAATGCATATTTTCGCTGAGTGTTTCGCAATTTTGCATACCTCATGCGAGAATGAATGAGCGGAATTGTATGTGATCGTTCTCGAGGAACAGAGGGTATCGCAGGCATGAGGAAGCGGCAACAACGGCATGACATTATTCGCGACATCATTCGCGAGCACAATGTCAAGACGCAGCGAGATCTCGCAAATCAGCTGCAGGCCGCTGGCTATGAGTGCACTCAGGCTACGATATCCCGCGACATCATGGACATGGGTCTGGTGAAGTCGCGCGAGGGCTATTACGTTCTCCCTGAGGAGATGCGACTCCAGCGTATGGTTTCCGAATTGGTCGAAGAGGTACACGTGGCAGGCAACATGGTCGTAGTCAAGACGTTTTCCGGCGGAGCTGCCGGCGTCTCTGCTGCGCTCGATAAGGCCAGCCTGCGCGGTGCTCTGGGAACAGTGGCAGGCGACAACACGATCATGATCGCAGCGGAAAGCCCCGAGGCTGCCGTTGAAGTTGAGCGCGCCATCGACCGACTGCGACGACGTTAGTCGTCTACTTTCTTTTGCGGGAGACGCTTTTCCTCCCCACCTTCACCCCAAGCTTAGTATAAGCACCCGCATCCAAGTCGCCCGGCTTGGCTGTGCCGCAGCGAAAAGCCGCGGTGCATGTACGGATCACGTGCGCTCGATTTTCCTCGACGCCTTCCTTGGCATACCTCCTTTCGGTTGAAGGGGGTGGCTTTCTGTACCTGCATTGCGAAACGGGCATGAAATCAGGTACAAGCCATCAAAGGAAGGAACACATAATCATGGCTGATCAGAAGGATAAAGTTGTACTTGCTTATTCGGGCGGGCTGGATACGTCGTGCTGCATCAAGTGGCTTCAGGTGGAAAAGGACCTCGACGTCATCGCAGTGGTGGGCGACGTGGGGCAAGAGCACGAAGGCCTCGAAAAGATCAAGCAGAAAGCGCTCAAATCGGGCGCGCTCGAATGTATCGTGGTGGACATGCGGCAGACGTTCGTTCAGGAGTACCTGAGCAAGGCGTTAGCCGCCAACGCGATGTACGAGAACAAGTACCCGCTGGTCTCCGCTTTGTCGCGGCCCCTTATATCCAAGCATCTCGTGGACGCAGCCCATGCGTTCGGCGCGAAGTACATTGCGCACGGCTGCACGGGCAAGGGCAATGATCAAGTGCGCTTCGAGGCCAGCATCACGATGCTCGACCCCGATCTCGAGATTCTGTCCCCGGTGCGCGAATGGGATCTGAAGACCCGCCCCGAGGAAATGGAATGGGCCCAGCAGCACGGCATCGAGGTGCCCACCACCAAAAAATCCCCGTACTCCATCGACGACAACCTGTGGGGCCGGGCAATTGAGTGCGGCGTGCTCGAAGACCCGTGGGCGGAGCCTCCGGCGGACATCTATGCCATGACCGTTGACCCCGTCGAGGCTCCTGACGAGCCGCAGTACGTCGAGATCGAGTTCATGCGCGGTTTGCCGTACATGCTCGACGGCAACCAGAAAAGCTTCCTCGGCATCATATACGCGCTGAACGAGATTGCGGGAAAGCACGGCTACGGTCGCATCGACATGATCGAGAACCGGCTGGTCGGCGTGAAGAGCCGGGAGTGTTATGAGGTGCCAGGTGCCCTGTCGCTCATTCAGGCTCACAAAGCGCTCGAAGACCTGGTGCTCGAGCGCGAAGTGCTGCACTTCAAGCTGGGCATGGAGCAGGCGTGGGCGAAGTGCGTGTACAACGGCCAGTGGTTCTCGCCCCTCAAGGAAGCCATCGACGCGTTCCTGCTCAACACGCAGCGTTGCCTGTGCGGTACCGTTCGGCTCAAGTTCTACAAGGGATCCTGCACGGTGGTCGGCCGGAGAAGCTCGTATTCGCTTTACGATTACGCGCTGGCAACCTACGACGCCGATGATGTGTTCGATCACGAGGCCGCCAAGGGCTTCATCCAGCTCAACACGCTGTCTGCGAAGACCTGGGCCTCGAATCGCCGGAAGGAAGGCGCTCCGGCCGAGCTGTTCGACGCCGAAAAGCAGGAGGGCCCTTTGACCAAGGGCAAGTACGAAGACGTGACTCCCATTTGGAAGCAGGTGGTCGCCGCCGAAGCCGAGCTGGCGTAGGCGCGCAGGTGTTTGGGCAGGGCGTTGCGGACGCCCGCCCGACGCGCGGAACTGAAACGATACGATAAAAGGGACGGTACCATGGCACTTTGGTCGGGTAGATTCACCCAGGACGTGAGCGAGTTCACGCAGCGGTTCGGAGCATCGCTGCCGGTTGACAAGGCGCTGTACGCGCAGGACGTAGCAGGATCGCAGGCCCATGCGCGCATGCTCGCGAAAACGGGCGTCATCTCCAATGATGACGCGGCCGCGATCGTCGACGGCCTTGATCGCATCAAGGCGCGCATCGATGCGGGGACGTTCGAGTTCAATATCAACGACGAGGACATTCACATGTCCGTAGAGCGTGCGCTTATCGCCGACATAGGGGACGCGGGCGCCCGCCTGCATACCGGGCGCAGCCGCAACGACCAGGTGGCAACCGACACGCGCCTGTTCGCGAAGCAGCGGTGCACGCAGCTTATGGAGGCGAACGTCATGCTGCGCAAGGCGCTCATAGCGCAGGCAGAGGAGCACTTCGACGTTATTCTTCCCGGTTACACGCACCTGCAGCATGCGCAGCCCGTGCTGTTCTCCCATCACATGCTGGCGTACGTATGGATGCTCACGCGAGACTTCGAGCGTTTGGCGGCCGCTCGTCGCGCAGCGGATGCCAGCCCGCTGGGGTCCGCTGCTCTCGCGGGAACCACCTACCCGCTTGATCGGCAAATGACGGCAGATGACCTGGGATTTTCGAACGTGATCCCCAATTCTCTCGATGCGGTGTCCGATCGCGACTTTCTTCTGGATCTTTCGTACGCGTGCAGCGTTTCGTGCATGCACCTGTCGCGCTTGTGCGAAGAGATCGTGCTGTGGTCCTCCTCCGAGTTCGATTTCATCGAGCTTTCGGATGCGTTTTCTACGGGCTCGTCCATCATGCCGCAGAAGAAGAACCCTGATTTCGCGGAGCTCATCCGCGGGAAAACAGGTCGCGTGGTGGGGGACCTGGTCGCGCTGCTCGTCACCATGAAGGCTTTGCCGCTGGCGTACAACAAGGACCTCCAGGAAGACAAGGAAGGTGCCATCGACGCGGCAAAAACCCTCGAGGACTGCCTGGTGTGCGCAGCCGGCATGATCGAGACCATGGAGGTGAAGCCGGCTTCGATGCTCTCTCAAGCGAAGAAGGGCTATCTGGCGGCTACGGACGTGGCTGATTATCTGGCTAAGAAAGGCTTGCCGTTCAGAAACGCCCACGCGGTGGTTGGCCACTTGGTTTTGACGTGCGAACAGCGCGGATGCGACCTGAGCGATCTGTCGATCGAAGACTTCAAAGCAGCAAGCGACCTGTTCGAAGACGATATCGTGAACGAGCTTGACCTGGCAAGCATCGTTTCCGCGCGCACCACCGAAGGCGGAACCGGAGGCAGCGCCGTGCGGGTGCAGCTGGAGCAAGCGAAGAGCGCGCTCGCTGCCGACGAGGCGTCTCTGTAGCCGTTTCGCTCCAAGGCGCATCCTTCGCAAAACGCTGGGCAACATGACCGCCCGGTCGGTACTTTTACGTTCCGACCGGGCGTTTTGCGTTATGCCCTTTTTCCAACAAGTTTATGTTGATTCATGGGGAGCCATGTCCCGATGATACAATTGGGCGAAGTTTTCTGGGAGGTGTCACGTGGCTTCACGTTCGATAAAAAACAGGCCGAGCATTAAAAAGAAGCATCCATCCATTGGCCTTTTGGTGATATTCACCGTGCTCGTTGCCGTCGTAACCGCTGGCGGCGTAGGTATATATGCGCTCGGAACGTCGTGGATCGGCGATTTGACTACGTATGACGTATCGCAGGTCGAGGACCTGAACGTTTCTCATCCGTCCGAAATGTACGCGAGCGACGAGACCACGCAGCTGGCGAAGCTGCAGCTGGAGAACCGCGACCCGGTTTCTTCGCTCGACGCGATCAGCCCGTACGTGGTGAAGGGCACGGTTGCCACCGAGGACGAGCGCTTCTACGAGCATGGCGGCTTTGATCTTTGGGGCATCATGCGCGCGGCCGTGGTGACGTTGACCGGCTCTGGCCGCGAAGGCGCGTCCACCATCACGCAGCAGTTCGTCCGCAACACCATCCTGTCCGACGAGATGACCGAGATCTCGCTCAAGCGCAAGGTGCGCGAGATGTACCTGTCCGTCAAGCTGGAAGAGGTGTACAGCAAGGACCAGATCCTGCTCATGTACCTCAACACCATCAACTACGGCAACGCTACCTACGGCATCGAGGCTGCGGCGGAGCGCTACTTCTCGAAGAACGCGGCCGACCTGACGCTGGCGGAATCAGCCGCGCTCGTCGGCATTCCCCAGTCGCCCACGTACAACGAACCGATCAACAACCTGGATAACTGCGTGTCTCGACGCAACGTCGTGCTTGACCGCATGCTTTCGAACGGGGTCATCACCCAGGAGGAATGCGATGCGGCGAAGGCCGAGGAGCTTATTCTCAACCAAACCGTACCCACGAACGATGGCATCCTGGCCTACCAGTACTTCACCAGCTACGCCATCGACAAGCTTAAAGAGACGTACAGCGTAGCCGAGATCTTCGCCGGCGGCCTTACCATCGTCACGACGCTCGACGTGTCTGCGCAGCAGGCCGCCGAAGCCGCCATCGAGGAGAAGGAACAGAGGCTCGGCGGCACGATCCAAGGGGCTTTGGTTGCCGTCGATCCCAACACCGGTCATGTGAAGGCGCTGGTAGGGGGTCGTGGTGACAGCGAATTAAACCTCGCAACGGGCAAGGGCACGAACCCGACGAATCCCGGTCGCCCCTGCGGTTCCACGTTCAAGACGTTTACGCTCATTGCGGCGCTCGAGGCGGGGATCAATCCGAAGACCATGGTGGACTGCACGTCTCCGGCCGTTATACCTGATGCCGGCTATCCTGCGAGCAACCCGCTGAACAACATCAACAATCAAAGCTTCGGCAACATCTCCATGCAGAAGGCGTTTGCGAAGTCATCGAACACGGGCTTTGTGCGCTTGGAGATGGCGGTCGGCATCGACAAGGTTATCAACACTGCGAAGAACATGGGCATCACCTCGCCGCTGAACCCGGTAGGTTCGCTGACGCTGGGCCAGCAAAACGTGACGGTTCTCGACTTGGCGAAGTCGTATGCTCCCATCGCGAACGGCGGTACGAAGTACGATGCGCAGCCTATCTTGCGGATTTCCGACAAGAACGGCAATATCATTGCTGACAACTCGGCTCCCGGAGGCGAGCGCGTCATGTCTCCTGAAGTGGCGAAGGCAACAACCGATGTGATGAAGACCGTGGTTACCGATCCTGAGGGCACGGGCGGTAACGCTCGGTTGGCGAACGGCCAGGAAGTAGCTGCGAAAACCGGTACGTCGAGCGATTACAAGGACATCACGTTCTGCGGCATCACCCCGCAGCTGTCGGTGGCTATCTGGTTCGGCGATCCTTCCAACGTGGAGGAAATCCCCGTGAGCGTAAGCGCGGGGGACGTATTCGCCAACTTCATGGACCAGGTGCTCGAAGGTCAGCCGGCCGAGAAGTTCCCGACGGCCAGCGATCCCAAGTACCTGCCGTCGTACTCCGATTCCAAGTATCATATTGGCGGAGCTTACGGCAGCGAGACGAAGGAAAAGGAAGAGGACGAGTCGAAGGAAGAGGAGAAGCCCTCTACCGGCGCGGGCGACACCAAGCCCAAGCCTACGCCCACGCCCGATCCTACCCCCGACCCTACGCCCACGCCCGATCCGAAGCCCGATCCCGATCCGAAACCCGACCCGGAGCCTGATCCGAAACCGGATCCAAAGCCCCAGGCCGCCGCTGTTTCGATGCGCGTAGATGCGTGGATCAGGCAACCGTTCGGGTACGAGCATTTGCTGTATGCGGTGTAGCGGTTTCAAGACCGACGAAAACCGCTACGATACGATAACGACGATTCAATGCAGGAAAGCAGGTAGATAATGAAACGATCGAGATCCGCCCGAGTGCTCGTTGCTTTGTTCGCGGGCGTGCTCATGGTGTTCGCTTTGGGCGGTTGCGCGCAGCAGGATTCTGCGGCCGCTCAGCAGCAGTCCCAGAACCGTCAGTACATGACCCAGGTGAACCAGGTTATGGAGGATCTGAAAAGCAGGCTGGACAGCTTCACCGACGCGGTGTCGCGCGGCGACGTAGTGGGCATGCGCGCTCAGGCCGACAATGCGTTCAAGGCGATCGATTCGCTGGGCAAGCTTGAAGTTCCCGACGACCTGAAGGACATCCAGCAGGAATACGTCGACGGAACAAACGGCTTGAAGGATGCGCTGAACTCGTACATCGACCTGTACACCGAAATCGACAGCGCAACGGAAGCCCAGCCTTTCGATTGGTCTACGTACGCGGACCGCGTCGCGCAGATCAAGCAGCAGTACGATGACGGCATCGGCAAGCTGCAGTCGGGCGACAACAAGGCATCGGAAAAGAACTAAGCAAAAGGAACCAAGCAAGGGACGGGGTCAACGGCTTGCGTTCCGACCTGCGGTCGAAAACGAGCCGTTGACCCCGTCTTGTATTGTCCTTGCGGCGCTTCGCCGTTCTAAGGCTTAGGTCCAAGCGATACGATGATGACCACTTGCCCGTCTCGTACGCTTTGGCTTATGACGATGCCTGCGGGTACGGTGTCGGAATACTCTTCGAGATAGCCTGCAGGGTAGCCCTCGAGGATGGACGCGGCTTCCGAAAGCGTGCGCCCTACGGCGCTGGGGGCCGAGCGCAGATCGCGTCGATCGTCCTTGTCGTCCTCGTCCTTGTTCAACTGCGACTCAAGCTTGTTCTTCTGGGCGGTGTTGTACGGGTTGTTGTACGCAGGATCCTGTATCGAGACGAAGTGCTCGACAGCTTGCCCCTCGGTCGCGCGGTCCATGAAGTCTTTCCAAAGCGCGTTGCAGGTGATGCCCCGATCGGTTGCGATGGCGCCTGCCGGATTGCCGATCCAGGTGGATACCGAGAGGGCGGGCGTGTAGCCGACCAGCCAATGGTCGGCGAAGTCGCTCGAAGTGCCGGTCTTTCCGGCAACGGGTTGGCCGCTGTAGAGCCGCGCATTGTTCGCGGTGCCCTCGCCGGTTTCGAATACGGTGCGCAGCACTTTCGTGGTTGCTGCCGTCACGCGTTCGTCCAGCACGCGTTCGCTCGTGTCGGGAGCTTCGTATATCACCTGACCGTTGCGGTCGAGGATTTTCGTCACCACCACAGGGGCGCGCTTGATCCCGCCTGACGCCAGCGTTGCGTAGGCGGCCGCCATGTCAAGGGGCGTAACGTCGGCGGCTCCCAGCGTTGTGGAATACACGGTGGCCATCGGCGATGCGACCCCCAAGCGGGCAGCCATCTCGGTGGTGGACGATTGCCCGATGGCTTCCGAAAGGCGCAGGTAGCCGGTGTTCGAGGAGATGGCGGTGGCGCTCTGGATGCTGCGAATCCCGTAGTTGTAGCCGTCGAAGTTCTCGAACTCGTGGCTCTGCCCGTCAATGACATGCGTCATGGGAGACGTGCAGTCCACGAGTGTTTGCGGGGATACGCCCTGCTCGATGGCGGCGGCTAGCGTGAACGCCTTGAACGTCGATCCCGCCTGGCGTCCCGATCCGCCCGTTCCGGTTGCAAGGTTCACCTTGCTCGTATCGTAATCGCTGCCGCCCACCATAGCCTTTACCTGGCCTGTTTGCGCTTCGATAGCAACAAGCGATGCCTCTAGGTCGGCATCCATCCGCTCGCGCTGCGCACTGCAGGCGGCTTCTGCTTTGTCCTGCAAGCTCGGGTTGATGGAGGTGTAGACGGTCAAGCCGCCCTTGAACAGGTCCGCGTACGAGCACCCGTACGGATTGTTCTCGGATAGCAGAAGGTCTCGCACATAGCTGGTGAAGTAATGGTAGGCGTAGATGCCGTCGGCGGGAGCGTCCGGAGCAAGGCTGAGTCCCAGCTCTGCGCTTGTTGCCGCCTCGTACTCGTCCCGCGTGATGTCTCCTGCAGAAAGCATGCGGTCGAGCACGACGTTTCGTCGCTCCAGGCATGCCTCGGGGTGCTCCTTGGGATTGAGGTACGTGGGGGATTGGGGTATGCCGATGAGCGTGGCGGCTTGGGTGAGCGTGAGGTCGGCGGCCGACGTTTGAAAGTAGTTCCGTGCTGCCGCTTCGATGCCGTAGCATCCGTCTCCGTAGTTGATGGTGTTAAGGTACATGAGCAGGATTTCGTCCTTGGAGAATCGTTTCTCCAGATTGACGGCCAGCTCGGCTTCCCGAATCTTACGTTCGAAAGAAATCTCATGAGCTTCTTGCGTCAGCACGGTGTTCCGAACAAGCTGCTGGGTGATGGTGGACGCCCCCTCCAGCTTTCCGCCGCGCAGGTTGTTGACGAGGGCGCGCGCGATGCCCGGAAAATCAACGCCGTCGTGTTCGTAGAATCGCACGTCTTCCGTGTCTACGGTGCCTTTTAAGACGTACGGGCTTATTTGGCTCAGCTCGATAGGGTCGCGCTTTTCCAGCTGGAATTCGGCGAGGACCGTCTGACCGTCGTCGGCGAACATGACGGATTCCTGCGCGTGGCTGGTGAAGTCGGTGTCTTCGATGGATGGGAGGTCTTCCGTCCACTGGTTCATGACGTTGAGCATTCCTCGTACGCCCCAGAAGGCGACGAAGCACAGGGCTGCTGTGGTCAGAAGAAGCAGCCATTGCACCGCATGGGTGCGCTTTTCACGCTGTTTTCGGCGTATTTTCATCGTTCGACTATACTACCATAGCGCTATAGCTGAATCGCTGAGTGACAGAGGGGCGGGGGATCGCGATGCAGCGCGTCTGGTTTGACGCAGCGCTCTCCCGTTGAATTTCATTATATATAGGTAAGGATTGCCATGCTTCACGATGTCGAACTGCTCGCTCCGGCCGGAAACGCTGCCGCGCTTCATGCTGCCGTTCGCGGCGGCGCCGATGCGGTGTACCTCGGACTCGACTCTTTCAATGCTCGGCGCGGCGCCGACAACTTCACGATGGAGACGTTCGCCGAGGCGTGCGATTACGCTCACCTACGCGGCGTCAGCGTGTACGTGACGTTCAACACGGCCGTGTTGCCCTCCGAATTAACGCGCGCGCTCGAAACGATTCGACAGGCATACCGCGCCGGGGCCGACGCGTTCATCGTGCAGGATATCGGCGTGGCGGCTGAGGTGTCCCGCGCATTGCCGGAGGCGTGCCTGCATATTTCCACGCAGATGAACACGCATAACGCTGCGGGCATAGAGGCGGCGGCTCGTTTGGGCGCGCGTCGCGTGACGCTTGCTCGCGAGCTGTCCCTTGCCGAGATCGCGCATTTGGCCGAGGTTGCGCACGGCTTCGACATGGACGTAGAAACGTTCGCACATGGCGCGCTGTGCGTGTGCTATTCGGGCCAGTGCTTCATGTCGTCGCTCATCGGAGGCCGCTCGGCAAATCGAGGCATGTGCGCGCAGGCGTGCCGCTTGCCGTACGAGCTGCGTAACAAAGCGCTGCGCAAAAGCCTGCCCTCACCGGGCGACCACCTGCTTTCCCCGCAGGACCTGTGCGCTGTGGATTTGCTGCCTGAACTGGTGCAAGCGGGCGTTGCTTCGCTCAAGATCGAGGGCCGCATGAAATCGCCCGAGTACGTGTTCGCGGTCACCAGCGTGTATCGGGCCGTGCTCGATCGGGTGCTCGCCTGGCGTGCGCAGGGTTGCGTGGGGGAGGCTCCTCGTGCGAACGACGACGAGCAGCGTGCGCTTGCCGAAGCGTTCTCGCGCGGTTTCACCACCGCGTACCTTGAGGGCGAGCGCGGCAATGACATCATGAGCTACGGGCGCCCCAACAATCGAGGCGTATTCGTCGGGCGCGTTGCTTCCGCCAAGGGCGGCGTGGCAACCGTTGCCACCGAGCGCGAGCTCGTCCGCGGCGACGTCCTGGAGTTTTGGACGAACAAAGGTCATTTCGCGTACACGCTCGATTCCGTCGAGCTTGATCGCGAAGGAAACGTGCGCGTGTCGCCGGAGCGTCCGGTGGGCAAGGGCGATCGCGTGTTTCGCGTGCGCAGCGCTGCCGCAGCCTTCGAAGATGACGCGTTCGAGCCGCGCGTGCCGATCGTCGGGCGCGCCGTGCTGAAGATAGGCGAGTCGCTGCGCGTCGAGTTCTCGCTTGCGCCTCGGGCTGCCGTGCGCGCGTCCGCTGCGTCGGAAGCTCTTGCCGTTGCGGAAGGCGAAGTGGTGGAGGCTGCGCGCACGAAGCCCGTTTCCGCAGACGACGTGCGGGCTCATATCGACCGACTCGGTCAAACGCCGTTTACGATCGAACGACTGGATATCGATTTGGACGACGGCGTGGGAGTGGGCTTCTCCCAGCTGCATCGCGTGCGCGCCGCAGCTTTGGACGAACTGGTCGACCTGCTGCTCGAAGGCGATTGCAACCGCGCGCTTCCGCGCGTGGCGGTGCGCGAAACCCCGCAGCCGGCCAGGCCGAAGGGGCTTCGCATTGCGGCATGGGCTACGAACCCCGCATGCGCTCGTGCCGCGAAGCGTGCAGGGGCGGATATCATCTACGTGCCCGCTTTGCATTACAAGCGCGGCGAAGCCGTCGTTGCCGGCCAGCGATCGCAAACGGCCGAGCAAGCCGGCTATCCGAAACAGGCCGTCGTGGCCCTTCCCACCATCGAGCATGACCTTGTGCCCGGTACGCGCGAGATGGCGCTCGACTTCGACGCTTGGCGCTACGTCAAGCCCGGCAAGCCCGTTCTTGTTGAAAACCTGGGAGCGCTTGTGCGCGCGGTCGAACTTGGAGCTCAGGTGGAAGTCGGCCCGCACATTCCCGTGACGAACGAGCTTTCGCTTGCCACGGCCGCCAATCTAGGAGCTCAGCGCGTGTGGCTGTCTCCCGAGCTGACCTTGGGCCAGATCGCCGACCTGGCGGAGGATTCCCCTGTTGAGCTGGGTCTTACAGTGATAGGCTCCCAAGAGCTCATGGTGACCGAGCATTGCCTGCTTATGAGCCAAGGTCCGTGCGACCAGGATTGCGATGCGTGCCCTCGTCGCAAAAGCCCCCATTACCTGCGCGATCGGAAAGATTTCGAGTTCCCCGTGGTCACCGATGCCCTCGGGCGCACTCACCTGTACAACGCAGTGCAGCTTGACGTGGTCCACGCGCTGCCCGACTTGATAAGCGCCGGTCTGACCGCGCTCATGGTCGACACCACGCTCATGAACGTGGAGCAGACAACCCAGGCGGTGGCTCGCGTCGTCCGTGCGCGCAACGTCGCCAACTCAAGCGGCAGCGCAATCGCGAAAACGCCGGGAACGACAAGCGGTCATCTGTTCCGGGGGGTTTCGTAGCGCTTCGGGCTCGATCGGGCTTTCCCAATGTGTGCTAGAATCGCAACTTACGTAGAGGCAAAGAAAGAGGAAACGATGCTATCCGCTGAAGAACAACTGCACATCATCGCTTCCGGCACCGCGAAGATCGTGCCGGAAAGCGCGCTGCTCGAAAAGCTCAAGCGCGGCACGCCGCTCAACATCAAGCTGGGCGTCGACCCTACGGCTCCCGATATCCATCTGGGCCATGCGGTTCCGCTGCGCAAGCTGCGCCAGTTCCAGGACCTCGGTCACGGCGTCACGCTCATCATCGGCGATGGCACGGCGCTTATCGGCGATCCGTCGGGCCGTAACTCCACGCGTCCGCAGCTCACGTCCGATCAGATCAAGGTGAACGCTCAAACGTACGTTGACCAGGCGTTCAAAATCCTCGATCCCGAGAAGACCACGCTGCGCTACAACTCCGAATGGCTGCTCTCCCTCAACATGGAGGGCCTGCTCAAGGTGGCCAGCAACTTCACGGTGGCCCGTATTCTCGAGCGCGACGATTTCCATAACCGCTACACGGGCAACCAGCCCATCAGCCTGCACGAGTTCCTCTACCCCGTCATGCAGGCTTACGACTCGGTGGTCATCAAGGCCGACGTCGAACTGGGCGGCACCGACCAGCTGTTCAACCTGTTGGCTGGTCGCGAGCTCATGGAGAAGATGGGCATGGAGCCGCAGGTGTGCCTGACGCTTCCGCTGCTCGAGGGCACCGACGGCGTGCAGAAGATGTCGAAGAGCTACGGCAACTACATCGGCCTGACCGACGAGCCTGCCGACATGTTCGGCAAGGTCATGTCGATTCCCGACGAGCTCATGATCAAGTACCACCGTCTGGCCTCCGCCTTCTCGGTCGACGAGATCGACGCGATCGAGCGCGGCTTGGCTGCCGATGAGCTGCATCCTAATAAGGTGAAGCGCGCGCTTGCTCGCAACATCGTGGAAGCGTACTACGACCAAGCGGCTGCCACGGCAGCTGAAGAGCAGTTCGACCTCGTGTTCAAGCAGCATGCGGTACCCGACGACATCCCCGAGTACGCTGCCGACTTGACGCCGAACGAGGACGGCTTCGTGTACCTGGCGAAGCTTATCGCTGACGCCGGTTTGGCGGGGAGTGCCGGCGAGGCTCGGCGCCTGATCGACGGCGGCGGCGTCAAGGTGAACGGCGAAGCGTTGCCTCCGAAGTCCTACAACGTGGAGCCGGCCGCAATCGAAGGCGCGGTGCTGCAAGTAGGCAAGCGCAAGTTTGTGAAGCTGGTCTAATCGCAGAGGCGGCCTTCGGGTCGCCTCTGTTGCATTTTTTTCAAAACTCTTGCAAGGATGGCCGCCGCTCGTTCGTGTTGTATATGAAGGAAGCACGAACGAACAACCAGGAGGACCGATTCATGAAGAAGAAAACCATCGCCATCGTCGCTGTCATCGCTCTGGTGGCGCTTGCGGTGCCCGCCGTCGCGTTCGCGAATGCGATGCCCCATGCTTGGATGGGGCTGGGGCAAAGCGCGCGCGTGCAGCCCGTGCTGGCCGATCAGGAGGCAAACGCAGCGCGCGGGGGCTACGTCGACGCCGATCAAGACGGCGTCTGCGACAACCGCGTCGACGGTCGCGGCATGGGCTCGGGCTACGTCGACGCCAACGGCGACGGCGTCTGCGACAACCGCGTCGACGGTCGCGGCATGGGCTCGGGCTACGTCGACGCCAACGGCGACGGCGTTTGCGACAACCGCGGTTCCGCGGGGTACGGCCAGGGTCAGAGCCAAGGACAGGGTCAGGGCAAGGGCTTTGGTCCGGGCCGCGGAGCCGGTTGCGGCTACGGGGCTGGTTGCCAGCGCGGCTAAAGGCCGATTTGTTCGCACCATGAGACCGGGTACAGACATCGAGCGGGCTATAGAGGCTCACGGCGACGCCGTATGGCGCGTGTGCGGCCTCTATTTCCGCGCGCATGCCGACGCTCAGGACGCATTTCAAGACACGTTCATGAAGTACGCCCTCGCCGACAGTGCAGCGTTCGAGAACGAAGAGCATCGCAAAGCCTGGCTCATTCGCGTGTCTACCAATGTATGCAAAGACATGCTGAAAGCCGCTGCGCGCCGCAACGTTTCGTTCGACGCGCACGCGGCTCCCTCGCATCCCGTATCGACGGACCCTGCGGTTCAGCCGGCCTCTTTCGAGAGCGAGGTGGCCGATGCCATGAGGTCGCTCGACGACCCGCCGCGCACGCCCTTGTACCTCTCGCTCTATGAAGGATACACCGCGCCCGAAATCGCCCGCATGGTCGACGCGCCCGTCAACACCGTTTACTCGTGGATCGCGCGCGGCAAGCAGCAGTTGAAGGAGGTCTTGTCATGAGCTATCTCGATCAGCGCGTCCGAGAGGCCTTCGACGAGGTCAAGGTTCCCGAATCCGTGAAGAATCAAACCCTTGCCTGCATAGAGGCGGCTCGCTGCGCCGCCGAGGTTCCCGTTCCCGCGCCGATGGGGTCGTCTTCTGAAAAAGAACCCTCGCCGCGCTCCCGCTTCCGGGCGCATGGCGTCCGCAGGGTGGCGGCTCTCGCGGCGTGCCTCGTGTTGGCGGCGGTATGTCTGAGCGGGTACCGCCTGTACGCGGAGCCTACGGCGTACGTGGGAATAGACGTTAACCCGTCTCTCGAGCTTTCCGTCAACCGATTCGGATTGGTCGTGGAGGCAAGGGCGCTCAACGAGGATGGCCGTGCCGTCCTGGATTCGGTTTCGCTCGAAAATCGTCCGTACGCTTCGGCATTGGAGGCGCTGACGGAAAGCGAGGGCTTTGCTCCTTATATACAGGAGACGTCTTTTGTCGAAGTGAGCGTCACGTCGGGCGACAACCGGCAAGCTGAGAGCCTTCGGGCCGAGAGCGATGCGCAGTTAGCGGCGCTGCCGTGCGCGGGCGCCTGCGCCGTCGTAAGCGAAGGAGACCGAGCGGCTGCGGCCGACGCGGGCATGGGGGTCGGTCGCTACCGTGCGGCTCTCGAGCTGATGGAGTACGATCCCAATGTTACGCTTGAAGCATGCTCGAAGATGAGCATGCGCGAGCTCCGCGATCGCATCGAGGCGTGCGCTCACCCCGATGGCGCGACGACTTCCGGGGGCAAAGGGGAGGGTCATGGGCCAGCCGGTGGGGGACGGTTCGGGCAAGGGGCTTCTTCCGGGTCCGGGAACGGAATGGGTCGAGGACAAGGAGGGGATCCGGGCGCTTCCCTATAAGAGCGCTTTTACATGGGCTAGATTCGGGTTGCAAACCAGTTGTGTGCAAAGTTCACAACTCAACAATCCGTGACCTGGGGTTTTGCAAATTATCACCCGAAATATGCAGCAAATTCGAAATTTACCATTGCGTTACTTAGAACTTACCGGTAATATACAACTCCCGCGTTTGAGGGAAGCGCGAATCGCCGAAAAGCGATTGGGAAAACGAACCCTCCCGCAAACGGTTGCATACCGAGCGGAGGGCCCGCAAGCGGGTCCGCGAGAACCTTGAAAACCGGATACTGAGAAGCAGAACAAGCGAGAAAAAAGCCAAGTGAACGGATCCGCATGAGACGGACCCCGGCCGGCCGCGGACCCCTCGGGGGAGCGGGCGGCGGGAAACCAAGA
>NZ_PPTQ01000015.1 GCF_003340345.1 Paraeggerthella hongkongensis | reverse complement strand
GCTTGCCGTCCGATGCCTCGGCCCAACCCGTGGCCATCCTGCCGGACTCGGGGTCGAGCCAGTACCAGGCCCCGCCCTGCTTGAGCCAGCCGGTCTGCATGGCGCCGGAGGCGGCCAGGTGGTACCACGCCCCGCCCGAGCTCATCCAGCCGCCCGCGCGCATGGCGCCCGATCCCTCGAAGAAGTACCACGTCCCGCTCGAATCCTTCGCCCAGCCCGTGGCCATCCTGCCGGACTCGGGGTCGAGCCAGTACCAGGCCCCGCCCTGCTTGAGCCAGCCGGTCTGCATGGCGCCGGAACCCGCTAAGTAGTACCAGGCCCCATCCAGCTTCGACCACCCGGTCTGCATGGCGCAAGAATCGTTAAAGAAGTACCGTTTTCCTTCTATTGTCTGCCAGCCAACAACCGCATACGAATTCGCGTCGAACCAATATCTCTTCCCTTGAACCTGCTGCCAGCAGTTCGTAGCATACGTTCCATCCGCCAGCCTCAGCTTCCAGCGACCGCCATCAAGCTCCCAAGCCGAAGAAAGTTTGTACGTCTCGGCGATCCCCTCGGCATCGGCGTAACCGAGCTTCCTCAAGAACGACTCGTCCTTCAGCTTGGCACTGTCGTCCCCGTTGGATAAGAAGGCGTGCTCCACGATGATTCCCACGATGCCGGCCTCACGGCTAGCCTCGATAACAGTGTAGTAATCTTGAATGCTTCCATCCGGATAATAAAATGGCCCTTCGCCATCCACGCGTTCGGAATCGCGCACCTTAATGCCACGGTCAGCCAATCCGAGCGCGGTCAACTTCTCCAAGATCTTGCTAGAAAGACGCCCGCCCTCTTCATGGAGCTCCTGGCGATACGTGCTGTCGTTGGGATACCACACCTCAGCCCCCTGCGCCGAAGAAGCGGTCGAGGAATTGGCATGCAGGCTTACGAACACATTAGCGCCCGCCGCAACCGCACGATTGACGCGCTCGGTGAGACCCACCCTCTCGTCCTGTCCGCGCGTCAGATAAACCTCGACGTTCGCATACGCCCCAAGCGCTTCCTTGCAATACTGCGCAATTTTCCAAGTGACGTCCTTTTCGACCAGACCGCCACCCGAAGCGCCGGGCTCACTTCCCCCATGGCCAGGATCCAGGGCGACAACGAACTTTCCCGAAGGGGCACGACCTACGGGAACCGCAGACCGCCCCGTAACAGCAGGAGAGCCCTCGGCGGACAGCTGGACAGCCTCGTCGAACGAAGCCGCCTCCTCAAGCTGACCGTCTTCGGCAAGCGCAAAAACAGACACGTCCGCAGCATCCCCTTCTCCGCCACGCGAGGACACCGAAGCATTCGAAGGCTCGACCGTAAACGCGTACGGCTCGCCTTCCCATGAAGACAAATCAACAGCCAACGAACGACCGTCGGACATCGTCGAAGCCCCCATCCGATCAAGTCGATACTCACCCGATTCCGCAAGCCCCACAGAAAAAAGCGCTGCGTTTCCAACGAATTCCGAAGCTGCCACCTTAATCGATTCGCCTGAAGGAGCAATCAGGGTTAATTCCGCAGACGACAGCGCAATCGACTCATCGTCAAACGCCACAACAACAAGCTGGGAGTCCCCCACACACGGAGAGCTTTGGTCGAAATAGACAAAACCTACGCGTTGATACTCAACGGAGTCGACCGCGACCGCCTCGGACGACTGCACGCCCAATCCGCCGTCTTCAGCCTCAGGAGTCGCTACAGTTCCATCCGCCCGCGAGTCCAAAGCACCCGACAAGTCCTCAGAAACGCCCCGTTCACCCGACGCCTCCTGATCAACAGCACCCGATGCGGCTTCGCCATCCTGAGGACGAGCGGACGCCAAAAGAGGCGCAACCGGAACAAGCGCGCAGGCGAGAGCCAAAGACAAGGATAGTTTTGCCAACTTAGATACAACCTGGTGCATAGCGCACCTCCGTACTTTAAAACAACGGTGGACCCTTTCATAAATTCCGCAATGACCGAGTATACCAGCAAACGACGCGCCAATTCCAAAGCACCTTTTAGATAGCGTATACTTAACGTGAACGATAAGAATAAGCGGAAGTCACACGCAAACCGACAAGGCAGGAAACCGTGAACCGACCCCTTCATCCCGTCTCTAAAAAATCTCAACTCGTGAGCATCGCTATAACCTTGGCTCTTTTGTGGCAACTCGGACTCTCGGCATTCACAACACCTCAAGCTGCATTTGGCACGCAAGCACCTGCGCAGAACATCACGCGAATCCACATCCTACCATTCCCTTACACGGACGCCATCGTGCTAGAAAGCAATGGTCGTTTCGGTATAGTCGATTCCGGGGAAGACAACGATTACCCAGACGGCACTGATGTCCGCTACCCGCTTCGCCCAGGCGTCACAAGAGGAGAGGGCGTCGAGAACAGCGTGATCTCGTATCTAAAAAGCCTTGGGGTGAATTCGGGCAACCTCGAGTTTTACCTGGGAACGCATCCGCATAGCGACCACATAGGCTCCGCCGACGAGGTCATCCGGGAATTCAACCCCCGACGCGTGTATATACCAGAGTATCAGGATTCGTTCATATCAGACGAAACCCGGCTTTGGGACAATCAATACGTCTACGACAGAGCGATCGCGGCGGCGAAAGAAACCGGAGCCGTCCTCATTCAGAACCTCAACCCAAGCGCACCTATTGAACCATCGTCCAACGAGTCTGGCGAAGAAAAGGGCACTCTCAGCACCATTGGGAGCACGCCCGACGCCGACGTGCTGGACGCCGCTGCAATCATCGAAAGGTTCGGAATAGACCCCACCGACCAACGAGATCCCTACAACTCCGAAACTTTACCCGAAACCGGCATCTCCGTAACCCGCTCGAATGACTCCAACCTTATACACGAGCACGAGCCCAACCCATCAACCACGGGAAATCCCTGCTTCGCACTGGGAGACATGAACATCGAAATCGTTAATTACGGGGACGATTACAAGTTCAATCCGGTTCCCGATGCAAATTACTTTTCCTGGGGCGTTAAGGTACAGGCGTACGAATCGACCGCATTCCTTTCAGGAGATATCAATAACTACGACGGGGACGAAGACCGGCTTGCAGGCGCGATCGGTCATGTCGACCTGCTCAAGCTAGCCCACCACGGATCCGTCGGATCGAACACGCCTCGCTATGTGGCGGCGCTCTCCCCTACATACGCTGTCCAAACCGGGTACGGCACCAATCTTCCCGAATACGTAACGAGTACGCTTGACGCGCTCCGCATCCGGTATTTCCCCGCACCGGAAGCCTCAGCAAGCGGTCTCGAAGCCGTGATAGCAACGTTCACTCAAAACGGCATCAAGCTCAACACCATGCAGGACGGCACAACGTTCCACTCATTTAACCATTCCCCGTACATGGCCGCCTATCATCAGGGTCTCAAACAAAAGCAGCAGGGATGGAGAGACGTTGACGATTCATGGTACTGGTTCGACAACAGCGCAGCGGCATCCGAAAGCACATGGCTGAAGCGGAACGGAGCATGGTACTGGCTCACCGAGTCCGGCAGGATGGCCACGGGCTGGGCGAAGGATTCGAGCGGGACGTGGTACTACTTCGAGGGGTCGGGCGCCATGCGCGCGGGCGGCTGGATGAGCTCGGGCGGGGCCTGGTACCACCTGGCCGCCTCCGGCGCCATGCAGACCGGCTGGCTCAAGCAGGGCGGGACGTGGTACTGGCTCGACCCCGAGTCCGGCAGGATGGCCACGGGCTGGGCGAAGACGCCCGACGGGACGTGGTACTACTTCGACGGCTCGGGCGCGATGAGGTCCGGCGGCTGGATGAGCTCGGGCGGGGCCTGGTACCACCTGGCCGCCTCCGGCGCCATGCAGACCGGCTGGCTCAAGCAGGGCGGGGCCTGGTACTGGCTCGACCCCGAGTCCGGCAGGATGGCCACGGGTTGGGCCGAGGCATCGGACGGCAAGCGGTACTTCTTTGAGAGTTCCGGTGCGATGAGGTCCGGCGGCTGGTTCAAGGACGGCGGGGCCTGGTACTACCTGTCCGCCTCCGGCGCCATGCAGACCGGCTGGCTCGATCTGGGGGATAAGCGCTATTATCTGAATGAATCCGGTGTGATGGCCACCGGAGCCGTGACCATCGATGGCAAAACATATCGCTTTGATGCATCGGGAGCGCTGCTTCCTTCGGATTCTGTCATGGGGCCTTCATCCGCTACGGTGCAGCAGATGGTTGCATACTACAGCGCGCAGGGCGTTGCGTACCCTTCGTACAAGTACGCCACAAGAGGAGCTCCCACCATTTCCGATTTCTGCCAGGTTCTTCTTGATCAGGCAAAAGCCGAGAACGTTCGCGCGGAGGTGCTGTTTGCTCAGGCTATGTTAGAGACAGGCTGGCTGCAGTTCGGAGGCGATGTGGACAAGGACGGGAGGATCCAGTGCAATTTTGGGGGAATCGGCGCAACGGGTAATGGCGTTTCCGGGGACTCGTTCCCTGATGTGAAGACCGGACTTTTAGCCCAGGCCCAGCATCTGAAAGGGTATGCTTCGACCGACCCGCTTAATCAACCTTGTGTCGATCCTCGGTTCAAGTACTTGACCGATAAGCGCGGATCAGCGCCGACGGTTGACAAGCTATCGGGTACGTGGGCTGCAGATAAGACGTATGGAGCAAAAATCATGGACTCCTTGGGTAGGCTGCTTTCCTACTGATTGAACTAATTCCAAACGAGTATTGCTTATTCGCGAATGAAGCCTTCCTTTTCGGAGGGCTTCATTACAATTTGTGTTCAAATTTTATGAAAGCACATATTATCTGAACATACCGTTCAAATCGTTTATACTATCTTGAAAAATGAACATTGAATGAATTAATTCACGGGTATGCATGAGAGGATGCACGGTTGATCACAAAGAATGAGTTTTCGGTGCTTGCTGCACTCGATAGGAAGCCGGACATGAGTCAACGTGCAATTTCTGCTCATGCAGGATTGTCGTTGGGGTCGGTTAACACAGCGTATAAAGCACTTTCGGACAGGGGCTTGATTGAGGCTGGGGCACTTACCGATGCGGGTCGAGAAGCATTATTGCCTTATAAGGTTGACAACGCCATCATCTTGGCGGCGGGTCTTTCGTCGCGGTTTGCGCCTATTTCCTACGAAAAGCCCAAAGGATTACTGTATGTTCGCGGAGAGATACTGATCGAGCGCCAGATTCGCCAACTGCAGGAGTCTGGCATCAATAACATAACGGTAGTAGTAGGGTATAAGAAGGAGTACTTCTTCTATCTTGAGGAGAAGTTCGGCGTATCCATCGTGGTCAACGACGAGTATGCTTCTCGCAACAATCATTCGTCTCTCATGGTGGTTCGCGAGCGTTTGCGTAACACGTTCATCTGTTCGTCTGATAATTACTTTGCCGAAAATCCCTTCGAACTGTATGTATGGAAGGCATATTACGCGGCTCAGTATCAATCGGGTCCTACAAAGGAATGGTGCATGCGTCTAGGGTCTGGTAATCGCATTGTGTCGGTTGAAATAGGCGGTCGTGATGCGCTCATTATGCTTGGACATGTGTACTTCGACAAAGAATTTTCCGGTACGTTTGCCCGCATTCTTTCAGACGAGTACGACGCCCCTGCTACGGTGGACAAGCTGTGGGAAGAACTTTATGTCGATCATATTGCAGAGTTGGATATGGTTGCGCGCGAATACCCCGCTGGTACCGTATTCGAGTTTGATACGCTTGACGAACTGCGCGAATTCGATCCCTATTTTCTCAGGAACGTCGACTCCGAGGCGTTCGATAATATCGTGTCTGCGCTCGGATGCAGTAAAGACGACATTCGCGATGTGTATCCGCTGAAACAGGGGCTCACCAACCTTTCATGCCATATTCGCGTCGGGGATGCCGAATACGTGTACCGCCATCCAGGCATTGGCACTGAGGGCATCATCGATCGTCGGGCCGAGGTAGTTGCTCAAGGAGTGGCGCGTGATCTGGGCCTTGATAGCACGTTTATTGTCGAAGACCCTGAAAAGGGATGGAAGCTGTCTCGCTTCATTCCGAATTGTCGCGAACTTGATCCTCGTGACCCTGCGCAAGTTAAACGAGCCATGGAAATGGCGCGGCGCCTCCATGGGTCAGGCGCGAGTGTTGGCCGGTCGTTCGACTTTTTTGAAGAGGGAAAGCGTTACGAGCATCTGCTTGAGCAGAAGGTAAGTCGAATAGAAGTGCCTGGTTATGCCGAAATGGCTGCAAAGGCGGAAGAGCTCAAGCGCTTCGTTGATAAAGATGATACGCGTGTATGTTTGACTCATAACGACTTCTTCATGTTGAATTTTTTGATTGACGAGCAGGACGAGATGTCGCTTATCGATTGGGAGTATTCGGGCATGTCCGATTATGCCAGCGATTTCGGGACTTTCGTGGTGTGCTGCCAGCTTGATGAGGCTGAGGCTGCTCGTGCTCTTTCCTATTACTTTGGGCGCGAGCCTTCAGCGGAGGAGCGGAGGCATAACTTTGCTTTCGTTGCCCTTGCTGGATGGTGCTGGTACGTATGGTCGTTGCTTAAAGAAGCCGAGGGCGACATGGTGGGCGAATGGCTTTATATTTACTACCGCTATGCGAAAGATTATTTGGATAAGGTGCTGGGTTGGTATCGTCGGGGGAGCGATCGAGGGGGAGTGTCATGAAGGGCTTTGGGAATATGAAATTTGGCTTGACAAGCGGTTTGCTTTGGGGCCTTGACACGGTGATTCTGGGCATGGGCTTGTCTATGGCGCCCTACGTCGGCACTGCTGAGGCGCTTGCGTTTGCAGCCATAGCAAGTGCTGCGCTTCATGATATATTTTGCGCAATTTGGATGTTTGTATACATGGGGGTTAAGGGTCGCTTGGGGGATACGGTTGCTGCTCTTAAGACGCGTAGCGGCAAAGCGGTTGTCCTTGGAGCGTTGCTGGGCGGTCCAGTGGGCATGACCGGCTACGTTATTGCTATTAACAACATTGGTGCGGGCTATACAGCTATTATCTCGTCGTTCTATCCTGCTGTCGGCGCCTTTCTGGCCTTCGTGTTTCTGAAAGAGCGAATGGCCCCCAAGCAGTTTGTCGCGTTGCTGGCGGCTCTTGCTGGCATCATCGTGATGGGATACGTGTCATCTGGCGGTTCCGAGTTGGGAAATCCGCTGTTGGGATTGTTCGGCGCACTGCTATGTGTTTTGGGGTGGGGCTCCGAAGCGGTCATCTGCGCTTGGGGAATGCGCGATGATGTGGTTGACAACGAGACGGCTTTGCAGATTCGTGAGACGACATCGGCTCTTGCATACGCCATTGTCGTGCTGCCCCTGTTCGGTGCCTGGGGCTTTACGGCGATGGCAGCTCCTAGCTTCGCGACCGGCGTTGTGGCGCTAGCCGCTCTTGCAGGTACGATTTCGTACCTGTTCTATTACAAGAGCATCTCTTCGCCTATTGGCGCAGCGAAGTCCATGGCCCTTAACATCAGTTATTCAGCTTGGGCTGTTCTGTTTGCGCTTGTACTGCAGGGTGCGGTTCCCACCCCGATATCCATTGTGTGCTGCATTGTTATTTTAGTGGGCACGGTGTTGGCTGCAAGCGATTGGAACGAATTGTTTGGACGTAAGGAAAAGGCTGACGTGCGGTAAAAGATTCAGGTGGAGCGGGTTTGGCGACTCTTCTTCGGTCGTAGGCTAGAAGGATGGTCGTCAAACCCGCCCCTTGTTTTATTGAAGTGGTTGTTTCGGTTTAGGAAATCTTCCTCAACGCATCGCACACACGGTCGTAGGCGTCTTGGGTGTCGGGCATCAGCTCCCAAGCACCGTCCATATCGCTTGCGTTCAGGACTTCGTTCATCTTGCAGGCTGCTCGGTACAGGTCCTTGAACGAGAGGTTGCCGGCCACCCCTTTGAGGGAGTGCGCCTCTCGCTGGGATCCTTCGATGTCTTCGCGATCCATGGCTTTTTGAAGTTCTGAGAAATGAGGATCGTCAAGAAACTTCACAGCAAGGCGAAGATACAGGTCCTCGTTGTTGCCGAAGCGCTCCATGGCCTCGACATAGTCGATGCCGCTTTTAGCAAGTTCAGTGTTGTCAAGTGCCATGCTCGTCATCCTTCCATCGCGTCGCGTTCGGCTTTGCAAGGAAGGAAGTATACCTTTAAGCGGCTGATCAGGGAGATCTTATCCGTTATTTGTCATGCGAACGTTGCTGGAATGCGACCAGCGGGTAGTTATGACTGCTCACGCTCGTCTTCCACGAACACGCCTTCCTGCTTGAATACTGCAGAAAACGTTTTGAAGAAGATTTTCACGTCCAACGGAAAGCTCATGGTGCGCACGTACTCGACGTCAAGCGCCAGGCGATCGTGCCACGGCAGCGAATTGCGGCCGTACACGGCCGCGTAACCGGTCACGCCCGGTTTGACCGTAAGCTTCAAATGCTCGTCGCCAACGTAAAGCTCGGTTTCGCGGCGCAAGTCGGGACGGGGCCCCACTACGCTCATGTCGCCCTTCAGCACATTGAGAAACTGCGGCATTTCATCAAGCGACGTCTTCCTCATGAATGCGCCTACGCGGGTCATGCGCGGATCGTCGGCTCCGTTGTACGTGGAACCATCCTCCATGACCAGATCGGGCGCATTCACCTTCATCGAACGCAGCTTGTACATTTTGAAATCCCGTCCGCCAACTCCCACGCGCGGGGCGTTGTAGAACACAGGTCCTTTGTCTTCGAAATGAATGAACGGCGCCAAGATGGCAATGATCAATAGGACGAAGGGCAGGGCGATTATGCCTACGATCAGGTCGCAGGCTCGTTTTCCGAATCGTGCGTACATCAGACGGCGCCCTTTGCTTCAAGGGCTTCGTAAGAGCGCTTGAACGTTTCCGTGACATAGCGTGCGTCGTCGTCCGAAAGCGAGGTATGCAGCGGCAGCGTCACCTCGTTTTCGAATTGCGCGAACGCGTTCGGGAAGTCGGCGATGTCGAATCCCAGATTGCGGTAGGCGGTCAGCAGCGGCAGCGGCTTGTAGTGAACGTTGGTGGACACGCCCTCTTCGGCCATGCGCTCGATCAGCGCGTTGCGGAATTCCTGCGATTTGCCCGTCAGGCGCACCAGCATAAGGTGTCCGCTCGATGCGAAGTCGTCTCCGTAGTGCTGCAGGATATCCAGATCCATCCCCTCGAAAGCCCGTTCGTACAAACCTATCAGTTCGCGGCGACGTTCCAGCATCCCGGGGTATCGGCGAAGCTGGGCAAGCCCCATGGCGGCTTGGATGTCGGTCATGTTGCATTTCCAGCCCGGAAAAGCAACATCGTACTCCCAAGCGCCCGCTTTGGTTTTCGCGAGGGCGTCTTTGGTCTGGCCATGAAGCGATTGGAGCATGAGGCCGTGGTAGAAATCGTCATCATCGAACAAGCCGGGGCGCCAGGAGAGCGCGCCGCCTTCCGCCGTGGTGAAGTTCTTCACGGCGTGGAATGAAAACGTGGTAAGGTCCGCGACCGAGCCGCAGCTTTCGCCATGGTAGCGTGCGCCCAGAGCGTGGGCCGCATCGGCTACTACGGCAATGCGGCCGATGGCGGCTTGCCGATCGTTCGCCGGCGTCCACGATGCGCCCGCGCTCTCGACCGCCTGGAACAAACGGTCGTAATCGCACATGCGCCCGGCTATATCCACCGGGATGATCGCCTTGGTGCGATCCGTGATCAGGCTGCCAAGCGCGTCGTAGTCCATCTCGTAGGAACCGGGGGCGGTGTCGCACAATACGGGAGTCGCACCTACGTGGCAGATGGGGGAGCACGATGCGGTGTAGGTGTAGGCGCAGGTGATGACTTCGTCGCCCGGCCCGATGCCCAGCGCGCGCAGCGCGCACTCGAGCGCAGCCGTGGCCGATGCCAAGCAGGCCGTGCGAGGGGCGCCCACATACGATGCCAGATCTTGTTCGAGTTGCTTGGTTTTGGGTCCCGTTGTGATCCAGCCGCTTTTTAAGGCGTCCGTTACCTCGGCTATCTCCGCATCCGTGATGTCGGGGGGAGAGAACGGGATATGCTTCTTTTCGGTCAAGAGCGTGCTCCTCGTGTTCCGTGCGATCCCTCGCGCGCTGGTGCGATTGGGCGCGAGAAACCCTATTGTGACGCGACCTTGCCTATTTGGCGAGAGCGCTCAACTAAACATCACAGCAAATTGCGCAGCAGGGTTACGATTTCCCGATAGGATTGCGGCTGGTCGAATTCGCGTTCGGCTACGGCCCGTCCGCGCGCGCCCATGATCTTGCGCAGCGACGCGTTGCCGGCCAGTTCTCCTATGGCGTGCGCAAGGGCGGCTGCGTTTTCCGCTTCGACGTTGAGGCCGATTCCGTCGGAGCTTACCTTTGCGCGGAATTCCGGACTCGATCCGGTGTTGATCAGGGGATTTCCGCTTGCCAGGTAGTCGCCGATCTTGGTGACGATGCTCTGGACCGCCGACTTCACCAGCGAGTTCACCGTGATGTCGGACGCGCACAGGTATGCGGCCATGCTTGCGTAGTCCTGGTAGCCCAGGAAGTCGACAGGCGCTTCCAGCTGGCTGGCAAGGGCCTCCAGCTTGGCGCGATCCGGCCCGTCGCCCAGGATCTTCACGCGCACCGGCGGGTGGGGCCGCTCTTGAGCCGGGCCGTACGTGGTGCGCTCGGATGCATGTCGGGCGGCGTGCTCCAGGCGATCCTTCTCAAGAAGCGCCGACGCTTCGATCAGGGTGGCCAAATCGTAGCTGGCGCCCAGGGTTCCCGCGTACGTTGCCCACACTTCGCCGTCGGGCTTGACGATCTCGTGCGCATGAGCGCGTGCGCCTTCGTCGAAAGCGGCCAGGTCGTTTCCCACGTATACGGTGGCTTTGGGGTAGGGTCGCTCTCGATCTGCGGCGGGGCGGGCGGCGTACTCGTCGGAGGTGCCCACGGCTCCCGACAGCAGACGGTAGACGATCCGCGCATCGCGTGCGAACGGGTAGAACGCGATGTCGCTCACCACCGGAACGTTCACCACCATGCGCATGGCCTCGGGCCAAAGGTCGTTGATGTCGGCAACGAAGGGGATCCCCATCTTGTCGGCGCATTCAGCGCATGCGCGCGCGACGTCGTTCGGGGGAATTTCGGCGTAGATCAGGTCGTATTCGCCTGCTGTGCGATCAAAATGCGCGCGCAGGTTCTTTGCGGCAACGCGGTGGCTGCGAATGCGCGCCAAGTCCAGGTTCTTCGTGTATCCGGGCTCGTCGATGAACACGATGCGGTACGGAAGATCCTGGTAGCACGCCTTCGAGCAGTCTCGATGCGCTTTCTCCCAATGCTGGAACGACGACGTGATGAGGTCGACTTCGAACCCCTCGCGAACGAGCAGATCCGAAAGGAAGCGGAATCGCGTGTAGCCGCGCGTCTCGTCGCCGAGCTTCACGCCCATGGTGACAACGGCGATGCGCTTGCGGTTGCGGTTGCGCGTGCGCGCTTGTTTTTGTGTGGTATCCATGGGTCGCAAGTATAGCAAAGGAGTAGGGGAAATCGCCGCGGCTATACGGCGCTTCTTTGATCCTGCAGATGCACTTCGTAGACAGTGCGTCCGTTTACGGCTTCGCCCAAGGGTGCAAAAGACACTTCGTCGGTCGAGAATAACCCAAGGTCCTGCGTAGATACCAGATAGTCTGCTTCCAGCAATGCGACATCCGAGGGATTGACGTACAGCGTGAAGCTGTCGAATGCGGCGTCTCCGAAGTGAGTTTCGCCGTGCACGACTTCTATCGAAATATGCGCGTAGCGATTGTAGACGTCGTCGTACGAGCCTGTTGGGTCGAAGGCTCGCCATAGGCTCAAGTTGGGATAGACGTTGCACGTGTTGATGACTGCGGCGCCGCTCGTGGCTGCCAGATCGGCGTAAGCGGAGCTATCCTCTCCGGTCACCGCCCAGCGAGAGCCGGGATTCGCATCGTTGATCGCGCTCACGGCTGCGCGCGTTTTATTTTCCAAGATGGGGGCAGCCCCTATTTGCACGGGGTTCACCAGCACGCCCATAAACAGCGCAAGCGTGGCCAAGTAAGCTACGAGGGCTCCGTCGGCTCCGGCCTTGCTGCGCAGCAACAGGTACATTCCTCCGATCAGCACGAGCGCGCATGCGGCGAAGCTCGCGTTGTTGTAGAACCAGGAAAACGCTGCCGCTGACCCCGCCATGATCGCGCCGCTTGCGACGATCGCGACAACTGCCGCGGCTATACGGCTTGGCCGGGCCTTCAGGAGCGCGAGGCCTCGTATGAGCAGGAGCAGGTTCGTCAATCCGAACGCGATGAACGCCTTGGAGTACAGCCCTCCCGTGCTCAGGCTCATGAGCGTAAGCTTTGCCAAAAATTCGGGGAAGCCGACGAAGCAGTACCAGCCCAGAAATGCGCTCAGCGCCAGCAAAGCGATGAGGTACGCATCGCGCGTGCGTTCCCTGAGCACCACCCAAAGCGACAGCAGGATGCCCAGGGGAAAGAAATCGTATACCGAGGCGAAGGCGTCGATGCGCAGGCTGTCGGCGAAGGACCGCAAGGGCGTGAGCGCGTCTAGAGGGTATTGAGCCAGCAAGGGCAGGGCTCCGCCGCCGCAGTCGGCTCGATGGCCCGGATAAGCGGTGCTCAGGACCGTTTGCACGGTGTCCCACGACTTTCCGAACACGTAGGCCATGCCGACGCAGAACAGAAGGAAGAACCCTCCAACGATAAGCGCGTCCTTGCGGCTCAGGCGGGCCGCCCGCCAATGCAGGGCGATGTAGACGGCTGCCATCGTGAAGAAAAGATACGCCATCGGCACCTGAAGGGCCGGGTAGAACGTGAGGACGAAGCATCCTCCGCATACGACGAACGGCAGCCCTAATGCGATGCGTACCCGGTACGAGGACGTTTTCAGGTATCCGGCGATGATAAGCAACATGACCTCGCACGATACGATCATCTCCACGTATCCGTTGACATCCAGCCACCAGCTGATGACCGGCGCGAACGTCACCAGCAGCGCGAGCCCGCACGCCAAGCCACGGCGTTGCCGCGCAACGAGCATTCCCACTTCGAACGTGCACATGAACAGCATGACCACGCGTGCGCACCAGAAAAAAGCAAGGCCTCGTTCCGCGCCGAGCAGCAGGTAGCCCCAATGGAAGGGCCGGAAGATCACGGCTGGGTCGGCAACGGGTTGCCCGTACACGATGAACATGTCGCTCGTTGTGCCGCGAAACGTTTCTCCGAAGTAGGGCCATGCCCCCGCGTCATCGAAGCCTTGCGCGAATGCCATGGGCGTGTTGACCAGGAATTCGTCCGAACGGCACGAGCGCGCGGTTCCGAACAGGGTCCCGTCCCATCCGCTTCCGTCGTACCATATTCCAAGCGATGAACCCGATATTCCCAGGCACGTCCCGATTCCGATCGCCCCGAGCGCAATCGGCCAACGATACCTGTACAGAAACTCCGTACAGCGTATTCGGTGCGAGAAGATCAGGGCTGCCGCAGCCGTTCCTGCTATCAAGCCTACGCCAACGAGCACGAGGTTGTGTACGAGGGCGAGCCTTGTTGCACAGGAGAGGAAGAACTCGCTCGCCCCCGCATCGGCTTCGATGCTTTCCAGGTTCAGATAGAGAAACGCAAACGTGGTCAGCACGAGAGCTGCGCCGAAGCCGAAGGCCAGGGCGTGTACGCGGGTGTTCTTCACGAAGGGTCCTGTTCGCTTGAGATGGAGGTGTTCGACCATTATAATCTCAGGACTTCGCGTTCGCTATAATGGTCGAACTGCTCCCAAAGGAAGGGACCGCTCCGATGAGGTTTTCCGTTATTGTTGCCGCCTTCAATGTAGAACCCTACATCGCCGACTGCATCGAGTCGCTGAAACGTCAGACGTATCGAGATTTTGAAGCTATCGTAGTGGATGACGCTTCGACGGACGAGACGCTGCAGGTTGCAAGGCTTCATGCCGGGGACGACGAGCGCTTCCTGTTTTTCGAGCAGTCCGAAAATGCCGGGCAGTCTGCTGCGCGCAACGTCGGGCTTCTTCATGCGACGGGGGACTACGTGTTGTTTCTCGACTCCGACGACTACTATCGCGACGATGCCCTGCAGGCGATCGCCGACCGTATAGCGGGTGATGATCTGGATCAGCTTTACTTCGCAGCGGAGACGTTTTACGAGAATCGCACGCTGAGGCGCACGCGTTACGAGGATCAGGAGAGCCGCGTTTCCATCGATGGGGTTATGTCAGGGGTCGATTTGTACGTGGCGTTCGAAAAGACGGAGGCGTTTCGGCCGTCGTCGTGCCTGTATGCCGTCAGACGTTCCGTAATCGAGGACGCTCGCTTGCGCTTTCGCGAAGGGATCATTCACGAGGACCTGCTTTTTCTCATGGAGCTTATGCCGCTGCCTCGACGTGCGGCGTTTTTCAACGAGCCTCTGTATCGCCGGCGGATGCGCGAGGGGTCTACCATGACTTCCGCCTTCAGCATGCGCAACGTCGATGGGCTGTTTCGCGTGCAGCAGGCCTTGCGCGCATGGATCTTGGAGCATGCGTCCGGGCAATCTCAAGATTTCTGCGATGCGTACGCCGCGCGGGTCTTCCATACGTGCGAAGTTGCCGCGCGCTACCTGTTCGAGATTTCCGAAGCGGACAGGGATGCCTATCGCGAGGGGCTGAACCTGCAAGACCGCGTTGATTTCGACCTGCATATCCTGGAGCTGCACAGGGCCCTTAAAGGGGTGTACGACGAACTTGAAGGGTCGCGCACGTATCGACTGGGGCGACTGTTCCTGGCGTTTCCCAGTTGGGTGAAGAGCCGCGTGATCATGCCCCAGGCGAAAAGGAAAGACCAGGAATAGAAAGATCTTCTCTCACCATTCGGTGGGGAGGGCTTTGCGCATGCGTCTTTTTATGGCGATCTTTTCGGAAAGACTTGCCTGACACCAGGGCTTGAACTTTCCGTAAGGAAGGTCGGCCAAGGGCCCCAGCGGCCCCTGATCGGGGTTGTTGCCGGACCAGTCGTTCAAAGCGGAGGCGTAGCGCGCCATGTTTCGCGGATAGCCGGTGAAGTAGGCGGGCTCGTGGTCGGCCAGCTCCAGCTCCGGAAAACCGTTCGCGCCGAGATGCCGCGCTAGTTCATTGCGAACGGCTTGATCGGACATGGTCTCGATATTCCACAGCGTCCAATCGAGCGCCCAGTTGAGGTAGGGCTGGCGAAGGCTTTGCCATGCGCCGTCGGGCTGCTCCTGCAAAAAGCGCTTCATGCGGCACAGCCCTTCGTAGAAGGCGAAAGGGTCTCGCGTGCGCGAGTTGGACACCGACCCGCCGCGGCCTGTGCGGTGCTCGATGAGCACTTCGTTGACTACGGCGATGCGCTGCGCCAGGATTATGGCCTGGTAGGTGAACAGCATGTCCTCGCTATTGGATAGATCGTCGGGAAAGCTCAAACCTGCGGAGCGCGCGAAAGCCGTGCGGTAGAGCTTGTCCCACGGCCAGCCCATAAACGCTGCGAACACGTTTCCGGGCACGTCTCGCCATGAGAACGAGGGGGTTTCGGCAAGGTTGGGAAGCTGGCTTTCCTTGAGCGCCCAAGGGGCGGCGGTGCGCTCCCCCGAATTGTGATCGAACTGCACGATGTCGCATACGACAACGTCGGCTTCGCAACGTATCGCTTGGCCATGCAGGGCTTCCAGCATGGTTGGCAGAAACACGTCATCGCCGTCGAGCAGCATGAAGTACGGGGAATCTACAAGGGCAAGGCCATGGTTGCGAGCGCCGGCGGCTCCTAGATTGGATGTATGAACCACGCGGAAACGATCGTCTTGCAGGGCGAATTCGTTGGCGATGCGTGCAGTTTCGTCGCTTGATCCGTCTTCCACCACGATGGCTTCGAAGTCGGAAAACGTCTGCGCGGCAAGAGATGCCAAGCATTCTCCAAGGCATTCTTCTACGTTGTGCGCCGTTACAACGGCGCAAATGCTTGCGGGCCGCTTCGCCATGCGCCCTCCTTTCGACGCAGAAGAGTATAGCGCATGCGAAAGCGGCCCGCTCGTCCGTGCAATCTACTCAGCTATTCGGCGTCTTTCGCCACCAGCACGGGCACTTCGGCTGAGCGCAGCACGCCGTAGCTCACGCTGCCCAGCATGCCGCGCAGCACGCCAAGGCCGCGCGATCCCATCACGATAAGGTCGCAGCCGTGCTCGCGCGCGTAGCGATTGATGCCGTCGACCACGGACGGTTCGTTTACGGCGGCAACGGTCACGTCGTTGGGCAGGCCGTCAAGCATAGAGCCGATGGCCTTGTCCATGTTGGCCTTCTCGCGTGCGCAAGCGTTTTCGACCAGCTTGTCGTACGTGTTGGGATCGATGATGGGCTCGGGAAGGCTTTCGTACGGGTTCGCGTCAAGGCCCATGGCGGGCGGGAACTCGGATACGTACATGACGTCGATAACGTGCAACTTGATGGCGGGATCTTCCTCGGCAAGGCCCTTTGCGATTTCGAGCGCGCGCAGGGCATGCTCCGACGTGTCGAACGGCACGAGGATGTTGGTGAATTTCATGCGGCACCTCCTGGTTGGTGGCTTGTCCGATGGCTTGAGTGTACCATGGGCGCCGTACGTTTCGCGTGGCGCGAACAACGTGCCCTCGATTCGTTATCTGGCATGCCGGCGTGCGGCGATTCGCGCCCGGGTGCAGCCCGTAACGCGTTTGCAACAAGCGGCGGTATAATAAAGCTCGACCGAAAAACGCAGCGTCGCTTGCAGCGGCGAGCCACAAACGAGGAAGGTGCGTATGACCGCGAACCCCCAGCAGGATTTCGTCTTGAAGACCATCAAGGGCCGCGACGTCCACTTCGTCCGGTTCTGGTTCACCGACGTTTTGGGCACCATGAAATCGTTCGCCGTCATTCCCAGCGAGCTGGAGGATGCGTTCGCGGACGGCATGGGCTTCGACGGCAGCTGCATCGAAGGCTTCTGCCGCACGCAGGAATCGGACATGCTGGCTTATCCGGATGCCTCGACGTTCCAGGTGCTTCCCTGGCGCCCCGAGGCCAATGCGGTGGGGCGCATGTTCTGCGACATCCGCACGCCCGACGGCGCGCCTTTCGAGGGGGATCCTCGTCACGTGCTTGCGCGCACCGTGGCGAAGGCCCAGGATATGGGGTACGTGTTCAACGTGGGACCCGAGCTGGAGTTCTACTATTTCAAGGACGCCGAAGGCACCGAAGTGCTCGATCGAGGGGGCTACTTCGATCTGACCAGCCTCGACTACGCGTCCGATTTGCGCCGCGACACCGTGCTCACGCTTGAGAAGATGGGCATCCCCGTGGAGTACTCGCACCACGAGAACGGCCCGTCCCAGCATGAGATCGACCTGCGCTTCACCGATGCCCTGTCCATGGCCGACGCCGTCATGACTTACAAGCTGGTCGTCAAGGAGATCGCCATGAAGCACGGCGTGTACGCGTCGTTCATGCCCAAGCCCATGGCCGACCAGCCGGGCAGCGGCATGCACGTGCATCAGAGCCTGTTCGACCTCGACGGCAACAACGCGTTTTTCGATCCCTCCGATCCACAGGGCTACGGGCTGTCAAGGGTTGCCAAGCACTACCTTGCCGGGCTCTTGAAGTACGCGCCCGAATTCTGCGCGGTCACCAACCAGCATGTGAATTCCTACAAGCGCCTGGTGGCGGGCGGGGAGGCTCCCATCTACCTTTCCTGGGCGCGCGCGAATCGCTCGACGCTGGTCCGCGTGCCGGGGTATCGTCCGAATCGCGAGATGGCGTGCCGCTTGGAGCTGCGCAGCCCCGATCCCGGCGCGAACCCGTACTTGGCGTTCGCGGTCATGCTGGCCGCCGGCTTGGCGGGCATCGAGGAAGCGCTCGAACTGCCCGATCCCGCCGAAGACCAGAGCCTTCTTGCGCTCTCGCGCCAAGACTTGCGGCAGCGCGGCGTTCGGACGCTTCCGGAAAGCTTGGGGGAGGCCATCGAGCTGTTCGCCGCATCCGATCTTATGCGCGCGACGCTCGGCGATCACATTCACGGCTACCTGGTGGCGTCGAAGCGCGCCGAATGGAACGACTACCTGGCCCATGTTTCCCCTTGGGAGCGCGATCGGTATCTGGCGGTGCTGTAGCATGGGCGCCGTGCGGCCTGCGGGGAATCGAAGGGGTTTCCTATGAGAAAGACCGTCATATTCATAGCCGACAGCCTGGATAACGCCCACAAGTTCCAACAGGTCCTTTCAAGCTTGGACGTGGCGGTTGTGGCCGGTTCGTCCGTGCAGTTCAAAAAGCTGCTCTCGCAGCACGCTTCGTGCGACCTGGTTATCTACGAGGCGCGCAGCGGCTCTTTGTCGAACGTGTCCCAAGTCGAGTCGCTTATGCTGGAGGAGGGAACGGCTTCGCTGCTGGTCATCGTCAACGAGGACCAGTTGGCCGATTTCCGCCTTCCCGTGCAGGTGAAAAGCGACTTCGTGGTGCACGGCGCCGGGCCGGACGAGTGCGCCGCGCGCATTCGGCAGCTGTTGTGGCCGGGAAACGAAGGAACCACCTCCGATGTTCTTGCGGTCGACAACATGACCATCAACCTTGCCACGTACCAGGTGACGATAGGCGGCGACCCGCTTGATCTGACATATCTGGAATACGCGCTCCTTGCGTTTCTGGTTACGCATCCCGGGCGCACGTATTCGCGCGACGCCCTGCTGCGCCGCGTGTGGGGCTTCGACTACTACGGGGGAAGCCGCACGGTGGACGTTCACGTTCGCCGCGTTCGCGCGAAGCTGGGGCCCGACCTCGCGCAGCATTTGGAGACGGTTCGCGGGGTCGGCTATCTTTGGAGCGCGTGATCGCCGAGCTTCGCGCGCATCCCGCGCGATTCGGCTTGTAGGCGGCGCGTGGTCGTTTCCCGGTGGACTGCGCGGCGCGAGCGCTTGCGCTATACTAAGCCCTCAAAACACTCGCCGACGGAGGTATTCATGTCGAAGAAGATAGCAGTCATCGACGGCAACTCGCTCATGCATCGCGCGTACCATGCGGTTCCCCCCACCATGAACGCCCCCGACGGGCGTCCCACCAACGCGGTCTTCGGGTTTCTGTCCATGCTGCTGAAATTCATCGACATCGCGGCTCCCGACGCTCTCATCTGCGCGTTCGATGCGGGCCGTCCGGCGTTTCGCATGGAGGCCCTCGAGCAGTACAAGGCGCAGCGCCCTCCCATGGACGACGATCTGAAGGTTCAGTTTCCCATCATCGAGGAGCTTTTGGAGGCCATGGGCGTGCCGGTGGTGCGCATCAAAGGCTGGGAAGGCGACGACGTGCTGGGGACCATCGCCGCGCGCGACGAGGCGCTGGGCTACGAAACGCTGCTGGTGACCGGCGATAAGGACGCCTATCAGCTGGCTACCGACAAGACGCGCATCGTCACCACGAAAAAGGGCATCACCGACGTGGCCATATACGGGCCGGCGGAAGTGCTGGATCGCTACGGCATCAGTCCCGAGCAGGTGCCCGACTACCTTGGCCTGAAGGGCGATTCTTCCGACAACATCCCCGGCGTGCCCGGTATCGGCGAGAAGACCGCCGCGAAGCTTTTGCAGGCGTACGGCAGCCTGGAAGGGCTCTACGAGCATGTCGACGAGCTCAAGGGCAAGCAGAAGGAGCGCATCGTCGAGAACAAGGACGCCGCTTTCGCCAGTCGCGAGGTGGCCACCATCGTGCGCGACCTCGACTTCCCGTTGGATCTGGAGTCGTGCAGCTTCCCGAACTTCGACCCGGAAACCGTGACCGCGGCGTTCGAGGGCGTGCGGTTCAACGCGCACCTGAACCGCGTGCTCAAGCTGGTCGGCAAAGAGCTTGAAAAGAAGGCGGCGCCCCTCGTGGTCGAGCCGGTGCTCTTCGCCGCCGAGGCTGACGCACTGGTGACCGCCGCCTTGGAGCGCGGCGAGACCCTGGGCGTGTCGTTCGTCGAGCCCAAGCAGGCGTCCCTGTTCAGCGCGGGGCTGCATTGCGCGGTCAACACGAGCGAGGGAACCGCGCTGTACGAGGACGAGGCCGGGCTGGAGGCATTCGCGCGGATCGTGCGCGAAGGGGCGTTCGCCTCGCTCGACGTCAAGCTGGACGTTCATCGGGTGTACCCGCCGGACACGGCCAAGCGCGCGCTCGTTTCCGACGGCGATCTTTCGAGCATGCGCGCGTTCGATCTGGGGCTTGCCGGTTACGTGCTGAATTCCTCGGTTGCGGAGTACTCCTACGACGCTTTGCTGGACGCGTACTGCGGCGGCGTGCTGCCCGATACGAAGGACGAAGCATCCTTGGCGGCCGCTCAGGCCGCTGCGGCGCGCGCGCTGGTCGAGCCGCTTACCGAGGCTTTGCGGCGCGAGGGCAGCCAGCGCGCGTACTTCGACATCGATTTGCCGCTGGTGGCGGTTCTGGCCATCATGGAGCGCACGGGTGCGGCGGTCGATTACGATCGCCTGTTCGAGCTGGGCGCGCGTACGCAGGTGGAGCTCGACGACCTGCGGGGCCGCATCGTGGAGATGGCGGGGGAGGAGTTCAACCTCGATTCCCCCAAGCAGCTTTCGCACATCCTGTTCGAGGTGCTGGGCCTCAAGCCGCTCAAGAAGAACCAGCGCGGCTACTCGACCGATGCGGGAGTGCTCAAGGAACTGGCGAAGGAGCACGAGCTTCCCGAGCTCGTGCTGCGCTACCGCGAGCTTTCCAAGGTGAAGTCCACCTACATCGATGCGCTGCCGCGCATGCGCGCCGAAGACGGTCGCGTGCATACTACGTTCAACGAGACGGTCACCACCACGGGGCGCTTGTCCTCGTCCGATCCGAACCTTCAGAACATTCCGGTTCGCACCGAGTTCGGCCGCAAGATCAGAGAGTGCTTCATGCCCCTTGAGCAGGGGAGCAAGTTCCTCTCGGCCGACTATTCGCAGATCGAGCTGCGTCTGCTGGCGCACCTGTCCGCCGACGAGCATCTGGTGGCGGCGTTCTGCTCCGGCGCGGACTTCCATGCCGCTACGGCCAGCCGCGTGTTCGGTCTGCCGGTGGAGGAGATCACGCCTCAGCTGCGCAGCCGCGCCAAGGCCGTGAACTTCGGTATCGTGTACGGGCAGCAGGCGTTCGGCCTGTCCCAAAGCCTGGGCATCCCCTTCGGCGAAGCCAAGGAGATGATCGAGCGGTACTTCGAGGCGTACCCCGGGGTGCGGACGTACCTGGACGAGACGATCGCCGTGGCCAAGGAAAAGGGCTACGCGGAAACCATGTTCGGGCGCAAGCGCCATATCCCCGAGCTCAAGGCCGGCAATGCCAACCAGCGCGGCTTCGGGGAGCGCACGGCTATGAACCATCCCATGCAGGGCAGCGCAGCCGACATCATCAAGCTTGCAATGACCGAAGTCCAGCGTCGGTTGATGGACGAGGGCTTCCGGGCGAAGCTGCTTTTGCAGGTGCATGACGAGTTGGACTTCAGCGTGCCGCAAGATGAGATCGAGCGCCTGTCGGCCATGGTGAAGGAAGTCATGGAAGGCGTGGCCGAGCTGCGCGTTCCGCTGGTGGCCGACGTATCCTTCGGCGACAGCTGGGCGGAGTCGCACTAGGTTTTGGCGGCTTGCCAGCCGCCGGCCCTCGCTGGCTCTGTTGGACCCGCGTGAGAGTTGTTGCATTGCTGCAACTAACAAAAAATTCACACCACGCCGCCGTGCGTAGCTACGAAAGTTCTGCTATCATATAAATGTTGTGCTCTGTGGAGGCACAGCGTAGGAAGAGTGCGATGATACGCGGAGATTGTGCATAAGATCACATTGACTTGCTACGGTCACGCTGTTAAGATATCGCCTTGCGTTTATTTATATCAAGGAGACACTCATGTACGCAATCGTAAAAACGGGCGGCAAGCAGTACAAGGTTGCCCCTGGCGACAAGCTGAACATCGAAAAGCTTGACGCCGAGGTCGGCGCAAAGGTTGAACTCGAGGCAATCTGCGTCGTTGACGGCAAAAAGGTGGAGGCTGATCCTGCGAAGGCAGCTGCCACGAAGGTCACCGCTATCGTTCTTGAGCAGTTCAAGGGCGAGAAGCAGCTGGTCTTCAAGTTCAAGAAGCGCAAGAACTACAAGAAGCTGCGCGGCCATCGCCAGCAGCTGACGCGCGTCGAGATCGAGTCGGTGGGTTCTGCCAAGAAGGCCGCCGAGAAGAAGACCGCTGAGAAGAAGCCGGCTGCCAAGAAGGCCGCCGAAAAGCCTGCGTCGGACGACGCCGAGTAAGCGCAAGGAGGGAACACCATGGCTCACAAGAAAGGTCTCGGGTCTACCCGTAACGGCCGCGACTCCCGCGCGCAGCGACTGGGCGTGAAGATGTTCGCTGGTCAGACTGTGAAGACGGGCAACATCATCGTTCGTCAGCGCGGTACGCATTTTCATCCGGGCGAGAACGTCGGCCGCGGCAAGGACGACACCCTGTTCGCCCTGTGCGACGGCACGCTTGAGTTCACGCGCGGCGTCAAGCGCAAGGTCCACGTGCGCCCCGAGGCGTAAGGGTCTGCTGACTACGACAGCATAACATTCTTATGTTGAGCGGTGCCCCCTGTTCGTCAGGGGGCACTTTTTCATATACAATCCTTTGGGTTGGATACCGGTAGGTCGCACCTCCAAAACGCGAGATGCGAAACGAATACAAAGGAACGCTTTCGTGTTTATCGATAAAGTACGCATTCATGTAAGGGGCGGCAACGGCGGTGCTGGCTGCATGTCGTTTCGCCGAGAGGCCCATGTACCCAAGGGCGGGCCCGACGGCGGCGACGGCGGGCATGGCGGCAACGTGGTGGTCGAAGCCGACGCAAGTCTGTCGTCGCTTATCGAGTACCGCTTCAAGCATCATTTCAAGGCCGAGCGCGGCACGCACGGCAAGGGAAGCCGCATGCACGGCGCTACGGGTGAAGACCTGGTTCTCAAGGTGCCCGTCGGTACGGTGGTTCACGAGTATTTCGAAGACGAAAAGGAAACGGGCGAGCTCATCGCCGACTTGACCCACGACGGCGAGCGCGTGACCGTGGCCGAAGGCGGCATGGGCGGGCGCGGCAACATTCACTTCGTCACGTCCAGAAGGCGCGCTCCAGCCTTCGCCGAATTGGGCGAGCCCGCACAGGAGGGTTGGATCGAGCTCGAGATGAAGCTCATGGCCGACGCTGCGCTGGTGGGCATGCCGTCGGCAGGCAAGTCGTCGCTCATCGCCAAGATGAGCGCCGCGCGCCCTAAGATCGCCGATTACCCGTTCACCACGCTGGTTCCGAACCTCGGCGTGGCGCGTTCGGGCGACCTGAGCTTCGTCGTGGCCGACATTCCCGGCCTGATCGAGGGCGCTCACGAGGGCAAGGGCCTCGGCCACGAGTTCCTGCGCCACATCGAGCGCACGGCGCTCATCGTGCACGTGGTGGACTTGACGGGCGACTGGGAAGGCCGCGATCCGCTCGAGGATTACGAGATCATCAACCGCGAGCTTGCGCTGTACGCCGACGAGCTGGCTAATCGCCCGCGCATCGTCGTGGCCAACAAGATCGACGTGCCGGGCGTGGAGGAAGCGTGCGAGCTGCTGGCGCAGCGCGTGCGCGAGGACTCCCTTGCCGCGGCCGACGGCGACGAGTTCGGACAGAGTTCCATCGATCCGAAGCTGTACTGCATCAGCGCGTTGACCGGCGAAGGCGTCGACGGCTTGAAGGCCGCCATCGCCACGAAGGTGCACGAGCTGCGCGAAGCGGCGCGCGCCCATGCCGAGCAGGACGTGCAGTACGAGCACGTGTGGGAGCTCAAGCGCGAAGCGCGCGACAGAAGGTTCAAGGTGGTTCCCCTGGGCGGCGGCGTGTTCCGCGTGGAGGGTCCGCGCGTCGAGCGCATGGTCGTGCAGACCGACTGGGAAAACGAAGAGGCCATTCTGTTTCTGCAGCATCGCCTGAAGCGCCTTGGCGTGGAGCAGGCGCTCGAGCGCGCAGGAGCTGTGGACGGCGACGAGATCCGCATCGTGGGTCGCGCCTTCGAGTTCGAATCGGCGCGCACGGCGGAGGACCTGTACAAGGAGCTTGATCTGTAATGAAAGCAGACCGTGTGGCCGATGCGGCGCATCCGATGCAAGGGAAGCGCCTGGTTATCAAAATAGGGTCGTCGACGCTCACCACCTCGGAAAGTTCGATCGACTATGCGTACCTGCAGAAGCTGGCCGATCAGATAACCCGTGCGAAGAGCGTCGGCTGGCAGCCCGTCATCGTGACGTCGGCCGCCATCGCGTGCGGTCTGGAAGCGCTCGGCATCGCCAAGCGACCTTCGGACATGCCCAGCTTGCAGGCTGCGGCTTCGGTGGGGCAGAGCGCGCTTTCGACGGCCTACGCCGAAGCGTTCGCGCCCCATGGCATCACGACGTCGACCGTGCTGCTCACGCGTCGCGACACGGCGGATCGAAACGCGTACCTGCATGCGCGCGACACGTTGCTGCGCCTGCTCGACCTGGGGGTCGTGCCCATCGTGAACGAGAACGACACGATCTCGGTCGAGCAGATTCGCTTTGGCGACAACGACACGCTCGCCGCTTTGACGGCGTGCCTCATCGATGCGGACCTCATGATCATCTTGTCCGATATCGAGGGCTTGTACGACGCGAACCCGCACCATCATCCCGACGCGCGCCTTATCTCGTGCGTCGAGGCCATCGGCCCGGAAGTCATGGCCGTGGCGGGCGGCGCGGGCACCACGGTAGGGTCGGGCGGCATGATCACCAAGATCAAGGCGGCGCGCGTGCTCATGGTTGCGGGCATCCCCATGGTCATCTGCCATGGCCGCCGCGAGAACGTCATCGTCGACGTGGCTGCCGGCGAAGACGTGGGGACGCGGTTCGTCGCGGCTGAGAAACCGCACGAGATCACCCCGAAGAAGCTGTGGATCGCGCTTGGGGATTCAGCACGCGGATCGCTGGTGGTGGACGACGGCGCCAAGGCGGCGCTCACATGCAAGGGCAGCTCGCTTTTGTCGGTGGGGGTGCGCGCGGTGGAAGGTCGTTTCGATCCGGGCGACATCGTCGACATCAAAGACGGTGCAGGGCATCTGTTCGCGCGGGGCAAAGCGGCGTTTTCAAGTGACGAGACCGCGCTTGCCATAGGGCGCACGCGCTCGCAGTTGCAGGCGAATCGCCTGCTGGCAAGCTTGGCGGAGCGCCCGCTTGTTCACCGTGACGAGCTTGTGGTGTTCGAGTAGGCCGCTTCGGCTATAGGCAAGGCGGGACAAGGAGGCAACGATATGATCGACGAAACCGTGCGCGACGAGGTGCGTCGCGTTGCTGAGTCTGCTCGGGCCGCAAGCTCGGCGCTGGGGCAGACCACTGCAGGGGAGCGCAATCGGGCGCTCATCGCAATGGCGCGGGCTCTGCGCGAGCATGCGGCGGACATCATAGCTGCCAACGGACGCGACATGGACGCGGCGCGCGAGGCCGGCACCAAGGAGAGCTTGCTCGACCGCCTTATGCTTGACGAAAGCCGCGTCGAGGCTATGGCCTGCGCTCTTGAGGATTTGGTCGTCCTGCCCGATCCGCTCGGATGCGTCCAGGACGAGCGTCAGCTGTACAACGGCATCGAGCTTACCCGGGTGAGCGTGCCCTTGGGCGTGGTCGCCGTGGTGTACGAGGCTCGTCCGAACGTTACGGCCGACGCAGCCGGCATTTGCCTGAAGTCGGGCAATGCCGCGGTGCTGCGCGGCGGCAGCCTAGCCTCCGCTTCCAACGAGGCCGTCGCACGCGTGCTTCACGATGCTGCGGTGAGCGCCGGCATGCCGCAGGGTTGCATCGGGCTGATCGCCTCGACCGATCGCGCTGCGGCCGACGAGCTCATGCAGCTTCACGGGGTGATCGACGTGCTCATTCCGCGCGGCGGGGCGGGGCTTATCCGCCACTGCGTCGAGCATTCCAAGGTTCCCGTCATCGAAACGGGCACGGGCAACTGCCATGTGTACGTGCACGCCACCGCGGACCTGGAGATGGCGCGCGCTATCGTGCTCAACGCGAAATGTCGCCGCTACGGCGTGTGTAACGCGGCCGAAACGCTGCTGATCGATGAGGCTGCGGCGGAGGTCATGCTGCCTCGACTGCTTGCCGACCTGCAGGCAAAGGGCGTGCTGCTGCATGCTGACGAATGCGCCCTTCGCGTGGCGCGCGCTCATGGCATCAAGGCGGAAGCCGCCGTCGAGCAGGATTGGGCTACCGAATACCTGGCGCCCGAGATGGCCGTGAAATGCGTTGGCGGCGTCGACGAGGCCATCGATCACGTGAACCGGTACGGCACGCGGCACTCCGAGGCTATCGTCGCCGACCCCACCGATGCAGAGGGCGCGGCGGCGCTGGAGGCGTTTCTCAATCGCGTTGACGCGGCTGCCGTGTACGCGAACGCTTCGACGGCGTTCACGGACGGCGGGCAGTTCGGCTTGGGCGCGGAGATCGGCATTTCCACCCAGAAGCTTCATGCGCGCGGCCCGTTTGCGCTTGCGGCCCTCACGTCGTACAAGTACGTGCTGCGCGGTACGGGGCAGGTGCGCGCGTAAGTGGCCGTCATCTGCGATAGGTTCGATCAGCTGGGCATGGACGGGCGTCCTGCTCGGCTGGGCATCATGGGGGGCACGTTCGACCCCATCCATATCGGGCACCTTGCGTGCGCCGAGCAGGCGCGCGAGGCTTACGGGCTGGACGGCGTGGTGTTCGTTCCCGCAGGCAATCCGGTGTTCAAGAAGGACAGGAACGTGACTCCTGCTGCGCACCGTCTTGAGATGTGCCGCGTTGCCGTGGACAGCAATCCTGCGTTCGATGTGAGCTCGATCGAGATCGACCGCGGCGGCGACACGTACACGGTGGACACGCTGCGCCAGATGCGCGCGCATTACCCCGCCAACGTGGAGCTGTGCTTCATCACCGGGGCCGATGCGGTGTACCACATCCTGCAATGGCGGGAAAGCGCGGCCATCGCCGATCTAGCTCGTTTGATCGCGGTTACAAGGCCGGGCTACGCGCTGTCCGAATCGCATCGCGCGGCCATCGCCGAGCGAGGGAGCTTCACGGTCGACTATCTGGAAGTTACGGCGCTTGCCATCTCCTCGAGCGATCTGAGGGACCGGGTTGCGGCGGGAAGGTCGATTCGCTATTTGACCATGCAGGGCGTTCTCGACTATATTCAAGCGCATGCGCTGTATCGCGCGCAAGGCTGCGCCGCATGCGGCGGTACGGAAGGAGGGTCGTTGCGATGAGCGAACGGGATACGTCGTGCGCGCCTGCTCCTTGTGGGGACGACGCGCTTTCCGACGCGTTTTTCGAAGCGCGCAGGCAGGATTTGAAGGCAAGGCTCAAGCGCTCTCGATACGAGCACACGCTGGGGGTGGCCGACACCGCCGTGCGGCTTGCGCGTTTGTACGGCGTCGATGAGCGCAAGGCGCGCTTGGCGGGGCTGCTGCACGACTGGGACAAGAGCTTCGACGACGAGGGAATTCTTCGACGGGCCGAAGATCTGGGGCTCGACGTCGATGCCTCTGCGATCGGGGACCTTCCGGCGCTTTTGCACGGTCCCACGGCCGCACTCGCGCTTTCGCGGGCGTATCCTTGCATCCCGTGCGATATCGTGCGGGCCATCGAGCTGCATACGACGGGCGCTATCGGCATGAGCGATTTGGATATGGTCGTGTACGTTGCCGATGCCGTCGAACCCGGTAGAAAATACGATGGGCTGGAAAAGCTGCGCGCGCTGGTTGGCCAGGTCTCGCTCGAAGAGCTGTTCTTGGCAACCTTTCAACATGTTCTTCTCAACCTTATCGATCGGCGTAAGCGGGTGTATCCGCGAACGCTCGAAATATGGAACCATTACCTTGTCCGCGCGCGAGAAGCCGCAGGCGAAACACCGAAGAAAGGAATAGCGTGACCGAAACGAAGAACGAGACCCCCAAGGTGACCTCTCGCGAATGCGCGCTCATCGCTGCGCGCGCCGCCGATGAGAAGAAGGCCACCGACATCATGGTGCAGGAGGTGCGCGATCTTATCGGCGTAACCGATTACTTCGTGATTGCAACCGCGTCGAACAACCGCCAGGTCGAGGCTATCATCGACGAGATCGAGGAGGCTGTTCGCACGCAGGGCCACCTGAAGCCCCTGCATCGCGAGGGAACGCAGGACGGCACCTGGTCGCTGCTCGACTACGGCAGCTTCGTCGTGCACGTGTTCCAGCCCGAAACGCGCGACTACTACCGACTGGAGGCGCTCTGGAACGACGCGCCCGTGGTGGATCTGGCGAAGGAAGCGGGCCTGACCGAGATCGAGTATTCCGATCGCATTGCGAAGATGCTCGGGCGCAACTAGCGGTCGTCCACACGCCATACGGCTTATAACGAGAAACGGGGCTTCGGCCCCGTTTCTCGTTGACCAGGCTGTTTCGATGCGCGCTGGATGCGCGTGGGAAACGTGTTGGATTTTCGCGCGGTCCGCGCTGGATTCGCGTCAGGAGCGCGCTGGATTATTGCTGGGAAGCTGCTGGATCCGCGGCAGGTCGGGTTGGATCCTTGTCGGATATGCGCCATCTGCGCGCTAGATTGCCTCGCTATGCTTTTGCCAAGGTGCTTGACGCGGCAAGTTGTATCCTATAAGATACAAAGGAGCAAAGATGGCAGACGGTTCTGTTCAGGTTTTCAGCACGGCGACGTTCGCTCGGTGGCTCAGGCGGTTGAAGGACGAAAGCGCTCGCGTGGCCATTCTTGCGAGGATCGCTCGCCTGGAGGACGGGCTTTGGGGCGATGTCCGCTCGATCGGGGATGCGGTGGTCGAATTCCGCGTCATGCAGGGGCCGGGCTATCGTTTGTACGGCATGCGGCATGGGTGCAAGGTCGTTCTGCTTTTGTGTGGCGGAGACAAAGGGTCTCAGCGTTTCGATATCGCGCGAGCGAAGCGGCTTGCTCGGCGCATACGGCAGGAAGGGGCTTTCGATGAAGAATCCGTTTAGACGGCCGCTAAAGGTCAAGGAGTTTTGCGTTTCCGACTATTTGGACTCCGAGGACGCGATCGCATCGTACCTCACTGCCGCGCTGGCCGAGGGCGATCCCGAGTTCTTCCAAAGGGCTCTCGGCGACGTGGCGAAGGCGCGCGGAGGAATGGCGCAGGTAGCACAGCAGGCAGGGGTCGGTCGCGAAAGCTTGTACAAGTCGCTATCGGCGGAGGGCAACCCGCGGTTCGGCACCGTTGTCGACGTGCTTTCGGCTCTTGGCTTCAAGCTTGAGGTTGTTCCTGACGCATAGGCTGGCCGGAAACGACTGGAAGCGGTGCGGTTTACGCATGGCTTTTTTCGGTAGTCGTCCGCAGCGCCTTCGGAAGGGGAAGGGCTGCTCCTAATGCGGCTGCGGCGATCATCACCACGACGCCTTTCACCGGGAAGCACAGGAACAGCAGCAGCACGGTCATGAGCGGTTGGCGCATGACGCCGCCGACGAGCGCTGCCGTGCAGGTGCACAGGCAGAACACGGGGTCGGCTCCCGTGAGCGTAGCCATGCCGTAGCCGATGGAGACGCCGGCGAAGATGACGGGGAAGAAGTGTCCGCCGCGCCAGCCGAAGCGGATGCACAGGGGCGTGACGGCCACTTTCACGAATCCCGTCGCAAGCAGCGTGACCGCTCCCATGCTCATCCAAACTTCGTTAAGCTGCTCGGTTTGCACTTCGCCGGCGAACATCGTGAACGGCAACGCGATGCCCATGGTTGCAAGGACAAGCCCCGCGATGATCGCTTTCAGCACCGGGCGATCTCCCATCTTGTCCGACGCCCGCTTGAAGCAGCCGTCGAACGCGCAGAACAGCCACCCGCCTGCCGCGCCGATCAAGGCAAGCGGCAGAAACCAGACCGCTTCGGTTGCGCCGACGTGGATGTCGCTGTAATGCGGAAGCGACATACCCCCGCCGAACAGCGACGACAAGCCCATAAGCGCGCCGAGCGCGCCCGCTATCGCGCAGAAGTACACGACCAGCTTCGAGGTTTTCGGAAGGGTGATGGTCTGCTCGGACCCTTCGGGCTCTCCGCCGTACAGCGGTGCGGCGAACCCGAACAGGGGTGCGGTGAATATGGCGGAAAGCGCAGCCATGGTGCCGACCGAGGTGAGCTGCTTGAAGTCGGATCCGAAGCGCTTCATGCGGTCGCCCACCCAGGTGCAAATGCCGGCGATCGCCCCGGTCAAGCCGGCTTCGGGGCCGACGGAGCCGCCGAAGAACAGCGGAAGAAGCGCCGCGATGGACATGGTTCCCAGCTTGTCGTATTCGTAGCGACCGTCTTGCTTCACTTTGGCCATGACCTCGTTGAGATCTTCCGGATAAGGGCCGAAGCGCTTGGCGAACAGGCCGATGATCAATCCTCCCGCCAGGCAGGCCGCCAGGGGGAAGTACGGCCCGAAATGCGCGGGCATCTTCTCCCATATAAAAGAGATGCCCAGGTTCATGACGAAGAGGAGAAACCACACGAACGCTCCCGCTATGGCGCCGGTCACGATGACCGACGCGACGAACAGGAAACGGTTTGCGAACTTCGCTGCCTTCACGATGGACTCCTAACGCGTGGCGATGTCTCGGGCGCAGGGCAGGCCGTGCGCGCCTTGCGCCGTTTGCACGGCGCGCACGATGGCGCCCTGCATGGCTTCGGTGGCCAGCATGGCCACCAGGTCGTAGTCGGCCTCTGCTTCGCACGAGGAGAACGTGAACACGGTGTCGCCGTCGCCGGACGTGTGGACGGGCTTGATGGCCCGGGCGTACGCGTCGTGGACGGTGGACGATACTTTGGTGGCCTGCGCCTTGGTTATGCGGGCGTTCGTGAGGACCAGCCCGATGGTGGTGTTCGGGCAGGGCCCTTCGCTTGGGACCGCGCGGCTTCCGTCGTCTTGGACGCGGCTTGCAAGCTCGGTCAGTGCATCGAGCGGCTCCATGACAAGGCCGTTGGCTCCTCGGCATCCGGCGATCCAGGTGCCGTCGCTTTCGCAGACGTTGCCGAGCGCGTTCACGGCGACGATGGCCACCGCCACCACGTCTCCCATGCGCAGCCCGCAGATGCCCAGCCCCGCCTTCATGGCCCGATCGCCGCCCAGGAGCTTCCCGACCGTGGCCCCGCATCCGGCGCCGACGTTTCCTTCTTCAAGCGGCTCGGTTGCTTTACGCTCGAAAGCCGCGCGGGCGGCGGCGCGGCCCATGGCCGCATCGGGATGCGCGTTTTTGCCTACGAGCAGGTCGAACAGGCATGCTCCGCATACGATCGGCACCCGCGCGCTTTCGACGGGAAAGCCGATCCCGCGTTCCGCCAGCTCCTCCATCACGCCGGTCGATGCGGCTAGGCCGAAAGCGCTGCCGCCCGAAAGGACAACGGCGTGCACGGCTTGGATCATGTTCTCCGGCTTGAGCAGATCGGTCTCGCGCGTGGCGGGACCGCCTCCGCGCACATCGACGCCGCAGACGCCTCCTTCGGGCGCGATGACCACGGTGCAGCCCGTTGCCGCAGCGGCATCGTGCGCGTGGCCGCACAAGAACGCGGGCAGGTCGGAAAGGGAAGCGGGCTGGAGCATAGCGGTTCCTTCCTGAGGAGACTGGTCATGCAGTAGTCGCATTGTACACCGTTGAAGGAGCCTTCGCTGCCGAAGGATGCGATCGAACCCGGCGCGGAGGCGTATCCGGTCTCTGTTGCGCGAATCGGTCGGCGCTGTGCGGGGCCGCCGGGAGCCGGCCCTGCGCGAACCGCGGGAACGGGTCCGTTACCGGCGAGGGCCGCGGCTGCGCGGCCCGTCAAACCGCCGCGTCCGCGTCCCTGCGTGCACGATTCTTTCCCCAATGTTGCGCGCGAGCGCATGCCGAGGCTCTTCCGCCGGCGGCGAAAGAGCGCGACCAGGCGAAACGCACGGTCGTATCGAAGGCCGTCTCTCCGCGCGCCTCTCAAACGCAACATTGGGGAAAGAATCGTGCAGCAAGCAAGGTGCCTGCCGTTGGATCCATGCCGGCGCGCGCCGCCTTCCGAATCGGACGGCTTGCGGATCGGGCGAGACGGGGCCTTTCCGGCGGCGAAGGGACGTTCCGGGGCGTCTGCGAGGTTTTCGCGGGACGGAGACCTGGTCTATGCCTGCTTCGGCTTGCCGGTGGAAAGATGCCGGGATCGAACTTATGTCGGCTTGCGGCGCCCTCTTCGCAGTGATACGGTGGAAACCCTTTCAAACCGCTGCATCCCTCCCTTACGATGGGAGTGATTCGCATGCCAGATTTCCTGACCAAGACCGCTTGTCGCGGACGTCGTCCGCAGCGATTCGTCTCGGCCCGCCACTACCGGCGCCCCGACCTCATTGCGAAGTTACTGAGGGAGCGCCATGTTCCCCGGTTCATCGTTGCGCCCGAGGGATTCGGCAAATCGTTCGTAGCGCTGGAGTACGCGGAAACGGTTTTCCGGTTCGAGCACGTGTTTTGGATCGACGCGAAAAGCCCGTGCTTTTTGCGCGATCTCGATGACGGGCGCATTGCCAAGACGCTTTCCTCGGAAGACCGCGCTCCGTTCTTGGCCGTTGTCGAGGACGTGCCCTCGCTGGACCCTCAGCGCGTCGAGTTGCTGTCTCGTGAGATGGACGCGCTGATCGATCGTGGCTGCGAGGTTCTGGTCACCTGCCTGCCCATGCGCGATGCCTTCCATGGGCAGCGGGACCGCCTCAAGCTGGGGGCCGCGGACCTGCTGTTGACCGATGCCGAGCTTGATGCTTTGCGCACGGCTGCCGAGCGCGAGGCCGAACCCGCCGCCCTCATGCCGACGGCTCGTCGCATCGCGACGCTTGTGTGGGGGACGCCCGACGATCGCGCAGCGTTTCTCGCGTCGGTTGCGAAAGAGGAGCTTCCCGCCGATTTGATGCTCCCCTTGTTTTCGATGCTGTGCCTGCAAAACGGCGCGCTTGCCGACCTTGCGGCGTTCGGTTCCTGCGAGGACGATTCGATTGCGATTTTGTCGGAGCAGTATCCTTACCTGGGAATCGATTGTAGGAAAGAACGCTTCGACGCCGCCTCTTTTTCGATGGACGAGCTGTCGGAGGCGTTTTCGCCGACATTGCCCGGCCTTGCGGAGAGGTCGGTGTTTTCCGACGCCGATGCGCTTGCGACGCACATTGCGGACGCGTTGCTGAAGCGCGAGCAGCTTGCGCGTGCATGCGACGCGGCTCGCTTGCTGGCATCGCGCAAGGCGCGCGCGGTATGGTTGGCAAGCCGGGGCCGCGAGCTTTCCGACGGGGCCTGCCTGGTCCCCGCGTGCGACGTGTACCGCTCGCTCGGCGGGGAGAAAGCCGGTCTGGCCTGCGCCCTCGACGCCGCGGAGGCCGCGCGGCGCGCCTTGTTGGGGGATCGCGACTCGGCCTGTGCCGTTGCGCGACGGGTGAGCGGGTCTTCTGCCGCCGCGGTCGGATTGCGAGCCGCGGCGGCGCTCGTCTTGGGCCGATGCGCCGAAGAAGGGGAGCGCCGCCGCGCTATTCGCCTGGCCTCGTCGCTGGCCCTTGCTCCCGAAGCCGCGCGCGAGGATGACGGGCTTTTGCCGGATGCGGACGGGCGGTCTCTTGCAGCGGCAGCTGCCGTGCAGGACGCGCTTGAGACGTCGTGTGCGGAAGGAGCGAAAGCGTGGTTGGCCTGGTACGAAGGCGGCGTTCGCGGGCGCATGATGGCCTATGCTGCAGCTTGGGTGCTCTCTTGCGCGGAGCTTGAAGCGCGCACCGGGCGATCGCGGGCCGAGGCCTTGCCCTCGGAACCGGTCGACCAGGTGGCTGTCGTGGTGCGAGCGCGCGTTTCGACGCTTGCGCAGGACGCATTGCGACTTTTCGACGGAATGGCGGGCGCGGGGCTCGAGCGCGCATGCGAAAGCGGAGCGGTGTCGGTGCCTTCCCTTGACGCGCGCTCGTCTTTGGCCGTGCGCCGCGTCGAGATGGCCCTGTTCTCCCAGCGTGCGGATCATGAGCGCATCGAGCGAGAGCGCGCCGAGCGCCGCTTCGTGTTCTCGGCCACCCATCCCGATGCGCTCAGCAGCCAGTCTTGCATGCCCGCGCCGTCTGCGGCCATCGGGGCGACGCCGAGGCTCACGGTGAACCTATTCGGTGGCTTGGACGTGCGCATAGGGGGCAAGCGGGTCGACGATGCGCTGTTCAGGAGGCAGAAGGTCAAAACGTTGCTGGCGCTTCTCGTGCTTAACCGGGGACGCGAATTCTCGCGCGACAAACTGGTTTCGCTGCTGTGGCCGGAAAGCCCGCTGGAAGCGGCGCGCAAGAATTTCTACGGGGTTTGGAGCCTTTTGCGGCGTGCGCTCAAAACGCCGGACGGCACCTGTCCGTACCTGATTCGGCAGCAACGTGGACTGCGCCTCGATGCCGACCTGCTGGACAGCGACGTTGTTCAGTTGGACGACGTGTGCAACAAGCTGTTGTTCGAACAGCCGGGATACGGGGGATGGGCATACTTGTTTTCGCAGGTGAACGACAGGTTCTCAGACGACATCCTTCCCAGCGAGAACGACAATGACGCCCTTGTGGGCAGGCGGGCCGAATGCCGCGACAAGCTGGTGGACGCCTTGGTGGCGGCTTCGACGCGGCTGGTGGGAGCGGGCGAAGTGCGCGAGGGGCTGTGGTTCGCCCGGGCTGCGCTGCAGCGCGACGGCGGGCGGGAGGATGCGTACGTGGCGCTCATGGAGGCCCAGCTGGGGGCGGGGCAGCGCAGCGCGGCGCTCGAGACGTACTTCGCATGCCGCCGCTACTTGGTGAACGAACTGGGCATCGATCCGTCCATCGAGACCACGCGCCTGTACCGCAGTATCATCGAGAGCGAAGAGGAGCTTGAATGACCGGCCGTCGACCGCAGGGGAAAACGCTGTTTCCGCAGCCCCGCGCGTTGTCGCCCGCATCGGGGCCGGCGGTGCGAAAATGCTGTTGAGATTATTGACCGGCCGATGGCGGCGGGTTCGTTATGTTAGAGTGGTTCGTGCTGTATTCAAACGTTCGACCGCGCGACCGGCGCAGTTCCGGCCGCGAAAAGGATGGCGCATACATGGCTGGATTCCTATCCAAGCTGCTAACGCTCGGTGAGGGCAAGCAGATGAAGAATTACGAGGCGACCGTAGCCAAGGTCAACGCCCTCGAGACCCAGATGCAGGCGAAGACCGACGAAGAGCTGCGCGCGCTTACCGCCGCTTTCCGCGAGCGCGCTCAAGGAGGAGAAGACCTCAAGAGCCTGCTGCCCGAGGCGTTCGCCACCGTGCGCGAAGCGTCCGTGCGCACGTTGGGCCTGCGGCATTTCGACGTGCAGTTGATCGGCGGCATGGCCTTGAATGACGGCCAGATCGCCGAGATGAAAACCGGCGAGGGCAAGACCCTCGTTTCCACGTTGGCCGGCTACTTGAACGCCCTTTCGGGCAACAACGTGCACGTGGTCACCGTGAACGACTACCTGGCCCGGCGCGACAGCGAGTGGATGGGGCAGGTGTACCGCTTCCTCGGCATGGAGGTGGGCCTCATCCAAAACGGCATGCGCCCGGACAAGAAGAAGCCCGCGTACTTGGCTGACGTCACGTACGGCACGAACAGCGAGTTCGGCTTCGACTACCTGCGCGACAACATGGTGACCCGTGCGGAGGCTCGCGTGCAGCGCGGGCATCATTTCGCCATCGTCGACGAGGTGGACTCCATTCTCATCGACGAGGCGCGAACCCCGCTCATCATCTCCGGCGCGGGCACGCAGGCGGCCGAAACGTACAACAAGTTCGCCCGCGTCATGGCCGGCCTTCGCCTTGACGAGGACTTCGAGATGGACGAGGCGAAGAAGACCATCAACGCCACGGAGAGCGGCCTTGAGAGAATCGAGGCCATGCTGGGGATCGACGACATCTACGCCGACCCGTCCGGGCAGCTTCCGAACCACCTCCAGCAAGCCTTGAAGGCCCAGTTCCTGTTCCATCGCGACGTGGATTACGTGGTGGTGAACGGGGAAGTGAAGATCGTCGACGAGTTCACGGGCCGCATCATGGAGGGACGGCGCTATTCCGAGGGCCTGCATCAGGCGCTCGAGGCGAAAGAGCGCGTCCTCGTGCGCGAGGAGAACCAGACGCTGGCCACCATCACGCTGCAGAACTACTTCCGCCTGTACGAGAAACTGTCCGGCATGACCGGTACGGCCATGACCGAGGACGCCGAGTTCCGCGAGATCTACAAGCTGCCCGTCGTGGCCATTCCGCCGAACCGCCCGGTTGCTCGAAAGGACGAGAACGACCTGATCTACCGCACGGTGGAGGCGAAGTTCAACGCCGTGGCCGACGACGTTGCCGAGCGCAACGCGAACGGTCAGCCCTGCCTTATCGGCACGGTGTCCATCGAAAGCTCCGAGAAGCTGTCGCGCCTGCTGGACAAGCGCGGCATCGCGCACGAGACCCTGAACGCGAAGAACCACGAGCGCGAAGCCCATATCATCGCGCAGGCGGGCCGCGTAGGCGCCGTGACCATTGCCACGAACATGGCGGGCCGCGGTACCGACATCCTTTTGGGCGGCAATCCCGACGTGATGGCCGACGACGTTCTGCGCGCGCGGGGCTTCGACCCCGAGCTGGACGCCGATGCCGAGGTGGAAGAGGGCAAGCCGCCCGCGCCTACCGCCGAGCAGCGAGCGGATGCGCTCGCCGAGGCCAAGCGGGTTTGCGCCGAAGAGCACGACGCCGTGATCGCTGCGGGCGGCCTGACCGTCATCGGCACCGAGCGCCACGAGTCCCGGCGTATCGACAACCAGCTGCGCGGCCGCGCCGGCCGTCAGGGCGATCCGGGCGTGACGCAGTTCTACCTGTCGCTCGAAGACGACCTCATGCGCCTGTTCGGCGGCAACCGCATGGACTCCATCGGGCGCATGATGGAGAAGACCGACATGCCCGACGACATGCCCATTCAAGCCGGCATGGTGTCGAAGGCCATCGAGGGCGCGCAGCGCCAGGTGGAGAGCATGCACTTCGCCGCTCGTAAGAACGTGCTTGAGTACGACGACGTCATGAACCTGCAGCGCGCGGCCATTTACGGAGAGCGCAACGCCATCTTGGACGGCAAGGACATGGACGAGCGCATTCCCCAGATCGTGAGCGACGCGGCGGAGGCCGCGGTGCAGGAGAACTGCCCCGCCAAGGCTCCCAGCGACGACTGGGACAGCAAGGCCGTGGAGGCGTGGGCCGCCAACATGACGGGCCGCGACGACTTCCGCGTAAGCGAAGTCGACCACGACGACGATCCGGCGGTTCTGGCCGAAGGCTTGACGGACTACCTCGAGCGCGTGTACGACGAGAAGTCCGAGCAGTTGGGCGAGTCGGTCATGAAGATGCTCGAGAGCCAGGTCATGCTGCGTATCATCGATACGCGCTGGATGGCCCATCTGCAGGAGATGGATTACCTGAAGGCCGGTATCGGCTTGCGCGCGTTCGGTCAGCGCGACCCCCTGGTCGAGTACAAGAACGAAGCGTACAACGCCTTCCAAAGCCTGACGGCGGGCATGTACGAAGACTACCTGCGCACGCTCTTGCGTCTTCAGGTGGCCGTGAAGCAAGACCAGCCCGAACTGGCCGAGGAAAAAAGCCCGCTTGACGGCAAGGTGAGCTATTCGTCGCCCGAGCAGGTGCTCGAGGAAACGGGCGTCGCAGCGGCGCGCAGGCAGGCTGCGGCTTCTGGAGCTCCGGCTGCCGACGGCCAGCCGGCAAGGCCTCCCAAGCCTGCGGCGGCCAAGCCGCAAACCTACGTCAAGGACAAGGACGATCCCTTCGCCGACGTAGGACGCAACGACCCGTGCCCGTGCGGCTCGGGCCTTAAGTACAAGAAGTGCCACGGTAAGAATCTGTAGGAACATGGCTGATAGAGACTTGAAAGACTTAGAGCAGGTGGCCCGTCGCGTGGAAGACGCGCGCGGGTACCTGCACATCGAAGACAAAACGGCGGAGCTCGAAAAGCTCGATGCCGAGATCGCGTCGCCGGGCTTTTGGGACGACGCGTCCCATGCCCAAAGCGTGTCGAAGCAGGCCAGCGTGCTGCGCGACACGATCGGCGAGTACGACGAAGCGGCGGCCCTTTTGGAGGACGCGCGCGCCGCGTTCGAGCTGGCCGCGGAAGACGAGCTGTTCGCCGACGAGGCCCAATCCGCGCTCGACGCGCTCGACGGCATGCTGGACAAGCTGGAGATCAGCTCGTGGTTCTCCGAGCGCTTCGACGGGGGAGACGCCATTTTGACGGTGAACCCCGGGTCGGGCGGCTTGGAAGCCCAGGACTGGACCGAGATGCTGTATCGCATGTACGCCCGCTACGCCGAGGGCAAAGGGTGGAAGGTCACCGTGCTCGACGTGGTTCCGGGCGAGGGCATCGGATTGGACAAGGCCACCATCCAGGTGGAGGGCCGCAACGCTTTCGGCATGCTGAAAAGCGAAAACGGCGTGCATCGTCTGGTGCGCATCAGCCCGACCGATGACAAGAAGCGCCGACATACCACGTTTGCCGGCGTGGAGGTGCTTCCGGTGCTTCCCGACGACATCGAGGTGGATCTCAATCCCTCCGACGTGCGCGTGGACGTGTACCGGTCGAGCGGCCCGGGCGGTCAGTGCGTCAACACCACCGACTCGGCCGTGCGCCTCACGCACGTGCCCACCGGCATCGTGGTCACGTGTCAGAACGAGAAATCCCAGCTGCAGAACAAGGAAGCCGCGTTTCGCGTGCTGAAGGCGAAGCTTTACGAGCGCGAAGAGCAGAAGCGCGCTCAGGAGCTGGCCGAACTGCGCGGCGAGCGCATGGACTCCACGTTCGGCAGCCAGATTCGCAATTACGTGCTGTATCCCTATCAAATGGTTAAAGACGTCCGCAGCGGCATCGAGACCGGCAACGTGGACGCGGTCCTCGACGGCGATCTGGACGAGTTCGTGGTGGGCTATCACCGTTGGAGAGTGTCCCAATAATGAAAGGAACAGGAATGACCGAGCTTGAACGGCGGGCGAACGAGATGCGCAAGGACATCGTGCGCATGATCGCGGAAGCGGGCAGCGGGCACCCGGGCGGGTCGCTCTCGTGCGCCGACATCCTATGCGCGCTGTACTTTGGAGGCGTCCTCGAGCACGACTCCCAGAATCCCGACGACGAAGCGCGCGATCGCTTCATCTTGGCTAAAGGCCATGCTGCGCCGGCGCTCTACGCCGTGCTCGCGCATGCGGGCTACTTCCCGCGCGAGGAACTGCTGACGCTGCGCAAGCTGGGGGGCCGTTTGCAGGGCCATCCCGATTCCAGCTTGGTTCCCGGCGTTGAGGTGTCCACCGGCTCGCTCGGCCAGGGGCTGTCCGTTGCGGCGGGCGCTGCCGCCGGCTTGAAGCTTGACGGGAAGGACCAGACGGTGTTCGCGCTTCTCGGCGACGGCGAGTGCCAGGAGGGCCAGGTATGGGAAGCCGCTATGTTCGCAGCTCACCGCAATCTGGACAACCTGGTGGCCATCGTGGATCGCAACTGCCTGCAGATTGACGGCGACACGGCCGACGTGTGCGATCCGGGCGATCTGGTGGCGAAGTTCCAGGCGTTCGGTTGGGACGCGCGCGAGGTCGACGGACACGACATCGACGCCCTCGTCGAAGCGCTTTCGGCTGCGAAGGCGGATCGTCAGGGCAAGCCCCATGCGTTCATCGCTCGCACGGTGAAGGGCAAGGGCGTGTCATTCATGGAGCATCAAGCGGGTTGGCACGGCAAGGCGCCGTCGCCCGAGCAGACCGAGGCCGCGCTGGCCGACTTGGCGGCGCTGGAGGAGAAGGAGGCCTGCCGTGGTTAAGCTGGCAGACGAAACGCAGTCCCAGGTCAAGCGCGCAACGCGCGCGGCGTACGGAGCGACGCTTGCGGAGCTGGCCGGCGAGGGCTTGCCGGTCGTTGCCGTGGACGCCGATCTGACGGGTTCGACCACCACCAAGAAGCTGGCCGACGCCGGCTTCGAGGATCGCCTGTTCAACTGCGGCATCGCCGAGCAGAACATGGTCGACGTGGCGGCGGGCCTGGCCATCACGGGGCACGTGGCCTACACGGGCTCGTTCGCCGTGTTCGGCACGGGCCGCGCTTACGACCAGATCCGCAACACCGTGTGCTACAGCAAGCTGGACGTGAAGATCGCCCCCACGCATGCGGGCATTTCCGTCGGGCCCGACGGCGGCAGCCACCAGATGCTCGAGGACGTCTCGCTCATGCGCGGGCTTCCCAACATGCGCGTGCTGGTGCCGGCCGACTATGCGGCGGCGCGCGCCGCGATCCGCCTGGCCGCGACCACGCCCGGCCCGGTCTACGTGCGCATGGGCCGCGCGTCCGTCCCCGCCGTCTACGCCGACGGCGTAGAGCTTGAGCTGGGTCGCGCCTACGTGCTGCGCGAAGGATCCGACGCCACCATCGTGGCGTGCGGCGTCGAGGTCGAGCAGGCGCTCAAGGCTGCGGACATGCTCGCTGAAGAGGGCGTTCAGGTCGAGGTCATCGATGCGTTCAGCGTCAAGCCCCTTGACGAGGAGACCGTCGTGGCGTCCGCGGCGAAGACGGGCCGCGTGGTGGTGGCCGAGGAGCACAGCGTCTACGGTGGCTTGGGATCGGCTGTGGCGGAGGTGCTTGCGCGCACGAATCCGACGCCGGTCGAGTTCGTGGGCATGCGCGATCAGTTCGGCAAATCGGGCGAGTTCGAGGAGCTTCTTGACTACTTCAACCTGGGTTCGCGGGCGATTGTCGAAGCTGTGAAGAAGGTTATGGCCCGATAGCGGTTCTGCTAGAATCAGGCCGTCTCAGTACATCACTATTTGAACGGAGCATTCTGTGACGAACGACATCAGCCAAGGGGTTCCTGCGCGCCCGCAGCGGCGCGGCGGTGCCCATGCGGCGCCGGTGCGGCAAACTGCGTCGCAGCTGTCCGCGTCGCTGCCGGTGCTGGAAGTCGATGACATTCCCCAGCAAACGGGCACCCCGGTCATCACGTTCGACCATGTGACGAAGGTGTACCCCGCGCAGCCGAACAAGCCGGCTCTCAACGATATCTCCCTGCAGATCTACGCGGGCGAGTTCATCTTCTTGGTAGGCCATTCCGGTTCGGGCAAGTCGACCTTCATCCGCATGCTCATTCGCGAGGTGAAGCCCACGCAGGGTCATATCTACGTGGCTGACGAGGACCTGTCCACCATGCGCAACTGGCGCGTGCCGTACTTGCGCCGCAACATCGGATGCGTGTTTCAGGACTTCAAGCTCCTGCCGAACAAGACCGTGTTCGAGAACGTCGCGTTCGCCCTTGAGGTAATCGGCAAGAGCCGTCACGTCATCAAAACGCAGGTCCCCGAGGTTTTGCGCCTGGTGGGCCTGCAGGACAAGCTCAACAAACGTCCCGATCAGCTTTCCGGCGGCGAGCAGCAGCGCGTGTCCATCGCCCGCGCCATCGTGAACCGCCCGCCGCTGCTCATCTGCGACGAGCCCACGGGAAACCTGGACCCGCAGACCTCGCGCGGCATCATGGACCTGCTCGAGCGCATCAACCGTACGGGCACCACGGTGCTCGTTGCCACGCACGACCGCGAAATGGTCGACAACATGCGTCGTCGCGTTATCGCGCTCGACCGCGGCAACCTGACCCGCGACCAGGATAGGGGGGTGTACGGTTTCGATGTCTAGTTTCTTCTATTTCTTGCGCGAGTCGCTCACCGGCTTCACGCGTAACCTTTCAACGGCACTGGGCTCCATCGTCACCATCTTCCTGTCGCTTCTGATCATCGGCATTTTCTTCGTTGCCGGCCTTGTGGTCGAGAACGTGGTTTCGTCGGTTGAGAACGAGGTGTCCATCACGGCGTATGTGGCCGACGACGCTCCCGAAGCCGACATCCAGAGCGTTTCGAGCTACGTCAAGGGTCTTGAGGGCGTGGCCTCGGTTGGGTTCACGACGAAGGACCAGGCGCTCGAGAAATTCCGCTCTACGTCGAGCTCCGACATCATCGACACGCTCGACGGGCAGAACCCCTTGCCGGCTTCGATCGACATCGAGCTGTCCGACCCGCAGTTGGTCGAGCAGGTTGCCTCGTCGCTGCTGGGCAATACGACGTACCAGAAGATCAGCGAGGATCCCAGCAATCCTGCCGATTCCGTCAAGTACGGCGAGAAGACAGTCGAGCGGCTGTTCGCCCTGACCAACTACGTGCGCTACGTGGGCATAGCCCTGGTTGGCTTGCTCGTGTTCATCGCGCTCGTGTTCATCAACAACACCATCCGCCTTGCCATTCTTGCCCGTCGCAAGGAGATTGCCATCATGCGCTTGGTGGGTGCGTCGAACGGCTTCATCCGCGGACCCTTCCTCATGGAAGGCGCGCTGCACGCTATCATCGGCTCGCTTTTGGCGGTCGGGTGCTTGGAGCTGCTTCGCAACTTCGCGTTGCCGCGCCTGCAAAGCGCGCTCATGTTCTTGAACTTCGACATCTCCTTGAACATGTTCCTGCTCATCTATGCGGTGCTGATCGTTTCCGGCCTGTTCATCGGCTTGGTCGGCTCTGCATTGGCTATGCGTCGCTACCTCAAGGTGTAGCGTTTCGCGTGGAAGGTCATGGCGAAGCATACTGACAGTTCGAAGATTGCCGCGTCCGCGCGTAAAGCGCGGGCGCGCAACGTGCGCCTTATCAAGGCGTTCTCTTTCTTTGCCGTAGTGTGCCTGGCGTTTGTCGGCGGCTTTTTCGTGCGCGGCGAAATTCCCTTGCTGGAGTCCTTGGGTATGGGCGGGCTTCCCGGAGATTCCCAAACCTCGTTGAGAAGCGACTCGTCGCGCGATGCGTACGGGTCGTTGGGCGCGCGCGTCGGCGAAGTGGAGGACATCCTCAAAAACGACAGCTTGGACTCCTACGATCTTGATACGGCAACCTCGAACGTGCTCGAGGCGTTCGCCAAGACCACGCAGGATCCGTACCTGCGCTACTACGATGCGAACCGCTATGCCGCGCTTATGAAGGACAGCGCGGGAAGCTATGCGGGCATCGGTGTGCTGTTCTCGGAATACAACGGTTGCGCGTACGCCGTGGACGTGTTCGAGGGTTCCGCTGCTCAGGCCGCCGACGTGCGCCAAGGCGATTTCGTCGTGGCCATCGACGGCGATCGCGATCATGACTGGACCACCACGGAAGTGGCTGCGGCCCTGCGTCGCGACGAAGGGGAGGACGCCGTCATAACCTGGCGGCGGGCCGCGTCCCTTGAAGACGAAGGCGGCGAGGAATTCACCACCACGCTTTCGTGCTCGAGCTACACCGTGAAAAACGTCGTCACCGAGCTTTCGGGCTCCGTGGGCTACATCCAGCTCAAGCAGGTTACCCAGAACGCGTCCAGCTTGGTGAGCAGCGCGATTTCCGATCTGGAATCGCAAGGGGCGCTTTCGTTCGTCCTGGACATCCGTGACAATCCCGGCGGCTTCTTGACGCAGTCGGTGGACGTGGCCAGCTTGTTCGTGAAGAGCGGCACCGTGGTCAAGATCCAGACGAAGGAAGCCGAAGAAACCACGAAGAACGCGAACGGCACCATTGCGACCGACAAGCCCCTTGTGGTGCTGGTCAATGGGAACACGGCGGCTTCCGCCGAGGTGCTGGCCGCCGCGCTCAAAGACAACCAGCGTGCTACGCTCGTGGGATCGACCACCCTCGGGAAGGGTTCGGTCCAGGTCACGCGCGACCTCAGCTTCGGCGGAGCGCTTCGCTACACCGCCGCGTACTACAAGAGCCCGCTCGGCCACAACATCGACCAGGTGGGCGTGGTGCCCGACATCGCGGTGGGCCTGTCCGAAGGGGTCGACAATCAAAAGGCGCTTGCCATCGAAACCGCTCAGTCGCTTGTGAGGGAGTAGAGCCGTGGCTCGTTCCCGTTCGCATACGCGGCGCGCACCCCGCGCTCATCCTCGAGGCGTCCTGATGGTTCGCGCGGGCGGCTTCGGCTTCGTGCAGACCGCCGAGGGCGAGTTCTTTGTGCCGGAGTCGAAGATGACGGGCGCGTTCGACGGCGATCTGGTGGAGCTGGCCCCTCTCCCCGCGCCGAAGGGCGGTGGAAAGCAGCCGCACGAGCGGCACGGATCCCCTGCGGCGGAGAAGCCGGCTGCGCGCGTGCTGCGCGTGATCGACCGCGCGCACGATACGCTGGTGGGCCGCTACGAGGTGGCCGAACCTTTCGGCGTCGTGGTTCCGGAGGATACGCGCATCCCCTACGACATTTTCACGATGCGCTCAGAATACCCTGATATCGAGGACGGCTCGCTTGTCCGCGTGCGCATCTCCACGTTTCCCTCCCGTAACACGGCGGCGACGGGGGTTATCGAAGAAGTGCTCGGCAAGGCCGACGAGGAGGCCGCGGCGATAGATTTGGTGATCGCGCGGCACAAGCTCGAGACGACGTTTTCCGAAGGCGCGCTTTCGGAGGCGCGCGCTGCGACGGTCGACGAGGATGCCGCGCTGGCCGAAGGGTACCGCGATCTGCGCGAGCGCTTCACGTTCACCATCGACCCTGCGGATGCGCGCGACTTCGATGATGCGATCTCCTTGGATCCTGTCGTTTTGACGAACGGCGAAATCGTGCTGAGCCAGCCGGCGCGCCGGGAGGAAGCTCCTCGCGGCATGCGGTTCGTGGACGGGCGCGGGGCGGAGGCCGTACGCTGGCGGCTGGGCGTGCATATCGCGGACGTTTCGCATTACGTGCCGTGGAACTCGTCGCTTGACCTGGATGCGCGGCGCCGCGCAACAAGCGTGTACCTGGTCGATCGGGTGATCCCGATGCTGCCGGAGGAGCTGTCGGGCGACCTGTGCTCGCTGCGCCCGAACGAAGTGCGGCGCTCGATGACGGTCGATCTGTACCTCGACGACGATGCACGGTTGGTTTCGTACGATCTGTACGCCGCTCTTATTCGCTCGAACGCGCGCTTGTCGTACGACGAGGCGCAGGACATGCTCGACGCCCAGACCGAAGCCGACGACCAGCTTGCCTGGCGCCTTGCCCGTCTTTCGCTCATTGCGCGCAGGCGCTCGGCGGCGCGCGAAGCGGCGGGAGGGCTGGACTTCGACACGGTGGAAGCGCGCGTGCGCCTCGATCGGGAGGGGCATCCCGTTGCCATAGACCTCAGGCGCAAGACCGACGCGACCTCGCTGATCGAAGAGGCGATGATCTTCGCGAACGAAACGGTGGCTCGCCACTTGGACGACGCTCGGTCCCCGAGCTTGTTTCGCGTGCACGAGCAGCCGTCGGCCGACAGCCTGGCGGCTCTGATCCCGGTGTTTCAGGAGTTCTCGTGGTTCGACCTGGTTGATCAGGGCAAGCTGGTGGCGGGCGATCCCCGGGTGCTGCAGCAGGTTCTTCAGACCAGCGCTTCCCGCGCGGAAGGGGAGCTGGTCTCGTCGTTGCTGCTTCGTTCCATGAAGCGGGCGGTTTACCGGCCCGCGTGCGAGCCCCACTACGGGCTTGCCAGCAGCGCGTACGCGCACTTCACGTCCCCTATCAGGCGCTATCCTGATCTGGTGGTGCATCGCATGCTGAAGGCGCAGCTGACGAAGCGGTCGGAGCGATTCGATCAGGAGGTTGCGGCGCTTCCCTGGATAGCCGAGCATTCCTCGGATATGGAGCGTGTGGCCGAGAAGGCGGCGCGCGAATCCCAGGAAATCAAAATCATCGAGTACTTGCAGGCGTTCGTGGGCCAGTCGTTTTCCGCCGTGGTGTCGGGCGTGGCCACGTACGGGCTGTACGTGCGGTTGGACAACACCGCCGAAGGTTTGGTGCCCGTGAGGAACCTGGGGCCTGAGTACTTCGCGTTCGATCCGGTTCAGCATCGCCTGACCGGTCAGGATACGGGCGCAACCTATCGCTTGGGGCAGCGCCTTGCCGTGGTTTTGACGTCCGCCGATCCGCGCGCCAGGCGGCTGGATTTCCGCCCCGTTCAACAGGGGCGGTAGCCGGGGCTATGGGGCGCATGAGGGAGACGGCGCAAGCTATGGCGCGCCAGATGCACAGCAACAAGAGAACGTTCGCCGTGTACGTGGTGCTGCGCTTGATCGTGGTCGCGTGCGCGGCCTCTGCGCTCGTTTTCGGCAATTACGAGGCGTTCTTCCTCTGTCTTCTCACGCTGGTGCTGTTCTTGGTGCCCGCGTTCGTTGAAGTGAACTTCAGCATCACCATCCCCGAAACGCTCGAAGTGATCATCGTGCTGTTCATTTTCGCTGCCGAGATCTTGGGCGAGCTTCTGCATTTCTATACCATCTTCCCATTTTGGGATACGCTTCTGCATACGTTCAACGGGTTTCTAGCTGCTGCGATCGGGCTTGCCCTCGTGTCCATCCTCAATCGATCGGACCGCATCGCCTTCTCGCTCTCGCCGTTTTTCTGCGTGGTGGTGGCGTTTTGCTTCTCGATGACCATCGGCGTGCTTTGGGAGTTCTTCGAATTCGGCATGGATCGGGTGTTCGGCCTGGACATGCAAAAGGATGCGGTGGTCACCAGCATCGCGAGCGCGCTCTTGGATCCCGCGGGATCGCAGCACCCTGTGCGCATAGACGGGATAGAAGAGGTTGTCGTGAACGGTCAGGAGCTTGGGGTAGGGGGCTACCTTGATATCGGGCTTATGGACACGATGGAGGATCTGTTCGTGAACCTGATCGGCGCGATCGTGTTCTCGGTTATCGGGTACCGCTACCTCAAAAGCAAGGGTTCGGGATCCATCGTCAAAAGGCTTGTTCCGTGGCCGAGTTCGTCCGGCGGTCGCCGAGGCTCCGATTGCTGATCGAGTATTCGCTTTGATGATCAAAGCGAATACGGTATGATGCGGGCATCGACGGCGCGGGAAGGGGACGGCTATGGAAACGGCACATGGATCGAGCGACCTTGATCGATCTTTTTCGAGCAGGCCTCGGGCAGGGGCCGACGATGCCGTGCGCGCACGTCGGCAAGAGATCGACGACTTGCTGTCGGGCACGTTCAACTCCATCCTGCGCATCGAAGAGCGATCTTTGGACAACCGTCTGACGCAGGGGCTCACCATTACCGAAGTGCACACCATCGTGGCCGTGGGCCTTCACGAGCACAGTCCGATGAACGTGGTTGCCGCGCGCCTGGGCGTGACGCTGGCAACGCTGACCACGGCCGTTAACAAGCTGGTCAAGAAGGGTTTCGTCGAGCGCGAGCGCGCGGAGGACGACCGGCGCAAAGTACTGGTCTCGCTTACGAAAAAGGGCCGTCAGGTGCTGCGCGCCCACAACCTGTTCCATCATCAGATGATCGACGAGGCGCTAGCCGATCTGAGCGAGGAAGAAGAGCGCGTGTTCGCCGTTGCCCTCGCGAAAGTCAAGGCATTCTTCGACGTGCAGGAGTAGCGCGCAGAAATCGTGGAGGGGCCGACAAGGCACTTGCAATCGAGGTGAAGTCTCCTTATCATCGTCTATGCCTAAATACTTTGATTATCAAACTAATTTGGAAGTGGAAGGATCAACATGGCTACGATCGACATCGTGAAGGACGTACTTGTGGAAAACCTCGACCTGGATGCCAACGGCATCGTCGAAGACGCCACGCTCGATTCGCTGGGCATCGATTCGCTTGACATGGTCGAGCTTATTTGCGATCTCGAGGAGAAGTGCGACGTCGAGTTCGGCGAGCCGGAGGGCATCGAAACGGTGGGCCAGCTGGTCGCTCATATCGATTCCTTGAAGTAGAGGGGCTGAAGACGCGGGCCTTCGGGGCCCGCTTTTGGCATGACGAGCTAGTTCGAGAAAGAGGATCGGAGCATGAGAACGCGGGTAGCGGACACGTTGGGCATCGAGGTGCCCATCATCCAAGGAGCGATGGCTCGCATCGCCGACGCGAATCTGGCCGCAGCGGTCAGCGAAGCGGGGGGCTTGGGCATCATCGCATGCGGCGGCGCGCCGCTGTCGTGGATCGAGGAGCAGGTGGGCATCGCCCGCTCGAAAACCAACAAGCCTATCGGCGCGAACGTCATGCTCATGGATCCGAACGCTGCGGAGGTCGCCAAGCTTTTGACGGAGCTTGAAGTGGACGTTATCACCACGGGCGCGGGCAGCCCGGCGAACTACATGGATCTGTGGAAGGGCGCCGGCATCAAGGTGGTTCCCGTGATTGCCTCGAGCGCGCTCGCCGTGCGCATGGAGCGCCTGGGAGCCGACGCCGTGGTGGCCGAGGGTACAGAAGCGGGCGGCCATATCGGCGAGCTTGCCACGATGGCTCTCGTCCCGGCGGTATGCGATGCCGTTTCGATCCCCGTGATCGCGGCGGGAGGCATAGCCGACGGACGCGGGCTTGTTGCCGCGTTCGCCCTTGGGGCCGAAGGGGTGCAGGTGGGCACGCGCTTCTTGACCGTGGACGAGTGCTGCATCGCCGATGCCTACAAGGACAAGGTCATCGCCGCGAAAGATTCCGACACCATAGTCACGGGCCGCGGCAGCGGGCATCCCGTTCGCTGTTTGAAGAACAAGTTCGCGCGCACCGTGCGCAAGCTGGAAGGCGACGCTGCTGCGCACGGCGACGAGCTGGAGGCGATGTACGTGGGTTCGCTCAGGCGCGCCGTCGAGGGCGACGTGGACAACGGGACCATGATGGCGGGGCAGTCGGCTGCGCTCGTGAGCGAGCGCAGGACGGCAGCGGACGTGGTTGCTTCGATGATCGCCGAGGCGCAGGCTCTCGGTGGACTCGATCTTGAGGCGCTGGCGCAGTTGAACGCTCGGCGCGCACGCGTTCGGTAAGGGGTGCGCTGTGGCTGACACGCAATTCGCGGAAGGACCGCGTACCGGCGCGCCTTCGGTTCCGCGCATGCTTCCCGGGCGTCCCGTGTTCATGCTCTCGGGCCAGGGTTCGCAAAAGCCCGGCATGGGGGAGAGCCTTCTCGATCTTCCCGAAGTGGCCGAGGTGTTCTCCTGCGCGTCCGATGTGCTGGGCTACAACGTAGCCGATCTGGTTTCGAATGCAAGCGCCGATCAGCTCAACGACACGCGCTACGCCCAGCCGGCGCTGTGCGCGCTGTCGATCGGCGCGGCGCGTGCGCTCGAAGCCCGCGGCGCGGAGCCGATCGCCGTGCTGGGCTTCTCGCTGGGCCAGGTGAGCGCGCTCGCCGTGTCGGGCATGCTGTCGGACGAGGCGACCTTCGCGTTCGTGCGCGAGCGGTCCCGCCTCATGGCTGAGGCGGCTGCCGCGCAACCGGGCGCCATGAGCGCTTTGCTCAAGACCGACGAGGAGAGCGTGCGCGCGCTGTGCGCGGAATGCGCGCAGGGCGGCGTTCTGGTTCCGGCAAACTACAACTGCCCTGGCCAGATCGTTGTTTCCGGAACGCCGGAGGCTATCGAGCGCATCGAGGCCGCATGGGCCGACCAAGGCGGGCGTTTCTCGCGGTTGGCTACGTCCGGGGGGTTCCACAGCCCTTTGATGGCCGACGCCGCAGTCGAGCTCGCGCGGTACCTGGACGGCGTGGAGTTTGCCGAGCCTCGCGTGCCGCTCATCTGCAACCTGTCCGCCGCACCCCTGGATGCGGCGCGTGCGCGGACGCGCCTGGTCGAGCACTTGACCGGTCCCGTTCGCTTCCAGCAAAGCATCGAGGCGCTTGCAGCCGCCGGTGCGGACACGTTCGTCGAGGCGGGTTACGGCGGCGTGCTGGCGAACCTGGTGAAGCGCATCGATCGGAGCTTCACGCGTTGCTGCGTACAGGATCGAACGAGCCTTGAAGCGTGCGCGGCAACGTGCTGCGCCTCCGATTCCGAAGAGGAGACACTGTGACCAACCAACCCGAAACCCTGCGCCGAAGCGCGGTCGTTACCGGATCGAGCCGCGGAATCGGCCGTGCGGTGGCCGAAGAACTGGCGTGCGCCGGCTTCGACGTATGCGTGAACTGCTCGAGCGAACGCGGACTTGCCGCAGCTCAGGAGCTGGCCGATGGTTTGGCCGACGAGTACGGCGTGCGCGCCGTTGCAGTGGCGGCGAACGTTGCCGATGCCGATCAGGCACAGGGATTGATCGAGGCCGCCTATGAAGCGTTCGGGCGCGTGGACGTGCTGGTGAACAATGCGGGCATCACGCGCGACGGATTGCTGGTGCGCATGAAGGAGGAGGACTTCGATGCGGTTATCGATGTGAACCTCAAGGGTACGTTCAACTGTTGCAAAGCGGCGGCCCAGCGCATGATGAAACAGCGCTACGGTCGCATCGTGAACCTGTCGAGCGTGGTGGGCGTGGCCGGAAACGCGGGTCAGGCGAACTATGCGGCTTCCAAGGCGGGGGTTATCGGCCTGACGAAATCGCTCGCGCGCGAGCTGGCCGCCCGCAACGTCACGGCGAACGCGGTCGCCCCGGGCTTCATATCCACGGACATGACCGACGAGCTGTCGGACAAGCAGCGCGACGCGGTTCTGGCACGCATCGCATCGGGACGCTTCGGCGAGCCGAAGGACGTCGCCGCGCTCGTTCGATTTTTGGCGAGCGAGGAGGCCGGTTACGTGACCGGACAAGTTATCTGCATCGATGGAGGTATGTCGCTATGAGCAAGAACGCGAATTCGGGTGCCCAGGATATCGCCACGCGCCGTCCCGACGGCACGCATCGCGTGGTCATCACCGGCATGGGCGCGGTGTCTCCTGCCGGCGTCGGCGTAGAGGCGCTTTGGAACGCGGTCATGGGCCGTGCTTGCTGCATAGGTCCGATCGCGCGTTTCGACGCGACCGACCATGACGTGAGCATCGCTGCCGAGGTGCGCGATTTCGACGCGACCGAGCACGGCCTTTCCAAGAAGGAGGCGCGCCGTTTCGAGCGGTTCGTGCAGTACGCCATCGTTGCATCCGACGAGGCCATGGCTCAGGCGGGGCTCGATATGGAAGCGGAGGACGCCACGCGCATCGCGTGCGTGTTCGGAACGGGCATCGGCGGTATCGACGAGCTGCAAAGCGGGTTCTCCACGTTGGCCGAGAAGGGCCCCAAGCGCGTGAGCCCGCTGTTCATCCCCACGATGATCGGCAACATCGCCGCTGGCAACCTGTCCATTCGCTACGGTTTGCAGGGCGAGTGCCTGAACGTGGTGACCGCTTGCGCAACGGGGGCCCATTGCATCGGCACGGCCGTGCGCGACATCAGGCACGGCTACATCGACGCGGCGCTTGCCGGAGGCTCGGAAGAGTCCGTGTCTCCCATCTGCTTGGCTGGGTTCGCGAACCTGGGCGCGCTTTCGAAGTCGTCCGATCCTTGCGAGGCGTCTCTGCCCTTCGACGCGCGCCGAGCAGGTTTCGTGGCGGGCGAGGGCGCGGGCGCGGTGGTTCTGGAGTCGCTCGAACATGCGCTCGGGCGCGGGGCAACCGTGCTGGCCGAGGTCGTCGGCTTCGGCTCGACGGGGGATGCCTACCACATGACCGCTCCCGAGCCGAGCGGCGACGGCGTGGCGCGCGCGATGCTACAGGCGCTTTCGGAAGGGGGCTTCACGCCTGCCGACCTGGGGCATTTGAATGCGCACGGGACGGGTACGCCCGCAAACGACGCGACCGAGTCCAAGGCGCTTGCCGCCGTGTGCGGCGAAGAGCTCGCTCGTACGGTGCCGGTCACTTCCGTGAAGGGCACGACGGGCCATACGCTGGGGGCCGCGGGTGCGATCGAGGCTATCGTGTGCGCCCTGTCCGTGGCCAACGACTGCGTTCCCCCCACGGCCGGGTTCGCCGAAGCCGATCCTGCGTGCCCGGTGAACGTGGTGGTGGAGGCGAAGACGAACTACCCTCAGAAGGTGGCGCTTTCGAACTCGCTGGGCTTCGGTGGCCACAACGCCTCGCTGGCCATTTCGCCGTACCGGACCTCGCTGGCCTGACGGCCGTCGGAGCGCGAGACGCCTTGGCGTCTCGCGCGGGCGCATGGCGCGCAAAGCGCGCGCCGTTGAAAGGAGAACCTATGGATATCGAGTATCCCTGCGGCAAGGACGTCGTCGAGGTGGTGCTGCCGCACCGCGACCCGTTTTGCTGGGTAAGCCGAGTGACCTCCTGCAAGCCGGGCGTCGAAGTGACGGCCGAGCTTGACGTCGATCCCGGATTGGCGCTGTTCGCGGGCCATTTCCCGGGGCACCCGGTGCTGCCGGGCGTCATCATCATGGAGGCGCTTGCCCAGGCCGCCTCGTTCTGCGTGCTCGTAGAGCGCGGGGCCGAGGGGTCGATCGGGTTTTTGACGGGCATCGACAACGCGAAGTTTCGCCGTCAGGTGGAGCCGGGCGACACGCTCGTCTTGAAGGGCCGCATCGTGAAATCCTCGTCTCGCTTGTGCGTGGCGGAGGTCGAGGCGAGCGTCGACGGCCAGGTGTGCGCGACGGCGACGCAGAAGTATGTGCTGGCAAAGGCCGAGGCGTAGCGCGCGACAGCGTCGCGTGTCCGGCAAGCGGAAGGTCGTTCGATGAAACAGCGTAAGCAGAACTACATCACCATCGCAACCGACGGGGCGATGCTGTCGCAGAGCGGTGCTATGCCGGCGGTCCGAGCGGCGGAGGGTTCCGCCGACGTCGTGTATCGCCTGACGCGCATGGCGGCCGAGGCGGCGGGAGCTTTCCCGGATGCTCCGAACGCGCTCGACGCGGTGGACGCGTCCGTTTTCTCCGAGGCCGTCGGCGCGGGCCGATGCGCTTCGGGGGTTGACGTTGCAGCCGATCGACCTGCTCCCGTGGCTCTTGTCATGGCCCGCGCGAAGACGGCGCGCCGCTTGTTTCCCGCAGTGGTCGAGGCCGGGTTCGCGGCGTGCGCGGCGTATACGCAGGATCGTCGCTACGACCCGCACGTGAAGGCGGCTGCGCTGAGCGTTTGCCTGGGCGAAAAGTATACGGACGCCCTGTTCAGCAACGCCCACGCCGTGCTGCAGGCCGCTTCGGAGTGCCAGGCGTCCTGCATCTTGCTCTGCGACGAAGCCGTTGCGCTTTCGGAAGTCGACAGCTTCCTGGCGCGCGCTGCAGCGCGCGGCGTGCGCGTGTTCAAGCCGCTCAGCGTCGAGTCCCCTCTGCTCGGCTGGGTGCTCTGCTCCACGGAAAAGACGGCAAACGGCACGGAAGCCTGGCGGGCCTGCCATGCGTGCGGCCTCAAGTTCGATGCAGCCAGCGTGGCCGCAGGGCATTACGTCTGCCCGTCGTGCGGCACGTACCTGCGCATGTCGTCGGCCGAGCGCATCGACGACCTGCTCGACGCGGGCAGCTTCGTCGAATGGAGCCGATCGGTGCCTGAAACCGATCCGCTGGGATTTCCCGGCTACGAGGAGAAGCTGGCCGCGCAGCGCGATAAAACCGGCTTGGACGAGGCTGTGCGCACGGGCGAGGGCCGCATCGCCGGCTTGCGCGTTGCCATCGGCATCATGGAGTCGCAGTTCTTCATGGGGTCCATGGGTTCGGTCGTGGGCGAGAAGGTGGCGCGGCTCGTGGAGCGCGCAACCGACGAGCGCCTGCCCGTGGTGGTGTTCACCGCGTCGGGCGGCGCGCGCATGCAGGAGGGCCTGGTGTCGCTCATGCAGATGGCGAAGGTCTCGTTCGCGCTCGACCGTCATGCCGAGGCCAAGCTTCCGTACATCTCGGTGCTCGCCGATCCCACGACGGGCGGCGTGACTGCGTCGTTCGCCATGCAGGGCGACGTCATCTTGGCGGAGCCGCGGGCGCTCATCGGGTTCGCCGGCCAACGCGTGATCAAGGACACCATCAAGCAGGAGCTTCCCGAAGGCTTCCAGACCGCCGAGTTCGCGCTCGAGCACGGGCTGATCGACGCGATCGTCGAGCGCGAGAACCTGCGTAGCGCGCTCGCGCACGTGCTGGCCATTCATCTGGCAACCTCTCCTGCGGGCGCGGGGAAGAGCGGGCACGAACCGGGGGACCGGGAGATATTCGTCAGCTACGAAGCCGTGCGCGACAACCTGGCGAACGGCACGCATACGTACAATACCGTGACGTACGGGAACCTCACTCCGGAGGGCGCGTCGTTGACCGAGGCGACTTGGGCGCCGGCACGGTTGAGGGATCGCGTCGCGGGCCTGATGGGCGGTTTCGCGCGCAGCGATGCGGCATCGCGCAGACGTCTGGAGCGTGCGCTCAAGCGAGGCGGGTTCGACGCGGACGGTCGGCTGCCCCTCGAAGACGGCGCGCCGTCGTCGTCGGCTCGGGGCGAGGTTGCGCTCTCGACGCGCTCGAACCGCGCATGGGAAAGCGTGCAGCTGGCGCGTAACGTGCATCGTCCCACGGCGCTGTCGTACATCGAGTCGTTTGTCGACGGCTTCATCGAGCTGCACGGAGATCGCGCGTTCGGCGACGATGCCGCCATCGTGTGCGGGCTGGGCTGGATCGACGGGCACGCCGTCACCGTGGTCGCGCAGGAAAAGGGCCGCGACCTGAAGGAGCGCATCAAGCGCAATTTCGGCTGCCCGCAGCCGGAAGGCTATCGAAAGTCGCTGCGCATCATGCGCCAGGCCGAGAAGTTCGGGCGTCCGATCGTGTGCCTGGTGGACACGCAGGGCGCGTTCTGCGGCACCGAGGCGGAGGAACGCGGGCAGGGCAACGCGATTGCGGACAACCTCATAGCGCTGGCGGGCATGCGCGTGCCGGTGGTGAGCGTGCTTCTGGGCGAAGGCGGGTCGGGCGGCGCTCTGGCCCTGGCCGTTGCGGATCGCGTGGCCATGCAGGAGCACGCCGTGTACTCGGTTCTCTCGCCGGAAGGGTTCGCTTCCATCCTTTGGAAGGACCGCACGCGCGCCCCCGAAGCGGCGGCCGTCATGAAGATGAGCGCGCACGAGGCCTGCCAGATGGGCATCGTCGACGCCGTTCTTCCCGAGGGCGCCGGCCCCGCCCATGAAAACCCCGAAGCGGCTGCTCAAGGCGTTCGGGCCTACGTGGTCAAAACGCTCGAGGAGCTTGGCGAGCGTCCTCTGGACGATCTGCTGAAGCAGCGCTACGAGCGCTTCATGAAGTTCTAGGGCGAGCAAGACGGCCCGCGGCGCCGGTGGGGTGGCGATCGCTGTCCCACCGGCGCCGCCTTCGTTTTATCCTTGCAGCAGGTCGATAAGGTCGTCGCGGGTCAGGTTCGCAAGCGAAACGCCGCTCGCTCCAACGACTTGGCTTGCCAGCTCGCTTTTCGCTTGCTGCAAACGCACGATGCGCTCCTCGATGGTGTCCTTGGCGATCACGCGCTGCACGCTCACCACGCGCGTTTGGCCGATGCGATGGGCGCGGTCGGTGGCCTGGTCTTGCGCGGCTGCGTTCCACCAGGGATCCGCATGCACCACGACCGATGCGCCGGTCAGGTTAAGGCCCGTCCCTCCGGCCTTGAGCGACACCAAGAACACCGGCGTCTCGTCCTCGTTGAACGAATTGACCAGGGCCAGGCGCTTCTGCTTGGGCGTGGCTCCCGTGATGGTGTAGTAGGCAACGCCCGCTGCGCTCAGGCGCCGTGCAATGCGCTCCAAAAAGCTGGTGAACTGCGAGAACACGAGCGTCTTTTCGCCGGCGTCCATAGCGGAGTCGACCAGTTCCATGATGGCGTCGAGCTTCGCCGCCTGGCCGCCGTAGTTCTCGTAGAGCAGGTGCGGATCGCAGCAGAGCTGCCTCAGCTTCGTAAGCTCGGCAAGCACCTCCACCTTCCGCTTTCCGAAATCGTTGTTCTTCCTGTTGTTGCGCTGCTCGGTCAAATCTTCGCGCAGGCGCTGCTCGTGCGCGGCGTACAGGCGCTGCTGCTCGCCCTCCAGGTGCGCGTAGACGATGGACTCGAGCTTGTCGGGCAAATCGGCAAGGACGTCGGTCTTCAAACGGCGCAGCATGAAGGGTCCCACCACGGCTTGCAGTCGTCGGGCCACGGCTTCGTCTCCGCCTACGACGGGCGCTTCGAACCGCTCGCGGAAGCGAGCGTACGGGCCAAGCAAGCCGGGCATCAGGAAGTCGAAGATGCTCCAAAGCTCGCTCAGGCGATTCTCCATGGGAGTGCCGGTCAGGGCGAAGCGGTGCGCGGCGTCGATGCGCTTGACGGCGCGCGTCGTGAGGGTGGCAGGGTTCTTGATGTACTGCGCCTCGTCGAGCGCGCAACAGAAAAACGAACGCCCCACGTAATCCGCCACGTCGATGCGCAGCAGATCGTACGAGGTGACCAGGACGTCGATCGGCTGATCGACGGGCGCGTGCCCATCGCTTCGCGCGCCCTGCCCGTCGAGCGCGGCATTGCGGATGCGCGCTCGTTCGCGCTTCGATCCCGTCACGGCCTGCGCGCGAAGCTCGGGCGCGAAGCGCTCGATTTCGGCAAGCCAGTTGTAAACGAGCGAGGCGGGGCAGACGATCAGGCTCGGACCGGTTTCGCAGGCATGGTCGCGCCGGGCCAGCAGAAGCGAGATCAGCTGAACGGATTTGCCCAAGCCCATCTCGTCGGCCAAGATGCCTCCGAACCCGGCGTCGCAGCGCGCCGAAAGCCAGCGAAAGCCCTCCGCTTGGTAGGGCCTGAGCGTGTCGGCAAGGCTGTCCGGCACATGGTACGACCGCTCGTCCACGTGGCGAAAACTCTCCACGTAGCGGGTGAACGACCGATCCCGCTCGAGGTTGTCCTCTTCGTCCAGGTAGAACGCGCGGTAGGCGGGCAGCTGGGCGTGGCCGGACGTCAGCTGCTTCGCGGTCAGGCCCAAGTCGGCCGCAAGCCGGTCAAGCTGGGACAGATCGAAGTCCCGCAGGTCCAGAAACGCGCCGCTGCGAAGGCGGTGGAAGCGCTTGCGCTTGCGGTAGCTTGCCAGCAGCGCGCTCAGCTCGCGCGCGGGCAGGTCCTCGGAGGACACGGTCAGGTCGATCAGGTTGCCCGTCAGCGACACGCCCAGCGTTACCTGCGGCTTGCCGTCGCGGGTGAGCCGGTCGAACGCGGGCGTGGTGAACACGGTGCCCAGCTCGCGGAACTCGGCAAGGCCGCCGAACACGAGGGCTGCCACGGCTTCGTCGTCATCGATGTCGATGGAGGCGTCGAACGGGTTGAAGTAGCGCTTGATCAGGTCGATCGCCTTCGCCTCCATGCGCTCGTTGCGCAGGGGCCCCGCTGTTTCCTCGACGGTTTCATCGTTGGTGAATCCGCAGATCAGGTAGCGCTTCTCGCCGTAGGCGGCCCAGGCGTCGCAGGTCACGCCCCGATCGTCTTTGTCGAAGAAGAACTCCAGCTGGCAGGGCACGGGCCGGTACGCCTCCACTTCGCGCGGCGCGCGCACGTGCAGATGCCGCTCGATGGCGGGCAGCGCGGCGGCGCAGAACAGCGGCATGTCCGCCTCGGCGATGAACAGCTTGCTCTCGTCGCTGTCGTAGACGTTGCGCAAGAAGTCGGCGCATTGCGCGAATTCGGGCGAGCAGCGGTAGAAGACGTCGTCTTGCCAAACGTACATGCGGCTTCCCTGCGCGGCAAGCACGATGTCGTCGCCGCGCAAGATGAGGTAGCCTCCCTGGTCGGCGGCGCGCAGGTTGATGTCTATGCTCGGATCGGCCTCGATGATGCGGGCATGGGTGATCGAGCGCGTTCCGTAGTCCGTTCCCTGTACGACGAACGGCCGGTCGTGCAGAAGGTCGAGCAGCTCGATCACCTCGATGTCCGAAAGCTGAAGGTCGCGTCCCACCTCGTCGCGCCCGCGGTAGCGCCAGAATGCCGCTCCGTTCGCGCGCTCTCGCAGCGAGACCGCGCGGTCCAGAAACTGCGCGATGTCGCGTGCGTGCTCGGTGAGCAGGGCAGGGGCGTGCGTGAAGGCGAGCTTCTTGCCGTACGAGAACCGCTCGCCTGTGCGCATGCGATCCACGAACTCCGAGATGCTCTTCATGACGTAGGATCCCTGCGGGCCCGCTATCTTGAAGTGAGCCGACCAGTCGCGGTAGCCGTAGGCCACGGTCGTTTCGATGTCGATGGTGCCTTGCAGGTCGTTGTCGCTGGTCAGCTGTTCGGTACGCTTCATGAACTCCGCGATGCAGTTCGACGTGGCCGCGGTTTTCTTGGCGTGGTACCCCATGAATTTCTGGGGCGCCTCGTTGTAGGCCAGCAGCAGCGCCGCGCAGTGCTTGCACATGCCGTCGTACTCGCGGTAGGCAGGGCAGGTGCAAGCGTAGTCAAGGATGGCGTCGTCCTTTTCGTTGATCGCCACGGAGGTGCGGTAGCGGTCGTCCCATCCGCTGCTGCTTGCCACGAACGCGCTCAAGGTGGTCTCGTTGCCGTCGTAGCGCACCTGCTTCGTCAGGATGTTGCGATCCGATTCCGCAATCGAGCGCGCCCGCGCAAGCGTGCGGGATGCGCATTGGCTGCCGAGTTCGTGCTCTGAGATCATGGACGCGCTCCTTTCGCGATCAAACGTCCATTGTATATCGCAGGAACGTTTGTTTGCTCGCGGAATGCGCTCATTCGGGGCCTTCTCCATGCGAAGCCGATAGATGCGCGCTGCGCAGCGCATTGGGATCGACGAGGGATAGCTTGTCGACGAGCTTGCGGTAGATGCGGTCGCGGATCCACGGTTCGGTGGAGGCTTCGCATGCTTCGGCAAGGTCGAACCAGCGCACGTCCGCGTTCTCGTCGGGCTTGCTGCGCAGCGGGTCGCGGGGAGATGCGACGGCCAGGTAGGTGACGTTGAGGTGCAGGTGCGAGCCGACGTACGCGCCGCGCTTCTCGTGCCCGTTCACGGTAAGAACTTCCAGCGAGAAGATGCCGCCCGGCCCGCAGGGCACCAAGCGCGCCCGCGCGATGCCCGTCTCCTCTTCCAGTTCGCGCAGCGCGACGCGCGCCAGCTCGCGCTCGCCGTCGGCGTGCCCGCCGATCCACGACCAGGAATCGTAGATGCGATGGTAGACCATGAGGGTTTTGGTCGCGCAGGGGTCGACCGTCCAGATCGAGCACGTCACGTGCGCGGGCGACGTACGGTCGAACGCATGCGGATCGGCCTCCAGTCGCTGAAGGATGGTCGTTCGGTCCGCGGCCTCCTGCTGGTTGAAGGGCCGGTACGCGCGTATGTCGTCGATGAGCGTCACGAGGACATTGTACGGCGAGCCGGACGCGGGCGCCAGACGATTCCACGGTGCTTTCTGTTACACTTCACCTTGCTGAACGACAATCAAGAAGGAGGCCTTCCATGACGGCCAAAATCATCGAGTTTCCGGGCGACAACGGCTCCCCATCGGCGCAGGAGCCCACTCTTTACCAGATCAAAGCCACAATCCTCGAATCGGAGCCTCCTATTTGGCGCAGGATCCTGGTTCCCTCCGGAGTGGACATGGGCCTGCTTCATGAATCGATTGCGAAGTCGTTCGACTGGGCCGGCTATCATCTGTACCTGTTCGAGAAGGACGGCGTCTCCTACGACGCTCCGCAGCTCTACGACGACATGGCGACGAAGCCCGCAGGAAGCGGCGCGCATTACAATGCGGAGAAGAAGGGCGTGGCCGAAGTGCTGCGTCCGGGAGACAAGCTTCTGTACACCTACGACTTGGGGGACAACTGGGAGATAGAGCTGGAGGTCGAGGACGAGGTTCCCGAATCCGATATCCTGGTTCCCTTCTTCCCGATATGCGTGGACGGCGCGCGCCTCGCCCCGCCGGAAGACTGCGGCGGCGTGGGCGGGTACGAGGACTTGTGCCGCATCTTGGCGGATCCCTCCGATCCTGCGCACGGGGAAATGCTCGATTGGGCCGGTTACGAGAGCGGCGCGGATTTCGACCCCGAGTTCTTCGACGTCTTCGGCCTGAACGAGTCGTTCGCCTTCGACATGGTCGATGAAATGGAGGCCGACCTCATTCCCGACGACCCCGAAGAGCTCAAGGAGATGTGCAAGAGCCTCCTGGTCGAGAAGATGCTCATGATGATGAGCGTATCGATGAGCATGAACCTCAAGGAAGACGGCGCGGTTCTCTAGCCGAGCCTTTTGCTTCCCAATAAAAAGAGAAAGCCCGGCCGCTTCGGCGTGCCGGGCTTTCTTGCGAGCGGGTTTACTGCGCGGCCAGCAGGCTTGCGAACTGGAACGTGGTGCAGTCGACCAGCCCTCGGTTCGTCAGGCGCAGCTCGGGCAGACAGGCCAGGGGGATGAGCGCCATGGTCATGAACGGCGAGGGCATCGTGCAGCCGATCTTTTCCCAGGCGCCTTCCAGCGCATGAACCTTCGCGCTCAACTCTTCGGCGGGAAGCGCGTCCATGAGGCCGGCGATGGGCAGTTCCACCAAGCCCAGGATCTCGCCGTCGGCCACAACCACCATGCCGCCTCCGCAGGAAGCCAGCGTGTTCGCGGCCAGCGCCATGTCGTCGTCGTTCGTGCCGACTACCAGCAGGTTGTGCGCGTCATGCGCCACCGTGGACGCCATGGCTCCGCGCTTGATGCCGAAGCCCTTCACGAAGCCGTAGCCGAACGTGCCGGTTTCGTGGTGCCGCTCGAATACGAACGTCTTGAGCACGTCGAGCCCGGTGTCGGACTCCAGAAGCCCTTCGATCACCGGCAGGTCCACGTGCGTTTCGAACGTTCCCACCTTTCCCGGTATGACTTCGATGGTGCGGATGCGCGCAGCCGTGTTCGACGCTCCTTCGGGCACCGGCACGGCGAACGTCTCGGGCGTGATGTCGAGCCCCAGGTGCATGGAGTGCGTTACCCATGCGGGGAACACGAACGGCTCCAGGTCGAACGTCGGCCTGCCGTCTTCGGCGACAACGTCGCCGTCGATCAGGACGCGCGTGACGCGCAGGTCTTCCAGGTTGTCCAGGAACACGATGTCGGCGCACTTGCCCGGCGCGATGGAGCCCAGATCGTGATCCATCTGGAAGCACTGGGCGCAGTTGATGGTGACCATCTGGATGGCGGTGACGGGGTCGATGCCCAGTTCGACCGCCGTGCGCACGATGTGGTCGAGGTGCCCGTCGGCCACCAGGGTGTGAGGATGCGTGTCGTCGCTTACGAGCACTGCGTAGCGCGTGTCGATGTCGTTGCCGGTCACGGCTTCGGCCAGCACCGGCAGGTCTTTCCAGGCGGATCCGTAGCGCAGCATCGCGTACATGCCGAAGCGCATCTTGGCCAGTGCGTCTTCGGCGCGCGTCGATTCGTGGCAGCAGCGCACGCCCGAGGCGATGTAGGCGTTCAGTCCTCGGTCGGTTTCGGGCATGGAGTAGTGGCCGGTCACGATCTTGCCGGCTTCCAGCGTGGCTCCCACTTCGCCGTGCGCGTGATCGGTGCCGCCCAGGATGCCGGGGAAGTTCATCATCTCGCCCAGCCCGACGACGCTCGGCCAGCTCATGGTCTCGGCAACGTCTTCGGGGCCGACGAACGAGCCGGTGTCCTCGAAGCCGGGGACCGCGGGCACGCACGACGGGGTGGTGATCATGGTTTTGAGCGGCGTGCGATGGGCGTCCTCGTCCATCACCTTCACGCCGTCGAGTCCCAGCACGTTGCAGATCTCGTGCGGATCCATGTAGATGCCCGTGGTGCCGTGGGGAACGACGGCGCGCGCGTATTCGCCCACGCCCATCATCGACGATTCCACGTGGATGTGCCCGTCTAGGAATCCGGGCGCGATGTACTGTCCCTGCGCGTCGATGACCTGCGTGCTTTCGCCGATGCAGTGTTCGGCGCTTCCCAGGTAGGCGATGCGCCCTTGCGCGATGGCCACGTCGATGCCTTCCTGGATCTCCGCGGTGCAAACGTTCACCAGCTTGGCGTCTCGAATCACGACGTCGGCCGGCTTTTGCCCTTGCGCAACGGCAGCGAGCGTCTTCGAGCATTCCCAGAGCGGTTTCTTGCAGAAGTTGTTGATCATACCGGAGCTCCTTCGACGGGACGGCGCCATGCGGCGCACGGACTGGTACGGTCATTATCTGCCTTGCCGGCCGGATCGTCGAGGGTGCTTCCCCGGTCTTCAATCGGAAAGCGCAAGCGTGCCGGGCCTTGCCGAGCTCCGTGCGCCCGGCTGGTGCCGTTCGCGCGCGGCCCGATGGTACAATGCAGAAGGAAACGGGGCGGTGAAAGAGTCGACGGAACGGACGGTGCTTCATGAAGATAGCGGCGAGCGCGTGTTTGCTGGGCGCCCCGTGTCGGTTTGACGGCGCCTCCAAGCCATGCGCGGACGTGCTGGCCTTGCGCGATTTCCACGAGGTGACGCCCGTGTGCCCCGAGGTTGCGGGCGGTTTGAGCGTGCCGCATCCGGCGTTCGAGATCGTGGCTGAACAGCGCGTGCTGCGCGTGGTGGACCGTCAAGGCGCAGACGGAACCGACGCGTTTCTTGCCGGAGCGCAGAGCGTGGTCGATTGCGTGCGCGCCCAAGGCTGCCAACTTGCGGTGCTGAAGTCGAAAAGCCCTTCGTGCGGCAACGGCCTTATCTACGACGGGACGTTCACCGGCACGCTCGTTGCCGGGTACGGCGTGGCTGCGCGAGCGTTGCGCGCCGAGGGCGTCCGCGTGCTCGACGAGAACCAGCTACGGGCGTGCGTCGCCGCCAGCGTCGCTCGCGATCCGGGCGCGCTGCCCGCCGTGCTCGCGTCGTCGTCCGCGCAGTGCCCTGCGCTCCAAACCGAGCGCCTTGTGCTGCGCCCACTTGCCCAGGCGGACATCGACGACGTGTTCGCGTACTGCAGCGATCCCGCCATCGGGCCGGACGCCGGGTGGGCGCCGCATCGCACGCGCGAGGATGCGCGCTTCTTCGTGGAAGAGATCGCTTCGGCACCGCACGTGTTCGGCATATTCGAGCGTTTCGAGGACGGTGCATGCGGGCCGTGCATCGGCTCGATCGGCCTTATCCGCGACCCGCAGCGGCGCAACGTCGACTGCCTCATGCTGGGCTATGCGCTGGCGAAGCGCGCGTGGGGGCGCGGTTACGTGACGGAAGCCGCACGCGAGATGATTCGTTACGGCTTCGACGAGCTGGGCCTGCTGCTCGTCTCGTGCACCTGCTACCCGTTCAACGATCGCTCCCGGCGGGTCATCGAGAAGTGCGGGTTCTCGCGCGAAGGCGTGCTGCATGCGGCGGAGCCTTCTCATGACGGGACGCTTCAGGACCTGCTGCTGTACTGTTTGGCCAGGGAGGATTGGCGCGCCGAACGGGCGTGAGGCCGGGCGGCCTGCTGCGTGCGGCTCACGGGTTCGCGCATGCGGCGCCGCAGGGCTTGCGGGCCGGGCGCCGTTGGCGGCGGCAAGGTGTATACTGCTGCACGAACAATGCCGAACGAAGCGGCGCGCCCACAGCACGGCGTTGCCGCGAGCCGCTATGAAAGGACACCCATGCTCGTTACCCCGCTCGCGCATGCTGCGCAGAACGACTACCTGGCCGAACGCTTCCGGAAAGCCTACGAGTTCCTCTCGCGCGACGACTTGGCCGCATTGCCGCTCGGACGCGTCGACATCGACGGCGACGACGTGTTCGCGAACGTGCAGGAGTACGAGACCGTTCCCGCGCCGGACAAGCGCATGGAAGCCCATCGCCGCTACTACGACGTGCAGTTCGTGGTTTCGGGCGAGGAGCTGATTCAGTACGCGCCGCTCGAGGGCATGATCGAGATTGGCTCGTTCGACGAAGATTCTGACTTCGGCGTGTACGGCACGCCTCCGGGGTGCAGCAGCATCGTGCTGCGCGCGGGCCAGATTGCCGTGTTCGCCCCCGAAGACGGGCATAAGCCCGGGTGCTCGTTCGGCGCGGCGAAGCATGTGCGCAAGATCGTCGTGAAGGTGCGGGTCTAGCGTCGCCGTGCGGGCCGATTCGACGGACGCCGCCCACTATCTGTACGTGATCGAATGCGCGGACGGCACGTGGTACACGGGCTACACGGTCGACGTGGCCGAGCGCGTGCGCACGCACAACGCGGGCAAGGGGGCGAAGTACACGCGCTCCCGTCTGCCGGTTCGCCTTGTCGCGCAGGCCGCGTTCGCAACGAAGCGCGAGGCCATGAGCGCGGAGTACCGCTTCAAGCGCCTATCTCGACCCCAAAAGGAGCGCCTGGTTCGACGGGCTTTTCAAGAGCCGTTCGACCAGGTGCTTCGTGCTGCTCTGCCCGATGCCTTCCATGAAGGGGAGGCCGACGGCTCCTGATTTCGGGTCGTCCGGTGTCAAGGGCGTGACGGTTATTCGAAGTCCCGCGCTCGTCATCGCGAGCGGTGCGGCTCGTGGTAAGATTGCTCACAAGCACCAAGCATTGCAAGAAGGACGGATATGCAAACCTACATCGCCCATTACTCTTCCCCCGTCGCTTCCGACGCTCGAGCGAAGGGCCTGTTCGAATTCGAGAGCGAGTCCCGTGCGGGAACCAAGGGCAACCAGCGCGATGCGCGCCTGAAGATGCTCGAGCTGTACGGAAAAGACGCCGTGTCGTGGAGCATCGTGAAGGTCGAGCGCAAAAAAGCCACCACGGTGGCCTGCGACGAGCAGCTGGAACTCGATTTCCGAGCGCCGAAGCCCGAGCGCAAACGCGCGAAGAAGAAGGAATGGTGGTAGCCGCGCGCGAAAGCGGCATCGTCTCATAAGGAGCATCATGAAGAAAAACCAGGTGAAATACCTCAAGCGGCTTTTGGAAACCCCGTCGCCCACCGGAAGCGAGATCGCGGTGGCCAAGGTTGTCCGCGAGCGCCTTGCCGACACGGCGGACGAGATTCAGACCGACGTCATGGGCTCGGTCCATGCGCGGCTGTTCGGGCGCGGGCTGGGTCCGTCGCTCATGCTGGCCGCCCACATGGACGAGATCGGCCTTATGGTTACCTACGTTTCCGACGACGGCTTTCTGTCGGTGTCTGCCGTGGGCGGCGTCGACGCGGCCATCCTGCCCGGCTTGCGCGTGGACGTGCACGCCTCCAACTCGATCGAGCCTCTGCGCGGCGTGGTGGGGCGCAAGCCCATCCACCTGATCAAGGCCGACGAGCGCAAGAACGTGACGCCGATCGATCAGCTGGTCATCGACCTGGGCATGCCGGCCAAGCGCGTGAAGAAGCTCGTGCGCGTGGGCGACGTCATCACGTTCGGCGTGGGCTTCGAGCGCTTCGGCAGCAACATGGCCGTGTCGCGCGCGTTCGACGACAAGGCGGGCGTGTGGGTGATCACGCGCGTGCTCGAGAAGCTGGCCAAGGCAGGCCGTGCGCAAGGCGACTTCATCGCGGCCGCCACGGTGCAGGAGGAGATCGGCGTGCGCGGGGCAACCACGTCCGCATACGGCGAGAACCCGGACGTGGCCATCGCCTTCGACGTCACTCATGCCACCGATTACCCCGGCATCGAAAAGACCAAGTACGGCAAGATCGTGTGCGGCGAAGGCCCCGTCATTGCGCGCGGCCCTAACATCAACCCCGAAGTGTTCGAGCGTTTGGTGGCTGCGGCGAAGGCCGAGGGCATTCCGTACCAGATCGAGGCCGAACCTGCGGTGACCGGCACCGATGCGCGCGCCATTCAGGTGACGCGCGGCGGCATCCCCACGGGCCTCGTGTCCGTGCCGCTGCGCTACATGCACACGCCCACCGAGGTGGTGTGCCTGTCCGACCTGGACGCCACGGTGCGCTTGCTGGTTCGCTTCGCGCTGGATCTGGACGAGGACGCAAGCTTCGTGCCGGGCATGGGCGGCTATGCGAGCGACGCGCAGGACCCGGCGGATTCCGACGTTGCGGCCGACGCGCTTCGCGAAGCCGCTGCGGAGTAGGAGAGTAACACGCTCATGAAACGCGAAGCGCAGACCATAGCCAAGAACCGCAAGGCGTTCCACGAGTACGAGATCCTCGAAACGCTGGAGGCCGGCATCGAGCTGACGGGCACCGAAGTGCGCTCGCTGCGCGAGAACCACTGCCAGCTGACGGATTGCTTCGCGCTCGTCCGCAACGGGGAGGTGTGGCTGCACAACGTGCACATTCCTCCCTACACGCACGGCAACATCGCGAACGTGGATCCGGACCGCAAGCGCAAGCTGCTGCTCCATAAGAAGGAGATTCGCCAGCTGCAAGAGCAGGTGAAGGAAAAGGGCATGGCCATCGTGCCCCTTAAGATGTACTTCAAGGAGAATTCGCTCGTGAAGGTGGAGCTGGCGGTCGCGCGCGGCAAGAAGCTCTACGACAAGCGAGCCAGCATGGCTGCCCGCGATTCTCGCCGCGAGGTGGAGCGAGCGCTGAAGGAGCGCAACCGTTAGATGCCGAGCCGCGCCTCGCGCCGGTCGACGAAGTGGAAAAGGAGGCCATCATGGGCTTGGACGAACAGCTGGAGAGCATGGAAGCCGGCGCCGAAACGGAGGCCGAGCTGATCGATCAGCAAACCGAGATCGAAGACGTCGAGGAATTCCAAGACGACGAAGAGTTCGATCCACGCGACGACGAAGCGAACCTCGAGGAGGCGTACGAGGATTTCTTCGCCGAAGAAGGGCCCGACGGCGAAGGGGAGACCAGCCCCGATGGTGACGACGGCGGCCTGGCGGCGGTCGTCGAGCAGAAGACCGGAGTCGATCTGTCCGAGGAGGGCTTTCATATCGTAGGCGACGATGACGAGGAGTTCATCGACGAGCCTTCCGATGAAGACGACGGGTACGAATTGGTGGAGCTCGAGCTGGACGAGGACGATATCGTCCGCTATATCGAAGACGACGAGGGCAATCGCATCGGCTTCGTGCTCATGGAGGACGGCGAGGAGGCCGAGTACCTGTACGTCGAAGACGACGAGGACGAAGAAGAGGGTGCCGAGGAGGACAACGAATTCGACCTGGGCATCACGAAGGAAGGCGTTGCTCAGGCGACCGAGGACGTCAACGCCATCTACAAGGACGGCATCGCCGTTGCGGCTGAGTTGAAAGGTGCGTTCGACGACATCAAGAGCGCCCTTGATTTCAGCTCGCTTTTGAAGAAGTAGCGGCTGCTTGCCGAACTGCCTAGTTGCCTAGCTGAAGGGTCTTCGGGGAAGCGCTCGGAGGCCCTTCGCTTGACAAACCGGGATCACCGGATAGAATGAACGTTCGCGATGCATCTGACGCTCCGGCATTCCGATACGCCGGTAGGCGATGTCGTCGCGTGAACTTTGACAAGGTGGGGCTTATCGACCCTGGACGTTTCGCCGAGCAGGCGAACGGCCTTGCCTTATGCAAGGGGGGCGACTGGTTTCGACATGGTACGTTTGAAATGAGGAGCAGGTCGTGGTCTCCTCGCCACGTTAAACAGGGGTACCGTCAATTTAATTGGCAAGAACAACACTCAGAGCGCTCCGGCGCTCGCCATGGCTGCTTAATCGCACCTGGCTGTCGGCCTTGGGATTTCCCCGACTCTCGGTCCGGCATCAACTAAGGGGAATGCGCTTGAGCACGTAGCCGGTATGGCTCAAGCAAAGATCGAACCGGCTAGGTTGGGCTACGTTTGTCGATGGACCGCGCCCGTCCGAAATCCGACCAACGACTAAGCTTGTAGAGCCTCATGGATTATGTAGTATGGACCGGAGTTCGATTCTCCGCGCCTCCACCAAGACAAGTAAGCCGCCAGATCGTGCGAAATCGCAGATCGGGCGGCTTTTTTGTTTCAGGTTCGCATGGGGCGAGCAGGCTCGTTGGGCTGTTGCTTCAAGCGTGCGCAGGCAAGCGGAAGCCCGGGTTCGGACGCGTCGGTGGCAACCCAGCGCGTGGAAACGCCCCTGATTCGCGCCCAACCCCGGGACTTCCGCGCTGCCGCCGAACGGCTCGTTAGTTGTAGCTGCTGCCGTTTTGTTACAGAAAAAGCAGCTTTTGATTGCTACAATAATGCGACGCCCCGACCTCATGAGAGAGATTATGAGCGACAAGAAATATAACAAGGCTGCGCACGGCCGTCATGCCGCTGGCGCGCAGCGTCCGAACGATACCGATTCTGAGCAGGTAGTTTCTCCTGTTCCCTCCGATTCTTCGGCTCCCGATGCGACGGCCGCCATGCCGCCCGCTTCCGCTTCGAAGGCGGAGGACTATCCGTTGATGTACGCTTCCGAGCAGGTGTACGCGTCCCCCGACTCGCTCCATACGCTCTCTGCGGATGCGATGGCCGTTCCTCGTCGGCGGCGCAGGCCGTTGAAGGTGCTCGCCATCGTGCTGGGCGTGATCGTGGCGCTGGCGGCTGCTGCATACATCGGCGGGTCGGTGTACTTTTTCGATCGATTCATGCCGAACTCCACCATTGGCAACGTGGACGTGTCGCTCATGTCCTCCGCGGATGCCGAGCGTTCTCTGGCATCCTCCGTCGAGGATTACAAGCTTACCGTGACCGGGCAAGGGTTCACGTTGAAGTTGACGGCTGCCGATGCCGGTCTGTCGCTTGATTCCGAAAAGATCGTCCAGCAAGCTCATGCGGATGTCAACCCGTGGGCGTGGCCCCTTGAGCTGGCGCGCACGCACGATGCTACCGACAAATTGGTTGCAAGCTTCAATGAATCCGGCCTTGAACAGGCCGTACGTAAGGCTGTGGAAACGTTCAACGAAACCGCTACGCCGCCAGCGGATGCCACGGTTGCCTACGATGAATCCGTAGGCGCATTCGTCGTGAAAGCAGAGGTCCCCGGAACCGCCCTTGATGCCGATGCGGTTGTGCGGGCGGCTGACGAGGCGTTGGTAGCGCTCGACCCCACGGCCAAGCTGACGGCCGACCATCTGAAGAAGCCGACCGTCCTCTCCTCCGATCAGCGACTGAAAGCTGCGGCCGATTCGGCCAACACCATGATCAAGGCGAACCTCACGCTCACTATGGGCGGAACCCAGGTGGGCGCTGTTAATCCCGACCTTGTTTCTCAGTGGGTCGTGCTCGGTGAAGACATGAACGCTACGTTGAACGAAGAGGCTCTTACCGCGTGGGTCGACGGGGTGGTTGCCGCGTGCGACACCGTGGGCACGGCGCGTACGTACACGCGGCCCGACGGCAAGGTGATTACCGTCCAGGGCGGGCCTTACGGATGGGACGTCGATCGCGATGCGCTTCTTGCCATGGTGAAAGAGGCGGTCGCTGCAGGAAGCGTGCAGAGCGCGGAGGTTCCCACGTTCTCTTCGGGCACGGCGTTCAATGGCGCCGGAGCCCAGGACTGGGGCGCTCGGTACTGCGACATCGACCTGTCCGAGCAGTACGTTCGCTTCTACGACGCTTCGGGCGCGCTGATCTGGGAGGCCCCGTGCGTGAGCGGCACGCCCAACGGCGCGCACAATACCCCCACGGGCGTGTACGTGCTCAACTCGAAGGCATCTCCGTCGGTGTTGAAGGGGACGAACCTGGACGGCTCGAAGTACGAGTCCACCGTGCAGTACTGGATGCCGTTCGTCGGCAACGTGATCGGCATGCACGATGCCGATTGGCAGCCGTATTTCGGCGGTACAAGGTACCAGGACGGCGGCGGAAGCCACGGTTGCGTGAACCTGCCGCCTTCGTCTGCTGCGGCTTTGTACGGCATCATTCAGCCGGGTGACGTGGTGGTTAGCCACTGGTAGGCTATACCACGGTCAGATCCGCTATGCCAAGCGGCATCATGCGCGCCAGTTCGGAAAGCGGCATTTCCACCTGGCATCCGATGCGCCCTCCGGAAAAGGCGATGCGCTCGAACAGCTCGGCTGTTTCGTCGATGGTCGTGACGAACTGCTTTTTCATGCCCACGGGAGAGCAGCCTCCGTGCACGTAGCCGGTGAGCGGTAAAAGCTCGCGCGCTTTGATCATGGCTACGGCTTTCTCGTTCACGGCCGCCGCTGCCTTCTTGAGATCGAGTTCGCAGGCCACGGGTATCATGAACACGTAGTGTTCCCCCGATTTTCCCTGTGTGACCAGGGTTTTGAACACGCGGTCCTGGTCGAGTCCCAGAAGCTGTGCCACCTCGACGCCCGACAGGGCCTCGGGGCAGTCGAAGAAGCGCACTTCGAAGTCGACATGGGCTGCTTCCAGTTCGCGTACGGCGTTGGTTTTCGTTTCGTGTTGCTTGGACATGGTTCGCTCCTACACGCCGCCCACCAAAGCGGCAAGAACGGGGATGGTTACAAGCGAAAGCGCGGTCGTCACGAACGTTCCGCGTATGATGGTGTTCAGATCTCCTCCGTAGCGCAGGCATAGGATGGTGCCGTTCGTTGCCACGGGCATTCCGTTCACCACGACCAGCACGCCGAGCAGCAGCGGGTCGGCAACGAAGGGACTGAACGCAAGCCAGATGCATACGGGAATGATCAGCAGGCGAAACGCCGCCATGATGTAGGTTCTGAAGTGCGTGACCATTGTTTTTACAGGCACGGTTGCCAGGCTCGATCCAATGATGAGCAGCGCCGCCGGCGTGGTCATCGAGCCCATGGTGTCGATGGCTTCGCCGAACACGCCGATGTCCGTCACGTTCAAAAGCGCGAGCGCCATGGTTGCAAGGCATGCGATCAGACTGGGGCTGATCAGGTTGCGCGCGCCTTCGCGCACCTGTTCTTTCAGGCTTCGCTCGGATTGGGAGAGCATCATAACGCCTGCGGTAAACACCAAAATGTTGAAAGGGATGTTGAATATCGCTCCGTAAAGAACTGCCTCGCGGCCGAAAACCGCTTCGAGCACCGGGTATCCCAGAAAGCCCGTGTTGCCGAACGCCAGCATGAAGCTGTACGTTCCGCGTTTCGAGGGATTGAGCCCGAACAGAAGCGGCACGGCGAAGGCGATGGCAAGGACCAGCGCGAACGCGAGGCACGAGAACAAAAGGATGGTTCCGATAGTGGCGGGATCGGGCAGGCTGTCGCGCGTGAGGACGGATGCCAGGATCGTGCATGGGAGGGTGATGGTCAGTACCAGGCGCGAGAGCATCTTGTCCGATTCCTCGCTCATGACGTGCAGCTTGCGCGCGACGAATCCAAGCGCCATGGCTAAAAACAGCACGATCATCTGGTATTCGATAGCTTGAAAGCTCATGGGCTTCTTTCTTCGGGGGTTCGTTCGGGTTTTAGGGCAGCTGCAAGATTAGCAGAAACTATGGCAGCCCGGTGCCGATTCGGTGCATGAACCGAGCCTGCGGTATACTTGGATGCATGGACGATCTTCGAACATCTACCGAGTCGCGCGAGAACGGATTGCGCATTCCTTACGACAACGCGCCGATCGGCGTGTTCGATTCAGGCTTTGGCGGGCTTACCGTTGCGCGCGAGATCGCGAAGGCCCTTCCGCACGAGTCTATCACGTACCTAGGAGATTCGGCTCGCTGTCCCTACGGGCCTCGCTCGTTGTCCGAGGTTGACGGATTCGTGCAGCAGATCGGCGGTTGGCTGGTGGAGCGCGGCGTCAAGCTCATCGTCATCGCGTGCAACACGGCGACGGCTGCCGGTTTGGCTCATGCTCAAAAGACGTTTCCCGTGCCGGTCATCGGCGTGGTGGAACCTGGGGCTCGTGCGGCGGTTCACGCTACGAAGAGTCGCCGGGTCGGGGTAATTGCAACGAAGGCGACGGTGGACTCGAACGCGTACACCGACGCCATCCGCCACATCGACGCGGGGATCACCGTGTTCTCGACGGCTACGCCCCGTTTCGTCGAGATTGCCGAGCAGGGCATTCGCATGGCCGAGGGACCCATTGAAAACTACACCTCGCTTGCGTCGAAGGTCTACATCCGTCCGGCGTTCCAGGAAATCGCGAAGGAGTATCTCGAGCCGCTCCGTCGATGCGACATCGACACGCTGGTGCTTGGCTGCACGCATTTTCCGTTGCTGAAAGCGCTGATAGGCGGCGTGGTGGGGCGCGATGTCACGCTCATCTCGTCGGCTAAGGAAGCCGCGAACGACGTGATGCAGATACTCGGTCGACGCGGAGCCCTTGCTTCGTGCGACCATGTGCCGCGCTACGAGTTCTACACCACCGGAGAGGATGCCGAAGAGTTCCGCACGTTCGGCAGCCGGGTGTTTCGCAATCCTATCGACGCCGCCGGGCGCGTGGACTTTCCCCCGTGCTCGTAGGCATTTTGCGTCAGCTACAGGCCGCTGGCATGAAAGAGACGAAAGGCATCGCATGAAAACGGTTGTCATCGCAAGCAACAATGCTCATAAGGCTCAGGAGATCGCCGAGGCGCTGGACTTTCCCGGTTGGGAGTTCGGCACGCTGCGTCAGCTGGGGATCCAATCCGACCCTGCAGAAGATGCCGATACGTTTTTGGGCAACGCGCGCATCAAGGCGCGCGCGGCGCACGAAGCGAGCGGCGGGAAGGCCGTTTTGGCCGACGATTCCGGTCTTGAGGTCGACGCGCTCGACGGCGCGCCCGGCGTGTACTCGGCTCGTTACGCAGGCGAAGACGCCACCGATGCCGACAACAACGCCAAGCTTCTCTCAGCGCTTGCGGACGTGCCCGATCACGACCGTACGGCGCGATTCGTGTGCACGCTCGTGCTGATCGACGAAGACGGTTCGGAAACGGTGGCGCGAGGTACCGTGGAGGGCCGGATCGGGCATGAGGAGCGAGGGAGCAACGGCTTCGGGTACGACCCGCTGTTCCTGCCGGACGTGTTCGCGGATGGCCGTACGCTTGCCGAGGCGCTTCCCGAAGAGAAGAACGCGGTGTCTCATCGCGGCAATGCCCTGCGCGAGCTGCGATCGAAGCTGGAGGCGAAGCGCTAGCAACCGTGCGCTGAAGCGCCGTACGTCGTACGGGCCGTTCGAGCTGCCCTCCGGCGCTCGCCGTCTTTGCGTTTGCCATTATCATGCGGTTCGTTTAACGCGTTGACGTTTTTGGGTCGAGTTCATGCCTTGGGCATTTCTTCGTAGGAGTGCGTGGTACAATTAGGCCACAAAACGAAGGGAGTTTGAAATGCCCCAGCTTCAGGAAAAGCCCTATCGCGCACCGAGGTGCGTGCCTATTCGGGACATGAAGAACACGGCTGCGTTCACGACGCTGGTGGAGGAGTCTTCCACTCCCATCACGGTGACGAGGAACGGCTACGACGCGTTCGTGGTAATGCGCAGCGAAGACTACGAGGCGATGCAGGTCGAATTGGCTCATGCCCGGTTGCTGTCGAGAATTTCGCAGGCCGAGGCTGAGTATGCTTCCGGCGATTTCGTCGGCGGCAAGGAGTTCACGAGCAGGATGCGCGGCGAATATGGCCTATGAGTACGTTATCCTCAGGGGCGCTCAAAACGACTACCGGGGCATTGTCGAATACCTTCTCGATGTGAAGAGAAGCCCTCAAGCGGCTCGGAGGTTCGTTGACGAGTTCGATCGTCAGCTTGGCATCGTGTGCGACAATCCTCTGTTGCATGCATTGTCCCGCATGCCGGAGCTGGCCTCGTTGGGGTACCGGTCTTTCTTCGTGAACAAGTACATCGTTTTGTACGCCTTTAGGGACGATCGCGTGGTGGTTGCCCACGTGCTTCATCAGACCCAGGATTACGCGCGACTTGTCATGTCGCGGGAGCTCGAATAACAAGCGAGTCCCGTTGTGGCGCGAGCTGCGATCGAAGCTGGAGGCGAAGCGCTAGCGACCGCGCGCTGAAGCGCCGTACGTCGTACGGGGCCGTTCGAGCTGCCCTCCGGCGCTCGCCGTCTTTGCGTTTGCCATTATCATGCGGTTCGTTTATCATGTATAGGCTTTCGTCAAGCCGAACGTCGGGATGTGGCGCAGCCTGGTAGCGCGCCTGCTTTGGGAGCAGGATGTCGCAGGTTCGAATCCTGTCATCCCGACCATTTTTCTTCTTTGAATCGTATCGGCGTCCGTGCAAGCGGTTTGCAACTTTCCAAGACCCCGGCGTTCCTGTCGAGGCGCAAACGCCGCCGGCAACCGTTTCCTTCCCGTTTCGCGTCCTGTGCGTCGCGCGCGCCTTCTTGTCCTACCATGTTTTCAAATGAGCATGAGACTAGATAAGGGGGCGATAGCGATGGAATCCGTCCATTCCGAAGCCGATCGTGAGTTCGACGATCTGCTGACAGCCTTGCGCGTCCGTTTCGAACAACATCCCGAGCGTCATCTTGATGCGTCATGGGACGACGTGCGTCTTCGCCTTGCGGCGACTCCCGGGAAGCTGGCCGTCTTGCAGGCCATGGAGGCATCCGGCGGCCAACCTGACGTCGTGCGCGATCGAGCCGCTGGCGATGCGCTCGCGTTCTTCGACTGCTCGCCTGAAAGTCCTGCCGGGAGAAGAGGCTTGTGCTACGACGACGCAGCGCTTCAAGCTCGCAAGCGCAACAAGCCGCAAGGGAGCGCGCTTGGCGTGGCGGATGCCATGGGCGCGAAGATTCTCGCCGAAGCTCAATACCGGGGCTTGCAGGAGGTCGGTGCGTTCGACCTCAAGACGTCGAGCTGGATAGATACTCCTGACGACGTGCGCGCTTTAGGCGGCGCGCTGTTCTGCGACCGTCGTTACAACCGCGTGTTCACGTTTCACAACGGAGCCGATTCCTACTATGCGGCGCGCGGGTTCCGCGCAATGCTGGAATTGTAGCCTTGCTGACTCAAGGGAAGCGAAGGAAAAAAGAAGCCCGATCGCGATGATCGGGCTTCTTGAGCGTTCGTGGAGCGGGTGACGGGAATCGAACCCGCGTCATGAGCTTGGAAGGCTCAGGTTCTACCATTGAACCACACCCGCATATCGCATTAAGCGCGGCGCCTATTGTACCGCAAGTTTCTCCGATGCGCGCAAAATTATCCCAGGGAATCCACGAATCCGGTCGAACCCGGCCATCGACGCGAAAACCCAAAGCGGGAATCGAGCCGCTTTCGCCCCGATGCTTGCCGTCCTGCGCAGTGGAAACCGGAAATTTTGACAGGAATCGATGCTTTTTGCCGCATGCGGAGCGGTTTGCGGCAGCATCCCGATTCATCGCGCAAGAGCCATCGTCGCGAAACGCCTGCTCGAAAGCGCACCGCGACTCGGTCGAATTGAGATCGGGTCGCGGTGCACGGGGTCCTGCGACTTCGGCGCGGGGGAGGGGGCGGCGCCGAAGCCGCAGCGCAAAGATGTGCCCGGTGCGTTCGACGCCAAGCGTTTGGAAGGGATGCTTGGCGGCTGCAAAATCGTCTGCACCGGGCGAAACGGCTTACTTGCCCAGGTACTCCTTGGCGTCCTTCATTGCCAGGCGCCCGGAGTTCACGGCCCAGGCGGCTTGCGAGCCAGGTGCGAACTTGACGTCGTAGGAGTCGCCGTACAGTCCGCCTGCGTCGGAGCCTCCGGCGTACAGGCCCGGAATCACCTGGTCCTTGTCGTCGAGGACTTGTATCTTCTCGTTCACCTTGATGCCGCCGCACGTGGTGTAGAACCCGTCAGCGGTTTCGCACAGCCAATAGGGGCCTGCGTCCACCTTGTGCATGAACTTGGATCGCTTGCCGAATTCCTCGTCGGCGCTGGGGTCTTCTCCGTCCAGGCCCGCCGCGACGTCGCAGTAGGCGTTGTACTGCTCGACGGTCGCCTTGACGGCGGCGGGGTCCAGCCCGACTTTGGCGCAGAGGTCTTCCAGCGAATCGCCCACGTGGCAGCCTTCGGCTTTTTGCAGGACCTCGCGCGCTTTTGCCAGCGGCGTTCCCGGCGTGCCGAACGAGAACACTTGCCCGTCGGGGCCGTCGGCTTCCCAGCGCTTCATATCTGCTTCGGTGAACAGGGCGAACGTTTTATCCTGGTTGCGTACGCACATGCCAGCGCCCGAGAAGTCGTCCAGCCAGAGGTCTTCTTTGCAGAATCGCTGGCCCTTTTCGTTGAGCCATACGGTGGGCTGCACGCCTACGGAGTACGCGTCGGTGGTCCACGTTGCCGTAACGGCTCCTATGGTGACGGGTCCGCACCACATGACGGTGCCCAAGCCTTCGGCGAATTCGGCGCCGGCGTCCTTGGCCATCTTCAATCCGTCGCCCGCCCGGCAGTCCATGCCGAGCGCCTGGATGTTCTCGTTTTTCGTTTCGGACACGCTGTAGAGCATTTCGGGGTTGTTCGCGTAGCCGCCCGTGCATATCATGACCACGGGCGCTTCGACCTTCAATACGTCGCCGTTGTCCTTTTCGGCCAGAACGCCGGCCACTTTGCCGTCTTCCAGGATCAGCTTGCGGCCGAATGTGTTGAAGTGAGCTTCAACGCCCAGTTTCTCGGCCTCCTTGCCGAAGCACTGCATGAAGTAGCCGCCGGGGCTGGCGTTGTCTCCCTTGTCGTAGACGTGCCATACCTTCGGACCGGCGCCGATGGAGATGTTTCCTTCGAATTCGATGCCGTGGCTTTCCAGCCAGTCGATGGTTTCGGACGTCTGCCCGAAGAAGTTTTCGTACAGCTTGTGCTGCGGAATCCAGTGATGGTAGTTCAGGCACGTGTTCGTGGCGTTCTTCACATCGTACGGGGCGTTGGGATTGTAGGCGCCGGCGAACATGATGTCGCCGTCTGCCTTGGTGAAATGCGTTTCCAGGGCCGTCATGCCTTCGGTTCCGATGAACGATCCTCCGTATCCGGAAAGACGCTCGATCACAACCGGCTTGAGACCCAGGTCAATGGCTTGGATGGCCGCTGCCGTGCCCGTTCCTCCCGCACCGACGATGCATACGTCCGCCTTGACGGTTTCTTTCGGCTCTCCCAGTTCGGGGATGTTCCACAAAGCATCGCTGCCGTTTGCGGCAGGCTCGTTGCCGCCCGCTTCGGGCGCGGAAGCCGGGTCCTTGCTGCCTGTGGCGGGCGCGCTCGGGCTGCAGCCGGTCAGCGCGGCTCCGGCGAATCCTGCGGTCAGAATGCCGGCCCCTGCGAGAAACGATCGACGACTCAAGTTGCTGGTTGCTTCGGACATGATGATCCTCCTTGTACGTCGCTTCCCTGAGAAGCGATTCCAGCCGCCCTCCTGCGGCGTGCCTTCAGTTTGGCCCCTCGGGATCGGGTTGCGCAATGGATTCGCGGCCAGCTAGCCGATGCCCCTTGAAACGTTTGGTTTCACCCGTTCGTACGCGGTTGGTAGTACAATAAGGTTCGATCTGGAGAAGGGGAGGGAGGGCTCCATGCTTCAGGACAGGTGCGACTACTTCATACTGGCGTATGAATCGCCCAGCTTCAGCGCTGCCGCCGCCAAGGTTCCCATGTCTCCTCAGGGATTCACGAAGGCTATTCGCAGTATGGAGCGCGAACTGGGAGTTTCGCTGTTCACCATGGACGAGGACGGCTCGCGCGTTGCCACGCCGTACGCCCATGAGTTCTACGAGTACGCTAAACGCGTGCGAGCCGAGCGCAATTTGCTGGCAGCTGCGTTCGATCGCATAGCTTCGAGCGGCTACGTCGAACTGCGCATTGCCTGCTCGCTCGGCATCCCCGGTTTTCTCGGCTGCGATTTCTTGCAGGATTACCTCAAAACCCATGCAGACGTGTCCATATCGCTGTGCGAAATGCCCGACGCTCTGTGCGAGGCCGCGCTGAGAGAGGGTCTCTACGACATGGCTTTGACCGTCGTGCCGTGCGACGAGGAGTTCGAATCCCGGCTTCTGTACACGTCTCCCGTATGGTATTGGGTGCGCCGCGACGATCCGCTCGGCGATTGCGAATCCATCGGTCCCGAGGATCTTGCGGGCCGACGCATCGCCATGCCCGGCGACGATTTCAAATGCTACCGCGCGCTGTCGGATTGGTTCGCGCGCGCCGGAGCGAATCCGCCCGAGATCGTGAAGTACTCCGAGATTTTCTGGATATACGAGTTCGTGCTGCACGGGAGGGGCGTCGGGTTCACGCTGCCTCATTTGGCGTGTTTGGAAGTGTTCAAGGGCAACGAGGACGTGCGCGCCGTGCCTTTACGCGGATTTACGTGGGGATTCGGGGCGTCTCGTCTGAAAACGCGAACTCCCACGTCTGCTGAAGACGAGCTGGTGGAGTACTTGTGCGAGCGTGCCGCTCGTCTGCGCAAGCGATTCTGAGTGCGCAGACGAGAAGTCGGGGCACCGCTTTAGGATACGATGCCCCGCAGGTACGAGACGATGTCGTCCGATTCGTACAGCGGACGGTTGCCGATAACGAGGCAGGGGACTTGCTTCTTGCCTCCAATGCGCACGAGGTCGTTCTGGTTTCCCGGTTGCAGCGTGTCGCGCGTGTCCATGGTGATCTTGTTCGCGTCCATGAATCGTAGAACTTTTTGGCAGTACGGGCAGGATTTCTTGTAGTAAAGCGTGTGGTTTTCCAGGTAGGGCATGTGCGGCTCCTCTCGATGCGCTGAGCAAGGGCGAGCGTTTCTGTCGGTGATTTAGATTACTATTCTAACTTATCATCTTTAGGGGAAGCGCCCTGCGACGCAGCTGTTGCCAATCGGTTTCCCGAACGGGCGTCGAATGGGCGCTGGGTTTCCAGCCTGTTGTTGGAAAGAAAAATAATGCGCAAAAACTATTGCAATAAAAAAAGAAATTTGAAATAATTCAAAGTTTTTTAAAATGGAGTCAGTAAAAAGCCGTTTCGCGAAAGCGAAACGGCTGGAGCAATCTGGTGCGCCCAGCAGGACTCGAACCTGCAACCGACGGATTAGAAGTCCGTTGCTCTATCCATTGAGCCATGGGCGCGTTTCATTGAGCATCGGTATTATACCTTAAATGAAGCCGGGCGGGACAAACTATGAGCCAATGGGGCAATAGGGCTTCTCTCGTGGTAAAAATAGCCGTAGACCAGGGGTTTTATATAGCTCAGACCCGATTCGAAAGCATGAATGGCTCCTAAAGCGCCCGCGCTGGAGCGCAAAGCGTCGACCTGTTTGCAGGGTAATTGCATCTTTTTGAATATTTATGCATAAACACGAAACAAGGCCCGGGTGCGAAAGGGGGGAGGCACGCTTGTTTTTGTGCGGATAAGGCCGTTTTTGGGTGTCTAAACGCTTTAGTTTGCGCTAGTAAATGTGTTCAAAATGTGAAGAAATGCGTAGATTTACCTTACCATTCGCCGAAAAAGCACGTGCCTTTGCGAGGGGGTCCGTTTTGTTTCGGTTTTGTGGTTGCAATTTATTTCGAACCATGAGATTTTGGCGATGTCGAACGGACGCCCGGTGCGCAACGGGCGCTGCCGCAAGTCGAAAATCTGTAAATGCATAAAAGGAAAAGGAGGGTTGCTATGGCTGGCGTGAACGTCAAGAGCGAGATCAAGCCCTTGAAGAAAGTTCTGCTCCATCGCCCTGGCCGAGAGCTTCTGAACCTGACGCCGAACACGCTCGAAGAGCTGCTGTTCGACGACATCCCGTTCTTGAAGGTCGCCCAGGAGGAGCACGACGCTTTCGCGCAGATTCTGCGTGACAACGGCGTCGAGGTCGTTTACCTGGAGGACCTCACGGCTGAGGTGCTCGAGTCTGACCCTGCGCTGCGCGAGCAGTTCCTGAAGCAGTGGATCGAAGAGGCCGGCATCCGCACGGAGCGCTACCAGAAGATCATCTTCGACTACCTGCAGGAGAACTTCCCCGATGCCAAGGACTTCGTCATGAAGACGATGGAGGGCATCAACCTTACCGAGCTGCATACGGACAAGTCGAACTCCTTGGTTGACCTGGTTTCCGAGTCTTCCAAGATGGTCGTCGCCCCGATGCCGAACCTGTACTTCACCCGCGACCCGTTCGCGTCCATCGGCAACGGCGTGTCCATCAACCGCATGTACTCCGTCACGCGTAACCGCGAGACCATCTACGCCGAGTACATCTTCAAGTACCATCCCGATTTCCAGGGAACCCCTGAGTATTACAGCCGCTACAACACGTTCCACATCGAGGGCGGCGACATCCTCAACATCAACGATCACGTGCTGGCCATCGGCATCTCGCAGCGCACGGAGCCCGACGCCATCGACGCGATCGCGCACAACATCTTCAACGATGAAACCAGCCCGGTCGACACCATCCTGGCGTTCTACATTCCGAACAACCGCGCCATGATGCACCTCGACACGGTGTTCACCCAGATCGACGTTGACAAGTTCACCATCCACCCGGGCATCATGGGCCCGCTGACCGTGTTCGAGATCACCGCCGAAGGCGATGGTATCAAGGTCAAGGAAATGAACGACACGCTTGAGGATATCCTGGCGAAGTACGTCGGCAACCCCGTGGAGCTCATCCCCTGCGGCGGCGGCGACCGCATCGCGGCCGAGCGCGAGCAGTGGAACGACGGCTCGAACACGCTGTGCATCGCTCCGGGCACCATCGTGGTGTACGAGCGCAACGACGTGACGAACGCCCTGCTCAAGGAGAAGGGTCTCAACGTTTTGGAGATGCCCTCCGCCGAGCTGTCCCGCGGCCGTGGCGGCCCGCGCTGCATGAGCATGCCGCTGATCCGCGAGGACTAGTCTTACCCTCGCTCGTGCGATAATCTAGTTCCATCCGGTTTCTGTCTTTTACGGTGCGCCAAGACTGTGCGAAGCGGTCGAGGCGCACCGAAAAGGGGCAGGTGGAAAACTTGGCGCCGCCTGCCGATTTTCAAGTTTGTTGTCAGTAACGACGAAAGGAATGAACTATGCCTACTAGCCTGAGCGGTCGCAACTTTCTGAGGCTCCTCGACTTCACGACCGAGGAGATCGAGTACCTCCTGAAGCTGTCCCGCGAGTTCAAGAACCTGAAATTGACGGGTACCCCCCATCGCTACCTCGAGGGTAAGAACATCGTCCTGCTGTTCCAGAAGACGTCCACTCGTACGCGTTGCGCGTTCGAAGTTGGCGCTATGGACCTGGGCATGGGCGTGACCTACCTCGATCCCGGCAGCTCGCAGATGGGCAAGAAGGAGTCCATCGAGGACACCGCCCGCGTGCTCGGCCGCTTCTACGACGGCATCGAGTTCCGTGGCTATGCTCAGACCGACGTCGAGGAACTCGGCGCCAACGCTGGCGTGCCGGTGTGGAACGGCCTGACCACCGAGTGGCATCCCACGCAGATGCTCGCTGACATCCTGACGGTGCAGGAGAACTTCAACTACGACATCAAGGGCAAGACCCTGGTGTTCATGGGCGACGCTGCCAACAACGTTGCTCGTTCGCTCATGGTCGTGTGCTCCAAGCTGGGCATGAACTTCGTTGCCTGCGGCCCCAAGGAGAACATGCCGGAGGCCGAGCTGGTCGAGACCTGCAAGGAAATCGCTGCCGAGAACGGCTGCACCATCACGCTGACCGAAGATGCCAAGGCCGCCTGCACGGGCGCGCATGCCATCTACACCGACGTGTGGGTGTCCATGGGCGAGCCGGACGAGGTGTGGACCGAGCGCATCCGTCTGCTCGAGCCGTATCGCGTGACCTCCGAGCTCATGGCTGTGGCTGACCCCAACGCCATCTTCCTGCACTGCCTGCCGGCCTTCCACGACACCAACACCACCATCGGTGCCGACATCGCCGAGCGCTTCGGCGTCACCGAGATGGAAGTCACCGACGAGGTGTTCGAGTCCAAGCAGTCCAAGGTGTTCGACGAGGCCGAGAACCGCATGCACACCATCAAGGCTGTCATGTACGCCACCCTCTCCTAAAGAAAGACAAGGTGAATTAGCATGCCTTATCAGAAGGGTGACGGCAAGTCCGTTGTCATCGCGCTGGGCGGCAACGCCCTGGGCAACACGCCCCAGGAGCAGCTCCAGCTGGTCAAGGACACCGCCAAGAACATCGTCGACATGGTCG
>NZ_PPTQ01000014.1 GCF_003340345.1 Paraeggerthella hongkongensis | reverse complement strand
CGCCCTGCGGCATAGAAGCCGCGCGGAGCCCAAGCGCCCTGCGCGAGCGCGACCTTGGAGGCGGGGATCACCCGGTCCCATTCCGAACCCGGAAGTTAAGACCGCCATCGCCGAAAGTACTGCAGCGACAGGCTGTGGGAGGATAGGACGTCGCGCTCGCGCAGGGCGCTCGGCGTATTCCGCGCGGGCCGCGGGGAGGGGCCCCGGAGCCGTAACAGGTTCCGGGGCCCTTTCGCGTTTGGGGGCGCGCGAGAGCTGCGCGGGGCCGCCCGCCGGGGCGTCGTGTTGATTCTGCGCCGGATCCAAGGAGGGATCGGGGCGAAGGGTATAATGAAAGCGAATACTAGTAGCTGCATTTTCCCACATGAGGGCAGAGGAGTGGTCTGGTGAGCGAAAAGACGCAGGGGACAAAAACCATCGCAGAAGAAGCACTTGGCAACGAACGTCAATTCATCCAGCTGGTAAACGCGCTTTCGGGCCCGTCTCGTCGGGGCCGTCAAAATGCTGCGGCTGCGCTTGCCTTCCTTTCGAAAGACCACGCTGATCTGTTCGTTCCGTACGGCGATGCGTTTATCGACGCGCTTAACCGACCGGAAGCCCAGACGCGCTGGGAGTGTCTTGACGTGCTGGCTGGCATGGTCGATCATGACTCCCGCACTTGCGACAAGGCGGTTCCGGGCGCTGAGACGGCTCTGTTCGATGAGGAGAGCGGCCCTGTTCGCCTTGCGGCTATGCGCTTCTTGTGCAAGCTGGGGGCTACAACGGAGAATCGCTCCGAGCGTATATGGCCGCTTATCGACGAGGCAATTCAGTGCTATCACGGAGATTTCGAATTCCAGGACATGCTGGTTGCTGTGGTTGACTTTTCGTCGGGCAAGCTGTCCTCTCAGGTGAAGGACGAACTTGCTTCGCGTATGGCTTTCGACGCCTCGAATGGTAAGGGCGCGCTCAAGCGCCGCGCACAGCAAATCCTCGACAACGTGCAATCGAAGTAGCGTATTCTCGATACCAGGCGGGCCTAAGGCCCGCTTTCGTTCTGCGCCAATCGGGCGCCTATTCTTTTGGCAGATAGAGCTGAGCCAGCAAGGGGCAAGAAGGAGGAGGCATGGCAAAGCGTACCGTGACGTTGATTCCCGGCGACGGTATAGGCTTGGAAACCTCGGCTGCAATGCAGCGCGTGGTTGAAGCGAGCGGTGCCGCCATCGCGTGGGAGGTCGCCGAAGCAGGCGCGCATACGATGGAGCATTGCGGCACGCCTTTGCCCGACTCGACGATAGAAGCGGTCAAGCGAAACGGCGTGGCCATCAAAGGACCCATTACCACGCCTGTGGGCACGGGCTTTCGCAGCGTTAACGTCGCCCTGCGAAGGGCGCTCGGACTGTACGTCTGTTTGCGTCCCGTGTTGTCGCTTCCCGGGGCGGGCGGTCGCTACGATGACGTGGACATGGTGATCGTGCGCGAGAACTCGGAAGACCTGTACGCTGGCATCGAGTTCGAGGAAGGTTCGCAAGCTGCACGCGATCTCATACGGTTCTGCGAAGAAACGGGTGCGGGAGCGATTCGCCCGGACTCGGGCATTTCCGTGAAGCCTATTTCGGTGACGGCGACGCGCGACATTGTGGAGTACGCTTTCGACTATGCGGCCAAACATGGGCGCACGAAGGTCACCGCCGTTCACAAAGCCAATATCATGAAGCACTCGGACGGCTTGTTCCTGCGCGTCGCGCGGGAGGTTGCCGAAGAGCGCGCGGCGTCGATAGAGTTCGACGATCGCATTGTGGATGCGTTCTGCATGAACATGGTGGTGGACCCCTCCCAATTCGATGTGGTGGTGTTCCCCAACCTGTACGGTGACATAGCAAGCGATTTGGCTGCTGGTTTGGTGGGCGGCTTGGGCATTGCCCCTGGGGCGAACATCGGCAAGCGCTATGCAGTGTTCGAAGCCGTGCACGGCAGCGCTCCCGACATCGCGGGGCAGGACAAGGCGAACCCGACAGCGCAGATCCTGTCTGCCGCTATGATGCTTGATCATGTGGGCGAGCGCGAGGCGGCCGAGCGCATCCGTCGCGCGGTGCGCGCCGTGTATGCCGACGGTAAGTACCTGACCGCCGACATTCGCAAGGCTACAAGGTCGAGCGAGCGGGCTGCACGTTGTTCTGAGTTTACTGCTGCGCTTGAAGAAGCGCTTGAGCAGATGGATTAGAGGAGGAGGTCGTCGATGACGGTCAAGAACGATCGGTTTGCCGCTACGCTTGAGGTGAACGGCGCGGCGTACACGTACTATCCCGTTGCGGGGGTTCCTGGTTCCGAACGCCTTCCGTACGCGTTGACGGTTTTGCTCGAGAACGTTCTGCGCAACGCCGAGGACTCTGAGGCGGCGGAGAAGCTGGCGGGACGTATTGTTGCTGCGGGAAATGCGGGCGAGGTGGGCAGCGAGGTTGAATTCTGCCCGGCGCGCGTGCTGTTCCAGGACTTCACGGGCGTGCCCGTGTTCGTTGATTTCGCCGTGATGCGCGAAGCGTGCGCGCAGTTGGGCGGAGATCCCGCTAAGATCAATCCGCAGATCCCGTGCGATTTGGTGATCGACCATTCCGTGATAGCCGACGAAGCTGGCTGCGCGGGCGCCCTTGAGCGCAACATGGAGCTGGAGTTCGAGCGCAACCGCGAGCGCTACGACTTCCTGAAGTGGGCTCAGGAGTCGTTCGACAACGTGCGCATCGTGCCGCCGGGAGCGGGCATTTGCCATCAGCTGAACATCGAGCAGTTCGCGCGCGTGGTCATGACGTCATATGCGGCGGGCGTTGCGGTTGCCGAAGGAGAAGCTCCGGTAGCTTACTTCGACACGCTGGTGGGCACCGACAGCCATACGCCGACGGCCAACGGCATCGGCGTGCTGGGCTGGGGCGTCGGCGGCATCGAAGCCGAGGCTGCGGCGCTCGGCCAGCCGATCACCACGCTCGTGCCGCGCGTGGTGGGCGTGAAGCTGACGGGCCGGTTGTCCGAGGGCGTTGCCGCCATGGACGTGGCGCTGACGTTCGCTCAGATGCTGCGGGCGAAGGGCGTGGTCGGGTGCTTCGTGGAATGCTTCGGCCCGGGCTTGGACAGCTTGAACGCCACGCAGCGTACGTGCATCTCCAACATGACGCCGGAGTACGGCAGCACGTGCACCTTGTTCCCGGTTGACGAGCAGACGTTGGCGTACCTGCGCCTGACGGGACGCTCCGACGAGCAGGTTGCACTGGTGGAAGCGTACGCGAAGGCGCAGGGTTTTTGGAACGACCCCGCTGCTCAAGAGCGTGCTTATGCCGAGGTTATCGAACTTGATTTGAGCGAGGTCGAGCGGTCGTTGGCGGGGCCGTCGCGTCCGCACGACAGGATTTCCCTGTCCGGCGTGCAGGAGCGTTTCCGTGCGGTGTGCGCCGATCGGGGCCTGGATTTGCGCCAGACCGTCCAGGTGGATGTACGGGGCCAGGCTTTCGACATCACGCATGGCGCGCTTGCCATTGCAGCGGTGACCAGCTGCACGACCGCCACCGACCCTCGCATGATGCTGGCAGCGGGCCTGCTTGCTGCCAAGGCGGCGGAGGCGGGGCTTTCGCCGAAGCCGTGGGTCAAGTGCATTTTGGCGCCGGGCAGCAAGGCCACCGAGCTTTTGCTGGAGCGCGCGGAGCTGTTGGACGGTTTGCGTAGCTTGGGATTCTACACGTGCGGCTTCGGATGCATGAGCTGCATCGGGAACTCCGGTCCTATTTTGGATGCGCTGCACGACGTGGCTGACGACGTGGAACTGGCGAGCGTTTTGTCGGGCAACCGCAACTTCGAAGGACGCATCTCGCCCGATGTATCCCAGAACTACCTGGCTGCTCCGGCCGAGGTCATCGCGTACGCGCTTGCGGGCACGATGGACGTCGACCTGGAGCACGATGCGCTGGGCACGCGCCCGGACGGCGCACCGGTGCTGCTGGCCGACATCTGGCCGACCGAGGAAGAGATCGACGCTTTGGTAGAGAGGTGCGTTACCCGCGAGCTGTACGAGGCGGGCACGCGCGGTCTCTACGACGGCGACGCTGCCTGGCAGGCGCTCGGAAAAGAGCCGAGCGACACCTTCGCATGGGACGATGCGTCGACGTACGTGCGTCGCGCCCCGTACTTCGACGGCATGGAGCGCGAGCCTTCGGCGCCCGAGGCCATCGAGGGAGCGCGCGTTCTGGGCCGCTTGGGCGATTTCATCACGACGGACCACATCTCTCCGGCCGGATCCATTGCGGCGGACTCTCCGGCTGCTCGCTATCTTGAGGAGCGCGGGGTGGCGCCGGCTGACTTCAACACGTACGGCGCGCGCCGCGGCAATCACGAAGTGATGATGCGCGGCACGTTCGCCAACGTGAAGCTGCAGAACCTTTTGGCCGAGGGCAAGAAGGGCGGCTGGACGCGCGATTTCACGGACGGGCAGATTCGCCCGCTGTTCGATGCTGCGATGAAGTACGGGGATGCCGGCGTGCCGTTGGTCGTGGTGGCGGGCAAGATGTACGGCAGCGGCTCGAGCCGCGACTGGGCGGCCAAGGGCCCCATGCTGCTGGGCATTCGGGCTGCGTTCGCCGAGAGCTTCGAGCGCATCCATCGCAGCAATTTGATCGGCATGGGCATTTTGCCGTTGCAGTTCCTGGACGGGGAGAGCGCCGAGAGCTTGGGTCTGGACGGATCGGAGCGGTACACGATAGCTCCGATCGATTTTTCGGCAGGGCTGCCCGAGCCGAGCGTGGTGGGCGTGCGGGCCGATCGCGAAGACGGAACGGCAGTGGAGTTCCAGGCGATCGTGCGGGTGGATACGCCGACCGAGGGACGCTATTACGAGCACGGAGGCATTCTTCAGTTCGTGCTTCGGAATCTTTTGTAAGAAGAAGGTAACGAGGGCGCTTGATCGTCGCATTCGATCGAGCGCCTTGGTGTATAGTTAAGCATTTAGTATCGGGGAAAGACTGAAAGGGATGCCGTGAAACAGACATCCGGATTTGAAGCGCTGCTCGAAGCGCTTAAACAGTCGGGCGTGGACGTCGACGGAGGTTTCGGCGGTTCGGGCACCGGCTCGCCGTTCAACAACGACGGAGACAACGCCGGACGCGGTGGGCGCGCAAGCGATTCCGCTGCGGGTTCGGGCAATGGCGGCGGTGGAAAGCCGCCGCACGTGAACGTGGAGATCCCGTTCGCCGACCAGGTGGCTGCTTGGGGAAAGAAGGCTCTTATCGGGGCCGCCATCCTCATCGTCATCGTGGGCTTGTGCGCGTATTGGTGGTTCCATCCGCCCATCAACATCCACAGCACGGACACGTGGATGTTCGTGGCCATGTTCATCCTGCTGCCGTTGTTCCTGCTGTTCTGGGGCAAGTCGCGCAGCTATGAGACGGGCACGAGCAAGGTGGATCCGAGTCCTGGCAAGGCGAAGGCGTTCAAGTGGGCGTCGTACCTGCCGATTCTGGTTGCGCTGCTGGGCGTTGTGGGAGCGGTGGCGTCGCTGTCCATCTTCCCGGGCAACGCCGCGAAGTACGCGAACGTGCTGCAGACGACCGAAGACAACTTCGCGCAGGACATCAAAGAGGTCAATTACTCGGAGATTCCCGTTATCGACCGCAGCTCGGCCATCCTGCTGGGCAACCGCGAGATGGGTTCCATTCCCGAGTTCGTGAGCCAGTTCGAGATCTCGCCTCTGTACAGTCAGATCAACTACCAGAGCGCGCCCGTTCGCGTGAGCCCGCTTGGTTACGCGGACCTGTTCAAGTGGTTTACGAACCGCGATGGCGGCATCCCGGCTTACGCCTTGGTGAACATGACGACGCAGGATGCCGAGATCGTCAAGCTTGGCGACAGCCCCATCTACTATTCCGAGTCCGAGCCGCTTGCGCGCAACATCGATCGCCACGTGCAGCTGAGCTACCCCTTCTACATGTTCGATCAGAAATCCTTCGAGATCGACGACGAGGGGCATCCGTGGTGGATCTGCCCGGTGCAGACCCGCACCATCGGGCTGTTCGGCGGCACCACCATCCAGCGCGTGGTCATGGTTGACGCCACCACGGGCGAGACGCAGGATCTGGCCATCCAGGACGTTCCGCAGTGGGTCGACCATGCGTATCCGACCGATCTTCTGCTTGAGCAGTACAACTGGTCGGGCAAGTACAAGGACGGCTGGCTGAACTCCGTTCTGGGTCAGCGCAACGTGGTGCAGACCACGCCGGGAACCGATGGCAACCTGGGTTACAACTACATTGCCAAAGACGATGACGTGTGGGTGTACACGGGCGTGACCTCGGCCACGGCGGACAACTCCATCGTGGGCTTCGTGCTGATCAACCAGCGTACGGCCGAATCGCATTTCTACTCGGTTTCGGGCGCGACGGAAGAATCGGCTATGCAGTCCGCAGAGGGCCAGGTTCAGAACTTGCGCTACCGTGCGACGTTCCCGCTTCTGATCAACGTCTCAGGACAGCCGACGTACTTCATGGCTTTGAAGGACGACGCCGGTCTGGTGAAGCAGTTCGCCATGCTCGATATCCAGCGCTACCAGAATGTGGCCGTGGGCAACACGGTTGCCGAATGCCAGAAGGCATACCAGGCTCTGTTGGCAACGAACGGCGTTCTTTCCGATGGCGACGTGGATACGGGCGCGCTCGAGGCGAAGGGCACGATCTCTCACATTGCCCAGGCGGTCGTGGAAGGCAACTCCCACTTCTACGTGAAGCTTGCCGAGGGTTCCAGCATCTACGACTTCGCGTTGCCCGGGCTGATCGAGATCGTCGGGTACAAGGAAGGCGACACGATCGAGTTCACCTACGTGGAGGCCGAGCCGACGAATCCTGCACAGGAGATCATCGGCGGCTCCGGCAGCGTCAAGTCTTCGAGCGATGCGGCGGAAAAGACCGCCGAGCAGGCTCAGGCAACGGGCGATGCTCAGGGGAATGCGGCGTAGTTCGCTTGCATGAAACGACAGGTGCGGGGCTTTCCGAAAAATGGGAGGCCCCGCACTTTTTTTCTTGACATTCTGAAAAAGCCTGTCAAAATATAAGGGCTGCTTCTTCGAAGCGGCGTTAATGGATGTAGTTCCGCTGCCCAAGACAGCAGGCACCGAAAGGTTTAATCGCGAAGAGACGCGGCCCGCCGAGGTGGTTCTGATAAGTTTCGCGCTTTGACGGCCCCTGTTGTCTTTGGACGGCAGGGGTCGTTTCTTTTCTTCAAGCGACGATCCCACCCGCAAGGGGCGGAACCCGAGTTTGAGGAAAAGGAGGTGTACCAATGCCCAACGTAAAGAACCAAGAGACGCTGGTCAAGATCAAGGAAGATCTGAACGGCGTTTCCGCTGTGTGGGTCGTGGATTACTGCGGCCTGAGCGTGAAGGAGATCCAGGCCCTGCGCTCGGAGATCCGTGAAGCTGGCGCGAGCCTGAAGGTGTACAAGAACACCCTGATGCACATCGCCCTGGCCGAGGCCGAGCTGCCCACGCTGGAGGACATGCTGGAAGGTCCGAGCGCGTTCGTGTTCGCTGGTGAGGACGTGGCTGCCGCTGCTAAGGCCGTCAAGAACTTCGCCAAGACCAACAAGAACCTTGAGATCAAAGGCGGCTTGATGGAAGGCGCAGCTGTTTCGGCTGCCGAGGTGGAAGCTATTGCTTCTCTGCCGTCCCGCGAAGAGCTCATCGCTCAGATCGCCGGTGCTATTTCCGGTGTTGCCCGCGGTCTTGCTGTTGCCCTCAACGGCGTGCCCAGCGGTCTTGCTCAGGTCACGAAGGCTGTGGCCGATCAGAAGGAAGCTGCGTAAATGCAGCGTTGGCGGCATAGGAAATGCCGCCTGATGGTATGAAACAGAAGAGGCCGGAACCTCCGGCCGTTTTGAAAGGAAACTAACATGGCTGTTACTCGTGAAGAGATCATCGAGGCCCTGAAGGAAATGTCGCTGCTCGAGGCTTCCGAGCTGGTTAAGGACATCGAGGAGACCTTCGGCGTGTCCGCCGCTGCTCCCGTGGCCGTGGCTGCCGCTCCGGCTGCCGACGGTGGCGCTGCCGCTGAGGAGAAGACCGACTTCGACGTTGTCCTCGAGGGCTTCGGCGACAACAAGATCGCTGTCATCAAGGTTGTCCGCGAGATCACCGGTCTGGGCCTGAAGGAGGCCAAGGAGGTCGTCGAGGGCGCTCCGAAGGCTGTCCAGGAGGGCGTCAACAAGGAGAAGGCCGAGGAGATCAAGGCCAAGCTCGAGGAAGCCGGCGCTGCTGTTACCCTGAAGTAACTCGCTGGTTCAACGAACTTTGCACAGAGCCCGCTGCACTGCAGCGGGCTCTTTTACGCTCTTTGCCGCTGACGGAATGGCAACGAATTATTGCGCAGCAATCCCGCGCGTGTATGGTGGGAAAAACGAAAGCAAGAGAAGAAGAGGCTCGCTATGCAGACAGGTTATTTTAGCGCCGCCTGGAACGATATCAAGAACTCGCCGGGTTGGTTCGGCAAGCTTGCGGTGTTGTCGCTGGTTGGACTGATCCCCGTGTTCGGGTGGATTGTCGTTTTCGGATACTTGTTCGGATGGGCGCGCGATGTTGCCTGGAACGTGCATGCGCCCATGCCTGCTCGCATATTTGGCAACGAAGACGGCAAGCTGTACAGCCGCGGGTTTTTTGCGCTGGTCATAGGCTTGGTGTGCATGCTTATTCCCTGGGTGCTGGAGTTTGTTTGGGCTATGGTCACGGGCATTGGCGCGAACTGGTCGGGTTACGGCTACGGATACGGCGGGACGCTTGCGTTTTTCGGACTGTTCTCGTTGCTGTTCTCGGTGGTCGTTTTCGCCGGAACGTTGTTCGCCGTGGTGTTCGCGGCGGTGGGCATCATGCGTATGAGCATTTACGGCCGCCTGGCTCCAGGCTTGCAGTTCGGCAAGATCTGGGCCATGATACGCCATGATTTCGGCGGCTTGGCTCGCATCTTGGGCATGGCGTTGCTGCTATGGGTAGTTGCGGGGTTCGTCATATCGGTGGTTACGATAGGCATCATGCTGGCGGGCCTGGCGATTGGCTTGGTTGCGGGCATTCCGGTGGTTCATACGGACAGCCCCGCGGTTCTGTTCGCGGCGCTCCCCGGGCTTTTGGCGCTGATCGTGGTGCTGGCCGTGGCATGCGGCGTGCTGTCCATGATGCTGAGCGTGTTCGTTTTGGCTATGGTTTCGCGCGCGCTGGGGTACTGGACGCGTCAGTTCGAGGTTCCGGCATGGCGCGGTCAAGATGACCCGATGCCGTTCGAGATCGAGGCGGCGCAAGCAAGGGCCGCAGGCCAGCAACCGCCTCGGTAGAACCGACAAACCTGGTAGTATGGAACGGTAAGTGCAGCCCGTTGAAGCCGAGCGCTTCGGCGGGCTGTTTGCGTTGCGGAGGCAAGGAAGACGGGGGCGCAGGCGTGGGGGAGCGATTTTTACCGGTCAGCCGGGTTGATATGGAACAGCGAGGCTGGGACCAGGTTGATTTCGTGTACGTGTCGGGCGACGCGTACGTGGACCACCCTTCGTTTGGGACGGCCATCATCACGCGTTTGCTCGAGGCGCACGGGTACAAGGTGGGCGTTATCGCGCAGCCCGACTGGAACGATCCGGACAGCATCGCCGTGTTCGGGGAGCCGCGACTGGCGTTTTTCGTCTCGGCGGGCAACATGGATTCCATGGTGAACCACTACACGGTTGCGAAGAAGCGCCGCCGCACCGATGCGTACTCGCCGGGAGGCGAAGCGGGGAGGCGCCCGAACCATGCGGCGGTGGTCTACAGCAACCTGATACGGCGAACGTACAAGAGGGCTCCCATCGTGCTTGGCGGAATCGAAGCGAGCCTGCGGCGGATGGCGCATTACGATTACTGGTCGGACAAGCTCAAGCGGTCGATACTCCTTGACTCCGGCGCCGACCTGGTGTCGTACGGCATGGGGGAGCATTCGGTGGTGGAGATAGCCGACGCTTTGGCGGCGGGCCTTTCCATCGAGGACCTTACGTTCATCGACGGCACCGCGTATCGTGCGCGTTCCTTGGACCATGTGTACGATGCCGAGATGCTGCCGTCTTTCGATGATTTGCAGGCCGACAAGCTGAATTACGCGCGCAGCTTTGCCGTGCAGTACCGAAACAGCGACCCGTTCACGGGCAAGCGTCTAGTGGAGCCGTATTCCGATCACGAGTTCGTGGTGCAGAACCCGCCTGCCGCCCCCTTGACCCAGGCGGAGCTGGATGCGGTGTCGCGGCTTCCGTTTGCGCGCACGTACCATCCGATGTACGAGAGCGCCGGCGGCGTTCCCGCCATCAAGGAAGTGAAGTTTAGCCTGACCAGCAACCGTGGGTGCTTCGGCGAATGCTCGTTTTGCGCGCTGACGTTTCATCAGGGTCGCATCGTGCAGGCTCGCAGCCATGAGTCGCTTGTGGCCGAGGCCGAGCTTATCGTGCAGGATCCCGACTTCAAGGGATACATTCACGACGTGGGCGGCCCGACGGCGAACTTTCGTGCGCCGGCCTGCGCCAAGCAGATGAAGCACGGAGCCTGCCTGGGAAAACGATGCCTGTTTCCCGACCCCTGCCGTCAACTGGAGGCTGATCACGAGGATTACTTGAAGCTGCTGCGCACGTTGCGCAAGCTGCCCGGCGTGAAGAAGGTGTTCGTGCGCTCGGGCATTCGCTTCGATTACGTGCTGGCGGACAAGGAGCACGGCGACGACTTCGTGCGGGAGTTGTGCGCGCACCATGTGAGCGGGCAGCTGCGCGTAGCCCCGGAGCACGTGTCGGACGCGGTGCTTTCGGTGATGGGCAAGCCTCGACGCGCTGTGTACGATCGGTTCCTGGAGAAGTTCAACCAGGTCAATCGGCAGCTGGGGCTCAAGCAGTTCGCGGTGCCGTACCTTATGTCGTCGCATCCGGGATCGACGTTGGACGAGGCCATCGAGCTGGCCGAGTATTGTCGCGATCTGGGATACATGCCCGAGCAGGTTCAAGACTTCTATCCGACGCCCTCCACCATGTCGACCGCCATGTACTTTACGGGCGTGGATCCGCGCACGATGCAGCCTGTGTACGTGCCGAAGAAGCCGCATGAGAAGGCATTGCAGCGCGCGCTCATTCAGTATCGCGACCCGAAGAACCGCGCGTTGGTGCTTGAAGCTTTGCGACGCGCGGGGAGGATGGATTTGGTCGGGTACGGTCCTGCGTGTTTGGTGCGGCCCGACAAGGGCGAGCGGCAAAATCGTTCGAACAAGAAGGCGAAGCCCGATGACGGGCGTCGAAGCAAGGGCTCTCGGGGGAAGGGTCCTGCAGCTCGGCGGTATTGAGCGCGCACGTGCTTCTCTGTTGTGGCACAATAGGCAAGATTTGTGCTGTGTCCGATTCCGGGCAGGCTAGCGGAGGGATTCGACAGACAGGGGTTTGACACGTGAGCGATAAAAACGCCGTGCCCACCATGGGTGCGCAAGACAGTCCGGACGCCGTGTACGATGCTCGTTCGCTGGGTGCGCCTAAAATGGCGCTGTTCGGCTTGCAGCACATGTTCGCTATGTTCGGGGCTACCATTTTGGTGCCCACGCTGACCGGGCTTTCGGTTTCGGCGACGCTTTTATTCGCGGGCGTGGGGACGTTGCTGTTCCATCTGCTGTCCAAGGGGAAGGTTCCGGCGTTTCTCGGGTCGTCGTTCGCGTTCATTGCCGGCTATGCGGCTATCGCTCCGAACGGCGAAGCCGATCTTCTGCCCTATGCTTGCCTGGGCGTTGCCTGCGCGGGCCTTTTGTACCTGGTGCTTTCGGCATTGTTCCGCGTGTTCGGGCCGACGCGCGTCATGCGCTTCTTCCCGCCGGTGGTGACCGGGCCTATCGTGATTTCCATCGGCTTGATCCTGGCGAGCTCTGCCATTGGCAACGCGTCGACGAACTGGCTTATTGCGCTGGTTGCCATTGCCATCATCGTGGTGGCGAACATCTGGGGTCGCGGCATGATGAAGATCATTCCCATCCTGCTGGGTGTGGTGGGGTCGTACCTGGTAGCTGCGCTTGCAGGCGAGGTTGACTTCTCCGGCGTTGCCCAGGCGTCCTGGATCGGTTTGCCGGTGCTGTGGGATAACACGGTGTTCTCGCTGTTCGGCTCTGGCTTCGATACCGGTTTGGCCATTACCGCCATCATCACCATCATGCCGCTTGCGTTCGCCACCATGATCGAGCATATCGGCGACGTGTCGGCCATCAGCTCCACGTGCAACCGCAACTACATTGCCAATCCCGGGCTGCACCGCACGCTTCTAGGCGACGGCTTGGCCACTATCTTGGCATCGCTGTTCGGGGCTCCGGCCAACACGACGTACGGCGAGAACACGGGCGTGCTGGCGTTGACGCGGGTGTTCGATCCGCGCGTTGTTCGCATAGCCGCTTGCTTCGCCATCGCGTTTTCGTTCTGCCCGAAGTTCGCGGCGGTCATCGCTGCGATGCCGGCGTGCGTTATCGGCGGCGTGTCGCTGGTGCTGTACGGCATGATTTCCGCAGTGGGCATTCGCAACCTGGTGGAGAATCACGTGGACTTCATGAAGAGCCGCAACGTTTTGATCACGGCGCTCATCCTGGTGCTGTCGCTGGGCATCGCCTACAGCGCTGCGGGTGCGATCGTGGTTCCCGTGGGCGGCGTGACCATCTCGTTGTCCGGCTTGGCCGTGGGCTCGGTCGTGGGCATCGTGTTGAACATGATCCTGCCGTGGGGCGACGACGAATCGAAGGGCGGCCAGGGGGCGGGCGGCGCCTTCGAGGAGCCGCTGCCTTTGGAAGCGCGTTTGGACGACGTGGGCGGATCGGAAAAGTAAGCCCTCTGCGCTTTTCGTTGGACGACCCGCGCCGGCGCCATTGGCCGGGCGGGTCGTTTTTTGTTGCGGCGGCGACCTTGCGACGTGCGCTTCAGCGGGTTGAGCGGCGCGCCTTCGAGCGAAGGCGCATGCGGAGGCGCTTTGCAACGAGCACGAGCGCAAGGACGCCGATGCCTATGAGCACGATGGTTCCGCCGGGCTTGAGCCCGAGTTCGTAGGAAACCGTCAGACCGATGGCGGTTATGGTCACGCCGATTCCGCAGGACAGGATGACGACCTGCTTCCAGCTGCGGGCTATGTGCAAGGCGCAGGCCACGGGCACCACCATCATCGACGAGACGATGAGCGCTCCGACGGTGCGGGCCGCAACGGACACGCAGAGCGCGGTGATCAGGATGAAGGCCGCGTTTACGGTTTTGGTGCGCACGCCCGCAAGGCGTGCAGCCCGCTCATCGAGCGTGACCAGGAACAGCTCTTTGCGTATGAGCGCGCACAGCAAGAGCACGGTTGCCCCCACGGCCGCTACGGCAAGCAGGTCGTCGTCGTTGACGGTGACGATGCTGCCGAACAGGAAGCTGGAGAAGCTGGCGGCGTTCGGGACGAATCCGGAAAGCACGCCGGCCAATCCGATTCCGCACGACATGACGATGGCGATGGCAAGCTCTGCGTGTCCCTCGAATCGACGCCGGATCACCTCGATGGCGCCGGCGGCTCCCAGGCAGGCGATGGTCGCCCCCAGCACGGGGTTGATTCCCGCGATGAGGCCGCCTGCTACGCCGGCCAAAGCGGTGTGGGAGAGCGCGTCGCCCATCATCGACAGGCGTTTGAGAACCACGACCACGCCTACGCACGGCACCGCGATGCCAAGGATCAAGCCGGCGACGAAGGCCCGCTGCATGAACAGGTACTCGAACATGGCGTCTCCTCCTTGGTGGTGTTCAGGGGTTTTTCCTGTATCGTGCCGGACTCGAGCACGAGCATGCTCGCGTGCAAGCGGGGCAACCGCGCCCGATCGTGCGTGACGAGCAGCACGGTGGTTCCCCATGACGAGGCCGCCTCGCTGGCGATTCGCGCAAGGGTTTGCGCGCTGTCGTCGTCGAGGTTGCTCGTAGGCTCGTCGAGCACGAGCAGTTTCGGCTTCGCCACGATTGCGCGGGCCAGCAGCATACGCTGGAACTGTCCTCCGGAAAGCTCTCCTATCAGGTACTGCTCGAGTCCCGCCAGCCCAACTTGGCGCAGGGCGTCAAGCGTTTTCGCTCGATGGGCGGATCGGTAGGGGAGAAGCGGTTTCGATTCTGCATAGAGGCCGGCGCGAACCGTTTCGAACACGGTTGCAGGGAAGCGACGGTAGTCCGAAGGCGCTTGCTGAGGGACGTAGCCTACGTGCTGCCATGACTTGAACGATCGCGCGTCCTGCCCGAACAGCTGGATGGCGCCCTCGTTCGGGAAGAGCTCGGCAAGCAGCAGCTTGATCAAGGTTGATTTGCCGGATCCGTTTGCTCCGGCAAGCACGTAGAACCCGCCGGGCGCGAGCGTGAAGCTCGCGCCCTTGAGTACGGGCGAGGTTCGGTACGAGAACCGTACGTTGTCGAAAACGACTGCGGGATGAGGCGAAGATGCGACGCGCTGGTTCACGAGAGCGCCTTGACCAGTTTGTCGAGGTTTTCCGTCATTACCGAGACGTAATCCTGCCCCGCGTCGATTTGCTCTTGCGTCAAGCCTTCGAGCGGATTGAGCTGCTCGCATGAAGCGCCGCTCGCGTCGGCTATCGCCTGGGCTATTTTGGGGCTGACGAGTTCTTCGGAGAAAATCACGCTGACGTTGTTGGCTTTCACGAAGTCGACGATGCGCGCCATGTCCTTGGCGTTCGGCTCGGCATCCGCTTCCATGCCTTCAATGGGCATTTGGGTGAGACCGTAGGCATCGCACAGGTATCCGAAAGCCTGATGCGACACCACGATGGTCTTGTTCGGCACCGAGGAGAGCTTGGTTTCGTACGCTTTGTGCAGGTCGTCAAGCTTTTCGGACCAGGTTTGGTAGTTCGCTTCGTAGACGTCTTTGCCGTCGGGGTCGGCTTGCACGAGGGCATCTCGGATGTTCTTCATTTCTCGTTTTGCGTTTTCGGGGGCAAGCCACACATGGGGGTCGTATCGACCGTGGTCGGCGTCTTCGCCGTGCTCGTGCGCGTGGTCGTCGGCATGGCCGTGGTCATGCTCGTCTTCCGAAGCAGCCGGAAGCAGCGCTATGCCGTCGGAAGCTGCAACGCTTACCAGGTGCTTGTTCTGAATGCTGTGGAGCACGTCGTGGGTCCAATGCTCCATTCCCGCTCCGTTGTACACGAACACGTTGGCGGACTCGATGGTTTTCATGTCGGCGGTCGAAGGCTCCCAATCGTGAGGTTCGGTTCCGGCGGGAACCAGGTTCGTGACCGTGACTCGGTCTCCTCCGATTTTCTGGGCGAAGTCGTACAAGGGGTAGAAGCTGGCTACCACGTGGACTTTTCGGGAGCCCTGATCGTCTTGCTGCGAGGCGGTCTGGGAGGAAGCGCATCCTGCGAGCATCGATGCGATCAAAAGCCCCAGCACTGCCAGGATGGCGATAAGGGGTGCAGGAGTTCGGGGCGCGTTTGCGGCGCGCTGAGAAAAGGCGTTCATATACGATCCTATCATTTGAAGGAGAGGGTGTGGGTTGTGCGCGATGCACGGGTTGTGCGCGAGCGCGAAGAGTTGACCGATGCGCCGCGATGCATGCGGAGGATCAGATGTCCAGCCTTGTTTTCTGGTGGATGAGTGACCAGCAAGTTTCTAGAGAGGACGAGGGTTCGTTCGGATGCGCGAGGAACGACGGGCTTGTTTCGTATCCGAGCGTGCTTGCGCCTTCCGATGAGGCAAGGGCGAGCGCGGCGTGCCCGGATGCGACGAGGTGGCAGAGGGGACATGCGTCGCCGGTGCATTCGTGGACCGCCTTGTCGGCGATGGTCAGGCTTGCGGTCAGGGAAACCAGGGCAAGGCTTGCTGCAATCATGCAGGCTGCGAGCCTTGAGCGCATGCTAGGTTGCATAGGACCCCGATTCTTGGCGATCGCGCGCTTCGCATGCTGCGCACAGGCCGTACAGGACGGTTCTGCGCTGATCGATTTCAAAGCCATGGCGTTCTTTGACGTGGTGCGAAAACGATTGCAGCATCGAGCAGTCGAGCGGCAGCACCGCTTTGCAGCGAATGCACGAAAGCTGTCCCTGCCGATCTTGGTCGGTGCTGCGTGCGCGGTAGCGCGCGGCGGTTCCTTTGATGCCGGCAACTTTGACTACGGCTCCTTGGGCGACGGCTGCTTCGAGCGTGCGGTACACCGTGGTGCGGCCTATGGCTGATCCGTGGGATTTCAGGTTGCCCCAGACTTCGTCGACGGTGAGGAATTCGTCCGCATGCCGATCCATGCACTCGGCTACGAGCGCTTTCTGCTTGGTTCGATAGGCGGTTCGCGGAGTCACGGTCTCTCCTGAGTTGATCTGAAATCGAAATTAGATTCCAGAATATAGACAGAGCACGCATGCCTGTCAAGGACGAGGAGGGGATGGACGCGTTGATGCGGCTCGATAGGCAGGACGTGAACGCGGTTCACGGTTGAAGAAGAGGCGATTGCGAGGCGTTTCCGAGAGCATGGATTTTCTGTGTTGAACATGATATGCTTTCCAATTAAAGTTAGCTATAACTAACATCGAGGCGTATGAACGCAGGGCGGATTTGTCCGCACGATTTCCCAAGAGAGAAGAGGGTTGCGTATGGAATCTATAGACAAGGCCGCCGCGCAGCGCGTGTACGTGCGCCTGATAGAGCCGGTGAGGGGGCGAATTGTCAAGAACATCGTGATAGCGGCGCTTTCCTCGCTGTGCGGGTTCGTTCCCTACTTCGCTATTACGCGCGTGGCGCAAATTTCGATTGTCGAAGGCGTGCCTTCGCTTGACGAACTTGCCTTCTGGGTGCTTCTGGCCGTTGCCGGCGCTGTAGCGGGAAGGATTTTGTTCGCGCTTGCCACGAGCAGCTGCCATTACGCTGATGCTGATTTCCGCGTGCACGTGCGCACCGTGCTGGTGGAGCATTTGGGCAAGGTTCCGCTGGGATGGTTCAGCGACAACAACTCGGCTCAGGTGAAGCAGGCTGCCACCGACGATGTGCTCAACTTGCATCAGTCGGTCGGGCATGCGCCGGTGGACGTGACCACGGCGCTGCTCTCCCCGCTTATTCCCCTGGTGTACCTGTTTACCGTGGACGCTCGATTTGCTTTGCTGGTCGTCGTCTACCTTGTTGCGGTGATTGGGGTGGCGTGGCCTTTCATGATGAAGGACTTCGGTCCGCTCAACAAGCAGTACAACGAGGCATTGGTCGAAGTGTCTTCGGCGAGCGTCGAGATGATCGACGGCATAGCCGTGGTGAAGACCTTCGGTTCGGCGAGCCGCGCCGGTGTGCGGTATCGAGAGGCGACGGCTGCGTTGGCCAAGATCTGCTACGAATGGACCAAGAGCACTTCCAATCCGTTTAGCCTGATTTCAGCTTTGTTCTCTCCTGCAACCATGTTGGTGGTCATGGCTGCCGCCACGCTGTTTTTCGTTTCGCAGGGCATCATAACGCTCGAACAGTGCATTCCGTTTCTGGTGCTGGGAGTGGGAATCCCTTCGGCGATTCTTGCCCTGTTCGTGTCGGTGCGCTTTTTGCAGCAGTCGGTTCAGGCTGCCGACCACCTTGCCACTGTCCTGGACGTTGCCCCGCTTGCAGAGCCGGAGAGCCCGCTGCCCGTGGGCGACGGTTCGCTGCATATCGACTTCGAGGACGTGTCGTTTGCGTACGGCCCGGACTCGCCTTTTGTTTTGGAGGGGATTGACGCCAAGCTTGAGCCGGGAACCGTGACGGCCTTGGTCGGCGACTCCGGAAGCGGCAAGACCACGTTCGCGCGTTTGGTCCCGCGATTCTGGGATCCGGTTTCGGGTGCGGTGCGCATGAACGGCACGCCGCTTTCCAATCTTGCCTCGAGCGACGTGCTGTCCCAGGTTGCCGTGGTGTTTCAGGACAGCATGCTGCTGCGCGCGAGCATTCGGGACAACATTTGCTTGGGAAAGCCCGGCGCAAGCGACGAGGACATGGTGGCGGCGGCGCGCAAGGCTCAGATTCACGAACGCATAGAGGAGCTTCCCTGCGGCTACGACACCGTGGTGGGAAGCGAGGGTGCCGACCTTTCGGGCGGCGAGGCGCAGCGCGTTGCCATCGCGCGCGCCATCGTGCAGGACGCTCCCATCTTGGTGCTCGACGAGGCGACGGCGCATGCGGACCCCGAAAACGAAACGGCTATCCAAAGGGCGCTGACCGCCCTTGCGGCGGGGCGTACGACCATCGTGATTGCGCATAGGCTGGACACTATCGTGCATGCGGACCAGATTCTGGTGTTGAGCCGCGGTCGGATCATCGAGCGCGGGCGCCATGCGGAGCTTTTGGCGGCGGACGGTCATTATGCGGCATTGTGGAAGTCCCAGCAGGTGGATGCGATTGGAAAGGCCCCGCATGCCGATGCTGCTTCGTGCGGGACGGAATGCGCGGGCTCTTCGGAAGAGGGTTCGTTCGGAGGTGAGGACCGATGATAACCACTCAAATGGACAACCTGGTGGGCAAGCCTACCGGCGTGAAGCTGCAAGCGTTCTTGTACGTGCTGTGCGGTCTGTCGGAAGCGGCCATATACGTGGCGCTGCTTCCCTTGCTGCGCTCGCTTGTTGCTGGCGACTACGCTGCAGCGGCGTACCTGCTGGCCCTGGCGGCCGCACTGGCGCTGCTGAACTGCGGAATTGGATTCTGGGCCGACAATCGCGGGTACCTCATCGGTATCGAGGAAGTGATGCATTCGCTTCAGGACAAGCTGGGCGATCATATCGTGCGCCTGCCGCTTGGCTGGTTCACGAAGGAGCGATCGGGTCAGGTTTCTACTCTGCTTACGAAGAACTTGCAGATGGCCATGAACATGCCAAGCGTATTCATGCGCCAAATGATCTTGGCCGTGACGACGCCTGCGGCGGTTTGCCTGCTGTTCTTCTTCATCGATTGGCGCATCGGCCTTGCATTCGTGATCATGGGGCCGTTCTTGTTCTGGGGCTCGCGTCGCATGGCGAAGGCTGCGGGAACGAACCATCGGGAAGAAGAGCGTTCGAGCGCCGAGGTTGCTGCGCGCGTGCTCGAATTCGCCCATGCCCAACCGGTTTTGCGCGCGACGAAGCGCTCGGTGGACGGATGGGACGTTTTGGAGCGAGCCTTCGAGGACGATCGTAAAGCGACGATCGACACGTTGCGAAAGTGCGCTGCTCCGGTTGGGCAATACACGCTGTTCGTGCAAGCCACGTTTGCCCTCGTGTTCGCAGTGTCTACGGTTTTGCTGGGCTGGGGGCAGATCGACGTCGCCTCGTACGTGTTCGTAGCCGTTCTTTCCTTGCGGTTCATCGACCCCTTGTCCTCGATCGGCCAGCAGGGCATGGCTTTGCGCGTGGCGAAGAACTCCCTGGACGAATCGGAAGAGATTCTGAACGAAGCTCCTCTGCCGGAGACGAAGAATCCTCGGATTCCAGCCGGTTCGCGCATCTCCTTCGACAATGTCGGGTTCTCCTACGATGGGACCCGCACGGTGCTGAAGGACGTGAGCTTGGTTTGCCCCGAGAACAGTCTTACGGCGCTGGTCGGGCCTTCGGGTTCCGGCAAAACGACTCTGACCCGGCTGGTTGCCCGATTCTGGGACGTGTCCAGCGGCAGCGTGAGCATTGGCGGCGTGGACGTGCGGGACATGCTGCCCGACGAACTGATGCGCCAGGTGTCGTTGGTGTTTCAGGATGTGTACCTGTTCGACGGCACCATTGAAGAGAACGTGCTGATCGGACGTCCTGACGCTTCTCCCGAAGAAGTTCGCCGAGCCGCCCGCACAGCCCGCTTGAACGAGGTGGCCGATCGTCTTGAGCAGGGATGGGACACGCCGGTCGGGGAGGGGGGCTGCCGCCTGTCGGGCGGCGAGCGCCAGCGCGTTGCCATTGCCCGCGCCCTTCTGAAAGATGCTCCCATCGTGCTGTTCGACGAGGCGACGGCAGCGCTCGACGCCGAGAACGAGGCGGCAATCGTGGAGGCCATGCACGAACTGGCGAAGGATCGCACGGTTATCGCGATCGCGCATCGCTTGTCCACCATTGCGGCAGCTGACCAGATAGCCGTTCTGGAGGATGGGCGGGTCACGCAACTGGGAATCCATGCCGAGTTGGTGCAGGTTCCCGGACGGTATCGGTCGTTCTGGCGCGAACGCGAACAAGCGGAAGGCTGGAGGCTGACCGACCGGGATTAGCGGTTGGGCCGGAGCCCGGCGGCGTGGGCGGCCGGGCTCCGAAGCTGTATGAACACATGACGTTTGAAAGTAGGATTGATATGGAACAGACAGCGAAAAACACCCCGAAAGCTCAGGGCGGGGCCGAGTCGCGAAGATGGGGCGTTAAGGAAGTGGTGACCGCGGTGCTGTTCAGCGCCTTGATCATCGTGATTCAGATTTCGATTGCTGCCATCAGCACGATCAACATCGATGTATCGATGGTTGCCAGCACGGCCATTTCCTCATTTGCCGTCGCGCCTTTGTACTTCCTCATGATCATGAGGGTCAACCGCTTCGGCACCACGATATTCCTTGCGGGTTTGACTTCGTTGGCGTTTTGCTTGATGGGCAATTACTGGTACATGATCCCGTTTTACTTTGCCGGCGGCTTGATCATCGAGCTGCTGTTTTTGCGCACGCCCGCTCTTCGGTCGAAGCCCAATTGCGTGGTGGGGGCATGGACGACGTACAGCTCTTTGTACGTTCTGTCGTCCATTATTCCCATATATGTGAATTTGACCGCCTACATCCAAGAGACGCTGGAAGTCCGGCAAGTGGGGCAGGCGTACATCGACGCGTACCTTAAGTACTATACAAGCTGGGAGTGGCTGGTCGGCATTGTGGCGATCACTGCAATCGGAGGATTGCTGGGCGCGCTTGTGGGCAAGCGCCTTATGAAGAAGCACTTTGCGAAGGCGGGTGCTATCTAGCATGGAAGGAAATGCTCAAGGCAATCGGTTCGCTCGTGCGTCGGAGCCGCAGGTCATGCGTCTTGCTCCCGCTTGGAGCGAGGCGGGGTTTGCTATGGGCACCAAGGCCGCGGTGCTGGTTTTGACGGCGGTTGCGGTTTCGGTTGCGGGCGGTTCGCCGTTCACGCCTTTCCTGACTGGGATTTTGCTGGCCTACCTTGCCGTTGGCGGGCGGGCCGGCATGGCGCTCAAGCTGCTTGTCGCGTATGCGGTATTGGGCGGGGTGTACCTGCTGCTGGTGTATCTGAACGCCCGGATCTTGGTGTTTTCTCCGGTGCATCTGTATGCCGGCTTGAACTCGTATCCCGTTATGGTGGCGGCTCTTGCGGTAGCGCTCTCGCCGCCAGGCTTGATAAGCGCTGCGCTGGCAAGGGCGCGCGTTCCCAAGAAGTTCATCGTGGGCGCGCTTGTTTTGCTGCGATTTCCGCCGACGGTTCGCTCGAGCGTCCATCGTTTGCGCGAGTCGTGCAGAAGGCGCGGCGTGCTTTCGCTGCGCTGCGTGGCGGGCGATCCTGTTCAGGCGTTCGAGCACGTTCTGGTTCCCCTGATGTTTTCGCTGGTGGATAGCGCGGATCGGCTGTCGTCTTCGGCTGTTGCTCGTGCGGCCGAGGCTCCGACGCGGCGAACGAGTTACTATCGCAGCCCCGTGAAGCTTGCGGATGCGGCGTGTTTGGTTGTGTTCACGGCGGCGATTGCCGCCTATGTTTGGCTTTCGTGAGGAGCGTGGATGAGGATGCAGGAAGATCCTATTGCGCAGCTTGTGCAGGTGCGCTTTTCGTATCTTGATGCGCCCGAGACGCTTCACGGCGTGGACTTGAGCGTGAAGCCCGGGGAATGCGTGGTGCTGATGGGCGCATCGGGCAGCGGGAAGACGACGGTCGTGCGAATTCTGAACGGGCTGGCCGGAGGGTACTATCGTGGGGACGTTTCCGGCGAGGTGTTCCTGGGCGGCCGTTTTGCGCGCGATCTTGCGGCTTGGCAGCGATCCGAGCTGGTTGGCAGCGTGTTCCAGGACCCGGCGACCCAGTTTTTCTCCAGCCAGCTTGCCGGAGAGGTTGCGTTCGGCTGCGAGAACATCGGGTATCCCCACGCCGAAGTGGTGAGCCGAACCGACGCGGCTATTCGGCGCTTGGGGCTGAACGATCTGCGCAGGATTCCCGTGGATCAGCTTTCGAGCGGGCAGAAGCAGCGCGTGGCCATTGCGTCTGCTTTGGCTCCCGCGCCGCGCATCGTTGCTATGGACGAGCCGTCCGCCAACCTTGACGAAGCTGCCGCCCAAGAGCTGGGCGCCGTATTGATGGACTTGAAGCGGCAAGGGTACGCGCTGGTGGTGGCGGAGCATCGCATTGCCTATCTGATGGATTGCGCCGATCGGTTCTGCTATATGGAGCACGGGGAAATGAAGGCGGTGCTCTCGCGATCGGACGTGTTGGGCATGTCCGATGCCGAGCGCGCTGCGATGGGCGTGCGCAGCCCGACTCCCGTGCGGCGCCCTCTTCTGCATGCGCCCGGCTTCGAAGCGGAGGATTCTTCGACCGTGCGTTCGGAAGAGGCTTCGAAGGGTGCACGTCTAGCGCCAGAACCGGCTGTGTTGGACGTGCGCGACTTAACGGTTTCCCGCGGAAGGAAGGTTCTTTTTTCGGGAGCTTGCTTCGAGGTGCGTTCGGGGCAGATTCTTGCGCTTACGGGGAGCAACGGCGTGGGGAAGACCAGCCTTGCTCAGGTTGTGGTTGGGCTGCGGCGACCCGATGCGGGTGAGGTGCGCATAGGCGGCGCGGCGCTTTCCCGGCGAAGATTGCGCGAACGGGTTTGGTACAGCCCCAATGACGTGAGCATGGAGTTCTTTGCGGCGCGCGTTGACCAGGAGGTGCTGCTGTTCGTTGAGAAAAGCGAAGAGCGCGCGGCGTATGCCGAGCGCATACTCGAGCGGTTGGGCCTCGATGGGCTCCGGGACCGTCATCCCGCTTCGTTGTCGGGCGGGCAGAAGCAGCGATTGTCCATTGCGTGCGGGTTGGTTTCGCGTCGATCGGTGCTCATGCTGGATGAGCCTACCAGCGGCCTGGATGCTGTCAGCATGCGCAAGCTGGCCGATGCTTTGCGATGCGCGGCCGACGAGGGCGCTGCGGTTGTGGTGGTGACGCACGACAACGAGTTCATGCGCGCGTGCTGCACGCATCGGTTCGACCTGGAAGGGCTGGTTGCGTAAGGCTTGCTGTCGAGCCGGGGATGGGGGCGGGCTGTGGTTGAGCAGCGAGCGGAGCGGGCGCTGCCGGAAGCTTGGGGTTTGGGCTGCGAACCGACCTTCGTCGGCGGTGCGTTCCTCCCTTGTGCGCATGTTGTGAAGCGCATAGCAAAATGGCATAGATGAAGTATCATATCCGCAAGACCTTATCAGTAATCAATATCATTAGTGGATAGGAGCTCAGCATGTCTATGATCAACAAAGAGGTAGCTGATTTCAGCGTGCAGGCGTTTCAGGATGGCGAATTCAAGACGGTGACCAAGGGCGACGTCCTGGGCAAGTGGAGCGTGTTCTTCTTCTACCCGGCCGACTTCACGTTCGTGTGTCCCACCGAGCTTGAGGACCTGGCCAACAAGTACGACGAGTTCAAGGCCGCCGGGTGCGAGATCTACTCCGTTTCCACGGACACCCATTTCGTGCATAAGGCGTGGCACGACGCTTCCGAGCGCATTCAGAAGATCCAGTACCCCATGCTGGCCGACCCGACGCATGCCCTGGCGCGCGACTTCGAGGTGCTTATCGAAGAGGACGGCCTGGCCGAGCGAGGAAGCTTCATCGTGAACCCCGACGGCAAGATCGTCGCGTACGAAGTGACCGCGGGCAACGTGGGCCGCAACGCCGACGAGCTGTTCCGTCGCGTGCAGGCCAGCCAGTTCGTGGCCGAGCACGGCGACGAGGTGTGCCCTGCGAAGTGGCAACCCGGCGCTGAAACGCTCAAGCCCAGCTTGGACCTGGTCGGTCAGCTGTAGTTCTTCCGAATATGGCGAACGAGCAGACGCTTTACGACGCCGTCATCGTTGGCGGTGGGCCTGCGGGGCTCACCGCCGCGTTGTACCTGGCCCGGGCCCGCTACCGGGTGATCGTCGTCGAGCAAGACCATTTTGGCGGGCAGATAACCATTACCTCGGAGATCGTGAACTATCCTGGCGTGCCGAGCTCGAGCGGCAACGAGCTTGCGGAGTCCATGCGCAGCCAAGCCGAAGCGTTCGGCGCGGAGTTCTTGCTGGCTGAGGCGGTGGGCGTTGATCTGGAAGGCGACGTGAAAACCGTGCGCACCACGCGCGGCGACCTGCAGTGCTTTGCCGTGCTGCTTGCCACGGGCGCGCATCCTCGTCGCGTGGGGTTTGCGGGCGAAGACGCGTTCCAAGGGCGCGGGGTGGCGTACTGCGCCACCTGCGACGGCGAGTTCTTCCAGGACAAGGAAGTGTTCGTGGTGGGCGGCGGCTACGCGGCCGCCGAGGAGAGCGTGTTTCTGACCAAGTACGCGACGCACGTGACCATCCTCATGGTTACGGATGATTTCACCTGTGCCTCTTCGGTTGCCGACGAGGCGCGTGCCCACGACAAGATAACGGTGCTGCCCCATACGCAGCTGGAGGAAGTTTCGGGCGACGACGCCGTTCGGTGCGTGCGCTATCGCGACACTGCAACCGGCGAGGTGACGAAGCGTTGCGCCTCCGAGGGCGATTCGTTCGGCGTGTTCGTGTTCGCCGGATACGAGCCTGCAACCGAGCTGGTGCGCGAGGCGGCGGAGGTTGACGAATTCGGCTACATCGTGACCGACCGATCGCAGCGCACGAGCGTTGAGGGCTTGTACGCTGCAGGCGATGTGTGCGTAAAGGCGCTGCGCCAAGTGGTTACGGCTACGGGCGAGGCTGCGCTTGCCGCCACGGAAATGGAGCGCTACGTGGCCGCGATGCAGGAGCGGACGGGCTTGGTTCCCGTGCGGCCCGATCGTGCGACGGCACGGGCGGCAAGCTTGCCCGTTGCCGCGAATGCGTCTCAGGAGGGCGGCGGCCTGTTCGACCAGGCGGCTCGCGCGCAGTTGGATGCGGTGTTCGGGCGCATGGAGAGCTCGCTTGTGCTGCGTCTTTCGCTAGGCGAAGGCGCTGCGTCCGAAGAGCTTCGAGCTTACATGGAGGAGCTTGCGCGTTTGACGGACAAGCTGTCGGTCGAGGTGAGCGAGGATGCGGGTGAAGAGGCCGAAGCCCCGTGCGTGCGGGTGCATCGGGCGGACGGGACTGCGACGGGCCTGGCGTTCCACGGCGTTCCCGGAGGCCACGAGTTCACCTCGTTCGTGTTGGGCTTGTACAACGCCGCGGGTCCGGGGCAGCCTATCGACGACGAGTCGCGCGAGGCTATCGCGGCGATCTCTCGGCCGATCGACCTGAAGGTGCTGGTTTCGCTTTCGTGCACGATGTGCCCGGACACGGTGGTGGCCGCGCAGCGTATCGCGGCGGAGAACCCTCACGTGCGCGCGGATGTGTACGATTTGAACCACTTCCCGGACTTGAAGGAGCGCTTCAACGTAATGAGCGTGCCGTGCGTCGTGGTGAACGACGGCGAACGCGTGAGCTTCGGCAAGAAGAACCTGGGGACTCTGCTCGACTTGGTGGGCTAGTCGGCAGGCGGGGCGACCCGACCGTGATCTGCGCTCTGGCAACGGGCTCGTCGGAGCGCAGATCACGGTCGGGTCGTTGTGCTTTGGGCGGCGACATGCGGGAAAGGGTGCGATTTTGGCGCTCCACCTGGAGGATCGGCCAGCTCAACGTTCGATTTTCTTCGCGGGCCCTTCGGATCCTCGTCGCACCGATAGCGTGTGTTGCCTATTCGTTCCCCAATATGTTGTGATTTTAGCAACATATCGTGCTAGGATGGATGTTCCAACCGCAAGAGTGCAAAGGACACGGACCATCATGCAGATTTCCAAACGCAACGGCACGACGGAGCCGTACGACGCCGGCAAGATCAAGCGCGCCATGGGCGCGGCGTTCCGCAGCGTGGGCAGCGCTTTGACCGATGACGAGGCGGCGCGTCTCGTGGCGAACGTCGAACGCGCTATGGAGGCCGTTTCTCGCGACGGCGCCGTTGCCGTTGAAGACGTGCAGGACTTGGTGGAGCGCGCTCTTATGGAGGCTAATTATTACCAAGAGCTGAAAAGCTACATCCTGTATCGCGAAGAGCGCGCGCGCAAACGGATGGCGCGCGAGAAGCTGTGCGCGCAGCTCGCGGGCGTTTCCGGCTTGGCCGAGGCGCTTGCCGCCGCGCAAAAAGAGTTTCCCGAGGAGGAATACGAGCTTGCGCATTTGCAGGCGAAGTTCCAGTCGTTCGCGAAGCCCGAGGCTTCGGACGACCAGAAGCTTGCCATGCTCATCAAGGCGGCGGTCGAGCTGACCACGCAGGAGGCTCCGCGGTGGGAGATGATTGCCGCGCGCCTGCTCATGCTTCAATTCGAGCGTGCGCTTGCCGAGCGCATGGCCGTGCGCCGCATTGACGGCTTCGCGCAAAAGGTTGCCTACCTTGCGGAAGAGGGCCTGTACGGCGACTACATCCTGCAAAGCTACACGCCGGCCGAACTGGATGAAGCCGCGGCGTTCATCGATCTTCGCCGCAACGACCTGTTCACGTACGCGGGTTTGCAGCTGCTGCTTGATCGCTACGTCATTCGCACTCATCAAGGCGCGCCGCTCGAATCGCCGCAAGAGATGTTTTTGGGCATTGCGCTGCACCTGGCTATGAAGGAGCGCGTGGAGGACCGCATGCAGTGGGTGCGTCGGTTTTACGACATGCTGTCCACGCTCAAGGTGACCATGGCTACGCCCACGTTGTCGAACGCGCGCAAGCCGTTTCATCAGCTGTCGTCGTGCTTTATCGATACGGTGCCCGACAGTTTGGACGGCATCTACCGCAGCATCGACAACTTCGCGAAGGTGAGCAAGTACGGCGGCGGAATGGGCTTGTACTTCGGCAAGGTGCGCGCTTCGGGCAGCGCCATCCGCGGGTTCGACGGTGCGGCCGGCGGCGTTATCCGGTGGATTCGCCTGGCTAACGATACGGCGGTGGCGGTCGATCAGCTGGGCATGCGCCAGGGCGCCGTGGCGGTGTACCTGGATGCGTGGCATCGCGATCTGCCGGAGTTTCTTGCGTTGCGCACGAACAACGGCGATGATCGCATGAAGGCGCACGACGTGTTCCCGGCCGTGTGCTATCCCGACTACTTTTGGCAGCAGGCGCGCGATAACATCGAAGGCGACTGGTATCTCATGTGCCCGCACGAGATTCTTGCGGTGAAGGGCTACGCGCTGGAGGACTGCTTCGGCGAGGAATGGACGCGCAAGTACTTGGAATGCGTGGCCGACGCGCGCATCAAGAAGCGGGTCATTCCCATCAAGGATGTCATCCGGCTGATCATCAAGAGCGCGGTGGAGACGGGAACGCCGTTCACGTTCAACCGCGATGCGGTGAACCGAGCGAACCCGAACAAGCATCGGGGCGTGATCTATTGCAGCAACCTGTGCACCGAAATCGCGCAGAACATGGAGGCCATCGAGCAGATCGAGCAGCGCATCGAAGACGTTGACGGCCAGCAGGTGGTAGTGACGGTGACGAAGCCCGGAGCGTTTGTGGTGTGCAACCTGGCAAGCTTGTCGCTGGGGCATATCGACATGGACGATGCGCGCGAATTGACGCAGATCACCGAGAGCGCGGTGCGCGCGCTGGACAACGTCATCGACCTCAACTTCTTCCCGGTGCCGTACGCGCAGATCAGCAACCGCCAGTACCGACCCGTGGGCTTGGGCGTGAGCGGCTACCATCATCTGCTGGCGAAAAACGGTATCCGATGGGAAAGCGAGGAGCATCTGGCGTTCGCTGATCGCGTGTTCGGCGACGTGCACTACGCTGCGGTGCGCGCAAGTTGCGCCATCGCGCAGGAAAAGGGCTCGTACGAGTTCTTCGAGGGGAGCGGTTGGCAGACCGGCGAGTATTTTCTCGACAGGGGCTTGACCGACGGGCGCTGGGCGGACCTTGCGCGCGACGTGGCCGAGCACGGCCTTCGCAACGGCTACCTTCTGGCCGTGGCGCCCACCAGTTCCACGAGCATCATTGCCGGTACCACGGCGGGACTTGATCCGGTTATGAACCGCTACTTTTTGGAGGAGAAGAAAAACGGGCTCATGCCGCGCGTTGCGCCCGAGTTGTCGGTGGACACGTTCTGGTATTACAAGAACGCCCATCTTATCGATCAGACGTGGTCGGTGCGCGCGTGCGGCGCGCGTCAGCGCCATATCGACCAAGCGCAGAGCATGAACTTGTACATCACGAACGAGTACACGTTCCGCCGCGTGCTCGACCTGTATCTTCTGGCTTGGGAAGAGGGCGTGAAAACCATCTACTACGTGCGTTCGAAGAGCTTGGAAGTGGAAGAGTGCGAAGCGTGCTCGTCGTAGGTTGAACCTGAGGGACGGGGGCTTCTCGGCAACACCCAGTCGCTCGGCAGTCCTGCTCGCATGAAACGCCCACTGGGCGTTTCGGCTCGTGCGGAACTCGCTTGGTGGGTGCCGCCGAGAAGCCCCTGATCGTGGGTTGAACCTTCGTCACACGCTCGTACTGGCTTCTGAAGCCCCTTTTGTTTGTCCACAATCGTTTTCTGAGAGGAAGCGCTTTTATGAACCAGTTGAAGAAGAAGCCCCTGTTCAACCCGCTGGGGGACACCGATGTGCTCGACCGGCGGATGATCGGCGGGAACACGACGAACCTCAACGACTTCAACAACATGAAGTACGAATGGGCCAGCGACTGGTACCGCCAGGCCATGAACAACTTCTGGATACCCGAGGAGATCAACCTTGGCGTGGACATCAAGGATTACCGCAAACTGCCCGCGCCCGAGCGGCGCGCTTACGACAAGATCCTGTCGTTTCTCATCTTCCTTGACAGCCTGCAGTCGGCGAACCTGCCCAACGTGGGCGAGTACATCACCGCCAACGAGGTGAACCTGTGCCTGGCCATCCAGACGTTCCAGGAAACCGTGCACAGCCAAAGCTACAGCTACATGCTCGATACCATCTGCGAGCCGCAAGAGCGCAACGACGTGCTGTACCAGTGGAAGGAGGACGAGCATCTTCTGAGGCGCAACGAGTTCATCGGCGACCTGTACAACGAGTTCCAGGACGACAAGAGCCCCGAAGCGCTCGCGCGCGTGCTGGTGGCGAACTACATCCTGGAAGGGGTGTACTTCTACAGCGGCTTCATGTTCTTCTACAATCTGGGCCGCAACAACCTCATGCCGGGATCGGTGCAGGAGATTCGCTACATCAACCGCGACGAGAACACGCACCTGTGGCTGTTCCGCAACATCCTGTTGGAGCTCAAGGAGGAAGAGCCCGCGCTGTTCACGCCCGAGCTGATCGACGAGTACCGCGCCATGATCAAGGAGGGGTGCGAGCAGGAGATTCGTTGGGGCCACTACGCCATCGGCGACGACGTGGCCGGCCTTAACCGCCAGATGGTGACCGACTACATTCAGTACCTGGGCAACCTTCGCTGCGCTCAGCTGGGATTCGATCCCTTGTACGAAGGTCACGAGCGCGAGCCGGAGAGCATGTCGTGGGTGAGCCAATTCGCGAACGCGAACATGATCAAGACGGACTTCTTCGAGGCGCGCAGCACCGCCTATGCGAAGTCGAGCGCATTGGTGGACGACCTGTAGGGACGCGGCTTGCTCGCGGGTCGTTCTTGACCGGTTGACGACCTTGCGGTTTGACGGCGCGGGTATACTGTCCCGTATGGAAACCAACGAATCGAAGCGCGGTGTGCGGGACTTCTTGCTCAAGCGGATGCTGTTCCTTCCGCTCGGGGCTGTCGCGCTGGCGACGACCGCGTACGCGCGGCAGCATCCCGACTGGACGGAGCAGGCGTACAGCCAGGCGGCGTACCCGGCGTTGTCGTCGGTCGTGGGGTTTCTGCCCTCGCTTGCAAGGTTCTCGGTGGCCGAGTGGGTCGTGGCGCTGTTCCTGCTGTTTTGCGCAGGTTATCTGGGCTTCTACGTTCGCAAGCTCGTTGTGGGCAGGGGGGAGCGGCTTATGGTGGCGTACCGCGCCGCGATGGGTGCGGCGGCCATCTGCTGCACGGTGTACTTCCTGTTCACGGCGTTGTGCGGGCTGAACTACTATCGACATACCTTCGCCGAGCACGCTGGCTACGATGTGGAGGAAGCCGGCGTCGATGCCGCGCAGCGCCAGGAAGAGCTTGTGGCGCTTGCCGCCTCGCTTGCTGACGAGTTGGGGCGAACCCGGGCGCAGCTGGGCGACGACGCGGACCTGTTCGACGTCCAGCCGGGCCAGTTCGAGCGCTACGCGCGGGAGTCGATTGAGGCCATGCGCAAGCTTGCCGAACAGTATCCGGCGTTGGAGCGGCCGCTGTACTCGCCGCCGAAACCAGTGATCGCCTCCAAGCTGCTGTCGTACGCGAACATCGGCGGCATGTTCTTCCCCTTTACGATGGAATCGAATATCAACGTGGACAATCCGCTGTTCGTGATCCCCTGGACCATGGCGCACGAACTGGCGCACCAGTGCGGATTCATGCGCGAGGACGAGGCGAACTTCATCGCGTATTTGGCGTGCAGGCAATCCGATGACGCGCTGATGCGCTACAGCGGATACGTGCTGGCGTACGACAACGCCATCTCGGCGCTGCGGAGGGTCGATCCGGAGGCGGCAAGTGCGATTTCCTTGGGACTGTCGGCGGCGGTGCAGCGCGATCTTGCTGGGCGCGCGCAGCATTGGGCGAAGTACGAGGGGCCGGTTCAAAACGTCTCCAACGCAGCCAACGATACGTACCTGAAGGCGAACGACCAAGCCGACGGCATGCGGAGCTACGGACGCATGGTGGATCTGCTTTTGGCCGAACAGCGAGCGGCGGGGCAGTAGCGCCCTTTTCGCGGTAGACTTGTGCGAGAAGGGTCTGCGCGCGGGTGCGCGGGCGGCTGCCTGCGGGATTCGCTTGCCGAATGGACGAAAGGAACGCGCATGGTATATCGGACGAACTACGCTCATCCCGAGTTCGGCGAAGTCACGCTTGCGAGCGACGGCGAGAGCATCGTCGGGCTGTGGATGGCGGGGCAGAAGTACTTCGGCGGCACCGTGAACGGCGAAATGGCCCCGAACGACGATCTGCCGATATTCGCGCAGGCGAAGGATTGGCTCGATCGGTACTTCGCTGGCGAGCAGCCTGCGATCGCGGAGCTGCCCTTGAAGCCGAACGGCACCGCGTTTCGGCTGCGCGTCTGGCGCAAGCTCATGGAGATCCCCTACGGTTGCGTGCGCACGTACGGCGAGCTGGCGTGCGAGATCGCGCAAGAAGACGGCAGAGAGAAGATGTCTTCCCAGGCGGTGGGCGGAGCCGTTGGGCATAATCCCATTTCCGTCATCATTCCGTGCCATCGTGTGGTCGGGTCGGACGGCAGTCTTACGGGGTACGCGGGCGGCATCGAGCGCAAAATCTGGCTGCTCGAGCACGAGGGCGCGAACATGAAGGGCCTCTACGTGCCAACGCGCGGCACGGCGTTGTAGGGGCGCGGCGTTGCGGGGCGGCGCAGGGCGTCTTCCTTGCCGTTGCAAGAGAACGGAGGGCGCCCTTGTTGCTTTTCGCTCGACATTCCAAGATCCAAGATGACGAAAAGGCCGCTTGATGCGGCCTTTTCGCGGGAGGGAGTGCGGTGACGCTCGGTTGCGCTAGATCTTGCTGATGACCGTGTCCTTCGCGCACGCTTCGCCGACCAACTGGCCGAACGTCACGCAGCGGCCATGGCTGACGCCGGGGCAGTGCACGGGGTAGTCGTTGCCGAAGAAGTCGCCCTGCACGTTGCCGATGGCGAACAGGCCGTCGATCGGCTGGTCTTCCGCCGTGAGCACCTGGGAGTCGGCGTTCACGTGCAGGCCGAACGGGATGGTCAGCGTGCTGCACACGTTCTTCGTCGCGTAGAACGGCGGGGTCTTGACCGGTGCGAGCCACTGCGCGGGCACGTCGAAGTCGATGTCCTCGCCGGCTTCGGCCATGCTGTTGTAGCGTTCCACGGTGGCCTTGAACGCGTCCGCCGGGATGTCGAGCTGCTTCGCCAGATCGTCGAGCGTGTCGGCTTTGATGAGCTTGCCGTTGCCCAGCCACTTTTCCATGACGGCGTCCAGGCCGTCGGTGAAGCGATCGAAGCGCTCGGGCTGCTGCTGCATGACGTACGTCTCGTAGTCGCTGTCGAAGACGGACCAGGCAACGTTGCCGGGCGTGTTCATGCGGGCGTTGGTCAGCATGGGCTCGAAGGGCATCTCGGCGCCGTAGCGCTCGCCGTTGGCGTTGACCGCAAGCCAGCTCATGATGAAGGACGTGAGGTTGAACTCAAGCGTGTCGAGCGTGAACTGGTGAATCATCGGCGCAGCGGGGCTTTTCGACATGGCCGCGCCCGCCCAGCATCCCATGAGGATGCCGTCGCCGTTGTTAAAGCCGGCGGGGGCGTACACGTTCGCGTCCGAGCGGTTCGAGATGGGGCAGAACACGTCTACCATCTCCTGGTTGCCGCCGATGTCGCCCGTGGCCAGGATGACGCCGTTCTTGGCGTTGTACTGCACGTGCTTGCCGTCTTTCGTGGTTGCGACAACGCCCGTGATGCCGCTTTGCGCATTGCCCACCAACTGCTCGGCGCGCGCCTCGAACACGAACTCGGCGCCGTTCTTCTTGGCGGAATCGTATACCAGCTCGCCCAACGTGATGTTGACGGGCTGCCCGTCGTCGCGCATATCGTACGTTTCGCCGCCGCGCACGAACGACACGGCATCGGGGTAGACGCGCCAGTTGTCGGAAAGCTTGGACCAGTTGCCGTACTTGGCGGTACCGGAGAGCGCGGGCACCATGCTCACGCCGTTCGCTGCGCCCAGCTCCTCGATGTAGTCGAACACCTTGCCGGAGCGCGAGGCCCATACGTAGATGAGGTCGTAGTTCGTGGTCTGGTGAGACGCGTGGTGCAGGTATCGCGTGGCCACGCGCGGATCCAGGTCGAAGCCGTTCGACTTGTGGTACTTGCTGCCGATGTGGCCTACGTCCACGCCGCGGATGGAGATGCCGGTGTTGCGTTCGATGACCACCGTTTTGGCGCCGTTGCGCGCCGCCGCTTCTGCAGCGTTGACGCCTGCGAGGCCGGCGCCCACGATGACTACGTCGAAATCCTGCGTCTCGGCGATGTCGGCGATGGGCTCGGGAGCGACTTCCCACGTATGCTTCGCGCCTGCGCCGCTTTGAGCCGAGCCGCTTGCGTCGGCCGACGAGTCGGACGGAGCGGCGGGGCTGCACGCCGGCAGCGCAACGGCGGCCGCTGCTGCGGCGCCGGTGACGAGCGCGCCCTTCAAGAAGTTCCTGCGATTGATTTCCATGGAATTCCCCTTCCCTTTCAATCCCTCCCGCGATCCTCGCCGATGCGAAGAAGCGCGGCACGCGAGTTCGTTCGCGTGGCTTCAAGATGGGGGATAGGGGTTGCGCCGCGCAACGCCCGAATGCCCGTATTTTGGAATATCAGGTGACATCCGTGACGCTTGAGACGCGGTCACGTGATTCAGGTGATGCTGGATGATCAGGTGAAATGGCGCGGTCGATAAACTCTTGGCGATTGTGGACATCCGCTTTCTGGTAGATGTGGCGCACGTGGGTTCCCACCGTGTTCTCGGATATGCTCAAGCAGTCGGCGATCCAGGGCTGGGTGCGACCGGCGGCCAGAAGCGACGCGATGTCTCGCTCGCGCGCGGTAAGGCCAATACGGTCGAACCATGCGGCAAGGCGTTCCTCCTGCCCCAGTCCTTCCTGATTGGCCGACCCTGCGCGTGCGGTGTAGCCGAACAGCATCCAAATATCCTCGCTGCTGAGCAGCAGCACGGTTGCGATGACCACCAGATAGCCGATGGCCGTGGTTTCCTGGAAGACGAACGCGTGCGTGGATTGGTCGTTGCCCACCAAAAGGATGCCCGCAAGAGCGCCCACGACGTAGCAGATGACCGCAAGCAATCGCACGGCGGCGACGGTTTTGAGCGGATCGCGGGACTGCGTGTGGGCAATCTGGGAGAAAACGACCCATACCAGCAGATCGAAGGCGGTGTAGCCGCTGATGATGACCGCTCCCGCAATCCAGAACAATTCGGAGCCGAACAGAAACGACATCATCATGAATCCGGCGATCATTGCCAGCAGCCCCACGCGATAAACGGCGCTCGCTCGCTGCGGGGCGATGCAGACGATGCCGAACATGAGGATGGCGGCTATGCCGCGGGCCACTTGCACGATCACGCCGCCGGGCGATCCGTTGCTGGCGACGGACGAGAAGGAAACGAGGTGCTGCAGGTATCCGAAGCTGGTCAGCACGAGCGCCGCGGCGCATAGGAGCATCATCGAGATTCCCAGGTGGGTTTTCAGGTGGGCACGCACGCCGCGCCTCGCGGGGACCGAGCTTTCCGCGGTTCGGCGGTAGGTTCGCTGGTCGGGCGGCACCGTGGTGAAGATCAGGCCCGAAATAAGGGGCAGCAGCGAGAAGAACACCGCAGACGCTTCCGGGATCATGAAGAGCATGGGCGTGTCGATGACGACGGCGCACGCGAAGGCGCCGGCGACGTAGGGCGTGGCGGTGCGGGCCCCTTCTTGGCAGTACGCGGCACCCCATCCGATCTGGAACACGGCGACGAACAGGGCGACGAGCGCGCTTCCGATGGCAAGCGGCATCCAACCGAATCCGAAGCCCGAAAACACGAGCAGCAAAGAACCTGCGGTTCCCAACAAGGCTGCGATCAGCGGCAAACGCTTCCCGGCGATGAGCTTGTTGATCGCGGCCGGTTTCTTGAGGGCTGCTGCGTATCCGAATGCGCTGAAGCCGAACACGGCCACGGCGGCCAACTCGGCCGTGAGCCCTTTCGTGTCGGGTGCCGTGAAGAACGCGCTCATGAACAGCGCGTCGAGCCAGGCCCAAAGAAACGCCGATCCTACGATGATTTTGATGCCCGCTGTTCCGTGAACCCTGTCGATGAGCGCCATCCGATCCCCTTCCCCTTGCGGGGGATTATAGCAGTTGGGTCTATAATGGCCGCATGGTTCCGCGGAGAAGGGTTCGTATATGACCGTGTTCGTTTTTGTTGTTGCGATTGTCGCGCTGTTCGCAGTCGTATTGACGGTGAATGCCGTAAGGCTTAGGCCGACGCCCGTTTCCGATCCGTTGCCGGAGAGCCAGGCGATGGGATCGGATGAGGCTGTCGAGCGTTTTCGCGAAATGCTTCGCAGCGCTACCGTGTGGGGCGCGGGCAACCCCGAGGCCGACCACAGCGCTTTCGACGAGTTCGTGCCCAAGCTGCGCCGATTGTATCCGCGCGTGTTCGCGTCTATGGATCTTGAAATGATCGACGGATACGGCATCTCGCTTCTTTGGAAAGGATCCGATCGCGCGCTTGCCCCGGTGGTGCTCATGGCGCACCACGACGTGGTGGAGGCCGACCCGCATGGATGGTCGCATGATCCGTTCGCCGCCGACATTGCGGATGGGAAGATCTATGCGCGCGGCGCAGTGGATACGAAGTGCATCTGGGCCGGGCTTCTTGAGGCGGCCGAGCAACTGCTTTCGGAAGGATACGTTCCTCCGCGCGACATCTACTTCTTCTCGTCGAACACCGAAGAGGACGGTGGCGACACGGCTCCGCACATGGTCGAGTACCTGAAGGGCATCGGGCGAGTTCCTTACCTGGTGCTTGACGAAGGCGGGGCGGTTATCGACAACCCTCCGCTAGGCGTGAGCGGCCAATTCGCCGTTGTGGGCGTGGCGGAAAAGGGCATTTTCAACGCGCGCGTCACCACGAGCTCCGCAGGGGGCCATGCGGCAACCCCTTCGCTTGAAGACGCCGCGGCGAAGCTGGTGGCGGGGTTGGACGGATTGCAGCAGAATCCTCCCGCGTCGCGCCTGTCCGATCCGGTGGCGGCCATGCTCAAGGAGCTGGCCGCGCGCGGCGGCTTCGGCCTGCGCTTGGTGTTCGGCAACTTGTGGCTGTTTCGGCCTTTGGTGGTTCGCATCATGCAGCGCGACCCCGAAACGGCCGCCATGGTTCGCACCACGTACGCGCTCACGCAGCTTGAGGGATCGAAGGCGCACAACGTGATTTCCAAGCAGGCGAAAGCCACCGTCAACGTGCGCGTCGATCCCGGCGAGACCGTCGACGATGCGCTTTCTCGCATCAAGCAGCGCTTCGACGAGGATACCGCGTACGAGTTGTTCGAGGTCAGCGAGCCGTCTCCGGTCTCGCCGTTTGAGGACGACCCGGCGTTCGACTATCTGCGTCGCGTGATCCACGCGGTCTATCCCGAGGCGGGCATCGCGCCGTACGTGCAAACCAGCTGCAGCGATGCGCGTCATTTTGCCCGCGCGTGCCCGCGCACGTACCGGTTCGCGGGCATCTTGTTCAAGGGCGATCAGCGCACGCGCATTCACGGGCAAGACGAGAATTTGGACGTGGACGCGTTCAAGCGCGGAGTGGGGTTCTACATCGAGTTCATTCGGCATTTGGATAAGCTGGGGAAATGAGGAAGCATGGCTGAAAAGGGGTCGAGCGAGGGGAAGATCTTCTACGGGTGGTGGATCGTTGCGGGCGGCCTGCTGATCATGGCGACGTGCTACACGGTGTTCGTGAACTGCATCCCGTTGTTCCAGACGCATATCGTGCGCGACCTGGGGTTGACGGTGGGGCAATTCAACACGGGCGTTTCTATCACCACGGTGGTTGCGGTGTTCGCGTCGCTGGTGATCGGGCGGCTTACCGATACGTGCTCGGCGCGCGTGCTGGGTACGGTGACGGTGCTGACCAGCTCTCTTGTGCTGGTGGGGCTCTCGTTCATCACGGCCGCCTGGCAGTTGTACGCGCTGTGCGTGGTGGCTGGCATGGTGGTGGTCGCGGGCACGCGCCTACTGGTTTCGGTGGTCATCTCGAACTGGTTCACGCTCAAGCGCGGCCTGGCGGTGTCCATCGCGCTTTCAGGATCGGGTCTTGGCGGGGTGGTGCTCTCCCCGGCTACGAGCGCCATGATCGAGGCGTCGGGCTGGCGTGCGGCGTTTTTGCTGCTGGCCGTGGTGTGCTTCGTGGCTGCGCTGCCGCTTGTGCTGGCGACGTTCAGCACGCGCCCGAGCGACAAGGGCATGGTCCCTTACGGCGCGGGCCAGGTCGAGGAGGTGAAGGAAGATCGCTCGCCCGACGTTCCCGTTAACGTTTCGGTGGGATGGAAGACCTTGCGCTCGAGCTCGGCGTTCTGGTTGCTGGTGATCGGGTTCGTGGCCATGGGCATCACGAACGGCTGCATCATCACGAACTCCATTGCGAACATGACGAGCGTGACCGTAGGGGGCACCGAAGTGGTCGCCGGCGGCCATTCGACCCTGTGGGCCGGCAGCGTATGGTCGTTCTACCTGGCGGTGGTCATCGTGGCGAAGGTGGCGCTCGGTGCCATCTACGATCGATGGGGCATGCGCACGGGTACGATCCTCGGCACGATCACGTCGGTTTTGGCCGGTGTCATGCTGCTGTTTCCCGCTACCGACTGGGGCCCGATTTTGGCCTGCTTGTTCTTCGGGTTCGCCACCTGCATGGGCACGGTGGCGCCGCCTATCATGGTGGTGAAGGAGTACGGCAAGAAGGATCTTGGCACGGTGACGGGCATTGTCACGGCGTTCGAGCTTTTGGGCGCCGCGGTGGGAGCGGTGGCGTCGGGCGTGATGTTCGACGCCTACCTGTCGTTCGCGCCGGTGTGGATCATGGTCATCGTGGCGAGCGTCGTCATGGGAGCGGCGCTGCTGGCGTCCATTCCTGCAGCGAAGCGGCTGGTTGCCCGGCGACGTGCCGAGGGCGCGCCGGAGTTGGATGCCGAGGGATTCGAGATTTTGCCGGAAGGGGTTCTTGACTAAAACCTATAAAGAAAGTAGGATTTACTGCGACACAAGGGAAGCCTGGGGTTGAGGCCGATTGTCGGCCGGGAGCTTGCCGGGCGCAGATGAGAAAGCGGGCGAGATATGACGGTTTACAAGAGCGTGTCGGAGCTGATCGGCGCTACGCCGCTGGTGGAGCTGACGAATTACGAGCGCAACCACAACCTGAAGGCGAAGATCGTCGGCAAGGTTGAATCGTTCAATCCGGGCGGGTCGGTGAAGGACCGCATCGCGAAGGCCATGATCGACCAGGCGTTGGCCGATGGGCTTATCGACCAGGACACCGTGCTCATCGAGCCTACGTCGGGAAACACCGGCATCGGTTTGGCTGCTATCGCCGCTGCGCGCGGCATGCGCCTTATCATCACCATGCCGGAAACGATGTCGGTCGAGCGCCGCAACCTCATGAAGGCATACGGTGCGGAACTCGTGCTGACCGAGGGCGCGCAGGGCATGAAGGGCGCCATCGCGCGCGCCGACGAGCTGGCGGCCGAGATTCCCAATTCGTTCATTCCCGGCCAGTTCGTGAATCCGGCGAACCCGGCGGTGCACGAGGCCACCACGGGGCCGGAAATCTGGGAAGCTGCCGGCGGCGATGTGGACATCTTCGTGGCGGGCGTGGGCACGGGCGGCACGGTGAGCGGCACGGGCGCGTACCTGAAGCGCATGAACCCGAACGTTCGCGTAGTTGCCGTGGAGCCTGCGACTTCGCCGGTGCTGTCCGAGGGACGCGCGGGCGCGCACAAGATCCAGGGCATCGGCGCGGGCTTCGTGCCCGACACGCTGGACACCGAGGTGTACGACGAGGTGATCACCGTGGCCGACGAGGACGCTTTCGCGGCGGGGCGCGAGCTGGCGGCGAAGGAAGGCCTGCTCGTGGGCATTTCTTCGGGAGCGGCCGTGGCCGCCGCCACCGAGCTGGCGCGCCGCCCGGAAAACGAGGGGAAGACCATCGTGGTGATCCTTCCCGATACAGGCGAGCGCTACCTCTCGACGGCGATGTTCGATTTCTAGCGTTCGGCGACGATGCAGCAAGAAGGGTCCGCCGCAGGTTCGAACGACCTGCGGCGGACCCTTCTTGTTGTGAGATGCATTGTCGCCCGAAACGGACGGAATCGAGCCGAAAACCGTCCGTTTCGGGCGACAATATCTTGAAATGCCGCGTTACGGCTCCGCGGTTCGCGACTCTCCCAGACATCTGGTTCGTCCATTGCGCGCTAACGTGCAATGGCAATGTTTTTTGTTGCTATTTGATATTAGCAACAAAAAACATTGGTACTAGTAAAAGCAATATATCTTGCTGCTATATTTTCATTGCGGATGCTATGCGCTGTGCATGGCGTTTTTCGTTTCCGTAACGCTTCCGCTTGACGGTATCGTCCTTGCTTGGCTCATCTTGTCGATATCTCATGCGCTCATAGATTTCGGCAAGGCTCGACTCGAGAAGCGAATCGGCTCGTCGCTGGCCGTTTTCGGCGTCGATCAGGCGTTGTGCATATTATTGTGCGCAGTGGTGGTCGCGGCGTTCTGCGATGGCTCGCCGATGATCGGGATCGTTGGGGTTCTCGCCGGCGTCATGGGCCCGACATCCGCCGCGATGGTTTTGTCGACGGGCTTGGTGCTGTTGATCGTCTGGTGTCCGGCGGCGATTCTCGTCCGCCTCCTATTCGGGGCGGTGAGGCTTGAAGGTTCAAGACTTATCGCCGAGGTGAGAGAGCTGGTGAGCGGATTGGGGCGAGCTCTCGAAGATCGCGGGCGCCTCGCCGAAATCAAGGCATCGATAATCGCGTACGAAAGAGAATACGAGTACTTCAAGGACTATGCGGAGAGCCTTGGCAAGGGAGCAGTCGAGCCTCATGATCCGCGCTTCGGACGGACTTCACGAAACATCTTGCGTTTTTGGGTGCGGGAAGGTCGACGCGTCGAGGAGGGCCGCTCCGTTGGTTTTCTGTACCGCGCCTACGTCAGGGCCTTCTTCGGCGGGTTCTACCTCGATGCGATCGAGCGCGATGACTTCCTCGTTGTGCCTTTGCTGCAAGACGCGTTCTATCGGGCGAAACTCAGAGAGTTGAGGGACGAGGCTCGCCTCCTAAAGGAAAGGTCGTACGACTTCGAGGCGAACATGGCGACTATCGAGGAGAAGTCCATGCGGGCGTTCAAAGCCCAGCTTGCAAAGCGTTACTCGCCGAATCGGGATCGTAGGACGTTCGAGCTAAGGAGCTTGCGGAGCGGATCGGCGGCGTTCGCGGAAGAGTATCCGGTGGTGTTGAGCACCACGCATTCGATCACGACTTCCCTCGGTCCAGGCTTCAGGTACGACAGCGTTCTCATGGACGAGGCTTCCCAGATAAGCGTGGCGGCTGGAGCTTTGGCTTTCGCATGCGCTAAAAACGTGGTCGTTGTCGGCGATCATAAGCAGCTTGCCAATGTGGTGAAGAGGGAGCGCGCGGACGAAACCGACCGTATTGCCGATAAATATCGCGTCCCGGATTGCTACCGCTATGCGAAGCATAGCATGCTCACGTCGGTTCTCGGCCTTTGGCCTGCATTGGAACCGACTTTGCTCAAAGAGCACTATCGCTGTCATCCTCGAATTATCGGCTTCTGCAACAAGATGTACTACGACGACGATCTTGTCATTATGACGAAGGACGAGGGCGAGCGGGACGTGCTCTCCTTCCATCGCACCGTGCCAGGCAACCACGAGCGAGGGCGCAGGAACATGCGCCAAGTCTCTGTGGTGTGCGACGAGATCATTCCCGAGCTGGTCGATTCGGAGATTCGGGACATCGGCGTGATCGCGCCGTTCAACCCCCAGGTGTGCGAGCTGAAAAAGGCGGTCCCCGAAGGCGTTTCCGTGGCGACGGTTCATAAGTTCCAAGGACGCGAGAACGACGCCATCATACTCTCCACTGTCGAAAACAACATTGGAGCCTTCGTCGGCGACCCCCAAATGGTCAACGTCGCGGTTTCTCGTGCGGTCAAGAAACTTCGCGTCGTCGCGTCGCAGAATCCTCGCGGACGTAAGGACAACGACATCGAGGAGCTTGCACGCTATATCGAGTACAACGGGTTCAAAATCGTCCAGAGCAACATCAGGTCCGTGTTCGACCTGCTGTACAAGGAATACGCCGAAGAGCGAGCGAGGTATTTGGGCAAGTATCCGCATGTCTCCCGCTACGATTCCGAGAACCTCATGGCGACGGCTTTGGAGGATATGCTCGCAACGGGTCGTTTCGCGCGGGTGTCGTTCCGGTGCCATGTGGGATTGTCCACGTTGGTAGGCGAGGGCATCTCCCTTTCGCCGCTCGAGGAGAGGTACGTGAGGGATCCGCGCACGCACGTGGATTTCCTCTTCTTTCGCGAGATGAACAAGCGTCCTTTGTTGGCCGTCGAGGTCGATGCCTGGCGATTCCACAAGGAAGGTACAAAGCAGTACAAACGGGATCGGATGAAGGATGCGGTTCTCAAGCGGTGCGGGCTCCCGCTGCTCAGGTTGCCAACCGACAGCAGGGGTAGGGAGCGCGACGTAGGCGAAATCGAGAGGATGCTGGAGCGCTGCCTGGCGGAGCGTGATGACGAAATCGGAGAGGGTGCTGTGTAGAGTCGGTTGTGGCTTCACGCTGGCGGCGCCGATAACGGCGCGTTCGGTCTCCGCGACTATCATCCTGGCTACTATGCGGCGTTCGTCTACGAACTCGAGGGCAACAACATCGAGGCTGTGCTCCACGACTATGCCGAGTAGCGGCATGAAAGGGGCGCCCCCGTCTGACGGAGGCGCCCCTTCTTTGCCAAAAGCATCCGCACGACCCGTGCAGTGGTGGAACGAGTGCGCGCTGTCGTTTCGACGTCACTGCGCCTCGCGTCCTGCCGCCGTCTCCTGCTCGAGCAGCTTCTCCAGCGTGCGCCAGGCAAGCTCGGCGCACTTGACGCGGGCGGGCATGCGGGCGATGGACTCGAGCTCGGCGGCCTCGTCGAGGTCGGCGCGCTCTTCGTCGGTGAGCGGGCGACCCTTGATCATGTCCAGGTAGAGGCTGGAAAGGCGCTGCGCTTCGGCGATGGTTTCGCCGGTGATCAGGTCGGCCATCATGTCGGCTGCCGCCTGGCTCACGGCGCAGCCGTGGCCGGTGAAGGCGGCTTCTTCGATCACGTCGCCCCTCAGGCGCAGCGCCAGCGTCAGCTCGTCGCCGCAACTGGGGTTCACGCCGTCGTGCGTGCACGTGGGCTCGTCCATCTGGTACTTGTAGTCGGGGTGCGCATTGTGCTCCATGAGCGCTGCGGTGTAGATGCTAGCCATTGAAAGTCCTCCATACGGTTTCCAGCCCGGCGATCAGCGCCTCGATATCGCTTTCGTCGTTGTAGAGCGCCAACGAGGCTCGGCAGCACGACTCTTCTCCCAGCCATGTCAGCAGCGGCTGCGCGCAATGTTGACCAGCACGGATCGCAACGTTGTGCTCGTCGAGGATGCTGGCCACGTCGTGCGGGTGTATGCCGTCTACGTTGAAGCTGACGGCGCCGTGGTGCTGCGCCGGGTCGGGGTGACCGAGAACGCGGACGTAGGGAAGCTTCGCCAAACGATCCATGCATGCACGCACGAGCGCCTGCTCGCGCGCTTGCACGGCATCCCAGCCGATGCTCTCGATATACGCGATGCCCGCAGCGGATGCGGCGATGCCCGCGGCGTCCTGCGTGCCCGCTTCGAACTTTTCGGGCACGGGAGCCCAGACGGCATCGATCTGCGTGACCGACGAGATCATCTCGCCGCCCGTGAGAAACGGGGGCATCTCTTCAAGCAGATCCAGGCTGCCCCAGAGCATGCCCACGCCAAAGGGTCCGAACGCTTTATGCGCCGAGAACGCGAAGAAGTCGCAGCCAATCGCGTGCACGTCCACGGGCATGTGGGGCACCGACTGGGCGCCGTCGACCACCAGGTAGCCCCCCTGAGCGTGGACGCGCTCGGCCATGGCCGCCAGAGGGTTCTCGATCCCGAGAACGTTCGATACGTGCGCGGCAGCCACGATCTTGGTCTTCGGCCCTATTTTGGCATCCAGCTCCTGGTCCGTGATCACGCCGTTTTCGTCGGGGTACAGGTACACGAGGCTGGCCCCTGCGTTGCGGCATGCTTGCTGCCACGGGACGAGGTTCGAATGGTGCTCCATGATGGTGACGCACACTTCGTCGCCCGGCTCGAGCACCGTGGGTGCGAAAGCCTTTGCGACCAGGTTGAGCGCTTCGCTGGCGTTTCGGCAAAACACCAGCTCGCGCGCATCGTGCGAGCCGATGAAGCGCGCGATGCTCGCACGAGCCTGGTCGATGGCCTGGGTGGCGTCCACTGAAAGCCGGTAGAGGCCGCGCAGGGCATTCGCGTTCATGGTCTCGTAGAATGCGCGTTGGGCGTCCAGAACCGCAGCAGGCCGCTGCGCCGTGGCGGCGCTGTCCAGAAAGGCCAGGCTCGGGTTTGCCTCGAGCAGCGGAAAGCCCTTGCGGTACGGATTGGCGGCGATGTCGACGCTCATGCGGTTGCCTCCTCGAAAACGATGCCGCGCGCAGTGGCTAGGCGGGTTACGGCGGCGCGCGCTTGGTCGTCCTTGGCGCTGAGCGCCGCCTCTTCGAACGTGGCGGTGACGAACAGACGCTCGGCTGCGTCGGGGGACACCCCTCGGCTGGCCAGGTAGAACAGCTGCTCCGGGCGCACGTGCCCGATCGTGGCACCGTGGTTTCCGGCTACGTCGTCTTCGTCGCAGAGGATCACGGGCACCGTGCGATTCTCCACGCGCTCGTCGGCAAGAAGCACGGTTTCCTGCTCGGACCCTTCGGATCCCTTGCATCCGTGCACAAGCTCGATGGTCCCGCGCAGCGTTTTCGAGGACGCTCCGGCCAGCACGCCGTTGGCGTTGAAGGCGCAGGCGGTGCGTCGTCCCCGCTGATGCGCCACGTAGTTGAAGTCTCGCTGCTCTTGGGCGTGCCCCAGGTAGCGCGTGTCCGCATCCAGACGCGCGTCGTCTCCTCGCAGGTCGGCCGCGAGGCCCGTGTAGCTGCGGCCCGCGCCCAGCACAACGTGGCGCACGGTCATGCGGGCGTTTCGGTCGAGCACGATGCCGGTGTCGTCGAGCGCCGTCCAGGAGTCGTCGAGCGTTTGCGTGCAAGCAAGGTCGATGCGGGCGTTTTCGCCGACGAACGCGCGGATGCGCGTCCCGACCACGCCTTCGCCCGCACGGGGGGAGTCCATCGTGACGGTAAGCGCAAGCGACGAGTTCGGCGCCGCGACCAGGTCGATGGCGGCTGCGTTGACCGCGCCGCCAACGCCTTCGATGCGAATGGATGCGCGCGCGGTTTCCCCAGGGCTCGTGGCCAGCACGATGGGCTCTCCTGCTGCGAATTCAAGATATTCCCGTGCTTGACGGCCCATGCCCGTTTCAAATGCCTCCACCATGCTGTTTTCCAGCTCCCTTTCGGCGGCGACCCGCTGAAAGGGGGTAAGCGCGGGAACGTCCAGGTCGGCGGGGTTGGTCGTGCCGCAGGCTGCCGCGACGATGGCTCGAGGCTCGGCTTCCGACGCGGGCGTCCTTTCGTCGAGCGCTGCCTGGGCGCGTTCGAGCGCATGGTCGAACGCGTTCGCCTTGCCGACGAGCGACGACGGCGCAAGCGTCTCCACGCAGCGCGCATGCTTCAAGTTGGCGGGCAGCTCGATGTCCGCATCGTTCATGCGAAGCCTGTGCCACGTGGGGGCGGGCATGGCGTTCGCGTGTTCTATCGTGAGGGTTTCCATTATCCGATGGCCCCTTCCATTTCAAGCTTGATCAGGTTGTTCATTTCCACGGCGTACTCAAGGGGCAGCTCCTTCGACACGGGGTCGGCGAAGCCGTTCACGATCATCGTGCGCGCCTCTTCCTCGGATACGCCGCGGCTCATCAGGTAGAAGACCTTGTCGTCTCCGATGCGGCCGATGGTGGCCTCGTGGCCGATGTCCACGTGCTTGCAGCGGATGTCCATGGCCGGGATGGTGTCCGAGCGGCTGAGGTCGTCGAGCATGAGCGACTGGCACGACACGCTGGCCGCGGATCCTTTCGCCGCTTCGGTAGCTACGATGGAGGACCTGAACGTCGAGATGCCGCCGCCTTTCGAGATGGATTTCGTTTCAATGGACGCGGACGTGTCGGGCGCGGCAAGCACCACTTTGCAGCCCGTGTCGAGGTTCTGCCCCGCTCCGGCGAAGGTGATGCCGGTGAACGTGCAAGTGCTTTTCCGCCCGGCAAGGATGGACATGGGATAGAGGTAGCCCACGTGGCTGCCGAAGGATCCGCTGATCCATTCCACGGATCCGCCTTCGTCTACGCGGGCGCGCTTGGTGTTGAGGTTGTACATGTTCTTCGACCAGTTCTCGATGGTCGAATAGCGCAGGCGCGCGTTCTTGCCGACGAACAGCTCTACCGCGCCGGCGTGCAGGTTGGCCACGTTGTACTTCGGGGCGGAACAGCCCTCGATAAAGTGCAGGTCAGCACCGTCTTCCACGATGATGAGCGTGTGCTCGAACTGGCCGGCTCCCTTCGCGTTCAAGCGGAAGTAGCTTTGCAGGGGGAAGTCGAGCTTCACGCCCTTCGGAACGTAGACGAACGATCCGCCGCTCCACACTGCGCCATGCAGCGCGGCGAACTTGTGATCGGTGGGCGGGATGAGCGTCATGAATTTTTCCTTGATGAGCGGCTCCCAATCCGGATTCAACAGCGCCTCTTCGATGCCGGAGTAGACGATGCCCATACCGGCCGCGGTGTCTTGCATGCTGTGGTAGACCAGCTCGGAATCGTATTGCGCTCCCACGCCGGCAAGGTACTCGCGCTCCGCTTCGGGTATTCCCAGGCGGTCGAACGTGTTTTTGACGTCGTCGGGAAGGCTGTCCCAATCGCTTTGCATTTCCGTGCGGGGCTTTACGTACGTGGCGATGTCGTCCATGTCGAGACCGTCCAGCCCGGGTCCCCAGTCAGGGTTTTTCATGCGATGGTACGTATCGAGGGATTGCAGGCGAAAGTCCAGCATCCATGCAGGTTCGTTCTTGCGTTCGGAGATCTCGCGCACGATGGACGGCGTAAGGCCCGCATCAAGGCGTTCGATGCCGGTTTCGTCGTTTGCGAAATCGTAGAGACTGCGGTCGATGTCGTCGACGTGCGTTCGTTGCTTTGTCATGGCTTCCTCCCTACGCGGTTGCGGTGCAGCCATGCTGCGCATCGCAACCGGTGCTCGCCGCATCGACGGGAGCGTCGTTGGCCTGATCCATGAGCTCGAAGCGCTCGAAACCGTGGGAGTCTATCTCGCGGATGAGCGACGCGTCCCCGCTTTCGACGATGCGTCCGCGCACCAGCACGTGGACGCGGTCGATGTCCAGCCGCTCCAGGATGCGAGTGTTGTGGGTGATGATGGCCAGCGTGCCCTCGCACGAGCGACGGTACGCATCGATGCCTCGCGAGACCACGCCCAGGGCATCGACGTCAAGGCCGGAGTCCGTTTCGTCCAGAATGGCCAATTTCGGACGCAGCAGCAAAAGCTGCAACATCTCGAGCTTCTTCTTCTCGCCGCCGGAGAAGCCCACGCCCAGCTCTCGGTCGAGGTAGGCGGGATCCATGTCCAGCTCTTGCGCAAGGTCGCGCACGTGCTTGCGGAACAGCTTGCCCTTCATATCGAGCCCTTCGCGACCCGCCGTGGTGGCGCGCAGGAAACTGGAAACGGGGACGCCCGGTATCTCGACCGGCGCCTGAAAGCTCAGGAACAGCCCTGCGCGCGAGCGCTTGTCCGGGGCGAGGTCGGTGATGTCCTGGCCGTCGAATTCCACCGTTCCGCTTTCGACCGTGTAGACGGGACTGCCCATGACAACGTGGCCGAGCGTTGACTTGCCGGCGCCGTTCGGGCCCATGATGACGTGGGTTTCACCTGATCCGATATCCAAATGTATGGCATCGAGAATAACTGTTTCGTTGGCTGAGGCGGTAAGCCCCTGTACGGACAGGAGCGTGCTCTTTTCGGTCATACGAACGTTCCTTTCGTTTTCGGGGCGGGTGGCCTGTCTTGGTAGGTGCATTGCCCGAAATCTCTCGTCGTGATTTAATCATATAGCTTTACTAGGATTAAAATAATCCGATACTGTGAAAAGTCAAGCAGTAATCCTAGAAAGTTGATAGAATTTATGCAAAACGTTCGGTGCCCGGCAGGTGGCCGGTGCGCTGATTCCGCCGGAGTTCGTGCGGCGTAGAGGGAAGGAGTTTCAATGCTCGTATCGACAAAGGGTCGCTATGCTTTGCGGCTTATGGTGTACGTAGCTCAGGCGGGCGACGGTGCGAAGGTTGCCCTGCGCGAGGTTGCCGAGCGGGAGGATATCTCGTTCAAGTACCTTGAGCAGCTTGCTCGTCCGCTCGTTCAGGCGGGGCTGCTTCGCAGCGTCCGCGGAAAGGGAGGCGGCTACGTATTGGCAAGCGATCCTGCCGCCATCAGGGCCGGGGACGTGCTGCGCGTGGTGGAAGGCAGCACGGCTCCGGTGGCGTGCATGGGCCTTGACGGCGACGATCGATGTCCGCGCTTGTCGGAGTGCACCACCGTTCGTTTCTGGGCCGGTCTTGACAAGACGATCGAGGACTATGTCGACGGCGTGACGTTGGCCGACCTGGCGATGATCCCGGCAGTACGTTCGTGATGCGGTTTCAGCGGCGTTGGTGCAGCGGCCGCGCTACGGGGCTGCCGTTCCTTCCCAGGCTGACGGCAAGCGGCCGCGCTTGAGCGGGATCCGAGGCGGGGAAGTCGAGGCGATAGTGCGCCCCGCGGCTTTCGGTGCGCGTGCGCGCCGCTTCCACGATGGATCGCGCAAGCGTCAGCTGGGCCGTGATGCGCGCCGCTCCCGCAACCTGGCGCGGGTCTTCGGTTCGGCGTTTTTCGGATTCGGCTTGCGCGGTCAAGTTCTCCAGGGCTTCCCGGGCTGCACTCAAGCCGCGCTCGCTTCTTGCGATCATGCAGCTGTCGGTCATGATGCGCCTCAGCGCTTTTCTGATGTCCGAGCCGTGCTCGATGCCGATTCCTTCAAAGGCGGCGCGAGCATGCGGTGGGCGGCTGCTTCGCGGATTCGCCCTTGCGGCACGGGCTGCCGCCGATGCTCCTGCTCGCAGGCCGAACACGATGCCGTTCGCGCTTGAAAGGCCGCCGATGCGGTCGGCGCCGTGCATGCCGCCGGTTGCCTCGCCGCAGGCGTAAAGCCCGTCAACGCCGGTTGCCGCATGCTCGTCGATGAGGATGCCCCCGTTCGCCGCATGGGCGTACGGGGCGATGGCCAATTCGTCGTCGATTCGGATGTCGCGGTCTCGCTCCAGCCAGTCGAAGTACGTGCGCACGAACTCGGGCAGCGGGGAGGTGCCGTCAAGACGGTAGCGCACGTTCAGGCCGCTCGGACCTGCGTTCGCCAGCGCAAGATCCACGTCGCGCGATGCGAGCCGGGCCGTGAAGGGTCCGTGTCCCGAACGCGCTTCCAACGCAAGCCGAGCGTTTTCGACCTCGCGCAGCGCGTCGCGTCCCTCGGCGTCGAGCAACTGGGCGAAGCGAAACGTTTTCTCGTTGAACACGATGCCGCTTTTCGGGCGGACGAGGCCGGGCATCATCTGCATGAACTCCAGGTTGACAAGCGTGCAGCCGCTGCGCAGCGCAAGGGCTTGGGCGGTTCCCTGCACGTCGTCCGCCGTGAGCCGACGCTCGAACAGTCCGCCGTAGCCGCCCGTTGCCAGCACGACGGCACCGCATGCGACCAGCTCGAACGACTGCGCCGCATGGTCGAACAGCACGGCGCCCGCGATCTCCTTTTCGTGGACGACCAGGTCGATTAGTTCCCAAGGGGAAAGCGCGACGACGTTCAAGCGCGCAAGCTCGGCGGTTGCGGCCTGCTCGAAGGGGTTGCGTTCGATGCCGCGCCACAGCCGGTGCTTGCGATCGAAGCAGGGGATGAACTCGCGTTCCTGCGCATTTTGCGGCTTCTTGAGCGTCACGCCAAGCGCTTCCAGCTGCTCGATTCCGTCGGAGATGCCGCTGACGAACGACGCGACCAGCGCGGGGTCGGCCATGCCGCAGCCCACATCGAGAATGCAGCTTGCAAGATCGGCTTCGTCGGAGGGCGACTCGGGGCCGATGAGTCCTAGGCCCCAGGTGCCCGGGTAGAAGCTCGAACCCGAGAACAAGGGCCCTAGACAGGCGATTGCCGTGCGCGCGCCCGCGCGTGCTGCCGAGATCGCCGCCATGGTTCCGGCTATGCCGCAACCTATCACCAGGACGTCGAAGTGCTTTGATCGGTTCAAGTGCATACAGTCTCGCATTTCATGTTCGCGTTCGATCGTCCAAGCTTTGCGGCCACTGCATCGCGGTGGAGGATTGGACGTTCTGTGGCTTGCTGATAACGTTTAGATGAACCACATAAGCATACGACATGAGTGGGGTATGTTCGAAGACGAGAAAACGAATGGGCGAACGCCGGAGTTCGCAAGGAGGACGCACGATGGAACGGAATGCACGTGATGAAAACGCCGGGAAGGGCGGTTCGCTGCGCACGCTGTTCGACGACCTGTCGTTGCCGCAGGTGGCTGCCGGTGCGCTTGCGGCCGTTACTTCCATGTTGCTGGCGTCTCAAATAGGCATTTACGGATCGGTGATCGGCGTGGGCGTGGGCTCCATCGTTTCGGCGGTGGCGTCGCAACTGTACAAGAAGTTCTTTACCGCCTCGGCCGAAAAGCTGCGCGAGTTGAAGCCGGGCGAGCCGGGCTACGTGCCCGATGGCGGTTCGGGCGATGCGCCGACCGTCGTTTTGCCGCCTGCCGGTGAAACGGCGGTGCTGCGGCCGACCACCGTGCGTCGGTCGCTCACGCCTCGGATCGGGGACGCTGCGCTTCTTGGCGATGTGACGGCGCAGCGGGTTCGCGACAATCGCGAGCGCAAGCGCAGGACGCAGCGCAGGATCGTTGCCGTTTCCGCCGTTTCCGCAATGGTGGCGGTGCTGGTATCCGCTTTTGCGATCAACCTGATCACGCAGGGCGAAGGTTTCGGCGCGCGGCCGGAGCCTCTCGTTTCGGTGCAGAAGCAGGAGGCGCCACAGGACGTGGGCGGCGCCTCGGTCGGGCAGGGCCAGTCCGGGTCAGCGGGTTCGGCGGCGAACGGCGGCTCGCAGAGCTCCGATGGACACGGCGGTTCCTCGGCGGGATCGGGGTCTTCAAGCGCTCAAGAGGGATCGTCGAATACGGGCGGGTCGACTTCCGGCGGTTCGGACTCCGGCGCCGGCTCTGGCACGAGCGGCGGTTCCGGTTCCGGTTCGTCGGGCGCGGGCGGATCCGAATCGGGGACGTCGGGCGGATCGGGATCGGACGCCGGCGGCGATGCTGGCGGGTCGGCCGGCAGCGGCAGCGGTTCGGGATCGGGAACGACGCCGGGCGGCGGTTCCGGGTCGTCCGGCTCAGGCTCTGCGGCGGGTTCGGACTCGGGCTCGAGTTCCGGCTCGGGATCACCCGCAGGTTCGACCACCCCGACGAGCTCGCAACCGCCCGCGAGCCCGTCGGGCGGTTCGGCTAGCGTGACGGCTTAGGTCGTGCGGCTTTCGCTTTGAACAGGCCGTGTTGGTTGCAAAAAGCGTAGACGGTCCCCGACCCCATGATGGGGAAGCGCGCCTCGGCGTTTTGCTCCGGGTACAGTTTGCGCAGGTGCAGGCGGTCCGTTGTGGCGTAGGCGATGAAGCTGACGAAATGCTGCTTCGTCATGGGGTGGTCCATCGTTACGTAGAAGTCGTGTTCCACCACGTCGATTTCCAGACGATGGACGCTGTCGGCAGAGTCTGCGTCTTCGGCGTCAAGGGCGGGGAGCAGGATACCGCAGCAGCTGAACGCGCCCTCGCCGGTTGCATGGACGACGTTGCCGCACAGAGGGCAGACGTAGAACCGCGTGCGCAGCATGTTGGCGCAGCGATTCGAGTTGTGGGCGCATTCCCCCGAAAGCAGCTCCGCCACCGACACGTCGAGCGCCGCGCTCAAAGGCTCGACCAGCGTGATGTCGGGAAGCCCCTTTCCCGTTTCCCATTTGGAAACCGCTTTGTCGGTGACGCCGAGGCGGCTGGCAAGCTCGCGTTGCGTGCATCCTTTTCGCTCGCGCAGCTTGCGGATGGTGTCGCCGGTAATGTAGGTGGACATGAAGTGCTCCGTTCGGTGGTTGTGGCGGTCTGCAACGACCCTGTTTCGATTGCATCGATTATGGGGCTGCTTTCGCGTGCGGGCAACCTACGCTTCGTGGAGCGCTTGGGAAGGGCTCGATCATCGCACGCTCACGCGCCCTCCCTCCACGTGCCAGCGCGTGCTGGTGCAAGCGTTCAGAAACGCCTGGTCGTGCGATACGGCAACGAGCGCGCCGGGGTAAGCCGCAAGCGCGCGTTCGAGCGCTTCTGCCGAATGCAGGTCCAGGTGGTTGGTGGGTTCGTCCATCACGATGAGCGCCGGCTCGTCCAGCATGCCTTGGGCCAGCATCAATTTGCGCAGCTCCCCCGGACTCACTTCGCTCCCGGCCAGGATGCGTTTTGCGTTCGAGTTGAGCTGGGTGACGATCGAGAGTAGGCGTCCCATGCGGGCTTCGTCGGCTGAAAGCAGGTCGTTCGCTATGCGCCTTGCTTCGGCGGGCGACACTTCCTGCGGGATCGTCAGGACGGCGATGTCGTTGGGAAGCCGTTGGAGCAGGTGGCGTACGAGCGTCGATTTGCCCGCACCGTTCGGTCCGGAGATGCCGATGTGATCGGTGTTTCCGAGGGCGAGTTTCGGAAGCTCGAGCCGACCCTGCCCGCAGGGGATGGCGTGTTCGTCCATGAGTAGGAGCGTTGCGCGCGGATGGGGTTTCGACTCCAGCCAGAGCGACCCGTTGTAGCGTTTCGCCGTGCGGATGCCCTGCGCTTCCTGTCGAGCCCGTCCGGCGCGTGCGTCCATGTTCGACGCGAGCGCGCCGGTCTTGCCGTCCTGCCCGGAGTATACGGCAAGCCGACGCTTCTCCCTTCCGTCGCTATCGTGCTTGTCCAGGTGCCGGGCGCTCAACCGGGCGGCCGTTCGCGCGGCTTGCCGGGCCCGCTCGTTCGCTTCGGCTGTCAGGCGTTCGGCCTCTCGCTTGGCGGTTGCCCGCTTGGCCAGGGCTTCGGCGCGCTCGCGTTCATGCTGCGTGCGCGCTTCGTCGTAGGTTCCCGGGCGCATGGACCAGGCTCCGCCTTCGAACATGAGGCAGCGTTCGACCAGGGCGTTCAATAGCTCGCGATCGTGCGATACGAGGATGCCGATGCCGCGATAGCCCTTGAGCGCTTGCGCAATGGCGGCGCGGCAAGGCGCGTCCACGTGGTTCGTGGGCTCGTCGAGCGCCAATACGTCGGGGTCTTGCCAAAGCGCCACGGCCACTTGGATTTTCTTGCGCTCCCCAAAGCTAAGTTCGTCGAAGCGCCAGGGCATGTCGTCTTCAATGCCCAGATTCTCGCGCAGCGCGATTGCGTGGCGGGAGAAATCGCATGCGAAGTCGTACAGCAGATCGGGCGAGGTGACGGCGTCTTGGGGGCAGTACGTTGCCGTGCGCTGGGGAAAGACGCTGCCGATGTCGGGCTGGATCAGGCCGCATGCGATGCGTGCGAGCGTGCTCTTGCCGCAGCCGTTGTCGCCGATGACGCCGCACCAACCTTCGGCGAACGTAGCCGAGACGTGTTCGATGGCGGGTGCGGGCGACCCGGGGTAGGCGTAGCCGATATCGTGTAAGGTGAGAACCATGAAGACCTCCTGTGGATTTGGAGGCCCTGCATGCGGATGTTCGCGTAGGGGGTTCGCCGGCGCGCTGAGCGGCGCGAGGGCGTTTGGTCGAGCGTATGGATCTGCGATGCGAGTCCGCGCAGGGCCGAGCGCCGTGCAGGCGCCGGGATACGTCGGGGTTGGGGCATCGCTAGAACTTCATGTATCGCTCTCCTTGGAGTGGCGGGCGCTTGGCATGGGGGCGTCCGCGAAACGTTGCCGTGCGAGTGTAGCACGCGTCCGGGCGTGCAAGCAAGCGCTCCGAGCGCATGGCGGGGCCGTCGGTCCTAAAGCGCTGATTCGCGCCCAGCTTCCGTCCTCTGCTTCGTTTGGGAGTTGCGCAATGCTACCATGTTCGCCGATAGAAAGGATTGCCATGAGCGCTGCAGACGATGCCGTATCGAAACTCGAATTGATCATGGGCCGAGAAGGCGTCGAGCGCCTGGCCGCCTCTACCGTCATGGTGCTGGGCTTGGGCGGCGTGGGATCGAACTGCGTCGAAGCGCTCGCACGCGGCGGGGTGGGGCGCTTGATCGTGGTCGACCACGATGTGGTGCAGGCGAGCAACATCAATCGTCAGGCCATTGCGTTTCATAGCACCATCGGGCGCAAGAAGACGGAGGTGGTGCGCGCCATGGTGGCCGACATCAACCCGAACGCCCAGGTAGAGGCGCTGGATACGTTCGTGCTAGCCGAAAGCGTCCCCGCTCTTTTGGGCGAGTTCGGCGCGCGTGCCGACTACGTGGTGGACGCGATCGACACCATTTCCACGAAGCTGGCGATCGCTGAATACGCAGACCGCGAGGGCATGCGCCTGATCAGCAGCATGGGAGCGGCGAACAAGCTGCATCCCGAGTGCTTTCGCGCGGCGGATGTGTACGAAACGGTGAACTGCCCGCTGTGCCGCATCATGCGCAAGGAAGGTCGCAAACGCGGCATTCGCAGTCTGCGGGTGCTGTATTCATGCGAGCAGCCGGTCGAGGTGCCCGTGCGCGAAGGAGCTGCGCGGCGCGAGCGATCGAACCTGGGCACCGCATCGTACGTGCCGCCCATCATGGGGCAGATGATTGCGGGCGTGGTGCTTCGCGAGCTGGCGGGAATCGGTCAGTGACTATTTTGGGGACGGCATCTTCGGCGATCGACGGCGACGTTTCGTCGATGCGCCTTTTCGACATGCACTGCCATGTGGACTTCGCGCCGAATGCGGCTTCGCTTGCAGCCGGCCTTGATGAGCTTGGCGTGAGCGCCTTCTCGGCAACGGTGACGCCCGAGGGCTACGAGCGCGCCGTGCAGGGGTTGGCAGCGTGCGGCAACGTGCGCGTGGCCTTGGGCCTGCATCCCTGGTGGGTGGCCGAAGGCGAGTCGGACGGCGCGAACCGGGCGCTGGAGCGGTTCGAGCATCTGGTGGGATCGACCCGATTCGTCGGCGAGATCGGACTGGACTTCGGTGCAAGGCACGTTGCGTCGCGCGAGGCGCAGGAGCGTGCGTTCGATCGCGTGGTCTCTGCATGCGCCAACCTGGGCGGCAAGGTGCTAACGCTTCATGCGGTGCGCGCGGCGGGCGCGGTCCTCGATGCGCTCGAACGGCATCGCGCGACAGAGGACAGTGCATGCGTGTTCCATTGGTTCTCGGGCTCGTCCGATGATCTGCAGCGCGCGATACGGCTCGGCTGCTTCTTTTCGGTAGGCCCGCGCATGCTGGCCACGAAGCGCGGGCGCGCCTATGCGCAGGCCGTGCCCCGCGAGCGTTTGTTGCTGGAAACTGACGAGCCCTCTGCGCCGGGGGCGTCCCTTGAAGCCGGTGCGTGGAGAGGGCTTCTTGAACGCGCGCTGGTCGATCTGGCGGGTTTGCGTGACGAATCGGCTGCTGATCTGGGTATGCGGATTGCCGCTACCAGCGCGTTGTTGCTCGAAGACGATTCCAGGCTGGAAGGATAGGGCGTGGTTGCCGTCTTGCTGCAGGGCTTTGCGATGGGCTTGGCGTATTTGGCGCCAATTGGAATGCAGAACCTGTTCGTGATCAATGCGGCGGTTTCCGGCACTCGACGGCGCGCCCTTGCGACTTCGCTTGCGGTCACGCTGTTCGACATGACGTTGACGCTCGCGAGTTTTTTCGGTATTGGCTTGCTTATGGATGCAGTGCCCGGCCTGTCTCGTGCAATTCAGCTGGTCGGCGGCCTTCTGGTGGTTGTGATAGGCGTTCGTCTCATTGCGGCGAAGCGCAAAGATCCCGCCGCACAAGCGGCTTCCGGTGCTTCGAGAAAAGCTCCGCGCTTCGGACGCGAAGCCGGCTTCGCGTCGATCGTTTCGGCGGCGTTCGTGGTTACCTGGTGCAATCCGCAAGCGCTCATCGACGGCGCCTTGATGCTGGGCGCCTTTCGCGCGACGTTCGTCGGTGCGGAAGGCGTTGCGTTCGTGGTTGGAGCGTGCTCGGCGTCGCTCGTGTGGTTTCAGGGGATCGCCCTTGCCGTGAACGCGTTGGGCAGCCGGTTCAGCGACGGCATGCTGCGCGTGGTGAATGTGGTTTGCGGGATAGTCGTGGTGCTGTACGGCATGCGTCTTGTTGCCGCGTTCTTCGGCCTGGGCGCCTAAGCGTTTCGATCGCGCTCCCCGGTGCTTTTTGCGAAGATCCCCGCGCAGGGCGCGCCTTTGCGGGGATCGCGTTGCTTGTGCGTTAGCGCCAGTCCTCTTCGTCGGCGAATTCCCAGCCGAACAGCGCGTCGCCGACAAGGCGGAAGCCGAACGGCAGCGGTTTCGCCAGCGCGCCGGAATCGATGCGCTCCGCGATTCCCTCAAGCTCGCTCAGAAGGTCGAAAAACGAGATGTCGTCGAGCGACGGCATGCCCGCCGCTACCTCTTCGGGCGAAATGAGCATGATGTCCAGCACGATGTCCAGGTAGCCGTCAAGCTGAGCGTTGCTCTCCTGCAGCGCTTCAACCTGGTTTTCGGGGAAGAACGACTCTTCGATGCAGTACCAGCCTTTGACGGAGTCGTTGTCTTCTTCGTCCATGAGGTCGCTCGGGACGATGCCGTTGGCTTCCAGATCGGCTACGGTATAGCACGACATGAGCATCTCGGGCGTGACGACGGGGTTGTCGTTTTCATCGAGATCGCTCATCACGTAGACCACCTGCGCGGCAACGCCGTTTTCCCCGATATCGAGCGACAGCCCGTAGTGGTATCCCGGATTTGCTTGGCGCGTGCCCCAGTACAGCTCGCCGTGGTGTTCCAAAAGCGTTTTGACGGTTGCGGCCATAAGGCCCCCTTTGAATCCGTGCCCGTTACATGCGAAAAGTATAGAGCATCGCCGACCGGCGAGCGGTTGCGCGTCGGCAATGGGGCGGATTCGTCATACGCTCGACGCTTCCGTTCGCGTGGTACCATGTTCGCCGACTGAAAGGGGAAGCTATGCCGCTGATTCATTTGGAAGGTTTGGACGACGCGCGCTTGGCGGTGTATTCCGGCATGACCGACGCGCAGTTGCGGGATTGTCCGGACTTTGCAAGCGGCCTGTTCATAGGGGAGTCGCGCAAGGTTATCGAGCGCGCGCTCGATGCCGGGGCGCGTCCGGTTTCGCTGTTCGTGGAAGAATGCTGGCTCGACCAGACGATGCCGCTGATCGATCGACTGCTGCGGGTCGACCCCGAACTTCCGGCGTTCGTGGCAACGCGCGAGCAGTTTCACGCGTTGACCGGCTACCAGGTGACGCGCGGGGCGTTGGCGGCGTTCGAACGTCCGCCGCTTCCGTCGGTGGAGGATCTGCTGGCCGATGCGCGCCGCGTTGCGGTGCTGGAGGACATCACGAACTACACGAACATCGGCGCCGTGTTTCGCTCCGCTGCTGCGCTCGGCATCGATGCGGTGCTGATCACGCCTTCATGCCACGACCCGCTGTACCGTCGTGCCGCCCGCGTGTCCATGGGCACGGTGTTCCAGGTGCCGTGGACGCGCATCGGCGGCGTTCGCGAATGGGCCGTCGAAGGCGTGGCCTTGCTGCATGAGCTGGGATTCAAGGCTGCTGCGCTGGCGCTTTCCGACGATTCGATCCCGCTGCACGACGAGCGCTTGCGCGCATGCGAGAAGCTAGCTCTGGTGCTGGGAACCGAAGGCGACGGCCTTGCGCCGTCCACCGTGGCGGCATGCGACTACACGGTGAAGATCCCCATGGACCACGACGTGGATTCCCTGAACGTGGCTGCCGCAAGCGCCGTCGCCTTTTGGGAGCTGCGCACGAAGTGGCGATAGGGGCAAGGCCGTAAGGCAAGCGCGGTCGAGGATGGAGCGGCTTCGACCGCGCTTGCCCCTGCTGCTCTAATCCAGATCCAGCTCTGCGATGACTTCCTTCAGCTTGGCGGCGGATGCTTGCAGGGCGGCAAGTTCGTCGTGGCTGATGGGCGCGGGCACGCGATACTCGATGCCGCCTTTGCCCACGACGGCGGGCAAGCTCAAAACCACGTCTTCCAGGCCGTACTCTCCGCCGTTTTGGTAGTTCGACACGGGCAAGATGGGTTTTTCGTCGCGCACGATGGCCTCGCAGATGCGCTTGACCGCCATGGCGATGCCGTAGTACGTGGCCTTCTTCTTCGCGATGATCTCGTACGCGCTGTTCTTCACGTCTTCGGCGATGCGCTGCATGGATTCCTCGTGCTCGAAATGCCCGCGCATCTCGCAGAAGTCGTTGACGGGAATGCCCGAGACGTTCGCCAAGCTCCAAACGGCGATCTCGCTGTCGCCGTGCTCGCCGATGATGCGGGCGTGCACGTTGCGCGGGTCCACGCCCAAGTGCTCGCCCAGGATGTTCTTGAAGCGCGCGGTGTCGAGCACCGTGCCGGATCCTATCACGCGATCCTCGGGAAGCCCCGAAAGCTTCAAGGCCACGTAGGTGAGGATGTCCACCGGGTTCGACACCACCAGCAGGATGCCGCCGAAGTCTCGCTTCGCGATTTCGGGAATGATGGACTTGAAGATCCCCACGTTCTTGTGCACCAGGTCAAGCCTCGTTTCGCCAGGCTGCTGGTTCGCTCCGGCCGTGACCACGATGATGGCTGCATCGGCAAGGTCGTCGTAGTCGCCGGCGTAGATGTTCATGGGGCTGGCGAAAGGCATGCCGTGGCTGATGTCGAGCGCTTCGCCCTCGGCTCGGTTGCGGTCGACGTCGACCAGCACCATTTCCGAGAACAGGCCGCTTTGCATCAGCGTGAAAGCCGTGGCCGACCCCACGAACCCGCATCCGATGATGGCGACCTTGCGGCCGTCGACCGATTTTTTCATACTATGACCTTTCCCAAGCACGATTCTATGGTTTACGCGACCCTACTGGAACCGATTGCGTTCGTCAAGACTGCACGTCAAGGAAGGACGGAGTATGCCCAAGATCGTTATGGTCGACAGCGATTTCGAGAACATGGACTTCGAAGAGTGCATGGCGCGCGATGCGGGCGTGGATTTCGCCTGTTTCGATTCGCGCGGCTTGGATGACTTGGTTCGACTTGCGGCCGATGCCGACGGAATGGTCACTTCGTACAGCGCGTTGCCGCGCGCGGCGTTCGAGGCGCTTCCTCGGTTGCGGGTGGTCAGCCGTACCGGCGTGGGCTACGACGACATCGACGTGGAAGCCGCCACGGATCACGGCGTTGCGGTGTGCACTGCTCCGGGGTACGGAACCGAGGTCGTCTCGGACCATGCGATCGCGTTGGCGCTGTGCGTGCTGAGGCGTTTGAACGAGATCGACGCCGACATGCGCGCAGGCGTGTGGGACTATGCGCGCCGCCGGCCCATGGGGCAGGCGTACGGGCGGGTGTTCGGCGTGGTGGGGATGGGCGATATCGGCCGCGCCGTTGCGCGCAAGGCCGCAGGGCTGGGTTTTCGCGTGGTGTGCTGGTCGCGCTCGTTGGTGCCGGGCCGACGCACGCCGGAAGGCTACGATATCCTGTCGCTTGACGAGCTGTTGGGCTGCGCGGACGTGGTCAGCCTGCATGTGGCGCTCGCGCCCGAGACGCACCACCTGCTGGACGAGGATCGCCTGGCGCTCATGAAGGAAGGGTCCGTGCTGGTGAACACGGCGCGCGGGGCGGTGGTGGACACTGCGGCCTTGGCGGCGGCGCTCGAATCGAGGAAGCTGTGGGGCGCGGGCGTTGACGTGTACGAGGGCGAACCCGTCGACTTCGACCATCCGCTGCTGCGCGCTCCTCACACCGTGCTCACGTCGCATGCGGCGTACTGGTCCGAGGAATCGGGGCTTGAACTGCGCACGCGCACCATGCGCAGCGCGATCGACGTGGTGCTGGGCCGTCGTCCTGCCGACTGCCTGAACCCTGAAGTGCTCGCGCAAGATCGGCGACGGTGAGACGCTTCGCGCAACCTTGTTTCGTCCAGCGCTTCGAAGGCGCCGCGTCCGAAGCGGCCCTCTGCCGCTTTCCGGCGATTTCGTGTCGGTGGGCACCTGCGCCATCTGGTATTCTGCTAATTCGAGTACTTTTGAGCATTGCCGCAACGGCATGCCGAGCGAACTACCGCATCGAACATGGGGGATGAACGTGGCCGCATTATCGATTGCGCCGAAGTCGAAAGACGACGCGCGTATCGCCCAACAGTTGAACAGGCACGGACGACGGGTGGAGACGGCTCCGCCGGGAATGTGCCCGCTTGCCGCCCAGCTGTCGCTTCTGCGCGACGGCGCTCTGCAAACCTGCGGCAAGTGCGTCCCGTGCCGCGACGGTTTGCCGCAGCTTGCCGCGTTGCTCGAGCGCGTGGTGGCGTGCGACGCCGACGCCGGGGCGTTGGAGCGACTGCGCGCGTTGGCTCAGATGGTGCGCGACACGGCCGACTGCGCCATTGGCTACGAGGCGGCTAATGCGCTGCTCGAGGGCATGGACGCGTTCGCCGAGGAGTACGAAAGCCACGTGGAGCGAGGCTGCTGCCAAGCGGGCGTGGGCCAGTCGGTTCCCTGCGAGACGCTCTGCCCTGCGCACGTGAACGTGCCCGCCTACATTGCGCTGGTGGCCGAAGGCGACTACGCCGGTGCCGTGCAGATGGTGCGCAAGGACAACCCGTTTCCCACGGCGTGCGCGCTCGTGTGCGAGCATCCGTGCGAGGAACGCTGTCGGCGCACGCTCATCGACGCGCCCCTCAACATTCGCGGCATCAAGAAGTTCGCCGTGGACCAGGCGCCCGCCGATACCGTGCCGGTGCCGCAGCGCAGCGTTGACACGGCGCGCACCGTTGCCGTTATCGGCGGCGGGCCGAGTGGTTTGACCTGCGCGTACTTCTGCGCGCTCATGGGGCATCGCGTGACGGTGTTCGAGGAGCGCGATCAGCTGGGGGGCATGCTGCGCTACGGCATTCCTGCGTACCGCTTCCCGCGCGAGCGGCTGGACGAGGATATTCGCGGCATCATGAACGCCGGCACCATCACCGCGCGCTGCGGCGAGGCGATCGGCCTGACCGAGATGCGCGAGATCGCGGACACCTACCATGCCGTGTACGTGGCCATCGGCGCCCAAACGGGCAAGAGCCTGCGCATCGAAGGTGCGGACGCCGAAGGCGTGATGTCGGCTGTCGATATGCTGGGCCGCATCGGCGACGGCGACTACCCTGATTTCTCGGGCAAGAGCGTGGTCGTGGTGGGCGGCGGCAACGTGGCCATGGATTGCGCGCGCACTGCGGTTCGCGCAGGCGCCGACGACGTGTCGGTGGTGTACCGGCGCCGCAAGGAAGACATGACCGCTTTGCCTATCGAAGTGGAGAGCGCTATCGCCGAAGGCGTCGAGATGATCGTCCTGGAGGCGCCCGTGGCCGTCGAGAAGGACGCGGAAGGGCGATGCGCGGCGCTTATCACCCAACCGCAGATGATCGGCGCGGTGCGCGGCGGCCGACCTGCCCCTGTGGCGGCTGACAAGCCCGAACGCCGCATCGAGGCCGATATCGTGCTGATTGCGGTGGGGCAGAACGTGGTGTCGGCCCCGTTCGAGGAGTTCGGCATGACGACCACCTGGGGCTGCTTCAACGCCGACGAGCGCTTGCGCGCCGAGGGCTTCGACAACGTGTTCGTGGGCGGCGATTGCCAGACGGGACCCGCGACGGCCATTCGCGCCATCGGAGCGGGCAAGGTCGCCGCGCGCAACATCGACGAGTTCTTGGGGTACAGTCATAAACTGCGCTGCGACGTGGAGGTTCCCGTTGCGCGCCCGAACGACCGCACGCCTAAGGGGCGCGTGGAGATAACCGAACGTCCGGCTCGCGAGCGCAAACGCGATTTCCAGGGCGTCGAGATTGAGATGAGCCGCGAAGAAGCCGTGCAGGAGTGCGGGCGCTGCCTGCGCTGCGATTGCTTCGGACCGGGAACGTTGGAAGGGGGCCGGGTTCAGTATGCCTAGCATCACGATCAATGGGAGCGCTGTGCAGGCGCGCGAGGGGGCGACCGTGCTGGACGCCGCGCGCGAGGCGGGCGTGCGCATTCCCACGCTGTGCTATTTGAAGAGGTCGGGAGCCGTTTCGTCGTGCCGCGTGTGCGTGGTGGACGTGGAGGGCCTGGACCATCCGGTTCCCGCATGCTCGACGCCCGTGCAAGACGGCATGGTCGTGACCACGGATTCGCCGCGCGTAGAGGCGTACCGCCGCGTCGCGCTCGATCTCATCATCGCCGATCATGGGCTTGATTCGACGCACTACTGCTTCTCGTGCGACAAGAACGGCGCGTGCGAGCTGCAAGCGCTTTGCCGCGAGTACGGCGTGCTGGAGTCTTCCTTCGAGGTTGCGCAGAAGCGCGAGCCCGTGCTGGACGCCAATCCGTTTCTTTCATACGATCCCAACCTGTGCATCCGTTGCCAGCGTTGCGTGGGCGCGTGCAACAGCGCTGCGCGCAACCATACGCTGCAGGCGGGAAAGCGCGGGGTTCGCACGGTTATCGAGGCGCCTTTCGGGGCCGATTGGCGCATGACCGATTGCGAGTCGTGCGGCACGTGCGCGCAGGCATGCCCGACCGGGGCCCTCACGGAGAAGCGCCGCGCGGCGTACCGCTCGTGGGAGACGAATCGCGTGCGCACCACGTGCCCGCATTGCGGCGTGGGATGCCAGCTTGACCTGGTGGTGAAGGATGGGCGCATCGTGGATGCGGAGGGAGCGCCCGGCCCTTCGAACAACGGCCTTCTGTGCGTGAAGGGACGCTCGGCCAGTTTCGACTTCGTCGACGCGCCCGATCGTTTGCGCACGCCGCTTGTCAAGAATCGCGAAACGGGCGAATTCGAACCTGCTACCTGGGATGACGCGCTTGATCTGGTGGCTCGTCGCTTCACGGAGCTGCGCGACGAGCATGGGGGAGCCTCCCTTGCGGCGTTCTCCTGTTCGCGTTCCACGAACGAGGACATCTACCTGTTCCAGAAGATGGCTCGAACGGCGCTGCAGACGAACAACGTCGACTGCTGCGCGCGTGTTTGACACGCTCCCACGGTTGCCGGTCTGGCAACCATGCTTGGTTCGGGAGCGATGACGAACTCAATTGAAGACGTGGTGAACGAAGCCGACGTGATCATGCTGGTGGGGTCGAACCCCGAGGAAGCCCATCCGGTCATCGGCATGCAGATACGCGCTGCGGTGGAACGCGGGTGCCGTTTGATCGTGGTGGACCCGCGCGACATCGGGCTGGCCGCGCAGGCGGACATTCACTTGAAGCTGCGCCCGGGCACCAACGTGGCTTTCGCCAACTGCATGGTGAACGTGATCCTGCGCGAAGGCCTCTACGATGCGGATTTCGTGCACGAACGCACGGAGGGCGTGGAGATCATGTCCGCGACGGTGCGCGATTACGTGCCGGAGCGCGTGGAGGATATCTGCGGCGTCGACCAACGCGATCTGGTGGCTGCGGCCAAGATGTACGGCAAGGCCCGAGTGGCTGCTATCGTGTACTGTCTGGGCGTGACGGAGCACTCCACCGGCACCGACGGCGTGATGGCGCTATCCAACATCGCTATGATCACGGGAAACTTGGGCAAGCGCGGCGGCGGCGTGAATCCGCTGCGCGGCCAGAACAACGTGCAGGGCGCGTGCGACATGGGCGCCGGACCCGACGATCTGCCGGGGTACCAGAAGGTGGCCGATCCCGAGGTGGTGCGCCGCTTCGAGCGCGCGTGGGGCACCGGCTTGCCGCGCGAGCGCGGCGTGAAGGCTACCGAGTGCTTCCCGTCCATGATCGAGGGCGGCATCAAGGGGCTGTTTTTGTTCGGCGAGGATCCTGTGCGAACCGATCCCGATACGGGGCACGTGATCCGCGCGCTGGAGTCGCTGGACTTCTTCGTGGTGGACGACCTGTTCATGACCGAGACGGCGAAGTACGCCGACGTGATTCTGCCCGGTTGCAGCTACGCTGAGAAGGAGGGCACGTTCACGAACACCGAGCGTCGCGTGCAGCGCGTGCGCAAGGCGGTGGACGTTCTGGCGGGCGCGCGTCCGGACACCGAGATATTCACCGAGGTCATGAATCGGATGGGGTATGCCCAGCCTTGCCTGACGCCGGCCGAGATCATGGACGAAGTGGCGTCCGTCACGCCCACCTACGGTGGCGTGAGCCATAAGCGCCTTGACGGCGACGGCGTTGCCGGGCGCGGTTTGCAATGGCCGTGCCCGAACGAGGAGCATCCGGGTACGCCCATCCTGCATGTGAGCGAGTTTTCGCAGGGCGTGGGGTCGTTCTCTACGCCAAGCTATCAGCCTTCGGTGGAACTGCCCGATGCGGAGTACCCGCTCATGCTCACCACCGGGCGTATTCTGTACCAGTACAACGCCTGTGCGATGACCGCTCGCGCGCAGGGCGTGAACGAGGTTGCGGATCGTTCGTTCATCGAGTTGCACGAATGCGATGCGGCGGCTTTGGGCGTGTCCGACGGGGATCGTGTGCGCGTTTCGTCGCGTCGTGGTCAGATCGAGACGACGGCGCGCGTGTCGGGCAAGACCAACCCGGGCGAAACGTGGATGCCGTTCCATTTCCAGGACGGCAACAGCAACTGGCTGACCATCGCCGCGCTCGACCGCGTGTCGAAGGCGCCTGAGTACAAGGTGTGCGCCATTCGGGTGGAGAAGGCGTAGAAGCGGACGGGCGGCGTGTGGGAGCAACCCGGCGCCTATGGCAATGCGCCGGGTGCTGAAAGCGTGCTTTCGGAGAGATCGCCGACAAAACGCCTGGCCGCATCTTAGGATGCGGCCAGGCGTGCGGCTCTAGGGGGCTGTATGCGGGGCGGGTGCTGTCACGGGTGCCGATTTGCGCCCACGCGTCGGCCTTTTGGCTCGCACGACGGTCGTGCGGTACATTCATTCCGATAAGGTTTCCAATTCGTTTCAGCACGATGGGGCTTTCTTGAAGTCGCATCGCGTTCGTTGACGACGTTGGTCGTGGTCGTCCATCATTAACCTATACATTCAATGCATGGGTGCAAACGAGTACAAGGAGCAGCATATGACGAAAACGCGCATCGGCATTTTGGGGTACGGCAATCTGGGCAGGGGCGTGGAGCTTTCCTGCCGTCAAAACGACGATCTTGAGCTGGTCGCTCTATTCACTCGACGCGACCCTGCTTCCGTGAAGCCTTTGACCGAGGGCGTTTCGGTGTACTCTGCCGACGACTTGGCGGCGCATGCGGACGACGTGGACGTCCTTATCCTGTGCGGTGGCAGCGCGCGCGATCTGCCCGAGCAGACGCCGGCGTACGCCGGGTTGTTCAACGTGGTGGACTCCTTCGACACGCACGCGAACATACCCGCGCATTTTGCAAACGTGGACGCAGCGGCAAAGGAAGGCGGCAAGGTCGCCGTCATTTCCGCCGGCTGGGATCCGGGCATGTTCTCGCTTGCGCGCCTGTACGCGAACTGCATTCTGCCCGAAGGTGCCGATTACACGTTCTGGGGTCGCGGTGTTTCCCAGGGTCACAGCGATGCGATTCGCCGCATTGAGGGCGTGGCCGACGCTCGTCAGTACACGGTTCCCGTTCCTGCGGCGCTCGAGTCCGTTCGGGCTGGTCAGAATCCTCAGTTGACCACGCGCGAGAAGCATACGCGCGAGTGCTTCGTGGTGGCCGAGGAGGGCGCCGATCTGACAGCCATCGAAAAGGCCATCGTTGAAATGCCGAACTACTTTGCCGACTACGACACTACGGTCACGTTTATCTCGCAGGAAGAGCTTGATCGCGACCATGCGGGCATTCCCCATGGCGGTTCGGTGATTCGTTCGGGCTTGACCGGCGAAAACGGCGAGCATCGTCATGTGGTCGAGTTCTCGCTGAAGCTGGATTCTAACCCCGAGTTTACGGGCAGCGTGCTTACGGCGTGCGCTCGTGCGGCGCATCGCCTGAGCCGCGAGGGCCAGATGGGCTGCAAGACGATGTTCGACATCGCTCCGGCGTACCTGTCCTCCAAAAGCGGCGAGGAGCTGCGCGCTGAAATGCTGTAGCCGTTAAACGTTATGCATGGAAAGGCCCTGCCGTTTATTCAAAGCGGCAGGGCCTTTTTTGCGATAGTTTTGGGGCGCGCTTGTATACTGGGGTTTGAAGACGTGGCTGAAAAAGGAGCGTGCATGGCCGTCAACCGCCAGAAGCTGAAGCTGCTGCATCTCATGAAGATGCTTCAAGATGAAACCGATGACGAGCGCGGCCTTACTATGGCCGAGATCCTCGAGCGGCTAGGGGCGCTCGGTGTTTCGGCCGAACGCAAGTCGGTGTACCGCGACATCGAGGCGTTGCGCGCCTTCGGCATGGATATACGCACGCGGCGTTGCGCCCCGGTCGAGTACGCGTTGGCTTCGCGAGATTTCACGCTTTCGGAGCTTGCGTTGTTGGTGGACGCAGTGCAAAGCTCGCGCTTCCTGACGCAGCGCATGAGCGACAAGCTGGTTCGCAGCGTGAAGCGGCTGGCTCCTGAGCGCCAGCGGGCGCTTTTGACCAGGCGTTTGCATGTTGAGGGTCGCATCAAGATGCAGAACGAGTCGGTGCTGGCCAACGTGGATCAGCTTCAGCGCGCTATGGCGCAGCGTTGCAGAGTGTCGTTTCTCTATTTCAAATACGATGCGCAAAAGCGCCGGGTTCGGCAGCGCAACGGTCGGCGCTACGAGGAAACTCCCGTGCAGCTGGTGTACGCAGACGGCTATTACTACCTGGTGGCATACAACGAGAAGCACGACGGGTTTCCTCATTACCGAGTGGACCGCATGGAGCATATCGCCCTGCTTGACGAGCCTGCTTCGCGCAACGACCGCATTGCCACGTTCGATGCGGGGAAGCTGGAGCAGCGCGCGTTCGGCATGTACGGAGGCGAGCCGGTTTCCGCAACGCTTTTGGTATCCGGCGAAGCCATGGGCGGCGTGATCGACCGATTCGGCGAAGACGTTCCCGTCACATCGGCAGGGGAGGAGCATGCGCATGTGCACGTGCCCGTTGTCGAGAGTCCGGCGTTTTTCGGTTGGGTAGCCCAGTTCGGCAGTCGGGTGCGCATCGAAAAGCCCGCGGCGCTTGCGAATGCGTACCGCGATTACTTGAAGAACATCCTCGACGCATACGAGTAGGACCGTTCGGAGTCGATGCCGAAACTGCTCATGCGCAGCCATCCTCCGTCATCCAAATGGGCTTCAAGGGCCAGGAGGCGTTTTCTTCCGTCGGTTTCGAACGCGAATCGCTCCACCGTGCGCCCTAATGCGTAGGAGCAGGGCCGAACACTTCTCCAGAAGAAGGGCTGCGATGCGTGCGAACTGTTTTCTGGGCTGCTGCGCGACCCGAAGGTTGCAATGGGGGAGTCGGTCTCGACGTGGCCGCGGTGGATGGCTATGAGCGGGCTGTGCATGGCGAATGCGGTGATGTCGCAAGTGTCGAGCCTGATCATGGTGGGTGCGTCGGCCAGCCAGCATGCTTCCCGTTCGTCCCATATGGAAAGCACGTCTATGATGCGCGATCCCGTTGCGCTGCGGACAGCCTGCATGCTTTCGCGCGAGAGGCGACGAGCATCGCCGCTCCAGCGTCGGTACAGGCTTGCGAAGACGGCCGCCGCATCTGCGGAGGCCGGGCGAAGCGATGGTCGAGACTGCGATCGCAACGGTGTTAAAGCGTCCTTCACGGTATCCCCCCCCCCCTTCCTTTAGAGCATCATGGCTGCGATTGCCGCCAGGGAAAACAGGATTCCCGCGCTTGCCGCCATGACGCGCTCGCCTGACGACAGGTTGTAGCTGACGCCTTGCGTTCCCTGAAGGAGGCGCGGCTTCGCTGCGGTGTCGTTTCGAGCGGCCCTGCGTCGATCGAAGCACTCGCTCGAAGGCTCATGCTCTGCGACGTTGTGCTGGTTTCGCGCGTGAAGCGCTTGCTTGCGGCCAGGGTAGAGGCCGCCGGCTATCGCGCGGATTTCCGGGTTCGCTGCTGAGGTCTGCGCGTGCGAGGCGTGCGCGGTTGTGCGGGAGGAACGGTCGGTATCGATATGCCGGGTTGCGATGGCTGCGGTGCTCATGGGGCCTCCTTGCTTTGGATCTGGCGAGTATGCTGCGCAGTGTACCTGAGAAGGGGTGAGTTATGAGTACCACTATTGGTACAATTGTTGAATAAAATGGGAGAATGAAAAAAGAACCGCCGAAGCGGTTCTTTTCATCGAGCAAGCGTTGTCGAAAAAGGCTATTCCTTGCCGTTCCAGCAGTAGGTGCATACCTGGTCGCGATCGATGCCGATGGCTTCCAGCATGCCGTCAAGCGACTGGTAGCCCAGCGAATCGAAGCCCATCTGCTCGCAGATTGCGTGCAGCATGCACTGGCCGCGCTCGGTGGAGCTGTCGGCGTATTCCTCCAGGTGCTCCTGACCTTCGTCGCCTTCGAGCTGCTGCACTACGCGGCGCGCGATCAGGTCCATCTCGGACTTGCTGCTTGAGAAGCTCAGGTATTTGCAGCTGAACATGATGGGCGGGCAAGCCGAGCGCATGTGCACCTCGGACGCGCCGCATTCGTACAGGAAGTCCACCGTTTCGTGCAGCTGGGTGCCGCGCACGATGGAATCGTCCACGAACAGCAGCTTTTTGTCGCGGATGAGCTCGGGGATGTGGATCTGCTTCATTTTGGCCACGCGGTTGCGAACCTCTTGGTTGCTGGGCATGAACGAACGCGCCCACGTGGGCGTGTACTTGATGAACGGGCGGGCGAACGGCGTCTTGCATTCCGTTGCGTATCCGATGGCGTGCGGTACGCCGGAATCGGGCACGCCCGCCACGTAGTCCAGGTCGGGCAGGGTACCGGCAGCGGCTTCGTTGCGCGCCATGACGGCACCGTTGCGGTAGCGCATGACCTCGACGTTCACGCCTTCGTAATTCGAGTTGGGGTAGCCATAGTACACCCACAGAAATGCGCAGATCTTCATCTTGTCGCCTGCGGGGGCAATGGTCTGGTATCCGTCGGCGTCGATGCGCACGATTTCGCCGGGGCCCAGTTCGTACTCGTCGTCGTAGCCCAGCTTGTGGTACGCAAACGACTCGAACGAGATGCAGAACCCGTCGTCGTTCTTGCCGATGAGCACGGGGAGGCGCCCCATCTTGTCGCGCGCCGCGATGATGCGGCCGTCCTCGGTCATGATCAGCAAGGTGAGCGATCCTTCGATCACATCCTGAGCATGCTTGATGCCCGAGACGAAGTCGTCTTTCTGATTGATGAGCGCAGCCACCAGCTCGGTGGTGTTGACGGCGCCGGAGCTCATGGCCATGAACTGGCGGTTGCCGTCGGTGAAGTAGGATTCCACCAGCTGTTCGGCATTGTTGATGGCGCCTACGGTGGTGATGCCGAAGGTGCCCAGATGCGATCGCACCAGAAGCGGCTGCGGATCGGTGTCGCTGATGCAGCCGATGCCGCTGCATCCGTGGAATCCGGGAAGGTCGTCTTCGAAGCGCGTACGGAACGGCGTGTTCTCGATCGAATGGATTTCGCGCTGGAAGCCCTCGTCGTCGTGGAAAATCATGCCCGCGCGCCGCGTTCCCAAGTGAGAGTGGTAGTCCACGCCAAAAAACACGTCCAGCACCACATCATGATGTGATGCAGCCCCGAAGAATCCGCCCATTATGTACCTTTCGTCTTGCCCTGCCGCCTCGTCCTGCAAAAGCATCAGTATAAAGCTCCTGGAGCCTTGCAAGGCCGAAGTCGTGGGACGATTCGCGGTTTCTGCACGAGAAGCGCGGGCAGCGGTGGCGCCGTCGACTTTGCGAAGCCGTATCCAAGGCTGCGCGCAGGGTCGAAGGGGCGGGCGTTTCGCTCTTTCGAGCTGGCGGCGTTGGGCGCAGCTGGGGGCTTGATGGAATTTTCGATCGGAGCGTTCGCACTTGCGTGGAGGCAGGTACTGTTGTTTCGTTCAAAGGATTCGAGGGAAAGCGTGCGCATGAAGAAGATTCTGATGATTGCAACCGGGGGCACCATCGCTTCAGCCGAGGATGGCTGCGGACTTGCCCCGTCGCTGACCGGCGAGGAGCTGGCTCGGTTCGTGCCGCAGGTGGAGGGCTTGTGCGCGTTGGACGTGGTGCAGCCTATGAACATCGACAGCACGAACATGCGACCTGCTGATTGGATGATCATTCGCGACGAAATCGCGCGCGCTTACGATGCGTACGACGGGTTCGTGGTGCTGCACGGCACCGACACCATGGCGTATACGGCAGCGGCGCTTTCGTATCTGATCCAGGGGAGCGGAAAGCCCATTGTGCTGACCGGTTCGCAACAGCCCATGGGCAGTCCGTTCACCGACGCGAAGCTCAACGTGTACCAAAGCCTTCTGTACGCGCTTGACGATCGATCGTGCGACGTATCCGTTGCGTTCGGCGGCTCGGTGATCGCGGGTACTCGTGCGCGCAAGCAGCGCACCATGAGCTTCAACGCGTTTACGAGCGTTAATTTTCCCGAGATAGCCCTTATCAGGAACGATCGCGTGATCCGGGCGGCCTCGCCCGTTCGATGCGCGGACGAGGGGTCGCTTCGTCTGTTCGATCGCTTGAACGAGCGCGTGTTCGTTCTCAAATTGACGCCGGGAATGAGCCCAAGCGTGTTCGAACTTTTGGAACGCGACTACGATGCGGTGATCGTGGAGACGTTCGGCATTGGGGGAATTCCTGCGTACCATGACTTCCACCAGGCCCTTTTCGACTGGGTCGATGCCGGGAAAACCCTGGTGATGACCACGCAGGTGCCCGAAGAGGGGTGCGATTTGGGCGTGTACGAAGTGGGACGAGCCTTTGCCAACCATCCCGGCATTCTCAAGGGCGGCGATATGACCACCGAGGCTTTGGTGGCGAAGACCATGTGGGCCCTTGGGCAAACGACCGATGCGGACGAGATTCGATCGTTGTTCTATCGGGTGGTGAATCACGATCGGACGGTAGAGGGCTAAAGCTTTCGCGCGGGTTGCTCGCGCGGGGCTTCGCTGCGCGAGCGGTTGCGGGATCGCGCAGTTGCCCGCCGGCCTAGATCACGATGCCGTTGCAGTGGTCGATCTCGTGCTGGATGATCTGCGCGGTCCATCCGACGAACGACTTCGTCTTGGAGCGAAACGCCTCGTCTTCGTAGCGAACCTTGATGGTTCGGTAGCGTGTGGCGGTGCGCCTGCCAAGGAGCGAGAGACAGCCTTCTTCCGTTTCGAAGGGGCCTGCGCAGCTGATGATTTCCGGATTGAACATGATGCGCGACGTGCCTTCGTCGTCGAATACGATGATGCGCTTCGGTACGCCGATCATGTTGGCGGCCATTCCGACGCATTCGTGCGAGTGAGCGGCCAGCGTGTCGAGCAGGTCTTGCGCCGTTTGGACATCGGCGGTTGTCGCCGGTGCGCAGGGCTGCGCAAGAAACGTTTGGTTTCTCATGATGGGCTTGATCACGGGAGGGCCTTTCGGGATGAGGCGACGGGATTCGGGGAGGTCGGTGGCTTGCGCGAACGGGATACGGCGCAAACGGTCAAAGGGCGGCTTCTATGCGCTTCTTGAGGTCGGCGATGCGATCTTCAATGAGGGCGAGACAGGTTTCGAACGAGCTATCGTCTTTGCCGCTGGGGTCTTCGAGCCCCCAATCCTCGCGATGCGCGCATGGAAGCGCCGGGCACGCAACCCCGCAGCCCATGGTGACAACCCAATCGACGGGTGGAATATCGTCGAGCGGCTTTGACCGAAGCCCGTCGGTTCCGTATCCATGGTTGGCAAGCGTTTGCAGTGCCTGGTGGTTTATGTGCTCCCGGGGGTGCGTGCCGGCCGAGCAAGCTGCAAAGGTGCCTTTTGCGATCTGCTTCGCGATTGCTTCTGCCATTTGGCTTCGACATGAGTTGTGCGTGCAGACGAAAGCAACTCGAGGAATCGGGCGGCTTGTCGTTTGGGGATGGCTGCGTTCGGGATCGAAGGGCCCTGCTTCGTGCAAGGCTGCTCCGTTCTAGGCGTGCGGCATCAACCGCGCTTGGATCCTTGGCGGCTGATGCCGCCCTTGTGGCCCGAGGCCTTGTTCGGGCCGATGCCTGCGCGCGGGTTGCGATTGAGGGGAGCCGAAGCGGCGCGCCCGCCTTTTGCGGCGAGCGCGCGAATCCAACGGTCTCGATCGGGGTTGCTGGACGGTTTTGCCATGATGGTTCGGACTGCCTGAGCGCGCGAGCTAGACCAGCTTGCCCTTGCAATGGTCGATCGTGTGCTGAATGATCTGGGCTGTCCAGCCGTTGAAGTCCTTCTTGCGGGCAACAAGCGTGCCGTCGACCAGATCTTCGTAGGCGATTTTGACGCGATCGTAGCGCGTTACCTTGGAATCGGCCTCCAAGGAAAGGCAGCCTTCGACGGTCTTGAACGCGCCGAGCGCCTGCAGCAGCTTGGGGTTGTACATGACGTGCGGCTGGTCGTTGTCGTCAAGATAGGCGACAACGCAGGTGGCGACGCCAATTTGATTGGCCGCCAAGCATGCGGCGCCTTCGAGCGAGGTCAGCGTGTCGATCAGATCCTGCGCAACCGACGCGTCTTCGGCGGTGGCTGCAGCGCAGGGCTGCGAGAGGATGGCCTCGTCCTTTACCAGTTCCTTGATCATGATGCTCCCGTCTTCGTGGGTTTGAAACGCCCGCGGTGCTGCGTGCGCGCTGCGGGGTTGATTTTCCTGGACGAATTCTATCACGAGGAAGCCTGAGGGGGCGTGGGAGCATGTACGAGGCGCGTTCGGAGCGCGCACGCAGCAAGGTTGGCCCGGCGCGTTCGGCACGCTGTGCGGTCCGCGGCGTCTTCGGTTGCTACTTCCAGCGCTTGAGGTGGGGAAGCAGCGCGCCCATGAACGAGACGGCCTCGTCGCGTGAAACGTGGCAGGATTCGGCCATGTACGGGGCGCAACGCTCGACAAGCTCCTCAAGCGACTCGTCTTCGACGAATGCGCCGTCGCGATAGCACCATGAGCAGTAGTCGGCGGAAGGTGCGCCGTCGGCTTCGCTGCCGTAGTCTTTCGGCTGGTAAAAGGGCATGCCGCAGCTTTGGCAGTAGTCTCCGTCGGGCATCTCGAGCAAGTGGGTGACGGGGAGGTCGAAGGTGGCCGAGATCAGCTTGCACATGTCGATGCCGGGCGTGGTCTCGCCGTTTTCCCAGCGAGATACCGCTTGGCGCGTTACGAAAAGCTTGCGGGCGACGTCTTGCTGCGTGAGGTTGCGCTCTTTGCGCATGGTTACGAGGGCGTCTGCGATGGTCATGGGGGCGTCCTTTCAGGCGGGCGGAAGCGGCGATGCGCCGCAAGGACATTGAACCATGCGAGGTGCGAAAACGTAAAGCAACGAGTTGTTGCGGCGCGGTGGCAGCGGCTAGGGTTCTTGCGGTCGCTTCGCGTGGCCCAGGCGCGACCGTCGAGGTTGGGCCACGTGCGCAGGTTGGAACTTGCGCACGTGGCGCTCGGGCAACGTTGAGGCTTGGCTTGGCGTTGCTCGAGCTACTGCGCGCGCTTTCGCACCGCTCGACTCTCCTCGTCAAGCAGCTGGTGCGCGTAGGCTATGGCGTCGTCGATGTTGCCGCGGAAATGATCTTCGCCGACCAAATCCACGAAGCCTGCGCGCCGCATGGTCTTCATAGGCTGCTCGTTGGCATGCGAGAAGATGAGGCTCACGCCGTTTTCGCGGCAGTAGTCATACAGGTTCTCCAGTGCGTTCATGCCCGTGGAGTCGAGCGAAGGCACGCCGCGCATGCGGATGATCAGGTACTTCGTGAACGACTTTACCGAAATGTCCGTAATGCGGTCGGTCATGCCGAAGAACATGGGGCCGTTGATCTCGTACACGCGCACGCTTTTCGGCAGCTCGCGAAGATGAGTAACCTCGGAGTCCTCGTCGCAGTAGTACTTCCAGCCGCGAACCTCGGTTTCCTTGCTGACCATCTTCATGAACAGGACCACGGTGATCAGCATGCCCACGCCGATGGCTACCACCAGGTCGAACACGATGGTCAGCGTGAAGGTCAGAAGCAGCGTGGCGACGGCCCCCTTCGACGTGGTCTTGCACAGGTGCGCGAAGTTGCGCCAGCCGGACATGTTGTACGCGACGTGCAGCAGGATAGCCGCGATGGTAGGCATGGGGATGAAAGCCGCATAGGGCATGAAAAACGCCAGGACGATGAGCAGCACTATCGAGTGGGTCATGCCGGCGACGGGGGTGCGCCCGCCGTTTTTGACGTTCGCGGCCGTGCGGGCGATGGCTCCCGTTGCCGGAATGCCGCCGAACAGCACCGATGCGACGTTGCCTGCACCTTGGGCCACAAGTTCCATGTTGCTGCGATGGTGGGAGCTGATCATGCTGTCGGCGACCACGCAGGACAGCAGCGATTCGATCGCGGCCAAGATGGCGATGGTGATGCCGTTTGCCATTTGCTCGCGGAAAATATCCAGGTCGAGCTGCGGAACGTGGAAGGAGGGAAGCCCGCTGTTGATGGTGTAGAGGTCGCCGATGGTGTTCACGTTCATTCCGAAGCCGTTCACCATGGCCACTCCGGCGATCAGCGCCACCAGGGAGCCGGGGATCCTTTCGCTCACCTTGGGCCAGGCGAAAAGAACGGCAAGGCACACGACGCCTACCGCGAATGCTTGCCAATTGACCGTGGAGATGCTTTGGGCTACGGCTTGGAGCTTGTCCATGGTCTCAACCGTGGGCGCGCCCGCGGGAAAGGTGAGTCCCAGGAAGTCCTTCGCCTGTCCGATGACGAGCGTTGCCGCGATGCCCGCGGTGAAGCCCGTGGTGATGGTGTACGGTACGAAGCGAATGATGGCGCCGAGCTTGAAGAATCCCATGAGCATGAGCAGGATGCCGGCGATGATGGTGGCGGCGATCAGGCCGTCTATGCCGTCTGCGGCCACGATGCCGGCTACGATAGTGGCGAACGCTGCGGTGGGGCCGGAGATCTGCACGCGGCTTCCGCCTAAGAAGGCGATCAGGAACCCGGCGACGATAGCCGTGTAGAGTCCCTTTTCGGGGCTGACGCCGGAGGCGATGGCGAGGGCGATGGAGAGGGGCAGGGCAACTACCGCTACCATGATGCCCGAAACGATGTCTTTGGGCAGCTGCTTTTTGAGCTCTTCTTTGCTGGAATGCTTGATGATGCTGAACAGGATAGGTTTGATTTTGTCGCGTTGCATGGTCGATTCTTCTGGGTCGTGTCGGGCTTTGCGGTGTTGCGCCCCCGCAAACAAGACGTTCCGCCCAAGCGTGGCGCCGGGCGGAACGCGAACGTGTTCGTTTTGCAGTTGGTGTTTGCGACGGGAATGTGCATTCTATCGCGCAAATGACAATATGGCAACCGTTGTACGATAGGGAGCCGTTCTGGGTTGACGAAACCCTGAAGGCGGTGTCCTTTTGTCGCGACTGTGCTGCCGTGTTCGACCCGATGCCCCCGACGTCCTTGCTCGGAGCGTCGCGATTCGCAATAATGGAAGCATGAGAAGGATAGATGATATATTCGCTACGCGCAAGCAGCCGGTCTCTTTCGAGATTTTCCCTCCGAAGGGGGATTTGACGCTCGATGCGGCTCATGGGGTTGCGGCTTCTTTGGCCGATCTTGTTCCCGACTTTATCAGCGTGACGTATTCGGCGGGAGGGAGCGGCAACCAGCAAGCTACGGCTGAAGTAGCTTCGCTTATCCACCACGACTTCGATGTTCCTTCGGTTGCGCATTTGACGTGCATCAACTCCACCGAGGAGGCGCTGACCGCTGCGATCGACGATCTGCGTCGTCGCGGGGTCTCCAATGTGCTCGCCTTGCGCGGAGACGTTGTGTCCGCCTGCGACCCGTCGCCGTTCAAGTATGCCAAGGATCTTATCATGAGGTTGGCTGACGAGGGGTTTTGCATTGGAGCGGCGGCTTATCCCGAAGGCCATATCGAGTGCACCGACTTCAAGGCGTCCGTCGCTCATCTGAAGCAGAAACAAGATGCGGGTGCGAGCTTTTTCGTCACGCAGCTGTTCTTCGACAACCAGTATTACTACCGCTTTCGCGAAGCGGCCGAAAGAGCGCACGTCACGGTGCCTATAACGTGCGGCATCATGCCGTTTTTGAGCAAGGCTCAGATACAGCGCATGGTGTTCATGTGCGGCGCCTCGCTGCCGTCTCCCATCATCAAGCTTTTGGCGAAATACGAAAACGCTCCCGATTCCCTGCGGTCGGCCGGGATCGAGTTCGCGTGCGAGCAGCTGGTCGATCTTCAGAAGCACGGCGTTGATGGATTGCACATTTACACGATGAACCAGCCTGACATCGCGCGCGCCTGCGTGAGCGCGCTCAGGGGCTCCTGGGGTGCGGAAGGCGGCCGGCATGGCGGGCTTTGATCGCGCTGAAGTGCTGCGTTACCTGGGATATCATGGCCAGGCCCTCGATGCCGAGCTTTTGGCCCGACTCGAGGACGTGATGCGTGCGTGCGAGAAAGCCGTGAAGCCGCGGTGCGTTTGGCGGGCGTTTCCCCTTGATCGAGAACGAGGAAGCGATACGTGCGTTTGGCTTGAGGGCATGCCTCAGCCGCTGGAGGGAAAAGACATTGCCGCGCATCTTCAGGGGGCGAGGGAAGCCGTTTTGATCGCCTGCACGCTGGGGTCGTCGTACGAGCGAGAGTACCAGCGAAGGGTCGCGGTCAGTCCAACGGAGGCGCTGTTCTTCGATGCGGCGGCTTCCGCCTTGGTCGAATCCGCCGCGTCCGATGCGGAGGAGCAGGTGACTTGCTATGCCGCTGAGCGCGCGTGCGCCGTGAACCGCCGCTACAGCCCTGGATACGGTGACTTTCCCCTGACCGTGCAGAAGGGGTTGCTCGACGCGCTCGATGCGCCGCGAAGCATTGGCTTGACGGCGACGTCGGAGTACTTGCTTGTCCCGACGAAGAGCATCACGGCCGTTATGGGGGTGTTCGACGGCGCGGTGAGCGATGCGGTGCGAGCGTCGTGCGAAACGTGCGCGCTTGAAGGGCGCTGCGCATGGAGGAAGCAGGGAAGGACATGCTGCGGCGACGACGCCTAGCGTGCGGAGGGAGAACATGATGGCGAACGATGGGCGAGCGAGCATGCCGGACAGCTTGGAGGGCTTGGTTATCAAGGATGCGCATCTGGAGCGCGTGCTGCAAGGCTTGGACTTTCTTGTGCAGGACGGCGCCATGGGCACCATGCTTCAAAAGCAGGGGCTGACCGCCCATGGCGAGCTTCCCGATTTGCTGAACTTCACGAATCCCGACGCCATTACCGCTGTTCACGCTTCTTACGTTGAAGCGGGCGCGGAAATGGTCACCACCAACACGTTCAGTGCGAACGCTCATAAGCTGGAGGGCCGCGCGGAGGTGGCCGACGTGTATCGTGCGGCCGCCGCTTGCGCGCGTGCCGCGGGCGCGCGCTACGTGGCCGGAGGGATGGGCCCGCTCGGCGTTTTGCTGGAACCGCTTGGCTCGCTGTCGTTTTCCGATGCTTACGATATGTTCCGCGAACAGGTGCGAGCGATCGTGGCGGCTGGGTGCGACATCGTGCTGATAGAGACCATGACCGATCTGCGGGAAGCGAAAGCGGCTCTTCTTGCCGCTAAGAATTGTTCGAATCTTCCCGTATTCGTTTCGATGACGTTCGGGGAGGACGGCCGAACGTTTTTAGGGACGCCTCCCTCGGTGGCGGCGGCGACGCTTTCCGCTTTGGGCGCGCATGTGGTCGGCGTCAACTGCTCGCTGGGCCCCGATGAACTGGTGCCTGTTGCGCACGAGCTTTTGAGGTTCGCGCGCTGTCCCGTTGTGGTGCGCCCCAACGCCGGCATGCCGCGCATTGTTGATGGGCGCACGGTATACGACGTCGAGCCTGACGAGTTCGAGCGCGCGATGGACGGGATTGTTTCTGCGGGCGTGACCGTGATCGGGGGCTGCTGCGGAACGTCCCCGGTGTTCGTGGAGCGTCTTGCGCGGCTGGCGAAGGGCCGGTCGGTTGTCCCGCGCGACAAGGTTGACGCGTTCGTTGTCACGAGCGCCCAAGAAGCGGTGGTGCTCGAAAAGGACGCGCATCGCGTTGCGATGATCGGCGAGCGCATAAACCCGACGGGCAAGCCGCGCTTGCGGGCCGCTTTGCGCGATGGCGACTACGATTATCTGGTGGGGGAGGCGGTTGTCCAGCAGGAGGCGGGAGCCGAGATCCTCGATGTGAACGTGGGGCTACCCGAGCTCGACGAGGCGGACGTTCTCTCGCGCGCCGTTTTGAGGCTGCAGGCAACGTCGACGCTGCCTTTGCAGATCGACTCGAGCGACCCTTGCGCCATCGAGGAAGCGGTGCGCGGCTATGCGGGCAAGCCGCTCGTCAATTCCGTGAACGCGAAGCGGGAGAGCTTGGAGGCCATCCTTCCCATCGTGAAGCGCTACGGCTGCGCGGTGGTAGGCTTGACGCTTGACGAGCACGGCATTCCGTCAAGTGCCGAGGAGCGGTTCGCCTTGGCTAAGCGCATTGTTGATCAGGCGGTTTCGCACGGGATCCCGCGCGAGGACATCGCCATCGACTGCCTTGTCATGTCGGCGGCGACGAACCAACGTGAAGCATGCGAGATTTTGCGCGCGGTAAGCATGGTCAAGGAGCGTTTGGGCGTGCGCACGGTGCTCGGCGTGTCGAATATCAGCTTCGGCTTGCCCGAGCGGGAGCTGATGACGGCGACGTTCCTTGCGGCCGCTTTGGGGGCGGGGCTCGACATGCCCATCCTCAATCCGATGTCCGTGCGCTGCCGGGACGTTGTGGAGAGCTTTCGCGTGTTGAGCGGCGAAGATGAAAACGCCGCATCGTACGTTGAGCGCTATGCCGTGAGCGCCGGCGGGTCTGAAGACGCGGCCAAGGGATCGCGGGAGCTGGTGCCGAGCGCCGATGATTTGAGCGGCGCAAGCGCTGGGGCCGACGACGAGGTGCGCGCAATCGAGCAGCTGATCCTTACGGGGCGCAAGGGGCCCATGGCCGATGCGACGCGGGGCCTTTTGCGGTCGCGAGACGCGCTGTCCCTGATCAACGACGTGTTTATTCCTACGTTCAATGAGGTTGGCGACAGGTTCGAACGAGGCGCGTTCTTCCTTCCGCAGCTCATGGCTTCGGCGGAGGCCGTCAAGGCCGGTTTCGACGTGATCAAAGACCAGGCGGGTGCGAGCGAACTTGACCGCGGGCAGGTTATCGTGCTTGCTACGGTGAAGGGCGATATTCACGACATAGGGAAGAACATCGTCAAGATGCTGCTCGAGAACTACGGGTATCGCGTGGTCGATCTTGGGCGCGACGTTTCGCCTGAGGCGGTTGTGGACGGGGTTCGGGAGTGCCATGCGAGGTTGGTGGGATTGTCCGCCTTGATGACGACGACCGTCAAGGCGATGGAGCAGACGATCGCGCTTTTGCACGCTGAGGTCCCGGGTGCTGCCGTAATGGTGGGCGGCGCGGTTTTGACGGAAGAGTACGCTCGGATCATCGGCGCGGATTACTACGCAAAGGATGCCGCTTCGTCCGCTCGCATAGCGGAGCAGTACTTCTCTGACCTGCATGCGGAAGCGGTCCCCGTGAGCTGAGGCTTGCATTGGCTCGCGGCGCTTTCGCCTCTGTGCAGAGCAGATGGTTTACGCAATGAATCATTTATCCTTGCTTGTATATAAACTCTTTCATGTATAAACAATTCTATAGTAGACTCCGCCTGGCATAATTCGGGGTCGATTTATTCGACCGGAAATGGAAGATGGGCGGCTATGACGACGGGGGTTGTCTTGTCGCCTTACGCTCGTATTAAGTAAGGATTGCTTATGACAAGAATGAGAATGCCCGTAATTGCGCTGCTTCTGATGGCGCTGATAGGCTTGTCTCCGGTATATGCTGCACCCGCTTCAGCGGTTGGGGTTGCATCCGGCCCCCTTGAGATTACCAGCATTTTCGACGGGAAAGACGTGTACGCGATCAATGCGAAGGACCCCTCGGGAAACACGCTGGGGGTTATGGTCGAAGACAAGCAGAATCCCGGGCACTTGAAGAAGACGAACTACGTTGCCGTGGCTGTTATCAGCCACGAGGAAAAGCCGGTTTATTGCCTTGAGGCCGACGTGATGGTCGACCCCCTTAAAATGGGCGATTACCAGCCCTCGGATTTGACGCTCACTTCCGATATGATCAACACCATGAGCCTGTATTCTCATTTTGGATACGGCAACGAAGACAACGACGACAGTCAGAACAAGCTGTGGTACGTTGCCACGCAGCTTCTTATATGGGAAGAGCTGGGAAACTCGAATTTCAAAGAGTTCGCCTTGGTCAAGAATGACGGTTCGGGGTCTGCCGAACAGATGCCTGCCGAAATAGCGCAGACCATCGACAGCATGAAGCAGTCCATCAAGGACAAGGTGGCGGATTATCGCGAAAAGATGGCGTACGTGCCGCAGTTCATGTTCAATGGAAACGAGATCGATGGAACCCTGACCGTTTCCAAAAAGGAACTTCTTCAGGGGATCGTGGTAAGCGAGAAGTCCGACAAGGTGATTTCGGACGACGAGTTGGGCGATATCGTCGTGCCCGAGGGGCTGCGCGTGGAGAAAAGGCCCGAAGGTCTTTTCATCCAGGCGACGGAGTCGGTTTCGTTTGGCGAGAACGAGATTCTTATTAATCTGTTCAAGCCGCAGGACATGGGCAAGAGCATAAGCTTCGTTGCTCCGGGAAGCCAGACCATCGGCAGCTTTGCCCTTTCGGAGAGCTTGCAGCGCACCGTCGCTTTGCGCGTAAGCGTTGCCGACGAAGGCGCGACCGCGCTCATGAGCAAGACCGCCGTGGCCGGCTCCGGCGAGCTGGAGGGCGCCTCCCTCAAGGTCGTCGAGGGCGGCTCCGCCGACGGCGAGGCCGTGGCCGAGTGGGTCTCGGGCCCCGAGCCGCGCTCGGTGGAGCTGGCCCCGGGCGTCTACACGATGGTGGAGACGCGCGCCCCGCGGGGCTACGAGGTGGCCGAGTCGATCGTGTTCCGCGTGCGCGAGGGCGCCGTGGAGGTCCGCTCCGGGGACGGGTGGGCCGCCGCGGCCGGGTCCGTGGTGCGCATGGAGGACCGCGAGTCCGGCGCGACCGCGCTCATGAGCAAGACCGCCGTGGCCGGCTCCGGCGAGCTGGAAGGCGCCTCCCTCAAGGTCGTCAAGGGCGACTCCGCCGACGGCGAGGCCGTGGCCGAGTGGGTCTCGGGCCCCGAGCCGCGCTCGGTGGAGCTGGCCCCGGGCGTCTACACGATGGTGGAGACGCGCGCCCCGCGGGGCTACGAGGTGGCCGAGTCGATCGTGTTCCGCGTGCGCGAGGGCGCCGTGGAGGTCCGCTCCGGGGACGGGTGGGCCGCCGCGGCCGGGTCCGTGGTGCGCATGGAGGACCGCGAGATAGCCGATCCGGGCTCTAATGAAAATGAGGAGAAGCCTGATTCTCCTGAAACTGGCAAGACCGTGGACGCTGGCAAGAACGCTGGAACTGACGATAACGGTCAGGGCAAGCAGGCTGCAGTGGGCTACAAGAGCCTCGTTCGCACCGGGGATTACAGTCCTCTTTCGTCTGTGTTTGCAGCGGTTGTTGCAGCGGGCGGCCTCCTTGCGATGGCTTTGAGGAAGAGGAAAATCTAAAGGAAACGAACGGATCGTTTCGCATTGCTCGAACCAAAGCTCGCCCCTGGAAGTAACGCTTGCTTCCAGGGGCGAGTTGCTTTTTGCGGGCTCGCGCTTCAGTGTTTCCGTGCCGACCGATCGTTAACCGCATGGATGCTGTTTGGTATCGACTTCGGCAACTTGCGATACGGGGCGGTAGCGGGGGGCGGGGGGAGTTTGCTCCCTTGTCCAGAGGAGCCTGTCAACGACGCAATCCGATGCTCGTCGATGGCGGGCAATCCTACTTCAGGTAATTCTCAGGGATCGCGCGCCCGGTGGTTTTCTGCTCGAAGCTGTAGGCGATGTTGAGCAGCTTCTCGTCCTCGTTCTGGCTTGCGATGAAAGTGGCTCCCCTAGGGGCGCCTTCTTCGGAAACGTCGACCGGCACCGTCAATTCGGGGTATCCTGCCACGGCGGGCAGAAGGACGCCTTCGTTGTCGTAGAAAACAAGCGCGTCGAGCTTTTTGTCGCGAAGCAGGTCGTCGATTCTGCTCTGTGCCTTTTTGACCATCGCTTCGACTTTCGCTTTATCGAATTCGTTCACCTCGTTTGCCTCTTCAATGAGGTTCTGGCCGTATTTTGCTCGCCTGCTCGCGTCTTCTTTGTTGAAGGCGATCAGCTCCGCGAGGCTTTTCACCGGCGCATTGTAGGTTTGCAGGTACCGATTGAGGTCGTTTTTGAAGTCCTGGTTGATGATGTACTCGTTGTCAATTCCTTCTTCCGTAAACTCGACCGCTACCGCTTCGGCGCCGCATGCCTTAATCTTGTTGGCAAGGGCCTGATCGGGATCTTTGCCGACAATGCCGATTCGCTTCCCCTTGAGGAAGTCGGCGTTGAGGTTTTCGTCCACGGCCTTCGACGTATCCGATATAGATGCGTTGTAGAGAGCGGCTGCGTCCTTTACGTTTTTCGTCATGGGCCCTACGGTGTCCATGGTGGACGACAACGGAATCACGCCCGTGGCGGAGATGGCGTCTTTCGTGGGCTTGAGCCCGACGATCGAATGGATCGCCGACGGGGCGATGATCGAACCCGTGGTTTCCGTTCCGATTGCCACTGCGGAGAGATTCGCGGCAACGGCTGCGCCGCTTCCGGAACTGGAGCCTTCCGGCGAGAGCTCGAGGGGATTGAAGGGGTTGTGGGTTTGGCCGGCCTTGGAGCTGTAGCCGCTCGGCATCCTCGTGTCCATGAAGTTCGCAAGTTCCGACAGGTTCGACTTGCCCAAAATGATGGCGCCGCTATTGATGAGGGCGGTTACCATTTCGGCGTTGTCGCTTGGCGTGAAGTCCTTGAGCGCGTAGGTGCCGCCGCTGGTCGGCATGGTGTTCGTGTTGATGTTGTCTTTGAGGAGGACGGGGATTCCCCTCATGCCCGTCGGGGTTGCGGGGTTCGCGTCGAGAGTGCGGGCTTCCTCTATGGCTTTCGGGTTGATTGCCGCCACTGCGTTGAGCCCCTTTTCGCCGGCGTCGTACGTTTTGATGCGGTCCAGATAAAACGCCGTCAGCTCTTCGTAGGTTAGTTCGCCCTTCGAGATTGCCGCATGCAGGTCTTCGATGGGCTTCTCCATGATCAGGTCTTTTTTCGCGCGGATCTTTTCGAGGTCCATCCCGGCAAGCTGCGAGTCGATGAGTGCGACCTGCTTGTCCTTATCGTAGGCTATACGCTCTTCCTGGTTGGGGGTGAGCGATTTCAAGAGCATGAACGCAGCTAGGGAGATGCCGGCTAGGGCAAGTATTACGATCAATGCGATCTTCAAGGTTATTTTCATCGGTGCCTCTTCACTTCGTTTGGGGAACGCGGTGCAGTTCTTGCGTTTCCGGTTACTCTATGGGCAATGGTGTTCCGTCCGGAAGGCCGATTCCCCAAGGGGGTCTTTCGTTGCTTGGGGTCTTTATACCACGGCAAATGGGATTTCAGGTCTTTTTAAGGTTGGGGCGGGGAAGCGGGA
>NZ_PPTQ01000013.1 GCF_003340345.1 Paraeggerthella hongkongensis | reverse complement strand
TCGGGCGGGATCATCGAGTTGTCGCAGCGGCCGATGATGACGCGCTTCAACGGATCCCAGTCGTTCCAAGAATTGACTATCTTCGCCATGACAGTCTCCTTTCTCCGGCAGCGCATCCTGCGTTGCCGCCAAGGTTTTCGGGTGGCATGTCCACCTCTGTGAAGATATTGTGATGGCCGCCGCGCGGCTGTTCAAAGGTCGTGGCGCGGTGGGTGTCGTGGGGGGTTTGCACAAGGCCCGCAGTATGTCCGTGTTGCGGAATCAAAGGGACTGCATGTAAACTAGACCGGACGATTGTGCAAGAATGTAACGTGCTGTCAGGCGTTTTTGTGGGGTATGTTTAATTCGGTGGACAGATTTCTTGCAGGGGACTGGGTAAGGGAACGTTCAAAGAGGAGGCTTTGCATGCTGCCGGATCTTGCGCATGGCCAGGATATTTTCGGGTCGCCAGAGTTGCGAACGAAAATGAAGATACTGCATGCTGTCGACAAGTCGCTCGATCGCATCACGATTGCCGAGATATGCGAGAATGCCGGCATCTCGCGCCAGACGTTCTACCGCCATTTCCAAAGCAAGTACGACATTCCCTGGTGGCACTCCATCTTCTGTCGACAGTTCTACCTGAACGAGATCGGGAGAACCGTCGACTGGAAAACGGGGTACTACCACCATCTACGCTTGATCGATCAGGAGCGCGATTTCTACCGCAAGTCGATCCAGTACAGCATCAACACGCCTTTCGGCCAGACGGTCATGCCCGAGAACCGCAAGACGGTTCTGCTGGAAACGCTTGAAAAGTACCGCCACGTTACCGTGAACGACAACATGCGCTTCATCGTGGAGATTTTCTCGAAGCTGGAGTGCGAGGTGCTCAACGATTGGTTCCGATCCGATGCGCCGACCGACCTGGTGCGCTGGACCGACGACCTGGTCAGCTTGGTGCCCGATCGCCTGTATCGCGCGTTGCGGGTGGAAGAGCCCGGGTCGTCTCAGTAGGAGGGGCTTCGCTCGGTTTGCGGCGCGCTGCGGGGCGCGGTGCGTTCGTTGGCGTGCGCTGCGCAGAGCCTCGAGGTGCGAAGAATCGGTTCGGCTTATCATGCATTTCTTGCGGGCGCTTTGCGAATCGCGAGCGATGTCGTACAATATTCGGGCACGTTTTCGCAACGGGCCAGTGTGGCGCAATGGTAGCGCAACAGTTTTGTAAACTGTGGGTTGCAGGTTCGAGTCCTGTCACTGGCTCCACGAAACACCAGGCCGGGCGCATGCAGCGCTTGGCTTTTTTGTGCGTTGGGGGCACGATACCCCGCAGCGCCCCGCGAATTCGGGTGCTTAAAACGAAAAGGCTCGTGTTCCCGAAGTCCCTTAAAGCTCTCTTAATTTTTCTTAACCTGCGGAAACGAAAGCTGCCCTTTCGTCGTGCCGTTCCGCCTGCTTGGCTACCATGGGCTGGCAACGGAAAGATCGGGGGTCTGCGCGGCCGCCGGGGAAGGGGTCGAAGGTCATGGGCGAGGTATCGGCGGGCGGGCGGTCCGTGCTGGGGAGCCGCGGAATCTCAGGGGCGCTGTTCGCGATTTACGCAGTGGTGCTCGTGTGGGCGATCCTGTTCAAGATGCAGGTTTCGTTGGACGTGTTCGGCACGATGCGCAGCGTGAACGTGGTGCCCTTGGCGGGCGCGCTGGTTGTGAACGGCGAGCCTGATTATTCCGAAGTCGTGCAGAACCTAGTGGCCTTCGTTCCGTTCGGCCTGTACATGGGAATGCTGTTGGGAAAGCGACCGCTCGCGATCGGCTTGGCGTTTGCGGCGGCGACCAGCTTGGCGTTCGAGGTGCTGCAGTTTGCTTTTGCGGCGGGAGCGTCGGATGCGACCGATCTGATTGCCAACACGCTTGGCGCCGCGGTTGGTTTGGGATTGTACTCGGTGACGCGAAGAATCGCGGGGTCGGATGCCCGCGCGCGGCGCGTCTGCAATACGGTGGGCCTGTGCTGCACGTTTCTTGCCGTTGGCTTTATCGGCCTCGTGTTCATTGCCAATAGCTGATCTTCCTGCTACGTTTTTGCTCGTTGTCTCCCCCGAGGGGCGGTTGAGGTTGTATACTCCCCGAGGGAGCTTTATGCGCGTGCGCGCGCAGGCAAGGCATGCGGGGGAGGAGGGCCGATGAATCCGCTCTTTGGGCAAGCGATCGAATTCGTGGCCGATACCGTTCGGCTATTTTATTCCGGCACGGCGATCGACGTCGTGCTCTCTCGCTTTACGGACGATTTTTCGTGGATAGGCGCAGGCGAGGTTGAGTTTTTCACGGACAAGGCCGCCATCGTGGCGTACTTCGTCGAACAGGCGCCGCTCACTCCCGCCTGCGTGGTTTCCGACGAAGAATTCTGCTTGGCAAGCACTACGAGCGAAACGTGCCTGGTCATGGGTCGTTATCGCGTTCGCACGGATGAGAGCGCGGGCATGGTTCTCGAGGAGCACCAAAGGTGCAGCTATTATCTGGTCGAATCCGACGGACGGTTGCTCATCCGCCATGTGCATGTGTCCAATCCCTACCAGGCGATGAAAGACGAGTTGTACTTTCCGTTCGAGGCGGGCGCTCAAAGCTACGAGTACTTGCAGCGGCTGCTGCGCGAGAAGACTCAAACCCTTGAATTGGAACGGGAGCGGTATCGAATCGCGCTGCGCAGCGTGACGGACGTTCTGTTCGAGTACGACAACGTGCAAGATGTTTTGGTCGAATACGAGCGAATCTCCGGTTCGGGCGAAGAGCTGTCCAGCGAGGAGCGGCGCTTCCCCTGCTACTCGGATATGATCAAAAAGGGAACGCGCATGCGCACGGAAGATTACGCTCGGCTTTCCGAGGCGCTGCAGTCAGAGGATTCGGCTGTTATGGAGGTTCGCCACGTGGTGCCGACACACGGGGGCGAATGGCGATGGGTCCGCATACACGTCACGCTTCTTCGCGATCGGAACGGCAGCGTGGCGAAAACGGTGGGAAGCTGGAAAGACATTACCGACGAGCGTCGCTTGATCGACGATCTGGTGGACCAGGCGCGGCGCGACCCGCTTACGAAGCTGTTCAACCAGGGAACGGTATCGAGCTTGGTCGATCGGGCCTTGCCCGCTTGCCTGGCGAACGGCTGCGGGGCGCTGCTCGTGTTCGACGTGGACGATTTCAAGCTGGTCAACGATACGTTCGGGCATCCGGTGGGAGACGACCTGCTTGTGCACGTCGCGCAGGCGATGGAGTCGACCCTGGAGGGCGAGGCACGGACGGCCGCGCGTGTGGGCGGCGACGAGTTCGTGGTGTTCCTGCCCGATGCCGATCGCTCCCGCGCTTGGGAGTTCGCGTGCGAACTGGGCCGAAAGGCGGAATGCCTGCAAGGCTTCGACGGCCCCGTGACGTTGAGTGCAGGATGCGCGCTTGCGGGGCTGGACGCCGATACGTACGAGGGGTTGTTCCGCGTTGCCGATCGCGCGCTGTACCGGGCTAAGCGCGAGGGAAAGAACCGCGTGCGCTTCGTCGACGTGTCCGACCGCTAGCGTTTCGGCAGCTGCGCGGCGATCGATTTCTCGAAATCGGACGCATTGTCGGGCGAGACGTTTATGGCTCGCACTGCGCGCGGCTTTCCAAGAAGGGTCCGCACGATGCGCGGTTCGTGCAGCACGATCCAACAGGGCCGCGCGCCCATGACGGCCATGTTCAGTCGCTCGCTCTTGGGAACGTCGGGTTCTTCCCGGCGGTCGATGCGCGCTATGGAAGCGAAGGGCACGCGCTCGCTGAAGTAGGCTCCTCAGCGCACCGTTACGGACGTGTCGTCCACCAGAAGAGGGTTGAGGACCACCGCCCTCGTATTCCCGATGAACCAGACAAGCGTGTAGGCGGTAAGCACGGTCAGCGCGATGGCGGCCGGTTCGCAATATTTCGCCACCAGCAAATGCGTGACCAGGGCCTCGATGGGAAGCAACGCCATGATCACTCCTGAAAGCGCCAGGTACCCGCTTTCCTTATGGCAGGAAAACGGACGGGCGCCGTTGGGCACGTCGGCCTTCGAGCGCCATGAGGCAAGCACGTAATACCAGATAGAGCATTCGAGCGCGCAGAGGCGCGATGCGGTCTCGTTGCGGCTGAGCTCGAAAAACGGCTTTTCGAACCATACTATCGGGCGGGTGGATTCTTTTCGCGCCGCGCGAAAAACGCGCAAGAAGCGGGCGATCTCGCGTACGAGGATGACCGCTTCCACGGCGAGCATCATCGGAAGCAGCACGGTCAGCAGGGAAAACGATCCGGGCTGCATGACCAGCATCGACACGACGAAGCCTGCGTATATGACGGGGATCGCGGCTACGGGCGATAGCTTGCGGGGCTTGATCACCAGCAAGTAGAAAGCTGCGGGCACGCACACCATCAGATCGAAAGGCACGGCGATGTTGGCAGCGAGGGTGCGTCCTTCGTTCGGAACGAACGCAAGGCAAACCGCGTCGATCGTGTAAAGGGCAAGGCATGCAAGCAGGCCCGCCGTCAGGGGTAGATTGCGGTTGCGACCAGATGAGGGCGGTAGCGTGAACGTTGCGTTCATGGATCCTCCGATCATGGGAGTCGTTTGGCCAAGGATAGCAGGCCGTTTCGGTTGCGAGGGGTTGACTGAAGCGGCCTGCGGTCAACAAGCCCTCGCTTGCGTCAAGCGGCGGTGTTCTCTCATACTGAGTTCAAGCCCGCGCATGCGCTTGGGCCGTACAGCCGTCGCAATCTTCAGAAAGACCGACCATGAACGATATCAACATTGGAAACGTTATTGCACGAGAGCGTCGAGCGATCGGCGTGACGCAAGGGGACCTGGCTGCGCACATGGGCGTGACGAAGGCTGCCGTGTCGAAGTGGGAGCTGGGGCAAAGCCTGCCCGACACGACCCTGCTGCCGCGCATCGCGGCGTACTTCGATCTTACGCTCGACGAGCTGTTCGACTATCGTCCTCAGGTGAGCAAGGAACGCGTGCGCGAGCTGTACGCCGAGCTGCTCGAGCAGTTCGGCGATGATCCCGATGCTGCGTACGAGCGTATGGAGGATCTTGCGGCGTCGTATTATGCGTGCTGGGATTTGCTCGTGCATATAGGGATGCTCTACGTCCTTCGAGCGACGGCGGACGAAGAGCGTCGGGAAGAGAACGTGCGGCGCGCCGGCGCGCTGTTCGATCGCGTGGAAGCTTGCGCGGAGGACCTTGAGCTGATCAGGAACGTGAAGATCATGCGCGCTTCGATGATGACGGTATCGGGCGACGTGGAAGTCGCGATCCGTCTTTTGGAAGCGCTCAAGCCCGATCGGTGCGCCCCGATCGACGACATGCTGGCCGGGTTGTACGACATGAAGGGCGACCGGGAGTCTTGCTTGCGCCTGCTTCAAGAGTCGCTGTATTGCGGATCTACCGGCGCGTTCAACAGCATTGTTTTCCAGCTGTCGATCGAGGAGGACCGCCAGCGCGTCGAGGCGCTGGTGCGGGCGGGCGAAGCGATGGTCCGAGGGTTCGCCTTCGAGGACGACAATCCGATGATGGTGGGCATGTTCTGGGGAGACGCGTTCGCGGCGTTTCTGCGCGCGGGCGACGAGGACCGCGCTTCAGCGTGTCTCGAGCGGTTCGTCCTCCTTTTGGAGGGCATGGACGAGGATGCGATGCCGAAGCCGCCGTCCGATGTTCTTTTCGATCGACTTTCCGGCGCGAGAGGGCAGGATCCGTCGATTCCGCGTATGGCTCAAGCCCTGTTCGGAAAAGCGGGGTTGAAGGGTCAGGTTCGAGACGGCGTCCTGCGCGACGGCGTGCTGGATGGTCTCGAGCGCTCGCCGCGTTTCTCGGGCTTGCTTGCCCGACTGAAAGCGCTATGATGCGTCGCGAAGGAGCGTGAGAGCATGGATGTCGAGGCAGTGGAGAAGACGCCGGCGCTGCGGGCGGAGGGTCTTTCGTTTCGCTATGCGCGAAGCGAGGTGTGGAGCGATGTGGCTTTTCGGATCAATCCTGGTCAGATTGTTTTTCTGACCGGCCCGAACGGGTCGGGGAAATCCACGCTGCTCAGATGCTTGGCGGGATGGAGCATGCCGAGCGAAGGGACGGTCGAGGTGTTCGGGCGGCCGTTCGACGGTTCGGATCGCGCTGTGCGTCGAGAGATCGCCTTCGTGCCCGACGTGCCGTCCTTTTACGACGATTTAACCGCCGCTGAGCATATTCGCTTCGTACTCGATGCGAACCGCGTGCCCGATGCCGCCGACGAGGCTCGGCGATTGCTGGACGACCTGGGGCTCGCGGCGCATGCGGATCGGTTCCCTTCGTCGTATTCTCGCGGCATGCGATTGAAGCTGGCGCTCGTGCTGGCCTTCATGCGCAAGCCGCGTCTGCTGTTGCTGGACGAGCCGTACGGACCGCTTGACCGAGATGCGTCGCGACGGTTGAGCGCTTTGCTGTCGGCTGCTCGCGCCGACGGTGCGGCGGTGCTGGTCAGCTGCCACCACAACGTCCCCGATTTGAATCCCGACCTGCTGCTGCATCTTGAGGGCGAGCGGCTGTCGACGGTGCGCGACGTGCGGCCGGGCGATCTTTTCGACGGCTTCGAGCGAGGCTGATCGGCATGGGCGATGTGCGATTGCTTCTGCGGCTGCGCGTGCGGCACGCTCGCACGTTCCTGGTGCGGGCGCTGCACGCTACGGGCTCCGACCTTGTCGACGATCGCGGGTGGGGAGAGCGGAGCTACCAAGCGTACATCATAGGGTTCATAGGGATATGCTTGGCGATGATGTGGCTCTGGCTGCTCGATACGGTGCAGGAGGCATTCGTCGCATTGGGTCCTGACCTGGCCCTCGGAGTTCTTCTGTTTGCGTTCGCGGTGCCGGCGGTCGTGTTCGCGGTGAGCTCGTTTCGGGGGTTGCGCGCATCGTGGGTCAAGCTTTCCCATCCCGATATCGCCTACGTTGCCGCAAGCCCCATCGGGTCGACGGCGCTCGTCGGCGTATCCGCTGCAACAACGATGATCGCGGGAGGGGCTGTGGCGGCGCCTGCGGGCTATCTGCTTGCCGTTGGGATGCGAGCGGCTTTGGGGTGGTTCGTCGACCCTTTGACGACGGCCCTGATCGCTTCGCTGTGGACGGCGGTTCCGCTTGCGGCAGGCAGGGTCGTGGGAACGGCGCGCCTCGCCTTGCCGCGCACGATTCGCCGTTGGAAGGCTGTCGCGATGCTCGCCCTTGCGTCGCTGGCCGCGGTTGTGGCGTATGGAGCGCTTGCGATTGCCTGGGCTCCCGGTGCGCTTGCGCAATCGAATGCCGTCGTGCAGGCGGTTGCTGCTGCCGTAGGGCTGCTTGTCGCGGGGTTCTTGGCGTTGTTGCTGCTGGCGAAGCGGGTCGATAGGGTGCGCATGGTGGAGGAGAACGCCCTGTACGCCGATACGTGCTCGTTCGGGTTTTTCTCGCTGCTTGATTCTACGACGGTGGGGGATTACCGCCGTCGCTGCAAGTTGGCTCGGCGCGGTCCGTTTTTGCGGTTGCCGCAGGCTGCGGGTCCTGCTGCGCTCGTGACGCGCGCGGCGCTTTCCCTGGTGCGCCAGTACGAGGGCCTGCCGGCGCTTTTGATGCTGGGGGCAGGGATAACGCCTTTCGGCGTGAGCGCGCTGCTCGGCGGGTACGGCGTTGCGGGGCCGGTATTCTGGTTGGCGATGCTGGTGGGCCTGGCATCGACGGCGCGCGAGGTCACGCGTGCGTTTCGCGACGATATGCGTGTGCGGCTCGTGCGCGATCAGCTGCCCTACGGAACGCTCGCGTTGCTCGTGGGCGACTCCTTGCCGGCGTTTTGCTTGGTGACGGCGGTCTCGTGCGCGACCGTTCCGTTTACGTTGCCTGTGGGCGCGCCTGTTGCGCCGGCGCTGGTCCTGGCGGTTGCGCTGAACGCTGCCGTCGTGCTCAGCTTCGGCTTGGAAGCCGTGCGCCTGCGCTCGAACAGCATGCGACCGTGGGGCGAAGGGGGCCTTGCGATCGTCGGGTCTTTGTGCGGCTTCGCCTCGCTTTTGGCCGAACCGTTGCTGGTGGTGGCTGCCGCCATCGTCGCCTGCGCGACGATGGCGCGCATGATTCGGCGTGGATCGGAATGCGTGCGTTAGCTTCGGCGCAGGTATCGCGCTGTTTCCGTTTCGGCTGACTTCAGCTTGGCGGGAGTTCCTTCGAACACGATGCACCCGCCTTTGCGGCCTCCTTCCGGCCCCAGCTCGACGACCCAGTCGCTGCGCTCTATCACGTGCGCGTTATGCTCCACGATGATCGCGGTTCCGCCTGCGTCCACCAATCTGTCTACAAGGTTCAAGAAGTGCTCCACATCCTGGGGATGCATGCCTCGCGTAGGCTCGTCGAGCAGATACAGACTCGACTTTGACGAACCCGTTATCAGCTCCTTTGCAAGCTTCAAACGCTGGGCTTCGCCTCCGGAAAGCGTTGCGAGGGTTTGTCCCAGCTGCACGTAGCCCAAGCCCACGTCTTCGAGCAAGCGAAGCGCGCGCGCCGATTTCGGAAGCGCTTCGAAGGCGCTTGACGCCTCGTCGACGGGGAGGGCCAGCGCCTCGTCGATGGAAAGCCCGTTGTAGCGCACGTCGAGCACTTCTTCGGAGAATCGCCTGCCGTGGCATGCGGGGCAGGTTGTTTCGACGTCTAGGAAGAACAGCATGTTGCTGCTTACGCGCCCGAGCCCTTCGCAGCGCTCGCATCGCCCGCCCGGGGAGTTGAACGAGAAGCTGCGCGCTGTCAGCCCGGCGGCCTTCGCCTGCGCGGTGGCGGAGAAGGCTTTGCGGATGCCTTCGTAGACGCCTGCGTACGTGGCCACGTTCGAGCGCTTCATGCGGGCAAGGGGCGTTTGGTCGACTTGGATTATCCGGTCGAAACGATCCAAGCCCGCAACGGCGTTTTGCGTGCCGGGACGGTCTCCTTGAGCTATCAGGTCGAACACGAGCGTCGACTTTCCCGACCCCGATGGCCCGCATACGGTGACCAGGCATTGCTCGGGTATTCGCACGTCGATGCCCTGCAGGTTGTGCACGCGGGCGTTGCGCACTTCCAGTGCCGTGCTTGCGAAGGGGCGAAACGTGGTTTTTCCCGGTCGAGGGGCTTTCAGCCAGGAACCCGTGACGGAAGCGCCGGAGCGCTCTATCTCCTCAACGGTTCCCTGTGCTACGACGCGCCCGCCGCGGCGTCCCGCGCCCGGTCCCATGTCCACGATGAAATCCGCTTCGCGCATCACGTCGGGGTCGTGTTCGATGACGAGCACCGTGTTGCCCTTGTCGCGAAGCTGTTTCAGCGTTGCCGTCATGCCTGCGGTGTCTCGCGGATGCAGGCCCGCCGTCGGCTCGTCCATGATGTACACGACGTCGGTCAACTCCGAATCGAGCACGGCGGCCAGGCGCATGCGCTGCAGTTCGCCGCCCGAAAGCGTAACGGTTTGGCGGTCGAGCGAAAGGTAATCCAAGCCAAGCGATCGAAGACGGTTCAGTTTCGTTTCGATGTCGCGCAAGTAGTCTTCGACGAGCGGTCGATGCTCGCAAGAAAGCGCGTCCGCCAGGTCTGCGACCCAAGATTGCAGCTCGTCGAGCGTCGCGCTCGCCAATTCCGGCAGGCGCATGCCGTCGATATGCGCCTGCCGGCCGGCTGTTCCCAGCCGCTCTCCATTGCATGCGGGGCATTCCGCGGAGGCGAAGTACGCTTGCGCAAGATCGTCGCGCGCGGCGCCCTCTCGTTCGGCAAGACGGCGCATAAACAGGGGTTCTACGCCTCCGAACCGGCCTGCGGCAACGGTTTTCGGCGGCTCGACGTTTGGAAGCGCCTGCGCGAGCGCGGGGCTTTCCGTGCCTTGCAGCAGGATTTCTCGCTGCAGGCTGTCGAACTGGGCGACGGGCAGGCTCTTTGCGTCGGGCAGACCGTAGTGGCGAAATGCGCGCTGCAGCGCATCGGCTTGGTAGGCTTGGTATCGATGGTTCCAGGCGTCGACCGCTCCGTCTTCCACCGACCGATCCTCGTGCAGGACTCGGCTCCAGTCGATGGCGAGCGTCTTGCCGATTCCTTCGCATACGGGGCAGGCGCCTTCTTTCGTGTTGAACGAGAACTCGGTGCGCGTGATCTTGCGCATGCGGTGCCCGCATAGGCTGCAGCGCATGAACACCAAGAACTCGTCGCCGTCTCGTTCGGTTTCTTCCTGGCAATCGGCTGCGCAGATCTCTTCACCGCAGCATGGGCATGCGCGCACGTGCAGCTTTTCGAACACCATGCGCAGATCGGTGTAGATATCGGTTGCGGTGCCTACGGTGGAACGGGGGTTTCTGTTGACGTCGGACTGCGTTACCAGAACGGCAGGGGAGGCCCCCGTTATGCGTTCGACGCGCGGCTTTCGAATGCCTTCCATTCCCATCGCTTCCAAATACTGGCGCTGGCATTCGTTGAACAGCACGTCTACGAGAAGCGTCGACTTTCCCGAACCGGAAAGTCCGGTGAACACCGTGAGGGCGCGCTTCGGAATGTCCAGGCAGACGTCGGCGAGCGTTCCTTCGGTGGCGTGGCTGACGGTGATGTTCGGCATGGTCTTCATTCGCTTTCCACGGTGCAGGTTTTTAGGGCGAGTTGGCGAAACGCGGCATACTCTTCGGCAAGCTGTTCGGGCTGAGCCTGCCTTGCGGGCTCGAGGGGTTCCCATAGGCGTATCGAGACGTCAAGGGAGCTCTTTGCCGTCCTTGCGTTCCATGCCCCGATGATGCGGCCCTCGTCGAGCACGACGCCTGGATTGCCCACGGTTTTCCATGCGAGCCTTCGTCGCTGGGGATCGGGCAGGATGATTTCGCGATCTCGCAGGTCAAGATAGGGATCATGCGCCCCTAGCAACAACAGGCGTGCGGCGGGTCGTTCGGCTTGTCGCAGGTTGTCGATATCGAGAGCGTGGACGAAACGCTTCTTTCCGTCAACGGATACGGCGCAAAGCTCGTCTTCGATGGACGACCAGAGCCGTTTGGCTTGAGCCTTGGAGCTGCCGAGCCACGCGGCGAAGGAGTCGAGCGTGGTCGGTCCGTAGCAATGGAGGAACTTCCGAGCAAGCTGCTTCCCTGCAGCGGGGGAGGGTGCGGGCGCATCCCGCCGCCCCGTCCATGCTCGGTACGATGAGAACGAAGGGATGGACCCTTCGCGTCTGCCGAAGACGACGAGCGATTTGAACGAGCATGGGCGCAGCAGAAACGAAACGGCGGCCTGACCGACGGTCTGCTTGTCGGGATTGCCGTACATGGACGGATCGCGCCATGGACCGAGCGCGCCTTGCGGCAGGTCGGCCTCGATCGCGTCCGCAATTGCGCGGTCGAGGGAGTCTTTGCCTTCGATCGTTCGGTCGTCGAGCAGTTTCGCGGCCTTTTCCACCAGAGGCAGCAGATCGCCGAACGACATGCCCACATGATCGAGCGCGCCCGATGCGCCGCGCGTGTAGATCCAAGGCTCCTCGTCGGGCTGGGCGACGAGCGCTGTTAGGAACGCGTCGCGTTCGCCTGCGGGGAACACGACGGGCGCCCCGCGAAAGCTCCATGCCTGTACCAGGGTTTTCCGCTCGTACAGCTGCTCGCGCAGGTGGGTCAGGGTGCACCCTTCTACGCGGTTGAACAGCGCGGTTTCCCACGCTCCGGGCGGCGTGTTCTGCAGCCCGCAGGCTCCGGCAGCTTGCAGCAGCTGATCGATGGAAACTTTCCGATCCAGGTGATGGGCGCGCAGTCGGTACGATCGTACGCGCGCGTTGTCGATGGCGTCGATGGCTCCGTCCTCCTTCGGTGGCCGTGCGCTGAAACGGTGTTCGGCGGGGTCTATTCTCTCATAGTGGCCACGTCGCCGTACACGGTGACGGCTTGAGCGTTGCCGATGGGCATGAGCGCAAGGCTTGTTCCGTACGAAGCGACGATGCTTTCGGTCGCCGTCTCGAACGGCGCGCTTGCGTAATGGGGCAAGGGATAGAAGTCGATGACGTTCAACGCTTCGAAGTCGGGTAGATCGGGCGCCTCTTCGCGGTTGTCCATAGCTTGGGCGTACTCGATATGCGGCGATAGGATCATCGACCCTGCCGATTCCCCGATGTAGAGTTTGCCTGACTCTATCTGTGCGGCTATCATCTTGTCGGCTCCGGTTCGCCGCATCTCCTGAAGCAGGAAAAACGCGTTTCCTCCCGAAACGTAGATGCAATCGCTGTTTTCGAGCGCAGCCGCCGCTTCCGAAGCGGTAGCCGTTGAAAGCTCCAGCTCGCTGATGACGAGGCCGCGCTTCGCCAGGGCCGCCCTTCCTGCCTCTACGTAGAAATCGACGCTTTCGTGCAGCGCTGCCGTGGGGATGAACGCGACGCGCTTGCCTTGCAGGTCTTCGGCCGCGAAGTCATCGAAGATGTGCGCAACGTCCTCGAACGAGGAGGACAAGAAAAGACGTTTCATAAGCTCCCTTTCTTTCGGTGCGCGAAGCGGGCGGGGCGGCGGCTCCTAGGCTTTGCGCGGCTGGCGATCAACGACGATGCCGACATGCTGGTTTCGATTTCCGTCGAACGGGCGCGGTCTCGGAGTCGGCTGCCTTCCGAGGGATTTTCACGCTTTGTTCGATTGACTTTTGAAGCCTATTATGCGAACATTAGTTCGTATAATACGACGAGAGGTGCAAAAGAGTCAAGGGGGCGTCGAGAACCATTGGAGCGCATTATTCTGCACAGCGACATGAATTCCTTCTACGCCAGCGTGGAGCAGGCGCAGCGGCCCGAGCTGCGCGGCAGGCCCGTGGTGGTTGCGGGCAAGGAGGAATTGCGGCACGGCATCGTGCTCACGAAGAGCGAAGAGGCGAAGGCGTACGGCATCAGGACGGCCGAGACGTTGTGGCAGGCGCGCAAGAAATGCCCGGACCTCGTCGTGCTTCCTCCGCGCTACGAGCTGTATCGAGCATATTCGGAAATGGCGCGCGCCGTGTACAATCAGTACACCGACTTGGTCGAACCGTTCGGCTTAGATGAAAGCTGGCTCGATATCACCGGTTCGATGCGACGGCGCGGATGGGATGCGTACGAGGTCGCCCGGGAGATCGGCAGCCGTATGAAAGAGGAGCTGGGCGTGACGGTGTCGATTGGGGTGAGCTGGAACAAAGTGTTCGCGAAATTCGGCAGCGATTACAGAAAGCCCGATGCGATCACCGTTATCGACCGCGCGAACTACCGTGACGTGGTGTGGACGGCGCCCGTTCGCTCGCTTTTGTACGTGGGGCCGGCAACCGAGCGCAAGCTGCACGGTTCGGGCATCCTCACCATAGGGGACTTGGCCCACGCGTCCGATGCTTATTTGCAGCGGCGGTTCGGCAAGATCGGGTTCATGCTGCGCACGTACGCGCGCGGTGAGGACGATACTCCCGTCAAGCCGTACGATCCGGACCGGCGCGACGTCGATCGCACGGTCAAGAGCTACGGCAACGGGCTGACCGCGCCGCACGATATCGTATGCGAGCGGGATGCGAAGGCTCTCATCTGGCTGCTGTCGGAGTCGGTGGCGCAACGTTTGCGCGAAGACGGCGTGCGCGCGAGAACGGTGAGCATCGGCGTTCGCAGCGGCCTTGATCTGTCCGGTTACGGGCGGCAGGCGAAGCTGCGCCGTCCCACGGCGGCCACGCTCGAGATCGCGCAGGCGGCCTGGGGACTGCTGCGAGCCAACGAAACGCTCGATGAAGGGCATCCGGTGCGCGCGCTGCATGTGCGCGCCTCCGACCTCTCGTCGATGCGCGAGCCCGTGCAGCTCTCGTTCGTCGACGACGGGCGTGCGCATCTGGAGGATCTTGATTTCGCGATTGACGACTTGCGGCGTCGCTACGGCAACACGTGCGTTGTGCGCGGGGCGGAGTTGGCCGACGAGACGCTTGCCGGCACCGACATCAAAGACGAGAACACCGTGCATCCCGTCGGCGTACTGCATCGTTAGAGAACGTCATGATGCAGACGACAATGCGGAAGGCGCCGCCGCGCGATGGGCGCGGCAGGCGAAAACGCTACGTGGAAGTGGTCGCCCGTCATTTTGAGGACGGCAAGCTGGTTCCTTTGACCATCGCGTGGGACGACGGGCGCGTGTTCGCGATCGATCGCGTGCTGGACGTGCGTCAAGCCGCGTCCCTCAAAGTGGGCGGCATGGGCACACGTTTCATCGTGCGCATCGGCTCACGAACCACCTGCCTGTTTTTCGAGGGGCCTCGCTGGTTCGTGGAGGAGATCGTGCCGGAAGAGGCGTCTTCTGCGCGCGAGGAAGATGGATGCGCGTGCGGGACGGATGCCTGGGACGTCTGGGGAGCTTGAGGTGTTCGCGGCGGACCGCCGCACGCTTTTTGCGGATTCGGGTAGAATGCGCGGTGCGAGAAAGGGTTTCTATGGATGAGCGACTGAGCATAGCAGTGCCGGAAGAGCGATCGGACGACGTGATTTCCGCGCTTGCGTCGATATGGGAGGCTTCGGTTCGTGCGACGCACGACTTCCTGACGGAGGAAGACGTTGTAGCCCTTCGCCCCGAAGTGCGTTCAGGGCTTGCGGGAGTGGAGGTTCTTGAAGTCGCCTGCTTGGACGGTGAGCCGTGCGGCTTCTCGGGTGTGCAGGGCGGCAAGCTGGAGATGCTGTTCGTGGCGCCCCCGGCGCGCGGCCGCGGTGTGGGAAAGGTGCTTCTTGCGCGCGCGGTCGAGCTGCACGGAGCGACGCGGCTCGACGTGAACGAGCAGAATCCCCAGGCCGTCGGCTTCTACCGGCACGAGGGTTTCACGGTGTCCGAGCGCTCTGCCGTAGACGATGCGGGTCGCCCGTTCCCGCTGCTTCGCATGAGCCTCGACTAAGCGTTGCCGAGAGCCGTCTGCCGCGATCGTTCACCGGTTGGGGTGCCGTCTTGAGCGGGCGGGGCGGACGGGAGGGCGGCATCTCGTCCACGCCGGGCTCAGCCCGGCGGCGGCCGGCGGCGGTCCGCTTCCTTTTCGTCTTGTGCTTTCGGGTTGCATGAGCGGAGCCGCTGCGGGCGTCAGGTAGAATGAACGTGATCGGAAGGAGACTGTATGCCCGAAACCGCGCAGCGCCTGCGTTCCGCCAACCCCGGTATCCCCGGTGAGCTTGTCGACGTTGCCAGCTTGTCTTCGTGGATTGAAGATGCAGACGGCGATCTGCAGATTTCTCACGTGCGTGTAACAGGGGACGGTTCGGTCGGGGAAGATTTCGGGTTGCTTGATCTTTCGGGATCGCGCGTCGAAGGGTGCTCCTGCATAGGGTGCGACTTCGCGCGCTCCACGTTTTCGGACGTGGCGTTTTCGAACTGCGACTTTTCCAACAGCTCGTTTTCGGAGGCTAATTTCACGCGCTGCACGTTTGCTTCGTGCAAGTTCACTGGAGCCGACCTGTCGGAATCCGTGCTCGTGCGGGTTGAGCTGCGCGACTGCACGTTCGCTTACGCGTCGTTCGCGAAGGCTCGACTGGCGGATTTTCTTGCGGTTTCGACGGATTTCTCGCAATCCGATTTTTCCGAAGCGCGTCAGAAGCGCGTTTCGTTCGATGATGCGCGCTTTGCGGGGACGAGCTTTTTCCGGGCAAGCTTGGACGGCGTCGACTTCTCGACGTGCCAGCTATCGGACATCGTTTTGTCGGACGCCATGAGCGAGCTGCGCGGATGCTCGATGGACCTGTTTCAGGCGGCGGGCATCGCCCGGCGCCTCGGCGTGAACGTCAAAGGCTAGGAGACAGCGGGATGAGCGAGGAGCGGCTTGGACTGACCGCAGAGGACGTGGCCCTCCGCGTTGCCGAAGGGGCGGTCAACGTTGACGCCGGCGTGAAGACGCGCTCCGTCAGGCAGATCGTCGTGGAAAACGTTTGCACGCTGTTCAACCTCATCAACGTGGTGCTGGCGTTGTTCGTGCTGATCACCGGGTCGTACAAGAACATGCTGTTCATGGGCGTTATCGTGTGCAACACCTTGATCGGCATCGTGCAGGAGGTTCGTTCGAAGAAGACCACCGACGCCCTGTCCATTGTGGCCAGTTCGAAAGCCACGGTGCTGCGCGACGGCGTTCGGGTGGAGCTTCCCCTCGATCAGCTTGTGCGCGACGACGTCATAGAGCTGGGCCGCGGCGATCAGGTTCCCGCCGACGCCGTGGTGGTGTCGGGCGCGTGCGATGCGAACGAAAGCCTTCTGACCGGCGAGAGCAAGCTCGTCAAAAAGACGGTGGGCGACGAGCTTATGAGCGGATCGTTCGTGAACGCCGGCGTTGCGTGGGCGCGCGTGGTGCATGTGGGGGCCGAGAACTACGCTGCGAAGATCAGCGCCGAGGCGAAGCGGCGGAAAGCCGTGAACTCCGAGATCATGAACAGCCTGAACGGCATTATCAAGTTCGTGAGCTTCGTCATCTTCCCGCTGGGCGCGCTCTTGTTCGCGCGCGAGCATCTTCTGTCGGGAACCGAGTTCAACAGCGCTGTTCTGTCCACCGTGTCGGCGCTGGTGGGCATGATTCCCGAGGGTCTTATCTTGCTCACCTCCACGGTCTTGGCCGTGGCGGTCGTGCGCCTGTCCAAAAACCGCGTGCTGGTTCAGCAGCTGTACTGCATCGAAACGCTTGCCCGCGTTGACACCCTGTGCCTGGACAAGACGGGCACTATCACGACGGGAAAGATGGAGGTCGTGGCCGTAGAATGCGTCCCCGGGGCTGACGAGGCCGAAGCGGATGCGGCGTTTGCCTCCCTTGCGCGCGCCGACGAAGATCCGAACGATACGGCGTTGGCCATTCTGGACCATTACGCGGGATCTGCCGTGAAGTCCTACGCCTCGACGCGTGCGATACCGTTTTCCTCCGACAAGAAATGGTCGGGAGCCACGTTCGCCGACGGCCGTTCGTACGTGATGGGCGCGGGCCAGTTCGTCTTAGGCGATGCGTTTTCCCAGGTGGAGGCGCAGCAGAATGCGCTTGCGGGCGATGCGCGCGTCCTCTTGCTGGCGCGCGTCGACGGCTTTGACGACGAGGGGGCAATCCTCGGTTCGCCCGTTGCCATCGGCTTCGTGGCCATCCACGATCAAATTCGCGCGACGGCGGCGCAGACCATCGGCTACTTCAAAGAGCAGGGCGTCGATCTTAAAGTGCTGTCCGGCGATGACCCGCGCACGGTTTCGGGCATCGCGCGCAAGGTGGGCGTTCCGCGTGCGGACGAGTACGTGGACGCCGCTTCGTTGACCGACGATGCCTCCATAGCTGCCGCCATCGAGCGCTACAGCGTGTTCGGCCGTGTGAAACCCGAACAGAAAAAGGCGTTCGTGCTGGCCTTGCAGGAGCGCGGCCACGTTGTGGCCATGACCGGGGACGGCGTGAACGACACGCTTGCGCTCAAGCAATCGGATTGCAGCGTGGCTATGGCTGCCGGGTCGGATGCTGCGCGCAACGTGGCGCAGCTGGTGCTGGTGGACAACGATTTCGCCGCCATGCCGAAGGTGGTGGCAGAGGGGCGACGCTCCATCAACAACCTGCAGCGGTCCGCTTCGCTGTTCCTGGTGAAAACGCTGCTGTCCATGACGCTTGCGGTGCTGTTCATCTTATTGCCGTGGCAGTATCCGTTCCAGCCCATCCAGATGACGCTCATCAGCGCGTTCACTATCGGCATTCCGTCGTTCGTGCTGGCGCTCGAGCCGAACAAGGACCGCATCAGAGGGCGTTTCCTCGAGAACGTGATCGTGCGGTCGGTGCCGAGCGCCGTGTGCGCGGTGCTTTCGGTTCTGGCTGCGAACGTTGCGGGGTACGGGCTTTTGCGCATCGGCTACGCGCAGGTTTCCACCCTGTGCGTGCTCTTGACCGCCTGGGTGGGCATGCTGCTGATCGTGAAGCTGTCCGTGCCGTTCACTCCGTTGCGCGCCGCGCTGTTGGCGGTTGTGGTGGGCGGCACGACGCTGGGTGCCACGTTGTTTTCCGGCCTGTTCGGGATCGAGCCGTTCACGTTCGAGATGGCCGTGCTGTTCGCGATCGTCGCCGCTTCGGCCACCGCTTTGTTCCGCGTGCTGTACGCCGCGATGGACGTGTGGCACGCGAAACGCCTGGCGGAAACGGTGTAAGCGCGTTCGCGGCGATGTGCTATCTCCAGCCGCGGCCTCGGGTGCGCATGGACCGCGAGAACGCTGCTGCGCTTCGGGCTGCCGTTTTGGGCACGAAGCGATTCTCAAGTGCGGTTACCGCTTCCGAATTATCGTAGCTTTCCAGCGTGGTTGCGGGAATCTTCTTGCCGAGCAGCTTCTCGATCTCCAAAAGCTCAGGCTTCGCTTCGGGGCTTACGAACGAGATCGCGCAACCGGTTTTGCTGGCGCGTCCCGTGCGCCCGATACGGTGCACGTAGTCTTCGGGAGATTCGGGCAGGTCGTAGTTGACCACGTAGGCGATGCTCGACACGTCGATGCCGCGCGCCAGGACGTCGGTGGCGACGAGCACGTCGACCGTTCCCTTGCTGAATGCGTCGAGCGCGCGCTTGCGCTGCGCCTGCGTTTTGTCGGAATGTATGGAATCCGCGCGATAACCAGCCCTGACCAGTTGGTTCATGCAGATTTCCGCACGCGTTTTCGTTCCGGTGAACACGATGACGCGCTTGCTGCCGCGCTCTTCGAGCAGGGCAAGGAGCAATGCGGGCTTTTGCATCTGCCCGATGGGGACGATGAACTGATCGATGGTCTCTGCCGTTTCGCCCTTGTGGGCGATTTCCACGAACGCGGGATCGCGAAGCATTTGCGCGACGTTGTCCATGATCCGTCGGTCGAGCGTGGCCGAGAAGAGCAGCGTTTGACGGCGAGCTGGCGTTGCGGCGACGATCTTTTTCATGGTCGGCCAAAAACCCATGTCGAGCATGCGATCGGCCTCGTCGAGCACGAGTACTTCCACGTCGTCAAGCTTGACGACGCCGCGCTCCATAAGGTCGTGGAGCCTGCCCGGCGTAGCCACAAGAACGTCCACGCCGCGTTCGAGCTTGCCGAGCTGCTTTTTGTACGGAACGCCCCCTACGACGGTAACCATGCGTCGCCCCGATCCCTTCGCAAGCTCGACGCAGGCGGCGTCAATCTGCTGGGCGAGCTCGCGCGTCGGGCTGACCACAAGCCCTCGCGGCCGTCCGGGGCGCTTGGCGCGACCGATGCGCTCGATCATGGGCAGCGCGAACGCTGCGGTCTTGCCGGTGCCGGTGGTTGCCGCCGCCACAACGTCGCGGCCTTCCAGGGCAAGGGGTATGGCCTGCTCCTGCACTTCGGTGGGCGTGGCGAACCCCATCTTGCGAACAGCTGCCAGCGTGGTCTCGGACAAGCCGAGGTCTTGAAACGTTGCGCTCAAACCGCATCTCCAAACCGTACGGAGCACGCGCGACGGCGCGTTGCTCGGCGTTGCTTGCGGAATGCCCGGTGATGGATTCCGCTCGTGAGAGTCTATGATACTGCATTCTTGGACTTGCGGATAAGACGAAGGGCGAGGCGAGGGTCGGGGTCGATGTTTCGTCCGTCAGCCTTGCTGTCTGCGATGGCGTTCTCGCTTGGCTGCGTACATGGCCTCGTCGGCGCGCTCCATGAACGATCGGCGCGTGTCGCCCGCCTGCAAGTACGCGATCCCGTAGCTTACGGTGATGCCGAACGGCAGGGATCCGTTTTCGAAGCGATGCCGTTCGGCATCTGCGATCGTCGTTTCCAGAAACTCCAAATCCTTGCGATCGAGGCCGTGGGGGGCGCAGAGGAAGAACTCGTCGCCCCCGAAGCGACCGGCCCATCCGTCCTCGAGCGAACGGGCGACCTTCTTGAATTGCTGGGCAAGGTGGAGCAGCACGTCGTCGCCGGTGCTGTGCCCGTGATTGTCGTTGATCTCTTTGAACAGGTCGACGTCGATGGCCACGAGCGCTGCGGGACGGCCGTCTTCGGCCAGCTGGTCTTCGGCTTGGCTCGCCAGCGTTTCCAATTCGCTGTGGATGAACGTCTTGTTGTACAGCATGGTGAACGCATCTCGCACGGCCAGCGTATTGAATCGGTCGATCATGCTGGTGATCTCTATGTTCTCATGGGCTATCTCATCGGTTACCATGAGGCTGCTCGTTACGTCTTTGACCAGCTCGAGCGCGTAGGGCCTCCCCGCGATTACCGTGGGGAGGCTGCTTATCAGCAGCACGCGGCCGTTGAGCTGCTCCATCTTGATGACCTGCTCCTGCTTATCCAGGCAAGCTTGGGACGTGCAGTTTTCGCAAGGCCTCTTGCGACCCCAAACGCGGTAGCATAGGTCCTCGCTGCACACGGGGACGTCGCTTTCGCTGCACGCGGAGTACGAATGGACGAGGTTCGTCTTCGTATCCACCAAGCGATAGCTGTCGAACAGCGCGACGCCCACGGCGTAGTCGCGCAGGTCCGTATGCAGGTCCGAGTAGGGGTACATGATTGGGCTACAGGGTCGCGAAGTTCCAGGAACCCATGTACTTGATCTGCTCTTCGGTCAGCGTGTCGATCTCGATGCCGAGCGTTTCCAGCTTGACGCGGGCAACGCCGTCGTCAATGCTCGCGGGCACGTCGTAGACCTTGTTCTCAAGCTCGCCGGCGTGCAGGTACAGGTACTCGGCAGCTAGCGCCTGGTTGGCGAAGCTCATGTCCATGACCGACGCGGGGTGTCCTTCTGCGCATGCGAGGTTCACCAGGCGTCCTTGCGCCAGCACGATCACCGTGCGGCCGTCCTCCAGCGTGTACTCCTCGACCAGCGGCTTGATCTCCTCTTTCTTGACCGCATGCTGCTCGAGCCATTCCAGGTTGATCTCGGAGTCGAAGTGACCGGAGTTGCATACGATGGCGCCGTCCTTCATGTTCTCGAACGCGGGGCCGTCGACCACCTTGCAGTTGCCCGTGACCGTTACCCATACGTCGGCAAAGCGCGCGGCGTCTTCCGCCTTCATGACCTGAAGGCCTTCCATGTGGGCTTCGAGCGCCTTGAGCGGATCGATTTCGCATACGATGACGTTCATGCCCATGCCGCGGGCGCGCAGGGCAAGGCCGCTGCCGCAGTAGCCGTAGCCCGAGATCACGATGGTGCGCCCGCACAGCAGGCGGTTCGTGGCGCGGACGATGCCGTCGAGGGTGGACTGGCCGGTGCCGTAGTGGTTGTCGAAGCAGTGCTTCGTGTTGGCGTCGTTGATGTTGAACACGGGATAGGCGAGCGTGCCTTCAGCCGCCATGGACATAAGTCGAACGACGCCCGTGGTGGTTTCCTCGGTGCCGCCTATGACGTGCTGCAGCTTGTCGGTGAACGTGGTGTGCAGCGCCGTGTCGAGGTCCGCGCCGTCGTCCATGATGATCTGCGGGTTGGTGGCGATGACCGCCTCGAGGTGCTTCTCGTAGGTTTCCATGTCCTCGCCGGCCACGGCGTGCACGCTCACGCCGAAGTCGCGCACAAGCGAGGCGGCGGTGTCGTCTTGCGTGGACAGCGGGTTGGAGGCGCACAGCGCGACGTGCGCGCCGGAAGCCACGAGCGCGCGCATGAGGTTGGCCGTTTCGGTGGTCACGTGCATGCACGCGCCGATGCGCACGCCTTCCAAAGGCTTTTCGCGCTCGAAACGCTCGCGGATAGATGCCAGCACGGGCATGTCGCGATCGGCCCATTCGATGCGCGCCAACCCGTCGTCCGCCAGTGCGATGTCTTTGATGTCGTGATTCAAGGATTTGCCTCCCGATGCTCGTGCGATGGTTCGTTTGATTGCGTGGGTAAGCGTATCACACGCTGCAGGGGAAGGGGCCCTTGAAGCGCGTTTCATAAAACGGACGAACCGCACGCTGCGGGTGCGTTTGTGAAGTTCGTATGCAGAACCTGTGTGAAGACCGGTGATTTATTGAGTCGAAACCGAAAGAAACGGTAACGAACGGACTCAGTGCTGCCCCAAAGGGCTTTGCAGTCGCTATACTTTCAAAAGTTTGCTGTGTGCCCTTTGGGCCGCATTTGGCGTGCGCTTCCACTGGGGGGAGCCGAATAAGGAGCTAAGGTGCTAGACCAGTTTTTTTCGCAGATCTCGTTCGTCGACGTGTTCAACTTCTGCGTGTTCATCACGTTCACGATCTGCTACACGTACCAGCTGTACTACGTGTTCGTCGTGCTTACACGCAAGCCCAAGGAGCTGACGGCCAAAAAGAACCACAAGTTCGCAGCCGTCATTTCGGCGCGCAACGAAAGCGCGGTCATCGGCGACCTCATCCACTCGATCAAGGTGCAGAACTATCCGTCCGAGCTCATCGACGTGTTCGTTATCGCCGACAACTGCACGGACAACACCGCTCAGGTAGCGCGCGAGGCCGGCGCCATCGTGTTCCCGCGTACCAACGACAAGGAAGTGGGGAAGGGCTACGCGCTCGATTACGGCTTCCAGGTTATTCGCGAGCAATACGCCGACCGCGGTTACGAAGCGTACTTCGTGTTCGATGCGGACAACGTTCTTGACGTGAACTACTTCCGCGAGATGAACAAGACCTTCGACAACGGCGCGAAGGCGTCCACCAGCTACCGCAACTCGAAGAACTACGATTCGAACTGGATTTCCGCCGGCTACGCCGTATGGTTTTTGCGCGAAGCGAAGTTCCTGAACCAGGCGCGCCTCACGCTCAACACGAGCTGCGCCGTGTCGGGCACGGGCTTCTTCATCGCCGCCGACGTGATCGAGCGCCATGGCGGTTGGAAGTGGCACCTGCTGACCGAGGACATCGAGTTCTCCGCGAACAGCATTCTGGAGGGGCAGCGCATCAGCTATTGCCCCACGGCTATTCTCTATGACGAGCAGCCCACGACGTTTCGCGATTCCTGGAACCAGCGTTTCCGCTGGGCGAAGGGTTTTTACCAGGTGTTCTGGCATTACGGCGCGCGTTTGGCGAAGGGCATCGTCGCCAACCCCAAGGGGTCGCGCTTCGCGTGCTACGACATGCTCATGACCATTGCGCCCGGCATGCTTTTGACCATCGTTTCGGTGACGTTCAACGCGATCATCATCGTTTTGTCCACGATGGGGCTTATGTCCACGGGCATCATGGTGGCTTCGTCGCTGTCCTCGATCTTCTTCTGCCTGATGAACTATCTGGTGTTCATGTTCATGTTCGGCGTGCTGACCACGTTCGTGGAGTGGGACTCCATCCGGTCGACCACGGGCAAGAAGGTCCTCTATATGTTCACCTTCCCGTTGTTCATGCTCACCTACATTCCCATTGCTTTGGTGGCCCTGGTGAAGAAGTGCAAGTGGAAGCCCATTCAGCACAGCATCTCGGTGGACGTGACCGAGTTCTCCGACGCTGCGGCGGCGCAGAAGCGCGAGCGCTCCCTGTAGCCTGCAGCATCGGCAACCAGCTCCAAGGAGCAAGCGCCGGGCTCGCGGCCCCTTACCAGACGCGCGCGAAGGTGAGGCATCGGACGTGCGAGGCGCCCGCTTCGCGCACGGCGTCGGCGGCGGAGAACAGCGTGGCCCCGGTGGTGCATACGTCGTCTACCACCAGCGCCGCAGTTGGAACGCTTGCGCCGGGCAAGGGACGAAGCCTTCCATCCATGTTCTCGAGGCGTCCGCGTCGCGCGAGCGTTCTCTGATCTCGGCTGCGGGGGCGCGCTAGCACGGGAGCGACGCTCAAGGACAGCTGCGCTGCCACTTCGCGCGCCAAGTCGTCGCCGTGGTCGAAGCCTCGCCTTCGACGCGCCGCCGACGTTGCGGGGACGCCGACCACCATGGGATTCTCGGCCAGCCACGCGGGAGGGACCGTTCGAGCCATAATCAGGGCCATGGTGCGCGCGAGGCGCCGCTCCCCGGCGTCTTTCCAGGTTCGCACGATGCGCGCGGCGGCGTCGTCGTAGGCGATGGCGCTGACGCAGCCGTCGTGCGCGGGCTCCGCTCTTCCGAGCGCGCTCAACGTCACCGCGTTGCATTCGGTGCATTGCGCAAACCCGTACGGCGCGCCGCATCGAGGGCAGGCGCGCCACCAGTCTATGTAGGAAAGGTTCAGCCGGCAGCGATCGCAAAGGACTTCTCCCGGCTTGTCGCACACTGCGCAGCGCGTAGGCCAGAGCGTTTCCGCAAGAGCCTCGGCCGCGCCGCGTCCGTACGTGGCTGCGACGTGCAGGACCCGCTCCTGCATGCCAGCCGTCCGCTTCGCAAGGCGCTGCGGCGCGGGCGCGTTGCCTGCGCCGTACAGGGGCGTCTCTGCTGCGTTCCATGTCATCATGGTCGGATCGTACCATGTGCTCTCTAGCGCGAATCTGCACGCTTCCGCACGTGTTTCCAGTCTCTTTCCAACGCGGATCCAGCGCAAACCCAGCGAAAACCTAGCGCAGATCCAGCAGGTGCTTTGCGCCGATCCAGCACGGGGAGCGCGGGAGGCCCCGTGCCTTTCTTGAAACTGCAACCGCGTCGTATCGTCGAATCGTCGAATCGTGCGCAACGGTTTCCCGCAGATTCTGCGGGCGTGCTTCCGGCTCAATTCATCATCTGATACACTAGCGGATGCTTCTTTCGAGTCTGTAGTTGCGGGTGAAAACCTCAGTCCACGGCAGATGCGGTCGAAAGGACCCACGTAAGCCGCGTGCGCAGCGCGCGACGATCATGGCGTATCCTAGAGGTAAGACGCACCGCCCGTCTATACGCGGCATACCGTCGCGGCGGGCGAGAGGACAATGGCGCAAGCTCGGTTCCAGTGCGCGAGTGTGGGGGCAAAGACTAGGTCAGTCGGAAGAAGCTATCATGAGAGATGCAGTGGATGGAGGCTCTTCGGTTATGAAGCGTTTGAAAACGCTTGCGACGCGCGGTTTCGTCGTCGCTTGCATGGCGGCCCTGGTCGCCTGTATGACGGGCTGCACATCGCAGCAAACCTATACGCCGCCCGAGGCAACGCCGAAGCTCTCGTCTCCGACGATCGCTAAAGAAGGCGTGCTGCGCGTGGGCGTGAACACCAGTAACGTCCCGCTTGCGGGGACGCCCCAGAATTCCACGAAGATCGTCGGCATAGCCGTGGACGTGGCGGCCGCTTTGGCCGACAGCCTTGGCCTGAAGCTTGAGGTCGTAGACGTGGGAACCGATCCGGAAGGCGCTTTGACCGAGGGCAAGGTCGACGTGGTCATGGATGTCGATAAGTCCGACACCGGCAATTCCTTCTGGACTTCGGATGCGTACCTGCCTACCGCGGTGGCCCTGTTCTCCGCTCCTTCCAACACAGCGGTTCCTACCAACGATTCCCAGCCGAAAATCGCGGCTCAGGTGTCCTCTAAGAGCGCGTGGGCGGTTACGAACGAGTTCGATCAGGGAACCATCACCACGACTGAGGATCTGAAGAGCGCGTTCGCCGCTCTTGCGTCCGGCCAGGTGCAGTACGTTGCGGCCGACGCCATCATCGGCACGTACGCGGCGCATAACGCGGGCGACGACGTGAAGATCGTGGCGCTCATGCAGCAGCCGAGCGGGTACGCGGCGGGCGTGCTCGATGGGAACTCCGATTTGAAGCAGGCGATTTCCGACGCGCTGGCCACGCTTGAAGGCAACGGCGTGATTTCGGTTATCGAAAAGAAGTGGCTGGGCTCTGCGCTCGACCTGTCCAGCATTCCGCTGACTGCCGGCGCCGAGGCGTCCTCTTCCAGCAAGACGAATGGAACCACGCCGGCGTCTTCGTCCACGACGAACGTTTCGACGGGCCAGGCGGGTTCGAACGCCGTGTCGCCTTCGAATGCGAGCGCGTAGCGTTTCGCCTTGCACTGAGTACGGCCTGAACCGCCTGGAGCTTCGAAGTTCCAGGCGATTTTTTTGTCATTGGCCAAACGTAGGCGTTTGCTGGTTTTGCGCGTGCGGTCGGCGTCGGCTGAACCAGCGGGCCACGTTCGTTTTAACGATGCCCTGATCTGGGGAAATACTGTAATCAATGCGGGTTCTTCTCAATTTTGAGAAAACCTATCGGAATTTCCTATAGATCGCAACGAAACCCCGGTCATTTCCTATTGGACACCCTTGCTGCACCTGGGGCACACTGGGACTATTATGACGCGCCGCGTTTCGCGGATATCGCAGCCGAGACGTTGCATGCAGAGGCTAAGGAGGACGTATGGGCATATTGACGCAGGAGGAATTCAAGGGCTTCCTCAAGACCTGCCGCGAGCTCGCCGAGGGGCCTTTTGAAGAAATGCAGAAGGAGGTCGAGGTCACGAACAAGTTCCCGCAGGAGTTCATCGACCTCGCGCGTGACAACAACCTGTATCGCTACGCTCTTCCGGTGGAGTACGGCGGATGGGGCTTTACCGAGAAGGAGATCCTGCAAGTCCAAGAGGAATTCTCTCGCGGCCCCGGCGGCATGCGCATGCACCTGCATTACGCAGCCGACCTCAACTGGCGCATTCTCGACGATTACGGTTGCCCTGAGCTCAAAGCCGAGTACATGCACAAGTTCTGCGACAAAAGCGTGTTCACCTGCTTCGCCCTGACCGAGCAGACCGGCGGTACCGGCGCCGACGTGCATTCCACGGCGGTCAAGGATGCCGACGGCAACTACATCTTGAATGGCGAGAAGTGGCTGATCTCGCACACCGACGTGTCGCAGTTCGCCTATGTCATCGCCGTCACCGATCCCGAGAAGACCGGCGACGAGCGCCTGTCCGCTTTCTTCGTGCCGATGGACGCTCCCGGATTCGAGCTGGTTCCCATGCCTCACATGATGGGCTGCCGCGGCGCCGGGCACGCGGGCTTGAAGTTCACCGATGTGAAGCTGGAGCCGAAGTACCTGCTGGGCGAAGAGGGCCAGGGCATGGAAGTCGCCATGCACTCGCTTGCCATTTCGCGCGTGCACATTGCCGATTCGAACCTGGGAATGTGCCAGCGCATGCTGGACATGTCGCTTGCGCGCGCCCGTGATCGCGTGACGTTCGGCAAGACCATCAACACGCGCCAGGCCATCAAGATGAAGCTTGCGAACATGGCTACGATGACCCATGCGCTTCGCACCATGGTGATCGATTTCGCCGAAGATTACGACCTGGACCATCGCAACCCCTACATCGCCGAGAAAGCGGCCATGTGCAAGCTGTTCTCGATCGATGCGGTCAAGCTCGTGTCCGACGAAATGCTCGAGATATTCGGCGGCGACGGCTACTTCGAAGACTCTCCTTACGGACCGACCGAGCGCCTGTACCGCGACTGCCGCGCGCTTTGGCTGGAGGAGGGGTCTCCCACCATCCAGCGCATCACCATTGCGCGCGAGCTTGAGAAGCACAACGCCCATCTGGAGTACCCGGGCCTTGATTGGATCGCCGGCGGCGATCTGTAGCCTTTCGCGATCATGCTCCTTGTCGCCCCGAGCAGCGCTGAGCCGCTGCTCGGGGTTTTTAGGTTGAGGCTCGGGATCTCGGTGCGGCCGTGCGCTTTTCGAGATTTCGTGCAGAACTTGACCTTGACCGGGCTTCAAGTGGTTCAATGGATTTCGCAATCGAACGACAAGGGAGCGCGCATGGATCAACGCGATTTGCATGAACTGCTCGAGCGAGTGGCGGCGGGGACGGCTTCGGTGGACGACGCGGAGCGAGCGCTGCGCATCGCTCCGTTCACGGATTTGGGCTATGCCAAGGTCGATCATCATCGTGGCGTGCGCCAAGGCGTGCCGGAGGTGGTGTACGGCGCGGGAAAGACCGCCCAGCAGATAACGGGCGTGTGCCGTGCTCTCGTCGAGGGCGGCCAGCAGCGCGTGCTGATCACGCGCTTGGACGCCGAGAAGGCTTCGGAGGTTCGCGACAGCCTGGCAAGGGAGGGCGGCTGCGATGCGTTGGCGTTCGCCTATCGAGAGCTGCCCCGCTTGGGTATTTTGGGCGACTTTCCGGAGCCCGATGGCAACGGGAGCGTGGTCGTGGCCGCCGCGGGCACGAGCGACCTGCCCGTGGCCGAGGAGGCTGCGGTTACGGCCGAGATGCTGGGCAATCGCGTGACGCGCCTGTACGACGTGGGCGTGGCCGGCCTGCACCGCTTGCTGGCGCATGCCGACGAAATCGCGGCCGCTCGCGTGGTGGTGGCGGTCGCCGGCATGGAGGGAGCCTTGGCAAGCGTGGTGGGAGGGCTTGCATCGTGCCCGGTCATCGCGGTCCCCACCAGCGTGGGCTACGGCGCCAGCTTCGGCGGGGTGGCCGCTCTTCTGGCCATGCTGAACTCATGCGCTTCCGGCGTGTCGGTGGTCAACATCGACAACGGCTTCGGTGCTGGCTACCAAGCGCACCTGATCAACCATACGAAAGCGAGTGCGTGATGAAGACGCTGTTCTGGAATGTGCGGGAGAGCGCCACGCGCGCCGCCCTTCTTGAGGCGACCTGCTCCCAGCTTGACGACGAGGCCCGCGGCGCGGTGGAGGAGCGGTGCTGCGCGGCGGGCGTGCCGGACGGGCATTGCCACTATCTGGCCGAGGTGCATGCCGTGGTGGACGCGCTCTGCGCGAGCGATCGCGTGAAGCAGGATCTGCGCAGCGTGTACCGTATCCTTGCCGAAGCCGAAGCGGCGGCTCATGGGTGCACGGTCGATCAGACGCATTTTCACGAAGTTGGCAATGCTGCCGGAATAAGAAACGCGCTCCATATTTGCCTTGCGATCGAAGCGGTCGCGCCCGACGAGATCGTCTGCACGAGCGTTCAGACGGGAGAAGGCATGGTCGCGTGTGCTCATGGCGAGCTGGCCGTTCCCGCGCCGGCTACGGCCGCCATTCTTGCGCGCGGCATTCCCGTTTGCGATTCCAAGCTGCCGGGGGAGCGCTGCACGCCAACGTCCGCGGCACTCATCTGGCACTTCGCGGATCGTTTCGAGGCGTGAGAACCCGCCGGCTCCGATTAGGGCGCACTCCGGTCGGAGCCGGCGAAGCGATGCTAGTTCAGGAAGTCCTCCAAGATCTCCTGCTCCGCCTCTTCCTCCGTAAGGCCGAGCGTCATGAGCTTGGTGATCTGGTCGCCGGCGATCTTTCCGATGGCCGCCTCGTGCACCAAGATGGCGTCTTCGCTGGCAGCTTCGATGCCGGGGATGGCCGTGACCTTGGCCTTCCCCATGATGATGGCGTCGCACTGCACGTGGCCTCGGCAAGCCGCCTCGCCGATGACCAGCGGATTGAACACCTGCTTCGAGTTGTCCTGCGCGACCGAGCGCGAAATGACCTGCACGCTGGAGTCGTCGCCCTTCAGCTCCACCTTCATGTTCGACGTGGCCGTCTGCTCGTCGTGCGTGAGCAGTTTCTCGATCAGCACGAGCTTCGCGCCTGCAGCCAGTTCGGCGTTCGTGTCGCGCACCGTGGAGGATACGCCGCGCAGCTGCACGAGCTCCATCTCGCAGTGCGAGTTCTCCTCCATGATGACGTTCGTGACGGGGTTCAGGATGCGCTCTCCCGTGCCCGAGCCCTGCCCGTAGTGCTTCTCCACGTACTTCACGCGGCTGTTCTTGCCGCAGTGGAACGTGTGGATGCCGTCGTGTTCGGACGGGGCGTGGCTTTCGTTGTGGATGCCGCATCCGGCGATAATGGTGATATCGCAGTCTTCTCCGATGTAGAACGTGTTGTACACCACGTCTTTCAGGCCCGATTGTGTGACGATGACGGGGATGTAGACGGTCTCGCCTTTGGTTCCCGGCGCGATGCGGATGTCGATGCCGGGGTTGTCCGTCTTCGTGGCGATCTCGATGCTCGCCGACGAATGGCGCTCGACGAGCTGCCCGTCTTTGCGGATGTTGAAGGCGCCTTTCGGCATGCCGTGTATATTGGCGATTTCGGCGAGCAAGCCCTCGTCGATAGGGGACAGGTCAACAGCCATGATGGCCTCCTTTGCGGGTGCGAACGGCGCGCGATGGAAACCCGACGCGCGCCGGTTGAGTTAGCAGGTGGTGGGGATCTCCGTGATATGCAGCTCGGTGGGGGTGCTCAGCTTGCAGCCGGGAACGCCCTTCGCCACGAAGCCGAGCGTGGGCATAAGATCCTCAGGCTTGCCGGTTTGGGCGACCTTGCCGTTTTTCAGCAGCACGATCTCGTCGGCAAGCTGAATGATGCGCTCCTGGTGGGAGATGATCACGATAGAGCGCCCGTCGCGCGCTTCATGGATGTCGCGGAACGTTTCAGTCAGGCGGTCGAAGCTCCACAGGTCGATGCCGGCTTCCGGCTCGTCGTAGATGGCCAGCTTCGGGTCGCGCGCCAGGATGGTGGCGATCTCGATGCGCTTCACCTCGCCGCCGGACAGGTTCTTGTCCACTTCGCGCGTGAGGTAGTTCGCGGAGCACAGGCCCACTTTGGCCAGGTATTCGTTGCAAGCGAGCATCGGCAGCTTCTTGCCTGCTGCGATGTCGAGGAGCTTCTTGACTTTCATGCCCTTGAAGCGGGCGGGCTGTTGGAACCCGTAGCCGATTCCCCGCTTGGCGCGCTCGGAGATGGGCAGGTTCGTGATGTCTTCGCCGTCGAGCAGGATCTGTCCGGAGGTGGGCTGTTCGATGCCCATGATAAGCTTGGCAAGCGTCGACTTTCCTCCGCCGTTCGGGCCCGTGATGACCGTGAAGCGGTCGTCGGGGATGCAAAGCGATAGGTCGTCGATGATGCGCTTGGTTTCTTTGGACCCTTCCTGCAAGGGCACCTCGAACGTAAGGTTCTTCAGTTCCAGCATGATGCGCTTCTCCGTCTCTTCTCGTCTAAATGATACTCTATTACTATCATTTAAGCCGGATCTCGTCAAGGCCGGCAGCGCGCAAAACCGCCGTGGTGCGCGCTCTGGTTCCCAACGGTTTATTCTAGCTTGAAATAGCTTTGCGAGCGGCGGGAATGTCATCGAAAAGCGAATACGCCCCCGCTTGCCGATGCAGGCGGGGGCGTGCGAGGCGGTTGGATCTGAGGGGTTTGCGTTATTCGTTCAGCAGGTCGATTACCTGAAATCCCGCAGAGGATCCTTCCAGAAGGTCTTTATTGCCGAAGGCGCAGAAAGCTCCGGCTTCGGCAGCGTGGGCCACGGTCCCGGCCAGCTCGCGCACGGCGCGCGCATCGGACGAGATCATCTGATCGCGCGTTTCGCGACGGGCTTGCGGCGTTCTGCCGGCAATCCAGTCGCCGTCTTGACGGCGCACGAGCTGACGCGTTTTGAGCGGCGTGTCGAACCCGGCCACCGTGCTCACCACGTAGCCCTCCATTTCGTCGTCGGTCGGCTCGAACGCGGCCAGCCATGCGGAGGCTCCTGCGAAGCGCTCGAGCGTTTCGTCGAGGTGCGGGTCGCGATAGGAGTAGAACCGCAGGTTTCCGGTGCGCGCCGCCTGAAAGCCCGCGCCGTACGCACCGCCCTTGACGCGCACCTCGTTCCACAGGTAGTCGAACGAAAGCGCTTTCGCAGCTACCTGCCAGGCTCCCGTGTAGCTTGCGCCGAACGAGCGTCGATCGAATCCGAGCGCTGCATAGCACACGTCGGTGGGCACGATGAACGCCTCGTTGCGCACGACGGGATCGGGAACCTGCAGCCGTTCGTCCTGCGCGCCCCCCGCGCGCCCGAGCGCGGCGCCGCAATCCCAGAAGCGGCGGTAGTCGTCTTCGTCTCCCGTGAAGCTGACCAGGCATCCGTCGTCGACGAACAGGCGTGCCGCAAGATCGCCCAAGCGCTGCGAAAGGTCGTGCGCGCGCTCGTCGTAGGAGGCCAGCAGGTCTTTCAAGAAACGGTAGAACTCCACGCCGCCAAGCTGCTCGCGCACGACGCCGGCGGGCAGGTAGTACGATGCCAGCCGAGCCATGGCGCTGGCGTGGCCTGCGGAGGCGAAGCCCTGCTCCATGGCGATGCGGCGCTGCTGCAGCACGTCTTTGATCTTGCCCGTGTCGGAGAAGTCGGTCGTCAGCAGGATTTCGCGCGGAAGGGCAGCCAGGTGCTCCACGTTCTCGGACAGCGAGCTTGCGCTTACCACGAACATCGGGCGGATTGCGCGCGGGTCGTGCTCGTCCTCGTAGATTTCCGAGAAGAAGGACAGGTTGCCCAGCTTGCCGTTCGTGAGCGTGTCCAGCTGCGATGCGGTGCGGGTTGCCGTGTCCAGCTTTCCCAGCACCATGCTCAGGACGGTCACGTAGGGAAGGTCCTCGAAGCGCACGCCCTTGAGGTCGAAGTAGCGGTAGGCGTAGGCGATGCCGTGCGCGGCGGCGCGGTGGCGAAGGCACGGGACGGGCGCGCCTTCCTCCAGGTCGTAGGCCGGCTCGTCCGGCGCGGCCCCGATGTCGGACACGGACAAGCGCGGCAAGGTGGCCAGCGCCTCCGGGGAGTCGGGCTCTTCCTGCAGGCGGCGAAGCTCCGCTTCCTCATCGGCTACGCGGGCGAAGTCCTCGGGCTCCATGCGCGCGGCGACGTTTGCCAGGCGCTCGGCCTCGCAGGCGTCCTCGTCCTCGTCGACGGGCACGATCTCCACTTCGGCTCGGTGGTTGTTGGCCAGGAACACGTCGCGGATGAGCTGCTCGAAATAGCCTTCGTCCAGGGCGGTCCGCAAAAACGCGAAGTCGTCCTCGTATCGCAGGTACGACGTTGCCAGCTCGTCGTCGTAGAGCCAGCCGGCCAGCGCGGCCATGGACAGCGCCACGCCGTCGGCCATGCCGAAGTCGCGCTCGCGCATGACGAATTCGGCGCGCGAGAGCGAGGCTTCCACCAGGTTTCGATCCAAGCCCCCGTCGGCCAGCGACTGCAACGCGCCTTCCGCAACGGCCCTGAAGCGCGCGGGGGCGTCGTCCGCCAGCCCCTTGAGCTGGATCACGGCGAAGGGCTGCAGCAGCGAATCGGCGAAGAACGCCTGCACGTCGTCGGCCAGGCCCGCGTCGAGCAGCGCGCGCTTCAGCGGGGCTTCGTTGCTGCCGGCGATGGCGTCGATGAGGATGTCCACGGCCACCATGCGCGTGCGTTCCCTGACGTTGCCGATCACGTATCCAAGCCCCATGCATGCGTTTTCGGGCGCGGTCGCCATCGTGCGACGTATGCCGAGCGCTTCCACGGGCGCCTGTTCGCGCAGTTCGTGCGGTTCGAGCGGCGCATCGCCGGCCGAAAGGCGCGCTTCGTCGCGGGCGGCTTCCTCGTCGGCAACGGGGGAGAGATAGCGCTCGTCCAAAAACGCCAGCATGGCCTCGAGGTCGAGGTTGCCGTACAACGTGAGGTAGCTGTTGCTCAGACGGTAGTGGCGGGCATGTTCGTCGAGGAACTGCTCGTAAGTCAGGTCGGGAATGGCGCGCGGCGTGCCGCCCGACTCGAAGCGATAGGCCGTGTCGGGGAAGAGCGCCGCTTGCAGCTCGTCGTAAAGCACCGAGTTCGGATCGGACAGCGCGCCTTTCATCTCGTTGTACACCACGCCGTTGAGCGCAAGCTCGGGCGCGCCGTCGACGGGGTCGGTCGCTTCGCCGTTTCGATCCGCGCCGCCGGCAAGCTCGTAGTGCCAGCCCTCCTGTTCGAAGATGGCGCGCTTGCGGTAGATCATCGGATGCAGCACCGCGTCCAAGTACACGTCGGCCAGGTTCAGAAGATCCTGGTCGTTCGTGCTGGCTACGGGGTACAGGGTCTTGTCGGGGAAGGTCATGGCGTTCAGGAACGTCTGCATGCTGCTTTTCAGCAGGTTGACGAACGGCTCCTTCACGGGGAATTTCTCGGATCCGCACAGCACCGAGTGCTCCAGAATGTGGAACACGCCCGTGTCGTCGGCGGGCGGGGTCTTGAACGCGATGGAGAACGACTTGTTGGCGTCCTCATTTTTCAGGTACAGCAGCTTCGCGCCGCTCTTTTCATGCACGAGCGTGTAGGCGTCGCCGTCTAGTTCCGGCAGCGGTTCGCACGTGCGCACGGTGAAGCCGTGCAGCTTCTGGTCTTTGGCAAGGTCCATGGCTCGTTTCCGCCTTTCGTTGAAGGTTTCCTCCCATTGTCGCACAACGCTTCGCGCGCGTTCGGCTTGCGCGGCGCGTTCACCGCTTTCGCAAATTGTCGTGCCCGCCGCCGTCCGAGCGGCCCCCCTGCGCTGCCCGACGAGCCGCCCGCTGCTCCTTTCGCCGTGCGCGCCGCGCGTTTCGCCTTGCTGCGCCAGCCGGCGATTGCCCCCTTCACAAACCGCGCCGGGAGGGTTAGACTTACCGCGTACCCGGAACGTCCTATCACGAAAGGCGTCTTTTGACCACGACCGCTTGCAACGCGCTTCTTGCCACCGCCGCTTCTGCGACGGCGTTCGCTTGCGCATGGTGGTGGAACGGAAGAAATCGATCCCGGGTCTCATAGGCTTCTGTTCTCGCATACCAGTCATCAGAAGAGCCCTCGGAGATCCGGGGGCTCTTTTTTGCGCGTCCAGCAAGCATTCGTTTTCCCTGCGGCGTTTGAGCAGGAACCCATTCCAGGAAAGGAACCAGCATGACCGAGCAAGCCCCTTACCGCCTGTACCTGCGCGAAGACCAGATCCCGACCCAATGGTACAACCTGCGGGCCGACATGCCGGAAAAGCCCGAGCCTTTGCGCCTGCCCGACGGTCGCGTGGCCGAAGCCGCCGACCTGGCGCCCGTGTTCTGCGACGAGCTGGTGCGCCAAGAGCTCGACGACGCCACGCCTTGCTTCGACATTCCCGATCCCGTTCGGGAGATGTACCGCATCTACCGGCCTTCGCCGCTGTGCCGCGCCTACAACCTGGAGCGCGCGTTGGACACGCCCGCGAAGATCTACTACAAGTTCGAGGGCAACAACACGTCGGGCTCGCACAAGCTGAACTCCGCCATCGCGCAGGCGTACTACGCGAAGGCTCAGGACCTCGACGGGATCACCACCGAAACGGGCGCGGGGCAGTGGGGCACGGCGCTTGCGGAGGCCTCGGCGCATTTCGGCCTGAACCTCGACGTGTTCATGGTGAAGTGCTCCTACGAGCAGAAGCCGTTTCGCCGCAACATCATGGAGACGTTCGGCGCGAACGTGACGCCCTCTCCTTCCGACACCACCGAAATTGGCCGCAGGATGCTCTCTGAGCGCCCCGATTCGTCCGGCTCGCTGGGCACCGCCATTTCCGAGGCGGTGGAGCGCGCGCTCAACATTCCGCAGAACAAGGGCCGCTACACTTTGGGAAGCGTGCTCAACCAGGTTGCGCTGCACCAATCCGTCATCGGGCTGGAAAGCTACGCTGCGCTTCAAGAGCTGGGGGAGTACCCGGACGTGGTCGTCGGCTGTGCGGGCGGCGGGTCGAACCTGGCCGGGCTGATCGCGCCGTTCATGCGCGACAAGCTGCGCGGAAGCAGGCCCGATACGCGTTTCGTGGCCGTAGAGCCTGCAAGCTGCCCCAGCTTGACGCGCGGGCGCTTCGCCTACGACTTCGCCGACACGGGCCGCACCTGCCCGATGGCGAAGATGTACACGCTGGGAAACGGATTCCTCCCCAGCCCCGACCACGCCGGAGGGCTTCGCTATCACGGCATGAGCCCCATCGTGTCGAAGCTCAAGCACGACGGCTTTTTGGACGCGGTCGCCGTGAAGCAGACCGACGTGTTCGCCGCTGCCGTGGAGTTCGCGCGGCTTGAGACCATCCTGCCCGCGCCCGAGAGCGCGCACGCCATCTACCAGGCCATGGAGGAAGCGAAGGCGTGCAGGGAGGCGAACGAGGAGAAGACCATCCTGTTCTGTTTAACCGGAACCGGCTACTTCGATATGAAGGCGTACGACGCTTACAACAAGGGCGTGCTGGGCGATTACGAGCCCACCGACGAGGAGCTGGCCATCGGCTTCGCCAGCATACCGCGCATCGAGGGGCTGTAGCGCGCGCCGTGGCGCTGGCGGCCGCTCGATGGTACCATGGTCGGCATGACTCTTTTTCATGCCGACCATATCTCGGTCTCCCATGTTCGCGACGGGCGGGCCGTGCCGCTGTTCCACGATGCGTGCTTGCGCTTGGAAGGCGGGCTCATCTACGACTTGACGGGCGCTTCCGGGTCGGGCAAGTCCACGCTTTTGCGCGCGTGCGCGCTCATGATCGCCCGAGACGCTGGCAGCCTGTACTTGCAGGGGCGGTCTTCGGACGGGTTCGGGCCGCAGGAATGGCGGCGGCAGGTGTGCCTCGTGCCGCAGCAACCCGCTCTTGTTGCGGGGACGGTGCGGGACAATCTCGTGCTGCCGTGGTGCCTCAAGGTGAACGCCGCGTCCCAGCCTCCGAGCGACGGCGAGCTTGCTCGCTTGCTGTGCCTTGCCGGCCTTGAAGAGGTGGAGCTTTCGCGGGACGCGTCGCGCCTGTCGGGCGGGCAGCAGGCGCGCGTGGCCTTGCTGCGCTCGTTCGCCACGAAGCCGAAGGTCTTTCTGCTCGACGAGGTGGACGCGGCGCTCGATTCCGCTTCCTCGCAGGCGATCAGTCGTTTGACAAGGGATTACGTCGGCTCCGATGCAACGTGCTTGCGCATCCGGCATCGGTCGGCCGACGGGTACGCTGCGGGAACCTATACGCTCGAGGACGGCGCGCTGTCCTACGTTGCGGCGGGAAGCGGGGGTCGTTCGTGAGCGGCGTGGTGGATATCGGGTACGTGGAGCTGTTCGCCGCGAGCGCGCTCATGCTGGTGGCGGGATTGGTGTCGTGGAAGCTCGAGCTGGGGCAGACGCGGCGCATCGCCGTTTCCGCCGCGCGCATGTTCGCGCAGCTTCTGGCGGCGGGATTCGTGCTCATGTACCTGTTCGAGCACCAGACCTGGTGGCTCGTCCTCTTGGCGCTGGCCGTGATGGTGACGGCGGCCACGCAGATTGCAACCTCGCGCGTGAAAAGCTCGGTGCCGGGGCTTCGCGCGGCGGTGTTCGCGTCGCTGTTCTCGTCGTCGATCGCCGTGGGCTTCGTGGTGGTGGAAGGGGTCATGCACGCCGATCCTTGGTACAACGCGCGGCAGCTCATTCCCATTGCGGGCATGATCATCGGAAACGCGATGTCGGCCATCGCGGTTGCCATCGACCGGCTGTTCGCGGACATGGATTCGCGCTCCAACGAGATGTTCGCGCTCGTGGCGCTTGGCGCTACGCCGAAAGAAGCGGCGTTCCCGTCGATCAAGGCCGCTATCGGCGCGGGCATGACGCCGGTGCTGGCCACCATGTCGGCCGCCGGGATCGTTGCCATCCCCGGCATGATGTCCGGCCAGCTTTTGGCGGGAGCCGATCCTCTGGCGGCGGCGAAATACCAGATCGTGGTCATGCTCATGCTGTCGGCGGCCAATACGGTGGCCATCGTTTCGGCCTGCTTTCTCACGTATCGCAAGCGTTTCGCGCCCGATGGATATTATTTGGACAAGGGAATACGTCCCGATAATCCTCTATAATCTTGCTGACGTGAAAGGACGGCTCCGTGGCTTCTGGCGATACCAAATTCTCCCATATCACCGTTAACGCTGACGACGATGACGATTTCGTGATCCAGGCGGGCCTTCGCCCGTCCGCGCCTGCCCCCGAGCCCGTCCAAACGGACGGCGCGGTGCCGTCCGAGTCCTCTTTCGACGCGCCTTCTTCGACCGAGGACGAGCGGGAGGCGTCGGCGGCCGACGACGCGAGGCCTTCGAGCGCAGGCTCGAAGAGTTCGAAGAAGGGCTACCGCGAGACGACCGCGGAAGACCTTGAGGTCGAACCGATGTCCGCGATGCAGAAGATCATCATCGCGGTGGCGCTTCTGGCCATCGTCGGCTTCATTGCGTACTATGTACTCTTTATGCGCTAGCGAATGCGCCTGCGCCCAGTAGGAAGGTGCTTCGATGCCCAAACACGCTGCAAACGAACCCAACGGCACTTCGAGCCACAAAGACGATTTCGCCTCCGATGAGCGAATCGGCCTGACCGAGGCGTTCTCCCCGGTGAGCGCGGCGGTCGATCCTACAGAGGACCGCTCTGACGAAGAGGGGCGAATCGGCCTGACCGAGGCGTTCGCTCCCGTGGCTGACGGCGCCCACGCAGGCGGCTTCAGCTACCGCGGGGACAACGCCGACGAATACCCCGACGCCTTCGAGAGCCTTGAGCCCGTGGAGGCGCCTCCCTTGCTGTTCGGGGACGATCCCGTTGCGGTCCAGCCCGAACCGGCCAAGGGCAAGCACGGCAAGAAGGATAAGCCCTTCGTTCCGCCCCATCAGCGCAAGTCCCGTCGCATGCGCAAGATTCTCATCGCCATTGTCATCCTGCTGATCCTGCTCATGGGCGCGCTGTGCTTTTTCGTGTGGCAGTGGTTCGAGGAGAGCAGGCTGGTGGCCGCTCAGCAGGCTCAAGAGCAGCAAAGCGCCCAGGAAGTCGGCGCTATGCAGCAAAGCCAGAGCGAAACCAAGGACGCCAGCACCACCGTGGCGAAGAAGACGCAGGTCCCCTCGCTCACGTCGCTGCTTGGCATGACGAAGGACGAGGCCGTGACGGCGCTCAAGCGCGGCGCGACCGAAACCAGTTCCAAGGAGGTCAACGAGGAGGGCAACCCCGTCAAGACCAACGTAACGGTGGCGCTTACCGACGAGCCTGCCGATACGCGTTCGGGCACGCCTACGGTGTACCTGGGCCTGAACGAAGAGGGCAAGGTCATCCAAGCCGGCTACTCGGCGGCCACCGCATCGCTTGGCTACGGCTCGCTGAGCTTCGTCGATGCTGTGAAAAACGAGCACATTGTAGAGAAAACGCTGCAGGAGGCCGGCGTGAGCGTGCCGGAGGGTTCCGTGGAGCTGCCGTCCGACAAGTCGACGTACTCCGAGTACGCCAGCGACGGCACGACGCTCGTGAAGGAAACGTGCTCCTTCTCGGGGACCGTGGAGTTCGGCGGCGCGCCCCATCAGTGGTCGAGCGTTCTTCTGTACAACTACTCGACGGCGAACACCTCGGGTAACTTGGCCGACACCATCCGCATCATCTACGTGTACGTCAACGCGTAAGAACTCGCCCTGCGACGACAGGGACGGACTCTGCGAAAACGCCGCCGCTTCGAGGCGGCGTTTTTCGTTCTCTCATTGATTTCGTCTACGCTTACCGTTAGAGTTAGGGCAATCGACTTTCATCGGGAAAGGGGTCCTATGATCGATCGCGACGCGTTTGGGCGCATGCTGGACGAAAGCGCCCGCTTGCTGCTGGAGAACGCCGAGGTGCTAAGCGACATCGATTCCAAATTCGGCGACGGGGATCACGGCATCACCATCACCAAGATAGCCAAGCTCGTCCAAGAGCAGGTTGCGGGGTGGGATCCCGACCAGTCGATCAAAGACTTCCTCGATGATCTGGGCATGGCCGCCATGGCGGTGCGCGGAGGATCGGCCGGCCCGCTTTACGGCACGATGATCGGCGGCTTGGGCGTCCATCTTGCCGACGACGAGAGCGCTATCGATGCGGATGCAGCGCGCCGAATGTTCGCCGGCTGCTTGGCCGAGATGCAGGATATCACGAATGCCCAGGTGGGGGACAAGACCATGATGGACGCGCTCATTCCTGCGGTCGAGGCGGCGCAGACGTGCGCTTCGGACGATCCGGCTGCGGTGTTCGCTGCGGCGGCCGAGGCGGCCGAGGCCGGCGCGAAGGCGAGCGAGGGCTTCGCTTCCAAATTCGGTCGCGCGCGCAGTTACGGTGATCAGACTATCGGCACGCCCGACGCGGGCGCCGTCTCAACTTCGTTGTTCTTGCGCGGTCTCGCCGGGGGCGCGTCGCACTGATTCAGGAATCGGGCCTGCTGCCGAGCGCAGCGGGCCTTTCTTTTCCATCGTCCATCTTGCAAGGAGGAGCACTATGAGCATGAAGAAGTTCATCAACGACCCCGAGGATCTTACCGCGGAACTGCTCGAAGGCCTGGCCTTGGCCAATTCCGACATCCTCGAACTGGGCGAGGATAACATGGTGATCAACAAGAAGCTGGCCGAAGCCGACCGCGTGACCATCGTCACGCAGGGCGGAAGCGGACACGAGCCGGCTATCGAGGGCTTCGTGGGCGAGGGTATGGTCGACATCGACGTGGTGGGCGACATCTTCGCCGCGCCCGGCCCGCAGGCGTGCGTCGACGCCATCAAGCTGGCCGACAAGGGCAAGGGCGTGCTCTACATCGTGCTCAACCATGCGGGCGACATGCTGACGGGCAACATGACCATGAAGCAGTGCAAGAAGCAGGGCTTGAACGTGGTGAAGGTGGTCACGCAGGAAGACATCGCCAACGCCCCGCGCGAAAACGGCGACGATCGCCGCGGCCTGGTGGGATGCATCCCCACGTACAAGATCGCAGGAGCCGCAGCCGCCGAGGGCATGAGCTTGGAAGAGGTGGCCGCCGTCGCGCAGCGCTTCGCCGACAACATGGCCACGCTGGCGGTGGCCGTGCGCGGTGCCACCCATCCTCAGACGGGAACGCTGCTTGCCGAGCTCGAGGACGACGAGATGGAAATCGGCATGGGTCAGCACGGCGAGGAAGGCGGCGGCCGTCAGCCGATGAAGTCCGCCGACGAAACCGCGGCCATCATGGTGAACGCGCTGGTAAACGACATCGGCATCAAGCCGGGCGAGCGCGTCATGCTGATCATCAACGGCTCGGGCGCTACGACGCTCATGGAGCAGCTTATCGTGTACCGCGCCGCGGTCAAGGAGCTGGCGAAGCAGGATATCGAGGTGGTCGCGAACTTCGTCGGCGAGATGCTGACCGTTCAGGAGCAGGCCGGCTTCCAGATGTTCATGGCCCGCATGGACGACGAGCTGCTGCGCCTGTGGAATGCCCCCTGCAACACGCCGTACCTCAAGAAGTAGGGGCCGGTATGCTCACTTCCATGAGTGCCGTCCTTGATTGGGCGGAGGAGCGCGGATGCGCGGCGGCGGCGTTCGACACGCCGAACCTCGAGCTTTTGCTGGCGGCCATCGCGGCTGCCGAGGCCCGCAACGAGCCGGTCATCATCCAGCACGCTCAACTGCACGAGCACGAGACGTCCATCGACGTGATCGGGCCCGTTATGGTTGCGCGCGCCAAGGCCGCGCGGGTGCCCGTGTGCGTCATGCTTGATCACGGCGAAGACCTCGACTATGTGAAACGTGCGCTCGATCTGGGATTTTCTGCCATCATGATCGATGGATCGCAGCTGTCGTACCAGGAAAACGTCGCGCTCACGCGGGCGGCGGTGGAACTGGCGCGCCGGTACGGGGCCGACGTAGAGGCCGAGATCGGGTTCACCACGGGGCACGAAGGGCTTGAAGACGCCGACGACGACCGCGAGAACGTGTACACCGATCCTGTGCAGGCCGCTCGCTTCGTGGCCGATACGGGCATCGATGCGCTGGCTGCCAGCGTAGGCACCGTGCACGGCTTCTATCAGGCTGATCCGCAGCTTGACCTCGATCGCATAGCCGAGCTCAAGCGCGTGTGCGGCGTCCCGCTCGTCATGCACGGCGGCAGCGGGCTTTCGCGCGAGGACACGCGCGCGGCCATTGCGGCCGGCATTCGCAAGATCAACTATTTCAGCTACATGAGCAATGCGGGCGTGCGTGCCGTGGAGGCGCTCATCGCCGAATCGCATCCCAAGTACTTCCATGCATTGGCCAATGCGGCAACGAAGGCCATGCAAGCCGATGCCGAGGCCGCCATGGACATGTTCTCCATGGCTCCGTCGGCCTGACGCTGCGAACGACCCGAGACGAGAGGAAACCAGGATGACTGCAACCTATATGCACATCGGCATTCCCATCACGGAGAAAAAGCCGAACATGACCTACAACGAGGACATGAAGTTCTGGGTGTCCAACGTGGACGATTACGACATGAAGATCGAGTACCTGAAGTTCGAGGAGGGCACGCCTTTCCCCGAAGAGCTGCACCGTCGCTGGCACGTTGCTTACGCGGTGGACGATCTGGACCGCTACGTCGAGCAGGCCGATCGTGCTATCTGCGGGCCTATGGATGCGGGTCCGGGGGTTCGCCTTGCGTTTGTCGAGATGGACGGCGCCGTTATCGAGCTGTACGAAGACAAGAACTAGCGTCGAGCCCGGTCCTCGCAGCAGCGAAGACCGGGCTTTTCTTTTTTTTGGGGAGGGGCGTGAAAAGGAGCGCGCTGCCCGAGCGCGGTTCGCTATTCGGCTTCTTCGGCCTGACGGACGGTTTGCACGCTTTCCAGCGATATGGTGGGAATGCGCACGAACATGAGGTAGACCAGAAATGCCGCCACGCACCCCAAGATGCTCCAGACGAGGGGCTTTTGAACCAGAAGCGCGCTCGCGCCCATAACGACGAACGATACCGTGAGGATGCGGACCTTGGTTGCGGCCGGTATGCCGCCGGCTTCCTTGAACGCCGCAACATAGGATTTGTAGACCCTCGTCGAAACGATCCACGCATGGCAGCGCGGAGAAGACTTGGCGAACAGGAACGTGGCCAGCAGAAGCAGGGGCGTGGTGGGAAGCACGGGGATGAACACGCCGACGCAACCCAGGATGCAGGCGATCCAGGCTCCGGCGAGCATGAGGATTCGGGTCAAGCGGCTCATGGGTTCCTTCCGTCGAACGATGTGCTCGCCAAAGGGCGGGAGGCTTATTCGATGCCGCGAGTATAGCAAACATGACGTGCGCCGCATACGGGGTTTTACCCCAGGGGTCCATAACCTCTATGAATCTCCTGGTGTTTTTGGGCGCTTCTTTTATTCTGTCGGTCGGCCAGGATCTGGGAAATGCGTCGTCCCGAACGAAGAAGGGGAGACGCAAAAAAAGTTTCAAGTCGCATATTGTATTTGGCTTGCGCTGTGCTATTATATACAGGCTGTTTACACAAGCGAGGGGAAACCCTCCACCTGTTTCGGCGCTTCGGCAGCTGACGGGTCGCTCGAATATTCGGCTTCACAGCCTGATCGAAAAGCGAAACCCGCAAGCTCTCGGAGCTGCGGGTTTTTTATTGACGCGCGAAAGCGCGCTAGAAAGGGAGGTGAGCGCGATAGCTGCTCAGGAGCCTCGGCTCAACGAACAAATCAACGTGCGCGAGTGCCGGTTGATCGGGTTCGACGGGACGCAGATGGGTATTTACGTCACATCTGAGGCCCAGCGAATCGCCGATAACGAGGGCCTTGACTTGGTCGAGATCGCCCCGAACGCCGACCCGCCCGTGTGCCGCATCATGGATTACGGCAAGTTCAAGTACGACCAGGCCATCAAGGCGAAGCAGGCTCGCAAGAACCAGAGCAAGATCGAGACCAAGGAAATGAAGTTCCGCCCGAAGATCGACGTGGGCGACTACACCACGAAGAAGAAGCACGTTCTGCGCTTCCTCGACGGCGGCAACAAGGTCAAGATCACCATCATGTTCCGCGGCCGCGAAATGGCGCACCCGGAGCAGGGCCTCACCATCCTGGAGCGGCTGGCCGACGATCTGAAGGACGTAGCGGTCATCGAGACCCAGCCTAAGATGGAAGGCCGCAACATGCACATGCTCATCGCCCCGTTGCCTGCAGCGACGTTGGCGAAGAAAAAGAAAGAGAACGAGAAGAAAGAAGAAGGGAAGGACGAAGGCAATGCCTAAGATGAAGACCCATCGCGGCACCGCGAAGCGTTTCCGCGTTACCGGCTCCGGCAAGATCATGCGCTCCAAGGCTTTCAAGAGCCATATCATGACGAAGAAGAGCCAGAAGCGTAAGCGTAATTTCCGTCATGAGACCGAAGTGGCCAAGGCCGATAACAAGGTTATCGCGCGTAATCTCGGCCTTCGCTAGTCTAAAAGGAGCAGTGATACAACATGCCTCGTGTTAAGCGCGCAGTCAGCGCCCACAAGAAGCGTCGTACCGTCCTTAATCGTGCCAAGGGCTATTACGGTGCAAAGTCCCGTTCTTATCGTGCCGCGAAGGAACAGGTGCAGCATTCGCTGCAGTACATGTACCGCGACCGTCGCAACAAGAAGCGCGAGATCCGTCGTCTGTGGATCACCCGCATCAACGCGGCCGCTCGCCTGAACGGCCTGAGCTACTCGGTGCTGATGAACGGCCTCAAGAAGGCTGGCGTGCAGCTGGACCGCAAGGTGCTTTCCGATATGGCCATCAACGATCCCGAGGCGTTTGCCGCCGTGGTCGAGGTTGCCAAGAAGGCCCTGTAGCTTTTAGTTTCGCTGACCTACCGGTCGGCGCAACGGCTTAATGCTGAGAAGCCCCCGATTGCTCGGGGGCTTCTTGTGTTCTAGCGCCGCAACCGATGGGGTGCGCTTGCGCCCTGCACGAACGAAAGGCCCCGGAGCGGGGCCTTTCGTTCGTTTCGAGGATAAAGGGAAACCGTGCGGGTCTTTCCGTTCCCGTGTCGAACAGCATGCCTGAGACGGGGTTCGAAGCTGCAACGGGACCGACCCTTGCGGTCGCCTTGCGCGGTTTACGCCTCTACGACGTCAAGTTCCTCTTCATCGCTTTCGTCCGAGCCGATCAAGGTGCGCGCCAGGTAGACTTCGGCCGCATGGCGCGCGGTACCGCCCCTGTTGGGCACCACTTCGATGTCGACGGCGCGCAGCGCTTCCGCGGCTTCGCGCTCGATCGTTCCGGTTATGAGCACCCGGACGTCAAGCTCGTGCAGAAGGGAGGCAAGACGGTTCGGGGGAAAGAGTGGGTTCGGCATGTTCTGACATTCAACGATGACGCCGCGCTCGATTCTGTAGCAGGTGAAGCTGGCACACTTCCCGAACACGGGAGATACCTTCAGGCCTTCGCTAGCCACGGCTATGCGCATCTCGTTCCTTTCTTCGATTCGTTGCGCCTACGATACCGTTATTCGCGCAAGCCAAGTTCGCTCTTTCGCCCAACGGGGATAAATAGTAAGCTGAACGACATGGATACTGAATCTTTTCTCACAACGGACGTTGCGATTATCGGTGCGGGCGTGGCGGGCGCTTGCGTGGCGCGCGAACTTGTTCGCTGGCGGGTTCACGTCACGGTTCTCGAAGCGGGAAACGATGTGGCGTGCGGTGCAACGCGCGCGAATTCGGGGATCGTGCATGCCGGCTACGATCCTGCTCCCGGTACGCTCAAGGCGCGGTTCAATGCACGGGGCTCGCAACTGTTCTCCCGCTGGGCCGATGAATTGGGATTTTCGTATCGTCGGAACGGGTCGATGGTGCTCGCGTTCTCCGACGAGGAGCTGGCCGCGGTGCGTCAGCTGGTCGAGCGGGCTGCCCGAAACGGCATCGAAGGGGTGCGCGAGCTCGATGCGGCTGCCGTGCGCGCGCTCGAGCCCTCCGTCTCGTCGCAGGTTCGCGGCGGCTTGCTTGCCGAAACGGGCGCTATATGCGATCCCTACGAGGTGGCGCTGTTCGCTGCCGAGCAGGCGGCTCTGCATGGCGCTGCCTTTCTGTTCGAGCAGAGCGTGACGGGCCTCGATCGCTTGACCGCTGAGGAGCAAGCAGCGGCGGAGCGCGTTGCCGAGCGGCGCGGGCAGGTGCGCCGAAGCGCTGCTCCGTATCGGTACCGCGTGAGCACCGCCGGCGGGCTGACGATGGCGGCGCGCGCGGTGGTGAACGCTGCCGGCGTGTTCTCCGACGAGATCAACAACATGGTCAGCGCCCGCAAGCTGCGCATCGTGGCGCGACGGGGCGAGTACTGCCTGTACGACACGGACAAGGGGTCCGTGTTCTCGCGCACTATGTTCCAGGCGCCGTCGTCGGCGGGGAAGGGCGTGCTCGTAACCCCTACGGTGCACGGCAACTTGCTGGTGGGCCCCAACGCCGTGGACCAGGCCGACAAGACCGACGCGTCGACGACGGCCGAAGGCTTGCGGTTCGTGCTGGACGCCGCGCGCAAGACGTGGCCGGAGGCGAACGGCCGCGGCCTTATCACCAACTTCGCCGGCCTTCGCGCGTCGAACGCTGAAGGGTACGACTTCGTGATTGGCCAGCCCGACGATGCCCCGGGGTTCTTCAACGTGGCTTGCTTCGACTCTCCGGGGCTCACGTCGGCGCCTGCCGTGGGAGAGCATATCGCAGGCGAGGTCGCCGCGCTGCTGGACGCCCCGGTCAACGAGTCGTTCCGCGCCCGAAGAGAGGCTTGCAAGGCGTTTGCGAACATGGACGAAGCCGCGCGCGCCGCAGCGGTTGCGCGCGATGCCCGCTGGGGCCATGTGGTGTGCCGATGCTGCCAGGTGACCGAAGCGGAATTGGTTGCGGCCCTGCGGGGGCCGTTGCCCGTTCTGTCGCTCGATGCGCTCAAATGGCGCACGCGCGCCATGATGGGCCGTTGCCACGGCGGGTTCTGCTCGCCCGAGATCGCGAAGATCGTCGCGCGCGAAACGGGCGTGACCCCCGATCGCCTGGATAAGCGCCTGCCGGGGTCGCCCGTGGTGGCATCGGCGCGCACCGACTACGCGAGCGTCGTGCAGGGCTTCGAGGGCAGCGAAGCTGCGAGCGCTGCAAGCGTCGAGCGTGCGCCCGCTATGGCCCGGGAGTGCGACGTCGCCGTAGTGGGCGGCGGCGCGGCCGGCATTGCGGCGGCGCGCGCGGCGGCGGCGCACGGCGCTCGCGTGGTGCTGATCGACCGCGAGGCAAAGCTGGGCGGCATTCTCAAGCAGTGCGTGCACAACGGATTCGGACTGCATCGGTTCGGCGTGGAGCTGACGGGTCCCGAGTACGCCCAGCGCGAGGCCGATCAGCTTGCCTTGTCGAACGCATCCGGCGTTTGCGTGCTGCGAGACGCTACGGCTACGTCGATCGATGCGCCCCAGGAGCAAGCTGACGGGCTGTTCTCGGTTCACGTGGTGGGTCCTCGCGGCGCGTATGCGGTCCGTGCCCGGGCCGTGGTTCTGGCAACGGGATCGCGCGAGCGGGGTTTGGGCGCGCTCAACGTGGCAGGGTCGCGTCCGTCCGGCGTGTTCAGCGCGGGCAGCGCCCAGAACTTCATGAACCTGCAAGGGTGCTTGCCGGGAAAACGCGCGGTCATCTTGGGGTCCGGTGATATCGGGCTCATCATGGCGCGACGGTTGGTTTCGCAAGGGGCCGAGGTGGCGGGCGTCTACGAGCTCATGCCCCATCCGTCGGGGCTTCGTCGCAACGTCGTCCAATGCCTGGACGACTTCGGCATACCGCTGTTCCTGAGCCGCACGGTCACGCGCTTGGAGGGCGAAGGACGGTTGAGCGCCGTGTACGTGTCGGACGTGGATCCCGATACCGTGCAGGTGATTCCCGGTACCGAGCAGCGGGTGGCGTGCGATACGCTGCTTTTGTCGGTGGGGCTGCTTCCCGAAAACGAGCTGGCTCGGACGGCCGACGTGGAACTGGACGCCGTCACCGGCGGCGCGCGCGTGGACAGCCGGCTGGAAACCAACGTGGCGGGCTTGTTCTCGTGCGGAAACGCGCTGCACGTGCACGATTTGGCGGACCATGCGTCTGCCGAAGGCGACTTGGCCGGCGCTTCCGCTGCGGCTTACGCGCTTGGCGAGGTCGACGCGCGCCGCGAGCGCCGGCGCGCGTCGGTGCCCGTGTTGGCCGCTCAGGGCGTGCGCTACGTGGTTCCCCATGCCGTGGACGCGGCGGGTTCCCCGAGCGGCAACGTGGCGCTTTCTCTGCGGGTTTCGCGCTCCGTTCGCAATCCTCGATTCGTCGTGGAGGGAGTCGATGCGCACGGGCGCGCGCATACGGTCAAGCGAGCGAAGACGATGGTCGCCGTGCCTGCCGAGATGGTCCAGGTTCCCGTGAGCGCGGCTGAGCTTGTCCGTTGGGAGAGCGTGCGGGTACGCGTCGAGGGCGCAGGCGACGGGGATCGAGCGCTTTCTGTCCCGTCTATGACCGGGGGAGGTGCCGACTGATGCAGTTCGCGACCGACGTTGCCGTGTTCACGTGCATTCGCTGCCCGCTGGGGTGCCCGGTGGAGGTGTCGTTCGCCGAGGATGGAACCGTGGCCGAGGTGTCCGGTCACACGTGCAAGCGCGGAGCCGAGTACGCGGCGCAGGAGGCCGTCAGCCCCGAGCGGATGGTGACCGCGGTGCTTCCCGTTGCGGGTTGTCTGGAGCCGGTGAGCGTGAAGACCGCGCAACCGGTGCCGAAGGACCGCATGGCCGAGGTTCTGGCCGCGCTTGGCGCGCTGCGGCTGGAGGCTCCTGTTTCGGCCGGCGCGGTGCTGATCGAAGATGCTTGCGGCACCGGCGTGGCGGTGATCGCCACGAAAAGCGTACCGTAACGGCGACGTAAAACGAATTGTCGCCCGAAACGTACGGAATTGAAAGGAAAACCGTGCGTTTCGGGCGACAATGTGTGCGGTGTGCGGTGTGCGGTGTGCGGTGTGCGGGCTAGCGACGCTTGCCGCGTCCGTTGGAGCGCTGCTGGGCAACGTCGGCGCGATGCGCGCGTCCCGGGCGCAGGTCGGCTCCGGTGCGCTTGGGCGAGCCGCTTTGGGTCGGGCGCCCGCTGCTCGTGCTGCGCCCGGCGGGCTTGGCGGCGTTGCCGCCGGCGCGCTGAGACTTGGCTTGTCCGGGGTTTTGCCTGTTCGGCTGCGCTCCCTGCGTTCCTGCGGGCTTCTTGCCGCCGCGGCGCTTCGGCCCGCCGGCGTTCGGCGTCGATTCCGTTTGAGCCTGTTCGCGCGCCTTCGCCTTCTTGCGCTCGCGAGCCGCCTGCTCCTTGGCCGCCTGCTTGATCTCCGGGTCTCGGCGGGCGTCGGCGCGCTGCGCCTTGGCAACGGCGTCTTCCTCGGCCTCCTGCATGTCGAACGAGGCGAGCTGCATTTCCGGAATGGGGCGCTTGATGAGCTTTTCGATGTCGCGCAGCGCATCGACGGTTTCGGGGCTGACGAAGGACACCGCGTAGCCTGCGGCGCCTGCGCGACCCGTGCGGCCGATGCGGTGCACGTAATCCTCGGGCTGAGTGGGCAGGTCGTAGTTCACCACGTACTCGACTTCCTCCACGTCGATGCCGCGCGCCAGCACGTCGGTGGCCACGAGGATCCCGGTCGTTCCGGCGGCGAAGTTGTCGAGCGCGCGGCGGCGCTGGTTCTGGCTGCGGTCGGAGTGGATGGCCTCGACCGAGTAACCGGCGCGCTTGAGACGTCGGCAGGTGGCGTCAGCGCGGCTGCGGGTACGGGCGAACACGATGACGCGATCGGCCCCTTTCTCGGCGAGCACGGCTTTGAGCAGCGCCGGCTTCACGGCTTGCGGCACGTGGATGACGTACTGATCCACCGTGTCGGCCGTTTCGCCCTTGTGCGCGATCTCTACGAAAGCGGGGTCGTGCAGCAGCTTTCCCACGCTGTTCTTGATAGAGGCGTCGATGGTGGCGCTGAACAGCAGCGTCTGGCGCGTCGTGGGCGTAGCGCCGATGATCTTTCTCATGGCGGGCCAAAAGCCCATGTCCAGCATGCGGTCGGCTTCGTCGAGCACGAGCACTTCCACGTCTCCCAGGCGGACCGCCTGCTGCTCCATGAGGTCCACCAGGCGTCCGGGCGTGGCGATGAGCACGTCGACGCCGTGCTTGAGCTTCTTGATCTGAGGCTCGTAGGACAGGCCGCCCACCACGGTGAGGATGCGATGGTGCGTGGAGGTGGCGATGGCCGTGCACACCTCGCCGATCTGCTGCGCCAGTTCGCGCGTGGGCGTGACCACCAGCATGAGCGGGCCCTGGCCGCCCTTCGCGTGTTCCAGACGGTCGAGGGAGGGCAGCGAGAACGCAGCAGTCTTGCCGGTGCCGGTCTTGGCCGCAGCGATGAGGTCGCGTCCTTCCAGCGCGAGCGGAATGGCCTGTTCCTGAACGGGCGTCGGGGCTTCGTAGCCCAGGCGCGCGACGGCTTCAAGGGCCTGGTCGGACAGGCCGAGTTCGTTGAATTGCAACATGATTCTCCTTAGCGAATGTGTGCGGGCTTGTCGCCCCAGTAGAAATGTAGGAAATGCTTGCGATAGATGGGATCGTCGCCGTTTTTCGGCGCAGCGGCCAGGCGCAACGTGGCTGCTGCGATGTCGCGGGCCGCGTTCGGCCGCCGCAGGAAGCTTCCGTTGACTAGCATGGCGCGGGCGCTGTCGGGGTTCTTCGCGATGTGGCGCAAAGCGTCAAGAAGCTCGCGCGCCGTGGTCACGTGCATGGCCGCGCCGAGCGAGGTGAGCATTTGCACGTTGACCTTCTCTTGGCCGTACGCGCGGCCCAGAAGGATCATCGGCACCTGCGAGCACAGGCATTCCGTCACCGTAAGGCCGCCCGACTTGCAGATGACCAGGTCGCTTGCAGCCATGAGCGCGGCCATTCCCTCTACGTAATCGAGCACCGTGACGTTTTCGATGCTCAGTTCCTGGCACTCTTGGCGAAGATGCCGTGCGTACTCGGCGTCGTTTCCTGCTATGAACACGAAGTGCAGCGTGCTGCTCAGGCTGTGCAGGTAGGGCAGCAGCTTGTCGAGCGCGGTACGGAAGTGCACGTAAGGCTGCGGCAGGTACGCGCCGGCCAGCGCGAGCACGACGCGCTTGTTTTGGGGAAGCCCCAGTCGCTCGCGCGTGGCGACGCGATCGTAGTCGCGGCGGAAATCGTCGCGCGTGGGGATGCCCGTGATGAGGATGCGATCTTCGGCAACCTTGCGCGGGCGCAGCGTTTCGGCCATAGATTCGTTCGCCACGCAGAACAGGTCGGCGGCGCGATGGGGCCAAAGGCCTTCGGTCTCGTAGTCCGTGGGAACGCAGACGATGGGGAAGCGCTGCCCGGTCAGCATGCGCGCGGCCGTTGCGACGTTGGCTGCGGTGATATGCGTGCAGACCACCGCGATCGGCTGCTTTTTCTCCACGTAGTCGGTGAACGCGCCGTACATGAGATGGTTCCATATAGTTCCGCCGCCCCAAAGAAGGCGGCCGGTCAGCGTGAAGCGCCAGGTGAGGTCGTAGATGGGTCGCGTTGCGCCCGTGAACAGCGATGCCGCCTTGTTTCCGTCGAACACTACGCGGCCGAAATCGAGCACGTCGAGCACCTCGACTTCCAGATCCTCGGGGACCAGGCTGGCGAGCGTCTCGTCGGTTTGGTCGGCATCCGTTCGGACATGGGCGTTTCGCTCGTCGCGCATGAGGTCGAACGCCTGAGCTACGGCGTTCGCGGCGCTACGGTGCCCCGAACCGACGGAGGCGTGCATGACGATGACGAGGGGCTTGCGAGGCTCTTCGGATTCCGGCTCCACCGGGGCGAGTGCAGCGTCGGCTGCTGGCTCCGCTTCGGCTTCGAGCGATTGCCCAGCGCGCGCCTCAAGGGCCTCGTCCGAGGATGCGCCGGGTTTCTCGACGTCCGGCGACAGGGGTGTTGGCTTGGTTTCGTTGTCCATGCCGTCTATCATACCGCAAACGGCCGCGCTTCGTTGACGCCGTGGCGCGCAGGAGAAAAAGCCCTGAAATATTCCTCCAAAATTTTCTCTTGCAATTTGAGAAAACCTTTGCAATAATATTCAGGCTGCTTTTCGGAGACGAAAACGCAACCGTCCCCATAGTCTAGAGGTCAGGACGCGGCCCTTTCAAGGCTGAGACACGGGTTCGATTCCCGTTGGGGGCACCATCGTAGATACAGGCAAACCACCTTCCGGGGTGGTTTCCTTTTTTGAACGACAATTCATCGAGCGCGAATCCATCGGGGGTTCGCGCTTTTTCGCGTCGCGCCCACGTTTTCGATCCGGGTTGCCCGCAGGGTCGGGGCGGGACCGCTCGGGCTAGTTCGGGGATTGCGGCTCTGCCGCCGTTTTCGCGGGAAGCAGGTTGGGAAGCTGCGACACCACGACGCCGATCAGGATGACGATCACCCCGACAAGCTGCAGGGCGTCCACCGACTCGCCAACGAGAACCGCTGAAATGGCGATGCCGCAGGGCAGCTCGGACGAAGCCATGATGGTGGAGAGCCCCGTCGAAAGATGGGGCGTGGCGATGCCGAACAAGATGACGGGGACGAACAGCGCGCACAGCCCCAGCACCAGCCCGTACTTCCAAATGCCCGCCTGAATCGCGCCGCTGGCGAAGTAGTCCGGGCACAGGGCGAATCCGAGCACGCATGCACCCAGGCAGACCACGAGCCCTCGCTGGATAGGCGGAAGGCCGCATCCCACGCGGCTCGAGAAGAACATGAACAGCGCGCAGCTGACGGCGGATCCCAGTCCGCAGAGGATGCCGATCGGATTCAGCTCCCCGACCGCGCTCGAGAACATCCCGCTTGCGAAAAGCGTCCCGCCAAGGATGGCGACCGCGGCCACCAGCTCGGCTGCCTGCGGCTTGCGCCGGGTAACTGCTACCTGGATGACAATGCCGATCCACGTGAATTGGAACAGCATGGTAAGAGCCGCCGAAACCGGAAGCATGGTGAGGGAGAGGTTGTAGAGCACGCACGTGGCGCAGGTGTTCAGGCCCAGTCCCACCAACGACAGGATGCGCTTCGGGGTCAGGGGCGCCGGTTTGCGTCCGCGCCCGAGCGACACGGCAAGCGCGATGGCGAATAGGAGCGTGCCGAACAGAGCCTGGCTTGCCACCGCTTGCGTCCAGGAAAAACCTGCGGCGTACGTCATCTTGACCGTTGCAGCCATGACGCCGTAGCTCGCTCCACCCAGGAATACGAGGGTCGAGTATTTCAAGGTGTTCTTCTGCATGCCGCCATTCTAGCGCATGCAGGGGCGCTCGGGCGCTACAATGACGGCATGCCTTACCAACACATGACATTCGACAACGCGGAAGACGTGCTTTTCGCGATTTCCGAAACGCTCGCTCCGTGGTGCGCCGCAGGGCGTGTGCCCGTGCTGTTGGCGCCGACGCCCGCCGCGGTCCTGCGGTTGCGGCGCGCTCTTGCGGACGGCTCCTGCTCGTTCGGCGTGCGCGTGGAAACCCCCGACTCCTGGGTGGCGGACCAATGGGAGATCTACGGAGACGGGCGCGCCCTCGTGCAGGGCGGGGAGCGCGACCTTCTGATGCAGCGAGCCTGCTTTGAGATGCGGGCGCGCGGCAATGCCGTAGAACCCACGCCGGGCACGGTCTCTCTTTTGGCGGGGCTTGCTCGCGAATCGCTCCCGGCTCTGCTGGATGCGCTTGCGTGCGACGAGCGCCAGCGCGAGCTGAGCGCGGCGCAGCGCGGGGCGCTCGCGGTGCTCGGGCGCTACGCCGGCTTGCTCGACGAGCTGTCGCTGTGCGAACGCTCCCAGGCGGCTTGCGCGCTTTCCGGGTGCGATTGCGCGTTCCCTCCGCTTGTTTTGGCGGGATTCGACGACATCGACCAGGCGTACGGCGAGCTGTTCGACGCGCTTGCCGAACGGGGCGACGTCGTGCGCCTTGACGACGGGTGCCGTGCGCCGTCGTCGTCGCTTGGCCGTTCGCCCGAATTGACGTCGCTGCTCGACCGGTTGTTCTTGCCGCAGGAGGAGGGTCCGCTCGAGTCGACGGGCGCCGTGCGCTTCCTGTTGCCGGCTGGCCGTTATGCGGCTTGCGGACTGGTGCTCTCGTGCGTGACCGAGGCCGTTGCCGCCGAGCGCGCAGCGGCGCGCGAGGAAGGGCGCGCGCCGCTGCCGGTGGTCGTGTCCGCTCGCGATCCGCGCGCCCTTTTCGACGAGCTGGTGGGTCCTTTGGCTGTCAGCGGGATATGCGCGGCGGCGTCTTCGCGCCGGTCGTTCGCGGATACGGCGTTCGGGCGCTCGTTTCTGGCGCTGTGGGCGTTTGCGAGCGACGATTCTTGCCGCTTGACCCTGGCTTCCGATTTCGCGTTCAGCGCGTTTTCGGGCTTGGGGAGGCGCGCGGCGTGCGAGCTCGATGCGGCGTGGCGCGGCGATCGGACAACGGATCGGGAGCGCGTCGTGCGCGATCTGTCGGACGCGAGCGAGGTTGCGGCGTGTGCCCTGGCCGCGCTTCGGCGCGGCGACGTCGACGGTGCGCTTGCGTGCTTCGAGGATCGCCTTCGCCGTCGCATCGATCTTGACGCGTCGTTTCGCTCGGAGCAGCTTGCTGCCGTTTCGGCGGCTCGCTCCTTTGCGGCTGCATGCGCTCGCACCGGCTCCGACGCCTTGGCGGCGCGCCCGCTTCTGGAACACGCGATGGTTCGCGCGAGCCTTCGAACGGCGGACCCTTCCTTTGAAGGGAAGCGGCAGCCCGAAGCGGTGTTTCTTTCGCTTGCCGACGTGGCCGAGCGCGCGGCGTGCTCGTGCTCGACGCTTTTGCTGTGCGACATGGACGCGCGTTCCTATCCCGTGCGGGCGAACGAAGACGGTGCGACCTTGCTGCTGGACAAGCTGGGCTTGGGGCGCTGCCGCGATGCGCTGGCGCAAGGTCGCCGGACGTTTTTCCGCGCGCTGTCTTGCGCGTGCTCTGCTGCGGTCTTGGAGCGCCCGCTCAACACCGAGGACGCGGACGAGGCGTACCCTGCGGTCATGTACGAGGAACTGCTCGATTGCTACCGGGCGTCCGACGGTCAGGACGGGGCCTCGGATCGCGCCACGGGACTTCCTTGCAGCCTTGTTCCGCATGCGCGCGGCGCGGGGGAGGAGGCGCTGCACGCTAACCTCGCGCTCCGGCCGGCGGGCGATGCTCGAAAGCCGCTGGCGTGGCCCGTTCCCGCTTCCGGCGAGGTGTCCGAGCCCCTGCGTTCGCGCATCGTGGTTCCGCGGGGCGCGGGCGGCGACGACCGACCGGCCCTTTCGCCGTCTGCTTTGGAAAGCTATCTGGAGTGCCCGTACAAATGGTTCGCTCTGCGCCGGTTGCGCCTGTCGGAGCCTGACGCGGGGTTCGGGCCGCTTGAGATGGGCAGCTTCTCTCACGGGGTGCTCAAAAGCTTCTACGAGCGCTTCCGTGAAGCGGGCAACGCTAAAGTGACCCAGGACAACCTGGCGCGCGCACGGGAGCTTCTGGGCGCTACGTTCGACCGGCACCTGGGCTTTCAACGCGAGCTCAAGCGCAACCGCAATCCGCTAATTCCTCGGACGAAGTTCGAGGAATCGGAAGTGGCCGATCTGCGCAAAAGGCTGCTGGGCTACCTTGATCGGGAGGCGCTTCTGCTTCCCGGCTTCAAGCCGACCTGCTTCGAGCTCGATTTCGGCGAGGCCGAGCCGTTCGCGTACGCGGGATGCCTGCTGCGCGGCAGTATCGACCGCATTGACGTGAACGATCGAGGTCAAGCGGTGGTCATCGACTACAAGGGGTCGCTCACGGGCGACTACGCGCTCGCGTCAGCGTCGGAGGCGGCGCAGGCGGGCGGAGCCGTGCTCCCGCACAAGATTCAGTCGCTTGCGTACGCGCAGGTTGCGCGACGTTTGCTGGGCTTGGATGTTGTGGGCGCTCTGTACGTGTCGTACGGCAAGGCGGCTCGCGTGGCGGGCGCCGTGGACCGCAGTGTCGTGGGCGAGTCGGATGTTCCGGGGCTCGACATGCAGGCGTGCGGCGTTCCGGGCCCGGCGGGAGAGGCTGTGGGCGCGGCGACGTTCCAGGAGCTTCTTGACGTAGTGGAGCAGCGTATCGAAGCGGCTGTTCGCACGCTTTCCCGCGGGGATATCGCGCCTGATCCGCGCGGCGAAGACCCCTGCGGCCATTGTCCGGTCCTCACGTGCGAAAGGAGGCGTTGATCCATGGACTTGCGTACCTGCACGCCCGGTCAGCGCGAAAGCATCGAGCACGTGAAAGGACCGTTGCTCGTGTCTGCGGGGGCGGGATCGGGCAAGACCTTCACGCTCACGCAGCGCATTGCGTACGCGCTGTTGCCGGAAAGCGGTCCGGCAGCCGGCGGCGTGGACGAAGTGCTGGCCATCACGTTCACCGAGAAGGCGGCGGCCGAGATCAAAGCGCGCGTCAAGCGCACCTTGCGCGCGGAAGGCCTGGTTGAAGAAGCGCTCAAAGTGGACGGAGCCTGGATATCCACCATTCACAGCATGTGCGCGCGCATCCTGCGCACCCATGCGCTTGATTTGGGGATAGACCCTGCGTTTGGCATTGTGGGGGACGCGGAGCGCGCGGATCTGGTGGCCGACGCCATCGACGCGGCGCTCGGCGACGACAACGACATCATCGCGCGCGGGTCTTATGCGGCGCTGTTCGACGAGTATCCCGCGCGGTCGTCCTTGTCCTCGGCTCCGTCGGTGGCCTCCATGCTGGCGACGTTGCTGGACAAGGCCGCCAGCATGCGCGGAGGCCTTGACGCCGTGGACTTCGGACCCGAGCCCGCATGCGCGTCTGCGCTTGCGCGCGAGCTTCTGCTCGCGTACGAAACGGTGCAGCCCGCCCTCGAGCAGGCGGGCGGCAGCGCTACGGCCGAGCGTGCGCGCGGGCAGGCCGCGGACGCGATCGAGGCCCTTCAGGCATTTCTTCGCCGCTACGGCTCCGTTGCGGGGCCTGCCGCCGGAGCGGACAACATAGCGGCCCTGCGCGCGTTGGCGGGCGCGCTCGAAGGGTACCCGCGCATCGGGGGCAATTTCAAGGCTACCGTGAAAGAGGCGGTCAAAGCGTACCAGGCCGTGTACGAGGACGCGGCTCGACAGATCGCGCTGGGGCTGGCTTTCCCGTTGGTGGCCGACCTCAAAGAGCTTGCGCGCGAGGTGTCGCTGCGCTACGAGCAATCCAAGCAGGCGCTGTGCAAGCTGGACAACGACGATCTGCTCACGCGCACGCTGGCTGCGTTCGAGCAGCATCCCGACATCGCTCGCCGTTACGAGGACCGCTTCAAGCTGGTCATGGTGGACGAGTTTCAGGATACCAGCCAGTTGCAGATCGACATGATCGCGCGCCTGTCCGGCCCGCGCTTCGCCCATCTGTGCACGGTCGGGGACGCGCAGCAGTCCATCTACCGGTTCCGCGGAGCCGACGTGAACGTGTACGAGGCCCACAAACGCGTCATGCGCTCGGCCGACGTGAATGCGCTCTACGTGGAGCTTGCCAAGAATTTCCGCAGTCACGCCGACGTGCTCTCGTTCGTGGATCGCGTGTTCGAGCAGCCCCAGGTCTTCGGCGACGCGTTCATGTCGCTCGAACCCCATGATGCGCGCCCGTCGCGTTACCGGGGGAGCGCACCGCGCATCGACCTGGTGCTGGCCGTGCAGCCGGCGGGGCGCGGCACGGGCGTGGGCATCGACGACGTCAAGCGCGCCGGTGCGCGGGAGATCGCCCGACGCTTCGCGTCTTTACGCGAGGACGGGCATGCTCCGGGCGACATGGTGGTGCTGTTGGGCAAGATGAGCCGCGCGGGCGTGTACGCCGAAGCGCTGCGCGCCGAGGGCTTCGAATGCGTGGTGACGGGCGGATCGCAGTTCGCTTCGGCGCCTGAGGTTCGCGTGGTGGCGCGGCTGCTGGAGGCGCTTGCGAACCCGGCGAATACCGCTGCTCTGTTCGAGGTGCTGACAAGCGACATGGTTCGTCTTTCGGCCGACGATTTTTTGGAGCTGGCTACCGAGGAGGACCCGGATACGGGCAGGGTGCGCCGTCGCGACCTCGATCGGGGCTTCGCGCGGTTGGCTTCCCGCTCGGACGAGCTTGCTCCCCGGCTGGCCCATGCCGTGCGGCTCTTCGACCGCGCGCAGCGTTTGGCGCGGGTCCTTCCCGCGTCCGCCGTGGTGCGCGACGCCGTGGTTCGAAGCGGCTGGATGGCGCGCCTCGAAGAGCAGGGGGCCGTGGGAACGGCATGCGCGGCCAACGTGCTGAAGGCCGTTCGCCTCATAGAGTCCGTGGAGGCCGAGCACCATGCCGGCCTGGCTTCGACGGCCCGCATCTTCGCCGGAGAGCTGTCGGTTGGCTTGAAGGAGTCGCCCGGCGCCCTGTCCGGCGCTGGCGGCGACGTGGTGAAGATCATGACCATTCACGCCTCGAAGGGCCTCGAGTTCCCCATCGTGGCGCTTGCGGATTTCGCCGACGGGCGCGCGGGCGCGGGAAAGCTGCTGGTGGAGGCTTGCGGGTCCGTGGCGCGGGCTTCGCTTGCTCCCGGCGCATCTTTGGATGCGTTCGAGCAGGTGAAGAGCCGGTCCAAGATGCCGCTTGCGGGCGACTTGGAGGAAAGCGCCGACCTTGACGCGGCCCGCGCGTTGGTCGAGGGCGGCGGGTTCGCGTGCGCCGAGGGCCGAAGCGGCTCGTGCACGCAGTCCGCCTACCGCGCGACGCTCGCGCAGCGCGCGGCGGACGAAGAGCTGGCCGAAGCGCGCCGCAAGCTGTACGTGGGGCTTACGCGCGCAAGCGAATCCCTTGTGGTTGTTATGGACGCGAAGGCTCCATCGGCGGGCAAGCCGCCTGCGTACGCGGCTCTCGTAGACGACGTGCGCAGCGCGTTGTGCGGCGTCGCCGACTTCCCCGAAGGATCGGCGCAGCTTCCGTATGGCGGAAGCGAGCCCGCGCGGTTCGAGCGGGTGCTCGTGCAGCCGGATGCCTTGGAAGAGGGCGCTTTGCGGGATCGGCCCGAGCAAGCCGTCTTCGTCGTGCCGTCGCCGCCCGTCGACGCACCTGCGTGCGAGCCGTGGAGCGCCGGGCGCGGCGACGTCTTCTCCTATTCGGCCTTGGCTCGGGAAGGCGAGCCGACGGCCCCGGCTCTTCCTGCATCGGAGCGCTCGGGCTTGGGCGATGGGGACGTTTGTCCCGACGGCAAGCTGATGCGGGAAGATGGGGACGCGACTGAACGGTCGCTCGACGCCGATAAGGCTACGGGGCTGGGCAGCGCGTTTCACCGTGCGGCCCAGTTCGCCGTCGAAACCGGCCGCGTTCCCGACGAAGCCCGCCTGAACGCCTTCGCCGCCGCCTTCGGACTGACGCCTTGCCAGAAGGAGCGCTTGCGCTCTGCGTGCGCCTGCTGGTTTGGCAGCTTCACGTACGCCGAGGCTTCCTCCTGGCCGCTTCGCCGCGCCGAGGTGCCGTTCTTCGAGCGCGTGGGGGAGGGCTTTCTCGAAGGCGAGATCGATCTTTTGTGCACGGACGGGCCCGAGGGCGCCGCGCGCCGCGCGCTGGTGGTCGACTACAAGACGGGCGGCAGGGACGAAGAGCCGCTCGATCTGGTGCGGGAGCGGCATCTGCTTCAAGCGCAGTGCTACGCGTACGCCCTGCTTTGCCAGGGGTATCGCGATGTGGAGCTGAGGTTCGTGCGCGTTGAGCGCGCGGATGCGCAGGGGCAGCCGCAGGAGGTCTCATACCGCTTCTCGGCCAAGGACCGAAGCGATCTTGCGCAAGCGGTGCTTTCTGCACGGGGATGAGCGGCGGTTGTCGCGAACTGCTTCGGGCGCGACGGGCGTTTTTCAAGCCCGAAGCAGTTTCGGCAAAGCTCTAGTATGGCAGGAAGTCCTCCTGAAAACCATGACTAAAAAACTAATATAATATTTGCTACGATAAGGCGGCTCGGCGGCGTTCGAAGGGAGAGATGCAGCGGTCTTGATCGACGAGCGCCCCGAGCCTCTATGCCTGGCGGTTGCGGCGTCCCAGGCGCTCGTAGGCCGCCGTCACCTGCAGTTCGTACTCCTTGCGGGTGCCTTTGACCACGGTGTCCAGAATAAGGCCGCTTGCAAAGGCCAGGATGCCCACGAACACGAGCGCCACCGCCAAGAGCGCGGAGGGAAGCTTGGGAACAAGACCCGTTTGCGCGAACTCCACGATGACCGGCACGCCTGCAATGAGTCCCAGGACGCAGAACAGCAGGGCCAGCCAGCTGAACAGGGCCAGCGGGCGGTAATCTTTGAACAGGGACAAGATCATGAGCAGCACCTTCATGCCGTCGGAGAAGGTGTTGAGCTTCGACTCCGACCCCTCGGGCCGGTCGCGGTAGTCGATGGGCACCTCGACGATGCGCCAGCGCTTGTCCACGGCGTGAATGGAGAGCTCCGTTTCGATCTCGAAGCCGGGGGAGAGCACCGGCATGGTTTTCGCGAACACGGCGTTGTAGGCGCGATACCCGGTCATGACGTCCGAGAACTTGAACCCGTAGATCCACTTGATGAGCACGCGCACCAGATCGTTGCCGAATCCGTGGAAGGCGCGATCGTTCTCTTCGCCGTAGGTGCCGTTGGACAGGCGGTCGCCCACGGTCATGTCGGCTTCGTCGTTCATGAGCGGGGCGAGCAGCGCGGGTGCGGCTTCTGCCGGGTACGTGTCGTCGCCGTCCACCATGAGGTAGTAGTCCGCATCGATGTCGCGCATCATCTGGCGCACGACGTTTCCCTTGCCCTGTCGGCGCTCGGTGCGCACGATGGCTCCGTGCTCGCGCGCGATGGCGGCCGTGTCGTCGGAGGAATTGTTGTCGTACACGTAAATGTCGGCGTCCGGCAGGACGCGCTTGAAGTCGTCGACCACCTTTCCGATGGTCACGGCTTCGTTGTAGCAGGGGATGAGCACGGCTATGGTTGCGCGCTCGGCGGTCGTCTGGGTGGCGGTGTTTTGCTGCACGGTCTTCTCCTCGGTTGAATTGTCGATCATCCTACCCGAAACCATCGCGGCGCGCCAGATGCCCTTGTGATTCTCCGGATGAAACACGGTTGGCAAGCTGTTTCCCAACAGTAAGGTAGCGCGGGGTTCTGCGTGCTAGAATGCGGAAACTCTCAACGATTCCGATAGGTGGCGTATTTCCTCATGGAGCTGCTTAAACGCTCGAGCGAACGCAGGGGCGTCGCCCTCTTGGCCCTCGCCCTGGTTCTTGTGCTCGCGTGCTCTCTTGCATATACGGTCGTGTCTTCGCGCTCGGCTACGGATGCGGCCATTCGGTCCGTGAGCGAGGTGTACCTTGAGGAGTTGAGCGACCGCGTGGCCGCTCACTACGAGGCCAGCATCGAGAGCAAGTTCGCCCAGCTTGACACGTTGGGCACCTCGCTCGACCTCCTTCGCCCCGAAACCGCGGATCAGGTGGCCGCCGTGCTTGCCGACCAGCAGCAAAACGACCAGTACCTTTCTCTTGCGCTTCGAGCCAGCGATGGAAGCTACTGCACCGCGCAAGGGGCTTGCGACAGCCTTGCCGCGGGTACCGCCGCTACGCAGAGCATTTCAGAGCTGCGCGCCTACGACAGCGGGTCCATCACGATCATGCGCGACGACGCGGTGATCCTGGTTGACGCCATACCTCCCATCACCTGCGGTTCGGTCACGTACACGATGGCCATCGCCAGCTTCGACGCTTCCCGGCTGTTCGATCGGATCGACTTCGGCATGACGAACGGGCGCTCGCGGTCGAGCGTGATCACGACGGACGGAACCTGCATTATCGGAGGCGACCCGGGTGGCTTGGAGGACGGGAGCAACCTGTTCGACCAGCTGGGCAGCTTTTCCAGCCTAGAGGACGGTTACGGTATCGACGATGTGCGCGAGGCCGTGCAGAACGGGCGGTCGTGCCTTGTGCCGTTCACGTCCGCCGAAGGATCGGGGCACCGCTACCTGTACTTGAAGCCCATGGAGGGCGGCGACACGTACCTGTGCACCACCATGCCCTACGGGGCGGTGGACGACAGCATTGCGTCTTTGAGCGACGTGCTGCAGCAAAACGCCGTGATCATGGGCGGCGCGCTGGCGCTGGCCGTCGGGTCGATCTTCTTGGTGTACTACCTGCTGGCGCGTCGGAACACGCGCCTGCTGGCCGACGAGAAGGCGCGCGCGGAAAGCGCGCTCGACCAGGCGCAGCGCGCGAACCAGGCGAAAAGCGAGTTCCTTTCGCGCATGTCCCACGAGATCCGCACGCCGATGAACGGCATCATGGGCATGACCTCCATCGCGCTCGAGCACATGGGCGACGACGAGAAGGTGCGCGTTTGCCTGGAAAAAGTCACCATGTCCTCGCGCCACCTGATGGCGCTCATCAACGACATTTTGGATATGAGCAAGATCGAAAGCGGCAAGATCGAGATCAAGGACGAACCGTTCGATTTCCGTGCGTTTGCAAGCGCGCTCACGGCCGTGTTCGAAGAGCAGGCTGCCGAAAACGGGGTGAACTACGCCACGTGCGAATCCGGCGATCTGCCCGATTTCGCCACGGGAGACGTGTTGCGGCTGAACCAGATTGCGTACAACCTGGTGGGCAACGCCTTCAAATTCACCCCCGAAGGCGGCAGCGTGACCTTGCTGATCGAGCGGATGACGGGCCCTGAAGACCGCTCTTCGGGGCTTCTGGCGCAGGAGGGTCCTGACGATAGCGCTTCGGGACGTTCCCGCGCTGCTTGCGACGACGCTCTATGGGTGCGGTTCTCGGTCATCGACACGGGCTGCGGCATCGGGCCGGAGCATTTCGAGAGCATATTCTCGCTGTTCGAGCAGGGAGACCCCTGCACGGCTCGGGCGCATGGCGGAACGGGGCTTGGCCTTGCCATCACGAAGCGGTTCGCCGAGATGATGGGGGGTCGCGTGGGGCTTCAGAGCACGCTGGGGAAGGGGTCGGTGTTCACGGTCGAGCTTCCGCTGGGCCAGGCGTCCGGGAAGGGGTCGGCTTCGTCCTCGGTTGACAGCGGGCTTTCGGAATCTTCGTCGTACGACTTCGGCGGCGCGCGGGTGCTGGTGGCGGAAGACAACGAGCTGAACCGCGAGATCGCCATCGAGATCCTGTCGATGGCGGGCGCGTGCGCGGTCACGGCCGAAACGGGCGCTCGCGCGGTTTCCGTGTTCGCCGAATCCGAGGCGGGCTACTTCGACCTTGTGTTGATGGACGTGCAGATGCCCGAGATGGACGGATACGAGGCCACCCGCGCCATTCGCGAGCTCGACCGCCCCGACGCTCGTTGCATTCCCATTCTTGCCATGACCGCCAACGCTTTCGTGGAGGACGAGGAGCGCAGCCGACTGAGCGGAATGAACGGACATCTGAGCAAGCCGCTTGATATCCGCCGGGTTTATGCCACAATGGACAAGTTTTTGAAGAAGGCGCGCGAGGAAGGCGGCGCGGCAACCTAGACTCGTCCCGGTTCGCACGGGGCGCGGCCCTGACGGGTGGAAGGACGGCGGAACGTGAAGAAGCTGATCGCTCAGATCATGAAGTTCGGCGTGGTGGGCGTGATCGCCTTCGTCATAGATTACGGCTTGCTGGCCCTGCTCACCGAGGCGTTCGGCATCAACTATCTGGTAAGCGCCACCGTTTCGTTCACGGTGTCCGTGGTGTTCAACTACGTGGCCTCCATGCGCTATGTGTTCAAGCATAAAGAAGGCATGAGCCGTCGTCGAGAGTTCGTCATATTCGTGGTCTTGTCGGTGATAGGCTTGGGCATCAACAACTTCTGCATGTGGGCGGGCGTTGAGCTTTTGGGCGTGCACTACCTGGTGGTGAAGATAGGCGCCACGTTCGTCGTGATGGTGTGGAACTTCGTCACGCGCAAGAAGTTCCTCGACGCCGGCGACGAGCCTGGCGAGATCCTGTCCGACGTGGAGTGAGGCGCGCCCGCGCGGCGGGTTGCGGAAAACGAAAAAGGCCAGGCACGTGGCCTGACCCGATGATTCAACTGGTGCCCTTGACAGGATTCGAACCTGCGGCTTTCTGCTCCGGAGGCAGACGCTCTATCCCCTGAGCTACAAGGGCACGTTTGTCCTGTTCAGAAGTACAAAACCAGTGAAATCATCCTGCTCTTTCGAGGGATGACCACCTGTCCGGCATCCAGGCATCCTGCCTAATTCCACATGCCGTCAGTACCTCATAATCGAACTTTTACATGATAGCAGTTTGTCAGCACTCTTCAAGGCAGAAAAATAGTCGGCATCCACTTTGCACTTTGCACGCCGATTTCCCCTAGCGTCCTCAACCGTGCGGCGGTACTTGTCTCAAGGGTAAAACGACACTCGTTCCGCTCTAAGAGCTTTGGAGACTTAATGCAATTCGCCTATAGGTTCGAGTCGATAACATCCATGTCGTACCAGCTGAACAAAAGGCCGCGTCCCGATTTGTGGTGCATCAAGGGCCATCGCTGGAATCGCCGGCCACCCCTGCTCGATGAATGCTGCCCTTGCTCGCCCTCGGGGTCAATCGCCGCCGAGATTATCTCGACGGCGGCCTGCCTTGCAGCGAGCATGGACTCCTCGCTCGGCGTCGATCCCTCGGCTCTTCTCCATGCGTGGGCAGGCAACGGCTTCGAGATGACGCAGCTCACCGACCGCTCCTCGTCGGCCTCGATGAGCACCGCGCTCGCCAAGCGGATGAGGGACTCGCGCGAAGGGAAGCCCTGCACGACGTTGGTGCGCCGCTTGATCTCGCGGTCGGCCCGCTCCTGCACGTTGTCGGTGCGGATCTTGGTCCTGTGCGACACGGGGAAGGCCGGGTAGGCGAGAGCCTCCTCCGCCTCCAGCAGGACCCCGCCCGCCGACGGCGACGGCTTCGCGACCTCCTCGGCCGCCCTCTGGCAGTGCGCCCGCGCCACGAGCGGGTTCTTCTGGGCGAAGGCGGCCTTCATCGCCTCGCGCGCGATCCTCTGGTCCTCCCTCCTGTGGACGTGGCCGACGACGTTGCGCATCAGGTGCGTGACGCAGCGCTGCCAGGCCGCCCATTGGAACGTCTCGGCTATCGCCGACTCGAGCCCTTCGTGGGCGTCCGACACCACGAGCTGCGCCCCGTCCTCGCCGGCGGCCACGCCGCGGGCGCGCAGGTCGGACAGGAACGCCTTCCAGCCGGCGTGGGACTCGGTGTCGGCGCAGTCCACGCCCAGGAAGCGCTTGTGGCCCGTGTCGTCGAGCCCGATGGCGGTCACGACGGCTTGGGAGACCGAGCGGCCGTCGACCCGGCACTTGACGTAGGTGGCGTCGAGCCACGGGTGGGCGAACCTCACGCCGTCGAAGCGCTGACGGCGGAACGCCCGCCACCTCCTCCATCTTGCGCGCGGAGATGCCCATGACGTACATCTCGGCCACCGCGGCCGCGAGCGCACGGTCCGCCCGGCAGTAGCGCTCTATGAGGTCCTCGGGGGAAGAACGTCCCCGTCTTCAGCTTCGGGATCCCGACCCTTATGTCCCCTGCGGACGTGAGAAGGCCGCGCTCCCTGTAGCCGTTGCGGCTGTTGGTGCGCTCGGGGCTGCGCTCGCCGTAGGGCGCCCCGCACGCCTCGTTGGCCTTCGCTGACACGAGCGAGTTCAAGAGGATCTCCAGGCATCTGCGCCCGAACGCCTGCAGGTCGGTGCACTCCTCGAGCGCCTCGAGCGCGAGCCTCTTCACTTCCGGGTCGTTGCATAGTACAGTGTCCACGACGGTCATCGCCTTTCCCTGAATCCGTTTTTTGTGGTGATTAACGATTCTGGACGATGGCCGTTTTTCTCGGGCAGGCTTCGTCCGCCCTCCAAAACGGATTGATGCACCAACTTTCGGGACGCTACCAATAAGAGAATGAAAGGTGCGAAATATGGGAAAAGGCACAAAGAAGAAAAGCAAAAAAGTTGCAGCGCCAAAAGCAAATATCCAGGAATTAAGTATTTCTAGAGATGGCGGACAAATCGCACTCAAAGGGTACTCGTATCAATTCTTGTATTCGTGCTATTTAATTCTTTCGTCATCAAGTCCGGGCATTTCTTTTCAGCTTGAGGGAATTGAAGATATTGATTGTATTAAGCAGAAAAATGACAGCAGTGATGTCACTCATATACAGCTGAAATATTCTGTCAACAAACAGGATGCCAGCTTTTTGCATGATGTGCTTAAAAACTTTCTTGAAGCATATTTGCTGGATCAAAATAGATTTTTTAAGCTGGTTTATGATTTCCCTGTTGCAAAAGGCAATCTAAGTAAGATATTTGCATCTGATTTGGATGAAAAATCACGCATCTATTGGACTGATGCGATTTTAAATATCAAGCAAAACAATCCTTCTTGGAATTGGTCTGCATATGATTTCGATAAATTTATTTCACATTTGTCATTTGAGAAGATAGAAAAATCTATACTTGCTGCTGAAATTGAAAAAGCCTTAATTGGAACTTATGAGATTAACACGGACAATGTTTCTTTATTTGCAAACGGCATAAAAATCCTTTGCTTTGAAAAAATGGAGCAGCGGGCCTATGTGACCAAAGCGGAATTAGATTCCCAAATCCAATCTGTCAAAATAGATATCAGTAAGGGTCCTCAGAATCCAGCTCATAGTTGGATTCGTAAACTGGACTACTCTAAGCCTAGCCTTGATGAAGGTCGTAGTTTTTACGAGGGGAAAAAAGCAACACCAGTAGATATAGCAAGTGGGCTTCCAATCAAACGACCGAGCTTAGAGAAAGATGTTATTAATTCCATTTGCGAAAACACGGTTACTGTAATTAAAGCTTCTAGTGGGCAAGGAAAAACCACACTGGCTTTGCAGACAGCTTATATCCTCCAAGATGAATATGTACCATATCAATTATTGTGGTGCGATGAAATCAAAGAGATTGGAAATATCGTCCAATATTTCAAAGCAAGAATTCAGCTTGGTGAAAAGATTCTTATCTTAATTGACAATCTGGATAACCATCTCAGCAAATGGAATTATCTTGTTCAGCTCTTACAATCCGAATTGCATTGTCATTATAAGTTGCTCATCACATCGCGAGAGATTGATTGGTACAATTATAGTGGCGACTTGAGCAATATTCAGTCTTTGAAAGTAATTAAGCCGGCTTTAGAAGAAAAGGAAGCAATAGAGATATTCAATCTATTCAGAGAGGCTAAGCAGCTTCACCCAAGCATGACAAGCTGGCAAAGAGCATGGAATAAGATTGCAGAAAGACGACTACTTATAGAGTATGTCTACTTGCTTACTCATGGCGAGATGCTATCAGAAAGAATAGCCTCACAAATATCCGAAATAGGACAATCATCTTCTGGCAAAGCAAAATGTGAAATCCTACGCAAAGTATGTTTTGCAGATCTTTGCGGAGTCAGGCTTTCTGTTGCCGACCTTTATGCGAGTCAATCAGAAGACTCTGGCTCGGATTTTGGGGAGCTCTTAAAAAGTATGGAATCCGAGTTCCTTGTACATGTGAATGCTGAAAGAGGGTATATTGAAGGGCTTCATCCCATCAGATCTAAACATGTTGTTGATAGATTGCACGAATTTCTTTCTGTTGACAACACAGCTATTTCCGTTATTAAAATTACAGGAAAAGCAGATCTTCCTGTAATGTTTTCTCATCTACCAGAGTTTAATCTCAACAACGATGAATTCTTCAGAAATATTGTAGAGGTATTGTGGGATAAGGATGATTTATCGAACTATATTCTTGCAATACAGGGGCTTTTTTCAGGGAGCGTGATGCAGTATTATCTTTCAAATCAGTCTGCGTTCGACGATGCAAATGCCCATGGTGGACTATTCGTCATATCGACCGAAATGTGTCCTTTTGCAGCATTCACAGAGTTTGGCGTGTCGATAGACACTCTTGACAAGATGCAAGAAGTACTCCCAGATAATAAGAATGTAGAATATCTTTGCGAATTACGCGATCGTATTCCCGCCTGTAATTTGCAGAAAACTCTTGTCCATGCTTTTTGCAATTGTTTATATAGAAAATTACTTCCTCTTAGTTTTGCCGAGATAAAAGACATTGCATCTTATGCCTCCATTTCCGAATGGATATACAACATAAATTCTGAATTTAATTTGTCTGCAAGCATCTCTTTGGACGATATTTGGATCGAGCCGGAAAAATTAACTTTGGAGTGCATTTCAACTCTAATGTATATCTCCTACTGTGGTAACAAAGATGTATATATGGAGTTTGTCGGAAGAAATCTTAAGCATATCCTTACATACCTCAAACAGCAAACAAAATCACACAAAATATTTATTGATTCCGGAAAGAATGCAATTCATGTTGAGTATATACTTCAATTGCGCAATATCAAAACCGGAAATGAGCAAAGTGTTTCGAGGTTGAAATATGTCTGCAGGACATTACCTATATTTGATTTGTACTGTGCGGATGCATTAAAACCAACTTTAAGTTTATTATCTGCTTATACCGTACCTGAAGATGCGCATAAAGAAATGCCCATTAGAAACATTGTAATCATGTTCCATCAGAATCTTACGTCGCTATGGAACAAGACCATTATGAGCAATTACGAATTTGATACCGTGACAGAATGGTTAAATTACTGGTTTGATGTGAGAGAACATATATGTTTGCTTGCAGATAAGTGCTGTGCCTGTGTTTATAAACTTCTTGGTGAAAAACCATTAGGGAGTTTGGCCGGTGAGGTGGATCAACTTCGTGAAGAATTTGCCCTAATTACTACTGGTGAAAAGCGATATCCTAAGGAAGATCGTCCTTTTGAAGAAAAAGCTACAGTGCCCGAGAGGTTAGGAAAAATAAAGAGTAAGTACTTTCAAAGCATACGTAACTTTACGAATCAGTTTGTAGGGGTCCTCGTTAAGGATGAGCAAAAACAAAGATTGGCTATGGTTAACCTTACGACAGCCCAAAGTACTCTTGTGACAATGCAGAATTACTTTGCAGAAATCGCAATTGATTTTGGCTTCCAGGAAAGACAGTTAGCTCTTTGTGTTATGGAGACACAAAGCATAGAGCGACTAATAATGTGCTGTAGCTACTACCAGGCACATTCGCCAAATAAGTATTTTAATAAATATCAAATTAGGAATTGGTATGACGGGCATTGTCGGGATGAGAGAAAGATAGCAGAAGACGGATTGTCGAAATTAGAATCCAAGTATTCGATTCATTTTCCTGATCAAATTTACACCACTGACATGTTGAGCTATTATCCCATCATAGTTGGTGATTTTGATATGACATCGGAAGACAATTTAACCGAATGTCTTCTGGGCTGTATCGCATTTTCGGATGCTCCCTTTGATTACCTAGTCATTTTATCTGCAAACGAGTCCGAAGAAATAAACCCTATTGCTTTACAGTTCCCTCGACGGATGTTCGTTGACATCAAGAAGGCAATCGAATCAGGGAATCATTCATTGCTTGATGAACTGATGCCTCCATTTCCTGTGGACGTGACAGCGCAAATGCTCGACTGCTTTATTGAAAAATATGATTTGCCTGAAAAAAACTCCATCGATGTCGATCAACTTCCCATAGGAGATGTTGCAGAAGAACTATGGACATATTCTAAATCTGTGGAGTTGTTGACGGAGCCGGAAGATGCCTTCTATCTTGCAGCTGAAACACAGGGTATTCAGACCAACATCGCGGGAATGCTTCGTTTATTGAAGAGCAAGCTTCCATCCGAAGATGTCGATTGGTTAATGGAAATTTGTAATGGTGTATTCTCTGGCAAAAAATTTGATGACATTATATTTAACAATGTTATTGAGCATTTCGTACAGAAGAAGATTGAGCAGTAAAACCTTCGTCTCTTGATTGATTTAGCGGACGCTGTCTGCTGAATCGAAGGAAAAGAATGTTGATAGCATAGCTATTGAAAATGCCAGACTATGACTGGCATTTTCCAACTAAAATTGTATAAATAAGTACAATACGCAAAAACAGAAATACATTTTTGTCGTGTGCTTGACATACGTATGCCGAAGAAGATGCACCGACGTTTTGCTTACTCCGCGCGCCAGGTTGTAGTTGTGAATGGCGTGATAGAGTCCGTTCGGATTGAGCTTCTTCTCTGTGTAAGTGCTGAAGAACACGTACCCTTCCTCTGTCGCGGGGCTTATGCTCTGCCACGTCATGAGGTCGAGCATGGCATCGGTAGGGACGGGCACGTAGTATTGCTCGTTGGTCTTGGTGTGCCGGAGGATGCAAACATGCTTTTCCAGATCGATATCGCACCATTTCACGTTAACGGCGGTTGAGAGTCTCACGCCGGTTCGAACGATGAAGCTGATAGCCGCCCACGTTCTCCATTCGGTCAAATCGTCGGTCTTGGGCTGCATGAGCAACACGTCCAATTCGGCTTGGCTGTAGGGCGTTTTCAGAGTCATATCCGCTTTGGGGAGGCTGATCTTGAAGGGCTTCACCCAGCCCCGCTCTTCGTCCATGCACCAATACAAAAACGTTCGAATGGACTTCACCTTCGTCTGAACCGACGTGTCCATGTTGCCGAGTTCGTTTCGGAGTATGCCCTCCCATGTTTCGACATGGAGCTTCCTGATGCTTCCGATGGCGAAAAAGAGGGGAGAAGCCGTTCTTTGTTTTGAGCTTGCGGGATTGCCGCCCATGCACCAGCTTACGAACTCCTGCACGTGGCAAACGTAGGTCTGTATCGTTTTGGCTCGGCATCCTTGCTGTCTTTTTGAGAACAGGAACTGATCGAACGCCTGTTGACAGGTGATTTCGTTCGCTGTCTTTCCTTCGATATCGCACGGCGCGACGTTCACTGAATTGAGTGTTTTAGGGCTGATTTTCCTGACCATTTTTCCTCCCGTTTTCAGGCGATAACGGCAGGATGTTTAAGTAATTAGACAGGAGGCCAAGTAGGATGAGAAACACTAAGAATTGCACTCTGAACAGGCAAAATGGATTCGAACCTGCGGCTTTCTGCTCCGGAGGCAGACGCTCTATCCCCTGAGCTACAAGGGCACGGGGGATGATTATACGCTATGATGATGCAAATCGGAAAAACAATGCAAGGAATTCTCACGAACATGAAGCAAACCATCGCTATCGATCGCATGGGCTACGGCTCCGAGGCCGTCGGCCGTCTTGACGACGGGAAAACGGTATTCGTCGAAGGCGGTGCGCCGGGGGATGTGGTCACCATCGAGATCACGGAAGAGAAGCCGGCGTTCGCCCGCGCGCGCATCCTGACGATCGAGGAAGCGTCGCCTGCGCGCCAGATGCCCGTCTGCGCGCACGCTGCTTCGTGCGGGGGGTGCGCCTGGGCCCATCTGTCTTACGAGGCGCAGTTGAAGGCCAAACGGGACAACGTGGCGGCGGCGCTCGTGCGCACGGCGCACGTCGATCGCGAGCGCGCGGAGGAGCTGGTACGGCCCTGTCTGCCCAGCAAGCGCCAGTGGGGCTATCGCAACAAGCTGGAGCTGGGCGCGCGGTTCGACGATCGCGGCACGTTTCTGCTGGGCTTTCACCGCGAGGGAACGCACGACATAGCCACGCCCGAAACCTGTCCTCTGGCTGCCAAGGCCATCGAGAAGGCGCCCAAATCGCTGCGCGGCGCGCTGCGATTCGCGCAGGGGTCGTCGGACTTGGGCATATTCCGCGTGGGCGTACGCGCGAGCATGCGGACGCGCGACGTGGAGATAGCGCTGTGGACCGAGCCCGGCGCGTTTCCGCGCGCCCACATGGCCAAGATGCTCAAAAGCGCGCTCAAGGCTACGAGCATCGTTCGCGTGATGGCCGATCCCGGCAAGGCCCGCAAGATCAAGGGCGTCGAGACCTTGGACGGGAAGGGCTGCTGGGAAGAGGAGCTGGCCGGTGCGCGCTTCTTGACGAGCGCCCCTTCGTTTTTCCAGGTGAACACCGCGCAGGCCGAGAAGCTGATCGCCGAGGTGATTGACGGTTTGGGCGGGCAGGCGTCCCTCGACGGCGCCTTGGTAGCCGACCTGTACGCCGGAGGCGGCACGTTCTCCGTTCCGCTGGCGCTTGCGGGAGCCGAAGTGATCGCGGTGGAGTCGGCCGGATCGTCCGTGCGCGACCTGCGCCGCAACGGCGACATGAACGGCGTGGACATCGAAGTGGTGGGGGGCGACGCAGCCCGCGAGCTGCCCGAGCTGGGCGAGCTTGACGCCTTGGTGGTGGACCCGCCGCGCGCGGGGCTCGCCGACGGCGTGGTCGAGAGCATCGCCGCCGCCGCGCCTGCGAAGGTCGCGTACGTGAGCTGCAATCCCGCCACGTGGGCGCGCGACGCGCAGCGCTTCGAGGCTAATGGCTACCGTCTGTGCCGGGTGCAGCCCGTCGACCTGTTTCCGCAGACGCACCACGTGGAAGTGGTCAGCGTGTTCGACCGCGTCGGCTGCTGACGCACGCGGCCGACGCCTTGCCGGGGCTCGAGGTTGACAAAAGGGCAAACGGGCGGCAACCGCTGGTTGAAACCGCATGGATGTTATAAGATTTTTGCCTGCATGGCCGGTTGACCTGCTAAACTTCTCCTTTGGTATGCAACGAACCATCCGGTCTGCATGCGGATGCACGACAACGTGACGAACGAGATAGAAGGAGCCGACATGGCGCAGTACACTCCTGAATACCAGCCGACGGGCGAAGAAGTCGCCGTCATCAAGACGTCGAAGGGCGACGTTCGCGTCCAGCTGGCGGGCAACGACGCCCCCATCCATGTGGGCAACTTCGTCGAACTGGCTCGCAAGGGCTTTTACGACGGCCTGAAGTTCCACCGTCACGTTCCGGGCTTCGTCATCCAGGGCGGCTGCCCGAACACGCGCGACCTCTCCTGCGACGAGGTTGTGGCGAAGGCTGGCAATCCGTTCGCCGGTCTGGGCACGGGCGGCCCCGGCTACACCATTAAAGAGGAATTCTCCACGAACCCCAACAACAAGCATGCTGACGGTGCGCTCGCCATGGCGCGCTCGCAGGATCCCAACTCCGCCGGTTCGCAGTTCTACCTGTGCCTGGGAGCTCAGCCCATGCTGGACTCGGGCTACACGGTGTTCGGCCAGACGGTCGACGGCATGGACGTTATCGGCCAGCTGCGCGTAGGCGACGAGATCCTGGGCATCGAGATCGAGAACGTGGCCGACTAACCGTCGTTCGCGCGTTTTCGCCAAGACCGAAGGAATCAGATGAACAACGAGTTATTCCAACAAGCCCGCGCCGCGTATGCGCGCAAAGACTACGAGAGCGCTCTGTCCACGTATGCGCAGTGCTTGCAGGATGCCAGCAGCCCCCTTGCCCCCGGCGAGATGGGCCAGCTGTACCATCAGATTGGAAACTGCCTGATCAAGCTTCGCAATCCCAACGAGGCCATCCATGCGTACACGCAGGCCACGGCCGATGCCGCGTACGACGCGTGCGGCGCGGTGAACTACAACTTGGGCATGGCCTACGCGGCGCTGCATGACTACGAGGACGCGGTCAAGCACTTCGAGATCGCCGTTTCCGATGCGAAGTACGATGCTTCGTACAAAGCGTACAGCGGCATGGGCAGCGCGCTCATGAAGCTGGGCAAGTCCGCCGAGGCGGGCGTGGCGTTTCGCGAGGCGGCGCTCGACGAGGGCAACCCCGATCCCACCAAGGCGCTTCTGAACCTGGGCGTGTGCTTCATGGCGCTTGACAGGCCGTCGGATGCCGTGGCGTCCTACGAGAGCGCGTTGCAGTTCGACATGGGATCCGACACGCGCAACAAGCTGTACGCGAACCTCGGTCAGGCGTACGTGGCGTGCGGCCAGATGCAGAAGGCCTCCGCGGCCTTCGAAGAGGCCATCGCCGACAAGACGTACTTCCTCTCCGACTCCGCCAGCGTTGACTACCAGCGTGCCGTAGCCGCCGTGGCTCAGGGCACGTCGGAAATCACGCAGGTCATGGCTCCGGTTCCGGCTGTCGCCGACATGTCGGGCCTTGACGTGGCTGCCGACGGAACCGCGGTGTACGTGGAGCAGGATCCGTACGCCAGCGCGCAGCAGGACCCGTACTACTACGCGGACCCTTACGCCCAGCCGAGCCCTTACGGGGCTGCGGGCGGAGACGATCGCTTCTTCAACGCAAGCGACGAAGAGCTCGAGCAGTGGTCGAAGGGCCTGGCCAAGCAGGATCGCAAGCGCCGCAACGTCGGTCTCAAGATCCTCGTGACCATCGTGCTGCTGATTCTGGTCGCGTTCGGCGGCGCCGTGTTCCTGTACACGCAGGGCTGGGGCTACCCGACGCAGGAGACGGTGGTCAAGCAGCTGTTCGCCGATCCTCAGAACGCGGTGAGCACCGTGTTCTCGAGCGAAGTCGATTCCAGCAAGGCCGCTTCCATGGTCGAGCCCGTCGTGCAGGATGCGAATCCCGCTATCGACGGCATGAACAAGTCCATGAGCGATTCCACCGTGTACGTGACGGCCAAGACCGCCGAGGGCGGCGCCATGCAGTACAAGGTGTCGCTCGTGCGCGATGCGATCGGCTGGAAGGTTTCCAGCGTTGATCTGTATTTCCCCAGTCAGAATTAACAGGGTTCACCGAAGGCGCGTGCGTTCGCGCGCGCCTTCTTCACGTTTGCAATAATGCATGATAGAGAAGGGAACAATATGGCAGTTCAGAAGACGTACAGCATGATCAAGCCGGACGGCGTGCGCAACGGTCACATCGGCGAGATCGTCAACCGCTTCGAGCGCGCGGGCTTGGTTGTCGAGCGCATGGAGCTGGGTATGGTGACTGACGAGCAGGCGAAGGCTAACTACGCCGAGCACGAGGGCAAGCCGTTCTACGACGGTCTGATCTCTTACATCACCAGCGGCCCGGTGGTCAAGATGGTCATCTCCGGTGAGGGCGCCGTGGCGAAGTGCCGCGCGCTCATGGGTGCCACTAATCCGGCGGAAGCAGCCCCCGGCACGATTCGCGGCGATTTCGGTCTCATCATGGACGAGAATGTCATCCATGGATCGGATTCCCCTGAATCCGCCGAGCGCGAGATCGGCATCTTCTTTGCGTAAGCGGGTCGAGAACGACCGGTAACGCCAAAGGCCCCTTCGCTCGGTAACGACGAAGGGGCCTTTCCATGCCCGATACATCTGCTCACCCAGACGAGAAACGGACGAGAGCATGCTCTATCGTGTTATCGATGCAACCGAGTTGCCAGCGCTCGTGTCGGCGTTCATGGAATCCTATGAGGTGGTGGCCCCGGTCAAAAGCGATCAGGGCTATTCCTTCGAGGCCATCGCTTCGCCCGATGACGTGGAGTTGGCCTACGAGACCACCATCGCGTCGCCGAAGAAGTACTTCCTGCCGCCGGTCGAGACCCTTATGACGTTCGATGTTGCCGACAACTCGGTCACCGACTTCGCGGCGGAGATCACGCCGCGCGTCATCTTCGGGGCCCATGCGTGCGACATCAACGCCATCAACCGCTTGGATTTGGTGTTCAAGGACGGTCGCTACCCTGATCCGTACTACGTGGCTCGCCGCAACGCGACGCTCATCGTGGGCATCAGCTGCATGCCCACCGCCACGTGCTTCTGCCATTTGTGGGATGCCGACGAAGCTCGCTTCGGATACGACTTGTTCCTGCAGGATCTTGGCGACAAGTACCTGGTGAGCATTTCGAGCGTCGAGGCTGCGAACATTTTGGAGGCCGCCTGCAACCCGCGCGTCGCAACCGACGAGGACCGTTTCGAGTTCCGTCAGGCCACGCGTCGGCGCCAGGAGTCCTTCAACGGCTCGATCCCCGATATCACCGACGTGGCCATGCTCATGGACGCGTTCCATAAAGATCCGTACTGGGACGAGCTGGGCGGTCGGTGCCTCTCGTGCACGGCCTGCTCGGCAGTGTGCCCCACGTGCTTCTGCTTCGATATTCAAGATACGTTCGACCCGGACGGCAAGACCGGGCGGCGCGAGCGCGTGTGGGACGCATGCACGGCGCCGCAGTTCGCCGAAGTGGCCGGCGGCCACAACTTCCGCGGCGACGGGCGCACGCGCGTACGGCATCGCATGTACCACAAGCTCAACGGCTTTCTGGCGAACCACGACCGCATGCTCTGCGTGGGATGCGGCCGGTGCGTGAAGGCGTGCAAGGCGAACATCAATCCCATTGAGGTGCTGGAGTTCTTCGAGAGGAAGGGGGCCGAGGATGTCCAGTAGCTGCGCTGTGTCCACCGTGCAGGTGCGCCCGTTCGCGGGCGGTCCCGCTCCGCTTTCGGGGACCGAGATGATGATGTCGAACCCGTACCGGCCCTGGCCGGCGCGCATCACGTCCATCACGGAGCTGACTGCAACCGAGAAGTTGTTCGAGTTTCGCCTGATCGACGAGCGCATTCGCGATGCGTTCCATCACGAGCCCGGACAGTTCGTGGAGGTGTCCATCTTCGGCGTGGGCGAGGCCCCCATCTCCATTTCCAGTTCGCCGTCCAAGCACGGCTTTATCGAGCTGTGCGTGCGCCGCACGGGCAAGTTCACCGAGGTGCTGCACCAGATGCAGTGCGGCGACATCGTGGGCTTGCGCGGGCCGTTCGGCCGCGGTTTCCCCTTCGAGGACATGAAGGGCCACGACATCTTGCTGGTTGCGGGCGGCTTGGGCATCGCGCCTTTGCGCTCGCTCATCAACAACATCCACGACGAGCGCAGCGAGTTCGGCAAGGTCACCATCATCTACGGGTCGAAGAACCCCTCCGAGGTGATGTTCCGCAACCAGTTCGAGATGTGGCGCCATCGCAAGGATTTCGACCTGTATTTGACCGTCGACAACCCCGACGATACCTGGGACGGGGAAGTGGGCCTGGTCACGAAGCCGTTCGAACATTTGGAAGTGGATCCCGACAACACGTTCGGGGCGTTGTGCGGGCCGCCGGTCATGTACCGTTTCGTCATCGACGAGATGCGCAAGAAGGGCATCAGCTACGACCACATCTACTGCAGCTTCGAACGTCACATGAAATGCGGCATGGGCAAGTGCGGCCATTGCCAGATCGGCCATCAGTACGTGTGCATCGACGGACCCGTGTTCAACTATTGGGAAGCCAAGAACATTCAGGGGTCGATGTAGGATGAACGGGAGCAATATGAGCGGAAACTGCATTGCCTGTCAGGAGAAGCCGGTTGCGCCGCGCGTCGTGGTTGCCGGACTGGCCAGCTGCTTCGGGTGCCAGTTGCAGATCACGAACGCCGAGGCGCATCTGCTTGACGTGCTGGGGCAGATCGATTTGCGCTATTGGCAGCTGGCCTCGAGCGATCCTATGCCCGACGATTTCGACGTCGCCATCATCGAGGGCGCGGTGACCACCGAGGAAGCCGAGGCTACCGTGCGCATGCTGCGCGAGCGCGCCGGCGTGGTGATCGCCATCGGCGCGTGCGCCACCACGGCCGGCATCCCCGGCATGGCGGCCGACCACTTCCTCGAGCGTCCCGGCCAGGTGTACGATCGCCTGCCCGATGCGTGCGGCGACATGATCGCTCCGCGGCCGATCAGCGCGGTGGTGGACGTGGACTACGAGGTGCGCTGCTGCCCGATCGACACGCTTGACTTCCTGGACGTTTTGCAGCGCGCCCTGTACGGGTCGAACAAGGGATTCCCCACGAAGACCATGTGCGGCGACTGCAAACGCAACGAGTCCAGCTGTTTCTACGGGAAGGGAACGCTGTGCCTGGGGCTGGTGACCGTAGCCGGCTGCGGTGCGAAGTGCGTGAATCTGGGTCGGCCCTGCAACGGGTGCCGCGGCCTTTCGCCCGATGCCAACCTGGCGTCGGCTCGCGAAGCGGTGGCGCGCTACGGCGTTTCCGTGGCCGACTTCGACCAGGCGCTCGAGATGTTCAATCAGGTAAACCCCGCCCTTGCGGCGAGCGAGTGAGGAAGCATCCCATGACGAAAACCGCTATACACGTCGACCATATCGCCCGCGTCGAGGGCCACGGCAACGTGCACGTGGTCATCGAGGACGGCGTTGTGAAGACCGTTGAGATGAACGTGGTCGAGCCGGCCCGCCTGTTCGAGAGCATGGTGCGCGGCCGCCGGTTCGAGGAGATCCCCTACATTGCCTCGCGCATCTGCGGCATCTGCTCGGCAAGCCACGTGGTCACCGACCTGCTTGCCATCGAGCGCATCTTCGGCGTGCAGGTGACCGATCGCACGAACGCCTTGCGCGAGCTTTTGGTGTACGGGTCCTACCTGCAAAACCACGCGTCGCACCTGTTCGTGTTCGCCGCGCCGGACTTCGTGGGCATGAAGAGCGTGTTCCCGCTGGCCGAGACGAACCCCGAGCTGTTCGAGAAGGCGCTGGGGCTCAAGGCGCTCGGCAACGAGCTGTGCACGCGCGTCGGAGGTCGCAGCATCCATCCCATCACGGCGGTGGTCGGCGGCTTCACGCACGAGCTGGAAGCGGGGGAGTACCGGGAGCTTGCCGACAAGATGGACGAGGCGCGCGCGTTCGCGTCGGCGACGGTCGACCTGTTCGATTCGTTCGAGGTGCCGGACATCCAGACTGCGGGAGACATGCTGGCCATGGTGGCTCCCGACCGCTACCCGGTGTGCGATTCGCGCACGGCGCGCTTCCTGGATGCGGACCTGACGTTCGATGCCGATGAGGCGACCAACGAGCTGGAAGAGTTCGCGGTTCCCCATTCGGCCGCGCTGCTCTCGCGTGTGCGCTCGACCGGCAAGCCCTTCTTCACGGGCGCGCTCGCCCGCATCAACGCCTCGTGGCAGCATTTGAGCCAGGATGCGAAGGTGGCGGCGGCGAAGGCCGGCCTGCGCCCGCCCGAGCGCAATCCGTATTTGAACAACGTGGCGCAGGCGGTGGAGCTGGTGGACGCGCTGGAGCGCTGCGCCGCCCTGTGCCGTCGCCTGGCGGAGCCGGACGGCTTCGAGGGATCGAGCGAGCCGGTTTCGTTCGAGGTCAAGGCGGGTCGCGGCACCGGGTTCACCGAAGCGCCGCGCGGTGCGCTGTTCCATGAGCTGGAGCTGGACGAAGAGGGCCGCGTGGTGCATGCGTCCATCATGACGCCTACGGCTCAGAACGTGGCGAACCTCGAAGCCGACATGCGCCTTCTGGCCGAGAAGCTGGTGTCCGAGGGCTTGGATCGCGACGCCATCCAGCTGGACATTGAGAAGCTGGTCCGCGCCTACGACCCCTGCCTCTCCTGCAGCGTCCACTAGGCGAGGCTGGCGGTCCGGCCGTCTGTTCGAGGCGCGCGGCTGTTTCGAGATATGCGACCCGACGGGCTTGCGACTTCGCGTCGCAAGCCCGTTTTTAGTTGGGGAGCGTTCGCGAGGCGCCGGGGCTTTCTTGTGGATGCCGCCGCGGGTTGCAGCTTGCTGGTTTCGCGTACGGGCTTGCGGCGGCGTGCGGTGCGCTGGCCGGCTTGCGCGCGAAAAACCCCTGTCGCTGGCAGGTTCTGACGGTTTGAGGTCGTCGAAGGCGGCGAAGCAAGCTCCTGCGAAAGAACGGCCCAGCAGCCCAGAGCTGTGACCAGGCAAAACGAAAAACGGGCAAAGCTGCGGCGCGAGCAGGGCTCGGCCAAACGACCTCAAACCGTCAGAACCTGCCAGCGGGAGCGTTTTCTCGTGCGCGCATAAGGCGGCGCGAGCGCGGTGCCGGGACCGTTCCTTGGTTTCGCTTGTTTCCCTCGCGTCATTGGGCGGGCTAGTTGTGCCCCTCGTGGATTTTCGCGCGGGGAAAACCCCCTGTGCTAGAATTCAGTTTCACGTAGAAACGAGATACAAGGGGTTTGCCCGTATGTCCTTCTTAGATATGTTTTCGGGTTTGACGGGTCAAATGTCCACGGACATGGCTATCGACCTCGGAACTGCTAATACATTGGTTGCCATTCCGGGCGAAGGCATCGTCGTCAACGAGCCTTCGGTCGTGGCTATCGAAAAGGCGACGCATCGCGTGCTCGCCGTCGGCCACGAGGCCAAGAACATGATCAACCACACGCCGGAGGCGTTTTCGGCCGAGCACCCGCTGCATGACGGCGTGGTCGCCGACTACGACGTGACCGAGGCTATGATCTCGGCGTTCATCAACAAGGCGGCTCCGCGCAAGTATCCGTGGCAGGCGAAGCCCCGCATCGTCATCTGCATCCCCTGCGGTGCCACGTCGGTGGAGAAGCGCGCCGTGTTCGAGGCGGCCGTGCAGGCGGGCGCTCGTCAGGCGTACCTCATCGAAGAGCCCATGGCTGCTGCTATGGGCGCCGACCTGCCCGTTACCGAGCCGACGGGCTCGATGGTCGTCGACATCGGCGGCGGCACGACGGAGGTTGCGGTCATCTCGCTCGGCGGCATCGTCACGTCGTCTTCGCTGCGCTTGGCCGGCAACCGTATGGACGAGGCCATCGCCATGCACCTGCGCGACCTTTTGGGCATCAAGATCGGCGAGCGCACGGCCGAGATCATCAAGATCAAGATCGGCTCCATCCTGCCGTTCGAAGACGGTCGCGAGCGCGACATGATCATTTCGGGCCAGGACGTCATCACCGAGCAGCCGAAAGAGGTCACCATTCAGTCCGAGGACGTGCGCCAGGCCCTCATCGCCCCGTGCGAGGAGATGGTCGTGCACATCAAGGAGACGTTCAAGAAGACGAACCCGGACCTGGCCTCCGACATCATCCAGAACGGCATCCTGCTGACGGGCGGCGGCGGACTTCTGTCCGGCCTCGATCGCTACCTGACGGACAAGCTGGAGATTCCCGTATGGACAAGCGAAACGGCGCTCACCAACGTGGTTATGGGCTGCCTCAAGGTGCTCGAGACGCCGACGGCGCTCAAGCAGACCCTCATGCGGTCGAAATAGGGTTGAGCCGGCTTTCTTATGGCGCTTAACTTCCAACAAAGAAACTCGGCGTTTCTGCGCCGGGTTCTGCTCGTTGCATTCCTGGTGGCGTCGATCGTGCTGGTTGCGGTATATGCACGCGAAGGGGAGAACGGGCCTGTTCATGCTGTGCAGGGAGCCGTGTCGAACGCGGTCGCGCCGCTTAGGTTCGTGGGCGCCGCTGCCGGTTCGGCTGCGAGCGCCGCGGGCGAGGGCATCGAGAACGCCACTGCGGACGAATCGACGCTTTCGGGCTTGCGCGAGTACAACGCCGAGCTCATAGAGCAGTACGCCCAGATGGAGGAGTACCGGCAGGAGAACGAGCGCCTGCGCCAGCTGCTCGATCTCAAGGATACGGCCGGCATCGACGGGGTGGGCGCGCGCGTCATCGGTCGCAGCTCCGAAGCCTGGAGCCAGACGGTGACCATCGACAAGGGATCGGCTGACGGCGTGGACAGCGGTTTGACCGTCATGGCCGCATCGGGCGTGGTGGGGCAGGTGTTCGAGACGACCGAGCACACCGCCAAGGTTCGCCTGCTGTCGGATCCGAAATCCGGGGCGGCGGCGCTCGTGCAGTCGAGCCGCGCCGAGGGCATCGTTCGCGGCTCCCTGGAGGGGCTGCTGTACCTCGAAAACCTTGATGCCGACGCGACGGTGAATCCGGGCGACGTTGTGGTTACGTCGGGTTTGGGCGGCAGCTACCAGAAGGGCCTGGTCATCGGCACGGTGGTCAAGGTCGATTCCCAGCAGGGCGGTGCGACGCGACGTGCGGTGGTCTCGCCGAACGATCAGGCTTCTTCGCTTGAAGAGGTGCTCGTGGTGTTCGGCGTGGGCTCCGACGGATCGGACGCTTCGTCGGGGTCTTCGAATGCGGATAACGAAGGGAGCGATGCGTAATGGGCCCTGAGCGCAGCAATGCCGTGGTTGCGGTCGGCGCGGTTGTGGCCGTTTTGCTCCAGATCGTCGTGGCTCCCAATATAGCGTTGTTCTCTGCTCAGCCGAATTTCCTTTTGGCGTACGTGCTGGTGGTCGCGATCGTGAGGCCGAACGAGGCGGGACCCGTCCTGCCGTTTGTTTTGGGGCTCGTGTACGATTTGACGGGTTCCGGGCCGGTGGGCGCGATGGCGTTCCTGTTCGTGCTCTTCTCGTTCGTCGCTTCCCGCGCGTTCGCGATCCTGGACAACGATACGTTGTTCATGCCGTTGACCATCTTCGCAGTGAGCGTTCTTGCGGTCGAGATGCTGTACGGCGGACTGCTCATGACAACCGGGCTTTCCGCCAGCGCACTCGACGCGTTTCTGTACCGGGCGCTGCCGTGCGGACTTTACGACTGCATCGTCGGCCTGGTGCTGTACCTGATCATGGCGCGCCTGATGGTCGGCGGCTCCCAGGACCGCGGACTGCGCACGCCTCGGCTGCGCTAGGAGGCGGTCTGCATGCTTGTCGCCATCATAGCAGCTGTCGTTGCGGCCATCGTGGCCATTGCGGCCATAGCCATCACGTTCTCCATCGTGAAGGGCCGCTCGTCGTCCAACGTCAGCGTCAAGAAAGACGTGCGCTCCATCAGCTCGGTGGGCGTGTCGTCCACGCTGCCGGATTCCGCTAAGCGCGTGGCCGGTTCCGGCTCCGGGCATGCGACCGGCGTGCAGCAGGCCGCTCCGAATCCGTCCGGCAACCTCAAGTCGCGCTTCGTGGCCATGGGCGTGCTGGCCGCCGGCGTGTTCGGGTCGCTGACGGCGAAGATCTGGAGCATGCAGGTGCTCGAGCAGAGCGAGTTCCGCAGCGCTTCGGACGAAAACCAGTACAGCATCGTGTACAAGCCGGCGCCGCGCGGCCGCATCTTGGATGCCGACGGGCTGCCGCTTGTGAAGAACCGCTCGTCGTTGACGGTGCTGGCCGACCCGGACGTGGCGAACGACCGCGACGTGGTCCAGCGCCTGTCCGCCACCCTGGGCGTGCCCTACAACGTGGTGCGCAAGCGCATCCTCGACGCTTCGAGCGGCGCGCAGAGTCAGCGCGTGGTAGCCAGCGACGTGCGCATGCGCGACGTCGCGTTCATCATGGAGCATTCCGACGCGTTTCCCGGCATCACGGTGGACGAGCGTGCGGTGCGCGACTATCCTTACGGCGCGCTCGCGGCGCACGCGGTTGGCTATACAGGATTTCCCAGCGAGGATGATTTGAAGAACCCGCCCGAGGGCCGCGTGGTGAAGTCCGGCGACTCCGTGGGCAAGGCGGGCGTGGAGTTGATGTACGACAACATGCTGGCGGGGGATCACGGCGAAAAGAAGGTGGTTGCCGACACGCACGGCAACGTGGTGGATGTGGTGAGCGAAACGCAGCCCGTGAGCGGGTCCGACGTCTATCTGACCATCAAGGGGCCGGTCCAGTACGCCTGCGACCGCGCGCTTGCGGAGCTGATCGCGCCCAAGGACGGCACCATCGGCACGGGCAAGGGCACGGCCGGCGCGGCCGTGGTCATGGACGTGCGTGACGGCGGCATCGTGGCCCTGGCCAGCTATCCCACGTTCGAACCGGAGGTGTTCTCGGGTTCCATCTCGCAGGATGTGTGGGACGTGTACCAGTCCGACGACGCGCATCGGCCCATGCTGAACCGCGCGATCGGAGGCACGTACCCGGCTGCTTCCACCTACAAAGCGTTCACGAGCTTGGCGGCGTTGGCCAACGGGTTCGCGGACACCTCGCGCACGTGGACCTGTACCGGTTCGTGGGACGGCTGGGGTTCGGGCGACGTGCAGAAGTGCTGGAAGCGCTCCGGGCATGGGACGCTCGACCTGCGCGGCGGTATCGTAAACTCGTGCGACGTGGTGTTCTACGACATAGCGTACAACTTCTTCGAGCATAGCTCGCTCGGACGCGGTCCCGCTACGGTGTCGGATACGGCCATGCAGGACTATATAAAGAAGTACCGCTTCGGCGAGCGGACGGGCATCGACCTGCCCGCCGAGGAAGCCGGCCGCGTGCCGACGCCCGAATGGAAAGCCGAGTATTTCAAGGACACGCCCGAAGAGGCGGCCTGGAAGGGCGGCGACTCCACCAACATGGTCATCGGCCAGGGCTACGTGCTGGCCACGCCTTTGCAGATCGCCGTGGCGTACGGCGGCCTTGCAACGGGCAAGATCATGAAGCCCCATCTGTTGAAAGAGGTGCGCAACGCGGGAGGCGACGTGGCGCTGTCCGCGAAGGCGGAAGTGGTGGCGGAGCCCGACGTTCCCATGAAGGACCTTGCGTTCGTGCGCGACGCGCTCAAGGGCGTGACCGTGGAGAACGCCGACATCGCACCGTTGTTTCAAGATCGGGGCATCGATCCGGCCACGGTTGCCTGCAAGACGGGTACGGCCGAAATGGCGGGCAAGGACGATTACGCGTGGTTTGCCTGCTACGCCCCCTACGACGACCCCAAGTACGTGGTGGCCTGCGTGGTGGAGGAAGGCGGCGGCGGTTCGGCCGTCGGCGCTCCTCTGGGCGCGGAGCTTCTGGCTGCCGTGCTCGATTACGATGCAGGCACGTACGCCGACATGGGAAAGATCGCCGGCTCGACGGGCAAAGCGGTCGAGTACAAGGGATCGTCAAGCGGACGAACGGACTAGAAAGGAGGCGTCATGGCGCAGCTGCCCCAGATCAACTCGGTCAAGGCTCCCGACAGGGCCGTAACGCAAGCCACGCGAACGCGACGCTTCCCTTGGCTCAACCTTCCGTTCGTCATCGTGGTGGCGCTTCTGGTGTGCTACGGGCTGGTGATCGTTTATTCGGCGGTGCTCAACGATCCCGACTACAGCTTTTCGCGTCAGCTTATGGGCGTGGCCGTCGGCGCGATAGCCATGGTGCTGGTCTGGCAGTTCGATTACCGAAGGCTGTCCGACTACACCACGCTGTTCCTTATCGTGAACGTGGTGCTCATTCTGTCGCCTCACCTACCCGTTATCGGCGTGAACACCATGGGCGCCACGTCGTGGATAAACGTTGGCATACAGATTCAGCCGGGCGAGTTCGCCAAGGTGACGGTCATCCTTTTGGACGCCAGTATCATGGCACGCTACGGTGGGCGGCTTGACGACCCGCGCGAGTACCTGAAGGCGCTCGGCCTTATGCTGGTGCCGTTCGCGTGCATCATGACGCAGCCCGACCTGGGTACGGGCCTGGTGTACCTGTTCATCGGCGCCGTGGCGCTGGTGGTGGGCGGCGCGCGCCCGAAGTACCTGCTGATCACGTTGGCGGCCGGCATTGTGGCGGTGGCGGCCGTGTTTGCCATCGACGAGGTCATCAAGGGGTCAACGGGAGAATACAAGCTGCTCAAGCAGTACCAGCGCAACCGGTTGCTGGTGTTTCTCGATCCCGGCCTCGACCCCAACGGGGAAGGCTACAACCTTCGCCAGGCGCAGATCGCCATCGGGTCGGGCGGGTTGTTCGGCAAAGGGCTGTTCCAGGGCACTCAGCATGCGCTGGGCATTCTGCCTGAAGCTCCAACCGACTTCATCTTCTGCGTTCTGGCTGAAGAGCTTGGGTTTTTCGGTGTGATGGTGCTGCTTTCGCTGTACGCGTCGCTTGTTTTGATAAGCTTCCGTATTGCGGCGGCGGCCAGCGACCTTTTCGGCATGACCATCGTCATGTGCGTTGTGGGCATGTGGCTGTTCCAGATTCTCGAGAACATCGGCATGGACTGCGGGCTCATGCCCATCACGGGCATCCCCTTGCCGTTCATGAGCTACGGGTCGTCGTTCATGATGGTCAACTTTATCATGGTGGGTATGATCGGATCGGTGTGGACCCACAACATGGCAAGCAAGCGTTAGGGAAGAAGGCGGTTATGCAGCTACCCGTTGACGTCAAAGCGGTTATCGACGAGGCCACCAATATCGACGAGGCTCGTCGCACTTCCATTTCAGTGAGCGTGTACCTGGACGACACCGCTCCCGGCGACGTGCAGGCGCACGTACGCCAGGCGTTCGCCAGCGCGTCCGCGCATGCGCGCGTGTCGCTGACGTACCTGGACGGCCGTCCGTTCGTGCCGTACGCGGGCGACGACATGGCGGTTATCGTGGCGGGACTGGGCGATCAGGTGGGCGTGTGCGCTCAGCACGTGCGCGCGGTCGGCGTGCCGGTCATGGTGGTGACCACGTTGCCGGAGCTGGTTTCCGACATAGCGCGGGCCTCCGGCTTCCCTATTCCGGACGGCGATGTGGTTTCGCCGAAGATCGTGCAGCCCAAGCAGCTGCCCGCTGAAGGGGAGGGCCCGTCTGCTGCGCAGCCTTTGACCGAGCCGTACGCGCTCGACGACGCAAGGGCCGCGTCGCTTTCGGAGCGCATGGGGGGCTGGGTCATCGACGCCTGCAACGAGAAGCGCCTTGCCTGTGCGCTGGCGTTCCCGTTCGTGCGCAAGCCGCTGTCTATGGAAGCCGTGAACGCGACGTCCTTGCAGAACGCGGGCGTGGGCCTGCTGGTTATCATTCCGGGCGCCGATATGCCCGTCATGACGCTCAACCAGGCGAAGATGCTGCTCATGATAGCCGCCGCCTATGGCGAGGAGCTCAACATGGAGCGCGTCAAGGAGCTGGCGGCGTTGGTGGGTGGCGCGTTCGCGTGCCGCGCGGTCGCTCGTCAGCTGGTGGCGTTCGTTCCCGCGCTCGGCTGGGCTGTGAAGGCGGCGATCGGGTACACGGGCACGCAGGCTATGGGCCGTGCTGCGATCGAATACTACGAAGGCGGCCCGAACTTGGGCAGGCTGACCGATGCCGTGGCTTCCGCCCGCGACAAGGTGGTCCAAGCCGCCGCGAAGCGCGCGGCTCAGAAGGCGCAGGCCATCGGTGCCAAGGCCGTGGAGGCCGTGCGCGCCAAAGCCGCGCAGGCGGTCGGCGGCGTGCGCCCGGGAGGCGGCGCGGTCAAGGGCCGCTAGTTCGCACTTTTGTTCCGGGGCCTGCTCGGTCCCCGGTGTTCTGCTTGTTTTTGCTCATCCCGCATTCGAAGAGGGGAAATTCCGATGAAGGATCTTTGGCCGCAGCTCGAGCCGCTGCTTGTCCATGCAGAGCGTCCTGCTCGCTATCTAAACCATGAGTACGGCTGTGTTTACAAGCCCGAAGCAGACTTTCGCTTCTGCATGGTGTATCCCGACACGTACGAGTTGGGCCAGGCCAACCAGGCGCTGCGCATTCTGGTGAACGCGGTGAACGCCCAGGAGGGCATGGCCGCGGAGCGCGCCTTCCTTCCGGCTTCGGACATGTGCGACACGCTGCGCGCCGAAGGATTGCCGCTGTTCAGCATCGAGAGCTGCGCGCCGGTGGCGTCGTTCGACGCGGTGGGCATCACGCTGCCGCACGAGCTTGCCGCCACGAACGTGCTGGAGACGCTTGACCTGGCGGGCATCGCGCTGCATGCGAAGGATCGCGCGCAAGACGATCCGTTCGTGATGGGCGGCGGACCCTGCGCCTTCAACCCCGAGCCGTACGCCCCGTTCTTCGACTTCCTCAGCATTGGGGAAGGGGAGGAGGCGTTGCCGGAATACTTGGCCATCGTCAGGCACATGCGATCGGAAGGCGCGGCGCGCGCCGACATCCTGCGCACGCTTGCCCAGCAGCCGGGCTGCTACGTGCCCTCGCTGTACCGTTGGCGCGACGAGGGGACAGCGCAGCAGGAGGGTTCGTGGATCGAGCCGCTGGAGGCGGAGGCACCCGTGCGCATCGACAAGCGCCTGTTCGAAGGCTTTGCCGAAAGCCCCGGTTGGGAACCGTGCGTCGTGCCGTTCACGGAAGTGGTGCACGATCGTCTGAACGTCGAGATCCTGCGCGGCTGCGCGCGCGGATGCCGGTTCTGCCAGGCGGGCATGATGTATCGTCCCGTGCGCGAGCGATCGGCGGACAACGTGGTGGCCTCGGTGGTGTCGGGTCTGGCCGAAACCGGTTACGACGAGGTGAGCCTGACCTCGCTTTCCTCGACGGACCATTCGCAGATCGCCGACATTCTTACGCGGCTGAACCGCGCGTGCGACGGGAAAGGCGTGCGCATCTCGGTGCCTTCGCAGCGCCTTGACTCGTTCGGCGTGGACATGGCCGAGCTGGTGGCGGGCCAGAAGAAGGGTGGTCTCACCTTCGCGCCGGAGGCCGGCACCCAGCGTTTGCGCGACGTTATCAACAAGAACGTGACGGAGGACGATCTGTTCGGCGCGCTCGACGCCGCGTTTTCGGCGGGCTGGCGTCGCTGCAAGCTCTACTTCATGATCGGCCTGCCTACCGAAACCGACGAGGACATCAAGGGTATCGCCAGCTTGGCGCAGCGCGCGTACGACCGCATGAAGGCCGCGACGCCGCCCGAGCAGCGCGGCAGCTTGCGCATGAGCGTTTCATGCGCGCTGTTCGTTCCGAAGGCCCAGACCCCGTTTCAGTGGGACGGGCAGATTCCTCCCGAGGAAGCGTTGCGACGCGTGAACCTGCTGCGCAACTCGATCAAGTACCGTGCGATCGACGTGCATTGGCACGATCCCTCCACCAGCTTCGTGGAGGCCGTCATGAGCCGTGCCGGACGTGAAGCCGCGGCGTGGGTGGAGGCGGCCTGGCGGCGCGGCGCGCGGTTTGACGCATGGACCGAGCATTTCAACGCGCAGGCTTGGCGCGATGCCGCGCAGGAGGTGGGCATCGATCCCGAAGCGATCGCGCAAACGGCTTATCCCACCGATCGGGTTATGCCGTGGTCGCATATCACCACGGGTGTGTCCGAGCGCTTTTTGGCGCGCGAGCGCAAGCTTGCCGAACAGGAGCGCACGACGCCCGACTGTACGTTCGGGGCGTGCTCTGCGTGCGGCGCATGCCCTTCGCTTGGCGCGGACAACCAGCTGGCGCGGCCGCGCGTGGCCAGCGGGTCCAATGCGCAGCCGGAGTCGCCGGATTCCGATCTTCGCGCGCACGTCGCCGCTCCGGAGGATGCCCCGGCGGCCTTCGACGAATGCCAGGAGGAAGCTCATGTCTGATCCGAACCTGTTTCGCCTTCGCGTGACGTTTTGCAAGCAGGGGCGCTTGGCGCTGCTCTCTCACTTGGAGGTGGCGCGCGCCCTCGAGCGCGCCGTGCGTCGCGCGGGACTGCCGTTTGCCGTGAGCCAGGGATTCTCTCCCCACATGAAAATTGCGTTCGGCGCTGCGCTTCCGGTGGGCGTAGGGGGCACGCACGAGCTGTTCGACTTGCAGATGACGCGCTACGTAGCGCCTGACGAGGCATTGGAGGCATTGCGGGATGCAAGCGTCCCCGACCTGATGGTGAAGGATTGCGTCTACATCGACGCGCGCACGCCGGCGGCTTCGGCTGCGTATCCGATCGGCACGTACCGGGTGCTGCTCTCTTGCGCCCCCGCCCAGCTGCCGGTGCCCGAAGAGATCACCGTGATTCGCAAGAAGAAGGAGAAGGTTCTGCGGGTTTCCGACTTCCTGGTGGGAGAGATGGAGCTTGCCGGAGCTGTCCTGACGTTTTCGCTGGAGTCGAAGCCTACGGGGTCGCTGCGTCCCGACGTGCTGCTGCAAGCTTGCTGCGCGCAGGCGAACGCTTCCGAAGACGACGGCTGCTGCGCGGCGCCTCTGGCGTTTTTGGTGGAGAACGGCGAGTCGTCGCTGGTCGACGAGGATCCGTGCGGCGGCGGACGGATCCTGCGCGTCGTCACTACGACCCGCATTGACCAGCGGGCCGTTTGAGTCCGGCAGGTTTTCGCGGTGCAAACGCGGGCGCTTCGTGCGTCCGCGTTTTTTGGTGCGCCGAGCATGGCGCGCTTTCTAATGGGTGAAAGTCCCTAGCACGCCCGGCAGTGGGAAGTGCATAGCCAATGGCAAGGGTGTCCATCGTGAGGTGGAATCTGAAGGAAGCCGGATG
>NZ_PPTQ01000012.1 GCF_003340345.1 Paraeggerthella hongkongensis | reverse complement strand
CCGTTGCCCAATTCGAAACGTCCTGACGAGTTTTCGGATCGGGCGCGATCGGGGGATTTCGATATCCTGTTGCTCAGGGCGCCTGGGGCGTCGAGCGACCTATGCGCGGCGCTCGCGAGCTTTCCGAATTTGCCCCTCGACGCAAAACAGCCCGACCCCTGGGCGTGTTGCCGCCGGAGGAGTCAGGCTGTTCGATAGTGCTGCGTCTGGGTTTGCTAGGCGTCTTTTTTCGAGACCAGCAGGAGAATGCCGCCGATAAGGGTCACGAAGATGAGCGTGCATACGCCAAATGCCGTGGTGTTGGGCTTCGTTCCCTTGTAGATGTTCCAGCAGCGGATGCTCATGGGGATCATCCAGGCCAGGGGAATGATGAGCCAGCATACTGACACCGTGGACACGATGCACAGGATGAACGCGACCAGCCTGAGCGTGCGGTCGCTGTCGTTGCTGGCCGTTTGTGGGTAGTAAGCCTGGCCGCCCGAAGCTTGCGGGTAGACGGGAGCGGGGCTTCCGTAAGCCGGCTCTTGACCTGCGGGCTGAGCATCGGCGTAGTCGTCGGTCCACTGCTCGCCGTTCCAGTAGCGAAGTTTTGCTGCGTCTCCCGAGGGGTCTGCGTACCATCCAGCTTGTGGGTTTGTCATACTGCCTCCATGAACGAATGGAAATTGAGTCCAGTATAACTGAATCGTTTGGCTCTTATTAGGTTCCAAGCGGGTTGTTACCTGTTCTTTCGATACTTCGCCGCCCGGCTCCGTCCGGATTTTCCGTCTTCGCGCGCCTCATTCGAGGCCTGCGCCCCGCTGCGGGCGGTCTTCCGTGCCCATTTCACGACGGGCGGTTGCTCCGGTCGAGCATTGGTCTACAATAAGTTGTTATGGAAGAATTCATACATATCGCAGGGCATGTTCTGGAGCATTCCGTTTCGGACACGCTGTATCTCATCCCGTTTTTGTTCGTCACCTATTTGGCGATGGAGTGGCTCGAGCATAAAACCGGCAGTAAAGCCCAAGCCGCAGTTCAGCGCGCTGGCGCGGCGGGTCCTATCGTCGGCGCCGTTGTGGGCGTGGTTCCGCAATGCGGGTTCTCTGCTGCTGCGTCAACGTTGTGGGCCGGCCGCGTCATCACGCTGGGGACGCTGTTCGCCGTGTTCTTGTCTACGTCGGACGAGATGCTTCCCATCTTCATTGCAGAGCAGGTGCCCCTTGCGGTGATCCTGAAAATCCTGGGAGCGAAAATCGTTATCGGCATGGTGATGGGCTTTATCGTGGACGCCGGCATGCGCCTCGCGCGGCGCATCGACGCGCCGTTGCATATTCACGATCTTTGCGAGCACGACCACTGCCACTGCCATGATGGCGAGGGCGGCATCCTGAAAAGCGCCTTCAAGCACACGGTTCAGGTCGCGCTGTTCATCTTTGCCGTGACCGTTGCGCTGAACACCGTTCTTGAAGTGGTGGGAGAAGATGCTCTGGCAACGTTTCTCGGCGCTAACCAGGCTCTTTCGGTGTTAGGTTCCGCGCTGGTGGGCTTGGTGCCGAACTGCGCCGCAAGCGTGGTCATCGCGCAGCTGTACGTGGACGGCGTCTTGGGCTCGGGGGCGATGCTGGCGGGTTTGCTGGTAAGCGCGGGCGTGGGCTTGTTGGTGCTGTTCAGGGCGAATCGCAACTGGAGGCAGAACGTTGCCATTGTGGTGGGTCTGTATTGCACGGGCGTGGCGTGGGGCCTGATTGCGAACGCGCTGGGCATCGTGTTCTAGCGATTGCGCAGACGCGGCGCTTGCTTGTCGGTTCTTGGCAGCGCGGCGCTTTGCTTGCCCGACGTGCTATGCGCTATAGTGGCAAGAAGCACTCGAGATCGATGTCAAGAAGGAAGAGAGGACATCATGTCAACGCTGGAAGCCGGTATGACGCGCGACGAGGCGTTCGCGCTCCTGCAAGCGCACAACAAGGATCCGTTCCATATCGAACATGGCGAAACGGTGGAGCAGACCATGCGCTACTTCGCGCGCGAGTTCGACCCCGAAAACGAAGAATTCTGGGGTATCGTGGGGCTGCTGCACGACCTTGATTGGGAAGAGCACGATGACGAGCCGGAGAAGCACACGCTGTACGCTGCGCCTTGGATCGAGGCTGCTGGCGGCACGCCCGAGCTCATCCGCGCCATCCAGAGCCACACGTCCGATTTCAATCCGGATCTGCCCAGCCCCGAGCTTCAAATGGAGAAGGTTCTGTTTGCGGCGGAGGAATTGACGGGGCTTATCGGCGCGGCTGTGGTCATGCGGCCCAGCAAAAGCGTCATGGACTTCGAAGTGAAATCGCTCAAGAAGAAGTTCAAGGACAAGCGCTTCGCCGCCGGAGTCAGCCGCGACGTCATTCGTTCCGGGGCGGAAATGCTAGGTTGGGAGCTTGACGAGCTGTTCGCCCGCACCATCGAGGCCATGCAGTCGTTCGCGCCGGACAGGGACACGTTCAAGCCTGCCGAATAACGAATTCGCATTCGAGCGCCCGCCCAAAGCGGGCGCAGGTTTTCCAGACGAGCGAGGGGGCGGGATCCTTTCGCGAAGAGTCCGAGCGTTTTGTGGGCTTGCGGGGCCTTCAAACATTTTCATTGACCGGCCTTGTCCGCACGGCTAAAATGTATTCTCGCGCATTGGAGCGACGTGGGCCGTTAGCTCAGTTGGTAGAGCAGGGGACTTTTAATCCCAAGGTCGCGGGTTCGACTCCCTCACGGCCCACCATTTTTTTTCCTTCCAATCGCGATGGCAGGGGCTTCGGCTTTTGCATGCCGTTCTGAACTGGGCCATCGTCCAACGGCAGGACTCTGGTTTTTGGTACCAGCTATCCAGGTTCGAATCCTGGTGGCCCAGCCACTTCACACCGCTCATGTCGTTTGCATCAGTGCATCGCGCACCGCATTTTGCTTCGCCGCTCCGCGTGGGCGGCGTTTTTATTCCAGCAGTTCGAAGGGGATGTCGCTTCCTATCCCGGATGTTGCCAGCACATCGCCCTCGTTCGTTACCAGCACGGCTTCCAACGACGGATGGCTCTCCGCAAACGCAAGCGCGCGATCGGCGCCCATGATGACGAGCGCCGTAGTGAATCCGTCCGCGTCAAGCGAAGCGCGCGAAACCACGGTGGCGCTCAGCAGGTCGGTCTGCGCGGGAAAGCCGGTGCGCGGATCCAGAATGTGGTGGTACAGCGTGCCGTCGCGCTCGAACGCGCGCTCGTATATGCCGCTCGTCACCACCGATCCGTCGCGAACGCTTACGCAGGCGAACGAGTCCAGCATCGGCAGGGCGCTTGAAGGAAAGGGCTTTCGGATACCCACCCGCCACGGCGTTTCGTCGGGCTTGCCTCCCATAACCGCCACATTGCCTCCCAAGTTGACCAACGCGCGCTCGACGCCGCTCTCGCGCAACAGCGCAAGGATGCCGTCGGCGATGTATCCTTTCGCGATGCCGCCCAAGTCAACGCAGGCCAGCGGGTCGTGCAGCGTCACGGTCGAGCCCGTTACGGCAACGTTTCGGTAGTCCACGTGGCGCAGCGCTGCGGCCAGATCGTTGGGGTTGGGGATCGTTTGCCGCTTGAAGTCCCAGAGTTGCGTTGCGCTTCCCATGGTGATGTCGAACAGCCCGTCGGTGGCGCGGCAGTATGCCAACGCCGTGTCGATGAACGTTGCCAGCTCGGGATCGACGTCGGTCGGAACACCGCGCGCATGGTTGAGCCGAAACAGCTCGCTTGCGGGATCAACCCGCGAGAGCAAAAGCTCGCAGCGGTCGCACCATGCCACGGCTCGGTCGATGATGCTTGCATCGTCGGTCTCTGCACTGATGGTGTTGGTGGTGTTGAACCGAAAGAACTCCCGAGAAACCATACCGTTCCCTTCAACGTGAAGCGACATACGCTACTGGAACAGTATACTTTCTTTGGAGCCGTGCTGCAGGTGCGGCATGCGACGCGGGTGAGCGGCGTCGGCCGATGCCACGGCGAACGAGCGGTGGAAGGAGAAACGCAATGCAGCCTGAAAAGCGAGGCCTCATCCCGCAGTTCGATGCGTTCGACACGGTTGCTCTTCTTTTCTTCTGCATGAGCGTTCCCCTGCTTTTGCCCGTGCTCGAGTTTTGGCAGCGCGCGACGACCCCAGCCCTTGGCGCGGGTTCGTTTTTGCCGGCCGTTTCGTTCTCGACGGCGCTCTCGCTTGCCGCTATGTTCACGTCGCTCGCGTTCCTGTTCGTCTGCTTGCTCAAAACGGCGCATGCTCGGCTGAACCGCACGGTCGTGCTATTGGCCTTAGGTTGTTACGCGCTTGGATATGCTCTGCTCGATCTGTGGAGCTTCGGGGTTGTCGATGGATCCCTTGTTGAGGCGGGATGCGGCCTTATGATGGGGTTCGGAGCGGCCGTCATGAGCCTTGTTTGGGTGAGCCGGTTGCGCGTGCTCGCGTTTCGACGCGCGTTGGCGGTGGTTTGGGCTTCCGCGCTCGGCCTGTTTGCCAGCAGCGCTTTGCTGCCGATGCTCAACGTTGATGCGGTGCGCGTAGCGCTTACGTGCGCGGCGGTTCTTTCCCTTGCGGGATGCGCTCGGCTGTTCTTTCGCTCGCAGCGTGAGGACGATCGCTTGGCGCAATCGGGCGCGAACTGGTGGGACGTGTTCGGCCATCTGGACGTTTCCGTAGTGGAAGGGACCGGGGATTTCAAGACGCCGCTTTCCCGAGCGCTGTTCTTCGCGGTCATGCCGTTTTCCATGTTGCTGCTGTTCGTTGCCGACAGCAGCTTGGCGCAGACGATGGAGTGGGGGATGGCGCCGTTGGCATGGGCTGGCTTGCTCGCCGAAGCCGCTATGGTGCTCCTTGCGTTTCTGAAGACGGACCAAGCCCTGATCAACTTCTCCTATCGCTTCTTCTTGCCACTGATGGCTTTCGCGACGTTCGCCGCAACCGCGTTTGTCGATCCGCCGCTTCAGCGTTCGGCGATGGTGGTGGGCTCTCTTGCGTTCTGCACGGTCTACGCGCTCATTATGTCGGCAATGCTCGTTTCCATGGCGGGCCGCATGCGCTCTCTCGCGTTGCCCGCTGGCGGCATCATGATTATATTCAGTTGTCTGGTGTGCCTGCTTTCGGACGCCAGCGCTAACGCGGGCGTCCTGGGCGCGTATCGCTACCAGATCCTCATCGTGCTGTTCGTGATCATGGCCGTTGTCCTCATGGTCACGCCCAGCTCGCGGCTGTGGCGCGTCATGCTTGAAGGCATCGATGCTGCGGAGTCGGCTTTGCCTGACGCGCGGGAAGATTACCTGCGTCGTTGCGCCCAGCTGGCGGAAACGCATCGTCTGACTGCTCGAGAAGCCGAGATCTTGCTGCTTTTGGGTCGTGGGCACACGTCGATTTTCGTTGCCGAAGAACTGACGGTGGCCGAATCCACGGTGCGCAGCCATCGCAAGAACATCTATCGCAAGCTTGGCGTGTCGTCGCGCGAAGAGCTGTTCAAGCTGCTCGATGACCAGGCTGACGAAGGCGTTTGAGCAATCTCCCCCTTTTCGTTTAGAAAGAACATGCCAGGTAGGGAGCAAGTCCCCTCGTTTTGACGATAGATTCCCCTTGCTTCGGCTCGTATGGTGGCCTCGTTGTTTGAAGATACTTCAAGGGAGGCTACCATGGAACTGCAAGTCACTCGTCGTGATTTTCTCAAGGGGAGCATTGTCGTAGCGCTGGGCGCGGCAGGCGCTTCCATGCTGGGTTCGTGCGCGCCAAGCGGTGCCGCTGCAACATCCGAAGGCGCGACGCCCGCAGCCGGTTCGGGCGGCTCTTCGAACGCGGTTACCCTTCATCGCGGCTACGGCGCAGCTCACGGTGACAAATGCTTCACAAGCGTGGTCGTCGCTACGGCAGACGACGGCTCGATCCTTGCCGTGAGCGTGGACGATTACCAATTTATGCCGGCCGGTTCGACGGGCATCACGCCGGTTCCGAATTCCGATGCCGGGCTTGCGGCCGGCTACGCAACGGGTCAGGTGCTCATGTCGAAAACCGTGAACACCGACGCGTATTCCGCAATGATGAAGGAAAAGGCGCAGGCCACGCAGCCTTGGCTCACGTCCATGCGCGCTATCGAAGACTACTGCGTTGGCAAGAAGCCTTCGGAGCTGAAGAAGGCCAGCATCGATACGGTGTCGGGGGCTACGCTCGTCGACGCTCCCAACTATCTTAAGCTGGTGTCCGAAGTTGCTCAAAGCGACGCCATCACCTCGTCGGGCACGTATTCGGGTGATGGATCGAACCTCAAGCTAGGGCGCGTCAACGCCGCTGCGCATGGCGACAAGGCGTTTGCCGAAGCCGTTTCGCTCGTGCAAGACGACGTGCTGGTCGCAACGAGCATCGACGAGTTCCAGTTCGTTGCCACGTCTTCCGAAGGCTTCGTTCCCGTACCGAATTCCGATGCAGCGTTTGCCGCCGGTTACGCCGAGGGCCAGATGCTCATGTCCAAGTCGGTGAACTCCGAAGCGTATTCCGCGATGATGAAGGAGAAGGCCCAGGCCACTACGCCATGGATTGAGTCCATGGAGGCCATCGAATCGTTTGTGGCCGGCCAGAAGATCTCCGACGTGAAGGCGAAGGGCCCTGACGCCGTTTCCGGTGCGACGCTTGTGGACACCGCCGGCTATGTGAAGGCGGCGGTAGAGGCTGCCAAGGCTGCTTAGATCCGCTGTTCCGTTCCCCTTGCGAAGCGAGCCGATTGTCGTACGCGTCGGCTCGCTTCGCCGTTGCTTGCCGAGCGCATTATAATAGGCGGAAAGCCGGATAGGAGACTCTATGGACGCATTGCCGTACGAGCGACGTAACCGATCTCCCAAGCAGGGTGCCGCCATCGGCCTGCTTGTCTTGATGGCGATGGTCCTCAGCTTTGTCGAGCTTCCAGTGGTCCCGGGCGCCGAATGGCTGAAGTACGATCCCTCCGGTGCGGTGTCGTTGCTGGCCACCGTGCTGTACGGCTCTTGGATAGGGGTCGGCGTGGCGGTTGCTTCGTGGATACCCCATTTGATTACCGATCCCTTGGGCGCGTTCATGAACATCATGGCAACCGTCTCCCTTGTTATGGTGGTAGGGGCGGTGTATCGCCGCAAACCATGCTTGCTGTATGTCGTGCTGGGCTGCGCGGCTGGCGTGGCCGCGTCTACGGCCGTTTCCGTCTGTTTGAATTTCGTGGTGATGCCGCTGTACGTTGAGGCGACGTATCAGCAGGTTGCCGCGCTCGTGTTTCCCGCGCTGCTGCCGTTCAACGTGCTCAAGGCGTTGGCGAACTCGGTTTTGGCCATTGTCTCGTACCGGAAGCTGGCGGCTTTGCTGGGGGAGTCGGATCTTGGCTCGTCTTCTTCACATTAAATACCCTTGACCTTGCAGGCAAAATGCCTATACTTATTTCTCTGACGGAGCGTCCACCCTTAAAACGCGCCCGACCCCGTCGAAGCCGACAAGGCGGCTGCGCATCGCGCGAGTACCTGGCGGTCCTGCTCCTTATGCGGACTGCGCGGTTCCGAACCGCACGCCTGACATGCAGGCATATTCGAACCAACGGTTTGTTGGCTTTCTGTGCCCAAAAAATTCTCTTGCTCAATCTACACTTTATTTGGTAGAATCTATCGTTGCTGCTTATAACGACCTGCTTTGAAGGAGCACTTTTGAGCAAAGAAGATGTAATCGAGCTTGAGGGAACTGTCCTAGAAGCGTTGCCGAACGCTATGTTTAGGGTTGAGCTCGAAAACGGACACAAGATATTGGCCCATATCTCTGGCAAGATGCGTATGCACTACATCAAGATCCTGCCGGGAGACAAGGTGACGGTTGAGCTTTCCGTCTACGACCTGAATCGCGGCCGTATCACGTATCGTTTCAAGTAGGCGCAGTTTTTTGCGTCAAGCGCGTTAATCAGTTAAGAAAATTCTCACCTGCGGCTGGGTGTGGAGTATAGACGGGAACGCATAACCGAAAGGAAATGATTATGAAGGTACGTCCTTCGGTCAAGAAAATGTGCGACAAGTGCAAAATCATCCGACGCCATGGCAAGGTCCTCGTTATCTGCGAGAACCCGCGCCATAAGCAGCGTCAGGGCTAGGAAGAAAGAGGAGATATAACCTATGGCACGTCTTGTTGGTGTCGACCTTCCTCGCGACAAGCGCATTGAAGTCGGCTTGACCTACATCTACGGCATTGGCCTGACCACTTCCAAGCAGATCCTCGCCGAGACCGGCGTTGATCCGAGCGTCCGCGTGAAGGACCTCACGGAAGATGATCTGCAGAAGCTGCGCGACTACATCCAGGGCAACATCAAGGTGGAGGGCGACCTGCACCGCGAGGTTTCTCAGAACGTCAAGCGCCTCATGGAGATCGGTTGCTATCGTGGACTCCGCCATCGTCGCGGCCTGCCCGTTCGCGGACAGCGCACGCACACGAACGCGCGCACGCGCAAGGGTCCTCGTAAGCAAATCGGCGGAAAGAAAAAGTGAGGTAGCTAGAAGTGGCAGCTAAGAAAAACGTGCGCACGCGCATTAAGCGCTCCGAGCGTAAGAACATCGCCGTTGGCGCTGCGCATATCAAGTCTACGTTCAACAACACGATCGTGAGCATCACCGATCCTCAGGGCAATGTGATCTCGTGGCAGTCCGCCGGCACGGTGGGCTTCAAGGGCTCGCGCAAGTCCACTCCGTTCGCCGCTCAGATGGCCGCCGAGGCCGCTGCGAAGACGGCGATGGAGCATGGCCTGCGCAAGGTGTCCGTGTTCGTCAAGGGCCCGGGTTCGGGTCGCGAGACGGCCATCCGCTCTCTGCAGGCCGCCGGCCTGGAGATTGCCAGCATTCAGGATTGCACACCCATCCCGCACAACGGTTGCCGTCCGCGCAAGCGTCGTCGCGTGTAGCTGAAAGGATCTAAGTATTATGGCTCGTTATACTGGAGCGGACTGCCGTTTGTGCCGTCGTGAAGGTGCGAAGCTCTTCCTGAAGGGCGACCGCTGCTACACGGAGAAGTGCGCAATCGAGCGCCGTAACTACGCGCCGGGCGAAGCCGGCAAAAAGCGCATCAAGGAAAGCGAATATCGCACTCAGCTGCGCGAGAAGCAGAAGACCAAGCGTATCTATGGCGTTCTGGAGAAGCAGTTCCGTCATTACTACGATATGGCCAACCGTCAGCAGGGCGTTACGGGTGAGAACCTGCTTCGCATCCTGGAAAGCCGTCTGGACAACGTCGTCTACCGCCTGGGCTTTGCGAAGTCTCGCGCGGAGGCTCGCCAGCAGGTGCGTCACGGTCACATCGTTGTCAACGGTCGTCGCGTCGACATCCCGTCGTTCCGCGTTCGTCCGGGCGACGTGGTTGCCGTTGCTCCCAAGGCTCAGGACATGTTGGTCATCAAGAGCGCGCTGATCTCCAACGAGCGCGTGCAGGTGCCGGCATGGCTTGAGGTTGACATCGAGAAACTTCAGGGCAGCGTTCTCGCGCTTCCGCAACGCGACCAGATCGATCTGGATATTCGCGAGCAGCTCATCGTCGAGCTCTACTCGAAATAATCGCGGCATAGTAAGGAGGCTTACCCCACATGACAGAGTTCATGAGGCCTACTGTAACAACGGAAGAAGTCAACGATACTGTCGCGCGTTTCATCGTCGAACCGCTCGAGCGCGGTTACGGCTACACGCTGGGCAACTGCATGCGTCGCGTGCTGCTCTCGTCCCTGGATGGCGCAAAGGCTACGGCCATCCAGATCGAGGGTGTGCAGCATGAGTTCACGACGGCCGAGGGTGTCATCGAGGACATCACGGACATCGTTTTGAATGTCAAGGGACTCGTGTTCTCTGCACTGAACGACGACATCGAAGAGGCCACGGCGCATGTGTCGGTGGAGGGTCCTTGCACGGTTACGGGCGCGGACCTCGACATCCCGACCGAGTTTACCCTGGTCAACCCGGAGCACGTCATTGCGACGGTTTCCGATGGCGGCCAGTTGGACATGACGGTTCGCATCGGCGTCGGCCGCGGCTACGTGTCTGCCGAGCGCAACAAGCGCACGGAGGATCCCATCGGGGTCATCCATGTTGACTCGTTGTTCTCGCCGGTCCGTCGCTGCACGCTCAACGTGACCGACACCCGCGTGGGCCAGCGTACTGACTACGACAAGCTCGTGCTGGAGGTGGAAACGGACGGCAGCATCACGCCGACCGAGGCCATCTGCCGTGCGTCCAACATCGTGAACCAGTACATGGGCGCGTTCTTGAGCCTGTCCGATATGGCCGACGAGGAGGAGGGCGAAGTTCCGTCCATTTTCGCGCCGGAGGGCCAGGAGTCCAACGCCGAGCTGGACAAGCAGATCGAGGATCTCGACCTGTCCGTTCGCTCGTACAACTGCCTGAAGCGCGCCGGTATCCATTCGGTTCGCCAGCTGGTCGAGTTCTCCGAAAACGACCTGCTGAACATTAGGAACTTTGGTGCGAAGTCCATCGAGGAAGTGAAGGACAAGCTCATTTCCATGGACCTCAATTTGAAGCTATAGGAGATACGTATCATGCGACACAATTACAAGGGCCGCAAGCTGGGCACCGACTTCAGCCACACCAAGGCCATGAAGAAGAGCCTGGTGAACGCCCTGTTCCTGAACGACCGCATCAAGACGGTCGAGTCGCGCGCCAAGGAGATCCGTCCTGACGTCGACAAGATCATCACCTGGGCGAAGCGCGGCGACCTGCATGCTCGTCGTCTGGCCATCGCGGCTCTGGGCGACAAGGAACTCGTGCGCGAGATCTTCGAGAAGGTCGAGCAGGGCATGTTCCAGGACCGTCAGGGCGGCTACACCCGCATCATGAAGCTGGGTCCCCGCAAGGGCGACAACGCCCCCATGGTCATCATGGAGCTTGTGACCGAGCCCGTGAAGAAGAAGGACGAGGAGAAGCCCGCCGCCAAGAAGGCTGCGAAGAAGGTTGCTCCCAAGAAGGTCGAGAAGGTCGAGGAGGCTGCTGAGGCTCAGGCTGAGGAAGCCGCCGTCGAGGCTGCCGACAAGGCTGAAGAGGCTGCTGCTGAGAACGTGGAAGCCGTCGAGGCCGAGGTTGTGGAGAAGGAGAAGGCTGAATAGCTTTCGCTTCGCTTCATACTGATATGAGAAAGGGATCCGCATGCGCGGGTCCCTTTTTTGAGTGTTCGGCGAGCATGATCGTCAAACTGCGGGCGTGACGTGCGCCTTGCGGTTCGCGCTCGCGTTAGCGTTGGCTTCGTGCAGTTCGTGCGCGCATCCTCCGATTGTGGCATACTGCCTGCATGCGAATCAACGTAAGCTCTTATATTCCCGGCACCTCGCCGGTGCATGCGTGCGACGCACGGGTTAAGCTCGTGCTGCTTGCTGCGTATTCCGCTACGTTGTTTTTGGTGCATACGTGGACTGGCCTGGGGCTGTGTGCGTTGCTGTTCGCTGTTGTTGCGATGGCGTCGACGGTGCCCGCTCGAAGGCTGTTCGGCTTGATGCTGCCGGTGTACGTGATCGTTGCGTTCACGGTGGTGTTCAATGCGTTTTCGTTCGATGTGGCCCAGGCGGCTGCTACAGGCGCCCCTTCGGGGCTGGGCGACGTGTCGGCGGGTTTTTTGGGCGCATGGTCCCCGATTGCTTTGTTTGGCACGTTCGGATTCGTGCCTGCGGGATTTGCGCGCGGCTGCTTCTTCGCCGTGCGGATCATCTTGCTTGTGGTGGGCAGCCTGGTGGTTACCTACACTACTACGTCGACTGAGTTGACCAATGCGTTAAGCAGTTTTCTTTGCCCCTTGCGACGTCTTGGCGTTCCGGTGGACGATATAGCCATGGTGTTCTCGCTCGCGTTGCGCTTCATTCCCGTTACCGCCGAAGAGTTGGCGCGCGTGCACGATGCGCAGCAAGCGCGTGGCGCATCGTTCGACGCAGGCGGGTTGTGGCAGCGTTTGCGGGCTTGGCAGACGGTGCTCATCCCCTTGTTCGTGGGGTTGTTTCGCCGTGCCGACTCGCTGGCCGTGGCCATGGACGCGCGCTGCTACGGCGCCCCCGACGTGGAACGCACCTCGCTTGCGCCGCGCGCGTTCTCGTTGGCGAGCGGCGTGGTGCTGGCGACAGGGTTGGCGGTGTGCGCGGTGTTGTCGATTTTGCTGTAGGAGTTTGTGGTCGCTCTCGTGCGCAGAGCACATCATTTGATGCCGTGTTGCTTGCATTGCGATATGCTTATCACATCAAATGATGTGATTTGAGGTGACTTATGGGGGAAATTGCCGAACGGTGTGCGTTTCTTTTCATGAGGCGAAATGGCCGCTTACCTATCCTTGCGGGAAGGCGGGTTGACGATGGATCCGGTGAAAAACTGCTATGCGAGGAGTGCCGGGAAGAGGTCGATGCGACGTACGAGACGCGCCATCATGTCGAGGATGTCCGAGGCGTAACGGTTGAAGTTGATATCGGGCACTTGATTTGTCAAAATGCGGGACCTCTATCGGATGGCCTCCCCTGGTCGATAAAGGGCTCGAAAAGCTTGACCGCGCTTATCGCGATAAAGTAGGCGTCATGCAGCCCGAGGAAATTGTGGCACTACGGAAGAAATACGGATTCTCTCAGCGGGTGTTCGCGGCGGTTCTTGATATCGGTGTAGCTAGCTTGCAGCGCTACGAGCGCGGGTGCCTTGCTTCCGATTCTCATGCTCGGCTGTTAGCCGATGCGCGCGACCCGCGATTCTTGCTGAACTGCTTAGAGCGGGGTGCTCGCAAGCTTTCCGACGAGGAGCGAACGAAAGCTTGCGACATCGTGCGGGAGCGCGGCATGTCCCGTATCGACTACGCGGTGATTCGGTTCGACGCCATGGACAGGATCGCGCGGAGCGAGGGGCTTGATGTCGGCATGCGCCTGTTCGATCCCGATCGTGTTCGCGAGACGGTGGTTTGCCTTGCCGAGCATGTGCGCAGTCTGTACCAAACCAAGTTGAATAAAGTTTTGTTCTACCTTGATTTCGCGGCGTATCGTGAAGTCGAGGTGGGGTTCACGGGCTTACGCTACGTCAAGGCGCCGTTCGGTCCAACGCCTCATCAATTCGAGCCCTTGATGGCGGGGCTGATCGACGGATGGGCTCTCTCGTTGCGCGAGAGGGATAATGGGCAGGTTGTTGTCGCTGAGCGCAGGGCGAATCCGGCCTTGTTTTCTGCGTCGGACGTGAGTCTGCTCGTTTGTTAACGGGCTCGCTTCCGTTCTCGCATTGTCCGAGTTCTCGCATGGCGAACGCGGTTGACGCGAAACGGAGGTTGGCGATCTCATATCATATGAGTTTGCTGCCGATTTGCGATGGGGAGAGGGAAGATCGCGCTGAAGATCGAGGAGTTTCGATCCTGCGGACTGCCGTTCTCCCATCTGCGTATCGCGGTGCTTTGATATGCAGGGCATACTCGTGCTGGCGGCTCGGAGCCTCGTGTTGGGGCACCGTGACACGCACCGGTCTCGGTTGCGACTCGGATGCTTGCTCCGCGCGCAGGCCGGGGCGCGGAGGGAGTGCGCTCCGGCCTGCGATAGGGAGGATCGTTTATTCGGAACCAGCCAAGTGACGACCGGTAAGATAGCCGAAGGTCAGGCACGTGCCTCCCAAGTTGTGGCCGGGGAAGTGCGTGGAGTAGCAGTTGCAGTACATGTCGCCGACCATGGAACCGAGACAATACAGGCCTTCGATAACCTCATTGTCTGAGTTCATGACCTGCATCTTGTCATTGCAGCGGACGCCGCCGGTCGTGGTGAGGAACCACGGGGTGCATTTGATTCCGTAGAAAGGGCCGTTCTTCACGGGCAGCAGCAGATCTTTCCGCTTTCCGAATTCTTCGTCGACGCCCTTTTCGCAGAAGCCGTTGTATCGCTTGATCGTTTCGAGCGCCTCTTCCTTGGGAAGCCCGAGCTCTTCGACCAGTTTTTCGATGGTGTCAGCTTTTATCATCTTTACTTCGATGTCGCCTGACCCGTTCATGTTGATGGTACCCGGGCCGTCAACGGTGGTCTGCCAATAGGCACGCACGTCGTCGGGGGTTTCAAACACCTTAGGGCCGTCTACGTAAAGATGGTTTTGCCACTGAGGCTCTTCTGCATAATCGTTGTCCCAGATGGCGTATGCGTAATGGTTTTTCTCCTGCGTAAGCGCGAGGGCTCCATGGGAGATGACGTTGTCCTCGTTGGTGTAGCGCCGTCCGTCCGAATTGACCATGAGGCCTTGGAACGCGCGTACTTGACGGGTGATAGAGCGCCATTGAAAGCAGAAGATCATAGGTGTTGGCGTTTCGTTTTTGTCAATGGCCGCACCTGCCCAATAGGCCATTTTATGCCCGGTTCCGTCCCAGATACCGCCGAATTCCGTCTGATGTGCTGCCCAGGGAATGAATTTTTCGAGCATTTCTTTGTCTTGCCCGAAGTCGCCTGCTGCCAAGACAACTGCCTTTTTGCCGTTGAATCGAACATAGCCATCGCTTGTTTTGGCAACAACACCCGTAACCTTCTCACCTTCTTTGATCAGTTGCTTTGCTTCGGTTTTGTAACGGATATCCACGCCTTCTTTCGTGCAGTACGCGGCCATGTTGTCGCACACGTCTTGCTGGGGATTATCATCCGGACCCTTGCCGTTGGGACCGTTGAGGAATTCGTGCGTTCCGGGGAACTCGCCGTTGATGTTTTCGGGGTCTTCGTACCAATGCTCCATAACCGGCGTGAGGTCGTTGCCGCCAACCGTGCTTGCGGTTGTCATACGGTCGATGAGCCAGTCCATGGCTTCCCCGGAGCGGTTGAAGTGCATCATCCATTTCGTTCCGTCAACGCGATAAGAGTGATAGCCCATCATGCGCTTGTATCGTTGGGCAACCTCTTCGACAGAACACTCGTAGCCCTTTTCTTTCGTCAGTTTTGAGTTCATTGCGTAGATCGAACCGCCACGACCAACTACGTGATCCATTCGCTCGATCATGACCACGTTCGAACCTTCCTCGGCTGCTGCTAGCGCGCAGCATAATCCCGAGAAACCTGCGCCGATGATGACAATATCAGCCTCCACGGTTTCTTTGATATCTCCTTCGGCGATAGGCTCGGGAGCCGTTTCGAAGGAGTATCCGCCGTTGGCGTTGGCGCTACTGGTGCTTTGCGAGCCTCCATCTTCTTTTGCTGTGGGGGTGCAGCTTGCGAGTGCGCCCATGCCTGTGGCCGCCGCTGTAGCGACGGCTCCGGTTGCGAATGCTCCTTTCAGGAAGCTGCGCCGATCCATGCTTGTTGCAACTTCGTTTTCCATGCTAGTTCCCCTTTCGTCATATCCTGTGCCCTCCGCACCGAATAGTAGTTGCACCGTAGCAAACAAGGGGATGGCATTTCGTCGCCCGACGCGGGGAACCTGCCGGTTCGCCGGTTTTCACCCCATGGGGTGAGGCTTGGCAAGGTATCCTGCTAGCAGGGAGAAAAGGGGAGGGTATGCCAAGCGAACATGTTCGCAATCTTTTCAATGCGTCGAACGAACGCCACGAGGTCGTTGTCGGCGTCTTGCACTCGGTTGCAAGACGGGGGCGTATTGCGGTGGTGGTTGCGTGCTATACCGTCTGGATAATTGCCTGTTGTACGGGGCCATCGCTTGATGTGGGAGGCGGCTTGCCTTCATGGTTGGGCCCGTTGTTTATCATGGCGGTGGCGAGCGCGATAATTGCTGCATGGTTTAAACGGACGCGGAAAGTGCCCGATAGTTCATCATGGATGATAATGCTGGCGTTCACCATGACGCTTGCGGCGGTTGTGCATCTAGTTTGGGCCCTTGATCGCGCCTTGCCTTTTACAGCCGATGTTTCGCTATATGTGAGTTCGAGTGTGCTGACGGGCGTGGGCGCCGCATTATTCCGAGTGGAGATAGACCGCGTGTTCGGATGGGTTGGCACGCAGCAAACGTTGTATCAGGGTATGGTTGGGACCGTGCTGGCGGCTGCGGTTCTGGTGACGTGTTTTTCCATTGCGAGCGAAGGACGGGAACCCGAGGTAGGACCGGTTGTTTTGTATGGCATGGCGCTTGCGCTGCCGTTTGTCATGATGTTGCTGTTGAAACGCATCGTGTGCGGATTTCCTCGCATACGTTATCGCGATCACGGGCGTGATGTTGCGCTGCCGTTTCCTGCCAAATTCGTGGCCACTTCAGCCGTTCAGGGCGTTGCTGCCGGCGTGCTGTACATGAGCCTTTTCGTGCTTGCCGCTGCGCCTGCTCTTGGGTCGGTTGATATTGTCGTGGGCCAAATGGTAGCCGTGGTGCTGTTGTTCGCGACTCTCGTGTTTCTTAGGCTTGATTTCAACCGCTTCATTTACAAAGTGGCGTTTACTTTTGTGGCAATCGGCTTTTTGCTATTGGCGCTCGTGCCGGAACAACCGGCGTTCGGCGTTGTGGTGCTTGCTGCCGGGTTTTGCTATCTCGACCTTGTGCTGTGGAGCTTGGGCGCGTGTCTTATGAAAAACATGGGCCTTCCGGCTACGTGGGTGGCCAGCTGTCCCGGCGCTGCGTTGTTTTTCGGCGCGGTAGCAGGTGGTTTGGCGACGAGCATTTTTCTTTCAGGTCGCCCGCTGCCTGACGCCGCGATGTTGGCTAGCTTTGTCGCATGCTTTTTATTTGCGTCGGCATTGTTCTTGTCCAGCGGAAGCAATTTGAAGTACGGGTGGGGCACGGTGCTTCCGGGCGAAGGAGGGTTCGAAGAGGGAAGCCTTGCCGATGTGGTTCGTTTTACGGCTACCGAGCGCAATGTTACGCAGCGCGAAAGCGAGGTCATGCTGTTGCTGGTGGAGGGTAAAACGCGGCGCGCCATTTGCGAAGAGCTTACCGTGTCGCCCGATACTGTGAAGACGCATGTGCGCGCGGTGTATCGCAAAGTGGGCGTTCATTCCCAACAAGAGCTGATCGATCGCATGGTCGCGGAGCGCGAGCGTATTCTGGACGGTGCCGATGAAGTGACGCTGGGGTAGCTCTTCTCTTGCCGTTCTTCGATCCTGCGGGCTGCCGTTCGTCGCTGCGGTTATGGGAAACGCGCAGGGTTGCCGTCTCCCGGTTTCCGACGTGCTATGATTGCTCTTGATGTAAATCGTCATCATCCTACGAGGAGGCATTCATGAGCGTCATCATCGATGTGTTCGGTCGCGAGATTCTCGACTCGCGCGGCAATCCGACCGTGGAAGTTGAGGTCGTGCTGGAGGACGGTTCGTTCGGCCGCGCGGCTGTGCCGTCGGGTGCTTCGACTGGCGCGTTCGAGGCTGTTGAGCTGCGAGATTGCGATAAGGGTCGCTATTTGGGCAAGGGGGCGCTCGATGCGGTTGCTCATGTGAACGGCGAAATCGCCGACGCCCTGATTGGCGTGGAAGCCGACGACCAGCGCTTCGTCGACGACATCATGCTGGAAATCGACGGCACCGACAACAAGGGCGCGCTGGGCGCGAACGCCATCCTGGGCGCGTCCCTGGCCGTGGCGAAGGCTGCTGCAGAGTCCGCCGAACTTCCTCTGTACAAGTACGTCGGCGGTGTGAACGCGCATCTGCTTCCCACGCCCATGATGAACATTCTGAACGGCGGCGCGCATGCCGACAACAACGTGGACTTCCAGGAGTTCATGATCATGCCGGTCGGCGCCGACTCGTTTGCCGAAGCGCTGCGCTGGTGCGCTGAGATCTACCACACGCTGAAGAAGGTTCTGCACGATGCCGGCCTTGGCGGCGGCGTGGGCGATGAAGGCGGTTTCGCTCCGAACTTCAAGACGAACGAAGAGCCGCTCGAATACGTGATGAAGGCATGCGAGGCTGCTGGCTACAAGCCCGGTTCCGACATCATGTTCGCTATGGACCCGGCTTCGACCGAGTTCTACGATGCCGAGAAGCAGAAGTACGTGCTGGCCGGCGAGGGCCGCGAGCTGACGAGCGCCGAAATGGTCGACTACTGGGAGGCTTTGGTCAACAAGTACCCCATCATCTCCATCGAAGACGGCATGGCCGAAGAGGACTGGGACGGCTGGAAGCAGCTGACCGAGCGCATCGGCGATCGCGTGCAGCTGGTGGGCGACGACCTGTTCGTCACGAATTCCAAGCGTCTTGCCAAGGGCATCGAGATGGGCTGCGCGAACGCCATTCTTATCAAGGTGAACCAGATTGGCAGCTTGACCGAGACGCTTGAGGCCATCGAAATGGCGAAGCAGGCCGGCTATGCGTGCGTCATGAGCCACCGCTCGGGCGAGACCGAGGACACCACCATCGCCGACCTGTCCGTGGCCTGCAACACCGGCCAGATCAAGACAGGTGCGCCGTGCCGCAGCGACCGCGTGGCGAAGTACAACCAGCTGCTTCGCATCGAGGAAGAGCTTGACGCTCAGTCGACGTATGCCGGTATGGCTGCGTTCTACAACATCAAGCGCTAAATCAGGCGTTCGATACCGCGTTGATGGAAGGCCGTCCTTCGGGGTGGCCTTTGTCGTGCGCGCATGTCGAGTAGGGGTTGGACCGTCGATTGCAATTGCTTAAAGATTGGTCATCGAACCGGAATCGCACCGCTTTTCTATATCCTCTAAGCGCTATAATATGCGTTAGTGAATAAGCGGTTGCGCCGAGCTTGTGCGCGAGGGGTTGCGCGTGCAAGCTCGACTCGCCTGGTAGGGAGGATGCTCATGCTTGAAATGGTTTCGGTCGAAGAAGCTCGTGATCTGGTTCTTTCCCATGTTGAGACGTTGCCGGCCGAAACGGTGCCTGTTTTGGATGCCGCCGGGCGGGTTGCCGCAGCTGATTTGAAAAGCGACATCGACATTTCCCCGTTCGCGCATTCTGCCATGGACGGCTTCGCGGTTCGGGCCGCCGAACTTGTCGATGCGAGCCCGGAATCTCCGGTGGAGCTTGACGTCATCGCCGAAGTGGCGGCGGGCGACACGTTCGACGGTCCCATTCAGGATGGGCAGTGCGTGCGCATCATGACTGGCGCCCCCATCCCCGATGCGGTGGACTCCGTGGTGAAGTACGAGATCGTGAGCGTGGTCACGGGCGATGGCAAGCCAGGCAGCCGGGTTGCTTTCGTCGAGCCGACCAAGCTTCGATCGAACGTGCGCGAAGCGGGCGAGGAGGCTAAAGCCAACGAGGTGGTGGTTGAGCGCGGCGAGGTTATCAACCCTGCTGGCGTAGGCTTTCTTGCGGGATGCGGCGTGGTTGAGGCGCCGGTGCATCAGCGTCCTCGCGTGGCCATCATCTCCATCGGGTCCGAGCTGGTCGATCCTTCGGAGGTCCCCGCAGCGGGCAAGATTCGCAACTCGAACAGCTACGCCTTGGCCGCCTCGGCGCGCGCGGCTGGTGCAAAGCCCGTTGTACTGCCCATCGTCGAAGACACGCAGGAGGCTTTGGCGGCGGCGATCAGCGCGGCGGTGCGCGACTTCGATTTCGTGGTGACCAGCGGCGGCGCGTCGAACGGCGACTTCGATTTCATCAAGCCGGTGGTGGAAGAACTAGGCGACCTGTTGATGACCACGGTGAACATGCGCCCGGGCAAAGCGCAGACGTTCGGCGTGGTGAACGGAACGCCCGTGTTCGGCCTGCCGGGGAATCCGGCGGCTGCTTACGTGGGCTTCGAGATGCTTATCCGTCCCGCACTGCGCAAAATGCAGGGCTATACGTGCTTCGAGCGCCCGTCCGTGATGGCCAAGTTGGCGCGCGACGCCAAAAAGCGCGACCCTCGTCGCATCTTCTTGCGTTCCACCCTGTCCAAGAACGAATCGGGGGAGTACGTGGTCGAGCCTGCTCGCAACCAGAGCTCCGGTTTGTTCGGTCCCCTTCAGAAAAGCAACTGCATGGTCGTGCTGCCCGAGGGCCTGGAGGGGCGTACGGAAGGCTCGCTGGTCAGGTGCATTCTGCTGGACGTCAACGAGGAAATTTGCCTGTAAGGTTCCGCCGTTCTGCCGAACGGCGGAACGGCTCGACGCTGCGAGGGGCCGGTGCACACCGCCTTCGTGCGCTCCCGGAAGCTCGCGTACCCAAGGTACGCTTCGCCTCCGCGATCCCGCGAATTCGGCGCACCCCAGCCCCTCTCGCTGACTGACTACGCCAACCGGTGAGAAAGGTTTACCATGGATCGAAACATCACCTTCGCTATTATCACGTGCTCCGATACGCGCAGCTTGAAGCAAGACACGGCCGGCGCGGCCCTCGAAGCGCTCATCGCCGATAACGGCTGGGAGTGCAAAAGCCACGTCGTGGTGAAGGACGAGCGTGCGGACATTTCGGCCGCCATCGTGCATGCGTGCGACGAGCTTGATGCTGACATCGTTTTGACCTGCGGCGGAAGCGGCCTTTCTTTGCGCGATGTGACGCCGGAGGCCACGATGGACGTGTGCGAGCGCAATGTTCCGGGCATTGCCGAAGCTATGCGCGCGCACAGCTTGGCCATCACGCCGTATGCGATGCTGTCCCGCGCGCTGTGCATGCAGCGGGGCCGTCATTTGGTGATCAATCTGCCTGGCAGCGAAAAGGCAGCTCGCGAGAATTGGGACGGCATCGCGGCCGCTCTTCCGCATGCGGCCAAGATGATGGCGGGCGGCGGGCACTAGACTCGACCGGCTCTGCCTAAGCGGGCGTCGGCGATGCTTTGGCGTTGCCGACGCCCTCCGTTTTCTAAAACCCTACCGTCATGTGTAGGTTGTAGAACACGATGCGCGTGACAAGCACGGCGGCCAGCACCAGGACGCTTGCCGCAATGCGCAAAATGAACGTGAGACGTTCCGCCTGCCCGCGGCGAAGCGAGAAGCCGGCGGCCGCTACGCCCGCAACGCCAAGCACAAGGTGGGTTGCTATAGCCGCCGGATATCGTGGAGCCAGGGAAGTGGCGGCAATTTCGTTGTTCGCTATAAGCGATAGGCTGGCATCGTGCATGATCAGTACCGCGGTGCCGGCGATCAAAGCCAGGCAGGCCGCAGCGAACAAGCCGATTTCCAGGCCGAAGGGCCGTGCGTGGGCCATTTCCAGGAACAGCATTCCCAGTACGGGCCCAGCCAGCAGGGCGGAAAGAACCAGGTTCGCCGGCGAGTACGGCGTGTCCCAGGTGGGAACCGTGTGCACGGAATACGCGGTGGACGTTGCCGCGATCAGCACGATGCCCGCGATGCACGAAAGCACGAGCCACGGCTTTGCCACGGCATCGGGGAAGCGCTGCTTGAACGCCGTCATCCAGTACGATCCCACAAGAAACAAAAACGCCACAGCCGAGAGCACTTCGTTCGATAGCGGCGATCTTCCAATGCCGAAAAACACGTGCAGCGCGTTTGCCGGCGTTCCCAGGTGGGTTGCCGAAGCGATGAACCCGATCAACGCCACGGAGAACGGAAGCGCGATCACGCGATCGATGCGCACGGCGGCTTCGTGGTTGCGGACGCCCAGTCGCGCGCAAGCCAGCACGATGAACGCCACGACGCCTGCCGGAGCAAGCGAGGTGAACAAGGCGAGCGAGAACGAATCGAATCCGCTGTTCATGCGATGCCCGCTTCCTGGCGGTTGGCGATGCGCCCGCCGCCGTCCGTCGCACGCTCGGCGGCGGGCGACGGGAGTATGAGCAGGTTGGGGTCGGTCGCATCCTCGGAAGGAAGCGGCATGATGGAGCGTACCGCGGTGGGGTACCGCTCGGCCAGCGTGCCCGCCGCTGCGAAGTCGAGTGCGCGCACAGGGCATGCTTCCACGCAGATGGGGGCCTGTTCATTCGCGACGCGCGTGCGGCATCCGTCGCACTTGCTCGATCGCTTCAGCTCTTGATCGATGCGGGGAGCATGGTAGGGGCAGGCCATGGTGCAATAGCCGCATCCGATGCACTTGCGTACGTCCGGCCACACCAAATCCAGGTCGTCTTTGTGCATGGCGCCGGTGGGGCATACCTGCGTGCATACCGGGCTGTTGCAGTGGTTGCAGGCGATGGAGATGTGATATGCGTAGGCATCTTGGTAAAGCGTGCCGTCGTTGGTGCGCGTCCAGCCGCCGCCTTCGTAGTCAAGAACCATGCGAAATGCCAGCTCGGAGCCATGGTCGTGGTAGTCCTTGCACGCAAGGACGCAGGTTCTGCATCCCGTGCATCTTGTGTTGTCGAAGAAAAATCCCCGTGGCATGGCATCGCTTCCCGTACGGCCGGCTGGTTGTCGGCTCCCTCTCGTCTGGGCCTATTATAACGGTAAGCCGGCGCGCCGCTTGAGTGCAGCGCGCCGGCCGGGGAGGGGTGCTTGGTTCGTCGGTCTATGCCAGCGTTACTTCCTTTTCGTTGGCGATGGCGCCGGTCTTGTCGCCGGGCTCTTTCGCCGCCGGGCAAGGCAGAATGGCGATAGAGGGGTTCGTCGTGTCGGGCGAGGGCATGGGCGCAATGCCGGCCACGGTGCCCTGGTGCTTCGCGCGCAGCTCTTCAATGTCGCCGAACTCAAGCGCACGCAGCGGGCACGCCTCCACGCAGATGGGGCTCTTGCCCTCGGCCACGCGGTCGGCGCAGCCGTCGCACTTCACGCCGCGGCCGATCTCCTTGTTGACGATGGGCACGTTGTAAGGGCACGTCTCCACGCAGGCCCCCACGCCGGTGCACTTCTCGTCGTCGATATGCACCAAGCCGTTTTCCGGGTCTTTCACGATGGCGCCCTGCGGGCACTTTGCCATGCAAGCGGGCTTTTCGCAATGCTGGCAGCCCAGCGACACGTGGTATGCGTACGTGTCGGAGGTGAACGTGCCGTCGCCTGCGTCCGTCCAGGAGCCGCCCTCGTAGTCGTATACGCGGCGGTACGCTATGTTGACGGGCAGATCCTTGTAGTCCTTGCACGCCATTTCGCAGGTGCGGCAACCCGTGCAGCGCGTGCTATCGAAGTAAAATCCATACTGAGTCATGTCGTCTTCCCCCCTTTATGCCTTGGTGACTTGAGCGATGATGGAGTGCGCGGGGCCGTTGCCCTTTGCCAGCGGCGTGGGCTTGTACGTGGTCAGCGTGTTGACGCATGCGCCTTCGTCCACGCGGTCACCGCTCATGTTGGCCTTGTGCCAAGCGCCCTGCGGAATGCCGATGGTGCCGGGCACGATACGCGGCGTCACCTTGGCTTCGATGCGGATCTCGCCTGCCGGGCTCTTCACGGCCACCTTGTCGCCGTCTTTGATGCCGCGCGGATCGGCGTCCATTGGGTTGATCCACAGCTGCTGACGGGCCACGGCTTCAAGCTCGGGGATGAACCCGAACGAGGAGTGCGTGCGGCTCTTGTGATGGAAGCCCGAGCAATACAGCGGGTACTCGTCGGTAACGGTGCCGTATCCCTGGAAGCCGGGCGTGAACACGGGGATGGGGTTGATGACCTCGTCCTCTTTGAGCTCCCACGTAGCGGCGATGGTCGCCAGCTGCTCGGAGTAGATCTCGATCTTTCCGGAAGGCGTGCCCAGCGGGTTTTTCGCCGGATCGTCGCGGAAGTCCTTCAGTCCGATGGACGGCTCGAGCGCGCGCTTGTAAATGCCCTGCGCCTTGATCTCGTCCCAGCTGGGCATCTTGCCGTCGGCCTTGGCGCCCTCTTCGTACAGGTACTGGACCCACTCGTCATGCGTGCGGCCTTCGGTGTACTCGTCCTTCTTGCCGAACTTGTCGGCGATGTCCGCGCACACGTCGTAGCTGGAGCGGCACTCGCCCGGAGCCTCCTGCGCGGGTCCGCCCACCACGACGGCCGTGTAGTACTCGGAGTAGCCCTGCGTCTGCATGTTCAGCTGCTCGGAGCGCATGGCGTCGGGCAGCAGGATGTCGGCGTACTTGGCAGAGTCGGTCATCACCGTGTCCCACACCAAGATGAACTCGAGCTTGCTTTCGTCCTGCAGCACTTCGTGCGTGTAGTTGATGTCGCCGTGCTGGTTGGTGATGCAGTTGCCGGCGTAGTTCCACAGGAACTTGATGTCGCTGCCCAGCTTGTCGGCACCGATGATGCCGGCGTTGGTGGCGGTCATGTCCTTGCCGTGGTCGACGGCGTTCACCCACTGGTACACGGGGATAGCGGTCTTGATGGGGTTCTTGAACGGCAGGGAGCCAACCAGGTACGTGGGCGGCTCGGCTTCGCGCTGGCCCGTGTTGGTGCCCGGCAAGCCCAGCTGGCCGATCAGGATAGGCAGCATGCAGATGGCGCGCGTGGTGTCCTCGCCGTTGGTGTGGCGTTGCGATCCCCAGCCCTGGCAGATGAACGGAGCCTTGGCGGCAGCGATGGTGGCGGCCAGCTCGCGAATCTTGTCAGCCGAGATCTGCGTGATGGGGGCGGCCCACTCGGGGGTCTTCTCCACCATGTCGTAGCCGGTGCCCATGATGTAGTCCTTGTAGGACTTGTTCTGGCCCTTGGCGGACTCGGGCATGGTGTCCTCGTCGTAGCCGACGCAGTACTTGTCCAGGAACTCCTTGTTCACCTGGCCGTTGGCAATCCACTCGTGCGCGATGGCGGAGCACAGCGCCGCATCGGTGCCGGGGCGGATGGGCAGCCACTCTTCGGGATGTCCCGAGGCGGATTCGTTCAGGCGGTAGTCGATGTTGATGATTTTGCCGCCGCGGCCGTTGACGGCTTCGCGCACCTTGGCGAAGTCCCACACGGCGTTCGCGCCGCCCATGCGGGTTTCGGCGGGGCTGTTGCCGAACATGACCACCAGGTCGGATGCGCGCTCGGCCTCGGAGAACGAGGAGGCGTTCACGTTGTCGTACGGGCTGAACACGCTGCCCTTTTCCTTGTCGCTACCGTACATGTACGGCATGACGGCCTGCAGCATGTGGGTGGAGTAGTCGTAGCCCTGGTTGATGAAGCCGCCCAGCAGGCTGAGCAGGCGCAGGCCGGGCTGCTTGCCGGTCGAGCAGTACATGCCGGTGGCGTAGTTCACGTAGACGGCCTCGTTGCCGTACGTGTCGATGACGCGCTTGAGCTCGCTGGCGATGGTGTCGATGGCCTCGTCCCAGGAAATCTGCTCGAACTTGCCCTCGCCGCGCTTGCCGACGCGCTTCATGGGATACAGCAGGCGGTCGGGGCTGTTGATCCAACGGCGCATGGAGCGGCCGCGCAGGCAAGCACGTGCTTGCAGGTCGGCGTCGCCCGTGTTGTCGGATTCCATGTAGACGATCTTGCCGTCGCGGGAATGCCACTGGAAGACGCAGTTGCCGCCGCAGTTCACGTTGCACTGGCTCCAGGCAATCTGGTCGCTTGTCGCGGCAGCGCCGTCTTTCGCGGTTTCCTCGGCCTTGGGTGCGCAGCCGTAGAGCGCGGACCCGGCAGCTCCTGCGAGCGCGACGCCCGCGAGCGACCCTTTGACGAACGTGCGGCGCGATAGCGTCGATTCGTGTACGGTCATAGTTCCCTCCTCTGACTATGGTTGTTCCTCTCGCCGTGTTCAAAAGTACCGGAAACCGGCAGAAGAAGAATCACACTCGTCATGTGATTTAAGGGTAAAACCCCAGGTCGCGATATAACCATACCGCAAAAATCGCCAAGGTGCCTTCTTGCGAGACGACGCTCGTATGCTACCATGCTTTGCAGTATGGTACCGGAGGGGGGTGGCAGCTACATGACGCAATCGGCGGCGCGGACGCACGTGTCCAGTTGGGGCTATGCGTGCTTTTTGACGGTGAACGCGACGTCGATTTGGGGAGGCGTCTTTCCGTTTCTGCCGCTTGAGTTTCAAACGGCAGAAGTCACGCTGACCTTTTTCCTGGCGCAGGCTTTGGCGTTCGGCGGAGCCTTCGTTGCCAGCATGTTCGGTTCCTATTACGTTCCCGGCGGCGCCCGTCGCATGCTGGTTTCTTTGAGCGCGCTTTTGGTGTTCGGCGGCTCGGCGTGCCTCATCGGCGCCATGTACGCTACCGTGGCCACCCTTGTGCTGGTGGCCGGCGGCGGCGTTTTGCTGGGCGTCGGCTGTGCGGGCATGTTCATGTTGTGGCAGCGTTATTTCGCGTCGTTGCCGGCGGAGCGGGGCAACTTGCGCTTGATCGCGGGCACGGCCATAGCCCCGTTCATCTATTTCGCACTGTATTTGGTTCCTATTGCGTTAACGGCGTTTTTGATTCCGCTCGTGTTCGTTCCGCTGTGCGGTTTGTGCATTGCCCTTTCGGTGCGCGAGATGCGCGTTGACCAGCCGATGTTCGAGGACGTTCCGCGTCAGCATCCGCGCGTGTACCGTCAGGCCGTATCCGATTATTGGCGAAGCGCCCTGTGCGTAGGATCGCTTGCTTTAGCCAGCGGCGTCATTCGCGGCATTGCGCTTCTGCACGAAGAGATTGCCGCGGTGGTGAACAGCGCGTCCATGCTGGGCTCGTTCGTCTCGGCGGCGGTGCTGTTGGTGCTGTGGTATCGCATGAGCTTTCGCTTCGGCCTTACGTCGGTGTTTCGCGTGGTGTATCCCGTTATTATTACGGGATTTTTGCTGCTGCCGTTTTTGGGTCCGATATACCTGAACCTGTTCGCGGGCTTTACGTATATGGTGTTCTCACTTGTGCAGATGCTTATGATGATGCAGTGCGCGCAAGTTTCGCGCGACCGCGGTATCAACCCCGTGTTCATTTACGGGTTCTTCGGCGGTGTTGCCTACATTATGCAAAGCGTGGGATTCTTGCTGGGCTGGGTGAGCGATTTCGTGTCCGTGGACGGGCGCGAATGGCTGTTCATCGTGGCGATGGCGTCAAGCTACGTGCTGGGTCTTACCCTGCTTGCGGCAACGGGCACGCTGTTCAAGTCGATTGCTTCTAAGGGGACCGTGACGGCGGATCCTATCGAGTTTCTGCCTCTGGGCATTTCCCAGGCGTCGGGGCGCGCTGCCCGCAAGGCGATCGCCGGTGCCGATGGGCCTACCCAGGACGCCGATCCGTCGTCGCGCAAGGGCGCGTCATCCAAGAAGCGTCGCAATCGTCCTTCGGCCTCCGAAGATGCGGGTGCCATACGGGACCGCACGTCGAAGCAGTGCTTGCAGCTGCAGGAGCGCTACGGCCTGTCCATGCGCGAGACCGAGGTGACCGAGCTTATCGCGCGCGGAAACAGCATGGCGACTATTGCCGAGCGCCTGGTCATCAGCGAGAACACGGTGCGCACCCATGCCAAGCACATTTACACGAAGCTGGACATCCACAAGCGTCAGGAGCTTTTGGACATGCTGCACGAGCTGGACGGGTAGGGCTTCTCGCGCGCCGCACGGGCGGCGCGCGCGGTGTCGCGGGCGGAGGCCCCTGGCGTCGCGCGGGTGCCGCGGGCGGAGGCCCCTGGCGTCGGGCGTCGCGCGGGCGTCGCGGGCGGAGGCCCCTGGTGCCGGGTGTCGCGCGGGTGCCGCGGGCGGTGCCGGGCGAAGGTCCCCGCCCGCGAGACGCCCCCCGCACGCGCCGCCGCGGGCGCGGCATGCCGCTTGCGCACGAAAAACCGCTGTCGCTGGCAGGTTCTGACGGTTTGAGGTCGTCTGACCCGGCGGCACGAGCGTCATCGAAAGCGCGATGCGGAAGCCCGGCCTCCTGATCAGGCAAAACGAAAACCGGGCCGAACGACGGCGAAGCCGAGGCCCGGCATGACGACCTCAAACCGTCAAAACCTGCCAGCAAACGGGATTTTTCGCGCGCAACCTCGCACGTAACCCTGTATGCAACTCTGTAGAGAAGCGCTTCCGGGATGGCTGCGCTCGGGAGGGGGAGGGTCGCTCGTGCGAACGGCGCCCCGCGCGAACGGCAGCCCTTGCGTTCGGATTCCGCCTGCGCGCAAGGCCGGAAGACGGCTGCGCGGCACGTACCACTAACGTCGGGGTGTTGCGCTCGCGGCGGTCCCCGGGCCGGTCGAACATTGCAGTGTTATACTGGTGCCCGATCGACTGAAAGGCATGCAGCATGACGGCACAAGAGCTTCCCAACGGATTCACCGGCTTCGCGAATCGCAAGCCGCTCGGCTTCGAATCGGCGCGTTCGGCCATCAACGCGAACGCGCGCGGCGCGGGGTCGTCGGGCGGGCAAAGCGCGTACGAAGCGACCTCGGCGGCGTTCAACAGCGGCGCGGAAGGCGCGTTCCAGTACGCGCGCGACCATGCTCGCCCCGATGACGAGCCGGCGCAGTTCGATCCCGACAAACTGCGCCTGATCCCCACCACCGATCGTCGATGGGCTTGGACCGAGATTGACCTCAACGCGATTCGCTACAACGCCACCATGATCAAGCAGCGAGTGGGAGCCGGCGTGCGCGTGATGGCCGTGGTCAAGGCCGACGCGTACGGACACGGTGCGGTGAAATGCGCCAAAACCGCGCTCAATTCCGGGGTGGACTACCTGGGCGTTGCTACCGTGGACGAGGCGATCGAACTGCGCGAAGCCCTGGTGAACGCCCCTATTCTGGTGTTGTCTCAGCCGCCGCTTTCCGCTATTCCGTTGCTGCTTGCGTACAAGGTCATGCCAAGCGTGTACACGCCCGAGTTCGCTATCCAATACGCGGAAACGGCCGACGCGTACGGCATGAAGGCGCCTTACCATTTGGCGGTGAACACCGGCATGAACCGCATCGGCGTCCGTCACGACGAAGTGGTCGAGTTCATGGGCCAGGTGAGTTTTCACCGGGCGTTGGATTTGGTGGGCACGTTCACGCATTTCGCCACGGCGGATTCCGCCGAAACGCTGGATTTCCAGATCCAGGTCAAGCGCTTCATCGAGGCCGTTACCGCGCTGAACGTGGCGGGCTTCAACCCCGGCATCGTGCACGCGGCCAACACGGCGGCCGCCATTCGGTACCCTGACGTGCATTTCGACATGGTGCGCCTGGGCGTGGGCCTGTACGGCCTGCATCCCTCGTCGGTGACGCGTCCGCTGATCGATTTGAAGCCGGTCATGAGCGTGCATGCGCGCATCTCCGACGTGCGCACGGTGCCCATGAGCGAGGGCGTGAGCTACGGAATGAACTACCGCAGCCCCGGCAGCGTGAAGATATGCACGCTGCCCATCGGGTACGCCGACGGCTTGCGCCGCGGGCTTTCCGGTAGGACCGACGTTATCTTGAAGGGGCAGCGCTGCCGTCAGGTGGGCAACATTTGCATGGACCAGTGCATGTTCGAAGTGGATATGCGCACGTATGCGAACCGGCTCAAGCTTGACCCGCAAATCGGCGACGAAGTGCTGTTGGTGGGCCGCGAAGGCGATTCCGTTGTGACCATCGACGACATGGCGAACACCCTGGGGACCATCAACTACGAGGTTGCCATCGGGTTCAGCCATCGTATGCCCAGGTATTACGTGTAGACGGGGGACCGCATGACCAAACCGCACATCCCTTTGGACGATATTCGCGCGCAGGTGGAAGCGTGCCGGAAGTGCCCGTTGGCCGACGGCCGCACGCAAACCGTGTTCGGGGTGGGGAACCCCGAGGCGCGCGTGCTGATCATCGGGGAGGCGCCCGGTAAGAACGAGGACCTGCAAGGGGAGCCGTTCGTCGGCGCGGCGGGCAAGTACCTCAACGAGCTTTTGGCGGTGGCGGGCCTCACGCGCGAAGACGTGTTCATCGCCAACGTGCTGAAGTGCCGCCCTCCGGGAAACCGCAATCCGCGGCCTGAGGAAATAGAGCTGTGCGCTTCGTATCTGCGCGAGCAGACGCGCACCATCGATCCGGATTTCATCGTGACGCTGGGCAATTTCTCCACGAAGTTCATCTTGAAAACCGACATCGGCATCACGCGCTTGCACGGCACGCTGCAGCGCGCGGGCAAGTTCAAGGTGTTTCCCATCTTCCACCCGGCCGCAGCGCTGTACGACGGCAGCAAGCGCGAGGCGTTGGAAAACGATTTCACCACTTTGGGCGAGCTTTTGCGCGCGGCCGACGCCGAATAGCGTCGGCGCACGCCGTGCGCTATCCGTTGCATCATGCAGCCCCGTCCCCTGGCGAAGATGCCTTTCGCCAGGGGACGGGCGTTTCTACAGCCATTTTTTCCGCTTGAAAATCGCGAGTTCCACCAAGATGATGACGATGGACAGCGCGATGACCGCCTGGTAGCCCCACGACCAGTCTATGCCGGGCATGTGCGCGAAGTTCATGCCGAACCAGCTGGTCAGCAGCGTAAGCGGGGCAAAGAGCGTGGTGACCACGGCGAAGAACTTCATGGTGTTGTTCTGCTGTATGTCTATCTGCGCTTGGTACAGCTCGCGCAGCTGCAGGCTGTACTCCTTGAGCGTGAGCGAGCGTTTGAGCAGGCGCTCCACCTGCTTTTGCAGCGAAAGGAACAGGCGCGTTTCTTCGCGCGCGAGCATCTTGTTCTCGTTTTCGGCAAGGCTGCTGGTCATGTCCACCAGCTGCTGATAGTACGTGTCGATGCGCAGTAGCTTGCGGCGGAACAGCAGCATGCGGCGATTGCTTGCGTCCATGCCGCGGTCGATGATGGCCTCCTCGACGCCCTCCATCTGGTCTTCCAAATCTGCCAGAAACGCAAGGTCTCCTTTTATGAGCAGCTTCATGCACTCGAACAGGCAGTGAGCCGTTGTGGGCTGCTTCAGTACGCCTTGCTCGGCAATGGCGCTCAGCAACCGCTCGCACGTACCGCTTTCATCCAGGAAAACCAGTCGGTCCCTGTCGAGATAGAACGTGAAGCAGGTGGGGTCGTCAAGGATGCGCGCTTTGTCGGGGACGGCGAACGACCCGACCAAGCACGAGGGAAATACGTCGAGATACGTGTTTTCGGCCGAAGCGAGCAAACGAAGCGCCTGCTTCCCCTCTTCGCTCGGCGCGGTTAGGCTGTCGAGCTCCGGGGGCGCTGCCGCTATGGCGACGGGCCGGCCGTGCGCGAGATCCTGCAGGGAAGAGACGGGCGTCATGCGGTTGTCGAGGGCGTAGATGCGTGCCACGGGCTCCTCCTTGGGGTGCGAACATTCGGACGGCTCCACGTTTCGAGCCTACCATGCGGCCTGGACGGGCATACGGTCCGTCAACGGTTCGTTGCCGTTGCCGGCGCCGTTGGCGGGCCGTTGCGACCGCTCGCGCGAGGGGCTTTGCGGAAGGGCGCTCATCCGCGCGCGTCGGATACCTTTGGCCGTGTGGAAACACGTCCGAAACAATACCCCTAAACCCCGTTTGCTATACTGGCGGCCTTATCAAGTTCGAATCGGCACCGATACCCGGTGCTGTTTTTGTTCTGAGACGAGACGAGAAGGGTGAGGGCGAGTGTATCCCATCGAACGAGTTGAGGCGTTGAACCCCGAAGTCACCCGCATGGTTGTGCGGGCTCCCGAGATTGCGAAGAAAATCAAGCCGGGTCAGTTCATTATGCTGCGCATTGACGAGCGCGGCGAGCGCATCCCCTTGACCATGAACGATTGCGATGCGCAGGCGGGCACCGTCACGATCGTGTTTCAGGCGGTTGGGGCAACGACGATGCGCCTAGCGAACATGAAGGCGGGCGATTCCCTGCTGGACTTCGTGGGCCCGCTGGGGAACCCGACCGAGCTTGCCGGTGCGCGCCGCGCGTGCGTGATCGGTGGCGGTTTGGGAACCGCTATTGCGTATCCCCAGGCCAAGTGGCTGTATGAGCAAGGTTGCGAAGTGGATGTGATCACGGGATTCCGTAACGCCGACCTCGTTTTGTTCGAAGACGAGATCAACGCCAGCTCCACGCGTCAGATCATCATGACCGACGACGGATCGAACGGCAACAAGGGCTTGGTCACGCAGGCGCTTCAGCAGCGCATCGACGAGGGCGCGAACTACGACCTGGTGCTTGCCGTGGGCCCGGTCATCATGATGAAGTTCGTGGCGGCCACCACGAAGCCTTACGGCATCAAAACCCTGGTTTCCATGAACCCCCTGATGATCGACGGTACGGGCATGTGCGGAGGCTGTCGCGTGAAGGTGGGCGACGAATACCTGCATGCGTGCGTGGACGGTCCCGATTTCGATGGGCATCTGGTCGACTTCGACGACGCGATGCGTCGCGGGGTGATGTACCGCTCGTTCGAATCGGCGGCGCGGGATGCGGTGGCGGGTCGAATGACCTCCGAAGGCCGCGATTGCGGGTGCGCGTCTGCGCATAGCGACCGGAAGGGGGCCTAGCATGGCGCGGACCAGCTACGAAGTGAACAGGCAGAAGACGATGGTTCCCATGCCCGAGCTGGATCCCGTCGAGCGTGCCAAAACGTTCGACGAGGTCGCGCGCGGGTATTCCGCCGAAGAGGCCATGCTGGAAGCGCGTCGCTGCATTCAGTGCCCGACGCGTCCCTGCGTGCACGGTTGCCCGGTGGGCGTCCCCATTCCCGATTTCATCGAGCAGGTTGCCTTGGGGAATTTCGCTCGGGCGTACGCCATCGTGAAGAGCGCGAGCGCTCTGCCGGCGGTGTGCGGGCGCGTGTGCCCGCAGGAGACGCAGTGCGAGGGCGTGTGCACGCGCGGCAAGAACGGCGAGCCGGTCGGCATCGGTCGTTTGGAGCGTTTCACGTCCGACTGGGCGTTCGAGCATCCGCAGGAGGCCGCCGCCGCGATTGCCCAGCAGCGCGCCGAGGAAGCCGCCGCTCCCGTTGCGGATGCGGATGGCGAAACCGCCGTTGTGCCCCATGTTGACCTTTCGGGCAAGCGCGTGGCCGTGGTGGGATCCGGCCCGGCGTCGCTCACGTGCGCCGGCGAGCTGGCTAAGCTCGGCTGCGACGTGACGGTGCTTGAGGCGCTGCACAAGCTGGGCGGCGTGCTGACGTACGGCATCCCCGAGTTTCGCTTGCCGAAAGACCTGGTTGAGCGCGAGGTTTCCAAACTGGGAGACAGCGGCGTCTCGTTCGAGCTGAACACGTTGGTGGGCAAGCTCTACGACATCGACGAGCTTTTGAACGAACGCGGATTCGACGCCGTGTTCGTGGGAACGGGCGCTGGCCTGCCTGCTTACTTGGGAATCGAGGGCGAAGGGCTCAACGGCGTCATGGTGGCAAGCGAGCTGCTGACGCGCGTGAACCTCATGAAGGCGTACCAGTTCCCCGCGTACGATACGCCGGTGTATGCGGGAAAGCGCTGCGTCGTGGTGGGCGGCGGCAACGTTGCCATGGACGCGGCGCGCACGGCGAAGCGCTTGGGCGCGGACGTCACCGTAGTGTATCGGCGCAGCCGTGACGAGATGCCCGCGCGTGCGGAGGAAGTGCACCATGCCGAGCAGGAGGGCATCCGCTTCCAAATGCTGACGAACCCGAAGCGGGCGATCGGGAGCGAGGACGGCTGGGTGACCGGCTTGGAGTGCGTGCGCATGCAGTTGGGCGAGCCCGATGCAAGCGGGCGCCGTCGTCCCGAGGAGGTTGCGGGCAGCGAGTTCGTGATCGACATCGACATGCTGGTCATGGCCGTGGGATCCAAGACGAACCCGCTTATCGCCAAGACGACGCCCGGCTTGGAGGTTACGCCTCGCAGCCTTATCGTTGCCGACAAGCGCACGTGCGCAACGTCGCGCCGCGGCGTGTTCGCGGGCGGCGATGCGGTGATCGGCGCGGCTACGGTGATCTTGGCCATGGGCGCCGGGAAGCGCGCAGCTGCGGGTATCGCGGAGTATTTGTCGCAGCAGTAGCGGCCGTCCGGCCGCCGTGCTGCTTGCGGGGTGTTGTGCTATCTTGGGGGCGAGCGTTTCGTGCGAAGCGCTCGCTTTCGTTTTGCAGAGGAGCTGATCATGGAATTCGACCCTATCGCCTACATCAACGAGCCGCACTGGCAAGCGTCCCGCCTGGGGCTCGACCGCATTCGCGAGTTGCTGGACCGTTTGGGCCGCCCACAGGATCGCATGCGGTTCGTTCACGTGGCGGGCACGAACGGTAAGGGGTCGACAAGCGCGTTCCTGTCTTCCATACTGCGTGCCGCCGGATTGCGCACGGGGCTGTTCACCAGCCCGTTTATCGAGACGTTTGAGGAGCGCATTCGCGTGGACGGACGTTCCATTTCCTTGGAAGACCTTGCGGCGGTAACGCTGGAGGTTAAAGACCACGCCGAAGCGATGGCCGCCGATACGGGCGATCATCCCACCGAGTTCGAACTGATGACCGCTGTTGCCATCGAGCATTTCGCGCGCAGCGGATGCCAGATCGCCGTGCTTGAAGTGGGGTTGGGGGGTCGCCTTGATTCCACGAACGCCATAGATGCCCCCGAGGTTGCGGTCATCACGCGCATCGGCTTGGATCATACGGCTTTGCTGGGCAACACGCTTGCCGCGATCGCCGGCGAGAAAGCCGGCATCGTGAAAGCGGGTTCGACCGTCGTGTCGTGGCCACAAGAGGCCGAGGCCATGGCCGTGATCGAGCGCGTTGCGACGGATTGCGGCGATGCGCTGGTGAAGCCCGATGTTTCTTGTTTGGACGTGCGGCCGGTCGAGCATCGCGTTACGGAAGCGGGGGAGGCGCATGTTCGGCCGTTCTCCTATTGCGGCGAATCGTACGAAACGCAGCTTCTTGGCCGGTATCAGCCGATGAACGCGGCGCTTGCCCTTGAGGCCGCGTTCGCGTTGCGCTTGCGCGGGTGGGATATTTCGGACGAGGCGTTACGCGCGGGCGTCGCGCAGGCGCAGTGGCCGGGTCGTTTCGAGGTGCTGCCAAGTCGGGATGGCCGACCGACGTTCGTGATAGACGGCGGGCACAACCCGCAGGGCGCGCAGGCGCTCGCGGATTCCTTGCGCGACGTGTTCCCTGATCGCAAGGCTGTGTTCGTGATCGGAGTGTTGGAGGACAAGGATTACCCCACCATGTTGGAAGCGGTTTTGCCGCTGGGCAGCGCGTTCGTGGCCGTTGCGCCCCCGAACCCCCGCGCCCTTTCGGCGGCGAAGCTGGCGCGCGCCATTCGATGGACGGGGCAAGATCTGCTCGGGTGCTCTGCGTGCGTGAATCCCTGCGAAGCGCGCGATTTCGACGACGCGGTGGCCAAGGCTTGCGAACTGGCCGGTTCCGACGGGTTGGTATGCGCGTTCGGCAGCTTGTACAGCATCGCCGCGCTTCGGGCTGCCATGCGTCGAGCGGGCTGGTAACGCCTGCGCGCCCGTGACTCGATTTGCGGCTTGCTGCTGCGACTCGGCCTGCGTCAGGCTGCTGCTGCTCGGCCTGCGCGCCCGTGACTCGGCCTGCGTCAGGCTGCTGCTACTCGGCCTGCGGCTTGCTGCCGCCGTGCGCGAAGGGCTTGCGCACGAAAAGTCTCTCTCGCTGGCAGGTTTTGACGTTTAGGGGTCGTCGAGTTGGGCATCGCGTTTGCCGCCGCGCGACCTGCGTTTTGTTTCCGCTGGTCACAGCGTTGGCCTGCTTCGTCGCGCTTTCGGGTGCGCCCGATTCGCAAACTCCGACGACCTCAAACCGTCAAAACCTGCCAGCGAACGCGTTTTTTCGTGCGCAAGTCCTGCCTTTGCCGGGACGGCACCTCTTCGATACCAACTTGAGGGCGACTTCGCATCTGGAAACGGGCTTCGGCCGTGATTTTTTGCCGACGCAGCCGAATGGCCTATCCAGCGCGCGTCCGTTTAGAGGCAAAGACCTCTTTGCAGCCTCCGCAGAGGTGCGATTATCTGAGATTTGAAGCAGTAAATTACCGTATTAACGGAAATAGCTCATCAGAGACTACCTAGGCTTGTTGCTATAATTCCTCACCAATAAATCCCCGATGGAAGGAACCATCCATGGCCGTAAATGTGACGGAAGGGAACTCCATATCCGGAAATACGGTAAAGTTCTCATCCTATGCCCTACGTAAATGCCTTATCGGTTTTGGCGCCGTTAACGGTGTGTTGAACGCTGTCATATTCTGGTTCATGCACAGCGGCGATATGACCGTGCAGTTCGATTTCGTTGGTATCGTGGCCGATCTTGCTATCACGGGCCTCATTTTGGGTGCGATTCTGTTCGCATGCGCAGTGCCTCTCACCAAGAGGGATATGCGGGCCGGTGCGTTCGTCTCGCCTGAGACGTTCGGGGGTGTTGCGGGTGTCGTTCCGCGCAGTTATGGTGTGGCGATGCTGATTATAGCCGTCGTCGCGGGAACTTTCATGGGGTTGCTGGGCGTTGTCGCCGCATCCGCCCTTTCTGCACCTATCTCCGTGGCGACCATGATGGCGCTCAAGGGCTGCGCGTGCGCTTTCGGCGGAGCAGCGGCAGGTTACCTGTCTCTGGTGTTCACGGCGCGGTCTTTTGGCGGCAGGTAGGTTGTTTTGCGCAGGGCTAGCTGGCGTTAATCCTTCCGACGCATGAAAAAGGACCCCTGAGGGGTCCTTTTTCATGGATGGCGAAGCGTTACAGCGAATCTACGTACTGCACCAGGTCGCCTACGGAGTTCAGGCCTTCAGGCTCTCCGAAGTCGACTTCGCACTTCTCTTCGAGGTCGCAGATGAGCTCTACCATGTCGAGCGAATCGATGCCCAAGGAGTCGAACGTGGACTCTTCCGTCACGTTGGCGGGATCGATGTCCAGGTTCTCCTGCAGCACTTCCTTGATGGTGTCGATAGTGGGCATGAAGCTTAATCCTCCTTTTGCTTGAGCAGGCCGTAGCCGCCGCCGTCACGGCGATACAGTACGTTGACCAGGCCGCTGTCGCGGTCGGTGTAGGCGTAGAAGTCGTGGCCCAGAAGGTCGATCTGAACCAGCGCCTCTTCTTCGGTCAGCGGTGCGAATTCCATTTCCTTCACGCGAACAACCTCGTCGCCGGCAAGCTCTTGCATGAGGCCGTCAACGTCGAGCTCTCCAGCAGCGGCGGGCTGGATGCGGATGGTCTCGTCTTCGGCGCGCAGTTTGCGGTCGATGACCTTCGTCTTGTATTTGCGCAGCTGACGTACCACCTTAGCGGCGGCGACGTCGATGGCCGCGTACATGTCTTCTTCGCTTTCTTCAACGCGAATGATGTGGCCCTTCGTGCGCAGCGTCACTTCGCAGACGGCGGGGCGAGGGTTGGCGGGGTTCTTCTCGACGAACAGAACGATTTCGGCTACGAGAGGATCGATGTCCATGACCTTCATGGAGTTGCCGATCTTTTCTTCGGCGTACTGACGCAGTGCATCGGTTACAGGCATTTTGCGTCCGGTGACGGTAATGCTCATAGCAATCACCTCTTACCTCGTGGCGAATAAAAAAACAGCTCGATCAAGCGCCTGGCCTGGTCATGCGGGCAAAAAGAAGCTTTTTTCGTCGCATTGCAAGCCGACTCCTTTCGTCGAACTGATAGGAATAGCATAGCGCAAAACCCTTTGTTTTGGAGGGCTATTTTGCACCATGTTATGAAATCGGTTTAAAAACGTAGCGTGGATACAAGGAAGTGCCGGGCGATGATGGATAATACGAGGGTGTTTTAGGGGAGCGCCGCGTGCCCGGCTCCCGCGATGACAGGCAAGAGAGGCGCCCCGGAAGGGTCGCGGGCATGCGCTAAGGCAATTATGACTGATACGAACCAAGAAGGCACTCAGCGTATTTTCATTTCGGAGGTTCAGGGCCATCAGGCTCGATATTGGAAGCTCATCCAGTTCACTCATTCGTCTACGAAGGCTGCGGGCGCAATGCTGCTGGCGGCTGTGGTTGCGCTTGTTGTTGCGAATACGGGCGCGTACGATGCCTTTATCCATTTTTGGCACACGGAAGTGGGCTTTTTCTTCGGGGATGCGTTCGCCGGCATGTCCATGGCGCACATCATCAACGACATCTTCATGGCCATCTTCTTCTTGCTGGTGGGTTTGGAGGTCAAGTACGAGTTGACGGTGGGCGAGCTGACGAACATCCGCCAAGCTCTGCTGCCTATTATGGCGGCGCTCGGCGGCGTGATCGTGCCGGTTGGCATCTACCTGCTGTTCAACGCGACGAATCCTGAAACGGCTCACGGCTGGGGCGTTCCCACCGCAACCGACATCGCGTTCGCTCTGGGCATCCTGGCCTTGCTGGGCAATCGCGTTCCTAGCGGCGTTCGCGTGTTCCTGAGCACGCTTGCCGTGGCCGACGACATCATGGCTATCCTGGTCATCGCCATCTTCTACGGCCAGAGCCCTTCGCTGTTCTGGCTGGGGGCCGCCGCGGCGGTGCTGGTGGTGCTGGTTTTGATGAACCGCAGCCATATTTATTCGCTTGTCCCGTATTTGCTGGTGGGCGCTGTGCTGTGGTACTGCGTGTTCATGTCGGGCGTGCACTCCACCATCGCCGGCGTGCTGCTGGCCTTTGCCATCCCGTCGGGCTCGCGCGTTGACCTGAAGAGCTTCACCGACTGGTCGGGCACCAAGGTGCGGCAAGCGCACGAGGCATTCCAGCCCGAGACGCCGGTTATCGCGCAGGGCAAGTACATCGAGACGGTTTCGTCGCTGAGCCGCGTGGCGCGTCAGGTGGTGCCCCCCGCGACGCGTTTGGAGCACAAGCTGTACCCGTGGGTGTATTTCGCCATTCTGCCGCTGTTCGCGCTGACGAACGCCGATGTGAGCTTTACCGGCGTGGACGTTGGGGCCATGCTGACCGACCCTGTTCTGTACGGCGTTCTGCTTGGTTTGCTGGTGGGCAAGCCGCTTGGCATCATGGTGATGAGCTTCGCCATTGTGAAGAGCAAGCTGGCGTCGCTTCCCGAGAACGTGAACTGGGGGCACATGCTGGGCGCGAGCATCCTGGGCGGCGTTGGCTTCACGATGGCTATTTTCGTTGCTAACCTGGCGTTCGACGACGAGGTCCTGGTGGCTACGGCGAAGCTGGGCATTCTGGCGGCGTCGCTTCTGGCAGGCATCATCGGCTTCCTGTTCCTGCTTTTGCAGGCGAAGCGCGCCCATAAGCGCGGCGTGGCTTACCTGTCCACGGCTCGTGAGGACGACGAGAACCTGCAGACGGCCGACCGCGATGCGGCGCGCGAGTACGAGGAAATGCTGCGGGACATCGAGAACCCTCAGATGAAGGAGGAGTTCGCGGCTGCTCATTCGCGGGGCCACATGTTCGAGATCGTGGTCGATCTGGGCCCGACCGGTCTTTTGGGCGGCGGCTCCATCAGGGACGTTCGCGAGGCGCTGCGCGAGGAGGTGGCGCGCGTGTTGCGCGAGGAGGGCAAGGAAGATCTGCTGGAGCAGGTGCAGGAGGATTTGCACGAGAACCAGGATAAGCCTCCGCTGGTAAGCGTGGAGGAAGCCTTGGTGCGCGAAGGCGGCGAGGCGGCTCGACAGCGCGCGTTGCGTCGCGAGGAAGATGATGTTACCGGTATGTCCGGGAAAGAATAGAAGCCACGTTGCGAAGGAATGACATGGAAGCAGCTGCTATCGTTCTAGCTGCGGGTGCGGGCACCCGCATGAAGTCCAAGAAGCCCAAGGTTGCCCACGAGGTGCTGGGAAAACCGCTGGTTCGCTGGGTGGTGGACGCGGCCCGCGAAGCTGGCGTGGACCGCGTGGTTTCCGTGGTGGGGCATGCTCGCGAGCAGGTGATTCCGCTGATCGAGGGCGATACGCAGGCCGTTGTGCAAAGCGAGCAGAACGGCACGGCGGGCGCGGTTCTGGTGTGCGCGGACGCGCTTGCCGACTTCGACGGCTCGCTGGTGGTGCTGTCGGGCGACTGCCCGCTTATCACGTCCCGAACGATTGCGCAGCTGGTCGAGGCGCGCGAGCGCGATAACGCTGCCGTGGTGGTGCTGACCATGGAACTGGACGATCCGTTCGGGTACGGGCGCATCGTGCGCGACGAGCGAGGCTCGGTGGCGCGCATCGTGGAGCAGAAGGACGCAACGCCCGAAGAGGCGGCTTTGCGCGAATGCAACTCCGGGTTCTACTGCTTTGACGCGCGTGCTTTGTTCGACGCGCTGGCCCAGGTTGGCAACGACAATGCCCAGGGCGAGTTCTATTTGACCGACGTGTTGGAGATTTGCCGCCGTGCTGGCCGTCCGGTGCTGGCGCTGCCGTGCGATGACGCTTCCGAGTGCCTGGGCGTGAACTCGCGTGCACAGCTGGCCGAGGCCACGAAGCTGCTGCAGCGTCGCATCAACGCTGGTCACATGGCGAATGGCGTGACCATGACCGATCCCGACCAGGTGTGGATCGGGCCGGACGTGGTTATCGAGCAGGATGTCGAGCTGCTGCCCCAGACGTTTTTGATGGGGTCCACGCGCATAGGAGAAGACAGCGTGGTCGGGCCGCATTCCCGCCTGACCGACACGGTGGTGGGCCGCGGCTGCACGGTTGACGAGACCGTGGCCGTGGAAGCGCGCCTGGACGACGGCGCGACGGCTGGTCCGCGCGCGTACCTGCGCCCTGCCGCCCATCTGTGCGAAGGCGCGAAAGCCGGCACGCACGTGGAGATCAAGAAGTCCACGGTGGGCAAGGGGTCGAAGGTCCCGCATCTGTCCTACATCGGCGACACGACCATCGGCGAAGACGTGAACATCGGTGCGGGCTCGATCACCTGCAACTACGACGGCAAGAAAAAGTGGCCGACGGTTATCGGCGACGGTGCGTTCGTGGGCAGCGATACCATGATGGTGGCGCCGGTCACCATCGGCGCGGGCGCGATTATCGGTGCGGGATCGTGCATTGCCAAGGACGTGGCGGCCGACGCTTTGGCGTTGACGCGACCCGAGCAGCGCGAGATTCCCGGTTGGGCCGCCAAGAAGCGCGCGAGGCAAGCGGAAGCGTAGGAACGCGGAAAATGGAAACTGCGACGGGGCGAGAGATCGCCCCGTTTTTCATATACGCATTGTCGCCCGAAACGTACGGTTTTTGCGGGAATTCCGTACGTTTCGGGCGACAATGCTCTACGGCGCGCCGGTCGGAGGAGGGGTTGCGACGCCGTGCATGGAAATTCTCTTGCGATCAATCTGCGAAGAAGCGGGCGTTCCCCCTGTGCGACCGAGCCACCTGCGGATACAATGGAGGGAACGGGATAAGGGGTGACGGTCGCGCAGCGCGGCGGCCCATGAGGTGACGCAAAGGAGCGCGTACATGACGGAAGTGCAGAAGAGCATGGCCCTGTTCTCGGGGTCGGTTAACCCCGGGCTCGCCGACGAGATCGCGAAGGACCTGAACGTCTCGCTGGGCAACGTCAAGCTTGAGAAGTTCGCAAACGGCGAAATTTACGCGCGCTATCAGGAGAGCGTGCGCGGCGCCGACGTGTTTCTGATTCAGTCGGTGTGCGGCGCCGACGGCTACGATGTGAACGACGCCCTGATGGAGCTGCTTATCATGACCGATGCCGCCAAGCGCGCTTCCGCTCGCTCCGTGTCTGCCGTGGTCTCGCATTACGGTTACGCGCGCCAGGACCGCAAGGCCGCTCCGCGCGAGCCCATCACCGCCAAGCTGGTCGCCGACCTGCTGGCTGCGGCGGGCGTGGACAACGTGATCACCGTGGATCTGCACCAGGACGCCATCCAGGGCTTTTTCGATCTTCCGGTGAACCACATGACGGCCATGCCCATCTTCGTGGACTATTACAAGTCCATGGGATTCAACCCCGAGGACCTGTGCGTGGTGTCTCCCGACGTGGGCCGCGCGAAAGCCGCCAAGAAGTTCTCCACCATGCTGGGCTGCGACATCGCCATCATGCACAAGGACCGTCCGAAGCACAACCAGGCCGAGATTACGGCGCTGATCGGCGACGTGAAGGACAAGATCTGCATCCTGAACGACGACATGATCGACACCGCGGGATCCTTGGTTGCTGCAGCGGCCACCCTCAAGGCGAAGGGCGCGGCGAAGGTGTACGCCTGCGCAACGCACGGCCTGTTCAGCGGCCCGGCGTACGATCGTATCGCGAACTCCGTCATCGAGGAAGTTGTGGTTACGAACGCGGTGCCCGTGCCGCTGGAGCGCCAGACGGGCAAGATCAAGGTGCTGTCCTTGGCTTCGCTGTTCGCCGAGACTATCAACAACGTGTACAACAACGGCTCGGTGGCGTCGCTGTTCGAGTAGAGAAGTTGCGCTGTTCTGCGAACGGCGTAACAAGTCGACGCTGCGAAGGACCGCGGCACCCCTTCTTCGCGCGATGACGAAGGTTTGCGTACTGAAGTGCGCTTGCCTTCTCTGTCCCGCGAATCTCGGGCACCGCGGTCCTTCTTGCCGGCTTGCACGTTCGACGCGCAAGCTGAACAACCTGCAAGTGGAAAGCTGATTTTCATGTTCTTAATCGTTGGCCTGGGGAATCCGGGCGAGGAGTATGCGCATACGCGGCATAACGCCGGGTTCGACACCGTCGACGCCCTTGCCGAGGAGGTGGGCGCGCGCTATTGGAAGACTGAATGCGGAGCCCTGACGGCGAAGGGCGTGTACCGCGATCATGATTTGATTCTGGCTAAGCCGCAGAGCTACATGAACACTTCGGGCGGACCGGTCAAGCAGCTGATGAACGCCTACGGCGTAGACGCGGACCACGTGGTTGTGGTGCACGATGAGCTGGACATCGATCCGGGCACGGTGCGCGTGAAATTCGGCGGCGGGCATGCCGGGCACAACGGGTTGCGTTCTATCTGCGACAAGCTGGGAACGCGCGATTGGTTTCGGGTGCGCATCGGCATCGGTCGTCCGCCGGGACGCATGCCCGTGGTGGATTGGGTGTTGTCGCAGCCTAAGAAGGAGGCGGCCGACGATTTCGCTTACGCGGTGGATCGAGGCGCCCAGGCTGCACTGTCGCTTGTGCAGGTAGGCTTGGAGAAGACCCAGCAGACGTTCAACTAATAGGCAAGGTGGGTGCGCGGGTTGACGGCTCGCGCGCCCACCTTGCTGTCGCTTTGGCGCCGTGCGCTCGAAAAATCGCTCCCGCTGGCAGGTTTTGACGTTTAGGAGTCGTCGTATCTGGCCGGTTGGTCGCGCGCAAGGGCGCGACGCGACAGCTCAAGGCTGTGAACAGGCGAAATGAAACGGAAGCCGAGCGACGACCGGAACAGTGCTCGGCTTGACGACCGCAAACCGTCAAAACCTGCCAGCGGGAGCGGTTTTTCGAGCGCAAGCCTGGCCCTGTGGCCCCTCGGCTCCGCGGTCCAGCGGCCCAGCGACCCCGTGGCCCAGCGGCCCAGCGACCCCGTGGCCCAGAGGCTCCGCGGCTCAGTCGAAGTCGACGCGGCTCGTCCGACGAGCAGCGCAAACCGCCTGCAATCGGCGCAAGCGCCTGCGGGCGGTCTTTTCCCCCTACTGCCGAAACGCTTGGGATATACTGGCCTTGCGGGAGCGACGGTTCTGGAGCGGAGGCGGTATGGCGGGCGAAAACCAGGCAAGAAAGCGCGGTGCGGTGTACGCGCTGTTCGCCATCGTGGTATTGGCTTCGGCTTCGGGAAACCTGTCGCAAACAGCGGTGAACGCCATGCTGGGCGACATCATGGGGGAGTTCGCTCTATCTGTTGATCTGGGGCAATGGCTTACGACCAGCTATATGCTGGTGCTTGGGGTAACGGTTCCCGTTGCCACGTTTCTTTCGCGACGGTTCTCGGTTCGCCGTCATGTGTTTCTGGCTCTTTCGTTTTTCCTGGTAGGCGCGCTTGCCGATCTGCTGGCTCCGAACTTTGCGGTTTTGCTGGTGGGGCGCGTCTTGCAGGCGGTTTCCACGGGCTTGCTCATGCCGCTCATGCAGACCATCGCCATGACCAGCTTCCCGCCTGGCCGTCAGGCTACCGCCATGGGCATTGCGGGCGTGGCTATGGGGTTCGCGCCGAACATCGGACCTACCATTGGCGGCGCCATGAGCTTCTCGTGGGGTTGGCGCAGCTTCTTCGTGCTGCTGGCCGCCCTTACGGTGATGCTTGCGATTGCCGCGGCCATTGCCATCAAGCCTGCTTCCGCGCGTGATACGGGCGCACGTCTCGATATCGTGTCGCTGACAATGTCCACGATTGGATTCGGCGGGTTGCTGCTGGGGTTTTCGAACGCAAGCAGCTTTGCACCCAGCAGTCCGTTCATTTGGGCTCCCATCGTGCTGGGTGCGTTGTTCTTGACGTTGTTCGTTCGTCGGCAAAAGCGGGTTGACCATCCGCTTATTACGATGGAGATATTCGCATCGCGCCAGTACACGGCGGGGTTCGTGGCGCAAAACCTGCTGAACGCCTCGTTCATGGGCGTTACCCTGATCGTGCCGCTGTATGTGGAAGGCCTGTGCGGCGGAACTGCGCTTGAGGCCGGAGTGGTGCTGCTTCCGGGAACAGTGGCTGCGCTGTTGTTGAATCCCCTGGCCGGCGTGCTGACCGACCGCGTGGGCGTGCGTCCGGTCGCGGTGGTGTCGGGCGTGTTTCTGGCGGCTGGCGCGGTGCTCATGTCGTTTCTGGAATCCGACACGCCGCTTTGGGCGGTGACGCTCTGTCAAGCAGTGCGCGCGGTGGGAGTATCGGGCCTGGTGGGGCCGCTGACTTCGTGGAGCTTGGCGAAACTGCCGCGCCCGATCGTCGCTGATGGATCGTCGTTTTGCATTGCGGCGCGGCAGGCGTGCGCGTCGCTGGGAACGTCGGTGATGGTGTTCGCCATCACGGCGGTGGGCGCAACATCGGCGGGCGTGGCGGACCCGGCGCTGGCGTATCAGGTTGCCTTCGGATTCTCCGCCGTCATGGCGGTTGCTACGCTCGGGTTTATCGTGGCGAAGGTGCGCTAGAGCAGTTGGCATGCGGCGACTGCCACAAGGTTCACGAACCGTCGGTCAATGCTTGCACGCAATGCCATGCCGACGCCGACGTTCCGGATAACTGGAAGGCTTACGGTTATCGCTAGCCCACGTCCGAGCAGTGAAAGGCCGCGATCCCGTGCTGCAACGGGTCGCGGCCTTCGTGTTGCGCGAAACGCTAGCTTGCAGACGTGCTGTGGGCTCGATCCGCCTTCGTCGTGTTGTCGGGCAGCCCTGCCTTCGGCATATCGAGTGTGCCGGCCCTTTCACGACGGTGCAGGTCCCAGAGCATGAGCGCCGCGACGGCGATGAAAGCACTGCCTCCGATGACGCCGGTGGCCAACGGCCCCACGAAGGGGTTGCCGCCCGTTGCCGAGACCAGCAGCACGGCGCTCAGGAAGCCGTTGATGGCACCGTGGCCGATGGCTGCGGCCAGGCAGCTGCCCGTGCGCACGGTGACGTACGTCAGGAAGATGCCGATAACGATGCAGAATACGCACATGGCGGCAATTCCCACGAACGGCCAGCCGGGATAGTCCGTGCCGTAGTTGTGCCCGATCGCGGTGATCGGCGCGTGCCAAAGCCCCCAAATTACGCCAGTGACCAGCAGCGTCGGCACAATGCGCAGACGCTCGGACACCTTCGGCACCAGATAGCCGCGCCAGCCCCATTCCTCGCCGAACGTTGTGACGATGTTGAGCGCGGGGGCCAGGAACACGGCGACGGGCAGTTGAACCAGCAGCATGGTACGCAGCTGGTCGGCGGGGATGTTCCCTGCGCCAGCCGCCGTGGCCGCCTGCTGTTGGGAAGCGATCATGGCGGACATGCTGGGGTCGAAGTCGTGCGGAAATGCCAGGTAGTACGCGCCTGCTCCGATGACAGCCAGCGCCGCCGGTGCGAACCATGCCACGACGAACCAGATCGCGGACTTCTTGAACCGCTTGGGTTTGATGACGCTGTTTTTGAAACCTTCGCGCGTGACCAGGCGCGTGATGAGCACGCCCAAGGCGGGGAAGAACATGGCCGCGCCGACGGCAAGCTGCGTAGCCATGGCCGGAACGCCCTCGATGGCGCCCGTTGCGAGTGGATACACAACGCCAAATTCGTATGCCCAGGTCAATATAAAGGTAACAACAAGAAATACCACGATTCGCTTCATGGTGCCCCCCTCTCGATAGGCAAGGTGCGTCAGCTCCGCCTGGGCGCTTCGACCCGTTTCGACGCTGCAACTCGTTTCGGCGCTGCGGCTCGCTTTGCGGCACGCTTCACGCGCGTTGCCCTTGTGAACTTGCATCTTTGTTCCATCTGTTATAGCATAAATATAACAAACAGGAAAGAAATTTTGCGGCGAAATGAAAGTGGGGTGCGATCGACATGATCTTGCGCATCGATCAGAAGGCGGAGGAGCCGCTGTACCTGCAGATTCGCAGTCAGATCATCGCAGCCATCGCGCGAGGCGAGCTGGTTGCCGGCCAGGCGCTGCCCAGCGTGCGGTCGCTGGCAAGCGATTTGGGCATCAACCTGCATACCGTGAACAAGGCGTACGCCGTGCTTCGTGACGAGGGATACGTGCTCATGCGCGGTCGGTCGGGGGCGTTCATCGCCGATCCGTGCGAGGAGGATCGGGCCGATCGCATGCAGATCGAGCTGGCGAAAATGGAGGATGAGCTGTTCGAGCTGGCGCTGGCCCATCGTGCGCGCGGCGGCAGCTGGGGCGAGTTTCTGGAATGCGCGCAGGCTCAGGCGGCGCGCGCGTACGGAGCGGGCGAGCGCACGGATTGCCGAGGGGCGAACCCGTCGGCATCGGCTGGCCGGTCGGCCGCTGCGCAGTGCGCTACCGTGCGCGGGGGATCCGGGGTTTTCGGGACGGAAGGATAAGGTATCGCTATGGAGGCACCTGCAACTGAATTCGCATCGGCGATGCTTGTTCTCACGATGTCGCTGGTCCCGCTGACCGGCCTCATGACGGTGGTGACGCCGTTTCTCATGCGGCGCGGCGAGGTATTCGCGGTTACCGTGCCCGATGCAGCCGCGCGCGATCCGTACCTGCGGTCGCTCAAGCGCCGGTACGCGATCGCCATGCTGGGACTTACCGCAATCCTGACGGTCGTTGGCGCATGGGGCGCATGTATGCAGAATCCTGCCGTTACCCTTGCGACGCTTTGCGCGGGTACGCTGCTGATCTGCGCTTGCAGCTACGGGCTGATGTTGTTTTTCCGCGCCAAGGTGAACGCTTATAAAAAGGAGCGCGGTTGGAAGGCCGAAGCGCAGGAATCCGTGGCGGTGGTGGGCGATGCGCCGGTGCCTCGCGCGGTGTCGCTCAAGTGGAACCTGCTGTACGTGCCGGTCATGGCCGTTACGCTGCTCATCGGCGCGGTAGGCTATGCGCAGATGCCCGATCTGATTCCGCAACATGTTAACTTCCAGGGCGAGGTGACGGACTACATGGAGAAATCCCCGTTCGTGGTCCTGGCGCCCGTGCTCATAGTGGCTTTCATGGCAGCTTGCATGGCGTTTTCCCATTGGACTATCCTGCGGTCGAAGAAGCCATCCGACCCGGGTGCGCCCGCCACGTCTGCGCTGGCGTACGGTATGTTCGCGCGCGCTCAGAGCATTCTGCTGGTGGTGGGCGGCCTGATTCTCAGCTTGCTGGGGCCGGTTATGGAGCTTGCGTTCATCGGCGTGATCGGCTTAGCTGAAGCGGGCGTGTTCGTGGTGGTGCTGGCGTTGGCGTTGGTGGTGGGATCCATCGTGATCAGCGTGGTGTACGGGCAAGGCGGCGCGCGCGTGTTCACGCGCATGGGAGGCTCGGAAAAGCTCTTGGCCGACGATGACGAGCATTGGAAGCTGGGCGTGTTCTACTTCAACCCCGATGATCCCAGCCTGTTCTTGCCCGAACGGTTCGGCATCGGTTGGACCATGAACTGGGGACGCCCTGCGGTTTGGGCCATCATGGTGGGAGGGCTCGTGCTGACGGTTGCTTTCGTGGTTGCCGTTGCGGTCATGATGTGATGTCTTGTCGCGCCGCGCGGCGCTTTCCGGAGGCGCCGAAGTCCGATTTCGTTGTGGGCGATGCCGGTTTCGCTGGCAGCCGTAAAGGCATCGTGCGGATTGCTAGAATCAAACTTCCTGAAAAGTCGCTGCGGCGGCAAGATCCTCATAGGAGGACGATTCGTGACGACGGTATCGATCGGACGCGCGCAGGACGACGCAAGGAATTGCGGCATGCGGAGCTTCGCGTGCATGATGGGCGCAGTGGTTGGACTTCTTTGCGCGGTATTGCTGGCTTGTCCTGCAACGGCGTGGGCTGACGACCCCACTGGCCCTTTTCATGTTGAAGGCGGCCAGTTGGGTGCGGATTATCCGGCACGCTACAACATCGCCGACAACGGATCAGGTAACTCCCTTGTTAACGCGGGTACGGAGCTCGGCGATCTTGTCGTGATCGGCGGCGAGGAGGGTACTGACTTTACGTGGTACAACGGCGTCCTTACCGTGGAAACCTCCACGCCGATTGAGATACTCATGAAAGACGGCGTTAACCAAACCACCAATAGGATTTGGATTGCCCTGCTTTCCGATAGTGAGCTGGCCCATGTCACGCTGGCTGGCGTAACCATCAAGCAGACCGGCTCTTCTGCTGCGATGAGAATCGTGAAGGGGAGCGTTGACCTCGTGCTCAAAGACGGAACGCAGAATGAGCTGGCATCGGGAGCGAACAGCGCTGGGCTGCAAAAGGAGACGGGTGCTTATGTTCCTTTGACCATTTCGGGTGGCGGCAAGCTTACGGCAACGGGTGGTTCCTATGGCGCCGGCATTGGAGGAGGCCGCGCTGGAGAGGTTTCGAGCGTTGTCATAGCCGGTGGCGAAATTGTCGCAACGGGCGGAAGTGGTGCTGCTGGCATTGGCGGCGGAAACGGCGCGAAGGGCAACGATATAACCATAGACGGCGGTTCGGTTACTGCAACGGGTGGTTCCGGTGCTGCCGGCATTGGCGGCGGAAGCGGAGGGCTCGGCAACGGCGTGACCATAACGGGAGGCGACGTTACCGCGAAGGGCGGTTCCATGGCCGCTGGCATTGGCGGCGGTTCGCATATATCCGACAAAACGTTCGCGAATGGCATCACCATTAAAGGTGGCGTGGTCAAGGCGGAAAGCGGAGGTCAGGGCGCAGCTTGCATCGGCAGTGGGCATTCGGGGGCGTTCGCCTCGATTGAGATCACCGGCGGTGCGCTTTCTCTTACTAAAGTAGGGGCTGGACCCTATCTGGGCGGAAGCGATGGTGCGTATGTAGTCATCAAGGGAGGCCTGTTCGCCGACAGCACGCCTGTGATCGACAACAAGGTGTACGGCGTTGCGCCTGACAGTGGATACAAGACGATGGCGAACGAAGCCCCGGCCACCAAAGACGCGTATCCCCTGACCGTTGTGAAAGCGCCGGAACCCAGCACCCTCACGCTCAAGCCGGCAGGCACAAGCCTGGTCTACGATGGTGCAGCACTCGAGGCGGCTGACGTGGTGGCCACGGCTCGCTACGGTTCAACGCCAGCCGATATGGCTGCGGATGTGGCGTTCACGCATAAGGCCGCATCGGGCGCCCAGCAGGCGGGCCTGCCCAAGGACGCGGGCACCTATACCATCGAAGCCACCCTCAAAGCCAAGGACGTGGGCGGCACGCATTACGAGCAGAGCAAGGTTGAAAGCCAGCTCACCATTGCGAAAGCGCCCCTTACCGTCACGGCCAACAGCAGCGCTATCACGTACGGCCAAAAGCCGGCAGGTGCCGGGGTGTCCTACCGCGGCTTCGTGAACGGCGAAACGGAAGCCGTGCTGACGGGTGCGCTCGACTACGATTTCACGTATAGCCAGTATGGCAATGCGGGCGACTACTACCTTACGCCCAAGGGTCTGACCAGCAACAACTACAACATTTCCTTCGAGTCCAACAGGCTGATCGTGAACCCGGCACCAGCGCCGCAGGTGACGGGCGCCTCCTTGGACGTGAAGTTGGGCGTTGCGTTTGACTACACGTATACGCTTGATGCGCTGCTTCCTGTTTTAGAGGACGCGTGCTCGTACGGGACGCTTGCGTATTCGCTTGCGGATGACAGCGGTATGCCTGCCGAACTGTACACGCCAGGCACGGCGACCATCGCGCAGAGTGAGCTGACGCTGCCTATTCTTGAGGCCGCTGACGTGAGCGTTGGCCCCGTCGGGCTGCTTGTCATCCAGATTGAATCGCAGAACTACCGGACGTTCTCCAACGCCATTATGGTGAACGCGGTGGAGCGCGAGGTTCTAAGCGCTGCGGTAAGCGCCACTCCTTCGACCTACGAATACGACGGCAGGACGCTGGGCGACGCGGTTGCGCTTTCCGGCGAGGCCAAGAATGCAGCCGGCGAGGTGGTGGCCGGTACGTTTGCCTGGAGCAACCCTGACGTCGTGCCGACTCCGGGAGATCATCGCGCTGCATGGACCTTCACGCCTGAAGACGCCTTCAACTACCAGCCTCTGACGGGCGTCGTGCGTGTCACGGTGGCGCCCCGGGTTGTTGACCTGGCGTGGAGCAACACCGAAGGGCGCTTCTTCGGGGACGGCAAGCAGGTTGAAGCGGTCATCAAGGACGGTTGCATTCTGTCTGGCGACGAGGTGGGCGTGACAGTGGGCGGCGGCGACGCGCGCGACGCCGGGGAGCATACGGCAACGGCAACGCTGACGGGCGCGCAGGCGAGCCGGTACGTGCTGGCGGACGATATCGCGCGCGCTTCTTACGCCATCGCGCAGTCCGGATCCGAGTTCAAACCGGGAAGCGTGCAGGTTCTTGACGCGCAGGGCAACGTTGTCGAAGGTGCTGCTTCTTTCTCGTACGGCCAGAAGGTGAAGGTGACGGCGAAGCCGACGCCTACCGGCGAAGGCGCTCCGACGCGTGTTCGCACGCTTAGCGCGGCGAATTCCGCTCCCGCCTCATCGGGGCAGATGGCGTTGTTCTGCGGCGACGTGCAGGTGAGCGACGCGGTCGATGCGGATGCCGAGGGCGTGTATACGCTGGAGTACGACACGGCGAGCGGCAGCGTTCCCGTTGGCAGTGCGGTAACCTTGACGGCGCGCTACGTTGCTTCGGACAACATGGCCGAAGCGAGCGCAGTCATTGAGCTCACGGTGCATCCCAAGGCGGTGGGCCTGGAGTGGTCCAACATCGAAGGGCGCGTCGAGGGCGACGGCAAGCAGGTCATGGCCAAGGCGCTGGGCGTTTTGGCAGGCGATGACGTTGCGGTGACCGTCGAAGGCGCGGACGCAACCACGGCGGGGAAGCATGCGGCCACGGCGGTAAGCTTGACGGGCGCGCATGCGGCCAACTACGCGCTGCCCGATTCCGCCAGCGTATCGTACGAAGTGGCTGCAAAGGGTCCCGCTGGCGGTGGGGACGTTCCGTCTGCTGACGAAACGAACAGTGCAGGTGGCGCAGGCGGCAAAGCGGCGAAGCCCCTCGTCTCTACGGGCGACGGTGCAGCCGGAGCCGCCTTTGCGATGATTGCGATCGCCTTTGCTGCGGTGGCGACTGCGGTTGCGGCGGTTGCGCGATGCCGTCGAGGACGCACGCAGTTTTAAGAATGGGAACGTCGCGTCCGTGCTGTTTCGCTATCATGGGGAGTGGAACGTAGGCGAAGAAGGATGGACACATGGCGTTTTTGCTTGGCTGCGAGAAGGTTCGGGTTGAGTTTCCGACCAAAGAGGTATTTGAAAGCATATCGCTTGGCGTCGACGAGGGCGATCGTGTTGGCATCGTCGGACGCAATGGCGACGGGAAGTCGACGCTGCTCGCATTGCTGGCCGGCATGCAAGAGCCCGACGAGGGGCGCGTCCTGAGGAACGGGACCGTGCATGTGGGCGTGCTGGCGCAGTCCGACGCCCTGCGCGACGAAGACACCGTCGAGCGCGCGGTTGTGGGAGACCGTGCTGAATACGAATGGGCGGGCGATGCGCGCATCCGCGAGATCATCGCCGGTTTGGCATCCGACATTCCTTGGGATGCGCAGGTGGGCACGCTGTCCGGTGGACAGCGCCGCCGGGTCGACCTGGTTCGCTTGCTCATCGGCGATTGGGATGTGCTGGCGCTCGACGAGCCCACGAACCACCTGGACGTGCGCGCCATCACCTGGTTGGCCGACCATCTCAAGCGGCGGTGGCGCCAGGGGCAAGGCGCCCTTCTGGTGGTCACGCATGATCGCTGGTTCCTCGATGAAGTGTGCACGAGCATGTGGGAAGTGCATGACAAGGTGGTCGAGCCATTCGAGGGCGGGTACTCGGCGTACATCATGCAGCGCGTCGAGCGGGATAGGCTGGCGGCATTGGCCGAGCAGAAGCGGCAGAACGCGCTGCGCCGCGAGCTGGCTTGGCTGTCGCGCGGTGCCCGCGCTCGCGCAACGAAGCCGAAGTTCCACGTGGCCGCGGCTCAGGAGCTGATCGCCGACGTTCCTCCCTTGCGCAACGAGTTGGAGCTCAAGCGCATGGCGATGGCGCGCCTGGGCAAGCAGGTGGTGGATCTGGAGCACGTGACCGTGCGCTTCGACGGTGCCGACCAGCCGATTCTCGACGATGTGGAGTGGATTATCGGGCCGGGCGACCGCTACGGCATCGTGGGCGCGAACGGCGCAGGCAAGACCACGCTTCTGCGCACCATTCAAGGATTGCAGGCGCCTACGTCCGGTTTGGTGAAGATTGGCAAGACCGTGCGTTTCGCCGTGCTGTCCCAGCACTTGGACGATCTGTCCAGTTTGGGCGACGATCGCGTGCGTCAGGTTATCGGGCGTTACAATCGCCGCACGATGCTCGACGGCAAGGAGATGACGCCCGGTCAGCTGCTGGAGCGCCTGGGCTTCACGAACGCCGACCTGAACGAGCCGGTGTGCGATTTGTCGGGCGGTCAAAAGCGTCGCCTTGCCTTGATGTTGATTCTGCTGGATGAGCCGAACGTGCTCATTTTGGACGAGCCGGGCAACGACCTGGATACGGATATGCTTGCCGCGGTGGAGGACTTGCTGGATGCGTGGCCCGGCACGTTGCTGCTGGTCACGCACGATCGCTACCTTATGGAGCGCGTGACCGATCATCAGTTTGCCGTCATCGACGGCAAAATCCGTCATCTGCCTGGCGGAGTCGAGGAGTACCTGCGAATGACGGACGGCGGCCCGACCGGCAGCGGCGGTGCTCAAGCGCCCAAGCAGGCTTCGTCTGGCGGCGAACGCGGATCGGCGGGCGCCGCGGGCCGACCGGACGGGAACGGGGAGCCTGCTTCGGATTCTGCTTCCGCGGGCGCTTCTCTTTCGGGTGGGGAGATTCGCACGTTGCGCAAGCTGATGCAGTCGAACGAGCGGAAGATGGACACGCTGCGCAGCAAGGTCGAAGGAGTGCGGGCGGAGATGTCGACGGCGGATCCCTCCGACTTCATGGCGCTCGGTGATTTGCAGGCGCGCATCAACGATCTAGAGGCGCAGGTCGACGCGCTTGAGGAAGAGTGGCTCGAAGCAGCGGAAAAGCTCGGCGAATAGGGCGCCGGGCCGCCGCACCGGCGACAGCTAGGGGCTGCGTGCAGTAAGCGAGGGGCATTGTCGCCCCAAACGGACGCTTTGGCGCCGAAAACCGTCCGTTTGGGGCGACAATGTTCTCCGGCGTGCACCCGCACGGGCCGGCAGCCCCGATCGGGGCTGCCGAGCTATCGCCAGCTGGTTCCCGTGCGGTCGCGATCGCTCGTCGTGGGCTTCGGCGCCGGGGGCGGCACGGGCACACCGGGCGCACCGGGCGCGGGCGGCTGCGAAGTCGGGTTCGTCCCGTGCGACCAGGGGTTGTTCTGCTGCTCGTTGGCGTGCGCGATCTTCATCCAAGCGTCCTCTTGGCGCGCCTCGGCAATCCAGTCTTCCTTCGACTTGGTGAACACGCTGCCGATCAGGCAAACGATGCCGCACAGGATGCCGCCCACCACGAACGCGATCCAGCTGATGTAGAACCCGCCTTGGCCGTCTCGGATAGCGTCTTTGAGCGCGCTTTTGTCCAGGCCGTCCCAGGTGCCGATCTGGTCGAACGGCGGAACGAAGCCCCACACCAGAAACACGATAGTAGCCAGCAGCATGATGCACCCGCAGATGACGCCCATGATGCGTTCGGCGCGCACCTGTTCAGGCGTTTTGACGATGGCGGACGGCGGCAGATCGGCTCCCAGGTCTTGACGATGCGCAATGTAGGTAAGCTCGGACAGGTCGTACTTCGACTTTTGCATGCTGGCCCAAATGAGGATCCCCACGGCAAGAGCCATCGCGAACATGAACGGGCCCATGAGAAGCTCTTCCATGTGAATCCCGCGCACGACGTCGAAAGAGGCGTCTTCCGGAGACAGCCCTACCAGGAAAATGACGTCAAGCAGAATGAGCCCTACGCCTCCGGCGATCATGACGGGATAGCGCCGCCCGAATCGCTCGAGCACGTCGGTGGAATAACGCGGCTCGATGGAGGGGTTGCGGCGTTTGAACTCCGCGTGATTCATTCCGCCGACGATGAGAAGCATCACGCCCACGACCACGAACGACAGCAGTGCAACGGTTTGCAGGTTGCTCGGCCATCCGAAGGTCTCCAGCAGCGCGATCACACCGACGCCTACCAAAATGAGCCCCACGCCCATCGCTATGGACAGGTTGTAGCGGTTCATGTGGAGGTCATAGCTCTCGGTGTCGTTTTCCTTTACCACGTGCACGCTTCCGCGCATGAGGTCGTCGAGGTTCGTGTGGAACAGGTCGCACAGCGCAAGCAGCTTGTCCATTTCGGGGTAGTTCGTGCCCGCTTCCCATTTCGATACGGTCTGGCGCGATACGCCAAGCTGCTCGGCAAGCCCTTCCTGGGTCACGCCGTAGTGCTGGCGAAGGTAGACAAGGTTGTCGGCGAAGCTCATGTGGTTGGTCCCTTCTGTTTGATCTGATTCATGATACCCGAAGCGCGGCGCCGTGCGCTGGGGTGGCTCGTATGATGCGATTGCGGGCTTGCCCGTTCCACCACTTTGGCGTTGCGTTTCGCTATTTTTTGCGCACGCTCAGGTTGCGTAGGCTGTGACCAGGTATTTTGTGTGCTAGATGTCCGTCTTGTCATCCTGCGAGACTGAAGAGTCTGCTCGCGGCATTTTGCGATGCGCCTCTTGTTGCGTCGCAGGATGCCGCGGAGGGGCTTGCGCTGCTGCGCGAACGTCCGCGAACCCGGGGCCTGTCGAGTCTGGCCGCGCATCGGATTTGGCTCAAAATTGCGGACCTGCGCTCTTCGAGAAGGGCTTCTGCCGAATATCGAATTTGTTGCACCATGATGAACTGGGCAGTTGATGCAACCGCTCAAAGCAATTGCGAATGATGGGTTGGCTGAGGAGCGCAGACCCGCAATTTTGAGCCGCGGACGGGCGCCCGGCGCGCACCGAAGGGCTGGCGGGTCGAAGGTGCTTCGACAAAGAAAGCGTCCCTTTCGAAACGACGGGCCGCCTGCAAAACGAGACGCCGTACCCGTTCGCGCCTTGCGTCCCGCGTCCTACACCTTGCGCCCTTGCCCTACGCCCTGCGCTGCACGTCAACGGCTTGCAAACTCTTCGCGGAGAAACAGTGGCGCGCGAAAACGGGCTTTACAATGAGGGGAGAACATACGAGAGCATACGGAAAAGAAGCGGGCTCGCGGGGAGTCCGCGAAGGAGGCAGACATGATCAAGCTTATCGCCAGCGACATGGACGGCACGTTCCTCGATGGAAGCGAGCGGGTGCCCGAAGGGTCGTACGATCTCATTTTGCGCCTGCGCGACGCGGGCATTCAGTTCGTCGCTTCGTCGGGTCGGCGCTTCGATACGCTGCATGAGCTGTTCGAGCCGGTGGCCGACTGCATGGACTTCGTGGCATCGAACGGCGCGCAGGTTATCGTTGGGGGCGAGTTGGTCGACTTAGAGGTGTTCTCGCATGCCGCCGTGCGCCGATTGGCTCGCATCGTGGACCTGTTCGACACCATGCACCTGGCCCTGTTCGACGAAACCAGCAGCTACCTGCTTGACGACGAAGCGCGCTTCGAGCGCGAGGTGGACAAGAACCTGCCGAACCCGACGCGCGTATTGGCCGTGCCTTCCCCCACGACGAGCATCCTGAAGGCTTCGGTGTACTGCGACGAGGACGTGATGGATATGGCGTACATCCTCACGCGCGAGCTTGACGACGACTTCGTGTTCGCTCCGTCGGGGCGCAAGTGGATCGACGTCATGCAACGCGGCGTGAGCAAGGCGACGGGCATCCAGCAAGTGCTCGACGCGCACGGGCTTGCGGCGAACCAGATGATGGCGTTCGGCGATTCAATGAACGACTACGAGATTCTTCGCATGGCAGGTCAAAGCGTAGCCATGGGCAACGGTCGTTCCGCCATCAAGCAGATTGCGTCGAAGATCATCGGTCCGAACGTCGACAACAGCGTGCAGAAGGAACTGCGCGGGCTGCTGGAGGGCGCACGCAGCTAGCAGGAGCAGGCGACGGCCGTCGACGAAGCGTGGCGTCTACAGCTCGGCTTGCGCGGAGCTGCTCACCCGCGCTTCGGGATCGCTGAACGTTTCGCGGTCGAGCTTGCCCACGGCGTTTGACGCGGTCACGCCGGCAACCATGGAATCGCTCACGTTGAGCGCGGTTCGCCCCATGTCGATCAGCGGCTCGACCGACGCCAGCAGGCCCACGATCTCGATGGGCAGCCCCATGGTTCCCAAAACGATGAGCGAGGCGAACGTTGCGCCGCCGCCCACGCCCGCTACGCCGAACGAGCTGATGACCACCACGGCTATCAAACCGATGATGAACGTGGGCGAGAACACGTCGATGCCCACCGTGGGCGCGATGATGGTGGCCAACATGGCCGGATAGATGCCCGCGCATCCGTTTTGGCCGATGGACAGCCCGAAACTGCCGGAGAAGTTGGCCGTGGCGGAATCCACGCCCAGCGCGCGCGTCTGCGTTTCTATGTTGAGGGGCAGCGCTCCGGCGCTTGTGCGCGCCACGAAGGCGAAGCTCAGAACCGGGAAGGCCTTCTTCAGGTACATGAGGGGGCTGGTGCGGTTCGCCAGCAGGATCAGGCAGTGCACTGCGAACATGAACGCGATGGCCGCGTAGGATACCAGCACGAATTTTCCCAGATCAAGGATAGCGTTGTAGTCGCTCGTGGCCATGACGTGCGCGATGAGCGCCATCACGCCGTAAGGCGCAAGCCCCAGCACCATGGACACGATGCGCATGACGATGCCGTACAGGCTGTCGATCAGCTGCTTGAAAAACGATGCCTGGCCGGAGTCCTTGTCGCGCAGCTTGAGGTAGGCGATGCCGACGATGGCGGAGAAGATCACAACCGCGATGGTGGAGGTGGAGCGGGTGCCGGCCAAGTCCGCGAAGATGTTCGTGGGGATGAACGAGAGGATTTCCTGCGGCAGGGTGAGGTTCGCCACCTGCTCCTGGCGGCCTTGCAGCACGTCCATTTTCGCGGCGTCGACGCTTCCGCTGGTGAAGCTGGCTCCGGCAAGCCCCGTGAACGCGACCGACGCCCAACCGACTAGGGCCGATATCGCCACGGTTCCCAGCAGCACGGCCAGCACGATAGCGCCGATGCGACCGAGGTTCAGCGTGTCTTCGGTGCGGGTGAACGCGCCCACGATAGCCACGAACACAAGCGGCATGACGAGCATCTTCAAAAGCCCGATGTAGCCCTGCCCGACGATCGACATCCAGTCGAGCGCCACGGTGGCCGCTTCCGTTCCTCGGCCTGCGCCAAGCTGGATGCCGATGCCCAGCACGATGCCCATGCCTAAGGCGGCGAACACGCGCGGCGTGAATGCGACGCCTTTGCTTTTCAGGATCTTGAGTGCTGCCAAAAGCGCGACGAACGCGCCGAGGATGATGAAGGTTGGCACTGCTACTTCTGCGGACACGAGGACTCCCTTGCTGAGGGCCGCGCGCCGCACGGCCGATTGCGCGTAATTGTTTGCGTCATGCTAGCATACGCGGTCGGGTTGCGGCGCGCGTTTTTTGTCTACCGCTTGTTGAACGGCGTCAGCGTAGCCGGAAGGCCGCCGTCCATGATCAGCTTCGGCTCGCCTTCGATGAGCGGGCGGAAATAGGCGATCGCTTCGTCGGTGATGCCCTGGTAGTCCGGGCGGATCCATGCGGCGGGGAACTGCTTCACGAAGTTCGCGAACTCGCTGGCGGGACCGGCGAAGAACTCGGCATCGTAGCGACCCTCCGCTGCCGCCGCGGCGTTGCGGCGCACGCCCACCACCTGGCCGGTGAACGCGGGGTCGGCGCTGCGCATGTGCGCGCTCAATCCCAGGTCATAGGCTTCGTTCACGTCGACAAGGCTTTGGGCGAAGTTGCTCGACCGCGCGGCGCGCGACAGATCCTGCACCACGCCGCGCGGGGCGATGCCCGCATCGACGATCATCTGCTTGAGCGTAGCTGCGGCTCCGCCCAGCACCGCGTGCGCAAAACCGTCGTTGGCCGCTTCGCCGGCCGACAGGTAGGCGCCGTCGGCGTAGCGAGCGCCTTCGGATGCGACGATGTAGCATTCGCCCTTCTGGTCGAACTTCTTCTGCACCTCGGACAAGAACGCATCCTTGTTGAACGGCGTTTCCGGCAAGATCAGCAGGTCGACGTCGCCGGTGACGCAGGTGCTTGCGGCCAGCCAGCCCGCATCGCGCCCCATGACCTCGAGGACGAACACCTCCGGGCGGGTGTACGCGGCGTAATCCAAATACGTTGCATGCGTGATTTGGCAGGCGACCTTCGCCGCGCTGGGGAAGCCGGGGCAGTGGTCCACGGGAACCAGGTCGTTGTCGACGGTTTTGGGTATGCCGATGAAGCGCTTGCTGGGCGCGTGCTCCTGCGCCCACGAAGCCAGCGCGTCTACCGTGTCCATGGAGTCGTTGCCGCCGATGTAGAACATGGTGCTGATGTCGTGCGCGTCCATGACGTCGACAAGACGGCGGTAGTCGGCGTCGTTGCCGCGCTTGAGCTTATAGCGACACGTGCCAAGCGCCGACGAGGGGGTTTGCTTGAGAACGTCGATATCTCGGCTGGGCAGATCGGTCAGGTCGTAGAGCTTGCCCGCGAGCGTGCCCTCGATGCCGTGCAGGCCGCCGAACACGCGGTTGTACACGGGGTTTAGCTGGTTGGCGCGGACGACGCCGGCCAAGCTGGCGTTGATGACGGCGGTGGGCCCGCCGGATTGCGCGACAAGACAATTCGCCATGATGCATGCTCCTGTTCTGCGGTGGTGCGGACGTGCGCCCCCGGCCGGTGCGCGGGGTAGCGTCCTATTATGATCGCACGGAACCGAAGCGGCTCCATTTCCTTGCGCTTTCCACGAGCAACGATTTTCGCGGCCGGGCGAGCGGCGGCGCGCGCTGCGAAACGCGGCGGCTCGGCAGCGGCGCGGCGCGGGCCGGCGGCGTTTCGCGGCGGGCCGGCGGGCGTGCTGCCAGGCGAACATGCGGGCAGCCGCATGCCCTCGCGGGACGCTCTCGCCCGTCCGTCCGTCCGTCCGGCCCTGCGCTACTTCGATCCTCGTAGCTGCACGGCGGGCACATGTGCGCGCAGCTCGGGCAGGAGCGCTTCAAGTTCGTCGACGTCCCATGCATGGAAACGCCCCGGGCCCGCAAGAACGCTTTCCGCGTCCAGGTAGTTTTGCAGGAACCAGCGGGGAGCGCCCTCGATCCAGCAAGCGATAGCGAGCAGATCGTCGGCCGCGTGCAGCTCCCGCATCACCGTGGTGCGAAACTCGAAGGGCACGTGCCCTTCCATCAAGAACTCGATCGAGGTCTGCACGGGCGCAAGGTCGAAGCCCGGCACGCCCACGGTTTCCGCATACCGGTACGGCGCGTTCTTCACGTCCATGGCCACGTAATCCACGAGATCGGCCTGGACGAGGGCGCGCAGTCGATCGGGAAAGCTGCCGTTGGTGTCCAGCTTCGTGGCAAATCCCCGATCGCGCACGCGCGACAGGAAATCTTCGATGCCTGGCTGCAAAAGCGGCTCGCCGCCTGTGACGCACACGCCGTCGAGCAGTCCTTGGCGCTTGTCCAAAAATGCGAAGAGCTCGTCGAGGGAAACGGCGTCGGGCATGCGCGCCGCGTCGATCACCAGGTCGGCGTTGTGGCAGAACGGGCAACGGTAGTTGCACCCTGGAGTGAACACGGTGGCGGCCGTTTTGCCGGGGAAGTCCAGCAGCGTGAGCTTCTGCAATCCTGCGATGCGCATGGGCTAGCGCACCTGTTCCGCATGGGGGCTGGCGGGCGCGGCGCCCGATGGGGGAAGGGGCTGGGCTTTGCCGGTCACGCGCCGGATGTCCAGCGCCCACACCGAAGTGTTCGGCCCCTCGCAGCGCATGGCTTCGCCGATGTGCGCTTTGGCCTCGGGCACGTACTTCGTGCACAGATCCACCAACGCGCGCTTGAACTCGACCCCCGGCTCCACTTCGCGCATGGACCCGAACGCCATGGCGGACCGGTAGTACGTGGAGAAATCGCCGTTCGCGAAAAACGGAACCACGTCGGTTACGGCGGTGGCGCATGCGCGCGCGTCGCGCCGGAAGCAGTCGAACTTGAGGCCGCCCTGGTTCGTGGCGTGCACGTAGAGCGTGCTTCCGCGGCGCACGAACGAAAGCGGCACGCCGTAGGGGGCGCCGCTTTCGTCGACGGTCGACAGCGTGACGAACGCCGCATCGTCGAGCACGGCGAGCGCTTCGTCAGGGGAGAGGGCGCGGTCGGAGCGCCGCATGGGATGGTCGATCATAAAGGCTCCTTCGCTTGGGCCGGGCCCCGCGTCAAAAGGGATGCGGATCGCCTTCATCATAGACCGCCGCTTCCTTGGACGCAAATGCCGCGAGCCTTTTTCCGCTTGCCGAAATCCACGATGTCTGCGGAGTTGTGTTTTTTGCCGCCGGCGTTGGCGTTTGGGGCAGTTTGTTCTATTTTTGCAGGTCGCTTTTCATAGAACGCCAAAATGCCCATTTCTAAAACCCCAGGTGGAAAACCACAATATATTGATGCGCACTATAGTTCTGTATTCAACATATTGGTGACCCCCATTGACGATGGCAATTCTCGCGGGTATGGTGAAGCGGTTACCCGATACCCGACGCCTTATTCTTACCGGCTCCGAAATCAGCCCCTCCAAAGGCCTCGCGGACCGATCGAAGCAGATACGAAACGTACAGCAAAAGGAGCAGAGCATGTACCAGGTTCAAAAGCGTGACGGCATGATCGCGGAATTCGACATTGCCAAGATTTCGTCTGCAATCGCCAAGGCTTTCGATGCGCTGGAGAAGCAGTACCATCCGTCTACCATCGACCTGCTGGCCCTCAACGTGACCGCTCATTTCGAGCCGAAGATCAAAGACGGCATCATTTCGGTCGAAGACGTTCAGGACAGCGTGGAGGAGGTTCTTTCCACCGCCGGGTACGCCGACGTGGCGAAGTCCTACATCCTGTACCGTCGTCAGCGCGAGAAGGTGCGCAACGCCAACGCCACGCTTCTTGACTACAAGGACCTGGTCGATCAGTACGTGAAGGTGGAAGACTGGCGCGTGAAGGAGAACTCCACGGTCACGTATTCCGTCGGCGGCCTGATCCTGTCCAACTCGGGCGCCATCACGGCGAATTACTGGCTGTCGGAGATTTACGACGACGAGGTGGCGAACGCCCACCGCAACGCCGAGATCCATCTGCACGACCTGTCCATGCTGACCGGCTACTGCGCCGGCTGGTCGCTCAAGCAGCTTATTCAGGAGGGCCTTGGCGGCGTGCCCGGCAAGATCACGTCGAAGCCGGCCAGCCACTTGTCCAGCCTGTGCAACCAGATGGTGAACTTTTTGGGCATCATGCAGAACGAATGGGCGGGCGCCCAGGCGTTCTCCAGTTTCGACACCTACTTGGCTCCGTTCGTGAAGGCCGACGACCTGACGTACGAAGAGACGAAGCAGTGCGTCGAGTCGTTCGTGTTCGGCGTGAACACGCCGTCGCGCTGGGGCACGCAGGCCCCGTTCAGCAACATCACGCTGGATTGGGTGTGCCCTGCCGACCTGCGCGATCAGCCGGCCATTGTGGGCGGGCGCGAGCAGGCGTTCACGTACGGCGATTGCCAGCACGAGATGGACCTGGTCAACAAGGCGTTCATCGAGATCATGATCGAGGGCGATGCGAACGGCCGCGGCTTCCAGTACCCCATTCCCACCTATTCCATCACGCGGGACTTCGACTGGAGCGATACCGAGAACAACCGGCTGCTGTTCGAAATGACGTCGAAGTACGGCACGCCCTATTTCAGCAACTACATCAACTCGGACATGGAGCCGTCCGACGTGCGCTCCATGTGTTGCCGTCTGCGCCTTGACCTGCGCGAGCTGCGGAAGAAGTCCGGCGGTTTCTTCGGGTCGGGCGAGTCTACGGGCTCCATCGGCGTGGTGACCATCAACATGCCCCGCATCGCTTACCTGGCAACCGACGAAGCCGATTTCTACCGCCGCCTCGATCACCTCATGGACGTTTCCGCGCGCTCGCTGCACACCAAGCGCCAGGTCATCGCCAAGCTGTTGGACGCGGGCCTGTATCCGTACACGAAGCGCTACCTGGGCACGTTCGAGAACCACTTCAGCACCATCGGATTGGTGGGCATGAACGAGGCGTGCCTGAACGCCGCATGGCTGCGCGCCGACATGACGCAGGGTCCCGCCCAGGCGTTCACGAAGGACGTGCTCAACCACATGCGCGACCGTCTGGCCGATTACCAGGAGAAATACGGGGACCTGTACAACTTGGAGGCAACGCCTGCCGAGTCCACCACGTATCGATTCGCCAAGCACGACAAGGCTCGCTTCCCCGAGATCGTCACGGCGAACGACCAGGGTACGCCGTACTACACGAACTCGTCGCACCTGCCGGTCAACTTCTCCGAGGATATCTTCAGCGCGCTCGACGTGCAGGACGAATTGCAGACGCTGTACACGTCGGGGACCGTGTTTCATGCGTTTTTGGGCGAGAAGCTGCCCGACTGGCAGAGCACGGCCACGCTGGTGCGCAAGATCGCGCAGAACTACAAGCTGCCGTATTACACCATGTCGCCGACGTATTCCGTGTGCAAGAACCACGGCTACATTGCGGGCGAGGTGTACGAATGCCCGTGCTGCCACGAGGAAACGGAAGTGTACTCGCGCATCACCGGCTACTATCGCCCGGTGAAGAACTGGAACGACGGCAAGGCGCAGGAGTTTGCCGATCGCGTCGAGTACGATTTGGGGCATTCCCGTCTGACGCACCAGGGCGTGCAGATGACGGCGGCGGCCGAGAAGGCGGGGCAGGCAGGGTCGCATGTGACGGTGGCGGACGTTGCGCCCCAGGCTGCAGCGGCGGATGTCGCAAGTATTGAGACGGTTCCGACCGCGCCGGCGCATAGCTCGTTGCCCGCGGGCTTGTACCTGGTTGCCACGCGCACGTGCCCGAACTGCAAGTTCGCCGCGGCGCAGATGGACGAAGCCGGCATCGTGCACGAAGAGCTGCTGGCCGAGGAGAACGCGGAGCTTGCGCAGCGGTACCGCATCATGCAGGCGCCGACGTTGCTGGAGGTTGCGGCCGACGGGTCCGTGGACGTTGTCGCGGGAGCCGCCTCGGTGTTCCAGCGCATCAACGCTATGAAGGCCCAGGTACCGGCGTAGCGTTCCCAGGCTGATCCCCGGCGGCTTCGCCGGTTCGAGGAAAGGGCGCACGGCAAGCATACACGTGCAACGCAGCGGCATATTCGCAGCATGCGCCCAGCAAGTCGAAAGGGCCCGGATCGAATTGATCCGGGCCCTTTTGGTGCGCGGGGTTCGGGAGATCAAGAGATCTCTTCGAGCGTGTACAGCACAGGGAATCGAGGTGTATTGGCTTCGCTGGCAGCCCTTCGGGACTCAAGGTACTCGCTGTATGCCTGCTCGAAATTGTCTACGGGGGCCAGCCGGTACGTTTTGCTCTGGGTGCTGCCATCGGTGAATGTTGCAGTAAGTATGAGTTTTGCTTTCGAGATCACCGTAGCGTCGTGGAGGGCGAGTGCCAGGTCCAGTGTTTCCCGCGCTTTAACGGACGCAACGCGTTGATCTTCGGGTATAAACCCTCCCGAGTATGTGTTTTGCGAAGTGACGGCCTTGCACTCGTTCCATGCGTCGATCAATGCGCCATCGAGCGTGTAATTCAGGTATATTTCATGATGGAGGCTGTCGGTGGAACTCATGTCCTGGTTTTCATACGAGACCGTAAACTCGCTCGACTGATCATTGGTTGCCATGACGGTACCGATGTCGGGTTTTGCTTCATGGGCCGCTTCGGTTAGCTGCCAGTTGTTGAAAGACACGCCCTCGCCTTCAATCCGGTACGTCAGGGATGCTATATTGGAACCCGTGCAGGTGAGGTTGAGGTTGTACGAGCGGGATGAATCGATATCTCCTGTATATGAATCGATATCTGCATCGTAGCGTGGGCCTACCGATGCTCGAACAGGAAAGAAGTCTTCAAAATCAAGAGCGACGGGTCCTTTCTGCAATGCGCCACCCTCGTCGGCAAACGCCGCCATCTGGAAATAGTTTTCCGATGCGCCGCGTTGCGCATCTTCGATTGGATCGTGTTGCGCGACGAGCGGGCCGATTGCCATGATGCCGACGCCAGCGACAAGTGCGAAACATGCTGCGATCGCCAAGTTTTTCATTCGAGACCGCTTGGCGGCGAACGCTCGTGGAACGGGGGCTTTGTTTGCCGCAGCGTGTGGCGTTGGTTGCGGATGCTCGTCTTCCGGGGTTGCTTGCGCGCGAATGGCGGCGGCTTCGGCTAGGACGTCACATTGCAGATGAACGGGCGCATGGGCTTTCTTCATCATCGAACGGTAGTCGTCGAGGTTCGGTTGCTTTCGGCTCGCGGTCATAGGGGGCCTCCTTTCTGGGACCGGTGCGGTTCGAGGAGTTGTTTGCGGGTGGGCTGACGAGCGGTGCGTCATGGGGTTCCAGACGATCCTTTATTTGCTGGCGAGCACGGTGCAGACGCGTGCGCACGGTGGCTGGCTGACATTGCATGATGTGCGCTATCTCGTCGGTTGAGTATCCTTCGACGTAAAACAGGTGTACTGCAATCCGCAAGTTCTCGGGCAGCGCGCCTACCACGTCCCATATTTCGGCGCGAAACGCGCTCGGCGCAGCTGTGTCGGCGTGTTCTTGCTCGAACGGTCCCGTTCGGCGTTTCCATGCGGTGCGTGCGAGGTCGCGGCATCGGTTGATGGTCACGCGCAGCAGCCAGGCTTTCAGGTGCTCGTCATTTGAGAACGCGGTTGTGTCTTTGAGCAGGCGCAAGAACACATCTTGGTAGATGTCGTCTGCATCGACGGGCGATCCTGTTTGTGCGAGTCCGACGCGGTAGACTGCATCGCCGAACAACTGCATGGCTCGTGTCAGGAATGCGTCGGATCGCAGCGCTTTGTCCGAAGATCGTGCATCGTTGGCAGTGGGCTGGGGGTTGTCCTTGTTTTCTTGGGTGGATCGTTTTCCTATTTGCATCAATTCACCTCCTTGTCGATAATACGGCGCAGGGGCGCTTATTGTTCCAAAGGCTTTGTTTTATGCGCCTCTCTTTGCTTGTTTGCCCCAAGCCAAGCGCTAGGCAATCTCCCGGTCTTTTCTTTGACCGGGAGATTGCCGTAATGATTCCGAAAGTAAGAGTGCAGAAGATTGATTCAGATCCTTTTGCCTGCGTTCAGGGCTCGGGGCTACGACGCGTCTACCTCGGTGATGGTGTACAACCGGGGCATGTCGGGGCGGGTGATCCCGTTCGAATTCCCCTGCTCGCGTTCCTGCTTGGCGGCCTCGTTTCGCGCGTCCCAAAAGGTTGAATATGCTTCGGCAAAGGTGTCGATGGGCGCAATGGCGTATGCTTTCGATTGGGATGTGCCGTCGGAGAACGTGGCGGTTACGGTAAGGAGCGACGCGCTGATCTCGCGCGCGGCGCCGGTTTCTACGGCCGTATCGAGAAGCTTGGTCAGATCGTCGGTGTGCTCTATCGTGGTGATGTGGTGCATGGCGTCGATGGCGTCTTGCGGCAAGGGGAATCCCACGTACAGGTGAACGATCTGGTTCTTGTAGAGGTGCTTGAACTCTCCGTTGGGATCCCATTGTTCGCCGTATCCTACGGTGAACGACTTCCGGTAATGGAATGCCTTTCCGTCCCCTTCTCGTTCTTCAAGCGGGATGGATGACATGGTTGGATCGAGGAATTCGAAATACGAACGATCTCCTTCTATTTCGTACGTGAGGGATTCAATGTTCTGTCCGGAGCACTTGAGGTTGAAAGCGAACTTGTAGCCGGCCCATTCGGGTCCCCAGAACGTGCCGTCTGCTGGGTTGTACCAAGACCCGCTGTAGCCCCCGCCGCCGCGAAATAAAGACGAGTCCAAAAGCACTGTGTCTCCTCCTTCGGAGCCTTCGGCCGCGTATGCTTCGAGCGTGAACGAGTTGGGCTTGTCGGACAGCTGGTTGAACGAGAATAGCTGCTCGGGAAGCTCGACCATTCCGCTGGCGAATGCGACGCCGGTGGTAAGGGCCACTGCGCAGAATGCTGCCACGGCGGCCTTGAACGCGAAGCTCGGCTGCGTTCGACGAGCCCTTGGGCGCGGTCGCGGTTTCGGGCCGGTTTCCGCAGCGTGCTCCTTTCGCACCTCTCGCATCACGCGAGCGTGCACGCGATCGGGGAGCTCAACGTCGTTCATCAGCGAGCGATACTCGTCCCAGTTCGATTGCTTCACGTTCCGCCTCCTGTTCCAGATCGAGTTTGAGCCGTTTGCGCGCGCGATGCAGGCGCGTGCGTATGGTGGCTGGCTTGCAGTCCAGCATGCGGGCGATGTCTTCGAGGGAGTATCCCTCGTAATAGTGCAGGTGCACGATAAGGCGCAGATTCTCGGGCAGACGTCCGACGGCCGCCCATGTTTCGCTTGCGAACAGCTCCTGTTCGGGCGCTTCGAGGCTTGTGAACGCGGGGTCGTCGGAATCCGTGGCGAACACGCGCCGCCGCCAGGCGGAACGGCGAAGTTCCCGGCACCGATTGATGGTGACCCGGATGAGCCAGGCTTTCAGGTGCTCGTCGCTGCGAAAACAGGTGTTGTCTTTGAATAGCTTCAAGAACACGTCTTGCACCACGTCGTCGGCATCGCAGGTCGAGCGCGTCTGGCTGAGCGCAAGGCGATACGCCATGGGCCCCCATGCGCCCATGGCACGCTCCATAAACGATTCCGATCGGCAGTTCTCATCCATCCGCATCACCTTTCTATGGTTCTAACATGCGACAGGATGGCAAAACGTTTCAACCGGTTGAGAATTCGGCGAGATTCTTATAGCTTGCTGCGGAATGAGGCGAAGGGGCGCTTGCAGCGGCCCGATTCCAGTGCCGGGGCGCGTGACGCTCTCTCCGCTGTCAAAACGGACGAGTTTTGCGGCGGTTTTCCGCCCTTTCGGGGCGACCCGGTTGCGGACGTTTTGCAACATGCCAGGTCAGAAGCTTGCCGCCGGTCATTATCCTGATTCGAGGACCAGCAAAACTCGTCCGTTTTGACAGCGACGGCTACAACGGCGAATACGGGCGTCGCGCAACGGTTCGCGCGGCCCCGACGGCGAGCGTGCCCGCCGCGCAGCGGCTTGCAACGGTTCGCGCGACTCGCGACGGCAGGGCGGCCTCCTGCCCCGTTGTCGCCGCGCGTGAAAAGAGCCGGCGCCTTTTGCGGGCTCCGACTCCAAAGGAAGGGACTGTCGACGCAGCTCAAGCGCGTCGACCTGATGATGGGGGAGGGGCTACTCCACGCCCACCATAACGTCGGTGGACTTCACGATGGCAAGCGCCTCGCCGCCTTCTGCCAGCCCCAGCTCTTCAATGGCCTCGTTGGTGATGGATCCCTTGATGAGGAAACCCTCGGCGGTTTTCAACGCCACTTGGCCGTTGACGGCGCCCTTTTTCACGGATGCGATGGTTCCGGGAATTTGATTGCGGGCGGAGATGCCTGCGATGCGCTTGGTTCCGGCAGCGAACATGACGTTGCTGGCCTTGATGATAGCCGTGGCGCTCATGCCCTCGGCAAGCCCCAGGTCGGCGATGGCCTCCATGGTGATGTCGGCTTTGACTACGGTGGATCCCAAGTTGATGGACACCACGCCGTTGACGGCTCCTTCGGTTATTCCCGAAACGGTGCCTTTAAGCTGGTTGCGAGCGGAAATCTTCATGTGCGATTCCTTTCGTTGGGGCCTCCGGTATGTCGGAGGCCGATTGGGTATGGCCGCAGTATCGCAGCACCCGACGGTTTCGTGAAGAAGTCGGGCGGAATCGTCTCCCATTTGTATTCTTGACCGGCTTTTGCGGGCGGTATTCGGGGCGCCCGGTCACCGTGTCTCGCTTTCGACCTGCGGTCGGCGCTTGCGGCAGCGGCTCAATCCTGCTCACGCGGTGCGCGCCGTGCCCCTCGCTGTCAAAACGGACGAGTTTTGCGGCGGTTTTCTGCCCTTTCGGGGCGACCCGGCTGCGGGCGTTTTGCAACATGCCAGGTCAGAAGCTTGCTGCCGGCCATTATCCTGATTCGAGGACCAGAAAAACTTGTCCGTTTTGACAGCGGAGGGGGGCCGGGCGGTCCAAGCCGGGCAGGTTCGGGGTTCCTACACGCCCACGGTCATGTGCATGGCGTAGAACGCGAAGCGCACGGCGAACGAAGCGGCAAGGGCCAGCACTCCGGCGCCCGCAGTGAGCAGCAGCCGCACCGTGCCGGTGCGCCGGGCAACGGTGAAGGGGTCGATCGACGCGGGCGCTGGCAGCGTTTTGCGCAGCGAGGCAACGGCGCACAAAGCAACGGCCCCGGCTTCCAACGTCAGGTACAAGCCCAGCAAAAGGCCAAGGTTGGGAACAAGGTCGGTCGCGCGCGTCGTGGTGGTGACAATGCCTTCAAGCGCTTGCCACTCCAAAGCCAGAACACCCGCGTTCGCCGCAGCTGCGCAGGCCGTAACCGCAAGCGCGACGAAGGCCGCGCGCCGCGACGGCTCCTGGCGAGCAAGCGCCAGCCCGAACAGTCCCACGATGGGCCCGCTCGACAGCGCGTTCAGCCATAGCGTCAGCGGCGCGGTGGGCAGGTTCCACGTGGGAACCGAGGGCACCGAATACGCCACGCCGATGAACCACACGAACGCGAGGCCCGCCGCGATGGTGGGCACAAGCCAAGCGGTGCGAAAGGCGCGGGTAAGGTCGTTGCGAAACGAGATGATCCAGTAGATGCCGCCAAGTGCCAGAAACGCCACAGCGGCCACCACTTCGTTCGAAAGCGGCGACCTGCCTATGCCCGTAATCACGTACAGCGCGTTCGCCGGGGTGCCCAGATGCGTGGCCGATGCGATGAGGCCGGAAATGGCCAGCACAAGCGGAACCACCAGATGGCGACTGATGGCGTCGGCGCGGTCCTTCTTGCTGGCGCGTACGATGGCCGCGGCCATAAGCAGATAGCCTATCACGCCTGCGGGTGCGATGGTGGTGAACAGCACGAGCGTGATCTCGTTGATCGCCGTCTCCATGAGCGTCGGGCCTCTTTTCGCGTGTCGTGGGCGGTGGTTTCCGATACGTGCATCGGCAACCACCAGTATAAAGAATACGGGCGAGCGGAGGGAGACCGCTCGCCCGTATTCCGGGAGGATACTGCTTTGTACGAGATGTTACAGGGCAATTCCCATGAACAGTCCGTAGAATCCGATGCGCGCTACGAACACGCCGACAGCCACGATGGCGCACGAGCCTACCATAAGCGCCGGCGCGAACGCCTTCTTCGACGCGACGTAGGCCAGCACTGCTCCCAGCAGACCGCACGCGGCGAACGCTGCCAGCATCATGCCGATGGCCGGAACCAGCTGCGCTGCCGATCCCCAGATGTTGCGGATGCCTTCAAGCCCGGCGATCTGCATGCCGAAGCCCGCAGAGGCTACCACAACGCCGGCCAGCGTGAGGGCCAGAGCTACCGTGCCGGCGCCCTTCGGCAGTCCTACCTGGGCGAATCCTACAGTGCAGAATCCCAGCACCGTGCCGCCGGCCACCATGAAGCCCACCATCTGAACAATGGACGTCGGGGTGTTCCACGTGGGGATGGTGTGCATCATGTACGCCAGGCCGCAGAACGCCGAGAACACGACGGCCAGAACCGACAGCGCAATCAGGAACGCGCGACGCGCGCCCTCGGACAGCTTTCCTGCCAGGCCAAGCACCCAATAGATCACAGCCGCTACGACGAACAGCACGCCCGCCAGGATCTCGTTCGAAAGCGGCGAGGATCCCACGCCCGCGAATACCCCGAAAGCTCCCAGAGGGCTGGCCAGGTGCATGAACGCACCCGCAAAGCCCACGGCCAGTACTGCCAGCGGCAGCGCGGTCCAGCGGTCGAGGCGCTTTGCGGCCGCCTGGTCGGGCTTGCCCGCCAAGAACGCGTACGTCAGGACGATGAACGCTCCTGCGCCCATGGGAGCGAGGGTGGTGAACACCGCCAGTGCGGCATGCTCGAATCCGGAACCCATGTTACTTCACCTCCGTCTTGTTGGCCACGACGCACGAGGTCGAGCCGCACGGCTGCGCTGCCGCGCAGTTCTTAATGTAAAAGTTCGGCGTGGTCACGCTGGGATCGGGCAAGGGCGCTACCGCCGCGCGGCCGTCGCCTTGCTCCAGCTGGTCGATCGGCCCGAACTCGATGGCGCGCATAGAGCATGCCTCCACGCACATGGGCTGCTTGCCTGCGGCTACACGGGACGCGCAGCCGTCGCACTTCACGCTGTGGCCCTTCTGGCGATCGACGTGCGGGTTGCCGTACGGGCAGGCCAGCTCGCAGTAACCACAGCCGATGCAGCGATGCGTATCCACGGAAACAATGCCGTTATCGTCTTTGTGCATTGCGCCGGTGGGGCATACGTGCGTGCATGCCGGGTTGTCGCAATGGCTGCATGCGAACGACGTGTAGTACGTGTAGGAATCGGTGCTCCAGGTGCCGTCGGCCGCCTGGGTCCATCCGCCGCCTTCAAGTTCGTACACGCGGCGGTACGAATAGTCCAGCGGCAGGTCGTGATAGTCGCGGCAGGCCGCTTCGCAGGTCTTGCAACCCGTGCAGCGCGTCGCGTCGAAATAGAAACCGTACTGCGTCATGGCTTACCCCTCCACCTTCTCGATCGTGCCGATTACGCTGTGCTGGCCCGTGCCCTTCGACACCGGGTTGCAATGGCGGCTGGTCAGCGTGTTGCTGCAACCGCCGTGGTCGATGCGGTCGCCCTGCATGTCGGCGCGATGCCAGGCTCCCTGCGGGTACATGATGGTTCCGGGAATGACGCGGTTCGTCACCTTGGCCGTCGTGCGGATCTCTCCCTGTGCGCTGACCAGGCGAACCTTGTCGTTGTCCGCGATGCCGCGTGAAGCGGCGTCCATCGGGTTGATCCACGCCTGGAACGGAGCCAGCTTGTGCAGCGTCGGGTTGGCGGCGTACGTCGAGTGGGTGGTTCCCTTGTGATGGAAGTCCACAATCTGGAACGGGAACTCTTCGGTCGTGGAATCGGGGCCGTCGAAACCAGGATAGTACACGGGGATGGCCGAGATCACGTCGCCTTCCTGCAGATCCCACGTCTCGGCGATCTTCGCCAGCTCGGGGGAGTAGATCTGGATCTTTCCGGTTGCCGTTTTAAGCGGGTTTGCCACGGGATCCAAAATGAAGTCGTCAACCTTAGTGGACGGTTCGATGTCGTACGTGAACGCGCCCATCTTCACGCCCTCGTCGTACGTGGGAAGCTCGGGCTTGTCTTCGCGCAGCTCGTCGTAGAGCTTGCGGCACCAGTCTTCGCGGGTCAGGCCGCCCTCGGAATACTCGTCGTACACGCCCAGGCGCTTCGCCAGCTCGCCGCATACCTCGTAGACTTCGCGGCGCTCGAACTTCGGACCGTAGAGGGGCTGGCCGAAACGGATGCCCTCGACGTCGTTGGACTCGCCGGCGGCCGTCAGGCTGTACGTTTCCTGCGGGGTCAAGTCGGGCAGGACGATGTCGGCCCAGTTGCACGAGTCGGTCCAGGCGATGTCGTACTGCAGGATGAACTCGCACAGGGTTTCGTCGCGTAGGATATCGGTGGTGAAGTTGATGTCGGCGTTTTGGTTGGCCATCATGTTGTTGCCGTAGTTCACCAGGAATTTGACTCCCACCTTCAGGCCGTCGGCATTCTGAATGCCCGCGTTGGTGGCGGTCAGCTTCGCGCCGTCGCGGATGGCTTCGGGCCACAGGAAGTTCGGGAACTTCGCCTTGATGGGGTTCTTGCCCGTGGGCAGGGTGTTCAGGCCGATGTCGTCGTTGCCGATGGTCCCGCCCGACGTGGTGCCCGGCTTGCCTACCTGGCCCACCAGCTGCGGCAGCACCATGATGGCGCGCGAGGCGTTGTCGCCGTTAGTGTGTCGCTGGGGCCCAAGGCCCTGGCAGATGTAGCACGGGTCGGATTCGGCAATCTCGTGCGCCAGCTTCACGATGCGCTCTTCCGGCACTTTCGTGATGGCGGATGCCCACGCGGGGGTCTTCTCCACCTGGTCGTAGCCGGTGCCCAGGATGTAGTCGCGGTAGGACAGGTTCTTGCCGCGAGCATCTTCGGGCATGGTCTCCTCGTCGAAGCCCACGCAGTACGTGTGCAGGAAGTCCAGGTCAACCAAGTTTTCGGTAATGAGCACGTGGGCAAGGCCCGCTACCAGGGCTGCGTCGGTGCCGGGTACGATGGGAATCCATTCGGCGCCCTGGTTCGTGCAGGTTTCGTTGCGGCGCGGGTCGATGACGATGACGCGCGCGTTCTTCTTCTCGCGAACCACGTTCAGGTCGTAACCCGGGCCGTCACCGGCCATGCGCATGTCGTTCGGCGCGAAGCCGAAGAACACGACAAGCTCGCCTTCCTGGATGGTCTTGAGCGAGCGGTTGCCCCACGACTTGCCGTACGTGTACGGGTACGCCCCGAAGCTGATGGACGCGCTCGAGTAGCTGCCGTAGCGCGTGACTTCGCCGCCCAGCAGGTTGAACAGGCGGAAGAAGGGATTGTTCATCATGATGTTCTGCTCGACGCCCGAGCATTCCTGGATGAACACGGCCTCGTTGCCGTACTGCTTCGTGATGCGCGTGAATTCGCTGGCGATGATGTCGAGCGCCTCGTCCCAGCTGATGCGCTCGTACTGACCCTCGCCGCGCTTCGTGCCCTCGACGCGCTTCATCGGGTAGTTCAGCCGGTCGGCGCTTCCCAGCCACGGGCGGATGGAGCGGCCGCGCAGGCAAGCGCGCGCCTCGACGGCGCCGAACGCGGGGTCTCCCGTGTTGTCGGATTCGACGTACTTCAATTCACCGTCCTGCACATGGCACTGCAGCGGGCACGCGCCTCCGCAGTTGACGTGGCAGTGCGTCCAGACGATCTCCTCGTTGCCAGCCGCGTCTTCGGCATAGGCTTGCGGAGCGTCGGCGAACAGGCTTTGGGATGCCGCTCCGCTTGCGGCGGCAAGCGCGCCGAGCGCGCCCGTCGCCTTCACGAAGGTGCGGCGGGTCAGTCCCTGGGATGTCGTGGTGTTCGACATGCAACCCCCTCCAATACTCGTAGGTTCCTCGTTTGCTTCGTGCGCCTTGCCTTCGCCTCGTCAACGCTCGGCAGGGCACGTCCATGCAGTTCGAACTGGCGAAAACTATAGATGTTTCGGGGTTGCAACCTTGTCACCAGAATGTTGTGATATTTTCGTTTCCCCAGGTAAAAGCTATCACCATATTGTCGAATGGCTGAGTTTCACCCCGTTTTTCGGCATGAGAGCGTCTGTTAGAATGGCACCACGACAACCAAAGGAGGGATTCCGTACATGCGCGCGCCAACCGCACTCAGACCGGACGTCCCCAGCTTCGGGTACGCTGCATTCCTGTCGATAAACGCAACGTCGATTTGGGGAGGAATCTTCCCGTATCTGTCCGCACCGTGCCAGACCCCGCTTACTACCATTGTATTTTACACGGTGCAGATAGCGTCGTTTTGGGCTGCGTTCTGCGTATGCATGGCGGTCACATGGGCGCGTCCGGCCTTCGCCCGGCGGGCCCATGTTTTGGCGTTTTCCGTTCCGCTGGCGTTTGGTCCGCTGATGCTGGTGGGCGCTATGTACCTGGAATCGCTGGCGTTCGCGCTTATCGTGGTTGCCGCAGCGCTCATAGGCGTGGGATCGGCCGGATACCTTATGAGCTGGCAGCGCGTGTTCGCTTCGCTCGACAGCGCACGGGGGAACATGGCGCTCATCAAGGGCACGGGCTTTTCGGCGCTGCTGTACTTTTTCCTGTGCTTCATTCCCACGGCTTTGACGGCGTACTTGATTCCGCTTGTGCTGGTTCCGTTGGCGGGGCTGTGCCTGTGGATCGCGGCGGAGGGCACCGACGACGCGCAGCCTATGTTCGACGACGTTCCGCGCGAGCATGCGCTGGTGTATCGCAACGCCTTGCGCGAGAGCTTGCTGCCGGCGCTTTCGGTGGGCGCGCTGGGATTTTGCTCGGGCGCCATTCGCTTTATTGCGGTTACGCACCAGGACCTGCTCAGCACCATCAACATCTTTTCCATGTTCGCGCTGCTGGCCGTGGTGGCGGCGTTTTACGGAGCATGGCGTATACGCACCATCCACGTTGACTTGATGAGCGTTTTTCGGGTGCTGTTCCCGGTGGCGGCGACTTGCTTGATCGTGCTTCCGTTCGCGGGCGAGTGGTTCACCATCATTGGCAGCGGGGTTACGTACGCCTGCTTCATGCTGGCCACCGTGCTGGTCATGATGCACTGCGGCCAGATATCCCGCGATAGCGGCATCAATCCGGTGTTCATTTTCGCGTTCTACGGCACCATCACGTACTTTCTGCAAATGTGCGGGTACGTGGTGGGTTATGCTTCCGGCAGCGAAGTCACTTTGGGCGTCGAGCAGCTTTCGTTCGTGGGACTGGTTGCGCTGTACGTTTTGTTGCTGGTTGCGTTGGTCGGTCGCAGGGTGGGCAAGCTGCACACCAACCGCCTGGAGTTTCTTATGCTCACGCCGAAGGCTCGCCGGAAGGAGGCGTCGGCGGAGATTGCCGTGAGCCGCGCCGTGCGCGCTCGCACGACGGCCGAGGCGGATGCGTCCGAAGAGGGCCGGGCGAGCGCGGCGAAGGGCCGGGCCACGCGAGCGGCGGGCTCGAATCCTGCGGTGTCGGGCGAGGCGGGCTCTTCCGCGGCTTCGTCTGCGGTTGCGGCTGCGGGATCGGCGCCTTTGGTGGATCGGCTGTCGAAGCAGTGTCTGAGACTGAGCGAGTTGTACGGGTTGTCCAGTCGAGAAGCCGAGGTCATGGAGCTTGTTGCGCGCGGGCATTCAGGTCCCGCCATTGCCGAAATGCTGTTCATATCCGAGAACACGATGCGCACTCACAGCAAGCGCATCTACGCCAAGCTGGGCATTCACAAGAAGCAGGAGCTGTTGGCTCTTCTGGACGAGGTGTAGCCGCAGGCTGGCGGCGGGGTGGGGTGTGGCGTGCGGGCATGGGGCGTCCGGCTCTGCCGGCGCGGGCGTGGGCATCCGGCGTGCCGGGGGCCTGGGGCGGCGACTTGCGCCCGCTTTTTCAGTTCGCGTGGCGGCCCCATCTTGCTCCCGCGGCGCGTGGCGCCCCCCTCGCTGTCAAAACGAGCGAGTTTTGCGGCGGTTTTCAGCTTTTTCGGAGCGACCCGGCTGTGGGCGTTTTATAACATGCCAGGTCAGAGGCTCGTCGCCTGCCATTATCCTGATTCGAGGACCAGCAAAACTCGTCCGTTTTGACAGCGGCAGGGGATCGGCAGCGACCGCGACCGCCGCGCGACGGCTCGCGGCCCCGACGGCGAACGCGCTTGTTGCGCGGCCCGCAACGACAGGGCGACCTCCCGTTTTCGCCGTCGTGCGTGTGGTGGATCGGTCCGTTTCCGCGCCGCAACAAGGTTGCCTTATCTTACTTTGATATACTTGCTTATAGAAGAAGCAAGAAGCGGGGGTGAAGCGGATGAGTGAGCTCATGGTAGGGACGATCCTGGTGCTGCTGATATGCTCCCTGTTTTTGGCGCTGGCCTGGAACTACTGGCATGGGCGGTGGCTGCGGTCGATTGCGGGAAACACCATGGCTACCGACGAAGAGCTTGCTTCACCTGAGCAGAAGCGGTTGGGCAAGCGCATGTCGGCGGTCATGCTGGTGTGCACGGCGGCGCTTTTGCTCCTGCTGGGGTCGACGTACGTGCGCGAACTGGGAGGTTTCGACTTCGTAGGCATTGCGATATTCGCGGCTATTGCGGGCATCGTGGGTTCCTGCGCGTGGGCATGCCTTGCTACCTGGCGCGATAATCGTGCGATTCGGAAAAGATCTCAGCAAGATAGCGAGCCCTTGAGCGAGGACGCCAAGCTTGATCGACGCGCGGGCATTGTTCTTGCCGTCATCCTGGGTATCTACCTGGTTGTATCGTTCGTGGTTGCTCCGCTGGCGAAAGGCTGACGCTACCGCGATCTTTTCGGGGCGCGCCGTGCGTGGGCTGCGCCGCCGCCTGCGCCTTCGGCGGTGACACGCCTTCTCGAATGTGGGACAATGGCAGGCGAACTATTCGAAACTTCGCACGTTAGGTATCAGAATCATGTCTGCCCAGTTCAACATTAAAGCGGCCGATCCCGCTTCCGTGGATCTATTGCAACGCGAATTGGCCTTGCCGCGTTTCATCGCGGCCACGCTCGTCGCGCGCGGCATCGAGCGCCCCGAAGACGTCCGTCGCTTCCTTGCGCCCTCTATCGAGCGCGATTGGCTTGACCCGTACATTATTCCCGGGTTGTCCGAGGTGGCCGACGCTCTGGAGGCCGCTGTCAAGCGCGGCGACCATATCTTGGTGTTTGGCGATTTCGACCTGGACGGCATTTCGGCCACCACGGTGCTCACTCGCGGTTTGCGCGCCCTAGGCGCGCAGGCTACGCCGTTCATTCCCCTGCGTTTCGAGGAAGGCTACGCGCTGTCCGAGGCGGCGTTTTTGCGCGCGTGCTCGTTCGGCCCGGACTTCATCGTGACCGTGGACTGCGGCATCGCCTGCAAAGCGGAGGCGGCCATGGTGGTGGAGGCCGGTCTCGGCCTGGCCGTCACCGACCACCACGAGCCGGTTGACCTGGTGCCCGAAGGCGTGCCCGTGGCCGATCCCAAATGCGATCCTGCCTGCCCCAGCGCCATTCTTGCCGGCGTGGGCGTGGCTCTCAAGCTGGTGCAGGTGCTGGGCGGTCGCCTGGGGCAGCCGCACCTGTGGCGGGACTACACCGACTTCGCCACCCTGGGAACGGTGGCCGACCTCATGCCCATGCGTGGCGAGAACCGCGCGCTCGTGGCAGACGGCATCGCGCGCATGAACAAGGCGCCCCGCCCGTGCATCGCGGCGCTCCTTGCCACCAGCGGCGCCATCGACAAGCCCATCAGCGCCACCAATTTAAGCTTCTCGGTCATTCCGCGTCTGAACGCCGCCGGCCGCATGGGCGACGCGCAACTGGCGCTCGATCTGCTCATGACCGATGACTTCGAAGAGGCCAATCGCTTGGCGGCCGAGCTCGAGCACGTGAACGACCAGCGCCGTGCCATCGAGGCGGAGCTTTCCGAGATCGCGAAAGCCCGCGCCGCAGAGGTGTACCAGGGCCAGCGGGCGCTTGTGGTGTCGGGAGAAAGCTGGCACGAAGGCGTGAAGGGGATTGTGGCAAGCCGCCTGGTCAACACGTACGGCGTGCCCAGCCTGCTGTTCACCATCGACGGCGACGAGGCGCGCGGCAGCGGTCGCAGCGTGGGCCAGGTGAACCTGTTCAAGGCCGTGGAAAGCGCATCCGACCTGCTCACGCGCTTCGGCGGGCATGAGGCCGCCGTGGGCGTGACGCTGCCGGCCGACAAGCTCCCCGAATTCGAACGGCGCCTGTGCGCCTACATGGACGAGCTGCCCGAGGGCGCGTTCCATCCGCTTGTGAAGATCGACGCCTGCGTGAGCCTGGACGAGCTGACGTTGGAAAGCGTGGCTCAGCTGGACAAGCTTGCTCCGTTCGGTCAGGAGCATCCGGTGCCCGTGTACCTGGCGCGCGACGTGACGCTGGTGAACGCGCGCGCGGTCGGCGCCGAGAAGAACCACTTCTCGTGCTCGCTCACGGACGGGCGAGCCACGGTGGCCGGCATCATGTTCCACTGCTCGGACATCGAAACGCTCATGCGCACCGACAGCGTGGTGAACGCCGCGTTCGAGGTGCAGATCGACGAATGGCGCGGCCGCAAATCGGTGAAGGCCATGCTCCAGTCGCTGGCTCCTGCGCGTACGTGCGGCGCGCTGGAAGCGTGCCTCAACCCTGAAAACCTCAGCTTCGTGGCCGATCTGTATGCCACGAGCGATGCGGAGCTGTGCGCCAACGTGCAGCATCGTCCCGAGGACGTGGAAGCGTACGAGGCTGCGCTCGAGAAGAACCGTGCGTTCTGGGAGGCCAAGGCCGTCGAGGATCCCGAGGGTTTGGAGCGCGATATCGTGCGCGCCATCATCGGCGACCGTCGGCTGCACGACGCCCAGCGCGACATCTTGGACCACCTGGACGCGGGACGTTCGGTTCTTGGCGTCATGGTGACGGGACGCGGCAAGTCCCTGACCTTCCAAGTGCACGCCGCCATGCGCGCGCTGGCGAACCACGAGGTGAGCCTGTTCGTGTATCCCTTGCGCGCGCTTATTGCCGATCAGGCGTTTCATCTGCGCGAAGCGCTGGATGCGTTCGGTGTGCGCGTGGTCACGCTCACGGGCGAGAGCACGCCCGAAGAGCGTCGTCAGGCGTTCGCTGGATTGGCTGACGGCATGTACGATATCGCCCTGACCACGCCCGAGTTCCTGGCGTGGCATGCGGACGAATTTGCCGCTACGGGTCGCGTTCGCTTCGTGGTGGTGGACGAGGCCCATCACGTGGGCTTGGCGAAAGCCGGGCAGCGCGTTGCCTACGCCACCATTGGCGCCGCCATTGCGAAGCTGGGAAGCCCCGCCCCCACGGTGCTGGCGCTTACCGCCACGGCCGACGACGACGTGACCGCCGCCATCGAACGCGAGCTGCCCATCGATTCCTGCGTGTTCGACACCGCAGATCGTCCGAACCTGGCGGTGGACGACCGGCGTAACCTGCGCAATCGTGACGACTACCTGGCCAATCTGGTGGCGTCGGGCGAAAAGACGGTCATCTACGTGAACTCGCGCGAGCAGTCCGTGGCCGTTGCGCGCAGCTTGCGCAAGCGCGTGCCGCAGGTGGCGCCGCTCATCGGCTTCTACAACGCGGGCCTTTCGCGCAGCGAGCGCAAGCGCATCGAGGAGCTGTTCCGCACCGATGCGCTGAGCGTGCTGGTGGCCACGAGCGCGTTCGGCGAGGGCGTGGACATTCCTAACATTCGCCATGTGGTGCTGTACCATCTGCCGTTCAACGAGATAGAGTTCAACCAGATGAGCGGCCGTGCGGGGCGCGACGGGCAGGGCGCGAGCGTTCACCTGCTGTTCGGGCGCAACGATTGTTCCATCAACGAGAGCATCTTGCGCGACATGACTCCCGACCACGATTGCTTGGCGCAGGTGTACCGCAAGCTGCGCAGCTTGCAGCGCGAAAGTTCCGATACGTTCTTCACCTTGGGGAACGCCGATTTGGCCGCCGCTGCCAGCACGGACGTCTTCCCGGTGAGCCCCGCTTCCGCAGCATGCGGCGTGGCGGTGTTTCGCGAGCTGGGCCTCATCGAGACCCATACGGCGTTCGGCGCCGACGGGATGGCGCGATCCATTCACGTGAAGGACACGCAGGATAAAGTGGAGCTGACGGACAGCGTTCGCTATCGCGAAGGTTTGGGGGAGCGCGAGATATTTCACGCGTTCCGCGACTGGGCGATGAAGAGCGATTCTGCTAGCCTGCATATACGCGTTTCCCGGCCCATTTTGCCGGGCAAGGCGCTGCATGGAAAGGAGGGCGACGATGACTAAGAACGATCGCGAAGAGCTGCTGGGCGAGGCCCCGAAATCGACGGGCAGGCAGACGGTCGAGGACAATCTGCTGGGCCGTCCGCATGTGGCCGAGAAATCGTTCGCTCCCGAAGCGAAGAAGGACGCTCAAGCGTCGCATACTCCCGAGGACCGCTTCATCGAGCTTCAGCGTTTGACCTCGACGTATCTTTCCGAAGCCGACGAGGCTCTTCTTGCCAAGGCGTTCCGCTTCGCAAGCGACGCGCACGAAGGCCAGTGCCGCAAAAGCGGCGAGCCGTTCGTGGCCCATCCCGTGGAAGTGGCCATTATCCTGGCCGATTTGCGCATGGACGTGGAAACGCTCATCGCCGCGTTGCTCCACGATACCGTGGAGGATACCAGCGTGACCGCCGCCCAGGTGGCCGAAGAGTTCAACGACCAGGTGTCGCAGCTGGTCGAGGGCGTGACGAAGATCACCCGCATCGAGGTGGAGAGCCTGTCCGACAAGCAGGCGGCCACCATTCGCAAGATGTTCGTGGCCATGAGCAAGGACATCCGCGTGATCGTCATCAAGCTGGCCGACCGCCTGCACAACATGCGCACGCTGGGCGCGCTGCGCGAGGACCGCCGCATTTTCAAAGCGCGCGAAACCCTGGAGATCTACGCGCCTATCGCCCACCGCTTGGGCATCAACTCCATCAAGTGGGAGCTTGAGGACCTGTCGTTCTATTATCTGGAACCCAACAAGTTCAAACAGGTCAGCCGCATGGTTACGGAAAGCCGTGCCGAACGGGAGGACTACCTCAACCAGATCATCGGCATCCTGCATGACGAGATGGGCAAGGTGAACATCCAGGCGCAGATCATGGGCCGCCCGAAGCACCTGTACTCCATCTACCAGAAGATGACGAAGAAGGGCAAGGGCTTCTCCGAGATTTACGACCTGATCGCCGTGCGCGTGATCGTGAAGTCGGTCAAGGACTGCTATTCGGCTCTGGGCGCGGTACACACGCTGTGGCACCCCATGCCGGGGCGTTTCAAAGACTACATCGCCATGCCGAAGTTCAATATGTACCAAAGCCTGCACACCACGGTCATCGGCCCTGCCGGTCGACCGCTTGAGGTGCAGATTCGCACCGAGGACATGCATCGGCAGAGCGAATACGGCGTGGCTGCCCACTGGCGCTACAAGGAGAAGGGCGGCAAGGGCGGCGATGCCATCGACCAGCAGCTGGCGTGGCTTCGCCAGATGGTGGACTGGCAGGACGAGTCGCAGGACTCGCGCGAGTTCCTGAAGGACCTCAAGGTTGACCTGGCGCCTACGGAGGTGTTCGTCTTCACGCCGAAGGGCGAGGTCATGAGCTTGCGAGCCGGATCGACCCCGGTCGATTTCGCGTACGCCATCCACACGGAGGTGGGAAACCACTGCGTTGGCGCGAAGGTGAACGGCGCCATCGTGCCTCTAACGTACGAGCTGCAGCTGGGCGACCGCGTGGACATCCTCACGCAGAAGAGCGCAAGCCCTTCGCGCGACTGGCTCAACATCGTGAAGACGCCGAGCGCGCGCAGCAAGATTCGGTCGTACTTCAGCCGGGTGAGCCGCGGGGACGATTTGCAGAACGGCCGTGACAAGCTGACGCGCGAGATGCGCAAGCACGGCCTGGGCATTTCGAGCGCCCAGTCGATGCGCGCCATCAAGAGCGTTGCCGATCACATGGGCTACAACGATCCCGACGACATGCTGGTGAACATCGGCACGGGCAAGGAAAGCGCCCAGCATGTGTCGAACCGCCTGCTCAAGATCTTGGTGGACAAGGGCAACGAAGAGGCCGAGACGCTTGGCTTCGGCGCGTCCGATATGTCCACGGGCAAGCTGCCGCCCATGCTGACGTCGGTGAAGCGTCCGAAAAAGCACGAAGCCCATACCAGCAACGGCGTGGTGGTGAAGGGTATCGACGACGTGCTGGTTCGCTTGTCGCGCTGCTGCAACCCGGTGCCCGGCGACGAGATTCTGGGCTTCGTGACGCGCGGGCGCGGCGTGTCGGTGCACCGCGCGGATTGTCCGAACGCAACCGACCTCAAGCAATCGCCGGAGCGCATCATCGACGTGGCGTGGGAGCGCGACCTTCCCAAGAACACGTCGTTCAAGGTGGAGGTGTTCCTTGACGCGCTCGATCGCATGAACCTGCTGCGCGACGTGACCGTGGTGCTGTCCGAAATGGGAGCGAACGTGCTGAACTGCTCCGTCACGGCTCATCGCGACGGCATGGCGGAGATGCGCTTTTTGTTCCAGGTTTCGGACATCAACCATATCGATACCATTTTGAGCAAGCTGCGCGGCATCGAGGGCGTGTTCGATGCTCGCCGCATGGTGCCCAAGCAGGGCAACGGAAAGAAAAAGTAAAGGAGGCCGTCCATGGCTCAGGTGAAGAAGGTCAAGAGCACGTGCGTGCCCGTCGAGTTCGTGACGCTTGGCATGCTGGGCAACAACGTGTACATCATCTCGGACGGAGAGGCCACCATCGTGGTCGATCCTTCCTGCAAGGCCGACGAGATTTTGAAGGCGGTGGGCAATCGTACGGTCGATGCCATCGTTTTGACGCATCGCCACTCCGATCACGTGGGGGCGGCGAAGGAGCTGCGCGACAAAACCGGCGCAACCGTCATCGCGTCGGCGATCGACGCGCCCATCATCGAGGGCAAGAAGCAGCTGCCGCGCGACGACATGCGCACCGAGCCGTGCCCGGTCGATCATGTTGTCAGCAACGGAGACATCGTGAAGATCGGCTCCATGCCGTGGAAGGTGCTGGTCACCCCCGGCCACACCGAGGGAAGCATGTGCTTGTTCCTCGACCCTCAGTTCGGCACGAATCCTGCGGGAGATCCGGTGCTGATCTCGGGCGATACGCTGTTCTGCGGATCCATCGGCCGGACCGATTTCCAGGGTGGCGACATGAACGCCATGCGCCGCTCCCTGAAGCGTTTGGCGGCGCTGCCCGACGAGACGGTCGTTTTGCCAGGGCACGAGGCTTTGACCAAGATCGGCAACGAGCGCAAGCGCGTATTCGCGTTCTACGCGTAAGGAAACAAGGCTGGACGGGGCCGCCGAGCGAAGAGGCTCATGCCTCGCCTTGACGGCCCCGTCCTTCTGCTCCGTTTTACCTGCTGCTTTGCTTCATCTTCAGCGATAGTGCCAGACATGCGAGCGCGAACAGGCCGAAAGCGGCAAGGCCGGGCGCGTTCGTGCCGAAGGCCGCCATGGACGCTGACAAAACCAGGGGCGGAAAAAAGCCGCCCAAGCCTCCCCACATGGAGACGATGCCGTTTGCCGGCCCGGCTTGCTTGGTGAAGTACAACGGCACCAGCTTGAACACCGTTCCGTTGCCGATGCCGCAGGCGATGCTGATCAGGTAGATGCCTCCAAGGTACGCCGGCAGCCCGGGAGCCAGCGCCAGCACGGCCGCACCTGCCGCGAGCGCAACGAATACGCAGGCCAGCAGCTTGTAGCAGTCGAATCGATCGGCCAGCCACCCGCCCAAGACGCGAACCGTTGCGGCAGTCACGATGAAGATCGAGGTGGCGGCTCCTGCGCTCACGCCGTCAAGAAGGTAGTGCGACGTGAGGAAGTTCGGCAGGTACACCGTCAGCGCTACGAACGCCCCGAAGGTCACGAAGTAGAACAGCGAGAGGATCCACAGGCGCGCATCTGCGCCGATCTGCTTCATCTGCTGCACGATGGGAGTCTTCACGCGAGGCTCGCTGCGATCGCCCAGCGCAAGGTTCAGGATCACGAACACGGCCAGCAGCACCAGGTACAGCTTGACGGCCCCGCGCCATCCCAGCGCCAACGCCGCAACCGGCGCAAGCCAGGTGGTCAGCGCCGTTCCCATGTTGCCGAACCCGTATACGCCGTTCACGAACCCGTGTCGTTCTTTCGGGTAGTATTTGGGCAGCGAGGTGACTCCCACGGAGAACACGGCTCCCGCAATACCCAGGAACGTGCCGCTTACCAGCAGTTCCTGGTAGGTGGTGGCTTCGCTCAGGAGCCAAACGGGAACCAGCAGCGCCGCGAAGCTGGCAAGGAACACGGTTCGCGCGCCGAAGCGGTTCGCGCAGTAGCCGAACGGCACGCGCAGGACGCTTCCCAGCACGACGGGGATGGCGGTCACCAGCGCGATCGCATCGGACGGGATCGCGATATCTTGCTTGATGGAGGGAAGCAGCGACGACAAGACCACCCACACCATGAATCCGGCGATCAGGTCGGCTGTCTGCAAAGGCAGCTGCAGGCGTTTTTCCATGTTCGATACCCCCTCCCCCTTGGGGTGCCGCCGCAGCGGTTTGCCGGCGGACGCTCGTCAAAGCGGACTCGGCTTCGCGTTGTGCGCGGCGCCCGAAATCCCTATTGAACTGCTTACTCTATCACGGAGCGTTCGCGCGAACGAAGGCAGAGCCGATAATGCGGGTTTTCCCGGATGCCTTTTACGTTTATTTTACTTCTGGATACGAAATAGGACGTGGAAAGCGGGTTAAGACCCTTTCGGTTTGTCAGATTTACGTTAAACTGATGAGTTGCTGAGCCTTTTTACTGGTTTGTTGAAAGGGAACTTGTGACCATAGAGTGGGCTGCATTTGTGGCCGAGCTCGCCTCCAACCCGGTGCTGGTGGCGGTGACCCTGCTCAATATCGGCGTGATCGTCGTCAACGGCGCGACCGACGCTCCCAACGCTATCGCAACCGTGGTGTCGACGCGCGCCATGAAGCCGAAGCACGCTATCCTTATGGCGGCTATCTGCAACTTCCTGGGCCTTCTGGTCATCTCCCTGTTCACGTCGGCGGTTGCCCACACCATATTCAACATGGTCGATTTCGGGGGAGATGCCCGCCAATCGCTCATTGCGCTTATGGCCGCGATGGTGGCCATTATCGTTTGGGGCGCAACGGCGTGGTACTTCGGCATCCCCACCAGCCAGAGTCATTCGCTCATCGCCGGGCTGACGGGCGCCGCCATTGCGTTGCAGGGCGGTTTCGGGGCCATCAACGGCGGGGAGTGGATGAAGGTCGTATACGGCATTCTTTTGTCCACGTTGCTGGGCTTTTTTCTGGGGTGGGCGAACTCCAAAATCATTGGCCGCGTATGCCGCAACAGAGATCGGCATCGAAGCGCGGCTTGCTTTCGGTGGGCTCAGGTGATTTCGGGCGCGGGCGTAGCGTTCATGCACGGTGCGCAAGACGGCCAAAAGTTCATGAGCATCTTCGTTCTTGCCATCACGTTGGCAACCGGCGTGGGCCAAGCCGATCAAATGGTCCTTCCCATCTGGTTGATGTTCTTCTGCGCGCTCAACATGGGATTGGGCACCGCCGTAGGCGGCGAGCGCATCATCAAAAGCGTCGGGGTCGACATGGTCAAGCTGGAGCCCTTCCAAGGGTTCGCTGCCAGTTGCGCGACGTTTTTCTGTCTTATGCTCTCCACGTTCGCCGGGCTTCCGGTGTCTACTACCCATACGAACACGACGGCTATCATGGGGGTGGGCGCGGCAAAGCGAAAAAGTGCCGTGAAGTGGGGAATTGCCGTCGAAATGGTGAAGACGTGGGTACTTACGTTTCCGGGCTGCGGTTTGCTTGGGTTCGTGTTCGCTCACTTGTTCCTGATGTTCTCGTAAGGAGGCCCTTATGGCCAAGAAGGAAAAGTTCGATTACTTTGACGCGTTCGAGAAGCAGACCAAGTTGGCCATGCAGGAAGCCGACTTGCTGATCGAAGCAATCGAGAAGTTCACGGAGGCTGAGAACCTGAGAGGCGCCATGGAGCGCGCGCATGAGCTCGAGCACGAGGGCGACGAGATCAACCATGCGATTTTCAGGACGGTTGCCACCGACTTCATCACGCCTATCGAGCGCGAGGACATCATCGACATGTCGCAGTTTTTGGACAACATCATCGACTACATCGAGGACGTGATCCAGCGTTTTTACATGTACGACGTGCACTTCATGCACCATGACGCACTCGAGTTCGCCTGTCTGATCAAGAAGAGCTGCGAGGCTCTGGACACGGCCATGGAGGATTTCCGCAACTTCAAGAAGTCCAAGAAGTTCAAGCAGCTGATCGTGGACGTCAACACGTACGAGGAAGAGGCCGACCAGCTGTACCTGCAGGTCATTCGCAAGCTGCATACGCACGACCGCGAAAACCCCATGCGCGTGCTGGTGTGGTCCCAGATCTTCGACCGCATGGAGCGCTGCTGCGACGCATGCGAGCATGTTGCCGACACCATGAACACGGTGCTGCTGAAAAACGTGTAGCGAACAAGCTCGCCGACGAGGCATCGGCTTCGTCGGCGAGCTCGCGCCTGCAAGGCGTGCGGGCGCTTGCTTCTACGAGCGCGGCTCGAAGGGGTCGCGCTCGTCTTCGTCGTTCGATCCCCCGGTGTTGTCGATGAAGCGGCGCAGCTCTTCCCGGTTGACGATGATGCGATCGCTGGGGTCGCTGGCCTGCGACGGCATCGATGCTGCGGCCCCGTCGCCGTCGGCGTTCGTCGTATTCGCTACGGGCGGCAACGGCGACGTGCTGCCCGGCGCTCGCCAAAGGCGACGCAGCTTGTCGTACGCCGTTTTGCGCTCGCGCTCGCGTTCGATCTTTCCCTTCGGCGGCCGCACGCGGCGGGCGACCGACTTCACAGGACGAGCCACGGCGCTTGCCACCACGTCCGAGTAATCGCGCGGCTCTTGCGTGCGCCATCCGAAGAAAAGCGACGCGTAACGAAGTCCCAAAACGATGGTCACGCAGATGATTTCCGCATAATGATCCAGGATATGGTTTTGGTGCAGCACTGCGTACACGATGCTGCCTACCAGCGCCGCGCTGCCGTACAGGGCTCCTGCCTGAAACGCTTCCGGCTCCCGATTCATGCAAATGTCGCGCAGGATGCCGCCTCCCACAGCGGTGATGGTGCCCAAGATGATAGCGGGCACGATGTCGAGCCCGGCCGACGTGGCTTTGCCCACGCTGATGACGGCCCACAGGGCTACGGACAGGTTGTCCAGAAGATCCACTACGGGGTCCAAGTACGTAGCCAGCTTGCCGAAGTAGAACACCACCACGCCCGCAACGGCGCAGGCTATGATAAGCGTAGGTTTCTGAAATGCGTAAATGCCGTAGTTCTGAAGCAGCACGTCGCGCATGATGCCGCCGGCAAGACCGGTGATGATGGCGATGCACACCACGCCGAATATGTCGTAGCGCGCCCGTACGGCGCTCATGGCGCCGGACAGCCCGCCGGTCAACGATGCGGCAAGCTCGAGCCAGAAGGGGATGGCGAGGACTACTTCCAGCATGGGCGCTTACGCGTCCGCAAACGAGGTGGAAGGAGCTTCGTCTTTCGCGCCGTCTTCGACGGAAACGAGCACCGCTACCGTCGGCTCGCCCGAAAAGTCCAGGTTGTCGGTCAGGGTGCGAGCATCTTCCAGGTTGAAGCTTTCCCGGTCGAACGCGGAGATGTTCCCGTATGCTTTTTCGAGCGCTTCGTTGTACAGGTCCCAGAAGCCGACCGTGCGCACCTCTCCCGTGAAGGGGTTCTCCCAGGGGCGGTGCTGCCGGTTGTCGAACGGGCTTTCCGTCAGCTCGATCGGGCGATGGCTCATAGACTGGAAGAACGAGTGCGGGCGCAGAATCCGTTCCAGGCGTCCCGCCACGGCGCGCTTGGCTCCGGTGGGGGAGTAGAACACGCGTTGGACCAGGCGGAAGTTCTTCACGGCTCGCTCGAACAGGTCGGCGGGAACGATCGCGCCGTACACGGTGAGAGCAGCGTAGGCGAACATCTTCGAGATTACGTTCAGCGCGAAGTCGCTTGCTTTGAGGATTTCCTCGGAGGGATTGAACGCGGCAACGGTAACCCCGCGCTTCTTGAACAGAACCAGCTCGTCGAGCTCGCTTTCGATGACGCCGTGAACCTCGGAGCCGTCTTCGCGCGACAGGCCGGGTTCGCCGGCGTCGCACAGACGGTACTCGTGGAAGAACACGAACGGGTGCATGGTGGAATCCAGCGTGTAGTGGCACAGGAAGCCCAGCGCGTACGCGCGGCCCATGGGCAGCTCGGCGCTGCTGAGGATCGAGAGCGAGTCTTTGAACGCTTTGAGCAGTTCGGCGGGCTTTTCGCTGTGCATGGTGTTGCCCAGGCGATTGTGCGACCTCAGGCCGGGGCTGATGACGGTGTAGAACAGCGGGTCAGGGCCCTGGTTGCCCAGAAGGAAGGCGTCGGCTTCGTCGCGCGAGCCGCCGATAAGGGAAAACAGACGGTCGTACACGTCTCGTCCGAAAAAGTCATGCGTGATGATAGCCGGCATAGCGTGAACTCCGTTTCTGACCTTGATTTTACCGATGACGCTACGCGCTATCATATACAATGTGCGGGTACTTGTTAACCGTCGGTTTTTCACTTGTGGAAAACCTTACAGGGGGGCGCTGCATGTTCGGAAAGCTGACCAAGCAAGAGCGAAGCTGGATTCTCTACGACGTGGGAAATTCAGCGTTCATCATGCTGTCGACGGCGCTCATTCCCGTGTACTTCGCAACGCTTGCCGAGCCGGGCTCGTCGGTGGTCGTGGCATGGGGCTATGCGGAAACCGTGGCGGCGCTGCTGCTGGCGCTGCTCATGCCCATCCTGGGCAGCTTGGCCGACCTCAAGGGCAACAAGAAGAAGTTCTTCATCGGCTTCGTGGGCACGGGCGCCGTGGCGTGCGCGGCGCTGGGTATTCCCACCGAGGCGCTTCCGTTTTTGATCGTGTACGTGGCGGCATCCATTATGGTGAACGGGTCGATGGTGTTCTACGACGCGTTTTTGGTGGACGCTACCACCGAAGAGCGCTACGACGAGGTGTCGTCGCAGGGCTACGCTTGGGGCTACATCGGCTCGTGCATTCCATTTATTGCATGCTTGGCGGTAGTGCTGGGCGGATCGTTCATAGGGATCGACATGATGACGGGCATGAAGATCGCCTTCGTCATTACGGCGGCTTGGTGGGTTGCGTTCAGTGTTCCGTTGGTGCGCGACGTGCATCAGACGCACTACAAGGAGCGTGCGAAGCGCGTGTTCCGGGATACGTTCTCGGGGTTGTGGAAAACGCTCAAGAACATCGTGCGCGACCGGCGCCTGCGGTACTTCATGCTGGCGTTCTTCTTCTACATCGACGGCGTGCATACCATCATCAAGATGTCGACCAGCTACGGTACCGACCTGGGAATCGACTCTACGCATTTGGTGCTTGCGCTGCTGCTGACGCAGTTCGTGGCGTTTCCGTCGGCCATCGCCTACGGGCGGCTTTCCACGAAGTTCGGAACGAAGCGCATGCTGCTGGTCGCCGTGTTCGCGTACTTCTGCATCACGCTGTTCGCCGCGTTCTTCCTGCGCGAGGCGCTGCAGTTCTGGATTCTGGCCGTGTGCGTGGGTCTGTTCCAGGGTGGCATCCAGGCGCTGTCCCGCTCTGAGTTCGGCAAGCTCATACCGAAGGAGCATGCGAACGAGTATTACGGCTTCTTCGATATTTTCGGCAAGTACGCTGCTGTTATGGGCACGCTGCTGGTGAGCGTGTTCACGCAGATGACCGGGAATTCGTCGGTAGGCGTGCTGTCCGTGGCGGTCTTGTTCATCGTGGGCTTCGTCCTGTTGTGGAGGATGCCGAAAGAGGGGTAGGAGGCGGCTGAAAAGGCGGTCGCTTCGCTCGAGTCCTTGTTTTCTCGCATGCGGTTATCACTGTGCGCGTTGATTTTCCTGCTTGTCAGGCGGTATAGGCAATTTTCGTTAAACTCGTTTTGCCATCGAGGCTTACTCTTCGCGATGCGGTATCATGCGAGCCATCGTATCTTCTTGATAGTCACTTCTCGTGCGGGTGAGGCGGAGGATTCTTGGTTACCGTTGCGGACATCGTTGCGTTGCCAGCGTTCAAGAGCGTAGATCTGATTGCGCCTTGTGAAGGGTCCCAGCAGCGGGAGGTTCGCAATGTCGGCATTCTGGACTGCCCTCCCGATTACAACGACTACAGGGTTTACGTTCCGGGAGAACTCATCCTCACGAATCTTGGTTTCGCATATGGCAATCCTGAGCTTGCAGAAAAATCGCTCTTGGCTATGCTGCGCAGAGATGTTGCCGCTATTGCGATCAAGACAGTGTACGACCCTCCCATCAGCGACGCTGTCCGCAAGGAGAGCGAGGAGCGCGGCGTCCCCGTCTATTTGTACGATGGTGCCTACCATGAGACGGTGGCGTACCAATCGCTTGACCTGATTCGAAGGGATCGGGCGGAGCTGGACAAGGGAAGGGCTTTGGATGAGCTGCTTGCGGCCCACGATGACGATCGCATCCGTACAAGGTTGAGCGCTATCGTCGGCACGACCGGCTCTATGCTTCAGTGCTTCGCTTTTGCCCTGCGTGCGGGTGACACCTGCTCGTTTTACGCCATGCTCGACTCGGTGTCCTCGTCGCTGGACGCGGTGAAAGCGGAATGCTATGCAGTGGAATCTGTGGGCGCATGTCGCTACCACGATCATATTCTTGCTTTCGTATCCTACGGTTTCGTGGGCGACGAGGAGCGGTTGGCCGCCGAAAAGCGATGTCTTTCAATGACTGGACTGGAAGAGGGGTTGCATGTTGGCGTAGGCGAAGCGGTTCATTTGGGCGACGGGGATGTTGGCATCCGTCAAGCGCTCGCAGCTGCGGATAGCGCACGTCGCTGCGGCCAGCATCTGATTCGCTGGTCGGAGCTGCATGTCGCAGCGTTTGCTCATGCCGTGCGCTACGATCGTTTGTTTATGAGCGCAAGCGCGTTGTATCGAGCCATGCTTTCCGATTACGATAAGAAGCACGGAACCGAGCTTGTTCACACGGCCGAAGCGTTGGTGATGCGGCATGGAGATGTCAAGACGATAGCGGAGGAACTGCACCAGCATCCCAATACGATACGTTACCGCATGCGGAAAATGAAAGCTGTGCTGGGGATTCCTCATGAGGACGATAAAGCGTTCGTCGGTTTGCTCGATCTTGTGTTTCTTCCCGAAAGAGATTCTGTTTGATTTCTTATTTTAGTCGGTCGGCGCCGTTCTTGATGTTTTCGGGAAGTCTTTCGTGCAATGGGGAGGGGATTTTTTTCTTGCTGACGGCGTTGGCGATTGCGTAAACAATCAGGCCCGACCCCATTCCGGCTACAATGGGAATGGAGCTTGCCGTTCCCACCGTCAGGAAGCTCACGGTAACTGCGACCGAGCTTACCCCCAATGCGTATAGACCTGCCCTCGGGCTGAATCGCTTCAATACGAAGCTTGCCACGAGAGGCGCGAACACGCATCCCGATAGGTATCCGTAGCAGATATCGATCCCAACGAGAACATCGTTTATCCATAGGGAGCAGATCATTACGATGATGCCTATGACGAGGGCGGATAGGCGAGTTGCCGTAACTTCCCGCAGATGACGGGATCGCTTTCCGCCGAAGCGTACGTACAGGTCGTTGTACAGGATAGTGGACGATGCGAGGATCGTGCCGCTAGAAACCGACATCGTGGCGGCCATGGCAGCTGCCAAAACAAGTCCGCGGATCCCTACGGGCAGAAATGTGGAAATTCCGGTTACGAATGCGTTCTGCGGATTGTCCAGATGGGGCAAAAGTACTGCTACGCTCATGCCGACGATCACCGTGGCGAACGCGTACATGATGCTGTAAAGGCCGGCTCCGATTGTGCCCCGCTTCGATACTTTTTCGTCTTTTGCGGTGAATATGCGTTGCCAGATGTCTTGGCCGATGATAAGCCCGGGAACGTATAACACGATATAGGAGAAGCTTTTGTCGAACCCCATGCTTCCCACTGAAAGGTACGCTTCGGGCACCTTGCTTACCAGCGCATCCCAGCCTCCGGCGGCTGAGATGCAGAAAAGAGGTGCAAGGATGAGAATGCCAATGGTCTTCACAACGAACTGCACTATATCGGTCATGGTGACCGACCACATTCCTCCTACGAATGTGTACAGTATTACGATGCCGCCGCCTAGCGCCATCGACAACGTAGGATCGAGCCCAATGGTTCCGTTGATGATCGTGCCTATGGATATGACTTGGACTACGCTGAGGGTGAGCGTGTATATGAGGGTGAGGACGGAGCTGAATACGCGGGCTGTGGGCCCGTAGCTGCTTTCCACTACTTCGTTCACGCTGAGCGCACGTAATTTTGACAGCTTGCTTGTTACGAGAAAGCCTGCGACGATCAATCCGAATCCAATGCTCAGGTTGAGCCATATGCCGCCGAATCCGAACTGGTAGCCCAGTTGGGCGCTGCCGATAGTGGATCCGCCTCCCAGCGTAAGCGCCGCCATGCATCCAAAAAACAGGGGAAACGATAGTCGTCTGCCTGCAACCAGATAATCTTCTTGGGTTTTCGTGAATCGTGCGGCTACGAAGCCGATGGTCACGATGGCGACAAAGTACAGCGCGATGATGACGTAGTCGATAGACGAAAGAGCCATGTGCGACCTCCGCTTCTTTGGAAGAACCCGCCTTGTACCCCATCCTAGATTTTTGCTGTTCAGAATTGTTTGTTCAGGCGAACAAAGCAGTTGGTTCCAGTTTTGTCCTTTCGTCCAGTGGGAGGTTGCTCCACCGCTTCGTATGATGCATGCAGTACCTGGCCTGCCAGGAGGGGTCGTGCCAATCGGGTGCGACGTCCGTCGGGGATTGGGACGCAGAGGCATCCAACGAAAGGAGCACTACATGACTAAGTCGGTATTCCAAGGACGCAGCCTCCTCTCCACGAGGGACTACACGAAAGACGAGCTGATGTATCTCATCGGATTCGCCGAGCATCTCAAGGATTTGAAGCAGCGCAATGTCGAGCATCATTATCTGGCGGGCAAGAACATTGCGCTTCTGTTCGAGAAGACATCCACCCGCACTCGCGCTGCGTTCACTACTGCGTGTATCGACTTGGGTGCGCACCCTGAATATCTGGGAAAGAACGATATTCAGCTGGGCAAGAAGGAAACGGTGCGCGACACCGCGCTCGTACTGGGCAGCATGTTCGACGGCATCGAGTTTCGCGGCTTCGCGCAGGAGCATGTCGAAGACCTTGCAAAGTACAGCGGCGTGCCGGTATGGAATGGCCTCACCGACAAAGAGCACCCCACGCAGATGCTGGCTGACTTCATGACTATGAAGGAAAACTTCGGCAAGTTGGAGGGTCTTACGCTGGCCTACTGCGGCCAAGGGCGCAACAACGTGCAGAACTCCCTTATGATCACAAGTGCTATCTTGGGTGTGAATTATTATAATGCCACGCCGGCCGAGCTCGAACCCGACCCGGCCATCGTTGAATTGGCCCGGGCTTTCGCTGCCGAAAGCGGGGCCACTATCACCGTAACGAATGACCCGATTGAGGCCGTGGAGAACGCGGATGCCATCTACACGAACGTGTGGGCGGCCATGGGCGAAGAGTCTCAGTTCGCCGAGCGCGTGAAGCTCATGTCTCCCTACCAGGTGAATGCCAGCCTGTTGTCGCACGTGAAGAATCCCGACTACATTTTTCTGCATTGCTTGCCGGCCTTCCACAACGCCGATACCGAATACGCTGCCGATATAGCCGAGCGCTTCGGCGTCAAAGAAATGGAAGTTACCGACGAGGTGTTCTATTCCGATCATGGACGCCAGTTCCAGCAGGCCGAGAATCGCATGCATACCATCAAGGCCATCATGGCGGCAACTCTGGGCGACCTGTACATTCCCCGCGTCTAATACGGCATCCCGGCACGCCGTGGGGTTCTGCGCAGGGCCCCACGGCAGCGCGGCCTGCAAGGATTCGCTTCGGCGGCACCCTTGGGGCTGCGCCCTGATACGCCGGAAGCGTCGAAGATAGGAGCTTCCATGTCAGACAATGAGCCCGCGAAGGGCAAGAAGAAATTCAAGATGCCGAACACGTACGTCATCTTGTTCGGGGTCATCTGCTTTATCGCCGTGCTCAGTTGGTTCGTGCCGGGCGGCGCGTACGAACTGAACGCCAACGGCGATGCTATTTCGGGGACATACCATATCGTCGAGTCGAACCCCCAGGGATTGTGGGACGTGCTCATGGCACCCATCACGGGCATGCTGGGTTCGGGTGCCATCAGCGGCGCCATCGCCATCTCGCTCACCATCCTCTTGTTCGGCAGCTTCCTCGAGATGATGGAGGAAACCGGTGCGGTGAAGACGGCGCTCAAGCGCATCACCATGAAGAACCAGAACAACATGCACCTGCTCATCGGTATCCTCGTGTGCCTTATGTCGTTCCTCGGTACCTTGGAAGGTGCCTACGAGGAAGGCATCGTGTACTTCCTCATGTTCGTGCCGGTGATCCTGGCGCTCGGGCTCGACACCGTAGTGGCCATCATGATCGTGGTGCTGGGCACGCAAGCCGGCTGTTTGGCCTCGACGGTGAACCCGTTCGCTACGGGTATAGCGTCGGGCATCGCGGGTATCTCGGCCGGCGACGGCATGGGCATGCGCGTGCTGATGCTCGTAGTGTTTACTGCGCTTGTAATCCTCATTATCAACCGCTATGCCGACAAAGTGAAGGCGCACCCTGAGAAATCGGTCCAGTTCTTCCGCCGGAAGCTCGACCTCATCGAGTTCCCGGTTTCTACCAACGAGAACCTGGATCTGTCGGGCCGTCAGAAAGGCGTGCTGGCCATCTTTGTCCTCACGTTCGCCATCATGGTAGTAGGGTGCGTGCCGTGGACGTCCATCAACCCGGATTGGACGTTCTTCGAGCAGTTCGTCGCGTGGATCGGGGTCACACCGGTGCTGCGCGAGGTGCTAGGAAGCGATATCACGCCATTCGGTTCGTGGTACTTCCCCGAGATCGCCATGCTCGTGATGGTGATGACGCTGCTCGCCGGCATCGTCATGCGCTACAAAGCCGACAAGATCATCGACACGCTGATCAAGGGTGCTGCCGGTCTGGTTTCCACCGCGTTCGTCGTGCCGCTGGCGCGAGGCATCCAGGTGGTGATGGACGGCGGCCAGATCACGCCCACCATCCTGCACATGTGCGAGAACACGCTGTCGGCCCTGCCTCCCGTTGCGTTCGTGATCGTAGCGCTGATTTGCTACTTTCTCATCGCATGCCTCATCCCGTCGTCAACGGGTTTGGCGGCTGCGACCATGGGCATCATGGCGGCGCTCTCGCAGTTCGCCGGCGTGGACGTGGCCATCATGGTGACCATCTACTGCATGGCGCTCGGTTTGGCCAAGATGATCTCGCCCACTTCGATCGTGGTGATGACCTGCACTTCGGCCGCCCATATGAGCTACGGCGATTGGGTGAAGAAAGCCGCGCCCATCGTGGGCTTCCTGTTCCTCGTGTGCTGCGTGTTCCTTACTGTGGCCGTGATGTTGTAATCCTCCGCTTTCCCGGGGCACCTCGCGTGCTCCGGTTCCCAGACGATCTTCGCGAACATACCAACGAAAGGAGCCTCCCATGGCTGAAGAGAAAGTGTACGTGTCCAACGCAACGAATCCCCTAAAGAAAGTGATGATGTGCTCGCCGCGCTACTACCAGTTCAACGGCATCAATGTGATCACCGCCGAGTGGATGAAGAAGGGCGACCAAGAGAAGAACGACGTCATGGTGGCCGAGTGGCAGATGCTCGTGGATGCCTACAAAGCCAACGGCATCGAGGTCGTGGAAGTGGAAGCGCGTCCCGAGTTCGAGGTGATGACGTTCGCCCGCGACTACGGCTGCATGATCAAGGAAGGCGCTGTGATCGGCCACTTCCGTCATCCGGTTCGCCAGGTCGAGGCCGTGGCGTACGAGAACAAGCTCAAGGAGATGGGTGTTCCCATCGTGGCGCGCGTGAACGCGGGCTGCATGGAGGGCGGCGACTTCTGGATGATCGACGAGCACACGCTGGCGTGGGGCCAGGTGGACCGCACCGACCAGGCTGGCGTCGATAATCTGCGCGATCAACTGCAGAAGCTTGGCTACACCGTAGTGGGCGTGCCGTGTCCGCCGGACAACCTGCACCTCGATATGATCTTCAACATCGTGGCCCCACAGGTGGCGCTGGCCTGCATCGACCAGCTTCCCTACAACTTCTTGCAGATGCTCAAGCGCCGCAACTTCGAGCTGATCCCCGTGGCTAGCGAGGACATGTACAAGCACGGCTGCAACGTGCAGTGCATCGGCGACGGCAAGGTCATCGCCATCGAGAAGAACAAGCATATCAACGACAAGATGCGCGTATTGGGCCTGGACGTGATCGACGTGCCGCTCGACCAGATCCTCCATGCGGGTGGCGGCCCCCACTGCCTCACGCAGCCCATCGAGCGTCCGTAATGGCGTCGTTCAGGAAGGCGGAGCATTTATGAAAGTTCTGATTTGCGATCATCCAGATTGCATGATGCCTGATCATACCTTGGAGATTGAAACGCTGAAGACGGGTCTTGGCTCTGATGTAGATGTTGAGGTGTACGAGTACGAAGACGGCAAGCGTGGCGAATTCTACGAGCATTTAGCTGATGCTGACGCGCTGCTTACGGCATTCGTTCCGGTGGATGCCGAGGCCATGGATCATGCTTCTCGACTCAAGGTGGTGTCGTTGAATTCGACGGGGTTCGATCAAGTTGATTTGGACGAGGCGACCAAGCGCGGCATTGGAGTGTGCCCTGTGGGCGAGTATTGTACATGGGACGTTTCGGAGAGCGCCATCGCTTACATGAGTGCGCTCAACAAGCACTTCAAGTTCTACCAAAAGGAAATTGACGAACGTCATAAATGGGATTATGCGGCAGCGCCTCAGTGGCCTCGTCTCGAGGATCAGGTGCTTGGCATCGTTGGGTTTGGAAAAATAGGGAAATGCACGGCCGAGAAGGCATCGGGACTGGTGAAAAGGATAATCGCATGCGATCCTTATGCGCCCAATGCGGATTTTGTTGAGCGAGGGGTGACGCAGGTCGACAAGAACGAACTACTTGCGGAGTCTGACATTATCGTGAACCACATGTGCTTGACCGACGACAACGAGCGCTATTTCGATGCTGCGGCGTTTGCCCGCATGGTTCGCAAGCCTTTGTTCATCAACCTTGGCCGCGGTTTGTGCGTGGACGAAGACGCTCTTGTCGAGGCTCTTGATGAAGGACGAGTACGCGCGTTCGGTGCCGACGTTCTGTATGACGAAACGCCCGATTTGGCATCCAATAAGCTGGTTGGTCGAGACAACGTTGTCATCACGCCGCATTCTGCGTTCTATTCAACCACGGCTATTGAAGATCTTGAGCGTTTGAGCTGCGAGAACATCGTTCATTTTCTCAGAGGGGAAAAAGAGAAGGTTTTCAAACTAGTCAATCAAGTGTAGCCGGCTTCTGATTTCCCGGATGCGATCGAGAATGAAGATCCGATCGCATCCGGACGGATCTGCCGAGGGAGATGCGTGCATGCATCGAATCGAATGCCGAAAGAGGGGTAGGAGCAAGAAGAAGGACGGCCGGTTTTGCCGAAAACCGGCCTTTCACCTGCGAGGTTTAATTCGGTTTACGGGCAGGAGCGCTCGGCTTGCTGCCGCTGGTCGCTTGCATAAACCCCTTTATGTCTTTTCATGGGACGCTGCGGTTCGTATGCTTTCGATGCCGAGCTCTTTCGGCTGTCGGCCTGTGTTTTCGTTATCGAAAGAAAGAGAGAAGCTATGCCTTATCAGAAGGGTGACGGCAAGTCCGTTGTCATCGCGCTGGGCGGCAACGCCCTGGGCAACACGCCCCAGGAGCAGCTCCAGCTGGTCAAGGACACCGCCAAGAACATCGTCGACATGGTCG
>NZ_PPTQ01000011.1 GCF_003340345.1 Paraeggerthella hongkongensis | reverse complement strand
GGCGGCGGCCTGCACTGCTCCACGGCGGACGTCTACCGCGAGGGCGAGTGCCTCGACTACTTCCCGAACCGCGTCGCCGACCCGACCCTGGTCCGTCCGGAGATGTGGAACGACTAGTCGCTTAACCTGACCAACCCTTGCTGAAGCAAGAGTAGTCTCGTACAACAGAAAGGGGATCTGGTTCCGAATAAGAGTCAGGTCCCCTTTTTGGTTCCAACCTACAACTACCGCATGTGTGATTCGGCCATATAAGGTCGAATAGGGCTGTCGCATCCCTAATTCGGTCTCGCATGGCACGAGTTGCGGAGGGGTAGAGGGGATTATTTTGTTGCTACTGGTTTAAGGAGGACCAATGGCAGACAACGCTAACAAGGAAATCAAGACCGCAACGGCCGATGACGGCTCGACCGGCTACGAGATGAAGATCGGCCTTGGCACCATTGCCATGCTGATCTCGGCGACGGGCATGGGCTTGGTGCCCCTGTTCAGCCGCTGGGCAACTCGTACGGACATGTTCGACGGAGCGATGGGCCTGAACGCCGGTGACTCCATCGGCGCTTTGATGGCCGTGGGCCGCATGAGCATGGGCGTGCTGTTCTTCGTCGTCATCATGTTCGCCACGGGCAAGGTTGAGACGTTCAAGAAGCTCAAGCTGACCCCGGCAATCGCGCTGGGCGGTTTGATGATCGGCATGTCGCTGGCGTGCTACGTAACGTCCACGCTGCTGACCACCATCTCGAACGCTGTTCTGTTCATCTACATCGGCCCTGTCGTCTGCGTAGTGCTCGCTCGCATCTTCCGCAAGGAACCCATGTCTGCATTGCAGTGGGTATGCCTGGTGGCAGTGTTCATCGGTATGTTGTTCGGCAACAACCTGATGGGCTTCAACGAGTCCGGCTTCTTCGTAGACTTCAACCTGGTTCCGTCCACGCCTGAGTTCCCGCAGAAGGGCCTCGGCGACGCATTCGGTTTGGCTTCCGGCTTCTTCTATGGCGCTTCGATGTTCTTCAACGGCTACCGCAAGGACGCCGACACCACGGCTCGTGGCGTGTGGAACTTCATCTTCGCCGTGCTCGGTGCCGGTGCCATCACCGTTGTGCTGAACGCCCTGGGTGCAAACCCCGGCATGGAGAACTGGGCTCTCAACATTCACTTCACCGCATTCAACTGGATCGGCGCCCTGCTTCTTTGGGTCATCTGCGGTCCTCTGGCTCTGGGCTTCCTGTTGGTGGCTGGCCGCAACCTGCCGGCTGCTGACTACGGCACCATCGCGTACTGGGAAGTTCCCGTGGCCATCTTCGTGGGCCTGGTTGTGTTCGGCGAAGCCTTGACCATCAACACGATTCTTGGCGGTATCCTCATCATCGGCGGCGGCGCTATCCCCTCCATCAAGGGCATGCTCACCGCTCGCAAGCAGAGGAAAGAGGAGGAGATTCGCGAGAATCTTGCCGCTCGCTTGGACGAGGAAGAAGCCAAGGAGCACCTGCAGTAGGTTTGGCGGCATGCACCCGATTTCCGGGTGCATGCCTTTCCGCTATCAAGCGGTAACCCATAACCGGAAAGGAAGGTGTGGTTTATGAAGATCACGAGCAACCTGACTCACATCGCCACCGAGATGGAGTTCGAAGCTCCGCTGACTGAAGAGGAGCTGCGCGCTACGTTCGAGGGCAACGGCTTCCAGGGATTCGCTGCCGAGCTCGACATCGCCGAGCGCACCGAGGACCACGTGCAGATGATGTCGCTTGCCGACCTGCTCGGGTTCGCGAAGGCCTCCGGCCTGTCCGCGGTGACCTACGACGTGACGTACTTCCCGCATGCCGACGCCGCCGAGGTGGACTACCAGCTCAACCAGCTGGCCCACGACCTGGAGATCAGCGCCGAGGTCATCCGCGACCTGTGCGCCGATGAGATCCAAGAGTACCTGGCGCTCGACGCCAAGCGCGACGCGAGCCTGCCCGTCCACAGCATCGTGGAGGCGTACACGGGCGGCACGGCGTTCGCCTGGTACGGCATGCGCGACTACCCGCGCCTGAAGAGGGTCATCCTGGCCAAGCTGGCTCAGGGCGGCCAGAAGGCCAAGAAGTCCTTTATCTTCCGCGCCAGCAAGGCGCAAGCGGATCTGCTTGACGAGTACTGATAGTCTATTTGTGCAAAGGACCCGCTTATGCTGCAATAAGCGGGTCCCCCTTTTCCCGATGCCGAAATGGGGCTGGCATCGGCGCCCCTCGCTCCCAATTCGCGATACGTTAAGTAACGACTTGCATTGAAGCGGAGGCACTTGGGGTATTATAACCTCAGTAAAGGCGTTTTCCCGACTGTTAGGGGGCTTCAATGGAGCAACTTATACGCTGGCGGTCTGCGTTTCTTTCTGACGTGGCCGTTCATTTCTTAGGGGATTACCATGAAAGCTAATTCTGACACACAAGGCACGCTTAAAAAGGTAGCCGTATCGTCCTTTCTTGGCAACTTCATCGAATGGTTCGATTACGCTACGTACTCGTACTTCGCGATTGTGATCGCAAACGTGTTCTTCCCGAACGACGACCCGGCACTTGCGCTTATGCAAACGTTTGCCGTGTTCGCACTGTCGTTCCTTCTGCGCCCGATCGGCGCTATCTTCTGGGGCAGCATGGGCGACAAGAAGGGTCGCAAGTGGGCGCTGTCCACCTCGATCTTCTTGATGACGGGCGCCACGTTCTGCATTGGCTTGCTGCCCGGCTACCTGACCATCGGCTTGGCGGCTCCTATCATGCTGCTGTTGCTCCGCATGGTTCAGGGCTTCTCGGCTTCTGGCGAATACGCAGGTGCTGCAACGTTTTTGGCCGAGTACGCGCCGAAGGACAAGCGCGGCGTGTACTGCTCGCTCGTACCGGCGTCGACGGCGGTCGGCTTGCTGGTCGGCTCGACGTTCGCCACCATCATGTACTCGGTGCTTCCTACCGAGGCCGTGAACGATTGGGGCTGGCGCATTCCGTTTTTGCTGGCCGGTCCGCTTGGCTTGATTGCGCACTACATTCGTACCAAGCTTGAGGATTCTCCGACGTATCAGGAGATGCAGAAGGCCATCGACAAAACCGACGACTCGAACCATCCCATTCGCGACCTGTTCCGCCATCACTCCAAGGAGCTTTTCATCTCCTTCGGCGCCTGCGTGCTGAACGCAGTGGGCTTCTACGTGGTGCTTACGTACCTGCCCGTGTATCTGGAGACGGCCGTGGGCATGGATCCGAGCCAGTCGTCGCTGATTACTACTATCAGCTTGATCGTGTACGTGGCGTTCATTTTCGGAAGCGGCCATTTGTCCGACAAGTTCGGCCGCAAGAAGATGCTGATCATTGCGTGCGTGTCGTTCATCGTTTTGACGGTGCCGGCGTTCATGCTGCTCAACACGGCCGACTTCTTCATCGTTTTGGCTGTTGAGCTGGTGCTCTGCTTGGCGCTGACCATCAACGACGGTACGCTGTCCAGCTATCTGACCGAGACGTTCCCCACGGCTGTGCGCTACACCGGTTTCGCGCTGTCCTTCAATATGGCCAATGCGATCTTCGGCGGATCGGCTTCGTTTATCTCTACGGCGCTGATCGCCGCCACCGGGTCCAACCTGGCTCCGGCGTGGTACATGGTGGGCGTGTCCTGCCTGGCGCTTGTTGCAATGATTCTGTCGCACGAGCACACGGGCAAGGATCTGGCCGACGTATAGGCTCTTTGAGCTGCTGTTTTAAGGGTTGTGCTTGCTGCACAACAAGGCGTGAAAGAAGCGGCGCCGTTCGGGCTTGCTGGTCCGAACGGCGTCCGTGCACAAGGCGGCGCGAAGGCGTGCCGCCGAGGTGATGGAGGGCCTATGAGCGAGACAACGCAAACGCCTAAATCGTTGAAGGCGCAAATCACGCGCACATCGTTGGTTCTTGCGGCCGCGGCGCTTTTGCGCGAGCAGGGACCGAAGGCGGTCACGTACCGCAAGGTGGCGAAATGGGCAGGGGCCGCATCGTCCTCGGTGGGCTACTACTTCGATTCCGTGACGCAGCTTCTTCATGAGGCGGGCCGTTACAACATACAGCTTTGGGCGGAGCGTGCAGAGAAGGCTGCGTCGGCGGCGGAGGGCATGGAGGTCGAAGAGTGCCGCAAGCATGTGGTTGACCTGCTGATTCGCGCGTGCTTGCCGGATGACAGCGTTGTTCCTTCGGCTCACTACGCTCAGCTGATCGCCGCTGCCGAATCCGAGGTGGTTACCGAAGCGTACCAGAAGGGCCGCGTTTCGTTGGACGCCGCTATTGGTCGCATTCTCTCGCACGCGCAGATCGACATGCCGCCGCGTATGGTGGGCACCATCGTGGACGGCGCTGCCGTAGCCGCCATTTCCGAAGGCTACGACGTGTCTTCGTTCGCATCCGAGCTGCTTGCTTCGGCGATCGAGGTGTACGGGCGCGCCGCCCGGTAGCAAGCAATCTACAGCCAACGTTTCAGCGACGGGAAGGTTAACGCCTTCCCGTCGCTGCTTTTGCGACTCCTTCCTTTGATACAACGGTTGCAGGCACGCGCGACCGTGCGCTCGCGTGCTGATTTGCAGCAATCCGTAGAAGCGCGCGCAGGTGCAAAGGAAGGAGTGAAGCAGTATGAGCGAACCTCGTCGACAAGCGGCAGCTGCCGCAGCCGATCCGGGTCCCGTAGGCAAAGCGAGCAGGCCCTCGTTTACGCGATCCCTGACGTTCTTCGGGTTCTTCGCTATCACCGCATCCATGGTGATGACGGTGTACGAGTACCCCTCGTTCGCCTCGTCAGGTTTTCAGCTGGTGTTCTTTTTGATCATCGGCGGAATTCTGTGGTTTCTGCCCGTTGCGATGTGCGCGGCGGAGATGGCCACGGTCAAGGGGTGGGAATCGGGCGGTATTTTTGCCTGGGTCGGCAATACGCTAGGGAGGCGTTGGGGCTTTGCGGCCTTGTTCTTCCAATGGTTTCAGATTACTGTAGGGTTCGTGACCATGGCGTTTTTCATCTTGGCGGCATTGGCGTACGTGGTCAAATGGGACGCGCTGTACGACAACCCGTTGGTGATGTTCTTCGGCGTGGCGGCCATTGTATGGATTCTTACGTTGACGCAGCTGGGCGGCACGAAGTTCACGGCGCGCATTTCGAAGGTCGGCTTCATCGGCGGCATTCTGGTGCCGGTCTTGGTGCTGCTCGTAGGGTTGATCTACTACTTCGCCACGGGCGGCGTATCTCAGATCACCATGGATGCTGCCACGTTCGTTCCCGATTTCACGAAGGTTGACACGCTGGTTATTTTTGCGTCGTTCATCTTGGCGTACATGGGCGTCGAGGCATCGGCTTCGCATGTGAACGAGCTGCAGAACCCGAACCGAAACTACCCGTTGGCCATGATCGTTCTAGCGGTGCTGACCATTGCGTTGGACGCGCTGGGCGGGCTGGCCGTTGCCACTACGCTGCCGGCATCCGTTCTGGACGGCAACCTATCGTTCGGCGTGATCGAGGCGTTCCGCGCTATCTTCGTGACGCATATCGGCCCTTCTATGGAGTGGGTCGTGTTCGTGGTTGCCCTGTTGCTGGCGTTGGGCGTTTTGGCGGAGATTTCCGCATGGATCGTGGGCCCGTCGCGCGCGCTTCTGGATACCGCGCATGACGGCATTCTTCCGCCGTCGTTCAAAAAGGTGAACAAGCATGGCGTGAGCGTGAAGACGGTCGTGATTCAGGCGATCATCGTAACAGTGTGGGACGCGGTGCTGTGCGGCTCCATCGCGCTTTCCGGCGGCTCGAGCTCGTCGGTGGGGTACCTGACGGCTATCGGCTTGACGGTGGTCATTTACCTGGTGGGATACGTGCTGTTCTTCCTGGGGTACTTCGTCCTTATTTTCAAGAAGAAGAACCTGCAGCGGTCGTTCCAGCTTCCCGGAGGCACGCCGTTCAAGGCTGTTGTGGCGGGGGCGGGGCTGTTCATGACGGTGGCAACGCTGATCATATCGTTCTTCCCGTCGTCGAACCTTTCGGATCAGGCGAACCTCGTGTACCAAACAACGCTGGTGGTGGCGTTCGCGGTCTCGGTGGCTATTCCGTTTGCGATTTACGCGCTGCGGCACCGGTGGGCGCCGGAAGAGGCTGCTTCCGACGGCCCTGCGGGACCGGGAGCAGCGGCGGGCACGGGCGTGTCCGGCGGTGCGGGCGTTGCGGCTGCTGCCGCGAATGCGCGCTCCCAGGACTTGGCGCGCGGCAATGACAAGCACCATACAACAAAGGATGCATAGGAGGCTCATCATGGACAAGCAATCTACTACGAGCAAGATTTTGGAGAACATGGACGAGGGAACGCGCTACTTGACGCCTATCTTCGGGTCTGAGGCAAGCGATGCGCAGATGCCGCTCATGAAGATGAACGACAAGCCGGTCGAGCCGCGCATCGCTTACGAGATGATCAAGGAATACCTGTCCATCGAAGGCAACGCAACGCAGAACCTCACCACGTTCTGCCAGACGTACATGGAGCCCATGGCCACGAAGATCATGGCCGAGACCATGGAGAAAAACGCCATCGACAAGGACGAATACCCCATGACGGCCGACTTGGAGAACCGTTGCGTGGCCATGATCGGCGACCTGTGGCATGCCGATCCGAACGAGCAGCCCATGGGCACGTCGACCGTCGGGTCGTCCGAGGCATGCATGCTGGGCGGCTTGGGCATGCTATTCCGGTGGAAGAAGCTGGCTGCGGCAGCCGGGGTGGACATCTATTCCGCCACGCGTCCGAACCTGGTCATTTCGTCGGGTTATCAGGTGTGTTGGGAAAAATTCTGTCGCTACTGGGATATCGAGATGCGCCTGGTTCCGCTTGAGAAGGACCATCTGTCGCTCAACATGGACACGGTCATGAGCTATGTGGACGACTACACCATTGGCATCACGGCAATTCTGGGCATTACGTACACCGGCAAATTCGACGACGTGAAGAAGCTGGACGAACTGGTGGAGACGTACAACCAGGAGCACCCGAAGCTGCCGATTCGCATCCACGTGGACGGTGCGTCGGGCGGTATGTTCGCGCCGTTCGTGGAGCCTGACCTGGAGTGGGATTTCCGCTTGAAGAACGTGTGGTCCATCAACTGCTCCGGGCATAAGTACGGCCTGGTTTATCCGGGCATCGGCTGGGTCGTCTGGCGCAGCAAGGAAGCGCTGCCCGAGGACTTGATCTTCTGGGTGAGCTACCTGGGCGGCGAAGAGGCAACCATGGCCATCAACTTCTCGCGCTCGGCTTCCCAGATTGTGGGGCAGTACTACGTGCTGATGCGCAACGGCTTCGAGGGGTTCCGGGAAATCCAGGAACGTACGCTTGACGTGGCCCGCTACCTTGCCGCCGAGATCAAGGACATGGGCATGTTCGAGCTGTACGAAGATGCTGGCCACATTCCCATTGTGTGCTGGGGTTTGAAGGAAGATGCGGACGTGGCGTGGTCGCTGTACGACCTGTCCGATCGCCTGCGCATGAACGGGTGGCTGGTGCCCGCGTACCCGATGCCCGCCGACCTGCAGGAAACGACGGTGCAGCGCGTGGTGGCGCGCCAGGACTTCTCGATGCAGCTGTGCGTCAAGCTGGTGGAGGACATCAAGAAGGAAATCGATACGCTGAGCAAGGCTCGATTCGTGACGGGCAACACGCAGGGCGTCATCAACACCGGGTTCGATCATGGCGGGCGCAGCGCCGCCAGCGTAAGCGGCAAGACGGAAGACGCGGCCAAGGCGAAGTAGGGGCCGCGGCTTCCGCAGGATTGCAAGTGCCCCGGCCTGCGTTGGCCGGGGCACTTGTGCGTGCAGGCAACGTACGGGATGGCAACGTGCGGGATGGCAGCCTGCGTGCAAGCAACGTGCGGGATGGCAACGTGCGTGCGGGCAGCCTGCGTGCAAGCAGCGTACGGGATGGCAACCTGGGTAGCGTCCCGCGGAGGGCTCGAAAATGGCAGAGATTCCGAGGTTTGTGGCTTTTAGCTCGCGACGACGCGCACGAAAAGGGAAGATGAAATCTGCGACCAGGCATTATGTAATCACTTGCTCGCTATAGGCGGAATTTCTCGCGTTCATGAGCCACAAACCTCCTAATCTCTGCCAAAAAAGCGTATGATGCGCGTATGGTTGTGATCATCGGATACGAATCGGCTCTGGAATACTGGCGCACGGTCGGCCCTCGATTCCTGCAGGGGTTGAAAAAGCGCCGGTCAGCCACCGCACGCGCTCGAAAAGCGCTGCAGGCGCAGGAGAAGCCGTATCTTTCTGCGGGCAATCGTCGACCGGGTGGATGCAGTATTCCGGTGCATGCGCTCGTCGGCAGCGCATCGGCGCGGACTCAAACGGGGAGCATCGTCTGCCACGTGCGAAGCTCGTTGCCGGAAGAGTCGGTGGTGGACGCGGGGCAAGGATTCTTCGTGAGCACGCCGGAATTTTGCTTTTTGCAGATGGCGAGCAAGCTGAGCCTTGCTCGGCTCATCCAGCTTGGCTGCGAGCTCTGTGGTACGTACGTTCATGTTGACAGCGGTCCGGCGGTTCGACGGGAGGCTCCGCTGACGTCGGTCGCCAAGCTGCGAGCGTTCGTCGAGAGTGCAGAGTACGCCTATGGGCGCACGGAGGCGCTGCGCGCGTTGGGCTTCGTGATGGAGAACGCCGCGTCTCCGATGGAGACCGTGCTGGCGCTTCTGCTGTGCCTGCCGTATCGGCTGGGCGGATACGGGATCGGGAAGCCGCAGTTTAACTACCGTGTGGACGTGCCTACCCATATAAGGAAACTCGCGGATCGAAGGTACTGCGAATGCGATCTGTGCTGGCCGGGCTCGAATCTAGCGGCCGAATACGATAGCGCGCGGTACCATCTCGATCCCGAGCGGCAGGAGAGTGATGCGCGCCGGCGCGGAACGCTCGTCTCGCTGGGATTCACCGTGCTGACCGTCTCGCGAAAGCAGGTGATGGATGGCGGCGCGTTCAACCGGCTTGCCCGTCAGATAGCGAACCTGACGGGCAAGCGGCTGCGCTACGTCGATCCCAAGTTCACTCGAGCCCACCTCGCACTGCGCGAGGAGTTGCTTCGGGGGATGCTCGTCGAGGAGGAGGCGTGACCGCTTATCCGAAGAACATGAAGCCGAAGTAGCCGAGGCAGGCGCCGACCGAGGCTCCGATAAGCATGAACAGGGCGGTTTTAAGCGGACGATGCTCGCGAGCGCGCCTGCTGCTTCGGCAGTCCCGGTCGACGGGCTGGCCTTTTTGGAAGGCCAGGAGCTCGCGGTACGTCACCAAGTCATGCTGCTTTTTAAGGCGCTCGGCTGCAATGGCGGCCGCCATGGCAACGCCGTAGAGCAAGAGAGCGATGATCGTGCTGGGCACGATGCCCCAGCCCCAAAACGAGATGCCCCCTACGACCATCACCACGGCTGCAAGGGCGAACGCGAGCATGACGAATCCCAGGGCGTTCAGTTTCTTTCCGTCGTGTTCGACTGCTTCTTTCATGGCTTCCATGTCTCCTTTGATCAGTTCGTCGATAGTGACGTCGAACAGAACGCTTAGGAGCAGCAGGCTTTGCACGTCGGGATAGGTCTTGTCGGTTTCCCAGTTCGAGACGGTTTGCCGTGATACGTAGATCTTGCCGGCCAAGTCTTCCTGAGACAATCCTCGTTGCATCCGATACCGCTTGATTTGCTTGCTTAGTTCCACGCGCGTCCTTTCGACGGCTAAGAGACTGCCATGATGTTGGCAATGGTACCACCAAATGATTTCGACATAGGCTTCCGCGGATCGAGGATTTGCTGTCAAAAGGTTTTTGCATGCGTATGACCTGGGAAAATAAAACCCTCTTACGTTCGGGACGCGTTTGCGAGCCAAGCGTAAGAGGGCGTGAAAAGATGGGGGGACGCGCGTTGCCGCCGGCGCGGTCGATGCTAGTCGAACTGCCTCAAGGCCGTGCTCAGGCGTGCAAGGCCTTCGCGCAGCGTGGCTTCTGCGGCGCAGTATCCCAAGCGCGCGCCGCGCGGCAGCTCGAAGCGACTGCCGGGAACCAGCAGCACGCCTTGATCGCGCAGCAGGTCGATGCAGAACTGCTCGTCGTCTACGGGAATGTCAAGCTGGATGTAGGATGTGGACACCGCTTTGGGCGGCACCCAGGAAACGCGCGGCTCGTTGTCGATCCACTCTTGGGCGATAGCCAGGTTATTCAGCACGATGGCCCGGTTGCGCTCGAGCACCTTCTCGCGGTTCTTCAGTACGTGCACGGCAAGGGCGTCGTTGAACACGCCGTCGCAGATCATCGTGTAGTCGCGGTACACGCGGAAGCGATCGACCAATTCCGTGTCGTTGGAGACGATCCACCCGATACGCGCGCCCGGCACCGAGTACGTTTTGGAAAGGCTGTTGGACACCACGGCCTTGTCGTACAGGTCGGCCATGGAAACGAACGACTCCGTATCCTGCAAGGGGAGGTACACTTCGTCGGACAGCACGTACGCGCCTACCGAGCGCGCGATGTCGGCAATCTGCTGCAGCATGTCGGCCGAGAGCACGGTGCCCAAGGGGTTGCTGGCGTTGTTAATGCAGATGAGCTTCGTGTTGGGGCGTATCAGCTGCTCGAGTTCGCGGATGTCCGGGTTCCAGTCGTGCTCCTGGCGGATGTGCCAGTACTCCACTTCGGCACCAAGCGTGCGCGGAATCTCGTACAGCGGCTGGTAGGTGGGGTATTCCGCAATCACGTGATCGCCGGGTTCCACCAGCGCCATGAGCGCCAGCAGGTTCGCGCCCGTTGCGCCGTTGGTTTGCAGGATGTTGTCCGGATTGCCAGCGCGGTACAGCTTGGCCACTTCGGCTTTGAATTCGGGCGATCCTTCGATCCAGCCGTAGTTCATCTTCTCACGGTTCAGGCGCTCGTAGAACGTGGCGCCTTCCTCGTTGTCGAGCGCCAAAATCTCCCCCATGGTCATAGACGCGATGGTGGATTGGGCTATGTCGTACGTGGCGCTTTTCTCCCACACGTTGAGCCAGTCTTCCACGCCGATGGTTGCGATGTTCATGCGAAGCCCTCCTTTGTTGAAAAAGGGAGACGAGCCTGAGCCCGTCTCCCTTTGCGTGTTGGTTTGCGAATCCGGTGCGCCCGGATGCTTGCGGGGCGGGTGCGGTTAGATGGAGATGATGCCCATGCCCACCATGACCAGGGAGGCAACGCCCAGGGCAGCGATAACGCCCATGCCAACGATCTCGGACTTCTTGAGGCCGACGCCCTGCTGCTTGCGCGCAGCGGCGAACACGAAGAAGCCGGGGATGTAGCCGACGCAGGTCAGAAGCAGGAAGCTCCAGCCGTTGTAGAGGCAGCCCACCACCAGGAACACGGTGGCGATGGCGCCGATGGCGAACTGGCCCCACTCCTTCTTTTCCGCGGAGTGCTTGCACTGGAACGCGGAAGCCAGCGCCCAGGTGACCACGATGGCCACCGTGCACATGCTGAACGCGAAGTTGTAGGCGTCCTGGCTGAAGATGGTGATGATCATGAACACCTGGGTGCACACGGCCACCAGCAGAAGGCTGAACTGCGGAGCGCCCTTGTCGTTCAGCTTGCCCCAGCCAGCCGGGAGCAGCTTGTGCTCGGCCATTTCGCTGGTGGTTTCAGCCGGCAGAATGGTGAAGGAAAGCCAAGAACCCAGAACGCTGATGATGATGGCGATGGAGATGAACGCGCCGCCCCAGCCCGGAGCCATTTTGTCGAACACGTACAGCATGGCGGGCTTGTCCATGGCGGCGATTTCCGTGTAGGGAAGGTAGCCGTACGGAAGCACGGACGCGCCAATGTAGATAACCAGCAGGCAGACCAGGCCGATAACGGTGGCCTTGCCGGCGTCGCTCTTCTTTTCGGCGCGAGAGGACACCACGGCAGCGCCCTCGATGCCGATGAACACCCACATCATGATGATCATGCAGTTCATGACCTGCTCGCCGATGCCGCCCAGGCCCACGGCCGTGGCGCCGTATTCGCCTGCGGCGACGGCGTTGTTGTACAGCGTGCCCCAGAAGTCGGCGGTGAACACGCCGGCGTTAAACATGAACAGGGCAAACAGGATGAAGATGCCGATGGAGGCAACCTTGCACACCATGACGATGGCGTTCAAGAACGATGCGCTTTCAACGCCGCGGATAACCAGCAGCGTGAGCAGCCACATGACCACCGAGGCGATGAGGATGCAGGGCACGGTGTTTCCCGGAAGGAAATCGGGATAGAAGTATCCCACCGTGGACATCATCATCGTTGCGAAGGCCACGTTGCCAAGCCAAGCGGAAAGCCAATAGCCCCAGCCGGAAAGGAATCCTGCCAGGGGGCCGAAGCCCTCGCTTGCGTACGTGAAAATGCCGTGCAGGTCGGGGCGCTTTGCCACCAGGTTGTTCAGCGAGAGCGCCAGCAGCAGAAAGCCGATGCCGACCACAAGCCATGCCACCAGCGCGCCGCCGGGGGAGGCGACCTGGGAAAGCTGGCCGGTCAAAGCGAAAACGCCCGAGCCGATACACGAGCTGACGACCATGCCAATCAGCCCAAACAGGCTGATGCCCTTCTTCTTTTCTTCCATTGATTCTCCTTGCTCGTCCGAGGGGGGGTAACTGTGCCCTACATACATCAGCCCCGGTTCTCGTTCGCGTGTGGGGACCGGGGCTGATGGAGGGGGTAAAGATTAGTCTTCGCGCCAGATGGGCATGCTCATGCAGCGCGGGCCGCCACGGCCGCGGGACAGCTCGGCGGAAGGCACGACGACCAGGTTGAGGCCCTTGTCCTCAAGCACCTTGTTCGTCACGTCGTTGCGCTCGTACACCACGATGGTGCCCGGAGCGATGCACAGCGTGTTCGAGCCGTCGTTCCACTGCTCGCGCTCGGCCGCGATGCGGTCGCCGCCGCCGCAGGGGATGAGCTCAACGGGGCAGCCGACGTACTTCTCGAGGATGGCCTCGAGCGTGTCGTTCATCTCGCGGACCTTGATGCCGTCGCCCTCGGGGGTGATCTCGAACACGGTCAGCGGGCCCATGATGCCCGGATGGATGGTGAACTTGTCCACGTCGATCTGGGTGAACACCGTGTCGAGGTGCATCATGGCGCGGTTGTTCGGGATGTTGAACGCCAGGATGGTCTCGACGGGGCTGGTCTCGTCATGGAAGATGTTCTTAGCGATCTGGTCGATGGCGTCGGGCTCCGTACGCTGGGAGATGCCGATGGCCAGAACCTTATCGTTGATGTTGAGGATGTCGCCGCCCTCGATGTGGAACGTGTTGTAGCGGCTGTAGTACTCGGGGGTGCCCTTCAGCATGGGATGGTACTTGAAGATGTACTCGCCGTAGATGGTCTCGCGGTTGCGCGTCTCGGAGTACATGCGGTTGATGGACACGCCGTTGCCGATCATCGCGAACGGGTCGCGGGTGAAGTACAGGTTCGGCATGGGCTTGACGACCATCTTGGAAGACTCGGAAACCAGGTCAACCAGGGAGTTCGACTTGTCGGTGTGCAGCTCGGTCAGGTTGATGCCCTCCATCGTCTTCAGGACGAAGTCCTTGGCATCGGGGTAGTTCTCCTGCAGGTAGTCGAAGATGATCTTCTGGTAGCGCTCCGTGCGGATGCCGGCCTCTTCGATCCACTGCTTCAGGAACTGCTCGCGCAGCGCGGGGTCGGCCTCCAGAACCTCGGCCATAAGATCTTCGAGGTAGAACACTTCAACGCCGTTGTCGCGCAGAGCCTGCGCGAAGGCGTCGTGCTCCTCCTGGGCGACCTTCAAGAACGGGATGTCGTCGAACAGCAGCTCTTCGAGCGTGTTCGGCGTCAGGTTCAGAAGCTCTTTACCCGGGCGGTGCAGCAGGACTTGCTTCAAAGGCTTGATTTCGCTTTTGACGTTTACTCCAGCCATTGCAACCCTCCTTCTTCCTTTCGTCGGGCCCCGGCGTCTTGCCGGGGCCTGCCGTGCCTCACGTGAGGCTATCTTCGCCAAGTTCGCGCCTCGGCGGCGATACCTCGGCGCGTTGGCTCCACCATGCGCCCTGGAGGTTGTGAAGAAAAGATGTAAAGGGGGTGTATCGATAGATGGATAGAGGGTGTACTCGTGCTGCAAGCCGCCCTACACCTTCGATAAACCCCAGGTGATCGCTTGATTAATATATCCTGACCATTTTTCTTCCTAAGGTTGCCAAAGAGAGGGTAATGCCGTCCTAAACGCAAGGCGTTGCTGTATCATGGGAGCTGGTTCCCGACAATGCGAGAGAACTGAACGGAAGGGAAGGTAGTTGCCTGTGGGTCTCGTGCTCTTCCATGTCACCCTTATTGTGTTGTTGATATCGATCCTTGCTTCGGCCATGTGTCTTTCGGCGTACTTGGTTTCGCGCAAGCGGTTGATGCTGTTCGCCTTTTTCGCGTTTCTGTTCTATTTCTTCGACGTCGCGTTCGTCTTTCAGGACGAGTTTGTCTCGTATGTCCTTGGCTCCGAGCAGGGTCAAATCTATCTAGTTATACGATCACTGACCAATGTTATTACGGGCGGCGGGTTCCTTGTCTCGTTTTGGTTTTTGGTATGCGACTACCTGGGGGAAACAAGGCGCGCGCTTTTGGTGGCTCCGGGGGTTGTGTTCGCGGTGATGAGCGTGGCGGTGCTGGTGGCGCTGCCCGAGGGCGACTTGCAGCGTTTCTTGTTCTACGGCATGCGCGAGCTGTTCGTGTTCTGGATGCTGCTGTTCACGGGGTTTCGCTACTTCTCGTCGAAGGACGATGTCGAGCGCAGCCGCCTGTGGAAGCATCGGTGGCTGTACGTGATGGTGGCGGTTCTGAACACGGCCGTGCTGTTGGAGGACATGACCTTCTTCATGCTGCTGAACGAGCCTGTGATTCAGCTGGGCCCCATCACGTTTTCGGCTGAGCGCAACTATGCGGAAGAGGCGTTGCTGATGAGCTGCGCGTTCTTTGCAGGAAGGGATGCGCGCCGGGTTTTGCAGCTTCGCTTCGATCGTCCGCCGATGCGCGGCGATCAGCGGCAAGACGAGCAGATCAGCGAGAACCTTATGCTGTACGCGAAGCGCCATCAGCTTTCCGAGCGCGAGAGCGAGGTCCTACACCTGGTGTTGCTGGGGAAGGACAACCAGAACATCGCGTCCACGATGCACGTGGCGCTGAGCACGGTGAAGGTGCACGTGCACAACATCTTGCAGAAAACGGGCCGCACCAACCGCCAAGATTTGATCCAGGATTTCTGGAAGACGTCGTAGGGCGAGACGGCAGCGGTGGGTTGATTCGGCGACTCGTTTTGGGCGGCTGACCTGAAAACGGGCCGGCAATCACGCTTTTCCGTCTCATGCCGATTGCCTTGCCCGCGTGCCGCTTCGCTGTATACTCGCACGCTTTAATCTGCTAAAGTAAATCGGTCATTATGCCAGTTGCAGGCCTAGAAGGCCCGTAATGGAATCGGACGTGCCGGGGGGACGGCATGTCTGCTGCAGGCATATCGTTGCTTTAAGGGCTAAGAAAGGAGTGGGTATGAGCAGTACGCTGGTTCAGAAGTTCAAGAACGTCGGCCCGGGCGCACTGGTTGCCGCCGGCTTTATCGGTCCCGGCACGGTTACGACGTGCACGGTTTCCGGAGCAAGCTATGGCTACACCATGCTGTGGGCACTGCTGTTCGCCACCGTTGCGACCATTATCTTCCAGGAGATGGCGTCGCGCGTTGGTATTGTTTCGGGTAAGGGTTTGGGTGAAAACATCCGCGATCGTATTCCGAACAAGATTTTGATGTGGATTGCGATCGTGATTGTTATCATCGCCATTTTCGTGGGCAACATTGCTTACGAAACGGGCAACATCACGGGCGGTATTTTGGGCATTCAGGCTGTTGCGCCTGATGTTCCGATGATCCCCATCGTTGTGGTTCTGGGTATTTTGGCGTTCGCCGCCATGTGGATCGGCTCGTACAAGGTGGTCGAGGTCATCCTCACGGCTATCGTCGTGTTCATGGGCGTCGTGTTCTTTGTGACGGCCCTTGCTTCCAGCCCGGATTGGGGCGCCATTGCGACGGGCCTGTTCGTCCCCACGCTTCCGGAAGAAGGCTCGAAGGGCATCCTGACGGCAGTGGGCCTGATTGGGACCACCATCGTGCCGTACAACCTGTTCTTGCACGCGTCCGGCGCTTCCGAGCGCTTCAAGGATCCGGAGCAGGTATCCGACGCTCGTTTCGACACCGTTTTGAGCATCGGCCTGGGTGGCATCATCTCCATGGCGATTCTGATTTGCGCCGCCGCGAACATCTACGGCACCGAGGCAACCGTGGCCAACGGCAAGGACATGGCGCTTGCGCTGCAGCCTTTGCTCGGCTCGTGGGCTACGTGGATGATCGGCCTGGGCCTGCTGGCCGCCGGCTTCTCCAGCGCCATCACGGCTTCGTTCTCTGCTGCGTATGCGGTGAACGGCGTTCTGGGTTGGAAGAAGACGACCAAGGATATCCGCTTCAAGGCTATCTGGATTATTGTTCTGGTGGCTGGTTGCTGCATGGCCATCGTGCTGGGCAAGAGCCCGACCGAACTTATCCTGGTTGCGCAGGCCGCAAACGCCATTCTGCTTCCCATCATGGCGTTCTTCGTGCTGTACTGCGCTAACGGCAAGGATCTGGGCAAGTGGAAGAACCACGTGTTCGCGAACTGCGCGGGCGTGGTCATCATCGTCATCACGCTGTTCATGTGCTATCGCAACATGTCGAGTTTCTTGGCGTCGCTTCAGAAGCTTATCGGCGGCTAACGCCTTCCCCTGTTGCTTGAGTTACGCGCGCCCGCCCTCTTGGCGGGCGCGTTGCGTTTTCGGGCTCGCGACCTGCTCTGGGCGTGAGGCGCACGGGAAGAACGCTGCTCGTTATGCGGTCGCGCGCCGGGCTCGATGCGTGCGGTGCAGGCTTTGGCGCGAAATTGCGGGTCTGCGCTCTCGGCCAAGAGCCTTCGGCAACCGTCGAATTCGTTGCGTTTCGATGACCTGGCATGTTGATGCAAGTGCTCAAAACAACTGCGGCTGATGGGTCGGTTGGGGAGCGCAGACCCGCAATTTCGCGCCAAGTTTTGCGTCGTGGGCTGTCGAACTGTTGCCGAAGCGGCCCCGGATGGCCCGCTTCGCGTGGTTCCGCCGGCGCTTTCGGGGATTTTCGGCGTTGGGGGGCTTCTGCCTCGCTCGGACGCGAGCGAGACGCCTCGAAACGCAGCCGACCGGACGACGCTGGTTTCGGCCTGTCGCCGTGCAAGGATTGGCGCGCGGGTTCGCCCGGGTTCGTCAAGGTGCTTTTCCCAGATGGTGCATGCGCCCCTATGGCATTGGTATGTTTCGTTTTGGATAACAGTTGACCAAGCCCTCTTTCGGCAGGGTATTATGAGCGCGAAACAAGAGCATAGTGTCTCAACGACCGAAGGAGCAAGTATGGAATCGAACATCGTCGAGCAAGCGCACGCTTACCGCAACCGTCTTTTCCCTGGATTCGACTCGCCGTTTTCCGTCACCGACCCGGAGTTTCAGGAGCGTTTCGACGCATTCGCTTTCGGAGAGGTTCCGGCAAGCGACAACCTTGACGACAAGACAAGGCTGATGGCTATTCTGGCGGCGCTTGTGGGGTGCCGGGGCATCGAGGCTTTTCAGGCTATGGCCAAGGGTGCGTTTAACGTGGGAGTTACCCCTGTTGAGGTGAAGGAAATCGTCTACCAGGCTGTTCCGTATCTGGGGCTTGGGTGCGCGCTTCCGTTTTTGCATGCGACCAACGAACTGCTGGAGCATCGTCTGGTTTCCCTGCCGCTTGAGGGCCAGGCTACAACCACGATGGCTACGCGTGCGGAAGCTGGCGCCAAGAAGAAGGCCGAGTTGTTCGGGGCTGATGCGGTAGGAACGGTTGCGTCGGGATATGCGGATGCGGCTCGCATCGACGGCTGGGTGGAATCCCATTGCTTCGGAGATTGCTATACGCGCACCGGTCTTGACGATGCTCAGCGCGAGATGGTCGCCTTTTGCTTTCTTGCTGCGCAAGGGGGCCATGACGAGCAGTTGACCGGTCACGCGCGAGCCAACATGCGTTTGGGGAACGACGCAGGGTTCCTGGTCAGCGTCCTGGCGCAATGCGTTCCCTACATCGGATACCCGCTTGTTCTGGATGCGCTTCGCTGCGTGGAACGCGCTGCTGGCACGTTTGAGGATGCTGACGCGTAGGTTTCGTATTGCGCGGGAGCGCGAAGTGCGCATTCCCGCTAACTTTGGCTGCGAAATAGGTCGTTCTTGTTCGACCGGGCTGGCTTTCGACGGAGGCTTCGCGCTCTTTCTGCGCGGGGCCTCCGCTTGTTTGTTGGCGGCTAGGTCGGGCGCGGTCCTCAATGCCCCGCTGCTCGCAGCGTTGAGGCCGCTGATCCCAAATTCTTGCACCTCATCTCTTCGATCGCGTATAGTCTTGGTTGCCTTCTTGGACGGTCGGGCTATTCTGCCGGCTCGACCTTCTGCACCAAGAGCGGCTCATATATTGCTAATTGAATAGGCTTCGAGGGAAGCCGACGGGTCGCTTGTCTGCTGCGCCCCGTGCGTTCTGCACCGCTGCTTGCTGTCGAACAATCCGCACCTTCCAATGTAAGGGCGCGCTTTGCGCCGCCTTCGATTGGAAGCGTGCTGTCGCGCGGTTTTTCGCTTGCGTAGCGTTTGCGCGCAGGTCGAAACGGGTGCGCGGTTTTGAAGGGAAAGGTGTTGTTATGGATCTGCTGAATCAAAAGAAAGGCCTGCTTGCCGTGGGGGTGGTTGCAGGGGCCATGCTCGCGTTGCTTGCTTACTTCGGGAATCCGGCGAACATGGCCATGTGCGCGGCGTGCTTCATTCGCGATACGGCTGGCGCGTTGAAGCTGCACAGCGCATCCGTCGTGCAGTATTTCCGCCCCGAAGTGGTGGGCTTGGTGGTGGGCGCGTTCGTGATCGCCCTGGCCACGAAGGAGTACCGCTCCACCGCGGGGTCGTCCCCGATGATCCGTTTCGTCTTGGGGTTCATCATGATGATCGGCGCGCTGGTGTTTCTTGGCTGTCCGCTGCGCATGGTCATTCGCATGGCCGCGGGCGACCTGAACGCTTACGTGGGCCTGATCGGCTTGGTGTTGGGCATTACGACGGGAACGCTGTTTCTGAAGAAGGGGTATTCGCTGGGGCGGGAGCGCGACACGAACAAGTCTGCGGGCGCCGTGCTCCCCCTTGTGCTGGCCGCGCTGATGATCATCGGGTTGACCGCGGGCGTGTTCGCCGCCAGCGAGACGGGGCCCGGCAGCAAGCACGCCCCCGTGCTCATTGCGCTGGCTGCTTCGCTTGTTGTGGGCATGTTGGCGCAGAAGGCGCGCATTTGCTTTGCGGGCGGTGTGCGCAACGTCATGCTCATGCGGGATTTCGACCTGCTGCTTCCCATTGCGGGATTGTTTGTGGTCATGCTTGTATACAACCTGGTCACAGGCAATTTCAAGCTTAGTTTCGAGGGTCAGCCCATCGCTCATTCCCAGCATCTGTGGAATATTCTGGGCCTGTATGCCGTTGGATTCGCGGCGGTGCTCGCCGGCGGCTGCCCGCTGCGCCAGATGACGCTGGCGGGTCAGGGGTCATGCGATGCCGCCGTCACGTTTTTGGGCATGCTGATCGGCGCGGCGTTCGCCCACAACTTCGGCTTGGCTGGCGCGGCGGCTTCGGCGGCTACGGCGGAAGCCGCAGCTGTGGCGGGCGGTCCTGCGCTGGCGGGGCAGATCGTGCTGGTAGGGTGCATTGCCGTGCTGTTCGTGATTGGCGCAGTCAACCTGCGCAGCAAACAGAAGAGCGCGGGCATTGCGGCGGCGTCGTCGGCATCGGCAAGCGTTGAGGACGCATCCGCCGCAGCGGCGAACTAGACACGAAGGGAGCAACTATGATCGAAGTGGACGCGCGGGGCCTTTCGTGCCCGGAACCGGTGATGATGGCCATGCAAGCCGTGAAAGCGCACTCCGGGCAATCGGTTCGCGTGCTGGTGAGCACGGCTATCGCGCGCGACAACGTGATGGCAATGGCGCGCAGGAAAAAGAAGACGGCCGCGGTCGAGCAGATCGGCGACGATTTCGCCATCGTGATCGAGTGACGGCGAGGTTGGCATGCGGACGAAATCCCCGGTTCTTGTGGTTGCGTTCGGAACCACGACGGATGCGATGGCGATGGAGCAAGCGGGAAGGCGACGCGGTTTGCAGGGTCGGTTGATTCCCATACCGCGCCAGCTATCTGCGGGCTGCGGTCTGGCCTGGCGGGAGCCCGCATGCAACGGTCAGGCGCTGCGCCACGTGCTGGAGGCCGAGCGCATAGATTTCGACGGCCTGCATAGCATGGAGCTGTAGGGCTGTGGCCGCAAGTCGGCGTTGATGCATCAGGGGAGGTCGCGATTGATTCGCATCCTCCCCTGATTCGCTTTGCCGTGTTATTGCGCGCCGACCGGCTTGATGACGATGCCGTCCTCTTCGAGCGCGCTGCGCGTGCGGCTGACGAACGCGAGGGCGGTGGGGGAGTCTCCGTGCACGCAGATGGTGTCGGGGTGCAGATCGATCAGCTTTCCCGTTACCGAAAGGATGGCCCCGTCTCGAATGGCGTTCTTCACGCGCTCGATAGCCTGCTCTTCATCGCGAATGAGCGCAGCGGGATCGTTGCGGTTGACCAGCTTGCCCTCGTCGGTGTAGTTGCGGTCGGTGAAGAACTCTTCGGCCGTGATCAGCCCTTGCTTGCGGCCCGCGTCAACGAGCGCGCTGTTCGCCAGCCCGACCAGAACCAGGTTCGGATTCACGTCGAAGACCGCTTGCGCCAGCGCGGCAGCTAAGTCGGGGTTGATGGCCGCATGATTGTAGAGCTGCCCGTGCGGTTTGACGTGCGCAAGCTGCACGCCTTGCGCCTGGCAGAACGCTTGAAGCGCGCCGATTTGGTACACCATGTACGCGTACGCCTCGTCGGGCGACAGGTTCATGTCGCGGCGACCGAAACCTTGCAGATCGGGGTAGCCCGGATGCGCGCCGATGGCGATGCCGGCGTCCTTTGCCATGCCGACTGTCTTGCGCATGACCATCGGGTCGCCTGCATGCTGTCCGCACGCGACGTTCGCGCTTGAAACAAGCGGAATGATCTGGTCGTCCAGTCCCAGCGTGTAGCGTCCGAAGCTTTCGCCCAGGTCGCTGTTGAGGTCGATTCGGTACATAAGCCTGCCTTCTTACTCTTTCAGGTTGATGTTCTTCGTGTCGGTGATCAGCATGCAGCCCGGTGCGTGCGTGATGGCGAAGGGCGGCTTGCTGTTCATCACGATGGACTGAGGCGTGACGCCGCATGCCCAGAACACGGGAACTTCGCCCTCGCGGATTTCCACCGGATCGCCGAACTCGGGGCGCATGATGTCGTTCACGCCGATGGCGGTGGGGTCGCCGATGTGGATGGGCGCGCCGTGCACTTTCGGGATGGCGCCGGAGATCTGCACCGCCTTCACCACCTGGTTGTAGGGGATGGGGCGCATCGACATGACCATGTTGCCGGACATGCTGCCGGCGGGCGTGCACGGCACGCCGGTCAGGTACATGGGCACGTTGCAGCCCATGGTGTTGTGCCGAATCTCGATGCCGGCCTCGATGAGCTCGCTTTCGAACGAGAACGAGCAGCCGATGACGAACGACACCAGATCGTCGCGCCAGTAATCCTGGACGTTCTCCACTTCGGCCACCAGCTTGCCGTGCTCGTAAATGCGGTAGCGCGGGAAGTCGGTGGCGATGTCGCAGTCGGTGGCGCAGATGGTGGCCTCGCGCGCACCCACCTCGGTCACTTCGAGAAGCGGGCACGGCTTGGGGTTGCGCTGCGCGAACAGCAGGAAGTCGTAAGCTTGCTCTTTCGGCAGCACGATGAGGTTCGCCTGCGCGTATCCGGGGCATAGACCGCTGGTCGGCGCTGTGAACTGGCCGGTTCGGATGAGGCGCCGCGCTTCAACGGGCGATGCGGCAAGCATCTGCGCCCAAACGTCCTCGGCAACGCCTTCGGGTTTGGCGGGTTGCGGAGCATTCAGCATGGTAGAACTCCCTTCTTGGTAGCTGCGGTCTTGTCCAAGATGACGAAAGAGCTTCTCGATTTCGCGTTCGACGTTGCTAAACGAAGCTCCGTCCGTGAATCAAACCTCGCCCTTCATGAAGCGCTCGATGAAGCTGGTGTCGGCCGTGCCGGCGGCGAACGTCTCGTTCTCCATGATGGCGTACTGGAAGTCCAGGTTCGTCTTCACGCCCACGACCACCATTTCCTCAAGGGCGGTGCGCATTTTGGCGATGGCTTCGGTGCGGTCGCGTCCGTGCACGATAATTTTCGCGATCATCGAATCGTAGTAGGGCGACACGTCGTAGCCGTCGTACGCCGCCGTGTCCACGCGCACGCCGTTGCCGCCGGGCAGGTGCATCTGCGATATGACGCCGGGGGAAGGCAGGAAGCCGCGCTCGGGTTCCTCGGCGTTCACGCGGCACTCGATGGCGTGCCCGCGATAGGTGATGTCGTCCTGCGTGAACGTGAGCGGGTCGCCCGCCGCCACGCGAATCATCTCCTGCACCAGGTCGGTCCCCGTGACCATTTCGGTTACGGGATGCTCCACCTGAATGCGCGTGTTCATTTCCATGAAGTAGTAATTCAGCTGGTCATCCAGCAAAAATTCGATGGTGCCCGCCGACGAGTACCCCACGGCTTGCGCGGCGCGCACTGCTGCGGCCAGCATTTCGCTGCGGACCTCGTCCGTCATAACGGGCGAAGGGCTTTCCTCGATCATCTTTTGGTGATTGCGCTGCACGGAGCAATCACGCTCTCCCAGCGCCACCACGGTGCCGTGCGTATCGGCGATCACCTGCACCTCGACATGCCGCGGGTTCATGACGCAGCGCTCCAGGTACATGGTGTTGTCCCCGAACGCGCCCACGCTCTCGCGCTGTGCGATGTTGAACTGCTCGGCGAAGTCCGTTTCGGACAAGCTGACGCGCATGCCCTTCCCGCCGCCGCCCGACGATGCCTTGATCATGATGGGCCAGCCAATTTCGCGGGCTATGACCAGGGCTTCTTCCGGGTGGTGCACCGGTTCCTTCGTTCCGGGGACCACCGGGACGCCCGCTTCCATCATGGTCTTGCGCGCTTGGCTTTTATTGCCCATGCGGTCGATGACCTCGGGGGCCGGGCCTATGAACACGATGTCGTTTTCGCGGCAGAGCTTGGCGAACGTGGAGTTTTCGGACAGGAATCCGTAGCCCGGGTGGATGGCTTGCGCGCCCGTGCCTTTCGCCGCCGACAGGATGGCCGCGATGTTCAGGTAAGAGTCGCGCGCGGCCGGCGGGCCGATGCACACGCTCTCGTCGGCAAGGTACACGTGAAGCGAGTGCTTGTCGGCGGTGGAGTACACGGCCACTGTCTTGATGCCCATGGCACGGCATGCGCGGATGATGCGAACCGCGATCTCGCCGCGGTTGGCGATGAGGATCTTCTCGAACATGAGCGGGCCGCCTTAGGCGTGGTCGCCGGTGGCGATGCGGAACAGCGGCTGATCGTATTCAACTTGGGAGCCGTTTGCGGCAAGCACTTCCATCACGATGCCGGGTGCGGGCGTGGTGATCTCGTTCATCATCTTCATGGCCTCGACGATGGCCAGCGTTTGGCCGGACAGCACTTCCTGGCCCACCTTCACGAACGGATCCTCGTCCGGGCTGGGGGCAAGGTAGAACATGCCCACCATGGGGCTGCGCACCAGGATGGAATGATCGTCGTCGCTGGCATCCACGGCTGCGGCTTCGTGGCTTTCGGTTTTTCCGGCCAACAGGGCGCTGACGCGATCGGCCATGAGCGGCAAAGCGGTGGACGAGAGCGGCCCGTGGTTGCGCTCGAGCTCGATCTTCAGGTCGCCGTCGTCAACGCGCAGGGCCGTGAGCTCGGCCTTGTCCATAATGGCGATCAGCTCTTCGATGGCTTTCGTGTTCATGACGTCTCCTCGTATCTCTCGTTCGCTCATACCGTCGTGCGGTGGGCGGTGGTTTCCGGTGTTGCGATCTTCTCGTCGTTCGACGTGCGTACGGTTCCTAAAACGTTGCGGTTTCCGACGCGTTCAGCGCGATCGGCGCGGTCGATCCACAAGGTGTCGGCCTGCGATTTGCGCGCTTGCTCTTCCAAGATGGGGGTAAGCCTCCGCGCCGTTCGACGGGGCGATATGCCGTCGGCGCTTGGTCGGCGCACCTTGAGTGCCAGCGCTTCGAACAGGTGGGCTTCGTCGCGCAGCAAGCGCTGCGCTTCCTGGACGGAGATGGGCTCGAAGCGGATTTTGCGTCCCGGGGGTCGCTGCACGAGCCGGGGTATGTCCACCGTGGCCACCGTGCCTATTTTGGCGTATCCGCCGGTGGTCTGCCGGTCGGCCAACATGATGATGGGCCTGCCGTGCGACGGAACCTGCACGGCACCAAGGGCGATGCCGTCGGACACGATGTCCGAGCCGTGCTTCGTCTTGATAACGGGACCGTCCAGGCGGTAGCCCATGCGGTCACATTTCGTCGTGGTGGTGAACGGCTGGCTGTAAAAGGTTTCGATTCCTTCGTCGGCAAACATATCCTCTTGCGGTCCGGGCACCACGCGTACCACGATTTCGTCTTGATCGAACTGGTAGAACTCGTCGTCGTTGTCGATGCGATGGGACCCGAGGTTCGGCAGGAAGTCCACGCTTTTCGTGGTGAAGGGCAGGTAGTCCCCGGCAGTTAGCGCGCCTCCGCGCCATCCGCCCAGTTCGCACTTGAGATTGGTCGAGCGGCTGCCCATGACTTCAGGCACGCGCACGCTTCCTCCGGCAATGGCTAGGTAGCCGTAGCAGCCGGTTCGGGGCGCTTTGAACCGCAGTATGGAGCCGCGACGCACTGTGATTGCCGCGTACATGGGAATCGGCTTGCTGTCCAACGTGGGGGAGAAATCGCCGCCCGTGATGGCTATGATGGAGTTCGTGGTGAAGCGCACCGTGGGGCCTGCGAGCGCGAACTCCAGCACGGGGGCGTCGGGGTCGTTTTCCACAAGCAGGTTGGCGATGGCGTATGCTCGGCGATCCATGACGCCGTTCGTGGCGAACCCGCTGCCTTGGTAGCCGAAGCGGCCGTTGTCTTGAACGGTGGTGATGACGCCGGGTTTTTTCACGACAAGACCCATGTTACTCGCCTTCCACGAAAATGCCGTACGAGTACGTGCCGGCGGCGAGCCGTGCCTCTATGGCGGTGTACTCTTCGGGCGTTATGGGTACGAATCGCAGGTATTCTCCCGCAGCGTACAGAATGGGATCCTCGCGGTCGGGGTCGTAGGGACGCAGCGGCGTGCGGCCGATGATCTGCCAGCCGCCCGGCGAAGCCAGCGGGTAAATGCCCGTTTGAGCGCCGCCGATGCCCACGCTGCCCGGCTCGATGCGCGTACGGGGAACGGCCAGGCGCGGCGTGTGCAGGCGTTCGTCCAAGCCGCCCAAATAGGCGAAGCCAGGAAGAAAGCCCAGCATATCTATAAGGTAGTCGCGCCCGGTGTGTATGGCGACGACTTCTTCTTCGGACATGCCTGCATGCTCTGCCACATTTGCCAGGTCGGGGCCGAATTCCCCTCCGTAGCACACGGGGATGGGGACGATCTTGCGCACGCTCAAATCAGCTTCTTCCACGTCGCGCAGCTTGCCCCGCAGCTTCGCGGAAAGCTCATCGAACGTAACGATCAAGGGGTTGTAGTACACCATAAGCGAGCAAAACGTAGGCACCAGCTCGGTGACGCCCGCGATGGGGTCGGCCGTAAGGTTTTCCGCAGCCATGCGAATCTTGGCGCTGGTTTCCGCCGAAATCGTTTTTGCGAACTCGAGGTTAAGGGCCGAGTCTCCCGCGATGGTGATGGTGAATCCCGCCATGCTCGTCCATTCCTTGGCGTGTAGATGCTACACTGGTACGCTGGGTCGTTATGAATAAGGATTGATTGTAGCATATATGGAAAAAGCGCTCTTCTTGGCGGCGTTCTTCTTCGCCTACACCGTTCAGGCTATTACGGGATTCGCGGGCAATATCTTCGCGATGCCGGTGGGCACCACGCTGTTGGGGCTGCACTCCACCGTGGCGATTCTCAACGCCATGGGCTTTTTCGCGTGCGGGTTGCTGACCGTTTTGAACCTGAAGAGCGTGAACTGGCGCGAACTGGGCAAGATCATCGGCGTTATGGTGGTGTTCATGTTCGTGGGCATTTGGCTGGACACGCTTATGCCGCTTCACGTGCTGCTGAAGATATACGGCGTGGTTGTCATTGCGATCGGCCTGAAGAACCTGATTGTTCCCCAGCAGAAGTTCATGCCGGAGTGGGCCTTGTGGATTATCCTGGCGCTTGCGGGGCTTATTCAGGGCATGTTCGTGTCGGGCGGTGCGCTGCTGGTTATCTACGCCGTGCAGAAGCTGCGCGATCGTCAGCAGTTCCGCATCACGCTTTCGGCTACGTGGACGATCCTCAATCTCATCTATGCTGGCATTGCGTTTCAACAGGGGAATTTCACCGGGGACGTGTTGCAGATTATCGTGCTGTGCATCCCGTTGGCCGTGCTCGCCACCTTCTTGGGCAACAAGCTGCAAAAGAAAATCAGCCAGGAAAAGTTTCTCAAGCTTACGTACGTCATGCTGCTGTGCATAGGTGTCATCCTCCTGATAACTTCGTAGTTTCGCCGCCGAGTTGGAATTGGGTTACAATAAAGGCACGGCAACAGTAGGGAAGGAGCGGTCATGGCACAGCGGTACACGCGTATTTTTGCGGCGCTCGACGGGGCGTCGACGCAGGAGGCAGTGGCCCAGCGTGCAATAGCGCTCGCGGCGGACAACCACGCCGATCTGATGTTCGGTCATGTTATCGATTCGGTTCCGTATGAGGCTTCGGGCGTTGACTTCGAGGCGCTGTGCGTTGAGGGCAAGAAGCGCATCGAGGCTGATTTGGCCGATTTGCTGGCAGAGGCCCAGGCGAACGAGAACATCCCATCGATTGATTTGACCGTGCGCGCGGGACGCATTACCGACACGCTGGCGAAGCAGCTGATCGAGCCGGCAGACCCCGATCTGGTTATATGCGGAGAACGCGGCCTGTCCAACATCAAGTACGTGTTCGTGGGCAGCGTGTCCACGTTCCTGATTCGCAACATGCGTTGCGACGTTTTGGTGGTCAAGCAAGACTAGACTTGCTTGGGCTTGAGCGTGCGACGGCTCGGGCGTTGCTGCTTCGGCGCGCGCTTGGGGCTTGCAGGTTGGGGCCGTGCGCGCTGGGTTGCGTGCGTGATGGGTTGCATCGTGTTTCAAGCGCCGTCCGTGTGGGCGGCGCTTTTGCTGGGAGCCCAAGAACCCGAAACGTTTGGGGGGGGCGCGTGCCTGGAACGCGCCCCGGGACATGTGCGGAGCGCTTCCGAGGCGTGCCCCTAAACGTGCCCCGAGGCATGCCTCCCCCAAAAAAAACGTGCCCCGAGGCATGCCTCCCCCAAACGTGCCCCAAAATCGCGGCTCTGCGCTCCATGAAGGCTTCCGCGCTCGCATAATTTTGAGCACTTGCATCAGAAGAGCAGGTGGGAAAACTCTAGTGAACCAGTCTATTATTTAAGGTGCGTTTTAGAGAACGCAGGCCCGCGATTTCGTGCCAAGTGGAGGCATGTCCGCTGCTAAATTGCCGTCGGCGCATGGTCGAGGGCCGCGTCGGTCGTTCGCCAGTTGACGCAGGCCATGAACGGGCGGTTTTCCGGGGTGGGCCGGCCTGCGCTCGGATGCGCGGCGTTCCCACACGAACCCGCTCCTCCGCACGGATCCGCTCCCCGTGCAAACCCGCTCCCATATCCGCTTCGCACGCCCGCCGCTCGCCTGCGTTCGGCGGAATCGGTTTTGCGGCGAAAAGCTTCTCGCTTGGTCAAATGCTGTTTGCTAGAGGGCCTTGCGCTTGAGGAGCGCCAAATCGGAATCAAGCGACATCAAGTTGACCGGGTGCGATTTAGGCAGCCTTCTCGCAAGGCGCGCAAACCGGAATTCAACTTGCGAAAACCCCACTCTGATATTCGACCAAGACGGCACGCGTTCTGGGCCAAACCTTCTCTCGGGTGCGGTCAAACGTATGCCAATGGGGTCCAACGGCGAAGAGACGTGCTGCCAAAAAGAACAGGACCCTGGCAAGGGTCCTGTTTAAAGGCGGGGCTTCTTGGAGCGCGGATTGTCGCGGATCCGCTCAGGCTGGAATTTATGAAAACAGCCCATACAAGGAGGTGCCAACGGCAACGAATGGGTGTTTCCAACGTTCCCGCCTTACATATACTATAGTTCCTTGGCTACTGATTATCAATATATAAGAAATTGATACTTACTATATTGATAATTGATAGTATAGTTGCTTCAAGTTGATAGCAACCGGATGGAGGCGGCATGGGACGATGCGCGACTGAGGATATCGTAGAGCTTATGAACAACGAATGCTTCTATCGACTGCGCAGCGTTATCGACAGAGGGTTGCTGCTGTTCGAAGATCTCGATCAATACGAGCTCCCGGAGGGGTACACGAAAGACGAGATTTGGTTGATCTTGACTGCCATTCGCAAGCAGGTTGCCATATTCGTTCCCGACGATCCGTATCGCGAGGCCGATTGCTGGTTCATAACCACAAGCGCCATGGCCTTCGACTCGAAGATGTTGGAGATGCGGTGCATGGCGGGCTTTCCGCTGGACAAGGCGCTTGCGTCCTTGAAAGGATCTCCGTTTGTCACGCGCTACATCGAGCGCACGCTTGCTCGGGTTCTGGAAACGGAGGGCGCGCAGGTATCCGACGATCGGATACACGAGATATTCCTAGGCGGTCCGCTGCGCAGTGATCTTGACCGTGTGATCAGCAACTACTTTGAAGTGAGCAGCGACGCCGACCTGCTTGCCGAGCGCGATATCACGTACGGACTGGTCGAAACGCTGTACTATCGATTAACCGAAGGGGTCGACGTTCGCAACGTGCCGCGCAGGGGCGAAGTGTGCCCGCTCGACGAACGCATTGCGCCGCCCACCTCGGCAGCCGCGATCGACGCCGTATGCCGCCGCGCCCGGCTTGACGACGACGAGTTCCGGTTCGGTCCCGTGCTGCGCATAATCAACGTGTCCTGGTTCTTTTGGAACTTCGACGTGTTTCCCTGCCTGAACTCGCTGGTGGGCGTTTTGCTCAGGAACATCATGGCCATCAAGTGGGGCTATCCGGTGCTGAGCTGGCTTCCCGTGGGATACTACCCCTTCGGGGAGTTGAACACGCCGCGCATGAAAGCGCTGTTTACCAACTGGTCGGTCGATTACGGGTTCGGTTTCGATTTCACGTCCTATTTCTCCACGTACGTCAAGCTGTACTTAGCGGAGCTTGACAAACTGGAAGCGTCGGTCGAGCAGTTCCAGCGGCTTAGCGACCTGATCGGCCGCATGTTCGGCGCCGATTTGAATTACCGTCAGCGCTCCATTCTTGCGACCTTGTGCAAAGAACCCGACGCCCTGTTGCGCATCGGGCCTCATCAGCGTACGTTTCGTGTGGCGTATGCAACGGCTCGGGGCGATTTTCTGGAGCTTGAGCAGAAGCGGTACCTTGTACGGGAGCAGCGGGGACGAGCGTTCGTGTTCCAAGCATGCCCGGAGCTGCGTGAAAAGATCGTCAGCCTTGGCGAGGCGGCTTTCGAAGAGCCGGGGCAGCGCGGGTGATTGAGGGACGCGACTTGAGCCGAGCGCGTGCGAAGCTTTCGCTGAACAGCGCGCCTCCCAAGATGAGCGCACCGCCGACAACCTGGATGGGCGCGAGCGATTCGTGCAGCAAGGCGGCGGCTAGAATCACGGCAGAAAGCGGCTCGAGGTAGCCCAGCACCGCTACGGTTTGCGCGGAAACGCCGCCGAAAGAAGAAAAGTACAGGTAGCACCCGAGCCCTGTGTTGATCAAGCCCAACGTAAGAATCCAACCCCATTCATCGGGTGCTATGCGAAATCCCAGATCGCCTTTCCAAGCCATGAACAAAAGCACAAGAAAGAAGCTGGTCACCAGTTGAAGGGCGGAGCTTGCGACGCCGTCCACGCGGTCGGCTTTCTTGCTGAAGATCACCATGGCGGCGTGCATGATAGCCGACATCCATCCGCAGAACATGCCCCAAGCGGAACCGCCGCCGTCAAGCGTTTGCGCGTTCACCAAGACGGCTCCAACAAGCACGGTGCAGAATCCTACCACGTTGGAAAACGTAAGCCGTTCCTTGAAGAGAAACGGGGAAAGTATCATTACCATAATGGGAGCGCAGTAATAGGCGAGCGACGAGATTCCAACGCCTACCAGGCGATACGCCTCGTACAGAAAAATCCAGCTTGCACCCATGGCTGCGCCTGACGCTGCCAGATGCAGAAGGTCGGCTCCTTTGGGCAAGCAGGCGGGCAAGCGTCGGGCGGCAATCAGGACGCACACCATCAAAGCGCTCCCTATAAGGGTGCGCAGCAAAACGATGGCATCGCTTGGCAGCGTGATGTGGGCGGCAATGATGCCGTTCGAGCCGAATAGGATCAGCGAGGCGATGAGTTTCACGTACGAAGATTTCATACGCGTTAGTGTGACACGACTTCATCGGATGCGAAAGCGCGCATCGCTCGCAAGCGCGTTTCGGATTGCCGCCGGAACGGTCGGACTTGTTTCAGGGCTGGTTTGGTTGCGAAAGCGAAAGCGGCGCTGTTGGAGGAAGGCTGCTTTTCGAGCGTGAATGCAGTGCAGCCGGTTTGCACGTGAAGCTCCGCGCATCGATGACCTGCCGTTTGCGTGCGAAGACGCCTCGCGCGCATGACGTTGTGCTACTCTTGTCCGAAAACAATGCGAGACAAGGGAAGTGATGACGTCATGGTGAACGAGAGGATGTACGGGCTGGGGAACGAGCCGTCGGCGATTCGCGAGCTGTTCGCGTACGGGCTGGTGCGCAAGGCTGAGATCGGCGCCGACAACGTGTTCGACTTCAGCATTGGAAACCCGAGCGTCCCCGCGCCCGACGCGGTGAAGCAGGCTGCGCTCGAACTGCTCGATCAGCCAGCCGTGTCGCTTCATGGCTACTCGCCTGCCGCCGGCGTGCCCGAAGTGCGCGCCACCATCGCCGAGAGCATCCGCCGCCGCTTCGACGTGCCCGCTTCGGCTGAGCACATTTACATGACCGTGGGCGCGGCGGCCTCCATCGCCATATCCCTGTCGGCCGTCACGCAGCCGGGTGACGAGGTTATCGTGATCAGCCCCTTCTTCCCGGAATACAAGGTGTGGATCGAAACGGCTGGCTGCACGTGCGTAGAGGTTCCCGCACACGTGCCCGATTTTCAGCTTGACATCGATGCCTTGGCGGCGGCCATCGGCCCCAAGACCAGCGCCGTTATCATCAACACGCCGAACAACCCCGTGGGCGCCGTGTACTCGCGCGCGAACCTGGAGGCGCTTGCGAAGCTCCTGACCGAGAAAGAAGCTGAACTGGGTCGCGAGCTGTTCCTGATCAGCGACGAGCCCTACCGCGAAATCGTCTACGAGGGCATCGAGGTCCCCTACGTGCCGTCTTTGTACGCGCGCACCATTGTGTGCTATTCGTACTCGAAGTCGCTTTCGCTTCCGGGCGAGCGCATTGGCTACGTGTTCGTGTCCGACGCCATGGACGACGCGGACCGTGTGTTCGCCGCCGTGGCCGGGGCGGGTCGCGCGCTCGGCTACATTTGCGCTCCGGTGCTGTTCCAGCGCGTGATTGCCGCATGCGTGGACCAGCCGAGCGACGTGGAGGCGTATGCCGAGAATCGCAAGCTTCTGACCGACGGCCTGAGCGCGCTGGGCTACGAATACGTGGAGCCGCAGGGCGCGTTCTACCTGTGGGTGCGCGCGCTGGAAGACGATGCGCAGGCGTTCAGCGACCGCGCCAAGGAGCACGAGCTGCTGATCGTGCCGTCCGACAGCTTCGGCGTGGGCGGCTGGGTGCGCATCAGCTACTGCATCGCACGCGAAACCATCGTGAACAGCATGCCGGCGTTCAAGGCGCTCATGGAGTCATATCGCGACTAGGACCTGTCGTGCCGCTTGGCGAAGCTTCGGCGTGCCGGGTTTTTCGATGCTGGCGAACGCCGTCGCGTTCCGTTGGCATCGAAGCGCAGCGGCGCTTGCTTCGTCTTCCGATCTTCAGGGGGGGCGCTCCGGGGCGAGGATTCGTCTCGGAGCGCCCCCTTTCTTACAGCAGTTCCAGCAGCTGGTCTACGGCTTCGGGCTTGGTTGCCCAGCTGGTTGCGAAGCGAACGACGGTGCGACCGTCGGGCGTGCGCTCCCAGAATCCGAACGAGACGTCGCGTGCCAGGCGATCGCGCGTGGCGTCGTCGAGGATCACGAATTGCTGGTTCGTGGGTGAATCGATGGCTAGCTGGTAGCCCTTGCTGCGGAATCCTTGGGCGATGCGCTGCGCCAGATCGACGGCGTGGCGCCCCATCGCTTCGTAGCGAAGCTCGCCCTTGTCCTCCTCGAAGAGCGTAGCGAACTGAATGCCCAGCACGCGCCCCTTCGCCAGCAGGGCCCCGCGCTTCTTGACCAGCGTGAAGAAGCGCTCGTTCAGCGGATGCCCGAACGCGGCCAGGTTCTCCTGGGATGCCGGGCGCGAGAACACGACGGCTTCTCCGAACAGCGCTCCCACCTTAGTTCCGCCGATGTAGAACGCGTCGCACAGGCGCGCGATATCGCGCAGGGTGACGTCCGATCCAACGGCGGCCAGCCCGTAGCCCAGGCGCGCGCCGTCCAAGAACAGGCGCATGCCGAAGTCGTGGCACACGGCGGCAAGGTCTTCCAGCTCGGGCAAGGCGTACACCGTGCCGTACTCGGTGGGGTGCGATACGTACACCACGCCCGGCGCTACCATGTGCTCGTGGTTGGCGTCGTTCCAGTACGTCTCGCACAGGTTGCGCACGTCGTTGGCATGCAGCTTGCCGTTGTGGTGCGGCAGCGCGAGCACCTTGTGGCCGCAGGCTTCCACGGCGCCTGCTTCATGCGTGTGGATGTGCCCGGTGTCGGCCGAGATCACGCCTTCCCAGGGGCGCAGCAGCTGGTCGAGCGCCACCGCGTTCGTCTGCGTGCCCCCAACCAGGAAGTGCACCGATGCTTCGGGTGCGTTGCAGGCGGTTCGCACCAGGTCCCGCGCCGTTGCGCAGTAGTCGTCGGTGCCGTAGCCGGGCGTTTGGTCGAGGTTGGTGGCTGCAAGACGTTCGAGGATGGCCGGGTGAGCCCCCTCCATGTAATCGCTGTCGAAATGAAGCATGGCGTGCGTTCGGGTCCTTTCTTGCTGGGAGGGCGCACGGCTTTGCCCGTTCCGCGGTTCAGCGGCGGCTTGGCAGTACGCGTCTTTTCGGGACGATGATCCGATGCGGCTCGAGCGCGAACAGCTCGGTTGCCGTTAGGGTTTCCTCGCATGATAGCGCACCGTAGCGGCAAGTTTCGGCGCAGACCCCGCAATCGCGGCAAAGGGGAGCGTCGAATTCGAGCACCGTGCCGCCGCCCGTCGCCTTGCCGGCCTTGCGCAGCGCGCCGGTAGGGCAGAACTGGGCGCACAGCGTGCATCCCGAGCAGTGGTCGACGTCGATGCTCAAGCGCGGTGCAAGGTTGCGCGGCACAATGGGGTTGTTGGCGGGCAGCCCGAAGCCGTGCAGGTCGTCGAGCAACTGCCAACGTCGGCGATCGGGTTCGGGGTCCGTTGCGGTGAGGTGCGGGTTGACCAGCGATTTTACAGGGGTTGGCAGCGCTTCGGCTGCCGCATCTGCCAACGTCGAGCGCGCCTGCGAAAGCAGATCGCGTCGCGAAAGCTGCCCGGCGGGGCTCTGTGCGTCCGCCAGGCTTTCGGCTTCCTCGCATGCGCATGCTGTTAGATCGATGCCCCAAGTATGGGCGATGCGCTGGGCTTCCAGGGCGGCCTGGGGAAGCCGCGCCACGGCCTGACGATGTTCGCAGGAGGCGCAAGGAGCGCTCAGAAGGAAAACGCGCTGTGCACCAGCGCATGCGGCATGCAGGATGAGCGCAGCGTCCACCCAGGCCAAGCAAGGCAGAATCAGGGTGCGCTCGACGTCGAGCCCCAGGTTCTTTGCGCTGCGCACGCAGGCGAATCCCATCGTTGCGGGGTTTGGGGCGAACGGCGGATCGTCCGCTTCGCCGTATTCGCACGCTGCACGCTGCTCTGCTTGGGCTTGCTCGCGGGCGGCGGATCCCGCCGCTGCGCACGCTGCGAGCAGCGTGTCGTCATCGTGCGGGGAGATTGCGATCAGCGCATCAACGGGGCAGGCGGTCACGCACGCCCCGCAGTACGCACAGCTTTGCAGATCGATGCGCGGGCCGGAAGCGGCGTCTTTGCTGATGGATTCGTATTCCCTGGCGCCGCAGGTTCCCGCTTCCACGCGTGCTGCTCCTGTGGGGCAAGCGTCAGCGCAGGTCGTGCAACTGGCGTGCAGGTCGCGCTCGGAAAGGCAGCGTCCGCTCGTCAGCACCGCCAGTGGCGGCCGGTCGACAATCCGCTGCGCAACATCTATAACGTTCGGCATGGCGCGTCCCCCTTGCTTGCGCGGTTTCGCAACGCCGTTGCACGGGCGCTACGACGTGTAGTGCTGCATGTAATCCAAAATCTCCTGACGAGAGTGCAGGCCCGTCTTCGCGTAGATGCGCTTGATATGCGCATGCGTTGTGCCGGGGCTGATGAAGAGCTCTTCGGCAACGCGCTTTTGCGTGAATCCTAGCGCGTACAGGGCCAGTACCTCCACCTCTCGTTCGGAGAGCATGAACTGCCTACCTATCTCTTCGGCGTTGTGCTGCATGGACGCTTGGCGCATGTCGGCAAGCGTTTCGTGCTCGTCGAGGCCCATGATCTTCGACAGCACGCTTTGCTGCTTCTCTTTCCGCTTGTCTTCCTTCTCGTTTTCCAGTTGGGCAACGCTTAAGAACTGCGTGAGGACCACCTGGGTTGACAGCACGATGGCCGTTCCCATGACGGCGCACATGAGCATGTCGTTGGCGGACAGCTCGTAGAACTCGATCAGGGCCACGCGCGTGACGGCGCGGCACCCCCAGCACACCATCCAGCCTGCGATGGCGTAGTAGTACGGGTCGCGCCAACCGCAGCTCATGAACGCGATGATGATGTACCAGCTGAATGCCACCATGAGAGCATTGAGCGTGGTGGTGAAGATGGCGCCGATGTCCAGCGCATCCGGAAACGCCGCATAGCAGATCAGCGCCAGGCATGCCAGCAGTTCCATCAGCACGAAAATCCCCACGGTCATGATGCGCTGATGCCGCTTCGCAACCAGGAAAACGATAGTGCCGCTGATGCCTACGACTACCAGGAATTCGATGAACCGCGTAACGGGCGTAAACGATATGGGCTGGCCGTTGGGGTATCCGCGCAGCATGCCGTCGACTACGGCCAGGCACCCGACGCCGATAGCGGTAGCTATGAGGAATCGCTTGCTGGTCAGCATGCTCTTTGCAAATCCGAAGTAGTCGCTAGGAAGCGTAATGGAGCGGATGTCGTGAGCAAGCGCCTGCTTGCGTGCCCAGCGGATGCAGGGGTATTGCGCTAGAGCGAGGGCGCACGCCACCAGGTTTCCCAGGGCGATGGGCATGAGCGTGCACAGATAGATTTCAATTTCGCTGAGGATGAGCGCGGCGAACACGTACACGGCGGCCGTGATGGTTGCCGCCCCGCGCGCTCGCAGCAGCCAGTAGAAAATGGCCCCCGACGACGCAAGGGTGCACAAGGTGCTCATGGCGAAATGAGCTTCCCAGCTTTGCACTCCGAACATTTCGAACGCGCCCAGAGCTGCAAGGCCAACGGCTTCGAAGAAGATGCAGACGTGCACGAGCGCGTTGGTAAACGACTTCTTTACCCTTCGCTTCGTAATGGCGATGTACAAGAAGAACACGCCCAGGAAAGCAAGCGCCACCAGCATGGCTCCGTCGGTGAGCATGCCCGCATCGGTGCTGGTGTAGCTTCCGTAGCTTGCTACGATCAGGCCGGCGCGACCGAATGCCAAGCCCACGATCGAGGGTAGCAAAGGCGAGAATTTCCGAAATTCATTGCGAGCGCCGTCTTCCTGCTCGCCTTCGAGCGGTGCCGGGGCGAACAGCGACACCTCGTCATGCTGATCAGCTTCTCCTGCAGCATCGTGCAACCGATCGTCCAACCGTGCCCTCCCCCGAAGCGATCCGTTGATATTCCTGATAACAAGGCCTTTCTTGCAAATTATCCCCAAAGAGGGTACGGAAGCCTTGCGTCGAGGCTCATCATAGCACAGTGTTCTATTCAGGTTTGTAACGGGTGCTTGAGGCTAAGGAGGCGGGGTCGTGGGAGATACGAGAGACGTATACCTCGAGCCGAACGAGCGGGCGGTTATTCGCACCGCCGATGTGTACCAGACGATTATCGACGACGGGGTGTCGGGGTATTCCGATACCCTGCTTGCCGTGGTGGCGAACTTCAGCAACGGCGGCGCGCCCGAGGGTTTCAACGCGCAGAGCATGGTGGGGAAGTCCAAGCGCGGCGAGGTCGCGTTGAGGCTGTTCGCTGTGGTCGATCCGGCAACGGGAACGCTTGCGCGCGTAGGGTTCAAGACGCGCGGCTGCCTTGCCATGACGGCGTGCGCGAGCGTGGTCTGCTCTATGATCGAAGGGAAGACCTTTGACGAAGCGCTTGCCGTGTCTGCCGAGGACGTGAAGGAAGCGCTCGACGGTGTTCCGTGGGACAAGGCTCATACGCCGGTGTTCGCCGTGGAGGGCGTGCGCGCTTTGGTCGGCGACTGGCTCATCCGCCAGGGGGCGACGCTGGATCGGCTGAATCGCGAACTGCCATGCGACGAATATTCGGTCACATGCATGCTGTGCGAGCACTGCTCGCTGCGCGATTCGCGCATTGACTTGCAGGTGAGCGAGGCATTGGCGAAAGCGGGCGTGAGGGCATGAGCGAGGTGCAGGATACGCTGTCGGCGGGCGCCGATTTTCAGGATGCGCCCTGCGATTGTGAAGCGGCTGAAGAAGTTGTCGATCAAGAAGCGGTTGCGTTGGAGCTTGCCGAGCGCAATGCGCTTGCGGCCGTGTTCGACGACGTGCGAGAGCAGTCGTCCGACAGCCAGTTGGTCGAACCGACGCGCTGGGTTGACCTGGAGTTGGTTCCTGCCCATATGACGGCGGACGAATTCGAGATGTTCGTGTACGAGTACCTTGAAGACCAGCAAGCTGCTGCTCAGGAGCAGGCGAGCGAGGACGAACCTGCCGTTGTGTATCGAAGCGCCACGCGCGCAGTGGGGGTTCCTCCCGCGATTGTGGCGCCCGCGCCTGTCGAGGAGCCGGACGGCGCCGCTTCCGTGGATTGCGCCTGTTCGCCGGCGTTGGATGACGCCGTGCTCGAGGTTGCCGATGCCGGCAATCTCGAGGTTGTTGATGCTGCTGTCGATCTGGACGAAGCGGCTGCTTCGGAGCCTTCTGTGCAAGACGATCGCAGCCCCTTCGCCAATTTGAACATTCCCGCAGGTTATCGGCTGGTCGAGCTTGAAGGGGAGTGGGTTTTGGTTCCGACCGACGAAGACCCGGAGCCCGTCGAGCGCGTGGTCGATTGTACCGGGATCGTGGCTTTGGTGGGAGCGCGCAGCTACTATCTGTACGACAGCGGCCGCATGACCGACACGTTTGCGCACTGGGCGTTTTTGGCGGCCGAGGACAACAACGTGGTGACGTTCGTGGATTGCGTTCGCGAGGAATCCCGCGTCTACCCGCGTCCGCTGCCTGCATCGAGCTTGAAGAACCCGCCGTTTCGGTTGACTGACGAGGAGATCGACCGAGCATGGGACGAGGTGCGCGAATCGGGCCTCTATCCCGATGTTCAGCAGACGCGCGCATCGAACGGCGACGTGTACTACTTCTCGACCGAGTACCTTACGCCCACATACGCGGGCTCTCTTGCCGAGTGGGCTTCCGTCGAGCGCTACATGAACGTGTAGCTCGCTTTGCGGCCGGCCCGGCGACGATGCGCCGTTGCCTCCGCGCCTGCCGCCGACATGAACCCGCCTGCGCGCGGCTCGGGGGCGGGCCGCGGGCCTCGCACAGCCAGGTTCACGTCGGCCTCTCCCTATGGCCTTGCGCACGAAAAACCGCCATCGCTGGCAGGTTCTTGCGGTTTGAGGTCGTCGGAAGACTCCTTGCTTTTGGCGGTAATACGGCGATCTCGCGTTACGCCAGGTCAAAAATCAATAGAAAATTGCTAGGTGTTCGGATGCCTCTCATCGCACTTCGACAACGACCTCAAACCGTCAAAACCTGCCAGCGATGGCGGTTTTTCGTGCGCAACGGGGCGAAGGGGGGCGCGGGGCTTGCGGATGCGTGCCCCATGCGGGATGCGTGCCCCATGCGGGACGCGATCCCCCCGCAGCGGCGTGGGCGCAAATCGGGACCTGTGGCAAAAACGGAGAACCTCGAGGGCGCCCGCACGAACGGCGCGCCGGTAAAAGGCGTGGTCACATTTGAAGTGCGGATGAAAAGCGGCTTCATTCGGTTTTGCGGGCGTTCGGGATTGTCTCAGCCCCCCCTCGCGCCCAACTTTTCCACCGCCCCTCATCTGCCATTCCCGCTACCCTGTTACACAGCGAGGCCCCGGAGCAATTCCGGGGCCTCGTGCTTGGAGGGAGGGGGAGAGGGGTACGGGCATCTGGCTTGCGCCAAGGTGCCCGCATGCGAAATGGCGTTACGGCAGCAAGTTCAAGCCGGCAAGTTCTTCCTTGACGTCGGCCATGCCGTAGTAGTCCAGGCAATCCTTCGTCGGGCAGCCCAGCTTTTCGTCCCAGCCGAACTTAGCGTACGTCATTTCGAGCGCCTTGTTCCAGTCGTCGCGATCCATTTTGTCGGTGCCTTCGGTGAAGGGCTGCTTGTCGGGATCCTTGGTGAACACCCACTCGGTGATGACGTCGTGGACGTTGCGCATGTCGTTGCAGCCTATCGTGCCGTCGGGGTCCATCATGCCGCGCACCGTTGCGGCACGCTGCAGCGTCATGATGCGCGCGCCCGCTTTGTACAGGTCATCCGTGGACACCTGCTCGCCGGTGACGGCGGTGAAGAACTTGGCTTCCAGATCCAGGTCGCCGCGGTAATCGCGCGTCTTCGAGGGGCTCATGGACATGGGCCACACCCAGTTGCACAGCGTAAGCGAGTCGTGCAGCACGTCGGTCACGATGCTCCACCAAGCGAAGTTCGCCTTGTGCTCGTTCATGGGGGTGTAGTTCTTGTCGGCGTCGATGGCGTCCTCGCCGCCCCAGATCTCGGCAGCTATCTGCTTCTTTAGGTCGAAGGGCAAGCCGCAGCCCTGGAAGTTGACGGCGGAGTGGATCATGTCGTCGCGGTTGAACATCATGTTGTACACGCCGCCCACCTGGCCGAAGCATTCGATGGCGTGGTGCACGGGCCAGCCGCGGTAGTTGATCAGCGCGGAAGCCGGCTTGTCGAACCATCCCATGTCGTCCCAGCGCTTGCACCACACGATGGGGCCGTGCGCGATGTAGGACATCTCGTTGTCGCCCTTGGCAATGTGCTGCAGCACCTTCACCATCAAGCTGGGATCGTTGCTCTTGAGGCCCTCCCAGTCGAACAACGCGTATTCCTCGGGCGGCAGCACGCGCTCGAAGATGCCGGTCGCGTAGCAGTGCGCGATGTCGCGGTACAGCTGCGCGTAGTTGCACCACAAGCCCAGGTCGTCGACCGTAGAGCCCATAGCCTGGTTCCAAATTACAAAATCCTCGGAGCCGTTTTCAACGGTGGTCTTGTCTCCCAAAATCTTGATCATGTACAGGAACGGGAAGTTCGGCACGCAGGTGTTGCCCGTGATCTCGAAGCCGCCGTTGTCCTTGCTGCCGGGTACGCGCAGGTCCGAGTAACAGTGGATGGGGCAGCTGTGGCAGCCGTTCATCTTGATGGTGTACTTCTCGGCTTCAGGGCCGTCGTCCTTTACGGACTTCATGCAGCGGTAGCCCACCGTGTTCAATTCGCCGGGCTTGGGCTCGCCGGTTTCGATGGGGCCGCCTTCGGCCTGCGCCCAGTACAGACCCTTGCGCGCCGTCCAGCGGGAGCCCTTGTCGTAGTACTCGGCCCATTCCTGCTGCGTGGAGGGAACCACGTGGTTGTTGTTCGATCCCACGATATCGCGCAGCATGTAGTCGGACAGCTCCGCTACCGTTTGCGGGTCGGCTACGTTCACGCTGCCGTTGCCTTCGACCACCAGAGCCTTGATCTTCTTCGATCCCATGATGGTGCCCACGCCGGCGCCTGCCGAGTGGTTGCGCGAGTTCATGAGGCATGCGTACGGAACCAGGTTCTCGCCGGCGGGGCCGATGGTGGCCACGCATGCGCTCATGCCCTCGATGCGGTTCAGCGTTTCGGTGGTGGCGCGGGTTCCCATGCCCCAGATGAAGCTGGCGTCCTTGATTTCCACCTGGTCGTCTTTGATGTGCAGGTACACGGGCTTGCTGGAAGCGCCCTCAAGCACGATGGCGTCGTAGCCGGCCAGCTTGATCTTCGCGCCGATCATGCCGCCGCAGTGCGCATCGACCGGAAGGTGGTCGGTGGTGAAGGTGGACAAGAAGCTGATGGTGGTGCGGCCGGCCAAGGGCACGCCCGATGCCGTCAGGGGGCCAACGGCGAAGACGATCTTGGACTCGGGCGCCAAAGGATCGGTTCCTGCGGGAACTTCGTCGTAGATGATCTTGTTGGCAAGGCCCATGCCGCCGATGTAAGCCTTGTAGGGGTCGGTCGGTTGCGTCGTGATCGCGCCCGTGCTGAGGTCGACGCGGAGGATCTTACCGGCCCATCCGTACGATTTTTCGTCAGCCATGTTTGCATCTCCAAATTCTTGATAGTCGGCTCTTTGTTGTGTGAGAACCCAGGGGATGCGTGCGGAACACGGTGACAGAATTCGTCGCCGCCCAGTATGCCTTGCTCTTCTGAAGTGCGCGTACCCTGTTTGAGGGTATTTCGCAAAAATGCCCGATTAAAGCCAAAAGCACCTCAAAGAGGGTAGGGACGTTTGCGTAGGGTAGGCATACTGCAATTGTTGTGTGAACCAGGAAACGCAGAAATGCAAGGATAGCGCGGGACGGGCCTCCCTGGGCGCAAAGGAAAGCGCTCGCAGGGCGGCGAAACCACTGAAACGAGACTCACCATATATGTGAGGGGGGAGTATCAGGCTATGTCAGATACCAATCTGAACAACAACACCTCCGAGGAACAGCGCGCTCAGGCCAAGGAGCCCGCAGCGGCTGGATCCGCTGCGACGCCCGCCGCGTCCGAGGAGACTCCGAAGAAGAAAAACATCACGCGCCGCGACGTGCTGGCCATGGCCGGTTGCGGTGTAGCCGGCTTGGTGGTCGGCGGCGTGCTGGCTTCGTGGGGCGTGACGTCCGCCTCGATCGCCTCGGGGCGCATCGACATTCGCACGACGCCCACCAAGATGATCGTGACCGACCGTGCCCGCTGTTCGGGCTGCCAGCGTTGCGAGATGATGTGCACGCTGAAGAACGACGGTCGCGTGTGCCAGCACATTGCTCGCGTGCGTGTGTGGGAAAACTACAACTGGGGGGCCGGCCCCGACACCGGCGACGGCGTGTTCGGCGACGGCAACGGAGCTTGCGAGTTCACGGTGGAGCATTGCAAGCAGTGCGCCGACCCGCAGTGCATGAACTACTGCCCGGTTCACGCTATCTACTGCGACGAAGAAAGCGGCGCGCGCACGGTAGACGTCAAGAAGTGCATCGGATGCGGCATGTGCCACATGGCGTGCCCGTGGAACATGCCCGTGGTGGATTCCGAAACGGGCGTCTCGACGAAGTGCATTTCGTGCGGCCGCTGCGCCGAGCAGTGCCCCAACGGCGCCATCAAGTTCATCGACTGGGAAGACATTGCTCAGAAGGTCATCGATCAGGGCGTCGTGAGGACGGCGACCCTCGTGCAGGGATAACCCCGGTTCATCTGTTGTTGATGCGCGACAATCGCATGATTCAAGGAGAGGAGGAAAGGCGATGATGAAAGACGAGGCCATGCTTTCGGTGCTGTCGATGTGCTTTGCGCCGGTTGAGGAAGCCGAATGGAAGCAGGCGTCGACCGGTGCCGCGTGGTCGGATTTCCTTGACGCCGCGCGTTGCGCCATGCAGGACGATCGAGCCTTCGGGGAAACCCCCAGCCCTATCGCCAATGCGCGCAGGCGTTGCCCGTTGCAGGAATTTCTTTCTGTCGGCGAGGTGAACGCCTTGTTCCGTCCTCCTACGTACCAGGAAAAGCGGGCGTTCGCGGCTCGGCATTTCGTTGGCGGGCTTCCCGAGTCGGCTTTGCCCGTCGAGTCTTTGTACCGACCTTGGACCAGCGTGGCAGGATCTTCGCCGTTCTCGCGCAATACGGGTGGATTGTACTGGGGGGATTCGGCGCTGTACATGCGCGATCTCATCGAGCGCTTGGGCTTTCAGGTGCCGCCGGAGTTTTCGGCGTGTCCTGATCATCTGGCCCTTGAGCTTGATCTTGCGGCAACGCTGCTGCGTTTTGACATGCGCGACGAAGCGCGGCTGTTCCTTGTGGAACGGCTTGGCTGGCTTACGGCGTATCGGTTGCGGTTGCTGTCGCTTGAAGACGATGCGAGTTTCTACATTGGCCTGATCGACGTGCTCATGGGGATATGGGCGCAGGTTTCGCCGACGGAGATGAGCGCATGACGGGCGTCGAGCACATCGAATGCACGTGCATGCATATAGAGAGGAAACAACTATGTCAGAACACGCTATAACCAGGCGAGGCTTTCTGGCTGGGAGTGCCGGGGCGGTCGCGCTTGCGACGGCGTCCGGGTTCGTGAGCTTCGACGCGTGGCAGCAGGCTCACGCTGACGAGCCGACGAACGGGGAGACGAAGACGGTCCACACGCTGTGCAATGCTTGCTCGAGCAAGTGCGGCTTCTCCGCCTACGTCGTGAACGGGCGTTTGACGAAGCTTATCGGCGACGCCGACCATCCCTACGCCAAGGGCAAGCTGTGCGCCCGCGGCTACGGCTATTCCCAGATTGCCTATTCGAAGGATCGTCTGACCGATCCGCTCAAGAAAAACGACAAGGGTGCGTTCGAGGCCATCACGTGGGATCAAGCATACAGCGAGATCGCCGAAAAGGTGAAGGGCATCATCGCCTCCGACGGCCCTCAGGCCCTGGCCATGGTCCAGGACCCGCGCCCGTCGGGCAAGTACTACACGAAGCGCTTCATGAACGCGCTGGGTTCGGCGAACGTGTACACGCACGGCGCCGCCTGCAACCTGTCGAAGGAAGCCGGCTTCACGCAGGCTATCGGCGCGGGCAATTACTCCAGCGATGTGGCGAACTCCAAGATGACCATGTTCATCGGCCGCAGCTACGCTGACGCCATTCGCCCCAGCTCGGTGGCTTCGTTGCAGAAGGCTCATGACAAGGGCGCGCATATCGTGCTGGTGGACCCGCGCTGCAACAACTCCATCAAGTTTGCCGACGAGTGGGTGCCCATCAATCCCGGCACCGACCTTGCCCTGGTGCTTGCTATGGCAAACGTGCTGGTCACGCGAGACCTGTACGACAAGAAATACGTTGCCGAGAACACCGTGGGCTTCGATCAGTGGGCGAAAGAGCTTGAAGCGTATCCGCCTTCGTGGGCCGAAAAGGTCACGGGCATCCGCGCCGAGACGATCGATCGCTTGGCGGTGGAATTCGCCCAGGCCGCTCCTGCGGCTTCCATCGAGCCCAGCTGGCGCGGCGCGTTCGGCTGCTCGTACGTGAACTCCGGTGAGACGGCGCGCGCCATTGCGCTGTTCAACACGCTATTGGGCTGCTGGAACCAGAAGGGCGGCGCGCTGTTCACTTCGAGCGTTTCCGCTGGCGACGTGGACAAGGCGCAGTTCCCCAGCGTTCCCAAGCCCGAAGGCAAGATTGCCGGCTCCGAAGAGTATCCGCTGGCGCTTTCGGGAATGGGCACGAACCTGTTTGCGGCGCAGCAGGCCAAAGAAGGCGTTTTGAAGGGCATGTTCTTCTACAACTCGAACATGGCTGCCGGGTACTCCAACACCGCGTACCTCAACGAAGCGCTGTCCAATTTGGACCTGATGGTGGTCGTGGACGTGCAGATGTCCGAAACCGCCATGCTGGCCGACTACGTGCTGCCCGACACCAGCTACCTGGAGCGCTTGGAGCTGCCCGAGTTCATCGGCGGCAAGGTTCCGGCGGTGTCGTTGCGCGATCAGGTGCTCGACAAGATTCATCCCAATACCAAGCCGGTCGATCAGATTTTCAGCGAGCTGGCCGACGCGTGCGGCGTGGGAGAGTACTTCCAGTTCAGCGTGGACGAACTGGCTGACGCGCAGCTGAAGACCGTGGGCCTTTCGCTCGACGCGCTCAAGCGAACGGGCACGGCATACTTCCCCGAAAAGGAGTTCTCGTACGGAAACGCTCCCAAGTGGAAGACCTCCTCGGGCAAGGTCCAGTTTGCCAGCGAGGCGTGCGAGAAGGCGGGGCTGTCCGCAGTTCCCGTGTGGGTGGAACCGGCAATCATGCCGATCGGAAACGAACTGCGTCTGATTGGCGGCAAGCAGGCTATCCACAGCCACACGCAGACGGCGAACATCGAAGACCTCATGCAGATCACGAAGGACTACGATCTGACGCGCGTTTGGATCAACGCCGACGTGGCCGACAGCCTGGGCATTGCCGATGGCGACGAGGTGGAGGTTTCGAACGATCAGCACACGGGTCGCGTTCGCGCAAAGGTGACGCAGCGCATCAATCCTACGGCGCTGTACATGCCCAGCCACTACGGCTGCTCGGTGCCCGATCAGCATACGGCGTACAACGTGGGCTTGCGCCAAATGGATTTCGTGCCCTTCCACATGGAGCCCGGATATGGGTCGGCGATGACGCAGGAAGCGGTCGTCACGGTTAAGAAGGTGGGTGCGTAATGGCTCGCTACGGAATGCTCATCAACACGAAGAAGTGCATTGGCTGCTACGCCTGCCGCGTGGCCTGCCAGCGCCAGAATGATCTGTTGCCTACGCAGCACTTCATTCGCTACGAGGAACAGGAAACGGGAACGTATCCCAACGTGGGGGTGGAGACGGTGCCGTTGCAGTGCATGCACTGCGAGGACGCTCCCTGCGTGGCGGTGTGCCCGACGGGCGCTGCGTTCATCGGCGCCGACGGCGTGGTGGGCGTTGACCACGGTCGCTGCATCGGATGCAAGTACTGCATGGCGGCGTGCCCCTACCAGGTGCGTTCGTTCAACGAGGAGACGGGAACCGTTGACAAGTGCCGCTTCTGCACGGTGTCGGCCGAGGTGACGGGCACGAAGATGTGCTCGTGCGTGGAGGCGTGCCTGACGGATGCCCGCATCTTCGGCGACTTGGACGATCCCGAGTCCAAGATATCCAAGGCCATTGTCGCGGAGGGCGCTCAGCCTATTTCCGGCGACTTGACCAAAGTCAAAGTATTCTACGTGAGGTGATGAACGATGACGTTTGAACCGATTTGGGGCTCCATCATCGCATGGTACCTGTTCCTCGCCGGTCTCGGCGGCGGCGCGTTCGTCACCTCCGCCTTCTTGGGCTGGCGTCATCCCGAAGCGGTGAACATGCGCAAGATCGGCCATATCGTGGCTCCTGTTGCGGTGGTCATCGGCTTGGTTTTGCTGATGTTCGACGCCGAGGGCGGTCTGCACAATCCGCTGCGCTTCGCGCTGCTGCTTACGAACTTCGGGTCTGTTATGACCTGGGGCGTGGTGTTCCTGGCTGGCTTCACCGTGCTTGCTCTGGTGGCGCTTTTGCTGGACATCCTGAAGAAGAACGTGCCGGTGTGGCTTGACATTGCGGGAACGGTGTTCGGCGTGGCCGTAGCCATGTACACGGGTGCCCTGCTGGGCGTGTGCAAGACGTTCCCCTTGTGGAACAACGCGCTGCTGCCTGTTTTGTTCCTGGTATCGGCTTTGTCGGCCGGCGCAGCTTCCGTGCTGCTCATCAGCATTGTGAAGCATGCCGACGAGTTCAACCGCGTGGGCGTGCTGAAGAAGTTCCACTTCTGCCTGCCCATCATCGAGTTGGTTTTGGTGGCTGCGCTGCTGTTCATCACGTCGAGCAACTCGGTTGCAGGGTGGAACTCGGTGGTCAGCTTGGTGTCCGGAGGATATGCGGTGCTGTTCTGGTTCGGCTTGGTGCTGATTGGCTTGGTGATTCCTACCGCCCTGGAGACGTGGCTGCTGTTCTTCAGCCCGAAGGAGTTCGAGGAAAGCCGCAAGGCGCATTGGATCAGCTTCGGCTCCGATGCAGGCGTGCTCATAGGCGGCTTTCTGCTGCGCTACCTGGTGGTTGTTGCTGCGCTGCCCCTTACGATGGTCGTGCCTGCTCTGTAGTCCGAGGCACACGGCAAACGTGCGTGCGCGCCGCTTTCTTGGGAAGGCGGCGCGCTTTTTGTCGGGTCTGCAGGTTTGGCCCGCGCGCTGATCGAGCGTGCGGAAGCGCTTCGGCTGACGCTGGATCCCTTGCGTTTCGGGGTTCTTCTCGGGATGGTTTCTCTTCGGAACCGCTTGGCACAATGTAAGGTTGGTTTTCTTGTATTGCTTTATAATGGGAACCTTCAAACGAAGGGAATGAGCATAAGCACTACGACGGCATACGAACGCGAATGGTCACCGGTGGGCCTTGCTTTGTCATGCGTGCTGGCTGCATTCGGCTTGTGCTTGCACGCCGACAACCAACTGCTTGCCGTGTACGCTCTCGAGGGCGTTGCGGGCCTGTTCGCATGCTCGTTTCTTATCGGGGTGGTGTCGCTTTGCATGGCGGTGCTGGTTTCGGCGCACGATGAAGAGCAACGACGCTGGTCGATAGGCATTGGCTTGTTCGCCAGTATTGTCGGCGTAGGGTTTGCCCTGCTGACGGGTCTGTTGCCTGCGGCGGTATGCGCTGCGGGATCGGGGCTGTTCCTGGGCTTTGGCCTTACCTGCCTGCTGCGCCAGTGGGGGCGTTATTACCGGCTGTTCACGCATCGCGGCGCGCTTCTGAACACGGCGCTTTCCTTTTTGGCGGCTGCATGTTGGTGGTTCGCGATGGAATTTGCCGGAACCCCCTTTCTGTTCTGCCTGGGTCTTCTTGTTCTGGCCGTTTGCGGGGGGCTGCCGCTTCTTGCGCGGGAAATCGTGCTTGCCGACGAGGTGCGCGCCGGTCTTCGCGACGACTACGTTGCGCCTAAGCCTATCTCCACCATGTCTCAGGCCATGCGCAACGGATGGGCTGCCGTGTTGGGCCTCATGTTCAACTTCTTCATGATCGGAGCGACGTTTTGGCCGTACGCGGGCGGATTGTCCGCAACGGGAATTTCCCCGAAGCCTTTGGCGTACCTGCTTGTGTTCGCGCTGGTGTGGTGGGTTGTTTCTCGTACGCGTGAAATTGTCGGCGGCGCTATGGAGTCGTTCTACCGTGCGGCGCTGCCGTGTTCGGCGCTGCTTCTTCTGGCGTATCCTCTGCTGAGTTCGGTTGATGTTTTGCAGGGCTCGATCGCGCTTCAAGTGATTTCGTATCTGGGCGTGGCCGTGTTCAATATTTTGGGCCTGGTGGTGCTGTTTTGGACCGCCAAAAGCTCTGAGGTGGGCTTTTCTCGCGTGTTCGCCATGTTCTGCACAAGCTGCGCCGCAAGCGTTGCGGCGGGGATGGTTGCGTTTCAGTTGCTGGGCGACGGCGCTCAGAAAATCGCGTTGCTCATGTTGGCTGTCTACGTGGTGGTTGTCCTTCTTGCCCAAGTTAGGGCTCGTATCGTCCGGTCTATGGCGCAGTAGGTTGCGTGCGCTCCGCCGGGCGCGAAGGTATCGGCTGGCTGCCCGGTTGCCTGGCTGGGCGCGGCGCGCGGCTTCTCGCTCGGCGGCGGGCGCGTTCGGCCTCTTTCCTTGCGCACTCTGTGAATTCGCGGCAACGCGTATGTCTTAAATGATTGATCAGCGGTATCATAAATGCAGATGAACAGGGGCGTCGCATGCGGCGCTCGCGGTTACAAAGGAGGAGTTTTTCATGGATGCTCGCGTATACGAACTGCTGAACGACCAGATCAACAAAGAGCTGTACTCGGCGTACCTGTACCTGTCTTTCGCCGACTACTACGAAGAAGAGGGTCTGGAAGGCTTCGCCAATTGGTACGAGATTCAGGCCCAGGAAGAGCGCGATCACGCGATGATCTTCCGCAACTACCTGCATGAGAACGGCCAGAGCGTGAAGCTGCTGGCTATCGACCAGCCCGACAAGGAGTTCTCGAACTACTTGGAGCCGCTGGAGGCTGCTCTCGAGCACGAGAAGTACGTGACCAGCCTTATCAACGACATCTACAGCGCTGCTGCCGATGCGAAGGACTACCGCACGATGAAGTTCCTCGATTGGTTCATCGAGGAGCAGCAGGAGGAAGAGGACAACGCCGACAAGATGATCACGCGCATGAAGCTGTTCGGCTCGGATGCCAAGGCTCTCTACGACCTGGATCAGGAAAACGCCGCGCGCGTCTACACCACGCCGTCGCCGCTGGCTAACGCATAGCCGCAAGCGATCTGCCTTTGCTTGTTGGACGCCCCCGCTTCGCCGGGGGCGTTTTTTCGTTCTGCATCCCGGGTGCCGAGGGCGGGCTTCATGCGGCTTGGATGGCGGGCTCCGATCGCGTTTTCCGAGCCTCTCGCTTCTCTTCGCCGACCTTTCTGTCGAGCTCAAAAATGAATAAAATCCCCCTCTTTTTGTATATGAGTAGTAAGGTCCTCTTGATGACGGACAAGGGTCCGTTAGGTAACAATTTCGTTGTTCACCTGCACAAAAACCCTGGAAAGGGTTCGCTTTTAGGGTAAAAGAGAGTACAATCGCGGTGTCCGACAGTTGAATAGAAACGCAATACGAACGATAAGACTATCTTCGCCAAGTAAACAGTCTCGTGCGGTTATTATTGCGGACATCGTGAAAGCGATGGGCTAGTAGGAAAAGCAGCAAAAGCCAAGCGATACTGTCGGTATTCCTTTCGATGAGGCCGGGGCGCAACCCCCGGCCTCATTACGTATTCCCCTGTTCGCGGCTCTCGAAAGCAAAGCGTTACGGTTTGCTTTCCGATCGTCCAGCCCTCGGAAGCCCCACAATCGTGTGCCAAATAGGTAGAGGGGGTTTTCTGGGTATGCGGTAAGGTGTACGGTAATGGTTCTGCGAAATGATCGAAAGGAAGTACAAGTTGCAACAGGCTTTGCTTTGGGCCGCCGCCGGTACCGGATTCACGTTTCTCATGACCACGTTGGGCGCCGCTTCGGTTTTCCTGTTCCGAAAGCGCGACAGCCTGCTGTTCCAGCGCATCTTCTTGGGGTTCGCCGCGGGCGTTATGATCGCGGCTTCAGTGTGGTCGCTGCTCATTCCGGCTATCGAGCGCGCTGAGGAAGCGGGCCAGATCGGATGGATCCCCGCAGCTGGCGGATTCGCTTTGGGCGTGGCGTTTCTTATGGCGCTGCATCAACTGCTGCCTCATCTGCATCCAGGAGACAGCAAGCCCGAAGGCTTGCCCAGCAAATGGAATCGACCCACGCTGCTGTTCACGGCGGTAACCTTGCATAACATTCCCGAGGGCATGAGCGTGGGCTTGCTGTTTGCCATGGCGGCGCAGAACGGCGGCGATCCTGCAATGTTCGGCATGGCCGTGGCGTTGGCTATTGGCATCGGCATCCAAAACGTGCCCGAAGGGGCGGCCGTGGCGCTGCCTATGCTGCAAGAGGGGATGAGCGCGCCGAAGGCGTTTGCACTGGGTACGTTGTCGGGCCTGGCCGAACCCGTATTCGGCATTCTCGTGGTGCTTTTCGCGGGGCTTATCTCGCCGTACATGCCGTGGATGCTGGCGTTCTCGGCTGGTGCCATGATGTACGTTGTGGTGGAGGAGCTCATCCCCGAGGCGCATCTGGGCGACCACTCCAACGCCGGCACCCTTGGCGTGATGGCCGGCTTCTTGGTCATGATGGTCTTGGACGTGGCGCTGGGGTAAGGCGCTGCGAACAGGCATGAAAAAGCCCGCAAGCAAAGCGGGCTTTTTCATGCGCGAATCTCGAACAAGGTTGCGCTACTGCGCCGGAGGGGTGGGAGGCTGCTGCTGGTTTCCGGGCTGCTGTGCGTAACCGTACACGGGCTGCGCCTGACCGTAGGGCACCATGGGCGCGCGCCTCAGCTTGTTGATGTACACGGCGGATACGATAAGCAGCACCATGGTAATAAGGTTGCCGCACAAAAACGAGAATACGGCGCCTGCGATGGCCCAGCCGAAAGCTCCGCCCAGTTTGTCCACGTTGTTGTAGTTGCGCATTCCCAGGATTGCCGCCACCAACGGAACGATGGAGCAGATTATCAACCAGCCCATGAACATGCCGAGAACGCCCAGGCTCAGCATGGCTAGGACAACAACCTCGTCGCCGCTCAGAGAGTCCGCGCTTATCCCCGAGCCGTTGTCGATCTCGATAGCGGCGGAACTCGCGACGCTTGGATCGCTGAGCGCTACGCCGCCGATACCCAGGAAGATCATGACCAGCAAGGAGCCGGCAACGGCAAGTATGGACAGAATCAAGACGGCAATGCTCAGCCCACGAACTACTTTCGCATCAGAGTTAGGCATGGCAATTTCCTTTCGAACGGTGTACGGTACACGCGTATGTACTATGCTTGCTATTGTACGCTAGGCGGCAAGCCTGCTGCGCTCGGGGCGCGGTAACGGTTCAGTCAAAAGAAAGTTGGTCATGGTCATGGAGAACTTTGAATTCGTGTCGCCGACTCATTTCGTATTCGGCAAAGACGCAGAACTGCAGGTGGGGACAAAGTTGGCCGAACGTGGCGCCCGGAAGGTGCTGCTGCATTTCGGCGGCAAAAGCGCTTTGGCCAGCGGCTTGATCGATCGCGTCAAAGAGTCTTTGGAGGCGCACGGCATCGAGCACGTGACGTTGGGGGGCGTTCGTCCCAACCCTGAAATCACGTTGGTGCGCGAAGGCGTAGCGCTATGCAAGCAGCACGAGGTGGATTGGGTGCTGGCTGTGGGCGGTGGGTCGGTTGTTGACTCGGCGAAGGCGATCGCGGTGGGCGCGCGCTACGAAGGCGACGTGTGGGATTTCTTCGAGTCGAAGCAGCCGACGAACGACGTGCTGCCCATTGCCGTGGTGCTGACCATTCCGGCGGCTGGCAGCGAGGCGTCGAAGAACACGGTGGTCTCGAACGATGCGCTGCAAATGAAAACGGGGTATGCGAACAACGCGCAGCGCCCGAAGCTTGCGTTCATGAACCCTGAGCTCACGTTCACCTTGCCGCCGTTCCAGACGGCTGCCGGCTGCACCGATATGTTCTGCCACTTGCTCGAGCGCTTCTTCGACGACGTGGGCGCGGTTCCGGTGACGGACAATCTGTGCTTGTCGCTTATGAAGACGGTGCGCGCCGAGGCTCCGCGCGTTCTGGCCGATCCCGACAATTACGATGCGCGTGCAAACGTCATGTGGGCGGGCATGCTGTGCCATCAGGGTTTGGCGGGCGTTGGTCGGCATGAGGACTGGGCAACGCACGGCTTGGAGCACGAGCTTTCCGCACTGTATCCGGAGATTACCCACGGCGCGGGCTTGGCCGTCATGTTCCCGGCTTGGATGGAATTCGTGTACGACGCGAACCCGGCTCGCTTCGCCTACTACGGGCGCGAGGTGTTCGGGCTGGCTCCCACAGGAGATATGGACGCCGACGCTCTGTCGGCTATCGACGAAACCCGTTCGTTCTTCGCGTCGTTGGGCATGCCGACGACCTTGGACGAGCTGGGCGTTGAAGAAGCCGATATCGACAAGCTGATCCCCACGCTCAAGGAGAACAAGGGCGAGCCGTTCGGCAGCTTCAAGAAGCTGAGCATGGACGACGCAAAGGCCATCTATCGCATCGCTTTTGCATCGGGCGACGAATAGCATGTGATTGTCGGGGGCCGCATGCGGCCCCCGACTTACATGAAGCAGCTGGCTACGATCACGATGGCAGTTGTGAGCAGGCCCGCCACCGCGATGGCCACGCCGCTCATGGCGCCTTCGAGCTCTCCCATTTCGATAGCTTTGGTGGTGCCAACGGCGTGTGCGCAGGTTCCGATGGCCACGCCGCGTGCCACGCGGTTGCGCACGCGGAACACGCGCGTCATGAGCGGCGCGAATATGGCTCCCAGAACGCCGGTTACGATAACGGCCGCCACCGTGATGGAGGTGATGCCTCCAAGCTGCTGGGAAACGGCGATGGCGATGGGCGTGGTGACCGACTTGGGAACGAACGAAAGCGCCATGTCGTCGCCCAAACCGAGCAGTTTGCACAACCCGTACGCGCTGACCATGGAAACGATGGAGCCTACCAAGCAGCCGGCGAAAATAGGTGCGAAGTGCTTCTTCAGGATCTGGCGCTGCTGGTATACCGAATATGCCAGCGCTACGGTTGCGGGTCCCAGCAAGAACGAGATCACCCGGACGCTTTCCTCGTAGGATTCCAGCGGAATGCGAAAGATGCTCAGCACGGCGATGACGAATACCACCGTGACCAGGAGGGGATTGAGAAGCGGGGAGTTAACGCGGCGGTACAGCAGGACCGAAAGCTTGAACGTCGCAACGGAAAGCACGGTGCCCACAACAAGCGTGAGAATAAGCGGCGCCATGCTCTACCTCTTTTCCCATCGATCCATCAGGCGCGATACGAACACCACGGTTCCTGACGTAGCCAAAAACACCAGCACGGTTGTTGCTACGCAGACCAGGGCAAACTTCGCCACGTTTCCTTCCAGCAGGGAAACGCACCCCATGATGGCAACTCCGGCGGGAATGAAGAACAGCGACATGTTGTCGATAAGGCACGTGCACGCATCGCCGACATGCCGCGTTTTCAAGAGGCCCGTTCCCAAAAGCGCCAGCAGCAGCACCATGCCCACGATGTTTCCAGGCAGGGTGATGGGAAGTACCGAGGCGAGCGCGCAGCCTGCGGCGTACACGCCCAGAAGCAAGACGAGTTGGGCGAGAATTTTCGCGATGCGCTTTGCGGCGGCACCGGTTTTCGATCGCCATGATGCGGCGTTTTTCGGGGACGTAGACGCGTGTCCCGAGGCGTCGCGAGAGACGCCTTCGATGTGCTCCATGGTTCGGATCCTCACGTGATGTGCGGATCCGATGCCCGCGCGCGACGACGACGTGCGGCGCCCGCGGGCATCGGATCAATGCGAAGCGGCTAGTTCCTGTCCATCATAAAGCGAAATGCTCGGTTGTCCATGGAGGCTTTCTGGAGATAGAAAAACGATCCCTTTCGCACAAGGCGATCGGGACCGTCGGGCAGCGTCGAAAGACGCGGTGCTTGCGGGCGCTTGGCGTTCTAGTCGTCGGCTCCTACCAGGGAATTCATGATTCCCGACACGATGCTGATCACGATGGACGCCACGAACGCGCTGCCGAAGGTGGCAATGGCGAACCCAACTTGGAAGATGCCGTTTGCAAGCCATGCGGCAACGTACAGCAAAAACGTGTTTACGATCAGGTAGAAGATGCCTAGCGTGATGACGGTGATGGGAAGGCTCAGCACCTGCATGAGCGGTTTGATGCTGATGTTGACAAGCGCCAACATCAAGCCGAAGATGGCGATTCCCACCCATGCCTCGTTGCCGCCGATGATCTCGATGCCGGGAACCAGCCATACGGCCACGCCGACGGCGATAGCGGTGACCAGCCAGCGGATGATGAAGTTCATGGGAAGTCCTTTCACGTACGGTGTCTCGCAGACTACTATACCGTGCGTCGCTGAATGCTTCTTAAAAGAGTTATAGATCCGTTACCGCTTACGCTGGCGTTGTCCTTCGGTTTTGAGCGGGCTTATCTGCACGCAGGCCCGACATGAGCATGCCGGGCCTGCGTATCAAGCGAGCGTTGGGTTAGAAGCGCAGCGACAGGCAGCTCAGGCCGCCGTCCAGCTTGCGGTACTCGGACGTGTCGACGGTCAGCGTCTGGTAGCCCGCGTCCTGCACGGCTGCCAAGACGGTCGGGTAGCCCTCGGGCACGATGACCGTGCCGTTCACCCAGATGCAGTTGGCGGCGTAGGCCTCGTCCTCGGGAATCTGGATCTTGTTGTACTGAGCGAAGTCGGGCTTCGTCACGAATTCGCCGGACACCAGCATGTTGTTGTCCTCGAGGTAGTTCACGCCCGTCTTCAGGTGCAGGACGAATTCCAGCGGCACTTCGGAGCCTTCGAGCCCCCAGCCTTCCAAGATCTCGAAGAACTGGCGGATGCCCTCTTCATTGGTGCGAGCGGAGCGTCCCACGTAGAAGTGGTCGCCCACCATCATGACGTCGCCGCCGTCCAGCGTGCCCGGGGCAACGATGTGCTTCACGTGCTCGTCATCGAAGAACTGGCGAACGGCGGGCTCGATCTCGTCTTTCTCGCCGTTGCGGCTGGCGGCGCCAGGGTTCGCGATGATGGCGCCCTTGCGGGTGATGACCGCCGGGTCCTCGACGAAGCAGGAGTCGGGGAACTGCTCGAGTGCGGGCAGGACGGTTACTTCGACGCCGCATTCCTTCAGGGCCGCAATGTAGTCGTCATGCTGCTTGCAGGCCAGCTCGTAGTCGGGCTTGCCCAGCTCGGGTGCGGAGGTGATGCCTTCGACCATCGATTTGGCGGGGCGGCGGACGATGACGTTCGTGAACTTGGTCATTGCGAATCCTTTCGCGCGGTTCGGTGCTGCCGGTATTCCTTACGGTGCAAACTGTAGCTTGGATATTGTATACAATCAAGGCGTATAAGGAAAAAGTTACCGCCCGGACACGACGCCTTGGCAACGCGCTCGGGCGGCTTGGCGGTGCAAAGCCCGGTCGATCTTGGGGAAAGCAAGCGAGCGCGCGTGAAGCAGGCATGCGTGAAAAAGGTCGGCACCCCGGCGTTTGCGCCTGGCTGTTTTCGGGAATGTCTAAGGGCTCGTTTGCCCTGTTCTTCGCAGAGGGCAGGGTTGCGCGTATGATATATTGGTATGCAGTGCAGCAGCGTGACAGGCGGATTACATGACAAACGAGTACCGGTCGCTGAAGGGCCATGTGTACGACTACATCGTTGATCTTATTGACGGCGGTGCGCTGGCCGACGACCACAAGATCAGCGAGCAGCAGATATGCGAAGCGCTAGGCGTGAGCCGTACGCCGGTGCGCGAGGCTCTCATTCAGCTTGCCTCCGACGGTTATCTTGAAAACGTTCCGCGCAAGGGGTTTTACGTGAAAAGCGTGACCGAGGACAGCGCTCGGGAGATTGTCGAGGTCATCGGGCCTTTAGACGGGCGGGCGGCTCTGCTTGCGGTGGACCGCATGACCGACGAGGACCTTGCCCAACTGCAGTTTCTGCACGGTTCGATGGAGCTGGCCATCGAGAAGCGCCTGTATAAAAAATACGACGATCTTCAGCGCGACTTTCACGCCTGCTATATGGAGAAGTGCGGAAACGCTCGCTTGGTGGAGCTTATCCGGCAGTTGAACCGCTGCTTCATGAAGCGCGAGTACGCCCGCGTTGCCGAATCCGATTTGGACGGCCTTTTGCGGCAGGCAAACGACGAGCATGCCGAAATCGTGCGCTTGTTCGAAAGCCGCGACGGTGCGGGCCTGCAACGCTATATCCGCGATGTTCATTGGAGTGACGACAATGCAAAATTCCTCGTTTGGCAGTAAGGGCGCATGCGCAAGCGTGTTGGAAGATGCCGTGCCGCATCCCGAATGCCCCGTTGAGCGCCAGTGCGGTGCGTGCCAGCATATCAGCGTGGCGTACGCCGATCAGCTTGCTGCCAAAGATGCGCAGGTTGCGAAGCTGTTCGCGCAGGTGGCCGATCCGTCTGCGCTTCTGCCTATTTTGGGAATGGAAGACCCCTATTACTACCGCAATAAGGTGGCGTCTCCGTACGCGCCCGGTCGCAAGCTCCCCGCGCCGGGCGGCAAGGGAAAAGCCGATCGCTCGAAGGAAGGTCGAGGCAAGAGCGGCAAAGGCGGCAAGAACGGCAAGGGCGCAGCTCCCCGGCGCGAGATCTTGTGCGGCATGTATGCCGCAGGTACGCATCGCATCGTTTCCACCGATGCCTGCCTGTTGGAAAACCAGCAGGCCAAACGCATTATCCGGGCCATTCGCGATCTTATGCCGCGCTACGGCATAACGCCTTACGACGAAGACAAAGGGGTGGGGTTTTTGCGCCATGCCATTGTGCGCGTGGGGCATACAAGCGAAGAGGTGCTGGTCACGCTGGTAACGAACGGGCGGGAGTTCCCGGCGTCGCGGAATTTCTGCCGCGACTTGGTCAAGCGCTGCCCCGGCGTCACGACGGTCGTGCAGAACGTCAACGAGCGTCAGACGAATGTCATCTTGGGGCAGCGCGAGCAAACGCTCTATGGCCCCGGCTTCATATTGGATAAGCTGTGCGGACTGAGCTTCCGCATATCGTCGCAGTCGTTTTACCAGGTCAACGCAGTTCAAACTGAAGTTCTGTACCGCCGTGCCATCGAGCTGGCCGAATTCACCGGCAGCGAGAGCGCCATCGACGCCTACTGCGGCACGGGCACCATTGGCTTGGTGGCGGCAAAGCACGGCGCCGCGCAGGTGACGGGCGTGGACAGCGTGGCTTCGGCCATTCGCGACGCGCGCGAGAACGCCCGGCACAACGGGGTGGAAAACGCCCGGTTCGTGGTGGGCGACGCGGGCGATTTCATGCGCGAGCAGGCGGCTGACGGCCAGCGCGTAGACGTGCTGCTGATGGATCCGCCGCGCGCCGGCGCGAGCGAGGAATTCTTGCACGCTGCCGTGGCGCTTGCCCCGAAGCGCATGGTTTACATTTCCTGCAACCCTACAACTCAAGTGCGTGACCTGGCGTTTCTACGTGACCGAGGCTTTACGGTCAAGGTTGTTCAGCCGGTTGACATGTTCCCCCATACCGATCACATCGAGACCGTCGTGTCGTTGACGCGGGAGCCTTGATTCCATGAGATCGTAAGGGCGTAAGGGGGATGGCGGGTTGAAAAGAGCATTCCGGTCTTTAAGCAAAACAGGAGTCGTTCTCTGCGAGGTGGCGGTAGCTGTCGCATTGATATTCGGGTGTTTTCTCAACTTTCGAATGCAGGTTAACTCCTATATCGACGAAGACATGCGCTCTCAAATCGAGGCCGTCCAAAAGAATAGCGCCCTGCTCATTCAAAACGAACTGGACTATTTGAAGAACCTGACCGCTTCCATGGCGTTGACGCTCAGTCATGCGGAATTGCAGACGGACGAGGACATTCTGCAAATCCTTGAGGGCTATGCCGAAACGTCCAATGTTGTCCGCGCGCTTTTCGTCACCTTCGACGGCTGCACCTACACCAGCTACGATGGCTACCAGGGGCGGAATGAGGAAAACACGCGCCTGGACGGGGTCTTGCTGTCCGAGATACGGGAGCCGGTTTTTTCCCAGCCCTTTTACACCGATGAGTTGGATGAAGTCATTTTTGGCGTGGTCGCCCCGGTTACCATGGGCGGCACTCCGGGCGTTCTGGTTTCCTCGTACAACATCAGGGAATTTCCTTCGCTTTTGGAGAACAGCCTGCTGGACGGCACGGCGCAGATAGGGATCGTCAGCAGCGCCGGCAAGGTTGTCAGCGGCGAAACCTCCGATCAGTTCGGCCTTGATATTTTTGACGCGCTATCCGACCTGACCTTCGAGCAGTCATCGGCAGAAGCCATGCGTGCGGATTTCGCCGAAGGGAAGCAGGGGTTTTCCGTATACTCCGCAGGCGACGCTGTGCATTACTGCACGTATGGCCCCATAGACGCGAACGACTGGTATGTTGTGGTGACGATTACGGAAAACTCGCTGCGCGGAAAACTCGTCAACCTGGAGCAGTACGGACTTTGGCTGACCGTGGAGCTGGTCGTCATCATGCTGGGCCTGTTGTGCGCGATTGTCGTAGGCCGACTGCGCGAGCAAAAAAGGACCCAGGCGATTCTGGAGCGGGCAGCCCAAGTGGACGGGCTGACCGGAGTCTACAATCGGAAGGCGGTCGAAGATGCGATCACCCAGAGCATTTCGGAAGCGGGGGAGAACGCGTCCGCTACCTTGCTTGTTATAGATCTGGACGACTTCAAGAATATCAACGACGAGGGCGGGCATCTTTGGGGGGATGCGGTTCTCAGGGAGTGCGCCAGCAGATTGCAAGATGCGTTCGGGGCTGCGGGCATCGTCGGGCGCATCGGCGGCGACGAGTTCGTTGTGTACCTGCCGGGCGATTGGGACGTTGACCAGGTGGAAGAAAAAACCAATGCCCTGATCCGCGATTTCTACGTGCTGACCGACGCTGGCGAAAGAAAAAAGGTCTCCATCAGCGTTGGGATGGCCCGGGCCAGCCTTGGGAAGAGCTCGTTTCTTTCGTTGTACCAGTTGGCGAATGCCGCGCTGTACCGTGCGAAGCAAACGGGGAAATCGAAGCTGTCCGATTGAGCGTTGCCCAAGCTGCCTTCCCGCGTGGCTCGAGGCTCGGACGTGCTTCAGGACAGAGCCCTTAGGGAGGAGTATGATATCGCCAAGACGCTTGGCGTCCTGTTGGACTTGAAGGCCCCGTTTGGGCTTCGCCGCTTTCGAGTGGGTTCGATCGGCGGGATATGCGAGAAGGGGAGCGAACGTGAGCGAATCGAACATCCTGCGTCAGCGCATTGCTGCCGCCGTTTCCGAGCGCGACTTGGCGAAGCCGGACGCCCCGGTGCTTCTTATGGTGTCAGGGGGGTCGGATTCGACGGCGCTGGCATATTTGGCTCGCGACCTGCACGACGAAGGGCTGGTGGGCCCGCTTGCCATGTTGCACGTGAATCACAAGCTCAGGGGCGAAGACGCCGATGCCGACGCGCGGTTCGTGGAAGAGCTTGCCGAGCTGCTGGCCGTGCCGCTGTTCTTGTGCGAGGTCGATATAGCGCGCGAGGCGCAGCGCACGGGCGAGAACGTGGAGGCCGTCGCGCGGCGCGAGCGCTATCTTGCCGCGAACGAAGCGCTCGAAAGCCTGTGCCTGCACGCGTCCGCGCCGCTTGCGGACGGGCGTATTTTCACGGCTCACACAGCCGACGACCGCGTGGAGAGCTTCTACATGAGGTCCATCGTGGGTACGGGGCCGGGCGGCTTTCGCGCGATGCGGTACCGAAACGGGCCGGTGGTTCGTCCGTTGCTGGACGCGACGCGCGATGATCTTCGGGCGTATTTGGACGACCGCGCACAGGCCGGCTTGCCGGTGGCGCGCGACGATTCGGGCGCGCTGTGGCGCGAGGATGCCACGAATGCCCATACCGACCGGTTTCGCGCGTACGTGCGCCACGAGATCGTGCCGCGTGCGAAAGAGCGAAATACCCAGCTCATGGAAGTGCTGTGCCGAACCATGAACCTGATCGCCGACGAAGACGACATGCTCGAGAGCTTGGTGGACGATCTGGTTGAGCAACATGCGTCCTGGATCGAGCATGTTCCCGGGCAGTCCCCCGATTTCGACGCCGGTTGCGTTCTGGCCCCCGAGCTGGGAGAGCAGCCCGTTCCGTTGCTTCGTCGCGTGGCGGTGCGCATCTTGCATCACATGCTGGGACCCGAAGCGCGGGTGGAGACTGCTTCCGTGGACGCCGTGCTGGCCGCATGGGGCGAAGCGCGCCCAAGGGGCGGGTACGTGGCCAACGTGCAGGGCGATTTGGCCATCAGCGCCAACAAGCAGGGCGTGCGCATAGAGCCCATGGCTGCGTTTCGTGCGCGAAGGAAGCGGGTCTAGCGCCTCGCGCGCCTGCGTCCATTCGGGCTTGTTGGAGAAGTGCGCCGTTTTCTTGTGCGCTTCGCCAAGGTGGTACAATACCCGTCATGGAAAACGAACAGAACATTTCATCTCAAGAGTCCGCAAGCGCCGAGGCTCAGTCGGCTGCGCCTTCTACCCAGCCCGCACCCGCCGTCGACGTCATTTTGGCCAGCGGGTCGCCGCGACGCCGCGAGCTGCTGGAGCGGGAAGGCGTGGAATTCACCGTCCGCGTGTCCGAAGTTGACGAAACGTTGGAGCCCGATTTGCTTGCCGACCCGCCCGAAGTGGCTAAAAAGCTGGCAGAGCGCAAAGCCGGAGCCGTGGTTCAAGAGGTCCTGTCGGGCGATTACACGGGCATGGCCGCCGTTTTGGGCGCCGACACCATGGTGGTGTGCGAGGGCGAGATTTTCGGGAAGCCCGTGAGCCTTTCCGACGCGAAGCGCATGCTGCGTCGACTGGCCGGCACCACGCACGAAGTGATCACCGCCGTATCCGTATGGCTGGTCGCCGCGCCCGAGCCCGACCAGGTATCGCTGGGCTTCCGCACGTTCGTGGACAGCGCTGCCGTGACGTTTCACGAGCTGAGCGACGACCAGATCGTCGAGTACCTGCGCAAAGGCGAATCGTTCGACAAGGCTGGCGCGTATGCCGTCCAAGGAGCCGGAGCCGATCTTGTGAAGCACGTGCAGGGCGACCTCGACACGGTTATCGGCTTGCCGGTAAAGCGCTTGCTCGAAGAGTTCCCGGACTTGAAGACTTCGCTCGCCTAGCGCTTCAACGACGGACGGTTGCTTATAAAGCCCCAGTTCCTGCGGCACAATGTAATTATCGTGGCATGTGGGGCGGCGTTACCGTATTGTCTCCTTTTGCTTGGAGGGCAATGGTACACTAACCGAACTCATGGTAAGCGTTGACGTCCTTGCTCACGTAATGCGCATTCGCGCATGGGCGGTCAAGGATACGAATGGAAAGCGACGAAGAGGCCGAAACCGTGCATCAAGACATTGCGGAGATCCTGTTCACCGAAGACGATCTAGCCCGGCGCGTGGGCGAAATCGGGGCGGCGATCACGAACGATTACGCGAAGGTCGCCGACGAGGGCATCGTGCTCGTGTCGGTTCTGCGCGGCGCTGCAATTTTCATGGCGGATCTGGCTCGTGCGATTGAGCTGCCGCTCGAGATGGACTACATGGCCATTTCGTCGTACGGCAACGGCGCGAAAAGCTCCGGCGTGGTGCGCATCCTCAAGGACCTTTCCTCCGAAATCGAGGGGCGGCACGTTATCGTGGCCGAAGACATCCTCGATTCCGGCCTTACTTTGAAGTACCTGTTGAAGAACCTGTCGTCGCGCGGTCCTGCCTCCATCGAGGTTGCGACGTTGCTGCGCAAGCAGACGCCGGCGCAGGCGAAGATTGATTGCAAGTATATTGGCTTTGAATGTCCCGATGAGTTTATCGTAGGCTATGGGCTCGATTTCGCGGAGCGTTACCGCAACCTTCCCTACATCGGCGTTTTGAAGCCGGAGATCTACTAACCCGAAAGCAAGGCTTTATGGCACAGCAAAACAAACAATCACAGTTTCAGCAGCCGAACCCTCGGACGACCGTCATATCGGTCATCTTGTTCATGATCATTGCCTTTTTCGTAGGGCAGCAGTTCATGAACATGTCCACGTCGGGGTCTATGCCTACCGATCGCCTGATCACCTCGGAGTTCGTTCAGGCCGTCGAGCAGGACCGCATGACGAAGGTGGTGTACAACGCGGGCGACTACACGGTGTCCGGCACGTACTACCCGGCTATCACCGCGGGCTCGACTGCGGCCGACGCGTTCAACGGGGCTTTCCAGGCGCTGAACGCGAAGATGGCAACCATCAAGAATCCTGAAACGGGCAAGGCCTTGGGCGGCGTGGGAACGTCCGACTTGAGTTCCGTGACCTTGGGCAGCGAGCATAAGTTCACGTCCACGTACGCAGGCGGCTCCATCGGCGAGCTGATGGCCGCTCACCCGAACGTGCCGTACGAGGTGCAATTGCCCAGCCCGTGGGCCAGCATTCTGTCCACGCTGCTTCCCATCATCCTGATCGGCGGCCTGCTGTTCTTCTTCTTCAATTCCATGCAGAAGGCGAACAACTCCCAGATGAGCTTCGGCAAGGCTAAAACCAAGAAGAGCATCGAAGAGCGCCCCGACGTCAAATTCTCCGACGTTGCCGGCGTGGACGAGGCTGTAGAGGAGATGCAGGAAATCAAGGACTTCCTGGCGAATCCCGCCAAGTACCAGTCCATGGGCGCGAAGATTCCGCGCGGCTGCCTGCTGGTGGGCCCTCCGGGTACCGGCAAGACGCTGTTGGCGCGCGCCGTCGCTGGCGAAGCGGGCGTTCCGTTCTTCAGCATTTCCGGCTCGGACTTCGTCGAGATGTTCGTGGGCGTGGGCGCGTCCCGCGTGCGCGACCTGTTCCAGCAGGCGAAGGAAGCTTCCCCTTCCATTATCTTCATCGACGAGATCGACGCCGTGGGCCGTCAGCGCGGCACCGGTTTGGGCGGCGGTCACGATGAGCGCGAGCAAACGCTCAACCAGTTGCTGGTGGAGATGGACGGTTTCGAGGCCAATGATTCCGTGGTGCTGATCGCGGCGACCAACCGTGCCGACGTACTCGATCCCGCCTTGCTGCGCCCCGGCCGCTTCGATCGCCAGATTGTGGTGGACGCGCCCGACGTCAAGGGTCGCGAGCGCATCCTGCAGGTTCACTCCAAGGACAAGCCTTTGGGCAGCGACGTCGACCTGGCAAAGGTGGCGAAGCTCACCCCCGGCTTTACCGGTGCGGATCTTTCCAACCTTATGAACGAGTCTGCGCTGCTGACCGCCCGCCGTGGCAAGAAGATCATCACCCAGCAGGAAGTCAGCGAGTCGATGGAGCGTGTTATCGCAGGCCCCGAGCGCAAGGGTCGCGTGCTGGACGAGCGCACGAAGCACACCATCGCGTACCACGAGAGCGGACACGCCCTGGTGGGACACCTGCTGCCCCATGCCGATCCCGTGCATAAGATATCGATCATTTCGCGCGGCCGCGCGCTGGGCTACACGTTGTCCATCCCCAAGGAGGACAAGGTGCTCAACTCGCTGGGCGAGATGCGCGACGAGCTGGCCGTGTTCATGGGCGGTCGCGTGGCGGAGGAGATCTTCTGCGACGACATCACCACGGGCGCTTCGAACGACCTTGAGCGTGCTACCAAGATGGCGCGCGCCATCGTGACGCAGTACGGCATGAGCACCGAGCTGGGCACGCAGGTGTTCGGCCAGCCCAATCACGAGGTGTTCCTGGGTCGCGACTACGGCAACACGCAGGATTACTCCGAGGAAACGGCGCGCCGCATCGACGACGAGGTTGCGCGCATCATGAAGGAAGCGCACGATCGGGCGTACGACATTCTGGTGAGCCATCGCGAGCAGATGGACCTGATGGCCAACGTGCTGCTGGAGCGCGAAACCGTGGAGGGCGAGGCGTGCTTGGCCTTGCTGGACAACACGTGGGACGAATACCTGAAGCACGAGGACGAGATCATCGCCAAGAAGGAGGCGGAGGAGCGCGCCGCGCGCGAGCGTGACGAGAAGCTTGCCGACCCCAATTGGAAGGAAGAGCCGATCGAGCCGGGCGATCAGGATCCGAATCCGCCGTTCCGCGCGCCCGCTGCGCCGGATGCGGTGGCGCCCGCTGCGCCTTCGAACGACCCCGCTGCTCCTGCGCCGTCTGACGCTTCTGCGGGTCAGCCCCAGTCCAACGATGAGAAAGGCGACGGAACCGCACGATGATGTGGCGTTGCGCTGACTATACGTTTGATACCAGGATGCCCATCGTGATGGGCATCCTCAACGTTACCCCCGACTCCTTTTCGGACGGCGGTATGCACGATGCGCCCGAGGAGGCGCTGGCTCATGCGCGACGCATGATGGACGAAGGGGCCCGCATTATCGACGTGGGCGGCGAGTCCACGCGCCCGGGCGCGCAGCCCGTGTCCGAGGCTCAGGAGATTGCCCGCGTGCTGCCCGTGGTGCGCGCGCTTGCATCCGAGGGCGTGTGCGTGAGCATCGACACGCGACATGCGGCCGTGGCTCGCGCGTGCCTGGAGGCGGGTGCGGCCATCGTCAACGACGTGTCGGGATTCACCGATCCGGCTATGGTGGAGGCCGTGAGCGAAAGCACGTGCGGGCTGGTGGTCATGCACATGCAGGGCGAACCTGCCACCATGCAGGACGACCCCACGTATCGAGATGTCGTGGTTGAGGTGCGCGACTGGCTGCGCGATCAAGCGGCCATGCTGGAGGCCAAGGGCATCGCGCGCGACCGTATATGCCTTGATCCTGGTCCCGGATTTGGGAAAACGCCGCAACAGACACTGGAGCTGGTGCGCAATTTCCAGGAGCTGACGCGCTTGGGCCACCCGGTGATGGTGGCGGTTTCTCGCAAGAGCTTCCTTGGATATGCGTACGGCATCGAAAACCCCGCCGATCGTGACGCCGTGTCCGCTGCCGAGGCGCTCATGGCTTGCGAGCTGGGTGCGAGCGTGGTTCGCGCGCACAACGTGAAGGCTACCGTGGAGGCGCTCAAGGACCTGCGTCCGTACGCGCTGATCGGGCTGGGCTGCAACGTGCCCTTGGTGGCAAGCCCGGGCGAGGAGCGCGAAGGCAAGATCGCCATGCTCAATCAGGCCATCACCGAGATGTGCTCGCTGCCCGACACGCAAATCATCGACATATCGAGCTTTTACGAAAGCGAGCCGGCCTACTACCTTGACCAGGACGTGTTCGTGAACGCCGTGGTGCTGCTGCGAACCGGAATTGCCCCGAAGGAGCTGCTGGGCTACCTGCAGGCAATCGAGAACAGCCTGGGCCGCGTGCGCCAGATCGAGAACGGTCCGCGGACGTGCGACCTCGACATTCTGGACTATCAGCTGTACGTGGTTGATTCGGAAGTGCTCACGTTGCCCCATCCTCGTTTGCTCGAGCGCGATTTCACCGTGAAGCCGCTCCTGGAGCTGCATCCCGGTCATGTGCTGGCTAACGACGTTGTGGTGACGGACGAAGGCGTAACGGTGGGGAAGGCTGCTCGGTTGTGAGCCAGCTGACGCTTCGCGTGCGCGACCTTGATCGTGTTGCTTCGACGAACGACGAGGTGAAACAGGCGCTTGAGGCGGGCGAGGGCGAAGGCCTGGTGGTGCGCGCTCGCGTGCAGACGGGCGGCTACGGTCGGCAGGGCCGTACGTGGGTCAGCCCCGAGGGCGGGCTGTACTGTTCGTGGCTGCTTCGTCCCGAGGTTCCCGCATTCACGCTGCCGACCTTGAGCCTGGTCGTGTCGATGGCCGTTCGCCGGGCGTTGGCTGGCCTTTCGCCTGACGCGGTTCAAGCTGTAGCGATCAAGTGGCCAAACGACGTGGTGCTGGTATCGACGGCGGCTTCCTGCGATGGCTCGGCGCCCTCTGCGACGCCGGTTGCGATGGACCGTTCGACGTTCAAGAAACTGTGCGGCGTCTCGCTGGAGGCGCATGCGGGCGGGGTGTGCGTGGGAACGGGCGTGAACGTCATTCCGCCGGTCGAGCGCGCCGAAGTGGGGGGCAAGAACGTACCCGCGTACGTTGCCGACATCGTTCCAGCGTTGGCGCACGAGGATCCCACAGATGCGCTCGACTGCGTGTTCGATGCAATCGCAATCGAGTTTTCCCTGCTCTACCAGCTATGGACGCGCGATGGATTCGAGCCGCTTGCTGGCGAGTACAACGAGCATGCGCTTCTTTCGGGCAAGCAGGTGCGCCTGGTTGATCGAGAAGGGACGCTTATCGCGGAAGGGACGGTTGCGCGGGTTGATTCTTTCGGCCGGCTCGTGTTGTGCGACGACGCCGGCCTGGAAACCCCCGTCACTTCGGGCGAAGCCCATATCGCGTAGGGTCGCCCTTGCAGCGGCGATTGCGGCGTCGCAAGCGCATTGTCGCCCGAAACGTACGCTTTCTGCTCGAAAACCGTACGTTTCGGGCGACAATATGGAGGGCGCCGGGACATTGAGGCCGTTGGGTCCTTCGCGCGTTCCGCGCTTTCCGCTTCCGCATCCGATCTCCGAGCCTTCGTGGAGTATGCATACGGTTCCTCGTAATGTGCTCGAAAGGGAGTACAATAGAGCGTTCTCTTTGTACGAAATGAGCGAAAGGCAGCATCGAAGGCATGGTAGCAACGAGTGAAACGACGCCGTCCGGGTCTCTTCAGACGGCGCCTCCGCAGGGTTCCGGATCGCCCGAACGAAAGCATCCGAAAGAAGATAAAGTCACGCGCATGGGCACGGCGTCCATTCCTCGCCTGATCGTGGAATTTGCCATCCCCTCTATCCTGGGCATGTTGGTGAACGGCGCATACAACCTGATCGACTCCATTTTTCTGGGGCAGGCCATGGGCGAGATCGGTCTGGCTACGGCAACGGTTGCCATGCCTATTATGACGGTGTTCATGGCTATCGCCATGCTGGTGGGCAATGGCGGCAACGCATTGGCCGCGCTGCGCATGGGCGAAGGCAAGCGCGACGAAGCCGAGCGAAGCTTGGGCAACACCGTTTCGCTTTCTATCGTCATGTGCATCATCGTGGCCGTGATCGTGCATATTCCGATTTGCATAGACGGGTTGTTGAAGGTGTCCGGTGCAACGCCGGAAGATTGGGAATATGCGCGCTCGTTCATCCAGATTATCTCTCTGGGATTCATTTTCCAGTGCATCGGCATGGGCGTGAACAACTTTATCCGTACTGCCGGTGCTCCTAACCGTGCGCTCTCCACCATGATTATTGGCGCGGTGGCCTGCACGGTGTTCAATTACTTGTTCGTGATGGTGTTTGGCTGGGGCGTGCAGGGAAGCGCGCTCGCCACGGTGTTCGGCCAGGCAATCTCGTGCGCGTGCGTGCTGTGGTACTTCATCTTTACTAAAAACGTTCCCATGAAACTGCGCTTGCGCAGCATGCCCCTTCATGGTCGAACGGTGGGTCTTATCATGTCGCTGGGTTTGGCAAGCTTTGCGGTTCAAGCGGGCATGGCCGTGGTCAACTTCGTGCTGAACAACCTGCTGAATATGTACGGTTCCATGAGCGTTTTGGGTGCGGAAGGGGCCCTTGCATCTATCGGCGTGGTGCAACGCGTGGCCATGTTCGCCGTTCTGCCGTTGATTGGAGTTGCCATCGCGATACAGCCCCTGCTGGGCTTCAACTACGGCGCCCACCTGTTCGAGCGTGTGAAAAAGACGCTCTGGTACGGTATTTTCGGTGCTACGGGCATAGGTTTGGTGCTGTGGGCCCTCGTGCACATATTCCCGGAAGAGATCGTGGGCTTTTTCGGCATCGTGGATCCGAACTTGCAGAACTTCACGGTGTTCGCGCTGAAGGTGCAGCTGATCATGCTTCCGTTCATTGGGTTCCAGATCGTGGGATCGAACTACTTCCAGGCTACGGGCCAGCCTGCGAAGTCCATCTTCTTGTCGCTGACGCGTCAGATTCTGTTCCTGGTTCCGCTGCTTGTTTGCCTGCCGATGGTTTTGCCGGGTTGGTTCCCGCAGTTCACCAGCTTGGATGCGCTGTATTTTGCCACGCCGATCTCGGACTTCCTGTCCATTTTTGTTACGGTTGTGTTCATCGTTGTAGAAATGGGTCGACTCAAGAAGCTCGAGGCGGGCGAGATCAAAGCCAAGTTCTAAAAAGAAGCGCGGTATCGGACTGTTTGAACGATACCGCGCGTTCATGTTTGCAGCCGTGCGCTTACTTCGGCTCGCTTTGCGCGAATCGGCGATTGTCACCCTTGCGATGACCTCTTGATTCACAATTAGGGCAACGTGCGCTAGCATAGACGCCTTGCAGTATCGAGTTGAGATGAAGGAGAGTCTTCGCATGGAAGAAGCACGCAGCAAGGTGCAGAAGAAGGGCGCGGCGTCCCGCACGCGTTCGATAGCGTTCGTCGGCCTTTCGATCGCCATCATGGCCGTTTCCGCTTGGGTGACTGTTCCGCTGGGTCCGGTTCCGTTCACGTTGCAGATGTTCGCGTTCGCGTTTGCCATTCTGGTGCTCACGCCCAAGCAATGCCTTGCCGCGATTGCCGGCTATCTGGTGCTGGGCGCTATCGGGTTGCCGGTGTTTTCCAGCATGCGCGGCGGCATCGGCGTTCTGGCGGGTCCCACGGGCGGTTACTTGTGGGGATGCCTGGTGGGCGCAGCAGTGGTGTTTCTGGTGCTGCATGCGCTGCGCGGTCGTTTTGAGGGTGACGGGAAAGTTTCCGTAGTGAAGGGGCTGGTGCTGGATGTTGCCGTTTGCCTGGTGTTTCTGTGCGTGGTGTACGTGTGCGGCTGGGCGCAGTTCATGGCGGTGACCGGGACCGATCCCATGGCTGCGTTCATGACCACGATTGCTCCGTTCGTGGTGGTCGACGTGCTGAAGATGGTGGCGGCTGCCATCTGCGCACGTGCCGTACGCACCGCCGTGCCGCAGCGATAAGCGCGACGGCAGAGCGCGCGTATCCGCGATGCGGGTTCGCACATGGAACGGGGAGGGGCGAGGTCGTTGACCTCGCCCCTCCCCGTCTATCTCACGCTAGAAGCGCAATTTCCTACGCTTGGTAGACGACGGCGCCCGAGGTGAAGCCGCCGCCGAAAGCCACAAGCACTACGATGTCGCCCGGTTTGATGCGCCCGTTTTCGTACGCGTCCGCCAAAGTCATCGGCACGCATGCGGCCGATGAATTGCCGCGATGGGCAATGGAAACCTGGAAGAAGTCAAGCGGACGCCCCATTTTCTTCGCAGCGTATTTGATGATGCGCTCGTTAGCCTGGTGGGGGACGACAAGTGCCACGTCATCAAGCGTCAGGTCCGCGCGTTCCAAAGCGGAGAACACGGCGGTAGCCATAGCGTCTGCCGCGAATTTGAACACCTTCGGCCCGTCCATGCGCAGTACCTGGCGTGGTTCGCCGGCTGCAATCAGCTGTGCTATGCCCAGTTCTTCATCGATGGACGTCAGCGATCGATCGTTCGATCTTGCGCCGTTGTTCACGCCGTCCGCATCGAAGGGAACCGGGGAATCGTAGGCGGCAGGGCATGTGAGCGCATTGGAAGGATCGTCCTCGTTTGCAATGAAGCTGCTCAAAATGCCGGCACGGTCCTGGTTCCATTCCACCACGGCCGCTCCGGCACCGTCGCCGAACAGCACGCACGTGTTGCGGTCGTCCCAGTTGGTGATGCGCGACAAGCGCTCCGAGCCCACGATGAGCGCCCGGCGAATGAGGTTGCGCCCCTTTGCGCCTGCGACGTTGGGCGCGCATGCCGCCATCATCGATTCTGCGACCGAGAGGCCGTACACGAATCCTGAGCATGCGGCGTTCAGGTCGAATGCCGCGGCGTTCGAGAGCCCCAGGCGTTTGCGCAGCAGCCCCGCGCACGAGGGGACCATCACGTCGGGCGAGATGGTGGCGAAGATGACAAGGTCGATTTCGCTGGCGTCCACGACGCGCTCCGCGTAGCCGCCTTCGCTCCAGCCGAGTGCCTGACGCGCGGCGCTTTCGCTCAGGTCGGTGCTTGTTTCGTCAGAGGCGATGCGTCGGCTTTCGATGCCGGTGCGCGACGCGATCCATTCGTCGCTTGTGTCCACCAGCGTTGCCAATGCGTTGTTGTCGACGTCTAGCGCGGGAAGCGCTTTCCCGCATCCGATGATCGTGCAGCCCATAGTGCTCCGTTCCCGGCCGCCAGGCAGCCGTGCCTGGCGAGCAAATACTTTGATAATCAAACTAAAAGTAGTATAGCATCGGTGCCGAGGTTGCATCAGGCGGTGCGGCTTGCTTTACGGAAACATCAGGCTACCTTCACAATGGGATTCGGGCAAGGTGCGCTTTGAGGCGCGCCTTGAGGAGGGGGCGGCGGCGCGCGGTTCGAGGGAGGATGCGCTTTCGGCTGCGCTCCGCGCGGGCTCCCTGCGCGCGGTTCTGCTTCGGCTTCGCGCGTCCTGTCAAAACGAGCGAGTTTTGCTGGTCCTTAAACCAGGATAAAGGCTTATGATGGCTGCATGACCTGGGGCGATGTAAAACGCGTTCCAGAAGCTGCTTCCTCAGGGGCGGAAAATCGCCGCAAAACTCGATTGTTTTGACAGGAAGCGATCGGGCTTTTGCTGCTGGGTTTGTTTGGCGCGGTCTGGGGGCATCGCCGAGCGCCGCATGCTGCACGCCGTGGCGGCCGCAACGTGCGGCTTCGGCATGTTAGCGCTTTGCGCGTCGCACGGCCCCGATGCCATGTATCCCGCATCCCGCGCTTTGCGCGCCGCACGGCCCCGATGCCCGTGCATTCCGCATCCCGCATCCCGCGCTCTGCACGGACTCGGCGCGCCCGCGTTTCGTTCCGCGCGCTGATGCGCCCTAGCGCGCGGCGTCGGCGAGCGCCTGGAACAGGGGAGCGTTGTCGTCCAAGTACTCGGGGTGCCACTGAACGCCCAGGAAAAACGTGCGCGTGGGATCTTCCAAGCCTTCGATCAGCCCGTCGTCGCTGACGGCCGACACGCGAAGCGACGGTGCGACCTCGGATACCGCCTGATGGTGCATGGAATTCACGGTGATCGTGCGTTGCGGGCCCTTGACCTGCGGATCTGCCTGAAGCGCGCGTCCTAGCGCGCTGTCGACAGCAAGGCGAACGTTTTGCTGCGTCACGTCGTAAGGCGGCTTTTGCTGATGCTTTGCCGTAGTCAGGCCGCAGGCGTGCACGTCTTGGTGCAGCGTGCCACCAAGGGCTACGTTCATGACCTGCATGCCGCGGCAGATGCCCAGCGTGGGAACGTCGAATTTGTGCGCGAGTCGGGCAAGCTCCAGCTCCAGCGCGTCGCGCGTGTCGAACACGTAAGTTGTTTCGGGAAGCTGTTCGTGGTCGCCGTATCGGGTCGGCGCGATGTCGCCTCCGCCGGCAAGCACCAGCCCGTCGATGCGTTCGATAAGCTCGCGTGCGATGCGTTCGTTGTCTTCGTCCGTGCCGTCTATCGGCGGCAGCAGAACAGGCACCGCTCCCGTGGCGGCAACGCGTCGCACGTACTCTGCCGTAACGCGTTCGACGGGAACGCGCTCGTCCTTTTGCTCTTCCACCACGAAGGTGGTCGTTATGCCGATGATCATGCGCTCGTTCCCCTTCCGGCGCGGGTTGCACCCTCTTTGCGTTCTTAGTACAGCGTTCGTCTGAGCAGCTCGAACAGCGTTTCGCAGGAAAAATCTCCCCGTTTGACGGAGGTGAGCATGCTGGCCCATACGAAAACGCACAGGGGTTCCGGCGCAAGGGGACCCTCGAGCCGTTCTTTGACGATGCGGGGATCGCGCTCGATTGCGTAGATCAGGCCTTTTCGGATGTGCGCAAAGCACGCTTCCTCGCGCAGGTGCGCTGCGGCAAGATCGTGCGTGTTGAGCGTAGATACCTCCGCCAGCCAGTCGTTGCGAAACTTCTCGAGGGCAACCGAAAGCTTGGCGGCAAGGTCTCGGCAGAGATCCACGAAGTCGCCGTTTGCAGCAGCCAACGGCATGAAACAGGAAAGCGATTCGTTCCAGAATTTTCCTACCACATCGTTGACCAGGTCGGACTTTGTGGGATAGGAGTTATAAACCGTGCCAACGGCAACGTCGCAGGATCGTGCGACCTCCCGGATGCTCAATCCCGAAAGGCCTTTCGTGCTGGCCAGCTCGAATGCTGCATCCAGTACCTGTTGCTTGGTGATGACGGGCTTATTACCCATGGAAGCCTCCCGTACGAAGGGTAGTCGGTGCGCGAACGATCCTCATTGTAGAGGAAGGATGCGAACGCGGGCGTGAAGAAACCGTGGCGATCTTCCAGACTGCTTGCCATGAGCGAGCCCTCTTTCTAATATGAACCTTGTTCATTAATGAACGAGGTTCATATATATAGACGGGCGATTGCCCGATAACGAAAGGAGCATGCAATGAGCTGGGATTTGATTGCAGCGAGCACCGCTATCACGTTTGCGCTGATCCTGTACACCATCGGCGTGTTCGGCGAGCGTCGGTCGGGGACGCTGTCGCTCCGTCATGTGGTTCTGTTCTGGGCGGGTCTGACTTGCGACACGACGGGAACCATGCTCATGAGCAATATCGCGCAGCAATCGGGTGCGTCGGGCTTTGGCGTGCATGCGATTACCGGCATGCTAGCCATCGCGCTCATGTTGATTCACGCCACTTGGGCAACCGTCACCTACGTTCGTCAAAACGAGCGTTCGATGCTGCGATTCCACACGTTCAGCACGGTGGTATGGCTTGCTTGGTTGGTTCCGTACATTATTGGCATGCTGGTGGGCATCCCCGCCATTCATTTGCAGGCCGTGTGCGCTATCGGAACGAGCGTCGTGATCGTTGCCGTTCTTGCGTTCGTGCTTTTCCGTTCGACGCGCCGCCATGCCCATCACCCGGCACGCTAGCGTTTTCGCGCAGCTTACCGTCCCGACTGGTCGGTGCGGATGTCGGCCGGGATGGACGGCAAGGCGATGATGAAGCAGGCGCCGCCGTCGGGCAGGTTGATGGCCTCGACGGTGCCGTCATGTGCTTCGACCACGGATTTCACGATGGCCAGGCCCAGCCCCGTGCCGCCCGTTCCGCGGCTTCGCGAGGCGTCGGTGCGGTAGAAGCGGTCGAACAGGAGTTTCGGATCTACGTCACCGAAGCCGGTGCCGTCGTCTCTCACGGCGATGATGGAGTTGCCCCTCAACCCGAACAGCTCGATGGTGATATGGCCGCCCAGCTCGATGAATCGGCTTGCGTTCTCCACCAGGTTCGTGACGGCCTGCTTGAGCCTGTCGGGATTTCCCAGCACGTCGGGCGCTTCTCCCATGATCTCGGTGTGCGCCTGCCGGTCGCGTAGGATGGGCTCCAGCGCATCGACCACGCCCGAGGCAAGCTCCCGAAGGTTCACGCGCGAAAGCTCGAAGGGCATGCTGTCGTCTTCTATGCGCTGAAGGGTGAGCAGATCGTGCGTCAGGCGGCTGAGGCGCTCGCTCTCGTTGATGATGATGGAGCAGAACTTATCGTGCAGCTCCGCAGGAAGGTCGGGGTCTTCCAGCATTTCGGCGTTGCCGCGGATGGCGGTCAGGGGGGTCCGCAACTCGTGGGCAACGTCGCTGATGAAGGCAGCTTGGCGACGCTCTTTCAGCGCCAGATCATGCTGCTGCGTCTTTGCCGTTTGAACAAGCGCGCGGAAATCGTTTGCCAGATGATCGGCCTCCAGCATTCTGCCATCCGCCTCGATGGACACGTCCATGCCCGATCGGTACGCGGCGGTCTTCTTGGCCAGCATGCGCAGCGGCTCTGACAGAAAATGGCCGATGACCAGGCTTAAAGGGAACGTGACCAGCAGGACGGGAATCAGCAGCAAAAACGCCCTCGGCGGAGTGCCGAAGGCGAGAAGGCAAACCAGGAGAACAACTGCGCTGGCAAGCAGCGAAAGCAAGGTTGCCAGCAATGAGAAATATGTCTGCAGTCTTTTTATTGCTTGAACCTGTATCCGTATCCGCGTACCGTTTCCACCAGGCCGGGATCGTAACCGGCGGACTCAATCTTATCACGCAGACGCTTGATGTGCGTGTCGACGGTCTTGGTTTCGGTCAAGTACTCCCAACCCCAGGCGTCGCGGAGCAGATCTTCGCGCGAAACCACTTTTCCGGCATTCTTCATCAGGCTGGCCAGCAGTTCGAATTCGCGCGGCGTAAGCTCGATTTCGCCATGCTCGCCCGCTGCTGTGTGGGCGTCTTCGTCCAGGGTGATGCCGCTTGCGGTGACCGCATGGTTGGCCCCGGGGAAATCTCCGCCCGACCCGCGGCGCAGCAGCGCGCGCACGCGTGCGATCAGCTCGCGCACGCCGAAGGGCTTGGCCAGGTAGTCGTCGCCGCCGATTTCCAGACCGACCACTTTGTCCAGCTCGGTGTCGCGCGCCGAAAGGAACAGGACGGGAACGGTGGTCTTCGAGCGCAGGCGACGGCACAGCTCGTAGCCGTCCATGCCCGGCAGCATGATATCAAGAACGAACAGGTCGTAAGAGTTTTTCGTGGCCAGCGCCAGGGCGTCTTCGCCGTTGTCCACGACGTCGGTGTAGAAGCCCTCTTTCTTCAGGGCGTAGCTGACGAATTCGGTAATCGACGGCTCGTCGTCTACAACGAGGATGCGATGCGGGGTGTCGTTCATGTGGTGCCTTTCTATCAGATAGGTCCCGTGGCCGCTGCCTGACAGATGAGCGTGGGCGGGTTGCTATAATGACATAATGACGAGAGCAACTATAAACATTTCAAGCGTCGTATAAGGAGACTGTCAGAAACATGTTACTTGCTATCGACGTGGGGAACACGCAAACGGTATTCGGCATCTACCAGGAGGGGGCTCTTCGGTTTCGGTGGCGCGTGGCCACCAACAAGCGCCATACGTCGGACGAGCTTCGCGTCAAGCTGGTGCCTTTGCTGAGCTCCGAGGGCATCGCGTTCGACGACCTGGACGGCGTGGCGCTTGCTTCGGTGGTTCCGCAGCTGACGGCGGCGTGGTGCGATGCGACGAAGCGCATGATCGGCAAGCACGCGCTGGTGTGCTCGGCTGAAACCGCAGGGAATTTGTTCGAGGCCGACTATCCCAACCCGCACGAGATCGGCGCGGACCGCGTGGCCGACGCAGTGGCGGCGAAGGCGTTGTACGGCGCGCCGGTGATCGTGGTCGATTTCGGCACGGCCACCAACATGGAGGTAGTGGACGATCAGGGTCGGTTTGTGGGCGGCGTGATTGCCCCGGGCATCGAAACGTCGTCGTCGGCGTTGTTCGATCACGCGACCAAGCTGGGCGCCATCGACCTGGTCGATCCCCATACTGCTATCGGGCACAACACCGAGCAGGCCATTCAGGCGGGCATCGTTTACGGCGAGGCCGATCGCGTGGACGGGCTGGTGCGCCGTATCTTCGATCAGCTGGGCTACCAGACCACCGTGGTTGCTACGGGCGGGCTTGCTTCTCGCGTGGCCGCCCAGTCGCAGACCATTACGACGACCAATCCCGATCTGACGTTGGAAGGGTTGCGCTTGGTGTACGAGGCGTCGGCGGATCAGGCGGAATGCGGATTGTGCGACCGCATTGCCCTATCCTAAGACCTTCGACCGCATGCCCGCCGTTTTGCGCCGGTGTGCGCGCTATACTTCATAATTCCGAAAAGTCCAGACCAAACCAAGAAAGTGAGGGCCCGACGTGTTGAGTGACATTGAAATTGCCCAAGCGACCACCCCCGAGCACATCAGCGCGATCGCCAAGAAGGCGGGCGTGCCGGAGTCGTACCTGGAGATGTACGGCACCAACAAGGCGAAAGTCGACTACAACTTGCTCGCGGACGTGGAGCACGCGCCGGGCAAGCTCATCCTGGTCACGGCCATCAACCCCACGCCGGCCGGCGAAGGCAAGACCACCACGACGGTAGGTTTAGCCGATGCGCTGGCCCTTCAGGACAAGAACGTGGTCGTGGCTCTGCGCGAGCCTTCGCTCGGTCCCGTGTTCGGCATCAAGGGCGGCGCGGCGGGCGGCGGATACGCCCAGGTTATTCCCATGGAGGACATCAACCTGCACTTCACGGGCGACTTCCATGCCATCGGCGCGGCCAACAACCTGCTGGCGGCTCTGCTGGATGCGCACATCCACAACGGCAACGAGCTGGGCATCGACGTGCGCAAGATCACGTGGAAGCGCGTGGTGGACATGAACGACCGCCAGCTGCGCAACATCGTGGACGGTTTGGGCGGCAAGGCGCATGGCGTGCCGCGCGAGGACGGCTTCGACATTACGGTGGCCTCCGAGGTCATGGCCATTTTCTGCCTGGCCACTTCCATTACCGATCTCAAGGAGCGCCTGGGCCGCATCGTGGTGGGCTACACCTACGACGACAAGCCGGTTACGGCGCACGACCTGCATGCCGAGGGCGCTATGACGGCGCTGCTGAAGGACGCCTTGAAGCCGAACCTGGTGCAGACGCTCGAAGGCACGCCGGCGTTCGTGCACGGCGGTCCCTTCGCCAACATCGCGCACGGCTGCAACTCCATCATGGCCACGCGCATGGCCATGGCGCTGGGCGATTACTGCGTGACCGAGGCCGGCTTCGGTGCCGACCTGGGTGCGGAGAAGTTCCTGGACATCAAGTGCCGCTTGGCGGGCCTCAAGCCCGACGCCGTGGTCGTGGTTGCCACGGTGCGCGCGCTCAAGAATCACGGCGGCGTGGCGAAGGCTGACCTCAATGAGGAAAACCTGGAGGCCCTGGAGGCCGGCCTGCCCAACCTGCTGCAGCACGTGGAGAACATCACGAAGGTGTACAACCTGCCGTGCGTTGTTGCCATCAACGCGTTCCCGACCGACACCAAGGCCGAGTTGGACCTGGTGGAAGCCAAGTGCCGCGAACTGGGCGTGAACGTTGCGCTGTCCGAGGTGTGGGCGAAGGGCGGCAAGGGCGGCCAGGCGCTGGCCGACGAGGTGGTGCGCCTGTGCGAAGAGGGCGACGCCGAGGGCCGCAGCGCCGAGACGTTCGAGTTCTCTTACGACGACGACCTGACGCTGGCTCAGAAGATCGAGGCCATCGCGAAGCGCATCTACCACGCCGACGGCGTGACGTTCGAGCCGGCTGCGAAGAAGGAGCTGGCGCAGCTTGAGGCGCTCGGGTTCGGCAACATGCCCGTGTGCATGGCCAAGACCCAGTACTCGTTCAGCGACGACCAGACCAAGCTGGGCGCGCCGCGCGACTTCACGGTGACCGTTCGCCAGGCGAAGGTGTCTGCGGGCGCCGGCTTCGTGGTGGCCCTGACGGGATCCATCATGACCATGCCCGGCCTGGGGAAGAGCCCGGCTGCGTTCAAGATCGACGTGGACGAAACCGGCAAGATTTCCGGACTGTTCTAATCGTGTTCCGCCGTTCGGAGAACGGCGGAACACGCCGACGCTGCGGGCTTCCACGGCACTCCATCTCGACCCTTTTTCGCTTGCCCTCACGTGCGAAGCACGCTCGGCCGCGAAACGGGCCGATCTGGGGCACCGTGGAAGCCCTCGCTGATTTACTACGCCAACCTGGGCGACCAAAGCTTCGGCGGGGCGCTCGCTCTCCGTCATCGGGCGGCCCTCTCCGCTCCCTCGCGCTCCCTCCGCCGTGGAATTCCTGCCAAACCGGCCTGTTTTTGGGCGGCAGGCGCTGTTCGGATGCGGGCTTTCTGGCACAATGACCGTTTCAAGAAAAGGCGCGTAGAGCGCGCTGGGAACGTGTTGCCGTCGCGCACCCGGTTTCCGGTCAGCTGGAATGCGCTTTGGACTTGCCTGCGAGGAGGCCCGAATGGATACGAAGTTCATCGAGGAATTGGCTAGCTCCGCTCCAACGCCGGGCGGGGGAGGGGCCTCCGCGTACGTGGGCGCGCTGGCTTCGGCCCTTGCTTCCATGGTGGGGAACCTGACCGTGGGCAAGAAAACGTACGCCGACGTGGAGGCCGACGCGTACGTGACGCTGGAAAAGCTTGCCGCCGTGCGGGAGCGTTTGATCGAGCTGGTGGACGAGGATGCGCGCGCGTTCGCGCCGCTGGCCGCTGCGTATCGCATGCCCAAGGCGACGCCCGAGGAGCAGGCGGCGAAAAACGAAGCGCTGCAAACCGCGCTTGTGGGCGCATGCGACGTCCCCCTGGAAATTATGCAGCGCATTGCGGAGGTGGTCGAGCTGACCGACTTCCTGGCGTACCACGGCAGCCGGATGGCCCTCTCCGATGCCGGCGTAGCTGCGGCGTTCGCGCGCGCCGCCGTGGACGGGGCGAGCCTCAACATATTCATCAACGCCGCTTCGATGGATGATCGCGACCGGGCCGCGCGCTATCGCGACCAGGCCAACGCCGTTGCCGATTCCGTTCGTGCTCAGTGCGACGATCTGTTCGCGCACGTCAAGCAAGCTGTTTCGTAAAGGAGCCTGATCGTATGGCCATTCAGCTGAAAGGGAAGCCCGTCGTCGATCGCATGGCGCAGGACATGGGCGCGCGCATCGAGGTTCTGCGGCAGGAGGGAATCGTTCCCACGCTCGCTCTTGTGCGCGTGGGCGCGCGTCCCGACGACCTGTCCTACGAGCGCACGGCCGTCAAGCGCGCGGAAAGCCTGGGCATCGCGGTCAAGCCGTACGTGCTGGACGAGTTCGCTCCGCAGGCTGCCTTGCAGGCAACGCTTCAGTCCATCAATTACGACAAGACCGTGCACGGGTGCCTCATGTTTCGCCCCTTGCCCAGCTTCATCGACGAGAAGGCCATGTGCAACGCGCTTGCTCCGGCGAAGGACGTCGACGGCATATCGCTTGCCTCGCTGGCCTCCGTGTTCACCGATGCGAGCGACGGGTTTCCGCCGTGCACCGCTGCGGCCTGCGTTGAAATGCTCGACCATTACGACGTGCCCCTGGTGGGCAAGCACGTGGTGGTGGTCGGCCGCAGCCTGGTGGTGGGCAAGCCGGTGTCCATGATGCTGCTGCGGCGCAACGCCAGCGTGACTATCTGCCATTCCCGGACCGAGAACCTGCCGGCCATTTGCCGCGAGGCCGACATCGTCATCTGCGCGACGGGGCGCGCGCGGGCGTACGGGGCCGAGTTCTTCAGTCCCGGTCAGACGGTGCTCGACGTGGGCATCAACTTCGATACACACGGCAAGCTGTGCGGCGACGTGAACTTCGACGAGGTGGAGCCCATCGTGGGCGCCATCACGCCGGTGCCGGGCGGCATCGGAACCGTGACCACCTCGGTGACGATGGCTCATACCGTGGCTGCCGCGGAAGCATTGCTGAGGTAGCGCGATGCGGGTTGAGATCGACGAGGCTCGCTGCATCGGGTGCAGCAGGTGCGCAGACGATTGCGTAGCCGATGACCTGCGCATTCAGAACGGAATCGCCCAGGTTTTGGGTCGGTGCATCCTGTGCGGGCATTGCGTGGCCGTGTGCCCGACGGGTGCCGTGTCCATTTCCGGCTACGATATGGCCGACGTGGAGCCCGCCGAGCCGCTTTCTCGCTTCGTCGACGCGCACGATCTGCTGCAGGCGATCAAGTCGCGGCGCAGCATTCGGAGGTATCGGCCTTGTGCGGTGGAGCGCCAGAAGATCGACCTGATCTTGCAGGCCGGACGCTACACCGCCACGGCTAAGAACGCGCAAGGGTGTCGGTTCGTGGTGGTGCAGGACGGCCTGGACGAGCTCAAGCGGCTGGTGTGGGGCGGCATCGAGGACGTGCTTGCTTCGCCTGGATCCGATCGGCCCCGATGGGCTGCGCAATGCGCTCTGTTCCTGGAGGGCGTGAAGGCGGAACCCTCGCGCGACTTTCTGTTCCGTAACGCCCCCGCGGTGGTGTTCGTGGTGGCTGATCGCGCGGACGACGCCGGTCTTGCTTCGCAGAACATGGAGCTTATGGCCGCATCGCTTGGCCTGGGCATGCTTTTCAACGGGTACTTGTGCCGTGCGGCCGAGGGGCTTCCGGCGGTGAAGTCGTGGCTGGAGGTGCAGGATCGCCCGCTTCAAACGTGCATGCTGCTGGGATATCCGGCGGTGACGTACCGTCGCACCGCTCCGCGCCTGCCCGGCGACTTCGTGGTGAAGTAGCGCTTCTGCGCGCGTTCGGGACTTTCGGGGCAGGTACGCGCGCCTTGCATGGGGATATTCCGAAACGGCTCCCGCGTCTTGCCGGGTTGTCGTATCATACGGGGTATGGCTAACGGGTTAACATACACGCGCAAGACCACGTCGTCCGAGGCGACGAAGCAGCTTGCGGTCACGCTGGCGCCGTATCTGCACGCTGGCGACGTCATCGTGCTTACGGGCGATCTGGGCGCGGGCAAGACGCAGTTCGTGCAAGGCGTGGCGGCTGGCCTGGGCGTTCGCGACCAGGTGACCAGCCCAACCTTCAATATCTTGCTCACGTATCCCGGCGGCACGCTGCCGCTCTATCATTTCGATCTGTATAGACTGGACTCCGCCGACCAACTGGAGGACACCGGCTATTACGAAACCATAGATGCCGACGGCGCGTCGTTCATCGAATGGGGCGAGAAGTTTCCCGAGTCGCTTCCGTACGGGTATCTGGAGGTGTGCATTTCGGTGGATTCCGAAGGGAACCGCTCCGTGGAGGCGCATGCGTACGGCGATCGGTCGCGCCAGCTCTTGTTTCTTTGGGCGAAGGACTCCAAGTCGCGCCTTATGAAGTCTGCGAGGTAACCAGGTGGGTGAAGCTGCTCCGCGTCCGCAGGGCGCGTCTGCGCGTGCAACGTACGTGCTTGCATTCGACACGGCTAATGAAGTGATCGCCATCGGGCTGGGCGCGCTGCATTCCGAAAGCCGTACCGTCGAATTGGTCGCGTCGGTCGAGGCGGAGGCCCGCCGCGCGTCGAATACCCAGCTGCTGCCGCGCATCGACGCGGCTTTGGCCGAAGCCGGCGTCTCGCGCAAGCAGATCGCCTGCGTGGTCGTCGGGCGCGGGCCGGGGTCGTTCACGGGCGTTCGCATTGCCATGGCAACGGCGAAAGGCGTCGCTTCGGCGCTTGAGGTTCCCCTGATTGGCGTGTCGTCGCTTGACGCGGTGGCATGGAACGCGCAGGCCGACGGCGCGCGCGGCGCCTTAGCGGTGGTGGCGGACGCCATGCGCAAAGAGGTGTATCCGGTGCGCTACACCTTGAACGAACAGGGCATCGAGCGCTTGGAAGCCGATCGCGTGGTGAAAGTCGAAGCAGCTGCGGAAGAGCTGACGGCAGCGGGCCTGTCGAATCTGCTGATTGCCGGAGATGCGCTGCGCAAGTACGCGGACCTGTTCGATCCATGCGGATCGGCGCTTGCCGAAGCGCTCTGGACGCCTACGGGGCGGGGCCTTTTGCTGGCGCTGCAAGCTGCATGGCGTGCGGGCGATGCGGATCCGTTCGACGCGGTTGCGCACGATCCGGCGTTCGCGTTGCCGGTGTACACGCGCTTGTCGGACGCGGAAGAGAACGAGCGCATTCGCCTGTCCAAGAACGATCCGCGCAATTTGACGGCTGGCGTGCAGGACGTGGCGCCTCGGAGAGACCAGCGCGCCAGCATGCACGATACGGCGATTTTGAACGCGCGTCCCGATGCGAGCGGCATTACCTACAAGCCGCTTGACGCTGCCCATGCAGCCGATGTTGCGGCTTTGGAATCGACGGTCATGGGTTCGGATGCTTGGAGCGCAGCGCTGGTTGCAGACGAGCTGCCGCGAGGCGATCGCACCTGGTGGGCGGCGTACAGCCAGGATCATTTGATCGGCTATGCCGGCGGATGGGTGGTCGACGGGCAGGTGCAGGTCCTCAAAGTGGGGGTTGATTTGTCGTGGCGTCGGTGCGGCATCGCTCGCGAACTGCTCGCGCGCGTGGCGTCCGATGCGCGCGATCTGGGCGCTTCGACGTGCTCGCTTGAGGTCCGCGCGGGCAACAAGGGCGCGCATGCGTTCTACGAGGCGCTTGGCTTCCGATCGATCGGCACGCGTCCTCGGTACTATTCCGACGGCGAAGACGCGCTCATCCTGGAAGGCCCCTTGCCGCTGGCCCAGCACGACGTTGCGGGCATGGCGCTGCACATCGACGAAGCGCGCGCTTCGTCGCCTGCGGGCGCGTCCCCTTGCGCGGAGGCTTCCGATTTCGTGCGCCCGCTCATTTTGGCCATCGAGTCGTCGTGCGACGAGACGGCGGCAGCCATCGTGGACGGCGCGGGCACGTTGGTGTCCGACGTGGTGGCTTCCCAGATAGACTTCCACGCGCGGTTCGGCGGCGTGGTTCCCGAGATCGCCAGCCGAAAGCATATCGAAGCCATCTGCGGCGTGTGCGACGAGTGCTTCGACGTTGCCGCTGATCATCTGGGCGTTTCTCGGTTGACGTGGAGCGACCTCGACGCTGTTTCCGTGACGTACGCACCGGGGCTGGTCGGCGCGCTGGTGGTGGGCGTCGCATTCGCGAAGGGCGCTGCCTGGGCTGTCGAAAAGCCGTTCATCGGCGTGCATCACCTGGAAGGCCATCTGTATGCGAACAAGATCGGCGCGCCCGATTTCGCGCCGCCGGCTGTGGTGTCGCTTGTGTCGGGCGGCAATACGCTGCTTGTGCACATGAAGGATTGGGGCGACTACGAAACTTTGGGAGCCACGATCGACGACGCGGTGGGAGAGGCGTTCGACAAGGTAGCGAAGGCGCTTGGCCTGGGGTATCCGGGCGGTCCCGTGATCTCGCGCGAGGCGGCCAAGGGCGACCCGCGCGCTATCGCGTTTCCGCGCGCCATGATGCATTCAGGGGATTTGCGCTTCTCGCTTTCGGGGCTCAAAACCGCCGTAGTCACGTACATCAACAACGAACGCGCGGCGGGCCGCGACGCCGACGTGCCTGACGTGTGCGCCAGCTTTCAGCAGGCGGTTGTGGACGTGCAGGTGAAGAAGGCCGAAATGGCTTTGCGGCAAACGGGCGCGCGCACGTTCTGCCTGGGTGGCGGCGTGGCGGCGAATCCGGTGCTGCGCGCTGCGTACGAAAGCTTGTGCGAGCGCTTGCGCGTACGCCTGGTCATGCCGCCCTTGAGCGCGTGCGGCGACAACGCCGGCATGATCGCGCTGGTGGCGCTCGATCGCTATCGGCAGGGCAAGTTCTTCGGCTTGGACGCCGATGCCCAGGCCCACGCCAACTTGGACGAGCCGTACTAGGAAGCCTGTCCTCCAGGTTTCTCCTTTGAGGTTGCGCGTCGCTCGGGGCTTGCGGGCCTGCTGCGGGCGCGCGGCGCGCGGCGCGGAACGGTCGGAGCAACAATTGCGTGATGGCGAGACGTCTGCCGCGCCGCGCCCGGCGCGCGCCGCGGGGTCGAGGGATTTCGCTTCGCGCTTGTTGTCGGCGCTCGCCGTCGACGCCGTCGGCGGCCCGAGAACCACGCTTCGTTTGCTCGAAACGGCAGCGTACGCGCGGAAAATCGCCCTCGCTTGCCCGGGATCGGCGCCTTGCGCACGAAAAAACGCTCCCGCTGGCAGGTTTTGACGGTTTGAGGTCGTTTGAGCCGACCGGGTAAGCGCCCGCGAAAGCGCAGCACAGCAGCCCAGCGCTGTGACCAGGCATAACGAAAGGCAAGCCGAACGGCAACGGGGGCGGCGCCAATCTCGACGACTTCAAACCGTCAAAACCTGCCAGCGAAGTCGGTTTTTCGTGCGCAACCGGGTGGCGAGGGGGCGGAGGGCCGAGGCTGGCGGCATCGCGCCGCGATGGCGGCGAACCGGTTGGCCGGCCGCGCCGCATGATCGCCCCCGCGCCCCGCGTTCCGTCTCGGTGTGCCATGCTGCGCCCCGCGCCCCGCGCCCCGCGCCGCAACAGCGGACCAACCGCAGCTCGCTTCAACTTTCTCGATCGTCTTTATCCCATCTTAACGTTCGCGCCGGCATCTTTACGCCATGCTTGCGCGCTCCCTTCTATGCTGAGTATGTGGCGGTGTCCCGGCGCGCACTGCTAGCCCCGAGCGAACGGGGGTTGACCTGCCGGTTTCTGCCGTATCGCCACACGAGGGTTTCGCGCGGCACGGGTCGCTCCTCTCGGGGGCAGCATCCGCGCGGAACCTGCGCAACGTAAAGAAGAAGGAAGGACCACGATGGAATTCGTAACGGGCTTCGTTGGCGGGCTGAGCGTGCTGCTTGCGTTCTACTTGTTCTGCAAGCTGCTGAAGGGCGGCGACGGACGATGACGGGAAATCTCTTTGAATACGGCATCTACCTGGCGCTGCTGGTTGCCCTTGCCATTCCCCTGAGCCTATACATCAATAAAGTCATGGCGGGCGAGCGCACCGTGCTGTCGCGCGTGCTCGTGCCTGTCGAGAATGCGATATGCTGCTGCATCGGCATCGACAAGGCCGAAGACATGGGCTGGAAGCGCTATCTTGCCAGCGCGCTGGTGTTTTCCGCCGTCTGCTTGGTTGGGCTGTTCGCTCTTTTGCTGCTGCAAGGAATGTTGCCCCTGAATCCCGAAAAGCTCCCTGGTCTCCCGGTTGACCTGGCATTCAATACTGCAGCAAGTTTCGTTACCAACACGAATTGGCAAGCGTACAGCGGCGAAAGCACCCTCAGCTACTTCTCGCAGGCGTTTGGCCTTACGGTTCAGAACTTCGCGACGCCGGCGGTGGGCCTGGCCGTCCTGTTCGCGCTGTTTCGCGGCTTGGTGAGCGAAGGGGGCGAAGGTCTTGGCAACTTTTTCGTTGACGTGTCGCGCGCCATCCTGTTCATCTTCATTCCGCTTGCCCTGGTTGCGACGATGGTCAACGTATGGCAAGGCTCTCTCCAGAACATCGACGAGTACCAGACGGTTCAGCTTTTGGAGCCGGTTGGCGTGAACGCCGAGGGAGAGGTGGTTTCCGCTAACGACCCCAGCGCGGTTGAGACGATCGATCAGGCCGTGGTGCCCATGGGGCCGCAGGCCAGCCAGGTTGCCATCAAGCAGCTGGGCACGAACGGCGGCGGGTTCAACGGCGCCAACTCTGCAAGCGCGCTTGAAAATCCGACGCCCCTCACGAATCTGGTGCAGTGTCTTTCCATGCTGCTGGTTCCTATGGCGTGCGTGTTCAGCTTCGGACGATTCGTCATGGATCGCCGGCAGGGGCGCGCGATATTCGCGGCTATGTTCATCCTGCTCATAGGGGCGCTGGCGGCAATCGCCTTCTTCGAGCAGGCGGGAACGCCCCAACTTGCGGCAGGCGGCCAGGTGTACATGGGCTTCGACGGCCAGTCCGGCGGGAACATGGAGGGCAAGGAGACGCGCTTCGGCGTAACCGATTCTTCCTTGTGGGCCGCGTTCACCACGGCGGCCTCGAACGGCTCGGTCAACGCCATGCACGACAGCTTCACGCCGCTTGGCGGCATGGTCCCCATCGTTTTGATCTCGCTGGGCGAAGTGGTGTTCGGCGGCGTGGGATGCGGACTGTACGGCATGCTGGGATTCGTGATCCTGACGGTGTTCATCGCCGGGCTGATGGTGGGCCGAACGCCCGAGTACCTGGGCAAGAAAATCGGCCCGAAAGAGATGCGCATGGCCGTGATCCTGTGCATCACTACGCCGCTGCTCATCTTGGCGGGTGCCGCCATCATGAGCCTTGATCCCGCTACGGTTGCCAGTTTGGGAAACCCCGGCGCGCACGGGTTCTCCGAGGTGCTGTACGCGGCCGTCTCTGCCGGCGGCAACAACGGATCGGCGTTTGCCGGGTTCAACGCCAACACGCCCCTGATCAACACGGTCCTTGCCCTGGAAATGCTGGCGAACCGGTTTATCCCCCTGGCGGCGGCATGCGCGCTTGCCGGCGGGTTCGCTCGTCGGCGTACGGTGGCTACCAGCGCTGGCACGTTGTCCACCAGCAATGGGCTGTTCGTGTTCTTGTTGGTGCTTATGGTGGTGCTGATCGGCGCGCTGACGATGCTCCCGGCGCTTGCGCTGGGCCCCGTTGCCGAGCAGTTGACGATGGCTTTGTAGGAAGGTTGGTGAAGGCAAGATGACTGCTGCACAAGGCAAGGCCGCGCTGCTAGGCTCCCGTGGCGCCAAGGGCGGTTCGCGAAAAGACGCAGCGATGCGCGAGCTCGCGAAGCGCGCCGTGGCCGATTCGTTTGCGAAGCTCAAGCCGAACGAGCAGGCGAAGAATCCCGTCATGCTCATGGTGTACCTTTCGGCCGCCCTGACGTCGGCGCTGTTCGTTCTTTCCCTGTTCGGCGTGGCGGACGCGCACCCGGCTTTTACCCTGGCGGTTTCGGCGGTCCTGTGGCTGACGGTGCTGTTCGCGAACTTCGCCGAAGCTCTCGCAGAGGGTCGCGGCAAGGCTCAGGCCGACGCTCTGCGCGCCGCCAAGCGCGACATCGACGCGCACAAGCTCAACGAGGCCATGGTGGCCAAGGGCGCGCATGTCGACGATCCCGCCGAGTACTTCCGCCTCAATGCCGACGAGGTAAGCTCGGCGCTCCTCAAGAAGAAGGACGTGTTCTTCGTGTCCGCTGGCGAGCAGATTCCCGCTGACGGGGAGATTGTCAGAGGGGCGGCTTCGGTGGACGAGAGCGCCATCACGGGCGAATCCGCCCCGGTCATCCGCGAGGCGGGCGGCGACCGCTCAGCTGTGACCGGCGGCACTACGGTGCTGTCCGATTGGCTGGTGGTGCGCGTGACCGCCGATGCGGGGCACAGTTTCCTCGACCAGATGATCGCCATGGTCGAATCGGCGGCACGCAAGAAAACGCCGAACGAGATCGCGCTCGAGATCCTGCTCATTGCGCTGACCATCGTGTTTCTGACCGTGTCGGTGGCGCTGTTCGCTTTCAGCGGGTTCGGCGCCAACCAACAGGGCATGGCGAATCCCACGTCCATCACCTCGCTCGTTGCGCTGTTCGTGTGCTTGGCTCCCACTACGATCGGCGCGCTGCTCTCGGCTATCGGCATTGCCGGCATGAGCCGCCTGAACCAGGCGAACGTGCTGGCCATGAGCGGCCGCGCCGTGGAGGCGGCGGGCGATGTGGACGTGCTGCTGCTGGACAAAACCGGCACCATCACGCTGGGCAACCGCCAGGCGGCCGAGTTCGTTGCGGTCGACGGTGCCGACGAGCGCGATCTGGCCGACGCGGCCCAGTTGGCCAGCCTGACGGACGAAACGCCGGAAGGCCGCAGCATCGTGGTGCTGGCGAAGGAGCGCTTCGGCATTCGCGCACGGGTGCTGGAGGGGTCGGGCATGGCGTCGATCCCGTTCACGGCTCAAACGCGGATGAGCGGCGTGGATTTCGACGGCCATGAGATTCGCAAGGGCGCGGCCGATGCGGTGAAGCGTTACGTGGAAGCGGGCGGCGGGCGGTACAGCGCCCAATGCGCGCTTGCCGTCGAGCGCGTTTCGCGCGCGGGCGGTACACCGTTGCTCGTCGCGCGCGATCATCGCGTGCTGGGCGTGGTGTACCTGAAGGACATCGTGAAGCAGGGCATCAGGGAGAATTTCGCCGACCTGCGCACGATGGGCATCAAGACCGTCATGATCACGGGCGACAATCCCCTGACGGCTGCGGCTATCGCTGCCGAGGCGGGCGTGGACGACTTCATTGCCGAGGCAACGCCCGAAACGAAGCTCGCCGCCATCCGCCAGTACCAGGCCGAAGGGCACATGGTGGCCATGACGGGCGACGGCACGAACGATGCTCCCGCGCTTGCGCAGGCCGATGTGGCCGTTGCCATGAACAGCGGCACCCAGGCGGCGAAGGAGGCTGGCAACATGGTCGACCTTGATTCCAGCCCCACGAAGCTGCTCGACATCGTGCGCATCGGCAAGCAGCTGCTCATGACGCGCGGAAGCCTGACCACGTTCTCCATCGCTAACGATATGGCGAAGTACTTCGCCATCGTTCCGGCGCTGTTCGTCCCGCTGTACCCTGCCCTCGATGCGCTCAACGTCATGCACCTGACCAGCCCGACAACGGCCATTCTGGCTGCGGTCACCTATAACGCGCTGATCATCGTGGCGCTCATTCCGCTGGCGCTCAAAGGGGTGAAGTACCGCGAGGCAACGTCGCAAAGCCTGCTGACGCGCAACTTGCTGGTGTACGGCCTGGGCGGAATCGTGCTTCCGTTTGTGGCCATCAAGGTTCTTGATATGGCTATCACGGCGCTGGGCATTGCGTAGCGCAGGATCGTTAGACGAGAGGAGATCATTATGTTGCATGTGGGAAACGGAGCGAAGCTGTGGGGAAGCGCAGTGCTGTTCTTCCTGGTGGTCACGCTTTTATGCGGCGTTGCGTACACGTTTGCCTGCACGGTTTTGGCTCAGCTGGCTTTCCCTCATCAGGCTAACGGGTCTACCATCGAAGTTGACGGCACCGCGTACGGCAGCGAGCTGGTGGGCCAGCCGTTTGCGGGCGAAGACCATCTATGGGGGCGCCCTATGAGCCCCGACGCAAAGACGTTCACCGACGATCGAGGATCCAAGGTGCTGTGGTATGCTCCGTCGAACCTCAGTCCGGCTGGCGACGAGTTCGCTGAAACCGTGCAGGCGCGCATCGACGCTCTTCGCGCGGCCCATCCGGAACAGGGCAACAAGCCCATTCCGAGCGATTTGGTTACCGAGTCGGGCAGCGGTTTCGACCCGCATATCTCTCCGGCGGCGGCCGAGTATCAAGTCGAGCGCTTGGCCAGGACCACGGGCAAAAGCCCCCGCGACATTCGCGCTATCATCGAGCGTTGCACGGAGCAGCCGCAAGGGGGAATTTTGGGAGACGCGCGCGTGAACGTGCTGAAGGTGAACCTGATGCTGGACGGCATCTTGCCGGTTCGGTAACGCACGTCGCACCGGCGGCGGCAACGTAGGTATGATGAACGGTGGGGCGGGCGCGACGTGCGTCGGCTCCACCTCCGGTTGGAAGGAACGCTATGGCTGCATCGATGGGCGATTTGGAGACGCGCCGCGACCCCGATGCTATTCTGCGCCAGATCGTCGAGGGGGAAGCTGCCGAGGGCGACGCGCGCGGCAAGCTCAAGATATTCTTCGGCTATGCGGCGGGCGTCGGCAAGACGTACGCCATGCTGGAAGAGGCCCATGCGGTGCTCGACAAGGGTTTCGACGTGGTGGTGGGCTACGTGGAGCCCCATACAAGAGTGGACACCATGGCGTTGACGGAAGGCTTGGAGCAGATTTCGCCGCGCGCCGTCACGCATCGAGGCATCACCTTGCGCGAATTCGACCTGGATGCGGTGCTTTCGCGCCGCCCGCAGATCGTGCTGGTGGACGAGCTGGCTCACACGAACGCCCCCGGGTGCCGCCATCGGAAGCGCTATCAAGACGTCGAGGAGCTGCTGCGCGCGGGCATCAGCGTGTTCACGACGGTGAACGTGCAGCATCTGGAGGGCTTGAACGACAAGATCGCCGCCATCACGCACGTAAGCGTTTCCGAGCGCATTCCCGATCGCATTTTCGACCAGGCGGCTTCGGTGGAGCTGGTGGACATCGAGCCGGACGATTTGATCGATCGTTTGGAGTCGGGGAAGATCTACCTGCCCGACCGTGCGCGCACGGCGCTCGGCAACTTCTTCTCGCGCAAGAACCTGGCGGCGCTGCGCGAGATCGCGCTTCGCCGCATGGCCGATCGCTTGACGCGCAAGGCCGAGTGCGGCGAGTCGGGCGCGCGCGTGGAGGCGGGCGAGGACGTGCTAGTGTACGTGACTCCCTACGCCGGCAACGTGAAGGCCATTCGCGCCGCGGCCAACATGGCGGAGTCGTACCATGGCGCGTTCACCGCGGTGGTGGTGGAGTCGTCGCAGAGCAAGAAGCTCGACGCCGAACGGCGCGGGCGCCTGCGGGCGAACGTCGATTTGGCCGAAGAGCTGGGCGCGCATGTGGTCACGCTGTTCGGCGACGACATAGCGCAGCAGATTGCGCAGTACGCGGAAACCGCAGGGGCGACCCATATTGTGGTGGGAAACGCCATTGGCGGCTTCCGCGCGCTGGGGTGGGGGCCGGAAAGCCTGGTCAACCGGCTGATGAAGCTTGCGCACGGTGCCGTGGTGGACGTGGTGCCCACCAAGGACCTGCCCGCTCAGTACGGGCGGCTGCGCGAGGCGACGGGCTTCCATTTCACGGTTGCCGATATATGGCGGGCCCTCGCGTCGGTCGCGCTTGCCACGGCCTTGGGCCTGGTGATCTACGAGCTGGGCTTGGCGGGGTCGGTGGTTCTCATGCTGTATCTCATCGTGGCGCTGCTCATGGCCACGCGCGCCGACGGATTCTTCTACGCGCTGTTCGCCTCGCTCGGCAGCGTGTTCGCGTACAACTTCTTCTTCACCGTGCCGCGCTTCACGCTGCACGCCGTTGGGCTGAACTACCCGTTCATCTTCGCGTTTTTGCTGGTGGGGACGTTTGCTGCGTCGTCTTTGGCCATCCGCATGAAACGCCAGGCCGAAAGCACCGCGCGTCGCGCGTACCGCATGGAGGTTCTGCTTGAGTCGAGCCGCAAGCTTCAGGGCGCGTCGACCGCCGACGAGTGCTTTCGGTTCGCGGCCGAGCAGGTCATCAAGCTGCTGAACCGCCCCGTGGTGATGTACCGGATGCTCGGCGACGGAAGCCTGGCGAACCCCGAGCTCCACGATGTTCCGGGAACGATAGGCGGCGCGACGGATACGGCCGTGCTGGCTTCCCCCGCCGAGGCTGCGGTGGCGGCGTGGTCGGCGTCGAACAACGAGCGCGCGGGCGCCACAACCGACACGCTGGCCAACGCGCACTGCCTCTACCTGCCCATTCGGTCGAAAGACGTCGTGTTCGGCGTGGCTGGCGTTGCCATGGACGACATCGACGGGGAAGAGGATTTCGGTGCGTTCGAAAAGAACCTGCTGCTTGCCATTCTTGACGAATGCGGGCAGGCGACCGAGCAGATCCTGTTCGCCGACGAGCGCCGCCGCATGGAGATGCGCATGGAAAAGGAAACGTTGCGCGCGAACTTGCTGCGGACGATCTCTCATGATCTGCGCACGCCTCTCACCAGCATTTCGGGGGATGCGGACATGCTGCTGCACGATGAGGACGCACTGACAGCGCAGCAGAAGCGGCGCCTGCTGCGCGATATTCACGACGACGCGCGTTGGTTGGTCACGCTGGTCGAGAACCTGCTGTCCATCACGCGCATCGACAACGGCACCATGCAGCTGGCGGTGCAGCCCGAGCTGGTCGGCGATGTGGTGCAGGAGGCGCTTCGGCATGTCGATCGGCGCATTGCGGATCGTTGCGTGCGCGTCGATTTGGAGGACGAGCTGCTTATGGCCGAGATGGACGCGCGCCTGATCGTGCAGGTTGTGATCAACCTGGTGAACAACGCCATTGCCTATGCGCCCGAGGGAAGCTGCATCGCCGTGACCGCGCGCCGCGCCGTCGAGGACGGGCTGCCGCGCGTGCGGATCGCGGTTTCGGACGAGGGTCCGGGAATCCCGGACGAGGACCGCAAGCACATCTTCGATATGTTCTACAATGGCTCTACGGGCAAGCCCGGCGGCAAGAGCGGAGATTTCAAGCGCGGCATGGGCCTGGGCCTTTCGCTGTGCCGCTCGATCGTCGAGGTTCACGGCGGGACTTTGCAAGTGCGCAACAGGAAGCCTTGCGGCAGCGAGTTCTGGTTCACGCTGCCCGCGGTGGATGCTGAAGATGTGGTCGCTCGATCGGTGGAGGCGGTACGTGGCTGAACGGTATCGGATACTGGTTGTTGAGGATGATGCGGCGGTGCGCCGTTTGGTGACGACGACGCTCGAGCTGCACGACTACGCTCATCGAGAGGCGCGCTCGGTTGCGCAGGCGCTGTTGGAGCTGTCTTCGCATCCCCCTGATCTGGTCATACTTGACCTCGGATTGCCTGATGGCGATGGGGTCGACGTCATTCGCACCTTGCGCGGATGGTCGTCGTTGCCGGTGATCGTGCTGTCGGCCCGCTTGGAGGATGCCGACAAGGTGGAGGCGCTCGACGCCGGAGCCGATGACTACCTGGTGAAGCCTTTCTCGGTTGACGAGCTGCTTGCTCGCGTGCGCGTTGCGCTGCGCCGTCTTGATCGCGAGCGCGCCATGCAGGAAGGTGCCGAGGATCCGGTGTATCGCAACGGCGGCCTTACCATCGACTACGCTTCCACCTGCGTGCAGCGCGATGGGCAGGAGGTGCACCTCACGCCGTTCGAGTACAAGCTGCTGTGCCTGCTGGCGCGCAACACGGGCAAGGTGCTCACGCACAACTTCCTGCTCAAGGAGGTGTGGGGAAGCGCTTTGGCGTCCGATCGCTCGTCGCTGCGCGTGTTCATGGCAACCCTGCGCAAGAAGATCGAGCCCGACCCGGCCAACCCCCTTTACATCCAGACCCACGTCGGCGTAGGCTACCGCATGATGCGCGTCGAGTGAGACGCTGGCTTCGTCTTCCGGCTCCGTCTCGAGCCCGTTTTCCCGCTTCGTTGCAAGCCGCCCTGCTCGGAAGGCGGTGCGCACCGGTGCGCATCAGCGCCGATTCGACAGCGAATGGTCTGCTTGCTGCACGATTCTTCCCCCAATGTTGCGTTCGAGTGCATGCCGAAGCCTTTCTGCCGACAGCGAACAACCTGCGACCAGGCGAAACGCGCGATCGCATCGAAGGTTGCCTCTTGGCAGGTCCTTCGAACGCAACATTGGGGGAAGAATCGTGCATTTGAGCGCGCAAGCGGTAGCATCGAACCGCCGTTGATGTGCAGTTGCGTTTCGGCGTCGGTCGGACTTGGCGCTCGAGCGCGTCTCGACTAGCTCAGCCTTCTTTCGATCGAAGCGTCAGCCGGCCTTTCGCAGGCTTTAGGCCTCCGGCTTCTTCGCTACGTGGACGGCGGCGATGCCCCCGGTGTAGTTCTTCCAGGTCACATCCGTGAATCCGGCGCGCGTCATCATGTCGGCCAGCCCTTGCTGGTTGGGGAACGCCTTGATGGAGCGCGATAGGTACACGAAGCCCTCGCGGTCGCCGGTGATCAGGCCTCCCCAGAAGGGGATCAGGTGCTTCAAGTAGAAGTTGTACAGGGCGCGCCATACCGCGTTCGGCGGCGTGGAGAATTCCAGGCACACGAGCGACCCGCCGGGCTTCAGCACGCGGAACATTTCGGAAAGCGCCCGGTCGCGCTCGGGCATGTTGCGGATGCCGTACGCCATGGTGATGACGTCGTAGCTCGCGTCGGCGTACGGAATGTTCTGCGCGTCCACCACCTCGAAATCAACCGGCACGCCGTCGGCCTTGCCGTCGGCGTAGTGCATGCGTGCAACGTCGAGCATCTCGTCGACCAGGTCGGTGCACTGGATGTGTCGCGGATGCTTCGCCCGCGCCACGGTGAAGGTCACGTCGCCCGTGCCGCCCGCGATGTCCAACACGTCTGCGTTGGGGCTGATGGGAGCCTGGCGCATCATGCCGGACAGCCACGCCTTGTAAGCGCCGAAGCTCGAGACGGCGTTGAAGCGTTCGTACTTCTTGGCGATGGTGGAGAAGATGTCTTTCACGCGCTCGGACGAGATGTCCGCAGGCGCTTCCTTGCCGGTGGCGGTGTCGATGCTCACAGGTGATGCTCCATTGCGATCGGGAATCGTGCGAGAGCACAGTATACGCCAGCCCGCCTGCCCCTGGGTTACGGTTTCAGCAAGAAGCGTGAAGTCGCTGGGAAACGCGGGCGCAGACCCGTATAATCTCCCCTTGCACATTCGATCAAGGAGTACCGTTGCACACCGACACCACGCACCTCGAAGCATCTTCGGCGCAAGACCCCGTATTCGAAGCGGAGCAGCGCCATCTGAGCGAAACGTACGCTACGCTGCGGTCGATGGCCGCCGATCTGGTGGCGAAAATGGACAAGAACAGCAAAGACGCCGCCGCCGACAAGCTTGCCATGGTGGACGAGCTGTCGGTGAACCTGGCCAGCTACGCTGACGCCATGGAGACATACGCCGATTTCGCCACCGTTAACCGCGTGATCGACGCGTACAACATGGCGCAGAGCGTCGATGCCGAAAAGCTCAACAGCATACGGCTGCTGCTCGGCCAGCCCTACTTTGCGAAAGTGGTCCTTCAGTTCAAGCCGGGCGAAGACCCCAAAGAGCTCTACATTGGCACTGCGGGCGTGTCCGACGATTCCTACCGCCGCCTGGTGGTGGACTGGCGCTCGCCGGTGGCCGAGGTGTACTACAACCAGGACAACGGCCCCACTTCGTACCAGGCCAACGGGCGCACCATCAACGTTGACCTTAAGCTGCGCCGACAGTTCGACGTGGACAAGGACCGCCTGAACGCGTACTTCGACACCACGGTGGCCATCCAGGATTCGCTGTTGCTGGCGTCGCTGTCCAAGCAGCGCTCGGCCAAGATGCAGTCCATCACCGCCACCATCCAAAAGGAGCAGAACCAGGTCATTCGCCATGAAGACGTGCCGGCTCTGCTGGTGAACGGCATTGCCGGCAGCGGCAAGACCTCGGTGCTCATGCAGCGCATCGCCTACCTGTTCTACCAGCAGCGCGAAAGCCTGGATCCTAGCCAGGTGTTCCTGATCACGCCCAACCCCGTGTTCCAAAGCTACATCGACAACGTGCTGCCCGATCTGGGCGAGCGCAACCCCGAATGCCTTACGTGGAGCGAGTTTTTGCAACAGCTCATGCCGCCCGATCGCACGGGCGGGCAGGTGAACGTGGCGCTCGACCGGCTTGAGCGCATCGATGCGGCGTGCGCGGGATTCGCGTTCGACCCGCACGACTTCAAAGAGGTGCACTGCAACGGGGATCGCCTGCTGTCCGTGGGGCAGATCCTTCAGGTGGCGGCTAAGTTCAAGAACATTCCGGCCGGCCCGCACCTGGTGTCGCTCATGCGCGACGAGCTGGCGCACCGTCTGGACACGCGCCTGAAGCAGATAGCGACGTCCGATCGAATTCTCGACGAGCTGTCGGCCTTGAGCCCCGACGAGCAGGTGGCGCTCTTCCGCGAAACGTTCGACGCGCAGGACGAAGACGAAGCGCGCGTTTGGGCGCAGCAGTACGTGGACGATCGTTACGCTGCCGCGCGCAAAGCCGTCGAGAACGACGACTGGCTGCGCATCGACCGCATCGGTATGCGCCTGCTCGGCGTGGAGAACCTGGTGCCCGTGGAATGGCTGTACTTGAAGATGGCGCTCACGGGGCTGGGCAATCCGGATGCCAAGTACGTGATGATCGACGAGGTGCAAGACTACACGGCGGCCCAGCTTACGGTGCTGGCGCGCTATTTCCGCCGTGCCCACTTCTTGCTCCTGGGCGACCAAAATCAGGCCATCGGTCCCGATACGGCAACGTTTGACGACGTCAAAGCCGTATTCCAGAAAGCCCGCGGCTCGGTGGAGGAATGTCGGCTCATGACCAGCTACCGGTCTTCGCCCGCCATCACCGCGCTGTTCGCCGGCCTGCTTGCGGACGAGGAGCGCCTGCGCATCTCGTCCATACGCCGCCAGGAGGAGGCCCCGGCCATCATCGAGCGCGCCACCGAAGAGGAGCGCGATCGGGAGCTGGTGCGCGTCATCGAGGCGGCGTCTGCGGACGAGGGCCTTACGGCGGTGATCCTGCCGCAGAAGCACCAGGCGAAGCAGCTGCAGAAGAAGCTGGGGGACGGCGCGCCTCCGCTCATCGACGCCGAGGCGACGCTGCCTACGAGCGGCGTTGTCCTCACGTCGCTCAAGCTTGCGAAGGGCCTGGAATTCGACCACGTGATCGTGCCCGAAGCAAGCGAGCGCACGTTCCCGGACGATCCCTTGTCGCGCCGTCGGCTCTACACCACCGTGTCGCGCGCCACGGGAAGGATCACGCTGTTGGCGCAGGGGAAGCTGACGCCGCTGTTGAGTAGGGACGGGATCGGCTAGCGCGGCGCAAAGCGCCGGCGCGCCGGTCGGGTTGGCTTGCCGATGACAAAAAAGGGCGCCGCGACTATTTTTGCCGCGGCGCCCAGGCGGACGATCCCGCCGTCCAACTCGCTATCGAATGCCATGCAGCGGCGGATGCGCCGTTAGCTGGCAGGGTTCTCCGTTTTGCGGTCGCGCAGCTTCTCGAGCTTGCGCGCCTCACGCGCGCCCTTGACGCCGCCCGCGCCTTGAAGGCCGCCGGCGTCGCGCGGCACCGTACGCGCGATCTCGCCGCGCGCCAGCGCTTCCTCGCGTTCGCGCTCCTCCGCCATCATCTGCTCGAGCAGGGGGTCGTGCTCCACCGTGCGCAGCGCTTCGGCCCGGATGGCCGCATGCCGCCCCGCTTCGATGCCCGTGCCCGCACGTCCGGCTTCCAGATGCGCGTTGGCGGCATCGAACGCCTCGTTCGTGTTCTCCTGGGAAAATCCCGGCGCCACCACGCTGCCGAACGCGGCTACCTGCGCGCCCGTATCGTCCGAAAGCGCGCGTCCGTCGGCGATGCCGTCCACGGCAAGCCCTTTGAACGTGCAGTTGGCCGTTCCGTCGGCGTTCCAGGCGGGGGAGAGCACGCCGTTCTCCTGATCGGGGTAGTCGAAATCGCTTGCTGCAGGGCGCCACGTTCCGGTCAGCTTCGCCAGGGCGTTGGCGGGCTCGTTGGTGAACCAGAGCTTCGCCAGGTGCTTCGCATGCGTGGGCTTTACATCGAACGCCCAGTTCAACTCCGATTTTTCAGCAACCGTGTTCTCGGACAGGCGCTCGAACTCCTCCTTGAGCGTCGCCAGCCGCGCATCGATGCGGCCGGTGCCGTTGTACAGGACGTCGTCCAGGCGGTTCATCTGCTCGCGCGCCTCGCGGATGCGCTTGTCGGTGGCGGCGGCCATGCCCGGATCCAGGATGCCGTGCTCGCCTTTGATGCGGTTGAGGTCGAGCGCCGCGTCGTAGGTGGCGTCCACCATCTCGTCCACGGACATGTAGATGCTCTCGTAGTTCATGATGTGCTTCCACGAGGGCAGGATCATGCGCTCGCGATGCTCCTCGAACGTGCGGGCGCGCAGCTTGTAGCCGTACTTTTCCGGGTTGTCGAACGCGATGGATCCCACGTCCAAAAACGGCGCCATGGGGCTGGTCAGCACCACCAGGCGCGGATCGTAGTTCACGCGCTCGTACAAATGCTGCACGTACGCGCCTGTTTCGCGCACGCTGGCCGCCGTTTGCTTGGGGATGCCCGTCATGAAGTACAGGTCGAACCGTTCGCAGTTGGGGTGCGAAAGCGCGTCCACGATGGTTTCTTCCAGCTCGGCCATCGTGTAGTGGCCCTTGCCGAACGCCGCGCGAACGTCGTCGTCGTGGCTTTCCGCTGAAATCTCCACCGACCAGTTGCCCAGGTTCTTGTCCAGCAGCTGGTAGAATTCGTCGCCGCCCGGCGGCGGGCCGAAGAACTCGAACCCGATGGGGTTGTGCACCTTTCCTTTGAGCCCCGTGATGAACTCGTGCGTGTAATCCTCGCCGGCTTGCAGGAAGTCGTTCAGCACGAAGATGGGGCCCCAGATATGGTCCTGCACGTGCTGGATGTCGCGGATCAGCAGCTTCGGATCACGCCAGGCTACGCGCCGGCGACCGAAGTGGTTCTTGAACGCGTAGGCGCTACCGCCGCACGTGGCGCAGTTGCGCGCGCAGCCGCGGCAGGTCAGGCTGGCGGTCACAGGGTAGCTCAGCCAGCCCTTCATGGGCAGGTAGCTGGTCATGTCGTGGTGGCGCAGCACGCCCTTCATGGGGTAGTCGTAGTCCATGGATATGGCGTTCATGTCGTCGGGAACCCAGCTCAAGGGGTTGATGTGGATGGAGCCTTCGGCATCTTTCCAGGTGAGGTTGGGAATGTCCGACAAATCGCCCAGCGGCGTGTGCGTTTTGGCTGCACGCGCCACGCGCTCCACCAGCATGCGCATGGGCTCTTCGGTGGAGTCGCCGCGGAATACGAAGTCGATGCAATCGTACTTGATCAGGTCTTCGTGGAAGATCGACGACGACAGTCCGCCGAAGCTGATGGGCGTGCGCGGGTGCAGCCGCTTGAGGATTTTCGCCACTTCCACCGAGCCGTGGCAGTGCGGCATCCAGTGCAGGTCGATGCCGAACATGTGCGAGTCCAGGCGCGCGAGGTTCTTCTCCACGTCGAAGTTCTTCTTGTGCAGCATCATGGAAGCCAGGTTGTAGATGCGCGATCGCAGACCGTGTCGTTCCAGGTACTCGCACAGCGTGGTCAGCCCCAGCGGGTACATTTCGAAGATGGGCGTGGAGGGCACCATGTCGGACACCGGTCCGTACATGATGGAGCGCTCGCGAAAGTCGTAGGTTGCGGGCGCGTGGATATATGTCATGTCTAATGTTTGCATACTGCCGAGAAGTATAGCGCGCCTGCCGATCGTTACCTTGTTGAATTTTGAGGTGCACGCGGATTATTTTTCGCGCCGAATAATGGGTGCGCGAAGTTTGCCGAGCAAGTTTTGCGCGCGCATGCGTGTCGCGTTGCCGAAACGGGCGCCCGCTGCCAAAACGGACGAGTTTTGCGGGTGCGTGCCGCTGGATTGCCAAAACGGACGAGTTTTGCGGGTGCCGCGCGGGTCCGCTGTCAAAACGGACGAGTTTTGCGGGGATTTTTCGCCCTGACGCCGTGGGTTGCTGACAAGCGTTTTACATCGTGCCTGGTCATCGAGATGCGATGTGGCTTTATCCTCATTTGAGGACCAGCAAAACTCGCTCGTTTTGACAGCGGCTGGACTTCGGAGCCCCGGACTCGGGGGATTTAAGGTTCCGAAAGCCCGAAGCTCTGGAAATCAAGGTTCGGGGACTCCAAGGTTTCGGGGGTTTGGGGATTCGGAGCCCCGGACTCCGGGGATTCGGCACCAAGGCTCTAGGGGCCCAGCCCCCATCCTAACCCGTCCGCGCAATCCCGCCTGGCGCCGAGGGCGGCACCCCGCCGCGATCCCTCCCCGAATCGCCGCGATTTCGCGTCCAGCGCAATCCCGCCTTCTGCCGCCAGGATCACGCGCCTCGTCAAGGTCCTGCACCTCGCCGATTGGCCTGTGTGCTTTCGCGGAAGAGCGGTTGGAGAATGCTATGATAGCCGTTACACGAAAATGCATGAATTACGGGAATCATGGGAGAAAGGGCGGAGCAGCTATGCTCTTGTGCGCACAGTACGTTCTTCCCATCACGTCCGAGCCGCTGCATAACGGCGCGGTGCTCGTTCGCGACGGGGCTATTCGCGACATCGGCTCGATCGACATGCTCAAGCTGCGCTACCCCGACGAGGAAGTGGTCGACTTCGGCATGGCCGCCATTATGCCGGGTCTTATCGATTTGCACACGCATCTTGAGAACGCGGTCATGCGCGGAATCGTGCATGACGTTCCCTATACCACGTGGATCATGTCCATGATGGAAAAAAGCGCGAAGATGGACGTGAGCGACTGGTACGACTCCGCTATCCTGGGCGGTTTGGAAGCGCTTTCCAGCGGCATCACGTGCGTTGCGGACATCACGGCAACGGGCGCGGCGTGCACGGCCACGCAGAAGCTGGGCATGCGCAGCGTCATCTACCGCGAGGTGGGCGCCATGGACAAGCGTCGCGTGGACTACGCGATGCGCCTGGCGGAAAACGACATCATGCACTGGCGCGAGGAAGTGGACGGCGACCGCATCACCATCGGCGTGGCTCCCACGTCCATGTACGCATGCCATCCGTCCGTGTTCGGCAAGATATCCGAGTTCGCTCGCCGCGAGAACGTCCCCGTCGCCATGCACATGGCGGGCAACCGCGAAGAGTACAACTTCATCAAGTACGGCTCCTCGCCGTTCTCGGTGCACACCATGGACCAGAAGCGCGGTTTCGTTGAGATTCCGCCGTGGCTTCCCACGGGTACCACGCCGGTTCGTTATGCGCTGAACTGGGGCGCGTTCGAATCCGACAACGTGCTGGCCATTCATTGCGTGCATGTTGACGACAAGGACATTCAGAAGCTCAAGGAATACGACGTGGGCGTGGCCGTGTGCCCGCGCTGCAACGCGCAGCTGGGCATGGGCGTTGCCCCCATCGACAAGTTCATGCGCGCCGGCTTGCGCATGGGCCTGGGCACCGATTCGCCTGCCGCAACCGACTCCACGGACATCCTCATCGAGATGCGCATCGGCATGTTGGTGCAGCGCGCTGTGAACGTGGGCACCTTCCTGGATTCGCAGACCATGCTGGAGATGACCACCATCGGCGCGGCGCGCGCGTTGAAGCTTGACGACAAGATCGGCTCGCTGGAAGTGGGCAAGCGCGCCGACATCGTGGCGCTTGACCTGTCGGGTTCGCATCAGACGCCCACAAGCGATCCGGTTTCGGCCGTCGTGAACGCGTGCAGCGGCTCGGACGTGCTCATGACCATGGTCGACGGCGTTTCGCTGTACGAGAAGAACAAGTGGAACGTGGGCGTGGAGGTTGCCAAGAACATCGCCCGCGTCATCGAGATCCGCGGTAAGTTGAGGGTATAGCACATGGGAACGAATCAAAAGCTGACGGCAAAGCAGAAGAGCGACCGCATCAAGGCCGCTCAGGAGCGCGAGCGCAAGGACAAGGAGCGCCGAGAGGCCGCCGAGAAAACCAAGAAGCTGTTCACGATCGTGATATGCGTGATCTTGGTTTTGGCGCTGGGCATCCCAACGGTGGCCCTTGCGTTTTTGGGGACCGGCTCGTAGGCGCTGGTTTCCGGGTTGTTCGGATGAAGGCGGGGCGGACGCATGTGCGTTCGCCCCGTGCGTTTTTTGGCGTTGGTGCGTGCGTACGCGCCGCAGGAGTCGGCCGGTTTCGGTTCCGGGCATGTGGCGCGTACGTTGCTTCCTGGGTGCGAGTTCCGGGCGCATCGTCGGTGCGGGCGTCCCGTGATTTCATGACTTCGATTGTTGCCGCTGCGGCGATCACGGTGCTCGTCGTGCCCGGTACGCCCCGATGCCGGGGAGTTCTCGCACACTTTTTATTGCCAAGTAGACTCCTTTGCCTTACGCGGGCGCGGTTGTGATACTATAAATCGTTGCCGCGCAGAGGCGCGGCGTTGAGAAGATGATAAGACCGCACAAAGGGGTTTGCTTTGTTTGGTATCGGTGGATTCGAGTTATTCCTCATTCTGCTGTTCGGGTTCCTTATTTTCGGGCCCGATAAGCTGCCAGCAATGGCTAAGACGTTGGGGAAGGCAATCAGCAAGTTCAGAAGCGCTCAGGAAGAGATGAACAAGGTCATCAAGACGGAAGTCTACGACCCCACCTCTGACGAGCCGTTCAAGAACCCGCTCGAGGCCCTGTCGAAGGTGTCCGAGATCGGCAAGGACGACAAGAAGGAAGAGAAGACCGAAAGCTTCTCGGAGCGCAAGGCTCGTTACGACAAGGAGCGCGCGGCCAAGAAGGCTGCCGAGGCCGAGAAGGCCGCGGAGGCGCCGGCTGCCGCTGCTGCGACGGCCGCGGCTACGACGGCCGCTGCTGCGTCTGCGACGCCGAAGCCCATCGCGAAGCCGGACGGGTCGTTCGAAACGCCGAAGCCTGTCGAGGCTGCTGCCGCGCAGCCGGCAACCGCCGACGCCGCCTCCAAGGCCAAGCCCTCGCCCGACGAGCTGTACGGCACGAAGCCCGCAGCCAAGGCGTCGACGCCCGCCGCGAAGGCCCAGCCCGCACCCGCCGCCAAGCCTGCTGCAACCGCGACGGCCGCCAAGCCCGCAGCTGCCAAGCCGGAAGCCAAGGCCCCGGCGAAGTCCGCCGCGAAGAAGCCTTCTGCCGCTAAAAAGCCCGCAGCTGCCAAGACCGATGCTGAGAAGGCCGCCGCACGTTCCGCTGCGGCGAAGAAGGCCGCCGCTACGCGCGCCGCAAACAGGAAAGCCGCTGAAGCTGCCAAAGCTGCGGCCGAGAAGAACGAGAAGGGGGAATAAGCCATGCCTATCGGACCGGCACGTATGCCCCTGTTCGACCACCTGGGCGAGCTGCGCATGCGCTTGGTGCGCATCATCGCTTGCTTGGCTATCGCGGTGGTCGTGTTCTACATGGCGACGCCCATCATGGGCCAGTTCTTGCTGCTGCCTATTTCCGAATTCTTGCCTCAAGATGCAAGCGGGTTTGCATCGTTGCAGGCCATCGACCCCTTTGAGGCGTTCTCGACGCGTTTCAAGATTTCGCTGTGGGCCTCGCTTGTTGCCTGCGCTCCGGTGATCTTGTGGCAGATCCTCGCTTTCTTCCTGCCAGCGCTGAAGCCGAGCGAGCGCAAGTGGTTCATCCCCACGTTTGCCGCCGCCGTGGCCCTGTTCATCTTCGGCACGGTGTTCTGCTACCTGATCATCCTGAACCCGGCGTTCCAGTGGCTGACGGATCAGGCGGCAGGCCTGGGCACCGTCGCGCCGCGCATGTCGTCGTACATCGACATGATCATCAAGTTCGAGCTGGGCTTCGGCGTGGCGTTCGAGCTTCCCCTGGTCGTGTTCTACCTGGTCATCTTCGACGTGGTGCCCTATAAGAAGCTGCGCGGCAGCTGGCGCATGGTCTACGTGGTGCTCATGGTTATTTCCGCCATGGCCACGCCCGATGCCTCGCCGGTCACCATGCTGCTCATGTTCGCTGCCATGATCGGCATGTACGAGGTCAGCCTGCTTATCTCGCGCATCGTTCTGAGCAAGCGCATCAAGAAGCAGAACGAGGAGATCGAGCGCGAAGAAGCCGAAGAGGCGGCGCAGGATGCCGCATTGGCCAAGACGAAAGCAAAGAAGGCCAAGAAGTAACGGTTCTCTGATACTGCGTTTGTTTATGACGGCCTGTCGCGTTTGCGGCAGGCCGTTTGCGTATTCCGAGTGGCGTTCGCGCCAAGGCTTCGCATCTTGGCTTCGCGCGCCGCGAACATTCGGATACTATGGGCGGGGACGAAAAACAAGTGCGAAGGAGCGGCATGCACGAATTAGGGATCATGACGGGCGTGATGGAAGCGGTTCAGGAATCGGCGAAGCAAGCCGGGGCCACCAGCGTGCTCAAGGTCAACCTTTCGGTTGGCGAGATGACCGAAGCCATTGAAGACGCGCTGGTGTTCGCGTTCGAGGCGCTGTCCGAGAACACCATGGTGCAGGGCGCCGAGCTTCAGATCACCATGGTCAAGCCGAAGTCGCGCTGCCTGGAATGCGGTGCTGAGTTCGAGCACGACCGGTTCCACCTGCTCTGTCCCGAGTGCAACAGCTTCACGACCAAGCTCATTGCGGGTCGCGAACTACAGATCGACAGCATAGAAGTGGATATTCCCGATGAAGGCGAAGAGGACGAAGCGGAAGGCAAGGAGTAACGTATGCAGATTGACATGAAGCAGCCCATCCTCGACAAAAACGACCAGCTGGCAGCTGACTTGCGTCGACGTTTCGCGGAGAACCACGTGTTCGTGCTCGATCTGCTTGCCAGCCCCGGATCGGGCAAGACGTCCACCATCTTGGCTACCATCGACGCCTTGCGCGACGAGTTCAACATTGCCGTCATCGAGGGCGACATCGCCAGCAACGTGGACGCCGAGAAGATAAAGGCGCAGGGCATCGCGGCCGTGCAAATCAACACGGGCGGTGCGTGCCATCTGGAAAGCGCCATGATCAAGCGCGCCGTCGACGTGCTCGATTTGGAGCGGCTCGACCTCATCATCGTGGAGAACGTGGGCAACCTGGTGTGCCCGACCGATTTCGACCTGGGCGAGAACATGAAGGCTATGATCCTGTCGGTGCCCGAAGGGGACGACAAGCCCCTCAAGTACCCGGGCGTGTTCCAAGCGGCGGAAGCGGTGGTCCTCAACAAGGTGGACACGCTGCCCGTGTTCAATTTCGACCGCGATGCGTTCGAGGCGTCCGTCAAGCAGCTGAATCCGCAGGCTCCCATCTTCCCGATTGCCGCCACGAAGGGCGACGGCGTGGAGGAATGGGCGGAATGGCTGGCGAATCGCATTCGCGCAATCCAGTAGGCCCTCTTTTCGGGATGCGCCGCCCCGGTTTGGAGGTTGGCAACACCGATGTAACAAAGGGCTTTCATACTGGGCGGACAAGCGCGGATGAAAGGGTTGCTATCATGCACATTGACGAACGGTATCGCCTTTGCGTCAAGGCTCTGAAGGAGTACGTGGAGGGCGCGGGCTTTTCCGATGTGGTTATAGGGCTGTCGGGCGGAATCGACTCGGCGCTGGTGGCCGTGATGTGCGCAGACGCGTTCGGTGCCGAGCGCGTTCACTGCGTGCTGCTGCCGGGGCCTTACTCGACGCCGCACTCTCTTGAAGACGCCCAGGAACTTGCGTCCAATCTGGGGATGGAGTCGCGCGTCGTGTCCATTTGCGAGCCGTACGAGGCTTTCGAGCGCGCGCTTGCCGAAGCCTGCGGAGGGGAGCTGCGGGGCCTTGCGGCTGAAAACACCCAGGCCCGCTGCCGCATGACGTGCTTGATGGCGCTTTCGAACGCGCATGGCTGGATGCTGGTGAACACGGGCAACAAGAGCGAGGCCATGATGGGCTATTCCACGCTGTACGGCGACATGGCCGGCGCATTCGCTCCCTTGGGCGGCCTGTACAAGACCGACGTGTACGCGGCGTCTCGTTGGCGCAACGCGCAAGCCGCGTCGAACGGTCAGGTTCCGCCTATCCCCGAGCGCGTGCTGACCAAGCCTCCCAGTGCGGAGCTGTCTCCCGATCAAGAGGACGAGAAAAGCATGGGCATCGACTACGCGACGCTCGACAAGCTGCTGCTGGCCCATGTCGAACATGGCCAGGACGCCGCCGCCCTCAAGGAGTCGGGATTTGCCGAAGGGGACGTCGACCGCGTGCTCGCCACGGTGCGCGCTACGGCGTTCAAGCGGGCGTTGGAGCCGCCGTCGCCTGCTGTTTCGTTCTACGAGTGAGCGCGAAGCCGAGCTGACGCTCGACCCGTTTTCGCGCTTTGCGAAGATTGAGTGGCGGCTGGCAAGGATGTCGCGACAAGCGAACGCGGCCTCACTATACTCGGAGGCGATTCGTGCCTTTACCTCGAAACGAAGGAGCCTGCTGCATGGAGCGCCGCGCCTTTTTCAAGCTTGCGGGCCTTTCCGCTACCGCGTTCGCCGCTGGGGGCGTGCTGGGGGCATGCTCGTCGGTCGAGCGCATATCGAACACGCTGGTGCCCTCGGCCGATTCCGATGGCGCGTCGCAGGTTTCCACGGTGGTGGCGCAGCCGCCCGTTTCCTTTTCGAACTCGGTCGACGTGCTGATCGTGGGCAGCGGCGTTTCCGGTTTGTCTGCGGCCATGGCCCCTGCCGAGGCTGGCTACAAGGTGATGGTGGTTGACAAGTTGAGCCTGCTGGGGGGCGAAAGCTACGACGCGGACGGCATCATGCACGTGGCCGGCAGCAAGCTGCAGAAGAAAGCGGGTTTCGCGCAAAGTGCCGAAGACGCGTGGCCGGCTCGCAAGAAAGAGCTTTCCGCTGCAGGCGTGGGCAATCTCGATTTCGCGAAATCGTTGTACCTAGCCGCCCCGAGATGGGTCGACCGCCTGTCCGAGAGCTACGGTGCGCAGTTCGCCGACCCGTCCACCTACGGGAAGGAGGGCGTTAACGACGCTGTCATGCTGCCGAAAAACGGTCTGGGCGACATGCAGTCCGTCATGGTTCCCCTGCGCGATGGCCTGTCAAGCAAGGGCGCGGCGTTCCAGACGGGGTACCGCGCGGTCGCGTTCATCCTGGACGAAAGCGCGGTGGTGTGCGGCATGCGCTTTTTCGTGGAGGAAAGCGGTTCGGTCGTCGACGTTCGGGCTGGAGCGGTAGTGGTTGCCACCGGCGGGTTTGCCAGCAGTCAGCCGTTGGTGAGCGCTCATGCCCCCGCGCTGCTCAGGGCGGGTTGCTTCACGTACGCTTCCATGGGAGAAGGCCAGGAGCTGTGCCGACGGGCCGGCGGGCAGCTGTCGGGCATGGACGGGACCCTGCCTTTGACCAGCGACTTGCCGCAAGTGTCGGCCTGGGGCATGTTCGCTCCCACGCTGATCGTGGATGCGCAGGGGCGTCGCTTTGCGTGCGAGGACGACGTGAACGCGCCGGCGAACGCGTGCTTCAGCCAGGATCGCGGGTACTGGTGGACGGTGTTCGACAAGCGGATAAGCGACGGGTCGCAGTCTCGCAGCGCCGCTCAGATGACCAGCAAATACGCGAAGCGCCTGGTGGGGCCCTGTGACGACGCGGCCGAGCTTGCCGCGGCAATCGGGGTTCCAGCCGACGTGCTGCAAGCTACGATGGATCGCTTCGACAAACTGGTTTCGGCTGGAAAGGACGATGATTTCGGCCGTACGGTGAATTTGAAAAGCTTGCAGGCTCCCTATTACGCGATCAAGCAGCTTCCCGTTCGCTACCGCACGCGCGGCGGTGTGCTGACTGACGAAAACGGTCGCCTGACCGGTACGTCGGGGGCTTCCATCCGCAACGTGTACTGTTGCGGGTCGGTGGCTGCGAACGGAGGAGAGGGCCTGGCCTCGAACGGTGCGTTCGGCATGCTGGTGGGCGAGGCCGTGGTGTCGGCGCTCGAGGCGGCTCGCTAAACGCCAGGGCTTCGCGCCGCACAGGGCGCGTTGAATGCGCGGCGCGCCCTGTGCGGCAGGTCTGCGCGGGCGGCGTTCGGTTTCCTCCCGTCTTGTTCGATTGAAAAGAAGGGCTCGAGCCGTGCGGCTCGAGCCCTTTCCGAGGGGGAGGGGTGTGAATCGGGTTATGCCTTCAGAGCCTCAACGACGGCCTTGCCGCTGATCAAGCCGCTGCCGGCGTTGGGGGACAGGTCGCTGCCGCTGTCGGCCACGGTGGAGCCGCAGCAGTACACGTTGGGGATGGGGGTGCCGTCCTTGTCCGTAAGCTGGCTGTCGGTGGTGATCTTCATGCCGCCATGGGTCTTGTAGCGGTACGGGAAGTGCTTCATGGCGTAGTACGGAGCGGAAAGCGACTGCAGGAACAGCTTCTTCTTGAAGTCCGTGTCCTCGCCGGCGGCTACCAGCTCGTCGTAACGGGCGAACGTCTCCAGCAGGTTGGCTGCGGGAACGTCCATGGCGGTGGCCAATTCCTCAAGGGTGGAGCACGGGCCCACCAGGCGATCGGCGTTGCCCTTCATGTTCATCTCGACGTTCCACTTCTGGCTGCTGTTGATGGCCTGGTCGTCGAAAATGGTCCACCAGAAGCCCAAGCCCAGCTTGGCGGCGGCGTCGGGGGAGTCGTGGCTCTGGTCCTCCTTGATGAAGCGACGGCCCTGCGGCGTCACCTGCACCTGCGGGGAGAAGTAGCCCCAAACGGTAACCTGCGCCAGGTCGCTCATGCGGTTCGCTTCCATGTCCATGTGCGTGTACACGCCGCCCAGCGCCTTGCACATCTGGTGGCCTTCGCCCATGGAGTTGACCGTCAGCGGCCCCAGGCGAGCCTGGCTGGGCAGGTAGGTGGACACCATTTCCTGGTTGCAGGAGAATCCGCCCGTAGCCACGATGATCTTCTTCGCCTTGATGTCGACGGTCTTACCGTTCTTCTCGTCGTTGAAGCGCACACCGATGGGCGCGCCCTCGCCGTCGACGATGAAGTTCGTGGCGCGCAGGTTCAGCTTGTACGTGGCGCCCTTTTTCTCCAGGCCCTTCTGCAGCGGCGTGAGCACGGCCTGCATGTCGCCGATGCCGTTGCCGGGCAGCAGCATGGACGTGGGCGCGCCCGTGCCCATGTAGTCGGTGATGGGCTGGAACACCGCGCCGTAGTCGGCGGCTACGCGGTCGGCCCACTCGGTCTGGTAGACGTAGACGTTGTGCTTGTAGTCCATGTCATCGGTCTCGCCCTTTTTCTCAAGGATGGGGAGGAACTTCTGCCAGTTCGTCTCGGGGTCAACCTCAAGGCCGGCGTCCTTCTGCATCTTCGATCCGACGACGTTCATAACGCCGCAGGCGATGAAGCTCTCGCCGCCCACGCGCTCCAGCTTGTCCACCAGCATGACCTTGTGGCCGGCTTCCACCGGATCCATGGCTGCGGACATGCCGGCAATGCCCGTGCCCAGAATGAGCACGTCGGTTTCGTCGCTGAACGAAACCGGGGCGGTTCCTACCACGTTCTCCGCGCCGGTGCTGCTGCCCGCCGTGTTGTTGCTGGCGCATCCGGCAAGCGCGCCGCCGGCGGCGATGACGGCGCCCGAGGCGATGGCCGCCTTCAAGAAATTACGACGATTCATGCTTGTTTCCATGATGGTCTCCCTCCTTGGGCCGCATCCTGCACCGAGCATGGTTTCGGTTGGCTGCGGCTCCTCCTGTTGTGCGTCGCCGTTGCTGTGCGACGGGGTTCACCATACGGATGCCGGCTTGTTCCGTCACCGTCCGTTTCGGACTATATTGCAGGAGGGTTTGAATTTCTGCTGGTGGGAAGGTTGCCCATACCGTATCATGCAGAGCATGAGGGAGAGAAGCCGGGGAAAAGAAACGCATTCGTCACGCGCGAGCGTGCGTCCTTTTGTGCTTTCTGCCGCGATTGTTTTGGGTTTCGGATTGTACCGGGGCGTGAACTCCAGCGCGTACCTTTCGGCCTTCGCGTTCGTGAAGTCGCCGTTTCTGTTCGTTCCCGACCTGTTCTTCAACGTGGTGGTGGCGTGCTCGGTGGTCGTGTGCGCGGGCATCGCCGTGCTGCTTGCTTTGACCGGTCGGCTCAAGGCGTTCTCCATGCCCTACGTGTTGCCGACGGGGCTTCTGATTGCCGCTAACGCTGCCGCCCTTGCGGGAGTGGTCCTTTCGCTTCCTGCCGACATGGCTCTGCTGATTCCGGGTGTGCTGTACGGCGCGGGATCGGTGATGCTCTCGCTGTTTTGGATCGAAGTGTTCTCAGCGGAAAAGCCGAGCGTGATCGTTACGCAGATTGCGCTGGGCATGCTGTTGAACGTGGTGGTTTCGGCCGAGCTGACGCCGCTTGATCCCGACGTGCAGATGAAGCTGAGCTGCGTGTTGCTTGTGGTAGCGGCGCTGTGCGCACGGTTCGTCCGTCGTGCGCTGCCGCACGTGTGCGCCGAGGGAGCGCCGCCCGCGGGTGCCGAGGCCGCCGCGGGCGATGCGCGTGCGTGCGAGCAGGGCGAGGGCGCTCCCGCGTGCGTCAATGCGGATGCAGGAGCAGGCGCGGGCGCAAGCGCAGGCGGCCAGGACAAGGCTTCTTTCCGCGCGCGGTTTGCCGCGTATCGCGATGCGTTTTTGGAGTTGGGCGATTCCGTAGTGGCGTTTTTCGTGCTGGAAGCCGTTATCGGGCTTTTGAACAGCTTCATGCTGACGGGATCCCTTGACTTCGAAGGCTCCGGCAAGGTGTCGTCCGGGGCCATTGTGGGCGCGATCATCGTGTTCTGCTTCGTCGTGTTCGTGATGCACCGCATGCCGAAGGTGTCGACGGTGTCGCGCGTCATCATGCCGGTGCTGGCCGCCATGCTGGTGTTCCTGCCGTTTCTCAGCGAAATGTACAACCTGGTGTTCTACATGCTCTTGCTGGGTAGCTACTACTTCGTGGCGCTTTTGATCACGTACCTGGTGGCCGAGGTCGCGCATGTGCGGCGCGTGTCTCCGTACGTGCTCATGGGCGTGACGATGGGCGTCGCGCGCGTGTTCTTGGCCGTTGCGCTGCTGGGCGGGTTCGCTGCGGCGGTTGCGGGAGGCGGGCCGAGCGACGAAGGCGAGCACACCATGCGCTTTTTGGTGATTATCGTGGTGGTGCTGTACGCGCTGTGCATGGCGCTCGTGTTCTTCTCGCGGGATCGGAAGCGCCGCCGCGAAGGGGCTGGCCAGGACGGGCCGGGCGTCGACGGCGCGCTTGCGGCTGCGCAGGCGGATGCTGCGGCGACGCAGGCCGATGCGGCGTCCGAAGGGGAGCGTGCGCTTGAATCGCGCTGTGCCGCCGTTGCTCGGGAGGGCGGCCTGACGGAGCGCGAGGCGGAGGTGCTGGTTTATCTGGCGCGGGGCCGCACGAAGGCATATATTGCCGAAGCGCTGTTCGTAACCGAAAATACCGTTCGCAGCCACGTGCGCAACATCTATTCCAAGCTGGGTATCCATACGCGCCAGCAGTTGATCGACTTGGTGGAGTCGCCTCGTCTGTAACGGTTTTGTTCCCTGCAGTACGCCTGCTGGTGTATGGCGCGCGTGTTCAAGGTCGCGTAGTATGGCACGCATGGATAACTATCTAGTACATAATCGTTCGATGACGCCTCGCGATTGGGGTATTGACGCGGCCGTCGCCTTGCTGGCGTTTTTGTTCGGAAGCGCGCAGCTCATGCTGACGGCTTCGTCGATTGTGATTCCCGATCTGGCGTTGCGCCAGTACCTGGGCATGGTAAACGTGGTGCCGAACGTGCAGGTGTTCGTGGCGCTTGCCATCACCACGTTGCCGCTGGTTTTGCGCCGGCGCTTTCCCTGGCCCGTGTTCCTGTTCTGCTTCGTGTCGTTTCTTGGATTGCAGAATGCGTTCAGCGGGTTTTCCTTGACCGTGGTGGGGCCCGTGATAGCGGTGTACACCATAGCCAACGAGCGCGGCCGTGCAGAGGCGGCGCTTGCGGCGGTTGTGGCAGTTGCGGGGTTGTTGCTGATGGACGCGCCCTCGCGCACCGCCAGCCTGACGTTTTTCACGCGGTTCCAAAACATCGCGCTGGTGCTGGCCGCCGCCCTTGCGGGCTATGCGTACCGCACGCATCGCGCGTACGTCGAAGCCACCGAGCAGCGGGCGCTCGAAGCGGAGCGCTCGCGCGAAGAGGAGGCCGCGCGTCGCGTGGAGGAGGAGCGCGTGCGCATTGCGCGCGAAGTGCACGACATCACTGCTCATTCGCTGTCGGCCGTGAGCATCCAGGCCGCTGCCGCCGAGCGCTTGATCGACGTGGATCCTGCGGCGGCGAAGGAGGCCGTCGCCACGGTGCGGGCCACGGCTAAAACGGCGCTCGACGACATCCGCAGCATGATCGGGGTGCTGCGGCACGGCGACGAGACGGCCGAAACGGCGCCGGCATCGGGGACGGATAGGCTGGAGGACTTGGCCGCGTACCTGCGCGACGCGGGGCTTTCGGTGCGCCTCGACGCTGCGGGCTACGATCGTGCCGGCGTTCCTGCGCACGTCGACATGGCCTTGTTCGGCATAGCGCGGGAAGCGGCAACCAATATAGTCAGGCATGCGGGCGCCCACGAGGTTTCGATTCGCCTTGCGATCGAGGACGGGCAGGCGCGCCTGACGGTGAAGGACGACGGACGCGGGTTCGAGCCCGCTGTCGGCGCGCTTGCGCTGCGCGACGGCCTTCCCCAGGCTGCCGACGGGGCGGGGCATGGCATTGCGGGAATGTCCGAGCGCGTTCATCTGCTGGGCGGAACGTTTTCCGCAGGCAACGCCGCGGAAGGCGGTTTCCGCGTGATGGCCAGCATTCCGGTTAAGGGAGCGGAGGCGCAGCATGGAGCGTAACGATGGAGGCAAGGTGCGCGTGCTGGTGGCCGACGACCAGGATCTTGTGCGCAGCGGGTTTCGCCTGATCCTGCTCACGTACGGCGACATCGACGTGGTGGGCGAGGCGCGCGACGGCCAGGAGGCGGTGGAGCTGGCGCAGCGCCTGCGGCCCGACGTGGTGCTCATGGACATTCGCATGCCGCACATGAACGGCATCGAAGCTACGCGCGCTATCAGCAACGATCCTCGGCTCGAGGACGTTCGCGTGCTTATCCTGACGACGTTCGATCTGGACGAGTACGTGTACGATGCCCTGGCCGCCGGTGCAAGCGGCTTTCTTCTCAAGGATGCCGAACCCGACGAGATCGCCGCTGCCGTTCGCGTGGTCGCACGGGGGGACGCCCTTATTCAGCCGTCCATTACGCGTCGTCTGATCGAGGAGTTCGTCGCGTCGCGCCCGCTTGTTCCGGGGGACGGCGCAGGGGTTCGGTCTGCTATCGGCGCGCTGACCGATCGCGAGCGCGAAATCCTGGTGCTCGTTGCGCGCGGGATGACGAACGAGCAGATAGGGGCCGATTTGTTCATTTCTCCCGCCACGGTGAAAACCCATCTGGCGCGCATCATGGCCAAGCTGGACGCGCACGATCGCGCTCAGTTGGTGGTGAAGGCATACGAAAGCGGGCTGGTTCGTCCGGGTGCCAGCTGACGCGGTTGCGGCAGGGCCTCGCTTCTTGTGCGCGGCCATTGCTTGGCGAAGGTTCCCGAATCGGGCTCGCGCCGCTTGCGCGCGGCGTACGTTGCGCGCACCGTCCGGCGGCCCAATTGTGACGATCGTTTGGCGATTCTGTCAAACCTGAAACGCATGGGCTTAGATTTCTCTGAATACTCTTGCAATCGGCGATGAGGCTGCTATGATAACGCAATGTTTAGCACTCGCTAACGATGAGTGCTAGCAGTCACCGCAATCGAGTGGTTACATAGCGAACATCAAACGTTCCGCTACGCGAGTCGGACGACGAAAGGAAGGCACGTTATGAATCTGAAACCCCTGGGTGATCGCGTCATCGTCAAGCAGGACGAGGCCGAGGAGACCACGGCGTCGGGTCTGTACCTTGCGACCGAAGCGAAGGAAAAGCCCCAGAGCGGCACCGTTCTGGCTGTGGGCGACGGCAAGCTCGATAAGGACGGCAACCTGGTTCCCGTTCCGGTGAAGGTGGGCGACAAGGTCGTCTACGGCAAGTTCGGCGGCACCGAGATTCACGTGGACGGCGAGGACGTGCTCATTCTTCGCGCGGACGATCTGTACGCTGTCTTTGCATAAGCGAATATCCCGCTAACAACAACGCAGTTGAAAGGATAAAAGCATCATGGCTAAAGAGATCAAGTTCGAGGCTGACGCCCGCAGCGCGCTTGCTGCCGGCGTCAACAAGCTGGCCGACGCCGTCAAGGTGACGCTTGGCCCCAAGGGTCGTTACGTCGCTCTGGAGAAGTCCTACGGCGCTCCGCTCATCACCAACGACGGCGTGACCGTTGCCAAGGAAGTCGAGCTGGAGGATCCCGTTGAGAACATGGGCGCCCAGCTGGTGCGCGAAGTTGCCGTGAAGACGAACGATGTCGCCGGCGACGGCACGACCACCGCTACGCTGCTGGCCGACGTCATCGTGTCCGAGGGTCTGCGCAACGTGACCGCCGGCGCCGACGCGCTGGGCATCCGCCGCGGCATCCAGAAGGCCACCGACGCCATCGTCGCGTCCATCAAGGCCGACGCCACGCCGGTTTCCACGAAGGACCAGATTGCCAACGTGGGCACCATTTCCGCAGGCGACGCCAACATCGGCGAGAAGATCGCCGAGGCCATGGAGGCCGTGGGCAAGGACGGCGCCATCTCCGTTGAGGAAAGCCAGACCTTCGGCATCGACATGGACATCGTCGAGGGCATGCAGTACGAGCGCGGCTACATCTCGCCGTACATGGCCACCGACATGGAGAAGATGGAGGCCGTGCTCAACGACCCCTACATCCTCCTGACCGACCAGAAGGTCACCAACATCCAGGACATGGTTCCCCTGCTGGAAGAGATCATGAAGTCCGGCCGCCCGCTGTTCATCGTTGCTGAGGACGTCGAGGGCGAGGCTCTGGCCACCATCCTGCTGAACAAGCTGCGCGGCACGTTCAACTGCGTCGCCATCAAGGCTCCCGGCTTCGGCGACCGCCGCAAGCGCATCCTCGAGGACATCGCCGCCGTCACCGGCGCGCAGGTCATCGACAAGGACTTCGGCATGACCATGGCGGACGCTCGCGTCGACATGCTGGGTCACTGCAAGACGGTCAAGGTCACGAAGGACACCGCCCTTATCGTGGACGGCGCTGGCGACAAGAAGGCCATCGAGGACCGCATCGGCCAGATCAAGGCCGAGCTCGAGCGTGCCGACTCCGACTTCGACCGCGAGAAGCTGCAGGAGCGCCTGGCGAAGCTGTCCGGCGGCGTGGCCGTGCTCAAGGTGGGCGCTGCAACCGAGTCCGAGCTCAAGGAGACGAAGTCCCGCATCGAGGACGCTCTGCAGGCAACCCGCGCGGCTGTCGAAGAGGGCATCGTTGCCGGCGGCGGCGTGGCTCTGGTTGACGCGCTTCCCGCGCTCGACGACGTCAAGGCTGACGACAAGGACGAGGAAGTGGGCGTTGCCATCATCCGCAAGGCTCTGGAGGCTCCGATGCGCGCCATCGCCCAGAACGCGGGCTACGAGGGCAGCGTTGTGGTTGAGCATGTCAAGAACATGGGCAAGGGCGAAGGCCTGAACTGCGCCAACGGCGAGTACGGCAACATGATCGAGATGGGCGTCAACGACCCCGTCAAGGTGACCCGCACGGCTCTGCAGTCCGCTGCTTCCGTTGCGGCCCTTATCCTCATCACCGAGGCCACCATCAACGAAATCCCGAAGGAGGGTCCGGACCTGTCCGCGCTGGCAGCAGCTGCTGGCGGCGGCGGAATGGGCGGTATGATGTAAGCCCTGCGGCCTGCATCGCACAATTTAAACTCGGAAAGAAGGGCGGCCCGCGGGTCGCCCTTCTTGTGTGTGCCCCTTGCGCCCGCATGTGGCCCGCGCCTGCGCGCGTGCGGGCCGGTTCTGTCAAAACGGACGAGTTTTGCTGGTTCTCGAATCAGGATAAATGCAACAAGCAGCCTTTTGACCAGGCATGATGAAAAACGCCCCGCAGCGTCATCTCTCTGCAAGACGAAAAACCGCCGCAAAACTCGTCCGTTTTGACAGAACCTGAAAACCTCTGCGGCAAATCGAAGCGTCCGAGTAGCGCCGACCCCGCCGCCCCGTCGGCTCCGCCAAGCCCGAAGGCGTCGCCAGCCC
>NZ_PPTQ01000010.1 GCF_003340345.1 Paraeggerthella hongkongensis | reverse complement strand
TCTTGGTTTCCCGCCGCCCGCTCCCCCGAGGGGTCCGCGGCCGGCCGGGGTCCGTCTCATGCGGATCCGTTCACTTGGCTTTTTTCTCGCTTGTTCTGCTTCTCAGTATCCGGTTTTCAAGGTTCTCCGCCTGGGGCCGAAGCCCGAAGCGCAAGGAGATATACTACCCGTGCCCCCGCCCGGCGTCAAGAACTTTTTTCGAAAAAGTTTGGATGCCCTCCGCTGAAGCGGCCTCGCGGCTTTCGGCGGAGCCGTCGGGCGCCGCAAGGATCCCCTAGCCCGTTCGGGATGGCAGCGTTCCGAACATCGGAGCAAAAGCCAAGCCACGCTGCCCGCACAATAGCAATCGCATATATTAGTATAGACGCGACAGGAACCACGTTACCCAGACAGGAAACGCCATGCTGAACCGCGAACCGCAGAGTCCCCCGCTTGCGCACCGATCGGCTGCAAACGAGCTTCGCATTCCCGTGCCCGCTTACGCTGAAAAAGCGCTCGACGCGCTTGAGCGCGCGGGCTACGAATCATGGATCGTCGGCGGGTACGTACGAGACGCCCTCTTGGGACGACCCTGCGCCGACGTGGACATCGCAACGGCCGCCGGATGGCGCGACACGCAACGCGTCTTCGAGGAGCGGGGGCACCGCACGCATGAAACGGGCGTCGCCCACGGAACGCTCACGGTGATCGTGGACGATCGCCCTCTCGAAATAACAACGTACCGCTCCGACGGCGCTTACAGCGACGCGCGCCACCCGAACCGCGTGACGTTCGTTCGATCCATAGAGGAGGACCTTGCTCGGCGGGATTTCACTATGAACGCCCTTGCCTACCACCCCGCGCGCGGGCTGCTGGATCCCTACGGCGGAGCGGACGACCTTGCATCCTCCACGATACGCGCGATCGGCGACCCCCAGCGTCGCTTCGCGGAAGACGCGCTGCGCATCCTGCGCGCTTGCCGCTTCGCCTCGCAATTGGGATTCGACATAGACCCGGACACCTTTCAGGGAATGCTCAGCAACAAAGGACTGCTCTGCCGCATATCGGCCGAGCGCGTCACCCACGAGATCGATCGTCTGCTTCTTGGAGAGCATGCGGGACGCGCCCTCGTGGAAACGGCCGACGTTCTGGCGGCCGTGCTGCCCGAGCTTGTGGCGATGAAAGGATTCGACCAGCATACCCCCTACCATATATACGATGTTCTCGAGCATACGGCGCACGTGGTGCAAAACGTGCCCGCATACCCTCTTGCACGATGGGCCGCCCTGTTTCACGACATGGGGAAACCGGCGCTGTTCTTCACCGATGCTGACGGCGTCGGCCATTTCTACGGCCACGCCGCGGTCAGCGTCGTGCTGGCGCGGGGCATCATGGGCAGGCTCGCGCTGCCCTCGGCGTTCTCGACGCGCGTTTTGAAGCTCGTCGAGCGTCACGACGACGTCATCGAGCCCACGCCCAAGGCCGTGAAGCGCGCGCTCGCGCGGCTCGACGGGGACACGGAGCTGTTCCATGCGCTCTGCGACCTCAAGCGCGGCGATGCGCTCGGGCAAGCCCCCCGCTGCGCGCAGCGCGTGAGCACGGTCGACCAGCTTGAAGCCGTCCTTGCCAATGTCCTGGCGACCGACGAGGCATTCTCGCTCAAGAAGCTTGCGATAAACGGGCACGACGTGCTCGCCCTTGGCGTACCGCGAGGCCCACTGGTCGGGCAAGTCCTGGCGGCAGCCCTCGACGCCGTGATCGACGAACGCCTGGACAACGACCGCCCGTCGCTTGAAGCCTTCGTCGCAAACTGGCTCGAGCGGCAGAACGAGGCATGACGCGCCACATGCCATGCCTTGAAACTTTTCTCAAAAAAGTTGAAATAAAGGCTTGACGCAGCGCGCTCGACCCCGTAATATACTTTCTCGCGCTCGCACCTCTCTCCAAAAGAAAGAGATGCGCATCGGTAACCCGATGGGGTGTCGTCTAATGGCAGGACAGCGGTTTCTGGTACCGTATGTGAGGGTTCGACTCCTTCCACCCCAGCCATTTTTACGGTATACTGCACAGCGCACCATGTGGCTCCGTCGTCTAGCGGTTTAGGACGCCGCCCTCTCAAGGCGGAGGTCGCCGGTTCGAATCCGGTCGGAGCTACCAAGAAATTGCAGGTCGGAACCTCTCGGTTCCGACCTTTTTCTTTTCTCGGGATAGTACCGTTAGCCGGCAGAAAAGAAACCGGGCTGTTTCCTCATGGTGATCGGTGGCGTACAATAGCCGCGAACCAAGAGAAAAGGACCGCTATGCAAACTGAAGACCCCGGCACGAAAAACAGCAGCGCCCCCGTTGAAACCGATCCCGCGTTCGGCGAGCCGGTTCTCATCTGCCCCGGGCTCTACCGCGTGCGCGTGCCGCTTCCCCACAACCCGTTGCAAGCGCTCAACTCCTACATCATCCTGGGCGAGGAAACCACCACCATCATCGACGTGGGGTTCAACCACCCCGCATGCGAAGAGGCGCTCGACGACGCCTTGAACCAGCTCGATCGGTCATGGGACAGCGTCGAAATCGTCCTCACCCATTCGCACCCCGACCATACGGGCAATCTCGACCGCATCTACCGCGACGGCATGCGCGTGTACGCCAACCTCCACTCGTTCAAGGAAGTGGAGAATCTCATGGAGATGCAGGGCAACGTGTTCGGCCCCTTGCTGCGCAAAGCGGCAACCCCGCAGCAAAGCGGCTTGACGTTCAGGAAGGGAAAGCACCGCCTGCACGTATCTGCGGAACTGCTCCCCCTGACGTGCAAGCCCGACCTCATCTACCTGCACGAAGGAGACGAGCTGTACGCTGGCGACTTCACGTTCCAGATCATCGAGACGCCCGGGCACGATCCGTGGCATATCTGCCTGTACGAGCCCGACCGCAACCTCATGATCATCGGCGACCACGTGCTGGAGCGCATCACGCCTTCCGTATCATCGTGGTTCCCGGCCTACAACGCCTTGGAAGAGTTTCTGGAAAGCCTGGGCAAAATGTACTCCTACGACGTCGACCTGGTTCTTCCCGCCCATGGCGCACCGTACGGAAATCTGCGCGATCGCGTGATGTACCTCATCTCGCATCACGAAGAACGACTGCAAGAGCTGTACGACCTGGTGGCGGCCGGCCACACCGACATCGTATCGATTTCCTCGCATGCGAAATGGCGTTACGACAACTGGCGCGAATGGCCGCTCGATCAGAAGTTCTTCTCGATGGGAGAAACCATGGCGCACCTGGTGTACCTGGTGTGCGAGGGCAAGATCAAGCAAACCATCTGCGGCGACGAATACCGCTTCGAACTCCCTTAGAGTCGAGCGGCATCGCAGAAACAGCCGCGGCCCACGAAAGCCGCCGTTCGAAAGGAGCGCGATCGTGCGCATCGATTTGGTAATCGAAAGCGAAAACGTGTTCACCGGAACCAGCGATGCCGCCAAACCTGGGGCTATCGCCATCGCCCAAGATCGCATCGTGGCCGTGGGGTCGCACGACGAGGTGCGCGCCTTCGTTCGAAAGGAGAACGAAGGCGGCGAGCTCCCGCCGGTTCGAGCCATGGGAGACGCCCTTGTCGTTCCCGGCTTTCACGACTCCCATCTGCACTTCTTTCACTCCGCCATCTACGCCTCGCCGCTGGCTACCACGTTTTTGGGAAAGAACGAGGCCGATTGCGTGCAGCGCATGGTCGAGTTCTCGAAGAGCCGCCCCAAGGGATGGCTTCTTGCGCAGGGATGGCGCGAGTACCGATGGGATCCGCCCGTTCTGCCCTCGAAAGCGTCGCTTGACGAAGCGTTCCCCTCCCGCCCGGTCGCCCTCTATTCGGGAGACGCCCATACGCTGTGGCTGAACTCCGCCGCGCTCGCAGAGCTGGGCCTCGACCGCACGAGCGTGCCGCCGGCGGGAGGATCGTACGACCGCGACGACGAAGGCGAGCTGACGGGCATCGTGCGCGAAGCGGCGGCCATGGAGCTCATGCCCAAGATCATGGGGTCGTTCACCGACGAGGAGGTGGCCGACGCCTACCGCGGGTTCTTTGCCCGCCTGGCGGAAAACGGCGTGACCAGCGTATGCGACATGTCCCTTATGGCAAGCCCCGGCCTCGACTTCATTCGCGACGACGTGCACGCCTCTCTCCTGGAACGCGGCGAGCTTACGGCGCGCGTGCATCTGTTTCCCACGCTGCTTGAAGACATGAGCCGCTTTGAGACGATGCGCGCAACGTACACGGGGCCGATGCTGCAAGCCCCCGGGTTCAAGCAGTTCTTCGATGGCGTTTCCAGCCAGCATACTGCTTGGGTGACCGAGCCGTACACGAACGCCCAGTTCGAGGGCGACTGCGGACGGCCCACGGTGGAGCCGGGCCTCATGCGCTCCTACATCATGGCTGCGGCGGGCAAGGGCTACCCCGTGCGCATCCACGCGATCGGCGATGCCGCCATTCACGCAGCTCTCGACTTCTTCGAAGAGGCGCGCGCGACGTACGGCCCGCTTCCGGATGGGCGGCGCAACTGCTTGGAGCATCTGGAGAACTTCCTGCCGGGCGACATCGAGCGCCTGGCCGACCTGCAAGTGGTGGGCGCCGTGCAGCCTCCCCACATCACGCTTGATCCCGGCGGCCCCGAACGCGATCTGGGACAAGAACGCGTACCGCTCATGTGGCCGTTTCGCACGATGCTGGACGAGGGAGCAACCTTAGCGTTCGGAACGGACTCCCCCGTGGTTGACGTCAACTCCATGAACGTCCTTTACACCGCCGTGACCAGGCAAGACCCGGAAACGCATGCACCTTGCGGCGGCTGGCTTCCCGCCGAGCGCATCAGCATGGCCGAAGCCTTGCGCGCCTACGCGCAGGGCAGCGCGGCGGCGGCAGGACGAGAACGCGAGCTGGGCACGATCGAACCAGGCATGCTCGCCGATGTAACCGTGCTCGATCGCAACGTACTGACCTGCGAAGAAGACGACATCCAGAAAACGCGCGTACTGGCCACCTTCGTCGGCGGTCGCTGCGTGTACGAACGCTAACACACGACTGCGGGGGCGCCGCCCGTACACGGCAGCGCCCCCGCAATCGAACCGCCGGCCGTTCGGGAATCAACGGCTGTTCGGAAAACGAACGACAGGATCAGTACTCCCACATGTGATTGAGCGGGCCGCTGCCCTTCCCCAGGTTCAAGCCCGCCCCCAAGGCTCCGCGCACGTAGTCCTTCGCGGAGCGCACAGCCTGCTCGATGGTCAGACCGCGCGCCAGCCCGCACGCAATCGCGGACGAGAGCGTGCATCCCGTACCGTGCGTGTTTCGGGTATCCACGCGCGACGCACGCAGCCAAGTCAACGACCCGTCAGGCAAAGCCAGCACGTCGTCGGCCGAATCGCTTCGATGGCCGCCCTTCACCAGCACCGCCGCAGCGCTCTGCTCGGCGAGCGAGCGAGCCGCGCGCTCCATGTCGGACTCCCCTTCCACGGCGAAACCGCAAAGCGCCGCAGCTTCGGGCATGTTGGGCGTGATCACGTCGGCCAAAGGGAAAAGAAGCTCGGCCAAAGCCGCCGCGGCGTCGTCGTCGATCAGGCGCGCGCCGCTGGTGGCCACCATAACGGGATCCACAACAACGTTGCGCGCTTCATGGCGCGCCAGGGCGCGCGCAATGGCTTCGATGATGGCAGCCGAAGACACCATGCCGATTTTAACGGCATCCGGGCGGATGTCCTCGAACACGGCGTCGATCTGGGCTGTAACGAAATCAGGCTCGACGCCCGCCACGCCGGTGACGCCCAAGGTGTTCTGCGCCGTGAGCGCCGTGATGGCGGTTTCGGCGAACAGGCCGTGAGCGGCGATGGTTTTGATGTCGGCCTGGATGCCCGCGCCGCCGCTCGAATCCGATCCAGCTATGCTCAATACCGCTTTCATGGCTGTTCCTTCCTTTCGAACCTATGCGCCAAGCGCTTCGCGCACCGTCGTGCACAAGTCCCGCGCGGCGGCCTCGATGTCGCAGGCCGAGAAGATGGCCGACACGACAGCCGCCCCGTCCGCGCCGGTCCCCGCCAATGCGGGAATGGTTTCCGCATGCAGCCCGCCAATGGCAACCACGGGGATGTCCACGGCCTTGCATATGGCGGCAAGGCCGTCCACGCCCATGATGATCGCGTCTTCCTTGGTGGGCGTTCCGAACACCGCGCCCACGCCCAAGTAATCCGCGCCCGCGGCTTGAGCTTCCAAAGCCTGCTCCACCGTATGCACCGACACGCCCACGATGGCGTCGGGCCCCAGCTTCGCACGAGCATCGGAAACGGCTGCGTCGCCCTGCCCCACGTGCACGCCGTCGGCTTCCACGATGCGCGCCACTTCCACATCGTCGTTGACGACGAACGGCACGCCGGCCTTGCGACACACCGGCGCGATCGTGCGAGCACGCAGCACCATCGCTATCTGGGGCATCTCCTTCTCGCGCAGCTGCACGAACGTCGCGCCGCCGGCGATGGCCTGCTCGACGCAATCCGAAAGCGCGCGCTCCCCCAGCCATGCGTCATCGGTGACCGCGTACAGAGCCAATGCCTGGCGCAGCTTCTCACGTGGATACATCGATCTTCCTTTCCTCTTCTCCCGTTCTCGGCTTGCCGGCCATAGGGCGCTCGGCAAGCCGTGCTCGTACAAGGCTAGGACAGCTTGGCGATCTTGGCGCCAGCCTCCAGCGCATCGCCGTCCAAATTGAACAGCGCATCGAGCAGGTACGTGCGAAACGACCCGTTGCCGTCGAAACCGCCCATGCGCCCTTGGGCTATCTGGCCTGCCAGCCCCATCGAAGCAACGGCGGCGACGGTCGCATCCAGGCAGTTGTCCGGATTCGCCGTTGCGAACGCCCCGCACATGCACGAGAGCATGCAGCCGGCCCCCGTCACACGGCCCATGAGCGAGCTGCCATTGCGAATCGCATAGGCACGCTCGCCGTCGGCCACGACATCGATAGCGCCGGTAATCGCCACTACGCAGCCGGTCTTCGCCGCGAATTCCCGCGCGAACGCAGCAGCTGCCTCCAGATTGTCCTCGGTCACCGCGTCGTCGGGGCATACGTCCACGCCGCGCGTAGCGGCCGAGCCGCCGGTAAGCGCCTTCGCTTCGGACATGTTGCCGCGTATCACCGACACGGCCAGATTATCCAGCAAATCCCCCGCCGTCTTGGTGCGCAGGGAGGATGCCCCCGCCCCCACCGGATCGAGCACGATGGGATGGCCCAGCTGGCTCGCGCGCTCTCCCGCCGCGAACATGCCGGCGATGCTTCGCTCGTTCAACGTCCCGATGTTCAGCACCAACCCGCCGCAAACGCCCGTGATGTCTTCGACATCGGCAGGCTCGTCGCTCATGATGGGGCTCGCGCCGATGGCCAGAAGCGCGTTCGCGCAATCGTTGACCGTCACGTAGTTCGTGATGCTGTGAACAAGCGGGGTTGTCTGCCGCACATTGTCGAGTGCGTTCTTCAAAGCGAAAGGCTGCATCACAGCTCCTTTCCCAGATCGATGGTTATGCCGTCCATGATGGTGTTCACCGTGCGCATAGCGCACATCTTACCGCACATCGTGCAGGTGCCGTCCGTCGAAGGCGGCGCGCTTTCGAAGTAACGGCGCGCCTTGACCGGATCCAAAGCCTGCTCGAACATGCCCTCCCAGTCCACGCGGCGACGCGCGTCGCTCATAAGGTTGTCGCAGTCGCGCGCGCCCGGCACGCCCTTGGCGATGTCGGCGGCATGGGCGGCTATCTTCGTGGCAACCAGCCCTTCGCGCACGTCGTTCACGTCGGGCAGGCGCAGATGCTCGGCGGGTGTCACGTAGCAGAGGAAATCGGCTCCCGAGCTGGCAGCGACCGCGCCGCCGATCGCTGCCGTGATATGGTCGTATCCTGGGGCGATATCCGTAACAAGGGGCCCCAGCACGTAAAAGGGCGCGTTATGGCACAGGCGCTTCTCCAGCTTCATGTTCGCGGCTATCTCGTCGAGCGCCATATGCCCGGGGCCCTCCACCATCACCTGCACGCCGGCGTCCCACGCGCGCTTCGTAAGCTTGCCGATCTCGATAAGCTCGGCGATCTGACCCGCATCGGTCGCATCGAACGTCGAGCCGGGACGCATGGCGTCGCCGATGCTGATGGTTACGTCGTGCTCATGCAAAATGGCCAGCACGTCGTCGTAGAACTCGTAGAAGGGGTTCTCGTTGCCCGTAGCTTCCATCCAGGCGAAAATGAGCGACCCGCCGCGGCTCACGATGTTGGTAAGACGCCCCGTTTCGCGAAACGACTCGATGGTGCGTCGGTTCATGCCGGCGTGGATGGTGACGAAGTCCACGCCGTCTTCCGCATGCGCGCGAACCACGCGCAGGAAGTCGTCCACCGTGATGTCTACGAGCGCTTTCTCCAGATAGCCGATGGCGTCGTACATGGGCACGGTGCCGATCATGGCCGACGACTTCTCGATGAGGCGCGTGCGGAACCCTTGCGTCTTGCCGCTGTTCGACAGATCCATGATGGCCTCGGCACCCAGCTCGAACGCCACTTCGACCTTTTTCCACTCTTCGGCTTCGTCGGCAAGGTCACCCGAAATGCCCAGGTTGACGTTGACTTTGGTGCGAAGCCCGCCGCCTACGCCTTCAGGCGAGAGGCTTGCGTGATGGATGTTCGCGGGAATGGCTATGCGGCCTGCAGCCACGCCCTCCCGGATGAATTCGGGGTCGAGCCCCTCTTTTTCGGCGACGATCGCCATTTCGCGCGTGACGGTTCCGGCACGTGCCGCATCGATCTGCGTCATGAAGCTCCCTTCGTTGGCATTACCCATGTCAGGTTCCTCGGGTCGAAGCGTGCGTCGGCGCTTCCTCTCAGCCTGCCCGGCCGCGATGCGGCTGCAAGCTCCCCGGTATGAAAAGGTACGCGATCAGTATAGCCGTCATCGCGAAAGAACAAGGTGGACCGGATGCGAACGACGGGTTTTTCACGGAAGCGGCGCTATGCGCGCATGGCAGCACGAAAGAATGCACCCGGACATGCCGGGAGAATGCGTGGTGCCCCCAGGAGGATTCGAATCTCCGTTTCCGGCTTGAGTGGCCGGCGTCCTTGGCCGCTAGACGATGGGGGCTTGTAGGCATCGAGACCCTAGTTCCAAAAAAGCCTCTTGAATGCGATCAGGAAGACGACCGGTTCTCCCCGTACAGTTCGGCAAGCACTTCAGCTGCCGCATGAACGAACCCGTCGATGTCCTCATTGGAGTGAGCAAGAGAAAGAAACAATCCTTCGAACTGGCTCGGGGCAACAAGGAATCCGCGATCGAGCATTCTCGAGAAATAACGCGAAAAAGCAGCGATGTCGCATGCACGAGCGACTTCGTAATCGCGAACGACCTCGGGCGAGAAGAACAGCGTGGCAAGAGAGCCCGATCGATTCACGGTACAAGGCGCACCCGCTTCGGCAATGGCCTGCTTGAGGCCGGTCTCCAGACGAAGCCCTTTGATCTCAAGCTCTTCATAGACCCCTGGACGTTCGAGAACCGCAAGGGTGGCGAGCCCTGCTTCCATGGCAACAGGATTCCCCGAAAGAGTCCCAGCTTGGTACACCGGGCCGCAGGGGGCAAGAGCCTCCATCACATCGGCTCGCCCTGCAAAACAGCCAACGGGAAACCCGCCGCCGATGATCTTCCCCAACGTGCAGAGATCCGGCAGAACCCCGAAACGTTCCTGAGCGCCGCCGAGCGCTGCGCGAAACCCGCTGATCACTTCATCGAAAATCAAAAGCGAACCTGAAAGATCGCATAAGCGGCGCAATCCTTCCAGAAAACCGGCCGCAGGGGGCACGACGCCCATGTTTCCCGCAATAGGCTCTACGATAACGCAGGCGACCTTTCCTTCATGAGCATGCATAACACGCTCGACAGCGTCGAGATCGTTGTACGCAACGACAAGCGTATCGCGTGCAGCACCTTTGGTAACGCCCGGCGTCCCAGGTATGCCAAGCGTGGCAACGCCGCTGCCCGCGCTTGCCAGCAGCGCATCGGAGTGGCCATGGTAGCACCCGTCGAACTTGATCACGAGGGGCCTGCCCGTGAACCCGCGCGCAAGGCGCACCGCGCTCATGGTGGCTTCGGTTCCTGAAGACACCATGCGCGCCCTTTCGGCGCACGGGACCAACGCGCATACCTTTTCGGCTAGGAGCACTTCCGCTTCGCAGGGTGCGCCGAACGACAGGCCCCGCTCAAGCTGGGAGCGCACGGCGTCAAGGACCTCCAAGGGGCGATGCCCCAGGATCATGGGACCCCATGAACCGATGAAGTCAACGTACTCGTTGCCGTCCACGTCGACAACGCGGCTTCCGAAAGCACGTTCGTAAAACACCGGAGCGCCCTCGACGTTCGCAAATGCGCGAACAGGCGAATTCACGCCCCCCGGTATGCACCTGCATGCCTCAGAGAACAGCGCAGCCGAACGGTTGCGCGAAAGAGCGGCGACTTTCATTGATCCTCCTCGAAGTATCGCATTGACGTCTTTTTGAACTCGCGCGTGGAATACAGCAAGCGCGGCGGACGCACGCTGATGCCTTCCTGGCCAAGGTTGAAATGCAGTTCGCTTGCCATGCGCTGGCAGCTTGCGCGGTCGTATCCGTGAATCATCGTATACAGGTTGTACGGCCACGTGACGCAACGAGGGCGTTCGTAGCAATGGCTCACGAGCAACGGAGCTGCCAACACTGCGCCAGCGGAAAGAACCTTGTCGTCGGGCACGTCCCACACGCCCATCGCGTTGCCGGCGAAGCCCATGCGCCGATGGCGAACCATGGCGCCGAAACGACGGGCAACTCCGGTCTCGAGTAACGACCGCGTGCGGTCGATCGCCCACGTCTCTCCAAGCGTCCGGTTCGCGTATTCCGACGCGACTTGTGCGGCTCGAGCAAAGGGACGCAACGTGCCAGCGAGGTCTCCCTGCAGGGCGCGAACCAGCGCACGGTCGGCGGCATCGAGCTCTTCGGCAACGATGCCGGACGGCTCGAGAGGCGCGTAGGCCGACGCAGGCTTCGCAGCGGCGCGCGCAAGATCGCCGCCGACCGACGTCTCGGCCACATCGAACGCAACGTTTATCTTGAACAGCCGGCGCGCAGGAAGCACGAGGCAGTCGTCGCACCCTGTTGCAGCTACGATACGCTTAAGTTCGGCATCGCGCTCCAACACGCCGCGCGCGATAAACGTGAACCACAGGTTGTACCGGTTATCGCGTTCGTAGCTGTGCGTGACGCCCGCATATTCGCCCACCAAAGCAGCAACGCGCTCGATCTCATCGGAAGCAACCGCCAATGCGACAAGCGTCGATGCGTATCCGAGACGAGAAGATTCGAAACTCGCACCGATACGGCGAACGATCCCTTCCGATCGAAGCGACTCCACGACGCAGTACGCCTCGCCTTCCGATAGGCCGCACGCCTCCCCAAGAGAGGCGTAAGGCCGCTCGCACAGGGGAAGCGCGTGCTGCACCTGCGTGAGAACCGTACGGGAAACCGCCGCCCCCAAGCTGTCGCACGTCGTACGTTCGACCGAAAAGAGACCGCTATCGTCATGCATGGCAATCCTCGACGATCCAACGAGCAGCGTCTTTGGCATGATACGTGATAAGAACGTCAGCACCGGCGCGCTTCATGGACAACAGCGTCTCCAGAACCACGCGACGTTCGTCGATCCATCCTTGCGCCGCAGCCGCTTTCACCATAGCGTACTCTCCAGACACGTTGTAAGCTACCACAGGGAACGCAAAGGAATCCTTCACTCGCCGCACCACATCAAGATAGGAAAGCGCCGGCTTCACGATGACCAAGTCGGCTCCCTCCTCGATATCGAGTTGCACCTCGCGCAGCGCCTCGTCACTGTTCGCGGGATCCATCTGGTAGGTCGAGCGATCCCCGAACGCCGGCGCAGAATCGGCAGCATCGCGAAACGGCCCGTAGTAACCTGACGCGTATTTCGCCGAGTACGCCATGATGGGCACCTGCGAGAATCCCGCTTCGTCAAGCGCGCGGCGAATAGCAGCCACGCGCCCGTCCATCATGTCCGAAGGCGCTACCATGTCGGCGCCGGCACGCGCGTGGCTCACGGCTTCTGCAGCAAGAAGCGCAAGCGTGTCGTCGTTTTTCACGTCGCCCCGTTCATCGAGTACGCCGCAGTGCCCATGATCGGTGTATTCGCACAAGCACACATCCGTAATCACATGAAAATCGGGCGCATGGCGCTTTATCGCGCGAACAGCTTCCTGCACGATTCCATGATCGTCGTACGCCTCGCTTCCCCGCGCATCCTTGCGTGCGGGCAACCCGAACAGGATAAGCGATCCCACGTGGCAACGTCGCAACTCGTCCACCTCGGACGCAAGCTGATCAACCGAAAGCTGGAACACCCCCGGCATGGATGCAACTTCGTTGCGCACGCCTGCGCCCGACCTGACGAACAGCGGATAGATGAAGTCGCTCGGGTCCAAAACGGTCTCGCGCACGAATGCGCGCACCGTGGGATTTGCACGCATGCGACGCGGACGGTAATCGGGAAATCTCATACGGTAGCCTCCTCTCCGACGCGCCTACGCGACGCCGATTTCCTCGTCGGTTAAGTAGCAAGCCGGATCAGGGCCCCATAAGTTGCCCGTTGCCGCTTCGCTGCGCACCCGAAAGTTTCCATTGCAGATAGCAAGCCAGCGACAGCGTTTGCACCGGCCCTCCACGAAGGGGCGCTTATCCTTGAGCCGGAACATGAGCTCGCTTTGCTCGGTTGCACGGCTCGTATCGGTCCATATCTCCGAAAACAAACGTTCGCGCACGTTCCCCAACGGGAAATGGCGCCAGAATTGATCAGCGTACACCTCGCCGTCCCAGCTTATGCAGCCAATGCCTGCTCCTGTCGAATTGCCGCGATTCCATTGGAGCAGTTGCAGCACCTCTTCAGCGCGGGCGGGGTCTTCCCGCAGCAGTTCAAGGTACACGAAGGGGCCGTCGGCATGGTTGTCCACGGTCAAAATCTCGGGCGATCCCCCGCGATCGAACCATGCCCGCGTGCGATCCATGATGAAGCGCACCGCCGCGCGAGTCTCCCCATGATCGAGGTCCTCGTCCATGAGCGCGCTGCCGCGCCCCGTGTACACCAAATGGTAGAAGCAAGCGCGATTGATGCCTTCGGCTTCCATGATGTCGAACACGTCGCCTATCTCGCGCCAATTGCGCTTGCTGATCGTCATCCGCACGCCAACCTTCATGCCGGCTGCCTTTGCGTTTCGAATGCCCTCGATCGCCCGATCGAAACTCCCGGGCAAACCGCGGAACCGATCATGCGTCGCGCGTGAACCGTCAAGGGATACGCCAACGTAAGACAGCCCGACCTCGGCGAAACGCTTCGCAAGGTCAGGCGTAATGAGGGTGCCGTTCGTCGACAGGACCACGCGCATACCGCGACTCTTCGCGTACTGCATCAACTCCACGACATCGGGACGCATGCACGGCTCTCCCCCCGAGAACAAAAGCACCGGCGCGCCAAACGTAGCCAGATCGTCGATCATGCGCAAAGCTTCGGTTGTACCCATCTCGTTTTCGTAGAGCTTGCATTCGGATCCGGCATAGCAATGCACGCACCGAAGATTGCACGTTCGAGTGCAGTTCCACACGACAACGGGCTTCTTGTCCCTCGAGAACTGAAGAAGCTCGCTTGGCAGGCTGCGCGAATCACGACCGTAACGCAGTACGTCAGCAGGTTCCACAGCCCCGCAATACAATTTCGATATCCCAATCATAAACGCTTCCTCACTTTCCTTCGGAGCATGCAGCCCGATGCTCGACAATAGCCTCCACCAAGCCGGGGATCGTATACTCCTTGGCTTCGGCAGCGATAGAAAAGCCTTCATCGAAGGCGGCAGCCGACGTGATGGGCCCGATAGAGTAGCAAGACAATCCTTCGAGCAACGACGAGGAGTCCGCAGAGACGTCGTTCACAAGGCTCGCAAAATTTCGCACGGTAGACGAGGAAGTGAACGTCACGGCGTCAACATCTCCGGCAAGAAGGCGCGATAACGAAGGCTCCACTGATTCCCGCGATGGGGCCACCGTTCGATACACGGGAACGACGTCGACCGAAGCTCCGCGCGCACGCAGCATGCTAGGCAGGATCTCCCGAGCTTCGAACGCTCGAGCAACAAGTATTCGATCGCCATCGGCCAAACCCGCTTCGATAAGCTGATCGGCAACCGCTTCCGCTCGGTACTCACAAGGCACGAAGTCGGCTGCAATGCCGTATCCTTTCAATTCCTCAGCCGTAGCCGGGCCGATAGCGGCAACGCGCGCACTCGCAAGCGCACGAGAATCCAAACCGGCATGCGACAACCGCTCGAAGAACGCCTTCACGCCATTCGCACTCGTGAACACCACGAAACGATACGACCTCAAGTCTGCTATGCACGCATCGACCTCATCATAGGAGGGAAGCGGCGCTATGGCGATGGCGGGCAGCTCCAAGACGCAGGCGCCAAGCGAGCGAAGCCGCAACGCCAACGCGCTTATCTGAGAACGTGCGCGCGTGACCGCAATGGTCATGCCCGCCAACGGCCCGGATTCGTACCAAGCGATGCGCTCACGCAAGGCAACCACCGCCCCGACCACGATAATAGCGGGCGCCTTGAATCCGGCAGCAGCTGCGCTTTCGGCTATCGTTGCCAACGTGCCCGAAAGCACCTCTTGATCAGGCGTCGTCGCCCAACGTACGAGCATAACGGGCGTTTCCGGATCCCGGCCAGCCTCCATGAGCTTGCGGGAGATGAGGGGCAAGTTTCGGACGCCCATGTAAAAGCACAACGTGTCCGCGCCGTGCGCGATGCCCTCCCAGTCGAGGGAGGACTCGTCTTTTGTCGGATCCTCGCTTCCCGCGATGAACGCGACCGACGATGCCATGCCACGATGCGTAACCGGCACGCCTGCATACGCCGGCGCAGCAATCCCGCTCGTTACGCCCGGAATGATCGAGCAAGCCACGCCGGCATCGCGGAGCGCGGCGGCCTCTTCGCCGCCTCGACCAAACACGAACGGATCGCCGCCCTTGAGGCGGACGAGCACCCCGCCGCCGCGCGCTTCAAGCCGGCGAGCCTTGTCAACGAGCAAGCTGTTGATCTCGTTTTGGGTTACGTGATTCGAAAAACCCTTCTTCCCCACGTATACGCACTCGGAAGAGCCGGGCGCATGCGCCAGAAGCAGGGGATTTGCCAAATAGTCGTACACCACGACATCGGCGCGTTTGAGCGCGGCGGCGCCCGCCACCGTCATTAAGCCAGGATCTCCCGGCCCTGCACCCACGAGAAAGACCTCTACGCGACCGATCGGCTTTGGCGTTGTCATGCAAGCCGCCTTTCATCGCCTGCAACACGCGCCTCGTCAAGAACAGCGCGCGCTCCAAGAGACTCAAGATCCTCCACGGCTGCAAGGGCGAGCGCACGAGCCTCACGCACAGCCTGCTCGGTTTCGACAAGGCAGCCAGGCTGCGAAAGCTTCGTGCGCAGCCGACTCCTCAATGCGAGAGTGCCGTCCAATCTCCCCGCAAACGCGTCGAGAACCAGTTCAGGGCCTTCGAAGCGGGCATAGGCTCCCAGGGGTACCTGGCACCCTCCATCGAGAGCGCGCATGACGCAGCGTTCAGCCGTCACGCATACGTTGGTGACCGCATCGCACACAAGAGCGCAAACGCGAGCTACGGCTTCGTCATCAGCGCGTATCTCGAGCCCAATCGCCCCCTGCCCTACGGCGGGAACCACAACGTCGACAGGGAATGCTTCGACGATTTCGCGCTCCCAACCCATACGCTTTATCCCAGCGGCGGCCAAAACGATAGCGTCAAGCGATCCATCGCGCACTTTAGCTATCCGGGTATCCAGGTTCCCTCGAACCTCCATGTACTCGAGATCGTCGCGCACCGCTCTCAGCTGAGCAAGACGACGAAGAGCACCCGTTCCCACACGCGCGCCGGAAGGCAAGGAAGCGAACGTCGCGCCCGGCACGGCAACGAGGGCATCGCGGGCATCCGCTCGTTCCAAGCACCCCGCAAGCACAAGACCTTCCGGCAGCACCGTGGGAACGTCTTTCATGGAGTGAACGCATACGTCTACACGACCATCGAGCAAGGCTTGCTCGAGCTCTTTCGTAAACAGCCCTTTGTCACCTATTTTTGACAAAGCCACATCGAGAACCCGATCTCCTTTGGTCTTCACGACCTCGATCTCGACCTGGATATCCGGACGGACAAGGCGCAAACGGTCGGCAACGTGATGAGCCTGCCACAAAGCAAGTTCGCTGCCACGAGAGCCTATTTTCAAACAAGGCATGGAGCATCCTTTCGGTCATGAGGGCATGCACCGCAACCGCGACGAGCGCAAGCAGAGCCGGAGGACAGTCGACACATGCGGCCATCGTCGCTGCGGCATGAGAATCCCTGCGGGTACGCGTCAAGACCGAACAGATAGCGTGCGGCTTCGGTATAACGGTAAGCGTCAGGATCGCTTGCTTGCTTGCGCAAGCGGGCCGTGGGTCCATGAAGCAGTTTTTTCGCCACAGCGTTCGCAAGCGAATCAAGCACCGCGCGCTCGCCGTCAGACAACGCGCCCTCCCGAAGCGCGGCAAGCGCTTTAGCGGCGCGAGCAACTTCCAGCTCGCACACGTCACGAGCCTTGCCATGCATCTGCTTCACCGTAGGAGTCACCACTTGCTCTTGCATCCAAGAAAGGAAGTCGTCAACCTGTTCAGCTACAAGAGCTTCCGCTCGCACCGATTCCGCTGCGCGAATACGAGCGTTGCCGGCTGCTTCTGCGCCAATATCATCAAGATCAAAGCAAACGATCCCTTCCATGCGCGCACATTCGGGGTCGACCGCTCGAGGCATCCCCACATCCACCGTCACAAGACGGTGCGATCCATCGATCCGCTTCTTCAACGAACGAGACATCATGGCACGAGTCACCAGCAACTCTTCGCCGCCAGCGCAAGCAACCACCAGATCGGCTCGGGCAAGCTCCTTCTCCAACTGGTCGATTTTCACCGATTTGCCACCCACACGAGCTGCAGCTTCTCTCGCACGCTTGAACGTGCGATTAACCACCGTAATGTTTTCCACTCCACGCTCTTTGAGGTACCCGAGAGCAAGCATTCCCATTTCGCCGGCGCCCACCACAAGCGCTCTTCGTCCGTCCAACGTCCCCAGCTCTCGTTCGGCAAGTTGAACCGCAGCCGTGGAAATCGACACCGAACGACAACCGATAGCCGTCTGATCCCGCACGCGCTTTCCAACTTCGAGAGCGCTGCGAAACAGCCGGCGCGTCACCTCGCCCACCGCACCAGCGCTTTCGGCGGCCGCAAACGCGCGCCTTACCTGGCCGATGATCTGAGCTTCGCCAAGCACGATTGAATCAAGCGACGAAGCAACTCGAAACAAATGCTCCACCGCTCCCGGACCCTGCTTCACGACAAGAGCCTGGGCAAGCGCTTCCGTATCGGCGTCTTTCATGCCAGGAAGACCCTGTAGAAAATCAAAGATAGCTCGTATTCCATCAGTCACGGTGACAACCGTCGCATACACCTCGGTGCGGTTGCACGTGGACAGAACGACCGCCTCCGACACCACGTCATTCGAAACAAGGCACTCAAGGGCAACGTTCAGTTTTTCGGAAGGTACAACCAGCTTTTCCCGCAGCTCTACGGAAGCGCTTGCATGGCTCACGCCGGCAGACAAAAGCATCATCGCGATTCGCCAGCCTTAAAGCCCGACTCGTCGGCGGCATCGAGAGCTTCGATGTAAACCGATTCCGCATCAAGAACCTCGCCGGCGCGAAGACGACCGAGCAACCCCAGATCACATGCCGCCTCGAGCACGGCAGCGCGCTCGGTTTCGCCCCCCGAGATACGATCGCGAACGAGCATTCGCACTTCAGACAGTAAATCCGTGTATACCGCCCAATCATCCGAATAACGCTCTTCCAACTCGCATCGCAAACGCTTCGCCAGCACCGGCGCAGCGCCGCCAGTAGATACGGCAAACTGCAGTGATCCGCGTCGAGCAACGGACGGCACGATAAAATTGCAGTGCTGCGGATCGTCCGCGACGTTGGCCAGAACACCGCGCGCCTCGGCTTCGGCATAAACAGCTTCGTTGATTGCCGCGTCGTCGGTTGCGGCGTACACGAGGAACGCCCCTTTCAGATCACCTTCGCCATAAAGACGTCGCTCAAGCGTCACCGAACCCTCGTTCACCCGAACTTCCAGGCCCGCCGTAACGTCAGGAGACACAACGCGTACGCGTGCACCCGCCTTCAAAAGCCCGTCCACTTTCCGCTCGGCAACACTTCCACCGCCTACCACAACGGTAAAACGTCCCCGTACGTCAAGAAACACTGGATAATACGGCGTACACGTACGCGGCTTTTCCGGAGCACACACCGCAACTGAGTTGTCCATACGACCTCCTCATAACTGGTCTCCTTTCCCAGCGATCAGCACAACCGCCCTGCTTTTCGCACATGAAGACACACGAATGCCCAAGCCGCGCACGTCGACTCTTCGGTTCGTTTCGAACCTCGTTTGAACTTGTCTCGGATTCTCGTCTTTCGCCTTGCGCTTTCTTAAAGCACAAGGGCCATCGTCTTCAGTCGATTCTCGATCGACCGCAAGCGCAGCATAAGACATGACGCAACGTCGCCGTCAACCATCTTTTTGAAAGAGATTTGCTACATGCGGGACGCACGTTTTGCGACCGCATTCCCGCACAACGAAAGAAGCGGATCGAACAAACGTCCGCAAGCATTGTAGATAACGCGCGAAGAAGAGGAGCGCACGTTCGAAACGATCGGAAGTCTTCCCTAGAACGTTCCACGCGAAAACAACAGCGACGAAGCAATGCCGCTTTCAAAAGGACGCCCGAACAACTACTCCGACGCCCCGCGCGAACGGCGCTAGTTGCGAACAGCCTCCGATAGCGGGTAGAACACGTACAGCGTGCCCGATTCGACGGCCACAGTTGCCGGTTCGCCCGTCAACTCGTTGGAAAGGCCGCGCGACGTGCGGTTCGAAAGCGGCTCGTCGTCAAGGGAGTAGGCCATGCCGCGCTCGATGACGCCCTCAGCCCGATCATTGGCGGCGAACACCGACACCGTCCCGAATTCAAGGAGCGGCAACTCGAACACGTCCGGACCGGTCAGCAGGCGCACCGCGTACGAATCGGCTATGGCCGTGATATAGGCGCCCTGCTCTGAGAAGCGCGCGAACAACTGCAGGTTCGCAACGGTATGGTCGAGCCGCCCGCCCAATCCGCCGTACACCAGCAACTCGTCGTAGCGCCATGCCAGGGCTTTCTCGATGGCCAGCTCCATGTCGCTCTGATCCTTTTGCACGGGATAACGGGATACGCGCTTGCACTTCGGCACGTATCCAAGCGAATCGAAGTCGCCCACGGCCATATCGGGAGCCACGCCGATGCCCTCTAGATGCGCGAAGCCTCCGTCGACGGCGATCACATACTCGATCTCGCCCGATTCGCGCCGTGCGAGAAAATCATCTGCGTTGAAATCGATCGCCCCCACCAAAGCGCAAGCCGCCATATCGTCCGTCCTTTTCGCATCGTTGTCGTTCGACCTGTCAGCATAGCATAGCGCGCAAACGCAGAGCTCCACAACGAGTCCTTGGCTTCGCTCGCAAAACCCTCGCCCAACCGAGGAGACGCAATGCGGCCTTCATCGCCTTGAAACATCGGTTTTTCGAGGGGCTTCGAGTTTCACGCAAGCGCGCCGCTTTCGATTTGCTAGAATACCATTCGCGAGCGGGCCAGACGATCGCGCATCTTCGGATGTGAGGAAAGTCCGGGCTCCACAGGGCAAGATGCCAGCTAACGGCTGGGCGGGGCGACCCGACGGACAGTGCCACAGAAAAGAAAACTCCCCCGCGAACACGCGCTTCGGCGCGCGGCAACGGGAGAAAAGCTGAAACGGTGCGGTAAGAGCGCACCAGCGCGTCGGCAACGGCGCGGCTTGGAAAACCCCATCTGGAGCAAGCGCAAATAGGAACGCGATACGGCTGCCCGTCGTACGTTCGGGTTGCGTGCTTGAGGCGCCTGGCGACAGGCGTTCGAGATAAATGGTCGTCCAACGACAGAACCCGGCTTACCGACCCGCTCGCACTTCTTTCCACCTCGCGGCACCTACCCCGCCGCCCACTACCCCGCGCCCCGCATCCCTCACCCCTGAGCCCCGAGCCTGACCGCAGATTCGACTCCGCTGTCAAAACGGATGAGTTTTGCTGATGTTCAAGCAAGGATAATACAAGGCGACAAGCTTGTGACCTGGTACAATGAAAAACGCATCAAGCAGAGCGATGCCGCCAGGGCGAAAAATCGCCGCAAAACTCGTCCGTTTTGACAGCGGGCGGCACGAAAGGCTCCGGTACGGAAAAGCGCGGCAGCAGGCGGCACGAACGTCGCCGACGCGGGGGAAGCGCGACAGCGGAACTGCACGAACGTCGCATCACGCGGGGAACAGCGAATACGCGCTCCCTTCGGGCGAGACATGCTCCCGTATCCGCACTCCGAAGGCATGCTCGATAGCCCCCGTTTCCAGAACCTCGTCCACCGTGCCGGCCGCCGTCGCGCGCCCGCGCTCCATGACCAGCAGCCGATCGGAATAGCGCAACGCAAGGTCAAGATCATGGATGACCATGACCACGGTCTTTCCCTGCTCCCGATTCAAGCGTCGTACCAACTCCATGAGCTCATGGCATGCGCGAATGTCCAGGTACGTGGTGGGCTCGTCGAGCACGACGGTGTCGGTATCCTGCGCCAACGTCATGGCGATGAACGCGCGCTGACGCTCTCCGCCGGACAAGCGCCGCAGGTCATGATGGCGAAAGCGCGCGACCCCGGCAAGTTCAAGCGCATGCTCAACATGGTCGCGATCCTCGCGCGAAAGCCTGCCTTGATGCGCCTGGTACGGATAGCGTCCGCATGCCGCCAGCTGCTCCACGGTCATAGCCGGGGGACGCCCGGCCTGAGCAAGCACGGCAACGCGCCTTGCCCGCTCTTTGGGCTTGCATCCCAAGGTGGGAACGCCGTCGATCAGCACCTCGCCCGCACTCGGCCGCACTATGCCGTCCATCAGCTTCACCATAGTCGACTTGCCGCACCCGTTCGGCCCCACCACGCTGGTCACCGCACCGTGAGGAAACGCAGCGCTCAACCCCTCGATGAACGGCTCCTTGCCATAAGAGAACGAAACCCCTCGAATATCCACCGCCGCCCCAAACGGCCCCGCGACCTTCGATTCCGCCCCCTTCGTTTGGGCGGCGGGGGTCTGAGGCGAGTTCCGCACGAGCCGAACAGCCCAGCGGGCTGTTCGCGCGAGCAGGACTGCTTGAGCAGCAGACCCCCGCCGCCCAAACGCACCCGATGAATCGATCGCATCAATCAAGGGAACCCCTCCTGTTCTTCAAAATGAGGTAGATGAAGAAGGGCCCGCCCAGAAACGCCATGAGGATGCCCACCGGCACCTCGTAAGGAGCGAACATCACCCGCGCCAGCAAGTCGCACGCCACAACGAATGCCGCGCCCGACACCGCCGAAACCGGCAAGACCCAGCGATTGTCATGACCGACGAAGAACCGCACCAGATGAGGAATGATCAACCCCACGAAACCCAGCAGGCCGGCGAAGCTGACCGCCGCGCCCGCCAGCACGGCGGCCAAGCCGAGCATCGTCAAGCGACAGGCCCCTACATTCATCCCCAAAGCATGAGCCGTGTCGTCGCCGAGCGCCATGATATTGAGCTTGCCCGCCGCGAACAGCGCCGCAGCAAGCCCGGCCACCACATACGCTGCAGGCCACCAAAGATCGCTCACGAGCACTCCCGACAACCCGCCCACCAAAAACGCCGACGACCCCACGTACGCATCGGGGTTCACGATGAGCACCGTGTTCATGCCCGCGCCGAACACGGTGGTGATGGCGATGCCGGCCAACACCACGGTCAGGCGCGACACGTTCGCGCCAAGCGAAATGCCGAAGATGATGAGCGCCGTGACAAGCGCTCCCAGAAACGCTGCCAACGGCGGGAGCCACAGGATGCTCGGAGCCACGCTCGCAGCAATCAGCACGAACAAGCCGGCGCCGGAGTTGATGCCGATGACGTTGGGGCTTGCCAGCGGATTGTCGAGCACCGCCTGGATGACGGCACCGGAAACGGCAAGCGCCGAACCCGCCAAAAGCGCGGCGAGCACGCGCGGCAAACGCACATTGACCAAGATGCTTTTGGCGGCCGCGCTCACATCTGCGCCCGTCGCCCAGGCGACAAGCTCGGGCAAGCTCACCGAAGACGACCCTACCAGAAACGCAGCGACCGTTGCCGCCACGAGGGCGGCAACGGACACGAGCAAAACAATCAAGGCCGGTACTCCCCGATCTGCAGAACGCACGTCAAAACCTCGCTTTACGCATACAGCGCGTCGAACAGCACCTGGTAGCTCTGATCCCATCGCTCGTTGGGCTTGTACTGGAACAGATGGGGATCAAGCGTGATATAGCGGCCGTTCTCGACGGCGGACAGCGTTGCCCATGCGGGATTCGCCGCCGTCTGGTCCTCGAGCGCCTTCATAGCCGCAGCGTTATCGTTTCCCATGGGAACCACGAAGATGAAATCGGGGTTCATCTCGATAACCGATTCCAAGCTGAAATCCTTGAGCAGGCTGCGGTTCTCGTCGGCCAGGTTCTTGACGCCCAGATCGGCCAGCATGGCGCCGGTCATGGTCGAAGACGACTGCACGCGCGTCCCGCCCGAATACGTGGTGAGGACCAGGGCCGTAGAAGACTTGTCCGCAGGCACCTTCGCTTTGACGGCCTCCACCCTGTCAGCGGTTTCCTGGCCGTTCTTCTGATACAGATCGTCGCGGCCCGTTATGTCGCAGCAGGTGCGCAGCATGCGCAGGTAGTCGTCGAACGTGGTCACCTGGAAGCATGCAACCGGGATCCCCGACGCCTCGATAGCCGCCTTGATCTCGGCTTGGCTCGAATTGCCACCGCGCCCGCCGGTGCCGCTCGTCATGATGACGAAATCAGGTTCAAGCGCAATGATGGACTCGAGGTTGGGATTGGAGAAGTCTCCGACCTTCTGCACGTTCTCCGACGTCAAATCATAGTTCGAAAGCGTGAACGCGTCGTCGGAAGCGCCCACCAGGGTACCGCCCGCCAGCTCCCAAACACTTGCGAAACTGCCCATGCAGGCCACCACGCGCTGCGGGTTGTCAACGGTCACCTCGGTGCCGGTATCGTCCACGAACGTAACGCTGCCCGCAGCGGTTACCGCAGGTTCCGGAGCGGTTTCGCCGGATTCGGCGGGAGCCGAGCTTGCGCATCCGGCAAGCAGCATCGATGCAGCCAAAACCGCCGCAGCTGCGCACGCCATCGCGCGCTGAGAAAATGTGCCTTGGATCATAGAACAGTCCTTTCATCGAATGACCTGGTCAAATACTTATACAAAACCAACAAGCTCTACGCCGGCTGGCACATTGGATCATCCAGCTGAAGCCCGTGCGCGCAATAGTCGTCTTGCGCCAGAATGTCCCCGTCGTGATAGTACGCCGCACGCGCCCGGCATCCGCCGCAGCCCTGCGCGTAGTCGCAGGTGCCGCATGCGCCGGAATATGCCTGGGTCCGCAGCTGCTCGAACACGGGGCTCGTCCTCCAGATCTCGTCGAAGGGCGTCTGCCGCACATCGCCGGCTTCCTCGGTCATGTACGCGCAGGGTCGCACGATGCCCTCGCTGCCGATCACGCAGTAGGTCAGCCCCGCCAGGCATCCGCGCTCGAAGCGCGTGTCCACTCCAAGCTGCTTCGCCACGCGCGTGAACTGCGGCGCGCACGTAGGCTTCACGTCGATGGGAACTTCGGCGGCTTTCGTCATGATGTCTTTGAGCAGGCGCTCGTTCTCAAGCACGTGCAAGCTGGTCTCCTGAATGAACTTCCCGCGCCCGACGGGGATGAGGAAGAACACGTAATGGGCGATGGCGCCTGCCTGCACGGCGAAATCGGTGATGTCGCACACCTCGTCACGGTTCCAGTCGACCACGGTCGTGTGCAGCTGAAACGGCAACCCTACGCTCTTGCATGCCTCGATGCCGCCCATCGTCAGATCGTAGGCATGCTCCAGCCCGCGAAACTTGTCATGTTTGGCAGCGTCCAAACTGTCCACGCTGATCCCCATGGCGCAAGCGCCCGCGTCTTTGAGGCGCTGGGCCACTTCGGGCGTGATAAGCGTGCCGTTCGAGCCGAACACGGGCCGCAAGCCAAGCGAAGCCGCATGCGACACCAGCTGATAGATATCCGGGCGCATGAGCGGCTCGCCGCCCGAGAAGATCATGATCTTGAATCCGGCGCGTGCGATCTGCTCGATCATGGCGAAGGCTTCCTCGGTCGAAAGCTCCCGATCGGTTGCCTCCTCGGCATCCTGGTAACAGTGCACGCACTTGAGATTGCACTTGTTCGTCGTCATCCACGACACGATCATGGGCGGTTCCTTTCAAGTCCAGGGTATGCAAAGCCAGGGGCGGCGCACGCCGTCCTTCAGCTTGGAACACGGGTAAAATCCGCGACGTTCAGGAACGGGTCGGAGATGGAGGAGAGACGTCTCCGCTCCTGAACGTCGCGCTCGGCACGGCTACTCGACCGGCCCGGAATAGTTTTGATACGCGGCCACCACAGCCTCAAGGTGGTCGAACACGGCCTGGCGCAACTCGTCGAACGAGCCGTCTCCATGAGCATGCGGGGCCATGTTCTCCATAAGGATGAAGTTCGCTTCCGCATGGGCGGCGTCCTGCGAATCCTCGAGCTCCAGGTACCGCCGCGCAAGATCCTGGTTCCGCGGGCTGGTCAAGGACTCGCGCGCGGGCATCTGGCGAATGGTGTCGGCAATCAATTCGTGCCACTTCGACACGGACTCGCCGCGAGCGATCCGCTCCTCGGCTTCCTGCGGCGGCGCGTCGTCGCGGATGCAGGTGAGCCTCCAGAAAAAGCGGCTTTCGTCCTGACAGCGCTCGACCGCCTCGGCCATGCGCGCCCAGTCGACGTCTTGCGCGCTCTGCGCTTCATCATGCAGCGCACGAAGCGTGGTCATGCGCTTGAACAGGGAAAGGAACTGCTCTTCGATAGCATCCATCTGCGCATCCGCAAGATCCTGCACCGCGGCGGCCTGCTGGTAAAGAGCTGCGTCGGATTTGATCTGAGTGAGCGACAAGCCCAGGTACTTCAAGGTCAGAATACGATACAGGTCTTTCACGTTGGCGTCGGTGTACAGGCGCTGGTTTTGAGGCCCCTTCGCAGAAGGCGACAGCAAGCCTTGCTGATCGTAGTACTGGATAGTGCGCACCGTCACCCCGACGCGCCGCGCCAGCTCTCCTACAGTCAGGTAGTTCGGATCGGTCATGGATGCTCCTTTGCGGCAGCTCGCTAGGCTGCCACGTACTCGTCCTGGCAAACACGCCCCCGCGCGTTCACGTGTCCGAGCATAAGCGATGACGTAGCGTCATCGTCAACGGTTTTCAAAAGATGGCAACAAATACCGGGAAAATCCCTGGGAATAGACTGAAAACCAACGTAAACGGCACCAAGGAACGGCAAAAGCCCCCGCGCATCCGAATCCGTCGCGCAATCCCTGCCCATGCACGTACGCACGAACGGGGGTCTGCGGCAACGAAACGGAGCGCGGGGGCTTCGCAACGTCAAGCAGGTTCACCGGCTCGAGGCCGGCAAGAACTAGTCCAGATCTTCGAACTCGAAAGCGTCGTCGGCGTCGCCGAAGCCCGAAAGGTCCTTCTCTGCGCCCGACGGCCTGGGAGTTGCCGGAGCAACCACCGCGCCCGTCGTCGGCTGAGGAGCGGTGTAGGCGCCCGCACCGTCGCGGTTGATGGGAGCCTGCGCCGGAGACGTCACGCGACCCGTAGACGCCGCTTCGGCAGGTGCGGACACGCGCGCATGAGCGCTTGCGGGCAGCGCGATGCCGCCGGTAGGCAGCGAGCCGCCGATTTCGGCCAGCTTGCGCGTTGCGTCGCTGATGAAGTCCGTAAGCAGCTCCTGGTACTCCTCGCGAGAATCCTCGCGATCGTCCTCGAGCTTCTTGATGGCGTCGAGAACCTTCTGCTTCTCGTTCTCGGCTTTGTCGATGATGCGCTGCGCCTCTTCTTCGGCATCCTTGATGGTGGCCGCAGACTGGGCGTTCGCGTTGGCGATAATCTCGTCGGCAGAGCGCTGCGCGATGATGAGCGCCTGAGCGATGGCGTTGTCATCAGCCTTCTTCGCCTCAAGCTGGCGCTCCAGGTCGGCGATGCGCTCGTCCTTTTCGGCAAGCAGGCTGTCGTCGACGACCGGCATCTCAACCGTGCGAGCCGGCGTGTCGAACCCGTCGAACTTGCGGTCATCCAGCTGGTTTTCAAGCTGAATGATCTGGGCGTTCATGCCATCGATCTCGTCGGCAACGTGCTCGAGGAACACGTCCACTTCATCGACGTCGTATCCCTTGCGGTCGATCGAGAAGCTCTGGTTGTGGATCTCAGCCGAGGTGATAGCCATCTGTTATTCCCTTCATCCAGTACGCACACTGCAAGCAGGCACGATTGTACGCGTTAGAACAAGCCAATCAGTAAACGTACTCCTAATTGTAATACAAGCAGGGCAATGATGGGAGTAACGTCCACTATACCTCCAAGCGGGGGAATCAGCTTCCTGAACAGGTTGAGGTACGGATCGCACAGCTTTGCGAGCACGTTGTTGATGTCGGCCAGGATACCGCGATCGGTAGGAAGCCAGGACATCATCACGTACACGAACAACACCATGCTGTAAACGTCGGCGATGGAAATGATCAGGTACTTCAAACTCAACATGCAGAAAGCTCCTTCGATCGGCGGACGGCGGCGTCAACGCCGGCATCGAACACGTGCGAGAACCCGGCCTCGTCCATAGCGGCGAGCGCCGCCAACGTGGTGCCTCCGGGACTGCACACGGCAACGCGCGTGGTGGCGGGGTCCTGCCCCGTCTCCTTCATGAGCGAAGCCGTTCCGTACACGGTTTGCAGCGCAAGCGCTTCGGCAAGCTGAGGATCGAGCCCCTGCCTCGCGCCAGCGTCGCGCAGCGCTTCTATCATAGCGGCCACGTACGCCGGACCGGAGCCGCTCACGGCACCTGCGGCGTCCATGGCTTCCTCGTCGACGACGTACGCTTCGCCCAAGCAGGCGAACAGACCGTGCACCAGCTCCACATCGGCCGAAGACGCCTGCGAGCCCGCGGCAACCGTGGTCGCGCCGGCACCCACCAAAAGCGGCGTGTTCGGCATGACGCGCACCAGTCGCGCGCCCGCCGGCAGGGCGGCTTCCAAGCGCTCGGTCGAAAGCCCTGCGGCAATGGACACGAACAAAGGGCCCTCGACCCCGCCCGCAAACGAAGGCTGGCTGGCAATTCCCTCCAGCACATCCATCATAACCTGCGGCTTAACGGCTAAAAGCACAAGATCGACGTCACCCTCCACCGCGCTCGCATCCGCCACGCAGGCAACGCGATAGCGCTCGGACAAATAGTCGCGGCGCTCTTGGCCGGGATCGGCAACCACGAAAACGGATGCGTCGAACGCATCGGCGGGCGCAGAGGAACCGGCTATCCAGCCGCCCATGATGGCCTCGCCCATCTTTCCGCCGCCGATGACGGCGATGCGGGAAACGCTCGCGCGCGCCATTACAGCACGCCCTGATTGCGCAACGCGGCCTTCTCGGCTTCGCTGAGAGCGGCACCGCGCGTGATGACGAACACCTTGTCGGCAATGCAGTCGACGCTTGCGTCAAGCGCGCACGACACGCCGAACGCGAAATCGAGAATGCGCTTCGACAGATGATCGGGCGTGTTACGCAAAGCGATGACCACCGCGTCGCCTTCCTTGAGGGCCTTCGCGACGCGCTCCGCCTCACCGTAGCTGGCAGGCTTGAGCAACGTGATGGCGCGCGCAGGAGCAGCCGCGACAACAGGCGCGGGAGCGGTTACGCCAGCGCCGGGATTGGCGACAGCCGTCGCCACGGTGGCGTTCGACCTTGCGCCCGCGGCTGCGGGCGCGGCGTCCAAGACCGGATCGGGAGCCGTAGACGTGAACAGCGAGTTCAAGCTTTCGGAGCGCTCGCGGTTCTGAGCGGCTGCGGCGCGCGCGTTCGGCGTGTTGGCCGGAGCGGAAGTTGCCGCGTCGACCATCGTGCGATCGCTGCGGTACGAAGCCGCCGACGAAATCGAGCTCACGCGGCGCTGCGGCAGCGGATCCCGGTTGAGACTTTCGGGAACCTGGGTGTGCGCACGCACGTCGTCGATGGAGACGAGCTTCGGCGGGGTGAACCCTGCGCTGCGCGCCGACGCGCGACTCGACGAGCGCGCCGGACGCGTGGTAACCGGCGCGTACGGATCGTACTTGGATGCCGGCGCGTCACCGCCCAGGCTTGCATCCTCGCGATAATCGGGGCCGTACTCGCCGTAGTCCCCGGCGTAATCGCCGTCGAAGTCGTCTTGGAAGCTCCGATCATCGTAGCCGCGGTCGTAATAACCGTCGTCGTACTCTTGGTTCGCATCGGCAAAGCCGAGCTTCGATTTGATCCCGTCGAGCATCCCGCCGCCCCCGGACTTCTTCATCTTTGGCAACTCCATACCGTTCACCTGCTTCGTTTCATTTCCGACGGTCGCGCCGCCGCTGCAAACTGTTTCGGTTCGCGTCGCGCTCTCACGCGTGCGTTGCTTCGAATTCCTCGTCGAACAGGGCTCGACCGATGCGCACTATGGTAGCGCCTGCAAGAACGGCCTCGTGCCAATCCTCGCTCATACCCATAGAAAGTTCATCGAAAACCGCTGCTCGCTGCGCATCGAGAGTACCGCGCACCTCGTCGCGCAAACGCGCAAGATCCTCGAAGCACGCGCGCGCCGCGTCAAGATCTCCCTGCGGAGCCATCGTCATGAGCCCCCGCACGCGCACATGCGGGAAATCCGCGCACCGCGCGAGCATGGGGACAACCTCGTTGGGCGCAAGGCCGCTTTTGCTGGCCTCGCCCGACACGTTGACCTCCAAGAGCACGTCCTGCACCTTCCCCGCCTCGGCTGCGGCAGCGTCGAACTTAGCCAGATGCCGCTCTTGATGCAGCGAATGGACAAGCGATGCATGCGCCACGATGTCGCCGATCCTGCGCGACTGGATGTTCCCTATGAAATGCCAGGTAGCGTTCGGGAAAGCTTCGGCCTTCTCCATAAGCATGTCCGGCCGATTCTCGCCGAAATCGCAGGCCCCGGCCTTGAGCGCGGCAGCCACTTCGGCCACGCCCACCGTTTTGGAGACAGCCACCAAGCGAACCTCGCGAGGGTCGCGCCCGGCGTCCCGGCAGCTTGCCGCAAGATCGGCCAGCGTACGTTCGTAGCGTTCTTTGAAGCCCATGCCTACCTTGCCTTCCTATACGCGATCGCACCGTGCCGGCCGCACACGCCGCCTGACGCGCGATACGAGAAATACTCCTCATGCGAGCACTGGGTGCATACGCCCGCATCCACGATGCGATGCGGGGAAACGCCCACCTCTTCCAAGCCGACGGAAAGGGCCTTCACCAGGCTGACATGACCGTTGTCCGCGATGCAGCCGCTTCCGAATCGAGCAGCGAACCGATCGCGCACGTCCGTGCCGGTTTCAAAGCAGCATGTGCGAATATGAGGGCCTACGTACACGTTGTACTCGCTCGAAGCGCCTGCTCCCAAACGAGGGCGATCAAGCTGCGCCAGCGTTTCCGCAGCTTTCGCAGCCACGCCGTTCATCACGCCGCGCCACCCCGCATGCACCACGGCGAAACGCCCCGTAGGAGACACGATCACGACGGGCACGCAATCGGCGAAGCACAGCAGCGCCGCAACGCCGCGAGCCCCGACTACCAGCGCATCGGCTCCCTTTTGGGCCTGCGTGCAAGCCTCGTCGACAAGCGGTGCGGATGCATCCTCGATGCATACCAGCGTATCGCCGTGCACCTGGTTCGCCATGACGAGCCGGGCATCCGAAGCGCCAAGGGCTTCAAGCAGGATGCTGCGGTTCTCCTGCACGGAAGAAAGATCGTCCTCCACGTGGGAACCTAGATTCAGCGATGCGTACGGGCCCTTGCTCACGCCGCCCTCGCGGCCCGTGAAAGCAACGCGCACGCCGATGTTCTCATACAGCCTGTCGTCGGTAAGCGCAGGAAGACAACGCGCGCCGAAACGGCGCGCGTTCAAAAGCGGACTGGGCAGCTGCTCGGTCGCAACCATTCGGCGGCCGCTCTTAATGCTGGCGCTTCAGGAAGTCGGGAATGTAGTCCTCGTCGGCGAAACGACCGGATGCGTTCGTGCGCGAGGAGTACGACGACATCGGGACCGACTGGGGAGCAGGCTCCGGAGCGGACGTCGATGCGAACAGGTCCTTACGCGAGAAGTCCATGGCGGACTGCTGCGCAGAGCCCATCTTGAAACCCGTAGCGATAACGGTGATGCGCACCTGGTCCTGCATGGTCTCGTCGATGATCTGGCCGTAGATGATGTTGGCGTTCTCGTCCGCGCACGCCTCGACCGTACGAGCAGCCTCGTCAACCTCGGTCAGCGTAAGGTCGGGACCACCCGCGATAGAGAACAAAACGCGCGACGCGCCGGCGATGGATGCCTCGAGCAGATTCGAGTTCGTAGCCTGCTGAGCGGCGTCGAGAGCGCGGTTCTCGCCCGAAGACAGGCCGATGCCCATCATGGCCGTGCCCGCGTCCTTCATGACGGTGCGGATGTCCGCGAAGTCCAGGTTGATAAGGCCCGGAATGGTGATCAGGTCGGTTACGCCCTGGATGCCCTGGCGCAACGTATCGTCAGCGATGCGGAACGCATCGAGCATGCTGGTCTTCTTGTCGACGATCTCGAGAAGGCGATCGTTCGGGATCACGATGAGGGTGTCGACCTTCTGGGACAGCAGGTCGATGCCCTGCTCAGCCTGGTTGCGACGCGTGCGTCCCTCGAACGAGAACGGCTTGGTGACGATACCTACCGTCAGCGCGCCGATTTCCTCGCGTGCGATTTCAGCGATGATAGGCGCAGCGCCCGTACCCGTGCCGCCGCCTTCGCCAGCCGTAACGAACACCATGTCCGCCTCGGCGAGCGCTTCGCGGATCTCCGCACGGCTTTCCTCGGCCGCCTGGCACCCCACCTCGGGGTTCGCACCGGCGCCCAAACCGCGCGTCAGCTCTTCGCCGATGTGGATCGTCTTGTCGGCATCCGACATGAGCAGCGCCTGGCGATCGGTGTTGACGGCGATGAATTCGACGCCGCGCACGCCCGCTTCGACCATGCGGTTCACGGCATTCGTGCCGCCGCCGCCGACGCCGACGACCTTGATGACCGCCAAATGATCACCCAAATTGTTTGGCATTGTTTCCTCCACACCTGCTGCGTTTTCAAATGCTGCGATTCTGTTCCGTGGGAACCGTTCACGTGCGGTTATTGTACACGATGATCAACCATTTGCAAATTACGCTGCGGTAATGATAACCGCACGTCCACATATAGTTCGGCGAGCGTAACGTCTCGCCGTCCCGTCGTACTTACGAAGCGCGCCAGGTTGGGCGATCAACGGTGCGCACGTTGATGTAGGCAACGCCGTCCGGATGCTGCTTCATGATTTCCAGACAGACTCTCTCCTTTTCACGGATGTTGTCCGCGGTTCCAAAGACGATGTCCGGACCGTCTTTGATGGTGAGCGTGGTCGACTCCCGTTCCGTAGCCTTGACGGCGGTCACGCGACCGGCAAGCTCGGTTGTCATTCCCGAAACGATGTCGAGCGCGTTGTTCACGTTGGCATCGGTGCAGTACGCCCCCACCTCCGGCTTGGTTCCGTACGGCACGTCGGTGATGCGCAGCACGGAATCGGCGTCCTCGTACACCTTCGAGCTGGTCTTCTTGCCGGCTTCCGAATCCCTGTCGGGAATGGGCATGAGCCACATGCCGTCCGACGCGATGGCCCACGGCTGCGTCTTCTCGGCGTTTTGCGTAGGCACCTCCACCACGGCTTCGATGGTGCGCTCGGTCACCGCCAGCTCCAAGGTGTCGGGGAAAATGCGATTCACCGACACGTCCTGCACCCAGGAGTTCTTCAGCAGGTTGTCCCTGATCTTGGAGGCGTCCACGCGCAAAAGCGTGGTGCCCGCCGGAACTCCAGCCATGTTCTGCATGTCCTCGGCGGTCAGGTGCTCGACGCCCTTCACCGATACGCTTTCGATGGTGAACAGGCTGGAATAGTAGACGCCTACTCCACCTATGACGAGCGCGCCCACGAACGCGGCCGCAATGCCGATGCGAACCAGATGGCGGCGATACGTGCGCTGCGTGCGCGCAGAGCGCTGCGCACGATCCAAGTCGCCCACGCGCACGGACGTGAGCGGCGGCTGGTTCTGACCGGATCGGCGATTGGGCATCTGGCCGCCGGGCATAGCGCGATAAGCCCCGCCGTACGACGAGGAACGACCGCCCGGACGGTTCGCCGCGCCGCGGGAAGGCGCAGCGGGCCGCGCGCTTGCGCCCGCCGAGCGCCGCGGGCGCGAAGACGCCTTACGAGAACCCGAGGAAGCGGACTTCCGGTTGTAATTCGATGCCATACGTTTCGTACACCTTATATCTAGCCAGCTCGATCAGATCCATCACGTCGCGCGCAGTCGCGGTGCCCTTGTTCACGATGAAATTCGCATGAACTTCGGACACCTGGGCTCCGCCGATCGTGCAGCCCTTCAAACCGACCGCCTCGATAAGGCGGCCAGCGGAATCCCCTTCGGGGTTGCGAAACACGCTGCCGCATGAAGGAAGCGACAGAGGCTGCGTCTTCTTGCGCCGCGTATGCGACGCCTCCATCTTACCTCGTAAGTAGAACGGGTCGGCCGGTTCTACGGAAAGTTCGCATTCCACGATCACCTCGTCGGGAGCGAACGAGCTGGAGCGATACCCCCAGGAAATCTCGTCCCCTGCGCGCCGCATCAGGCCTTTTCGAGCATCGAGCGTGGTCACCGAAACCACGCGCGATCCAATCCACTCGTCGCGGGATCCCGCGTTCATGCGCAACGCGCCGCCCACGGTTCCCGGCGTGCCCACCGCGAACTCCAACCCGGCGAGCGAACGGCGAAACGCCTCCTGCACCACCGACGACAGCGGCACCCCGGCCCCTACGCAGAAACGCTTCGCGTCCTCGTCGAAGCGACACGTGCGGAAATCGCGGCCCAGCGTCACCACCACGCCCGGATAGCCCTCGTCGGAAACCAGCAGGTTGCTTCCGCGCCCGACGGCAACCCAGGGGACGCCGGACGCCTCGCACACCTCGACAAGATGCTTGAGCGCGCCTACGGACGCCACCTGCACGTAAAAGCGAGCCGGCCCTCCGATGCGGTACATGGTATGGCGAGCCATAGGCTCTGCCGGGTACACGTCGCCGTCGAACGCGTCGTCGACGAGCAGCGCCTCGAGCGGAGAGGTATGGCGAGCGGTCATCGAGGCATCACGCCCGCGAGGCCTGGCCGGAAGCCGCTGCAGACGGATCAACGCCCCGCTCAAGCGCATCGACCAGCTGCGGCCCGATAGCCGTCACGTCGCCCGCGCCCATGGTGATGAGCAGGTCGCCCGCGCCCAGCTTGGACAGCAGGTAGGGAACCACCTCGATGCGGCGGGGAACGTACGCCGCCTCCGGATGACCGACGTGGTCGAGCACGACGTTCAAGAACGTCTTGCCGGACACGCCGGGGACGGGAGCCTCGCCCGCCGGATACACGTCCATGAACGTCACGGCGTCGGCAGCGTCGAACGCGGCCGCGAACTCGTCTTTAAGCACCTCGGTGAACAGCGGCGCACGCGAGTAGCGATGCGGCTGGAACAGCACGTGCACGTGCGAGAATCCCAAGCGCGAGGCAGCTTCGATCGTGGCAGCGATCTCGGTGGGATGGTGCGCGTAGTCGTCCACGACGGTCACGCCGGCCACCTCCCCTATCAGGTCGAAGCGTCGCTTGACGCCCGCAAACCCGCTCAGCGCGTCGGCCGCAGCCTGCGCATCGTAGCCGAGCGCCCACAAAAGCGCCACCACGCCGGCGGCGTTCAGCACGTTGTGCCGACCGGGATTCTGCTTGACATGCGCGCGAACCTGCTGGCCGTCGGGCAGGGAAAGCACGAAGTCGCTGCCCACGCCATGAGGCTCGTAGGACGTGATGCGCGCGTCGCACCCCTCGGCGAAGCCGTACACGACCAGCTTGCGGTCGGCTTGCTGCGCCAGCTGCACCAAAGCCTCGTCTTCGCCGCATGCGACGACCACGCCTTCGTCGGCGGGCACCGATGCGATGAAGGCGGCGAACTTCTCGTAGATCTCGTCAAGATCGCGATAGTGGTCCAGGTGATCGGCCTCGATGTTGGTCACGAGGACGGCCTTCGGGGACAGGTGCCTGAAGGACTTGTCGGACTCGTCGGCCTCGACCACGTAATGACGACCCGCACCCGAATGGGCGTTGGTGCCGTACGCGCGCACGATGCCGCCGATGAGGAACGTGGGGTCCTCGCCCATTCCGTCCAGCACGCTGGCGAGCATGGACGAGGTCGTGGTCTTGCCGTGCGTGCCGGCCACGGCAAGCGTCTCCAGGCCCACGCCCAGGTGGGCGAGCATCTGGGCACGATGCCAGATGGTCAGTCCGCGCTCTTTGGCGGCGATCAGCTCGGGGTTGTTGTCCAAGATGGCGGTCGATACGACGACCACGGGATCCCCCGCGGGAATATTGGACGCATCATGGCCGACGTGCACCGTGATGCCGGCGTCTTTGAGCTGCTTGGTGTAGCGGCTTTCCTTGATGTCCGAGCCGCTCACCTGCATCCCCTGGTCAAACGCGACGCGCGCGATGCCGCTCATGCCGACCCCGCCCACGCCGATGAAGTGAACCTGTTCGATGCGCGTTGTTTCCATCTTTCGTCCTTCGATTGCCTCTCGTCTTTCGCGAACCGCCATTGTACCCTACCGAGCGTCTTTTGAGCCTCGACTCGACGCAGCCTGCATGACCGCGTCCGCCAAAAGGGCGGCGGCGTCTTTCGTCTTCTGCGCCCGCGCCGCGCAGGCCATGCGCTCGCGCACGTCGGCATCTTCGACGAGCGTGCGCAGCAAGCGCTCGAATTCGGGGCCTTCCACGTCGGCGTCGGCCACCATGAACGCAGCGCCGGCGTCAACGCACGCGCGCGCGTTCATGGTCTGGTGGTCTTCGGTGGCGTACGGGAACGGAACCAGCAAAGCAGGCAGGGCGCGCGCCGATATCTCGGCGAGCGACGTGGCGCCCGCACGCGAGACGATGGCGTCGGCCGCCGCCATGGCCAAGCCCATCTGGTCAGTGTAGCCGTACAGGTGCCAGCGGCGAGCCTCGACTTCGCTGAGGGAAAGCGCGTCCGTCACCGCGTCAAGCTCCTTCGGGCCGGTGACGTGCACCACGTGCAGATCCTCGTAGGAAAGCAGCGCGTCTTTGAGCGCCGTCACCGCTTGGTTCAGATGGCGCGCGCCCAGGCTGCCGCCGGTAACCAGCAGCATGCGCGCATCGTCGGGCACGCCGAAGGCAGCGCGCCCCTCGGCGCGGGTCGCCCCGAACACGCTTGAGCGCACAGGGTTGCCCGTCACCTTGACCCGGCTCTTGTCCGAAAGCGCCTCGGCCGCGCGCTCGTAGGTCAGGCACACGGCGGCAGCGCGCTTCGCAAGGTACTTGTTCGCCATGCCCATAACCGAATTCTGCTCGTGCACCACCACGGGGATGTCGCGCTGCTCGGCGGCGCGCGCCACCGGAATGCACACGTACCCGCCGAAGCCCACCACGGCGTCAGGCTGGATCTCGTCGAACCACCGTTTGGCCTCACCGGTGCTCTTCTGTATCTTCATGACGGCTTTCGGCAGCGTCAGCGGATGGCTTCGATCGAAACCCTGCGCTTCGAACGCTTTGAACTCGATGCCCGCAGCGGGCACCAGGCGCGACTCGACGCCTGTCGGAGTACCGGCGAAGCGCACGGTGCATCCGCGCTTCTCCAGCTCTTCGGCCAGCGCAAGCGCGGGGTTGATGTGGCCGGCCGTTCCGCCGCCGGATAAAACGATAAGCATGACGCTACCTCCTGCCACGTCGAGACGACGATCTTGACCCGCGCCCCTCGCCCCTGCCGTCCAAGCTGGGCTCGGCGGCGCGCACCACGCGCAGATCGGCACGTCGGCGATCGTACACCGTGGGGCCGTTCGCGCTTTGGGACACCGACAAAATGATCCCGACCATGATCAACATGGCCACCAGCGACGATCCGCCCGACGACACGAAGGGCAGCGGCTTTCCCACCACGGGAAAGCACCCGATGACCATGGCTATGTTGAGAAACGCCTGGAACGCAATCATGATGGTGCAACCGCCGGCAACCATGGTGCCGAAGTTGTCGGAGGCCGATCCCGCTATGCGCATGCCCGCGTACAGCAGCAGCAAGAACAGCGCCACCACCACGAGCGCGCCCACCAGGCCCAGCTCCTCGCCGATGATGGCGAAAATGAAGTCGGTGTCGGCCTGCGTGAGGTACAGGTACTTCTCATGGGAGTTGCCCAAGCCCTGCCCGAACAAGCCGCCGCCCGACAGGGCGTAAAGCGAGTGGATCAGCTGGTACCCCGTATCGAAGCCTCCCTGCCCGTCGTTCCACGGATTCAGGAACACCATGAGGCGATCGCGGCGGTACGACGATCCGAAGATGCCGATCAAGCCCAGCGCGACCACCACGCCCACCACGATGAGCATGGTCCGAAGCGGAACCTCCCCCAGCCACATGACGGCCAGAATGCCCACCACGCAGATCATAGCGGTTCCCAGGTCGGATTGCGGACCCAAGATCATGAGCACCGGGGCCACCACCAGCAAACCGACCAGGCACAAAAACGCGCTTGTGGTGTACTGCCCCTCACGGAAGTCGGCGAACAGGCGCGCCGCCACCAAGATCAGCGCGATCTTGGCGAACTCGGACGCCTGCAAGCTGAAGCCGCCGATGCTGAGCCAGCGGCGAGCGCCCCATTCCTCGTCGCCCACGCCCGCCACCGCCGTGGCCACGAGCAGCAGGAACGCCAAGGCCCACAGCGCCCATACCACGTTGCTGCGCCATAGCGACACGGGCACGAACTTCCATATCACCACCGCCAAGACCACGCCGACGACGGCGAACTTGATCTGGTTGATGGTTTCGGCCATCGAGTTCCCGGCTCCGTCCGCGCCCGTTTTGGCCAAGGTGATGACCGCCGACGTGGAGTAGATCATCACGAACCCGATGAGCATGAGGGCGAGAACCGTCAGAAGCAGGATGATCTGCGGACCCATGATGTGAGCGGGAGCGTCCCGCCTGTCGCTTCGCGTGCGCGCCATAGCCGACCCGCTACGCGCCCAGCGCCGCTGCGCGAGCGGCTACCAGGCTTTTGAATGCGCGGCCGCGCTCCTCGAACGAGCCGAACTCGTCGAACGACGCGCACGCCGGAGACAGCAGCACCACGTCGCCCGCGCGCGCGACGGCAAGCGCTTCGTCCAACGCAGCCTCCAGGCCGCCTGCGCGCAACAGCTCAAAACCGGCAGGGGCTTCAGGCGACGCGGCCGCGAAAGCGTCGGCGAACCGAGCGCCCGCCGCGCCGAAGCACACCGCCGCGCGCGCATGCTCGTGCGCAGCGGCAACCAGAGGAGCCAGGTCGGTGCCCTTGTCGTCGCCGCCCAAAAGAACGATCGGGCGCGCCTTGGGAAACGCCGCCAACGCCTTGAGCGTGGCGTCGACGTTCGTAGCCTTGGAATCGTTGTAGCACGCCGCGCCGCGCACGCTTCCGCACGGCTCGACGCGATGCTCAAGCGGCGCGAACGTGCGCAAGCCCGCGGCCACGCTCGCCTCGTCCGCGCCCAACGCGAGCGCCGCCGCCGCTGCGGCAAGCGCGTTCGAAACGTTGTGCTCGCCTTTGATGAGCAGGGATTCGGCGGGAACCAGGGCGCGGTCATGCTGGCCTTCGGCCACGTGCAGCCACCCGTCAGGTCCCAGAAACGCCGCATTCTCGCTTCCGCATGCGGCGCGCATGTCGCCGCGCACGCCCGCGCTCGTGCCCAGCGGCACGTACGAGAACCCGCGCTGCGCAGGCTCCAGCGCGCGCAGGCGGCGCACCTCGACCCGGACGACGTCGTTCACGGCATCCAGCACGGCAACCGATTCCGGAACGGCGGCAAGGTTCGAGAGGATCTTCAGCTTTGCATCGCGGTACGCCTCCAAGGAGCCGTGCCAATGCAGGTGGTCGGGCGTGATGTTGAGCAGCACGGCCACCTGCGGCGCGAACCGGACGGTGGACGCAAGCTGGTACGACGAGACTTCGGCCACGTACACGTCGGTGTCGCCACCCGCCACGGCCTCCAAGCATGTATCGCCTATGTTGCCGACGGCCTTCGCGTTCATGCCGGCGGCGCGAAGCAGGTGCGCGACAAGAGCCGTGACCGTGGTCTTGCCGTTCGTGCCCGTAATGGCCACCCAACGGCTGTCGGCTGCGCTCTCGCGCCAAGCGAACTCCACCTCGCCGATGATCTCGGCGCTGCACTGCGCGGCGCTGCGGTACAGCAAAGACCCCTCGGGAATGCCGGGGCTGGCGATGCAAAGATCGAACGCGCCCTCGATGCGATCGAGGTCGAACAGCACTGCGGCGCCCGCCGAAGCAAGCGAAGCCGCAGCGTCCTCGGCGCTCGCCGTGCGCGCGCCCGCCGCCACGGTCAGGCTTTCGACGCGCTCGCCCGCGGCAACCAGATAATCGGCTACCGCGCGCCCGCTTTTGCCAAGCCCCAAAACGAGCACGCGCCCCAAGTTCTCCGGCGCGCGCTTGCAATGCGATCTGTACACGCGATCCTCCATAGACTACGCCACCGCCATGAGCGTTTCGGCGAAGTACAGGGAGAAGCCCGTTGCAGCCAGAACGCCGGAGATGATCCAGAATCGCACGACCACCTTCGTTTCGCTCCAGCCCTTCTTCTCGAAATGGTGGTGCAACGGAGCCATCAAGAAGATGCGCTTCTTCGTTTTCTTGTAGTACAGCACCTGGATCATGACCGACAGCGCCTCGGCCACGAACAGGCCGCCGATGATGAGCACGATGAACTCGGACTTGGTGAGAACCGCAAGGCACCCAAGCGACATGCCCAGAGCGAGCGAACCCGTGTCGCCCATGAAGATGTCGGCCGGGAAGGAGTTGAACCACAGAAAGCCGATGCACGCGCCCGCAAGCGCCGCACCGAAGATGGCGGGCTCGAGCATGTCGGAGCGGTACGCGATGGCCGCCATGACGATCATGACGATCATGACCGTTCCCGCCGCCAGGCCGTCCAACCCGTCGGTGAGGTTCACCGCGTTGCACAGGCCCACCAGCAGGATGTCCACGAACGCCAGGTACAGCCAAGGGATGGCGATACCGTCCCCAACGGGCACGACCGTGGTCAGAACGCCCAGGTCGAACGTGTAGACGAACGGGATCTCAACCGTGGGGGCAACGTGCAGCCAGTTCACCGCAACCAGGCAGAACACCGTAGCGATAAGGAACTGGCCCACCAGCTTGGCCTTCGGGGTCAAGCCCAGGGAACGCTCCTTGACCACCTTCGACGCGTCGTCGATAAGCCCCAACGCGCCGGTCAGAACGGTAGCGCTCACAAGCGCGAACGTTTCGGCCGTGGGCTTGCCCACCAGCAGAGCAACCGCCACAACGGCCACTAGCATGATGACGCCGCCCATGGTAGGCGTGCCCTGCTTGACCAGATGGCTTTCAGGCCCGTCCGCACGCACCTGCTGCCCGATATGGCTCGACTTCAAAAGCTTGATCCATGCCGGCATCAGCACGATGGTGAACGCAATGGCCAGCACGATGGCCAAGAACACGAGAAACGTCGGGTATTGAGCGAAAATAGTGAACATATTAATTAACCAGTCCTTTGACTACGCGTTCGAGACCCATGAAGTGAGATGCCTTCACCAGCACGGCATCGCCGGGCTCTACGCAATCGTCCAAACAATCCAAAACCTCAGACAACGCCGCCGCGCGCACGATGCGCCCGGGCTCCATGCCGAACTCTTCTGCAGCATCGGCTATGACCTGCGCCAATTCGCCCACGCACACCAGTCGATCAAGGGGCAGATCCGCAGCCAGGCGCCCGATGCCGGCATGGCATGCCAACGCGTAGTCGCCCAGCTCTCCCATGTCTCCCAGCACGGCGATGCGCTTTCCGGAAACGTTCAGCGAGCAGAACGTCGACAACGACGCTCGCATGGAATCCGGATTCGCGTTGTACGCGTCGTTCACCACGGTGAAACCGCCGCGCGCCTCGAGCACTTCCTGCCGTCCCGCCTCGGGCTCGGCCTTGGCAAGCGCGCCCGCAACATCGTGCAGGCTCATGCCGAACGAACGCCCCACCGCCGCGGCGACGCAGGCGTTGGACACGTTGTGCAGCCCGCGCAGGTTGAGCGAGCACGCGACCGCCTCGTGCGCGCCGTCCTCGGCGAAACCGCACGCGTGCAGCATGAAACAAGGGCGACCTTGGTCGTCAAGCTCGATCTGCTCGGCCCACACGGACGCGTTCGCGCGATCCTGCTCGGAGAAAGCCGCGCGACGGTCGGCCGCCTGCAACGATCCGTCGAACAGCACCGTGTCCACCCGGCGCTTGTCAAGGCATGCGTGATCGCGCACGTACGAGGCGAAGTCATCGTCGGCGTTCACGAACGCGCGGCCCGTGCCCTCGGGCAGGGCGCACAGCAGCTCGGCTTTGGCGCGCGCGATGTTCTGGCGGCTTCCCAGCAGCTCGATGTGGCTTTCGCCCACGTTCACCACGATGCCCCAATCGGGGCGCACGAAATCGCACAGGTCGGCAAGCTGGCCCAAGCCGCGCATGCCCATTTCCACGACCACGGCCTGGGTTTCCGGCTGGGCGTTCAGCAGGGTCTTGGGAACTCCCAGCTCGTTGTTCTGATTGCCGGCGGTCGCCACCACCGTGTGGGAAGCGGCAAGCACGTCGCGCACCAGGTTCTTGGTCGTGGTCTTGCCCGTAGAGCCGGTCAGCGCGATAATGCGGCCCTTCAGGTGGCCGCGCCACTCGCGCGCCAGGTCGGTCACGGCATGCGCGGTGTCCGACACCTCGATCACGGCAGCGCCCAGCTCGCGCGCGAGCATCTGCACGGACGGATCGATCGGCTGCATGACAAGCGCGCACACGGCCCCCGCGCGCAAGGCTGCGGCCACGAAATCATGGCCGTCCACGCGCTCGCCCGGCAAAGCCAGGTACGCGTCGCCCGGTTTTACGTCACGGGAATCCCACGTCAGGCCCGTTGCGATAACGCACGCATCAAGCGGCTCTACCGAAAAGGAGCCGCTCGTGCAGGCGGCTATCTGTTTGAGGTTCAAGCGCATGCGCTACTCCTGCGATCCAGAGCCAGGGCCGAACGCGCGCTCCAGCTCTTCGGCGGCTACCACGCGATCGTCGAACGAAAGCACCTGGTTGCCCACCAACTGGTAGTCCTCGTGCCCCTTGCCGGCCACGAGCACCGAATCGCCGGGCTTCGCGATTTGCAGCGCGCGAGCGATGGCCGCGCGGCGATCGGGTTCCACGTCGAAGCGATCCAAGCCCGCGCCCATGCCGCTTACGATGTCCTCGATGATGGCGTTGGGATCCTCCGTGCGCGGGTTGTCCGAAGTCACCACGGCGTAATCGGCCGCAAGCGCCGCGCGTCCCATGATGGGCCGCTTGCTGGCATCGCGATCGCCGCCGCAGCCGAACACGCAGATGGTGCGGCCCGGCGTGAGCGCCATGATGGATCCGAGCGCCTTTTCCAGCGCATCGGGCGTGTGGGCGTAATCCACGAACACCGATACGTTGCCGGTATGCTCCGCATCCACGCGCTCCAGGCGGCCGGGAATCTGCGGGGCCTCTTCAAGGGCCTCCACGATCACGTCAGCTGAGAATCCCAGCTGAAGCCCAATGCCGAACGCGCACATGACGTTTTCCACGTTGAACTTGCCCACCAGAGGGTAGTCGAACGTCAAGCGGCTGCCGCGCACGTCGAGCGTGACGGTGGTGTGCGTGGGCGCGTACTGCACGTCCACCGGATGAATCTGAGCGGACGGGTCGAAGCCGGTGGTCACCACGTTGTCCTCGGCCACCGAGCAGCGGCGCAGGAGTTCCTTGCCCCACTTGTCGTCGATGCAGATGACGCGGCGTGCGGGATAGTCCTTCGAGAACAAGCGCGCCTTCGCTTCGAAGTACGCCTCGAACGTATGATGGTAGTCCAGGTGATCCTGCGTCAGGTTCGAAAACGCCGTGACAGCGAAGGTCGTGCCCCATGTGCGCTCCAGATCGAGCGCGTGCGAGCTGACCTCCATGGCCACCGTGTCGCAGCGCTCGTCGCGCATGCGCGCGAACAGCTGCTGCAAATCGGGCGATTCGGGCGTGGTGTGCGCGGACTTCTCGCTCACGCCGCCCATGCGAACGCCCACGGTTCCGATGACGCCCGTGCGCTTGCCGGCCACCTTCGCGATATGCTCCACCAGGTAGGTGGTGGTGGTCTTGCCGTTCGTGCCGGTGATGCCCACCAGCGACAGGTCCTTGGAAGGATGGTCGTAGAAGTTCGCCGCCGCAACAGCCATGGCCTTGCGCGTGTCCTTCACCACGACCTCCGTGACGTCGGTCGCGTCGGCCAAGTACACTTTCCGCTCGACGACCAGCACCTTCGCACCGCGATCGATGGCGTCTTGCGCAAAGGAATGGCCGTCCGTCGTGAAGCCGACGATGCAGAAAAACGCGTCGTCCGGCTGAACCCGGTCGCTGCGATAGGCGATGCCCTCCGCCACGTCATCAGCGTTGCCGATAATGGTGCAGTCTATGCCCGCGAACAGTTCGGTACAGGTCTTGCCCATAGCTTCCTCACTCCGGATATATGTTGAAACGGTCGATGGCTGTTGCCATTATATCCTTAAAAATTGGCGTGACCACACCGTCGGTGGGAACCTCGTTTGCACCCACAAAACAAACCAATTGGCTTGACGAGTCGGCCAAAAAACCGGTGAAGGCCAGGTTGTACACGCCTTTTCGATACCCGCCGTTCACCTCGTCGTAAATCTCGGCCGTCGAGGTTTTTCCCGCCACGTTGAACCCTTCGATAGCGGCCTTCTTGCCGGTGCCCTCCGACACCACGGACTTGAGCATGCTGGTCAAATCCGCGATGGCCGCTTTGTTCTCGATAACCTGCTCGGTGGCGTATTCGGGCGTCTCGCCGCTTTGAGGCTTCGAGAGCAGGAAATGAGGCGTGCACTCCACGCCGTCGTTCACAAGCGCGCCGTACCATCGAGTGATCTGCAGCGGCGTGAGCGACATGCCCTGACCGAAGCTGACGTTGTAGCCGGTGACCTTGCTCCACTGGTCGAACGGCAGCAGATTGCCCAGGTAGTCAGTGCCGATCTCCCCCTCGCCCGGATAGTCCACGCCCGTCTTGGTGTGCAGGTTGTACTCGTTGATCTTGTTGTACAGGTTCTGGAAGCCCATCTTCTCGGTGGCCAGCGATATGCCGACGTTCGACGACTGGTCCATGATCTGGCGCAACGTGAACGTCGCATCGCCGCGCTCGTGCGCGTCCGAGATGACGAACCCGTCAGCTTCGATGTAGGCCGGGCAGAACAGCTCGCTGTCGGGCGTCATGGTGCCCGACTCCAAAATGGCCATGGCCGACACCGATTTGAAGATGGAGCCCGGCTCGAACAGGTCGGTCACGCACTTGAGCTTCGGAGCGTCCGGCTTCATCTCCGTACGATCCGCAGGGTTGAGCAGCGGAAGCGACGCGGCGGCGTAGATCTCGCCCGTGCCGCCGTCCATCACGATCGCGCTGCCGCCGTTCGCCGTGATGCCCTTCTCGTCGGCCGTAAGGCGCTCTTCGACGTACTGCTGCAGTTCGATGTCGATCGATATGATGATGTCCTGGCCGTCCACGGCGGCCTTCGAGTCCCGCGTGCCGCCCGGAATCGGCGTGCCGTCGGGGCTGCGCTCCTCGCGCGTGTACCCGGCTTCGCCGGACAGGATGTCGTTGTAGTACAGCTCCAAGCCCGAAACGCCCTCGTAGTACTCGCGGTTGTTCTCGATTTCCGTGTCGAGCTTGCACGCGCCTACCACCTGGCCGCCCACCTGGCCGTTGGGGTACTCGCGCTTCCACAGCGTTTTATAGCGAATTCCCAGGTCCTTGCCTTCGTACGCGGCGTCCTTCTTCGTGACCTCGCTCACGCGCGCGCGCACCTGCTCACCCACTTCGACGTCGGCCTTCTCCTTGATGACGGAGTAGCGCGTCCCCGAAGCCGTGATGGCCGGCAGATAGTCGGACTTCTGCCCGCCCAGCACGTCGACGAGCGTCTGAGCCGTAGCATCAGCATTGTCCACTTCGGTGGGATCCACGTAGATGGTGGTGGACTCGACGGACGTGGCAAGCACCACACCGTTGCGATCGTAGATAGTTCCGCGGCGCGGCTCGATCCAGTCGTAGCTCATGCGCGCGTTCTCCGCTTCGGCCGCCATGCGCGGCGCATCGACCACCTGCAAGAACACCAGGCGCAGCAAGAAGAGCGCCGCGATGACCGCGAATACCAGGATGGGAAGGAACACGCGATTGGAATCGGCTCCGACGTCGGCGAACGAACCGCGCCCGCCCGTATGCGAAGGGCGCGCGCCGCGAGAACCGCGGGAGCCGCGCGAACCATGAGACTTCGGAGGACGCGCAGACGAGCGGGAGCTTCCGCGACCGCGAGCGGAACGCTCGCCTCGCGGCATGTGAGATCTATCGGCCACGGTTTTACGCTCCAGCGCCGGCGGCTATGGCAATGCTCTTCGAAAGCGACAGGGAGCCGGACTCGTCGGTAGCAACGACGTCTTTGCCCAGCTCGATCACGCCGGTTGCCTCAGGAGCGGCCATGCCCAGCTTGCCCGCCTGCTGCTTGACCTTCGTGGGGTTTGACAGCGCGCTTTGGGACACCTCGAGCGCAGCGCCCGAGGAACGGGCATCGCTGATCTGGCTGGAAAGCTGCGTGGAGCTCATGGTGGTGGAAACCGTAGCGGACATAAGCCCGATGCGCACGAACGCAACCAGCGCGGCCACCACCAAAACGACGGCAACGGCCTTCGCCAAGAACACGACGTTGGAAGGAAGGGAAGCGGGCTGCGTGCGCGTGCCGCGACCCGGAACCACGCTGATGCGAGCCTTGCGCTCACGCTCAGGTACGCGCTCAGGATAATAGGAATACGCCGGTGCTGCGCTCATGCCCAACCCCCTTTCTTCGTTTTAGCTGCCTGTTCGGGTGGTGTACGTTCTGCGGTTTTCGTTGTTCAGCGCTTCTGCGCGATGCGCAGCTTTGCGCTGCGAGCGCGCGGATTGCGCTCTATTTCTTCAGCGGTCGGTAGGACCGGCTTACGCGTTACTATGTCGAGTATCGGCTCTTTCCCGCACACGCAGACCGGAAGGTCGGGCGGGCAGGTGCATCGACGGGCGAAGGATTGGAACGCGTCCTTCACGATGCGATCCTCAAGCGAGTGGTAGCTGATGACCACCAGCCTGCCCCCGGGATTCAGCCAGCGTATGGCCGCGTCCAGTCCGCGCTTGAGCACGTCGAGCTCGCCGTTCACCTCGATGCGAAGCGCCTGGAACGTGCGCTTCGCCGGATGCCCTCCCGCTCGGCGCGCCGATGCCGGGATGGCAGCCTTGATCAGGTCGACCAACTGCGCGCTTGTCTCGATGGGCCCGTTCTGACGTTCGCGGACCACGAAGTCGGCTATGCGACTGGCCCACTTCTCGTCAGAGTACGTACGGATGATCCGAGTGAGATCTGCTGCGTTGTAGGTGTTGATGATCTCTGCTGCGGTTAGGGTTTGTTTCCCCGGATCCATCCGCATATCAAGAGGGCCGTTCTCCTTGAAGGAGAAGCCTCGAGACGGTGTGTCGATCTGGACCGACGATACGCCAAGGTCGAACAAGAACGCGTCGACCCCGGGCACTTCCACACTGAGAAGCGCGTCGTCCATATCACCGAAGTTGCCGCGCACCAATTCGAGGCGCGGGCGTACATCATCAGGCAACGTCCCGAGTTTTTGACGAGCGGCGGCAAGCGCCACTTCGTCTTGATCGATGCCGATGAGCGTACCCGCGCTCCCGATGAGCTTGGCCGCTTCGAGGGAATGCCCTGCACCGCCGAGTGTTGCATCCACGAATGTATGCTGTGGTTTGAGGTTCGAGTATTCGAGGCACTCGGCGAGCAGAACAGGGGTGTGCCGATATTCGTTTATCATTTCGCTCACGCCTTACAATCAGTCGAACAGAAGACCGAGGTCGGTATCCTCGTCGTTTTGGTCGTAGCGCTTTGCGTCCCAGATTTCGAAGTAGCCCGTGTTGCCCAGCACGACGACGTCCTTGTCAATGCCAACAGCCGCACGTTGTTCGCTCGAGAGCATGATGCGACCGGACGCGTCGACGGACACGTCGGCTGCACGAGACTTGAGCTTGCGGCGCAGGCGCACGTGGAGATCGTTCGTGCGGTCGAACTTCTCGAACTTGTCCTCGAACACGCCGGCCACCCATGCGTTAAACGCATCGGGCTCGAACACGTAGAGGCATTCGTCCTTCGGGTTGCGGGTTACCACCAAATCCGTCGAAAGCACCTTGCGAAACGATGCGGGAAGAGACATGCGGCCTTTGGCGTCCACCTTGTGGCGGTACGCGCTGTTGAGATCAACCACCTTTTCGGTGTCCTCGGCCATGCCTTCCTTCCCGCCGCGACTCGCACGGCCCTTTCGATGCTTGGAATTCTATCCCACTTTGCCCCACTTCGCAACAAAATCCGGCCTTTTGACCCATTTAGACCCTTTTGAAACCATCCCGTTCCCCAAGTTGTCCCCCGACCCCCAAAAATGCAAGATTGAGACACGGCTAGATATTGAACCGACGGACGAAAACGAACACAAGATATTGATCGCACTACCGCTTTAGAGGGCCTTGGCATCTATATGGAGCGAGTTATGCGGAATCTGTGGCACGACGGATCGCCGACCGATTCGTTGGGCAAACCGTTCGGCAACACGCGCGAGGAGACGGGCGGAATCGAGCGGCGAAAGGCGCCCCTGCGGTGGGACGCCGCCCCACCGCGTCCCCCGCAGACCGCGATCGCGATGGGATGCCGTCCCACCGCCCCCCTCGCCGGCGAAAGACGGCGCGCCGAAGCCTCGAGCCCCGCAGGACGCCGCCGATGCGCGTCCAGGCGATGCCGGCGCGCATCCAAACAGTGCTGACGCCCGTCCGAACGATGCCGGTACATTACTTCGCGCGCGGGTGCGCGCGTAGATATTCCTCGCGCATGTGGGCGCGGTTGATGTGCGTGTAGATCTGCGTGGTGGAGATGTCCGAATGGCCGAGGATTTCCTGGATGACGCGAAGGTCGGCGCCGCCTTCGAGCATGTGCGTGGCGAACGAATGGCGCAGCGTGTGAGGATGGAGGTTCGCCACGCCGATGGATCGCCCCGCCTCGGCCACGATGGCGTGCACGCTTTGGCGCGTGAGCCGCCCGCCGCGCGCGTTCAGAAAGACCGCCGACGTGGGCTTCGCTGCCGGCTTCGTCAAACCGGGACGCCCGTTGTCGAGGTAGTCGGCCAACGACCGCAGCGCCGCGCCCGATATGGGCGACACGCGCTCCTTGCCGCCCTTGCCCAGAATGCGCAGGTACCCTTCCTCAAGCACCGCGTCGCCCAGGTCAAGCCCCACGCACTCGCTTACGCGCAAGCCGCAGCCGTACAGAACCTCCAAGATGGCCCGGTTGCGCAGCGGGATGGGCGCGCGCTTGGGAGGATCGGCTAGCATGGATTCCACTTGCACTGCGCTCAACACGTCGGGAAGTCGATCGGGAGCCTTGGGAAGCTGCAACGTGTCGGTGGGGTTGCGACGCACGTGCCCCTCCCGCACGAGGAACCGGTAGAAGCCCTTGAGCACCGACACGTGGCGATCCACCGTGGCGGCGGCGTATTTGCGGCCGAACAGGTCGGCCTCGTAGGCCACGATGGTCTCGCGCTGCACGTCGCCGACGTCCTTCACGCCGCACGCGTTCAAAAACGCCGCGAAATCCCGCAGGTCAGAAGCATACGCAGACACGGTAAGGGGCGAGCTTCCCCGCTCGATGCGCAGATGAGCCAGATATTCTCGAACCAGTTCGTCCATCCACCAACCCCGTCGTCGACCCGGCAAGCGGGCATGAAAAGCAACGATCGGCCGATTCGCGCCAAACGCGCTGCGGCACCGTCGCACTGATCGAACAGCATAGCATGACGCTATGAAAAACCAGGTGCGGATAGGACGGGCACCGAACGCCTTCGGACCTGCAGGTATGGCGAACCGAAGGAAGATCCCCTTCGTTACCTGCAATTAACAAAAACGAAACACCTACCAAGTAGGGTATACTGAATCGGATTGTGTACGGCCCTCTGCGGTCGTGCGCGAACATCATCGACGGCAAGAAAGGGGCGCCGCATTCCCATGCGCATCGGATTCGACAACGACAAGTACATCGCGCTGCAGGCCGAGCATATCCGCAACCGCATCGACCAGTTCGGCGGAAAGCTCTACCTGGAATTCGGCGGGAAACTCTTCGACGACTACCATGCAGCCCGCGTGCTGCCCGGGTTCGAGCCCGACTCGAAGATCCGCATGCTCAAGCAGCTGGTGGACGACGTCGAGATCATCATAGCCATCAACGCGAACGACATCGAGAAGAACAAGGTGCGCGGCGACCTGGGAATCACGTACGATGAAGACGTGCTGCGCCTCATGGACATCTTCCGCGGGATGGGCTTCACCACCACCGGCGTGGTGATCACCCATTACACGAACCAGCCCTCGGCCGAGGCGTTTCGCAAGCGCCTGGACAGCTTGGGAATCAAAAGCTCCCTGCACTACCCCATTGCCGGCTACCCTTACGACATCGACCGCATCGTCAGCGACGAGGGCTACGGCAAGAACGAGTACATCGAAACGAAGCGCCCGCTTGTCGTGGTGACCGCCCCCGGCCCCGGTTCGGGCAAGATGGCCACGTGCCTGTCGCAGCTGTACCACGAGCACAAGCGCGGCGTGGCGGCCGGCTACGCGAAGTACGAGACGTTCCCCATCTGGAACCTGCCGCTCAAGCACCCCGTGAACATCGCGTACGAGGCGGCCACGGTCGATCTGGACGACGCCAACACCATCGACCCGTTCCACCTGGAAGCGTACGGCGTGACCACGGTGAACTACAATCGCGACGTGGAGATATTCCCCGTGCTCAAGGCCATGATGGAGCGCATTTCCGGAACGAGCCCCTACCAGTCCCCCACCGACATGGGCGTCAACATGGCCGGCAACGCCATCGTGGACGACGACGCCGTGCGCGAGGCCGCCAAAATGGAGATCGTGCGCCGCTACTTCCAGGCAGCGGTGGAAACGCGCCGCACCGGCGTGGGACAAGAGCACGTGGAGAAGCTGGAGCTTCTGATGAACCAAGCCGGCGTGAACGCAAGCTTCTCGCCGGCGCGATCGGCCGCGCTTCTGAAGGAGGAGACCACCGGCGGTCCGGTGGGCGCGATGGTACTGCCCGACGGCACCGTGGTGACGGGCAAGACGTCGCCGCTGCTGGGAGCTGCATCGTCGCTGCTCATGAACGCGCTCAAGGGCGTGGCCGGCGTCGAGGACATCAACGTGATCAGCGATGCGGTCATCGAGCCCATCTGCCGCCTGAAGACCGAGCAGCTGCACAGCCGCAACCCGCGCCTGCACTCCGACGAAACGCTGCTCGCCCTGTCCATCAGCTCCGCGACCGATCCGCTTGCGGCCACGCTGATCGACCACATCGACGACCTGCGCGGCTGCGATGCGTACTTCAGCGTGATCATCTCGGCCACCGACGAGAAGCTGTACCGCACGCTCGGCATCAACGTGTGCTGCGAGCCGAAGTACGAGCAGCACCGGTATTACCACAAGTAAGCAATATCGAAGGGGCCCGCGGGCCCCTTCGATATGTGAGCGCCTTGCAACCACCACCCCTTACCATCTGCAGGTGCAAGGCGCTCGCGTTCTCATTGTCGATCCAAAAACACGTTTTCGGCCCCGAAAACGTGTTTTTGGATCGACAATGTACCTTATAAGTATTATGGACTTCCTTATATTTTATTGCACGGATCGTGAGACAATGGGCAAACAACACTCGGTGCAAGGAGGGCGCTCATGACCGAAGTCCGCGATGTCGAACTGGCTCGCCTCTTCATGTGTGCCGAGCGCAATCAACTGTGCCTTGTGCCCTCGAGCCCGCGCATCCGAGAACTCTTACGCCGGCAAATCAATCAAGGGGAAGCCATTCGCCCAGTTCGCGGCATGTATGCACGAGCTTCGTATTGGCAGGCTCTTGCGAAACCCCAGCAAGCGATGCACATCCTTCGCACGTTGCAGAAGCTGCACCCCGACTGGATCTTTTGCCACGAATCGGCAGCGATTGCGTTTGGCCTGCCCGTCGCGTTCAGCCAAATGGACGCAATCCATGTCGAAACATCTCGTGCGAAACGCAACGCGTCGCCATCCAGCATCCGCTGGCATGTGATTGAAGATGATGAGCCCGCTCTCGTCCGGGGTCTTCGCGTTACCTCCCTCACTCGGACCGTCTTTGATTGCATGCGAACGACCAGCTTCAAGCAAGCCTTGGCTATCGCCGACGGCGCACTACGCTGCACTGGAAATGCGCCAAGCTGGTTCGCTGCTCGCTTCAAGCGCCTAGGCACAACGTACCCAGGCATCAATCAAGCCATAAGAACCATGTACTACGCCGATCCCCTGAGCGAAAGCGGCGGAGAATCCATTGCGCGCGCCACTATGATTGAGCAGGGGTTCGCGCTCCCCTGTCTCCAGGTTGCTTTTCCGCGGCCGCTCGACCCGCAACGTTCGTTCCGCGTCGATTTCCTTTGGACGCGAATGGACGGCAGCAATGTCATTGGAGAATTCGACGGCATGCAAAAGTACGAATGCGACGCATTCCGCAACGGCCGAACGCCGATGCGCGTCCTTGCCGACGAGCAGCACCGGGAGTCGCAGCTTACCCTCCACGGCATGCCTATCGTGCGCTTTTCCTACAAAGACGTGATGGACGCCGATCGTTTCGCAAGGCTCCTTGAACGCTACGGTATCCCCCGAAGCGACGAAATCGCGCGCGCCGAACGCCGTCTCGCTCAAACAAAATCGAGCACAGCACAGCTATTCACGGTTGAAAGCTTGCCGAGCTAGCGGCGCGAACCACCCGGCCGGTTCGCAAGGCGTCCTTTGCCGTCAAGCCACGCACTTCGAACGGCGACGCAAACTACAGCGGTTCCAACCTCCGACCCGCTAGAAAAACACCTTCGCGGCGTGCTCGTAGAAGCCCTCGTGCTGATGACGCAGCAAAACGGTGGGAGCTTCACCTCGGCTGACGTAGATGCGACGCACCGGACGGTCGAACGACAACAGCTCCCCATCGGCAAACAGGGTGGCGTCGCGTCGGGCCGCGTCGCGCGGCAAGCCCATTTCCACCACGTCGTTCGATGCGGTCACGATGGCGCGCGTATGCAGCGTATGCGGCGCGAGCGGCACCACCACCAGCCCCGTGAACCCGGGCGCCACCAAAGGACCGCCCGCCGACAGCGCGTAGGCCGTCGAGCCCGTCGCCGTGGCAACCACCAGGCCGTCGCCGCGCATTTCGGCAACGTGCGAACCGGAAACCCCCAACGTGAAATCGATGACGCGACCGTTCGCGCCGCGCGTCACCGCAAGTTCGTTGAGCGCGAAGAAGCTACGAGCGCCCGCCTCGCACGGCGATGCCGCATCGCACGAGGGTCCTTCCCCGTCGTCATCGTCGCTCCACGGATCGGGCTCGCCCTCGCATACAACGTCGATGCGCAGGTTCGCGCGCTGCTCGGCCACCACGTCGCCCGCCAAAGCCGCGGCCACGATGGCAACCACGCCGGCATCGCTCGAATTCGCCAAAAAGCCCAAGCGACCGAAATTGATGCCCAGGATAGGCACCCCAGTCGTACCGATCTGGCGCGCCGTGCGCAGGATCGTGCCGTCGCCGCCAAGCACTACCGCCATCTCCACGCCCGCCGCCAACGCGGCGTTCAAGCTGTCGTGGTCGCATGCGCACGAAAGCTCGGTGGAATCGACCAGCGTGTACTCAACCCCCTGCGTGGCCAGGTACGTTGCCAATAGCAGCGAGGCGTCCACGGCTTTCGAGTTGGAATTATTGCGTACGATGAGGATGTGCATGAAGGTCTTCTTTCCGGGTTTGCTATGATGGGCCATTATATCCGATGCATAAGGAAGCGTCCCTCCATGTCCGACAAGCTCGCACGAGCTCAACATATGCGCCCCGCCGACCCCGGTTCCACCTCGGAGATATTCGTGGGCGGTCGCCACGCAGGCCTCGATCGCACCGCCATCGCGGCCGCGGTCGCCCAGACGGTCGTGCCGAAGCCGGAGCCGCGCCACGACCCCGCCAGCGCGAAGGCGCGTCTGCGTTCGGCGGCTCCAGGAGAGACGTCCGAGATATTCATCGGCGGGCGCCATGCCGGACCCGACCGGACCACGCCTCCGCGCGACCCCTTCGAACCGCAGACCCCCGACCCGCGCGATGCCGCGAAAGCAGCCGCGCGGAGCACGCGCGAAGAGCGCGCGGCCTTTCCAGGTTCCACCTCGGAGCTGCCCATCATCAGCAAGCATGGCGGAATGGACAGGACCATCGTCCCCTCGCCAGAGCCCGAGGAAACAACCGTTGCGGTCGGGTCGTCGGCCGCGCTCATCAGCGCATGCACCCTGATCTCGCGCGTGCTCGGCTTCGTCCGCACCTGGGTCATGGCGTTCGCGCTGGGCTCTACGCTTCTGTCGAGTTCCTATCAAGTGGCGAACAACCTTCCCGCTCAGCTGTACGAGCTGGTGATAGGCGGCATGATCGTGACCGCCTTCCTGCCCGTGTACCTGTCGGTGAAAAAACGCCTGGGGCACGAGGCCGGCAACGAGTACGCTTCGAACCTGCTCACCATCGTCGTGCTGCTGCTGGGCGTGGTGTCGGCGCTTTGCATCGCGTTTCCGGGAGTCGCCATTTATACGCAAAGCTTCTTCTCGGAGCAATCCGAGATGGCGCTCTCCGTGTTCTTCTTCCAGTTCTTCGCCATCCAGATCGTGTTCTCCGGTGCGACGGCTATCGTATCGGGCCTGCTCAACGCCAACAGGGACTACCTTTGGTCGTCGATCGCCCCGGCGGCGCAAAGCGTGGTGGTCATCGCTTCGTTTCTGCTGTACGCAGCGGTCGCCCCGCAAGACCCCGAGCTTGCGCTTTACATCATAGCTATCGGCAACCCCCTGGGCGTGTTCGTTGCGCTGGCTATCCAGCTGCCCGCCCTCAAGCGCAACGGCATCCGCATCAGGCCGCGCATCAACCTGCGCGATCCCGCCTTGCGCGAGACGCTGGGGATCGGCGTGCCGGCCGTGTTCGTCATGCTGTGCTCGTTCGCGGTGGTGTCGGTCCAGAACGCGGCGGCCTACAGCTTCGCCTCGAACGGGCCGTCCATCCTGCTGTACGCGCGCCAGTGGTTCACGCTGCCCTACGCATTTTTGGCCGTGCCCATCACCACCGCCATGTTCACCGAGCTGGCCGACATGCAAGCCGAGAACAACATGGAAGGCGTGAAGCGCGGCATCATAGGGGGCACGAACCAGATCCTGTTCTTCATGATCCCGTTTGCCATGTACCTCATGGTGTTCTCGTTGCCGCTGGTCACGCTGTACAATGCAGGCGCGTTCACCTCCGAGAACGTCGCATCCATCGCCTCGTACATGGCGGTGCTGGCGCTTGCCTTGCCCGTGTACGGCGTCAACACGTACCTGCAGAAGATCTTCAGCAGCCTGCGCAAGATGGGCGTGTTCGCAGCGTTCAACTTCATGGCCGGCGCCGCTCAGATCGCACTCACCGTCTACGGCGCCGCCAACATCGACCGGTTCCCCATCGAGATCATCGCCGTTGCGGAGGTGCTGTTCTACGTGGTGGCGGACCTGTGCCTGTTCGCTTACCTGCGCAGCCGCCTGGGGGCGTTCGGCCTGCGGTCGGTGGTGAAGGCATGCTTCTCCGGCCTGGTGTTCGGCGGCTTGGGAGCACTGGCCGGCGGCGGCGTACTGTATGCGCTGCAAGCGTTCGTCGCCCCCATCGCCGGATCGATCCCTCTGGCCTTGACGTACGTGCTCGTCGGAGGAATCGTGGCGCTGCTGGTGACGTTCGGCCTGTCCATCAAGCTGCGCGTACCCGAAGCCGCGTTCGTCGGCTCGCTCATCGGCAAGGTGAAAGGCAAGCTGTCCCGCGGATAGCGCAAGAGGTTAGAGCTTTGGAAAACGCCTGTCGCGCATCATGATATGATGTTGCGGTTCGATACTTCGCCTCTGGGGAAACGGTGTTATGAATTTCAAAGCTCTGAGCGGCTCTTCTTCTTGGCTCGCAATTGTTGGCGCAAGTTTTTTCTGGACTTGGATGGATCGGGCGATGTTCGGGGACTCCCTGTACTTCGTGCTGGCCGACCGAAAGGGGCTTGATCTTGCGCAAGCGCCTGAGTTAGCCCAGGAATCGTTCATAGTCATGCTAACGGCAAGCGCCATCGTGTTTCTTGCACTGGCCGTCGCCGCCAAACGGCAGACCTCATCGATATGGAGCGTCAAGACCACCTTGGTCGCAGCAGTAGCAGGCGCAATTTCTACGGCATCCATCCTTCTTGCCGCAAGCGCCAATATGACTGCGCTTGCTATGGCAGGGGCTTTCGTCACGGGCTCGTCAATGGCTGTGCTCAACATTTCATGGGGCCGCATCTGCATCGCCCAAGGACCCGCCAAAGCCATGACCCACATTGCAGGCGCTTGGGCGTTGGGACTGGCTATCAACATCCTTACCGAAGGCTTGGTCCCCATCGCAGAAGGCACCTTCATAATCGTTTTGCCCCTCGTATCTTTCGCGCTGTACGCAATCGATGCGAAACTCCAGCACACGGACCCTTACCGCATTGATCAAGCGGAGCAAACACCCGAACAAACCATGACCGCGAAAGCGCACGTGCTGGGAGTCGACGTTCGATTTCCTGCGTTCATCCTTGTATTCTGCATCGCTTTCGGACTCATGTGCAGCTTCGAGATATTCTCTCCCGCCGCCACCGAGCGTCAAACGATCATCGACATCGTCGGATTACGAGGCATCGTGTCGTTGCTGTTCTTTATAGCCAGCCTAACGGCGCCCGCGCGACGCATGGAATCGCTTTTCAATGCGTGCCTTTCCTTCATGGTGTTTGGCCTGCTGGTTATGACCGTAGGGCTTTACACCAACGACGTGCAGGGCCTGACCCGCATATTCATCCCCATCGGCTACGCCGGATTCGACATTTTGGTATGGACGCTGGTTGCTTTCTATGCGAAAACGACGGCAACGTCCCCCCTGCGCATCCTCGCCGTCGCCATGGGGGCCGAGCAAGCCGGCATTCTGGCTGGACAGCTCATTGGCATTGCATTGGGAGGATCAGCGAACGCAACGAACAGCATCATGATGATGGCATTAAGCTATCTGCTGCTGATTGCGGTTATGGGACTAGCGCGCCTGTGCACCGTACTGTGGCGCCGCCAGCGCGATGATGTAGAAGCGAGCACGGCGGACAGCTCCCTAGACGCCTGCGACAAGCAGGAAGACCACCTCGATCGCTTTGCGGACGCCTACGAGCTCACCGCACGCGAAAGGGACGTCTTCGCCCTTTTCGCCGAAGGCCGCAGCGCACCCTATATCGCAGAAATGCTGGTTCTGTCCGAGAACACGGTGAAGACCCACCTGCGACACATCTACACCAAGTGCAACCTGCATAACCGTCAAGAGCTGCTAGACGCTATCGAGGCTTTCAAGCGCTAGCCTCGCACACCAGCTTTCCCGAAAGCAAAAGCCAGGCCGAACGTACGCTCGGCCTGGCTTTTGCAAGGGAGGGACTCGAAACCTTGCTGCCGATCGCTCAAGCAGCAAGTCGGCTCGCTTTACGCGCGAAGCAGATCGTGAGCTTGATTGGCAGCAGAGCGACCACCGTTCAAGCACTCGGCGCTCGCAGATCCGGGGACATCCATGGGATAGACGTCTCGATACAGCATGATACCGTCAAGGCCGATAACGAACACGTTCTCCATGACGCCGCCCTTTTCCAAAACGGGGCGGAACTTGCGGTCGGTTCGAACGCCGCCCAAAGGTCCTTCCATGCATTCGTGAATCTCGCAAATATAGAAGGGACCTTGAGCAATAGGCGTCAAGTATTCGGCCTTCTTGCCGTACAAATCATCCACGCCGGCAGCGCATTTTGCATTGTAGTCGTCTACTGCAGCCTGCAGCGCCGCAGCGTCGAGGCCGGCTTTTTCAGCTACGGCAGCCAGCGTATCCGCTCGCCATACGTCGTCGCCTTCGGCAATGATCTTTTCCATTTGCTCGGTGATATCAACGCCCCAGTCGGAAATAGCCTCGGGGTTGTATTGAGCGATCTGCTTGTCGTAAATAGCCTGATCGAATACGCTGAAGCAATGACCGTTCTGATTGTGAATCGGCGCAGACTGCGTGATAACGTTCTCGACCACAAGCGCGCACGACTCGTCCACGAAGCGATCGCAGTCCTCGTTGACCCAAAGCATGGGGCCGCCGAAAGCGAACGCCGACCACTGAGGACCGAACACTTCAACCTGATGAGAAATTCGGTTGTACTTCAAATAGCAAACACCGGAGAACTCGGCAGCTCCCGCAGCCAAAGCCATGTTCACGCCGTCTCCGAAATGGCCGGGCGTGCCAATGCGTTCAAGCGTCTCCAGATTGAAGCCCCATTTGGTCAGGCGACGATCATCGTTGGCGAAGCCGCCCGTAGCCAGCACCACGACCTGCGCCTGATACTGAACCAAATCGCCGAATGCGTCGATAGCGTACACGCCGTTGACCTTGCCCGATTCGTCGTAGCTGAACTCGAGCGCGCGATTGTTCAAGCGAATGTCCGCGCCCTTCTCGCGCAAGCGAGCCTGCATGGGCAGAACATAGCCCACGTACGCGGCGCCATCTTCCCACCAATGAAACGAGTTGACTTTGCCCGCCACCGCTCCGCAAGGATAGTTGTCTATCAGACCGCTCAGCTTGCATCCGCACGTATCCACCAGCCACTCGATATTGTCCGCGGAAGCATCGATAAGGTCCTTGTACAGCAATCCATCCGGGCACCACTGGGCCTTGCCCAGTTCTTCTTGCATGATGATAGAGCGATCGCACGAAACGTTCTGCTCTTTCTGGAAACGGGAATCGACGGCGAACGTGCCCTCCACGCCTTGACCGTTGCCGCCCAGCGTGGCCTGGCCTTCCAGCAAAATGAAATCGTCGCCGTTTTCGGCGGCCTGCACAGCACATGCAAGCCCCGCAAAACCGCCGCCCACGATGACGATGCCGGTGGATATAACCTCGGTAACCTCTTCGGGATTCACGACGATACCCGAGCAGTTAATGGTCTCCCCATTGCCTGCGGCCACGCCAGAGCCGCTTTTTTCAGCGGATTGGGGAGCGCAGCCAACCAGACCGCAAACAGCGGCGCCCGCTGCGCCCATAGCGCCCAAAGTAAGAAAGTTCCTACGAGATATAGTCTCCATGATGATGCTCCTTTACGTAAAGTCAGATCACTTAGTTCTTGGAAAAGCCCTTGTCAGCACTGTAAGAAATCGACGCTCCGTTCACCTTCATGCTTGCATCGGTAACGGAATAGCGATAGTTCACCTGAGTGCTGTCTTCTCGTGCAGTGCTCGCCTGCACAGCCTGAATGGACACCGTGATCTGCACGTCCTGAACATCAAGATCTGCAACCTTCTTATACTTCAGAAGCTCATCGAAAAACTCCGCATAAGCCGGATCGTCCTGGGAAATGACGGCCGGGCTGTCGGCATCGGTCAAGCCCATGTCCATCATCGTGAACAAATCGCCAGCAGCCATAATGACCTGCTTGGCATTGGTCCGATCCTCGGTCGCCACCTCCGAAGACGACGTTCCCCCGCCGCATGCAGACAGCCCCAGCATTGCAGCCAGCGCAAGCGAAACGAGTGCGATAAGCCCTACCCTTGTCACGCTCTTCGCAGCAGTTGCATTCCCTTTCATAGTTCCCCTTCCCTAGATGTAAATCGCTTCGCATTTTTGCGATGCGCTTCGCATATTGAAGGAACCAGAAGGGGCCCGCGACACACGAAACTAACGAAACCGCCCTTTTTGACGACTTCACCAGAAAAGGATTACCCTGCCGTTCACCCTGTTCAGATAGCATGTTTTGCAATTTGGTCACAGGAGCGCGCTTGCATCCTTCGCCGATCGCGCCCCACTTTCTCGCCTCTTCGCCTTCCTTGCGCATGCGTGTCCTGCGCCGCCTTCGCGAAGAAGGTCCGCGCACGAAAAACCGCCCTCGCTGGCAGCTTTTGACGGTTTGAGGTCGTTTGACCCGGCGTACCGGGCGTCTGCGTAAGCGCAGCGAAACGGCTCAACGCTGTGACCAGGTAAAATGGAATCCGAGCCAAGGGACGGCGAAAGCGGTGCCCGAATCGACAACCCCTAACCGTCAAAAGCTGCCAGCGAGGGCGGTTTTTCGTGCGCACGGTCCCTCCCGATACAAGCTTGGCGGCAAAAGCACGTTCGCCGGAGCCGATCCAGCCGCCGCAGCGACCTCCGCTCGGCGAGATTCCGGCGCACGCGGGTCCCGCTCCGTTTCGCCGTCCGCCCGCAACCCGTACATACAAAAAGGCCGCGACGCCCATCGGGTGCCGCGGCCTTTCACGTGCGAAATCCTGAAGCGTTACGCCACGTTCGTCTTCGGAGCCAACTTCTCGCTCGACTTGCCGAAGAACACCTCGTACCAGCACAAGAAGCAGTAGATGTTCCAGATGCGCATCATCTTGAGCTTGCCGCGGCCCTCGACCGTGGTGAAGTCCGCCGACTTGTGGTCATCGAGCATCTGCACCAGATAATCCACGTTGAAGAACTCCTGCGCGGCCTCCCCCGTGAACGCCTCTTTGATGCGATTGTAGTACTCGTCCGTTTGCAGCCACACGGTCAGCGGCGTGATGAACGGCTGCTTGGGCATGTGCGCGACCTTTTTCTGGAAGCCCAGCTTGCTCGCCGCCACGCGCAGGGCGTACTTGGCGTGCTCGTCGGTCACGCGGCAGGCGGTGGGCAGCTGCAGCGCCACGTCGAGCACCTTCTTGTCCAAGAACGGAACGCGCAGCTCAAGCGACTGGGACATGGACATCTTGTCGGCCTTCAGGCAGATGTCGAACGGCATATAGCTGACCATGTCCACGTACTGCGTCTGCGTGATGATGTCCAGGCCCTGGTCCGCCACGGCGTCGAAGTGCGGCTTGCACCACTCCCACGGCTTGCAGGGGCCTTCGTAGTTGCGCAGCACATTGGGGATTTCGTCCCACATGTAGTTCATGCTGGCGCGCTGGTAGCTCTTCTCCGGCCCGCCCGACCCGCGCATGGCAAAGCGGCGGCCGTGGAACGTCGGCAGCTTCTCGGCCACGGCGCCAGCGGCGGCGCGCAAAGGACGCGGCACCTTGAAGTACTTCTCGAATTCGTACTGGTCATGATAGATCCAGTAACCGCCGAACAACTCGTCGGCTCCCTCTCCCGACTGCACCACCTTCACCTGCTCGCGCGCCAGCTTGCTCACGAAGAACAGCGGAATGGCGCTGGGCGCGCCCAACGGCTCGTCCATGTGGTACTGCTCGGTGGGCACGATGTCCAGGAATTCCTGGGCGCTCACCTGGGTTTGGAAGTTCGGCAGGTTCGCCCACTCGGCGAACGCCGTCGCATCGTCCAGCTCGTTGAGCTTGATCTCGAAATCGGACTGAGCGGCGATCTCGGCCATCTTGTCCTCGCAGCCGATGTCGTAGCCCACCGAGAACGTCTTGATGTCGGGCGCATGCTGCCCCATGCAGTACGCCGCCAGCGAGCTGTCGATGCCGCCCGACAGGAAGCTGCCGATCTCCACGTCGGCTATCTCGTGCGCAGCCACGGACTCGTCGAACACGCGGTTGATCTCGTCGGCCCATTCCTCCAGGCTCTTCGAGTCATCGATCTTGTACGTGATCTTGTAGTAGCATTCCGTGCGCAGCTGGCCGTTCTCGAGCACCATGAAGTGACCGGGCAGAAGCTTGTGCACGTCCTTAAACATGGTTTGGGAATCGTTCATGTACTCGAAGCACAGATACTGCGGCAGCATCTCGCGGTTGAGTTCCTTTTTGAACGCCGGGTGCGCCAAGAACGCCTTGATCTCGCTTCCGTAGATCAGGCGGTCGCCCGCATGCTGGTAGTAGAACGGCTTAATGCCGAAGATGTCGCGTGCACACACCAGGCGCTTGTTCGGCGCATCCCAGATGGCGATGGCGAACATCCCGCGCAACTTCTCGAACACACCGGTGCCCCACGCCTCGTAGCCGTGCACGATAGTCTCGGTGTCTCCGTTGGTCTTGAAAACGTAGCCGAGCGCCTCAAGCTCTGCGCGCAGCTCCTGGAAGTTGTAGATCTCGCCGTTGAACGTGACGGTCACAGTGCCGTCGGCGTTCTGCATGGGCTGGCGGCTGCCCTCAAGGTCGATGATGGACAGGCGGCGAAAACCCATCGCAATGTCATCGGTGACGAAGAATCCCTCGTCGTCGGGCCCGCGGTGGGCGATGCGATCCGCCATGTCCTTGACCACGGCCTTGTTCGTCTCCTGGTCGTAGTCGACCGCGGTGAATCCCACGAATCCGCACATGTAGCTGGCTCTCCTCCTGCGTACGCGCCGCCTTGTCCGCGCGGCACGGGTTTACGTCGTTAACGTTCGATATAATACGCCACCCGTTCCCCTCCTGCTTGCATTTCACGAAACCCGCAGGGAGCGCAAGAACAAGCGATTTGTCGTAAACTGGAAGAACAAGACCGGCCGACCCTGAGTCCAAGCATCCCGCTCAAGAGTCGGCTTCAAAGCTCGCATGCAGCAAAGGACAGCGATGAAACGCTCCGGACTGATCGCAATGATCGCGCTTGCCGCCCTCCCCCTTGTCACGACAGGGCTCGCCGTCCTGTTCGCTATGCCCGATACCGTTCCGCTCCATATAGGCGCAAACGGCGTCGACCGCATCGGTTCCAAATACGAAGCGTTTGAAATGGGCTTCCTCATGACGGGCTGCTGCGCACTGTTCGCCGTCATGTACGCGTTCATGGACAAGCTAGCTGCGATGGGCCTTGTACACGGCACCGACGCACACGGAGGGCGCACCCTTCTCCTCTTCGCCCAGATAAGCATGAACGCCATCCAGGTCTTTCTTCTTTTCTTGATGTCTTTCGACATGCAATAAGGGACCGGCGCGGCGCGGGCGCGCGGAGCCAAGCCCGTCAGCAAGCGGACCGCGCACGTTGTGGCGGAGCGCGTCCCGCTTGAACGTTGCAAGTTTGTCAAAACGGAAGAGTTTTGCTGGTCCTCAACCCAGAATAAACCCAACCTGCAAGCCTGTGATCAGGCATGATAAAAAACGCTCATAACCACATTGCCTCGACAGGGCGAAAAATCGCCGCAAAACTCGCTGGTTTTGACAGAACCTCGGCCCCACCGTCGAAACGCGCGGCGGCGAAAGCACGAAAACGCGATATGGGCACTTTCGCGAAACGCAGCCGCCGCCGCGCGCACTGTGGGATAATAGGCAAGATTTCGACCCACAAGGAGATTCAAGAATGACCGTGCAGAACCCCCGCATCACGAACCCTGCCGACGTGCGACATCGCTTGCAGCCCGTCGTCGTAGGCGGCGACATCCTGGCGTACAGCTACGTGCGAGAACTCCATCGCGCTTACCAAGTCGAACGCACCATCGTGCTGGCAACGCAGGACATCAAGATGCTGTCGAGCAGCCGCTTCACCGACTATCGCCTGGAGCCGCTCATCCACGATCCGGAAGGCCTGTACGATGCGCTCGAGCGCGTTGCCGCGCAGACGCACGCCGAAGATCCCGACCGCGTGCTGCTGGTCCTAGGTTGCGACGACTGCCACGCGCGCATGCTGTCCGCCGGGAAGGCGCGCCTGGAGGCCGCAGGCTACACGGTCCCCTACATCGATTTCGATCTGCTTGACGAGATCACGCAGAAGCGGCGCTTCTACGAACTGTGCGAAGAACTGGGCATCCCCTACCCGCGCACCTGGTACTTCGACTGCGGCGAAAACGGTCCCGACGAGCTGCCCGTGCACGACTTCCCTTACCCGCTTATCGCCAAACCCTCGAACTCGGCGCAGTTCCAAGACGCCACCATCGAGGGATGGCGCAAGATCTACGAGATCGAGACGCCGGAAGAGCTTGCCCAGGTGTGGCGCAGCATCCGCACGTCCGATTACAACAACGAACTGGTGTTGCAAGACTTCATCCCCGGCGGCGACGACGCCATCCGCACGCTCACCACGTTCTCGGACGCGTCGGGAGACATGCGCGTGGTGTCGGGCGGCGTCGTATGCCTTCAAGACCACGACCCCACCGCGCTCGGCAACCCGCTGTGCATCATGGGGGAACGCGAAGAAGCCATCATCGAGGCCGCAAAGAGCATGCTCGCCCGCATCGGGTACCGAGGATTCGCGAACTTCGACATCAAGTACGACGAACGCGACGGATCCTTCCGGTTCTTCGAGGTGAACACGCGCTGCGGGCGCAACACCTACTACATGAGCTTGGGCGGCGTGAACTTCGTCACGCTCATCGTGCGGGAATTCATCTTGGGAGAGCGCATCGACTACCGCGAAGCGTACGACCCGTTCGTGTACAGTTGCGTGCCCCGCTACGTGCTCGACCGCAGCATGGAGAACCGCGCGCGCCTGCAACAAGCCCTTGACGTGCTGCGTCGCACAGCCGAGCCCTACCCGCTGCATTACGGGTCGGACTCGTTCATGCACAACATGTGGGCACGCATCATGCACCTGAACCAAATCCCGAAGTTCAAGCGCTTCTACTGGGATACCGACGGCAAGCAGCTGAAGTAACATGGACGCCCACGCCCCCTCGAGCACGGGAAGCAGCAGCGTGCACCACGGCTTTCGCAGCCTGATCACGGTCTCCGCGGGCTACGGCATTGTGTGCGGGCTCACGTTCCCGCTCATGATATCGAGCACGTTTCTGCAGGAAATGAGTCTTTCGCACGGAGCCGGGAACTCGTTTGGCGCGCTCTTCTTCATCGCGTACACGGCCACTATGCTGATCACGGCGGCCCTTCACGTGTTTCGCCGCAAGGCGGAGCATCGCTTGCGCATGGCCACGGCATTCGGTGCGGCGTTCCTTGGCAACGCGCTCATGCTTGCTCGGCTTCTTGGGGCAATCGAGGGCGGATGGCTCTACGCCATCGTGGTGTCGGGCAGTATCGGATACGGTCTTGCAACTGCGGAATTGGGATGGATAGGGCGAATATCCGCGCTTTCGAGAGAAGGCGGCCCTTCCCTGGCGCGCGCGATCCCCCTAGCTTACCTGATAGGCGGAATCGCGGCGACCATCATCTTCTGGGCAAGCGGAATCATGGAGCTTGCATTCGCGCTTACCATAATCATCGTGTCGGCGGTGCCTTTGATCGCTCGGCAGGAGCTTGAAGCGGCGGGAAGGCGCATCAGCATCTCGGAAGCAGGCGTCATCGATTTCGTGAAAGCCGTTTCGTATCTGGCGGTGTTCTCGTTCGCGTTCGGAGCCGTCAGCCAGGTTGCTGCCACTGCCGAAACCGACATCATTCCCATCCAGGCGCAAGCCATGCTGGGAATCGTCGTGGCCTCGATGGTCATGCTGGGCGCTTCGTTTTTGCGCAAACGCGCCGTTCAGGTGTCGGACCTGTACGGCATGCTGTTCCCCATCGTGGCCATCGCCCTTGTCGCGCTGCCCTTCGTCACCTCGCCTGCGGCGCACATCGCCGCGACCGTGCTGGTATTCGTAGCCTTCTATCTTTCCTGCATGAACGTGCGCATCATCGTATGCCAGCTCAGCGAACGTGACAACGTGTCGCTTTGGGTGTACCTGGGAACCGCACTGGGCATCGGCGGCTTGCTCATTCTTGCCGGCGTGGCCCTAGGGGCGCGGGTCTTGGCCCAGGGCAGCCCCGCAACCGGGCTGGCCCTCATATCGCTCACCTCCCTGTTCGTGCTGGCCATGAACCCCGTTTTGTCCACGCGGCTCGAACGCAGAATCCAAAAGCAGGCGGACAACTCCGAACATGCAAGCCAAGCAAACTCGCCCGCGCCCGAAAACCGCGAGGACCCCGCCGCGCTTCTTCGGGCCTTCGCAGACAAGCACGCCATGACCGCACGCGAGAGCGAAGTCCTCGCCTTGCTCTGCCAGGGACGAACACGCACCTACATCGCAGCCGAGCTTGGCCTGTCGCCCAACACCATCAAGGGCTACATCCACAACGTCTATCAAAAAACAGGATCGATCGACAAGCAAGACCTCATTGATCGCGTTGAGCTTTATCGCGACCGCACGGCGCTATAGGCGTCTTGCCGCATCGATTTTCGCAGGTCAAAGCATTCAAAAAGTAGCCGTCAGCCCCACCCTCCATTATGGAGGGTGGGCGGCTTTGCTTGACGATTTCACCTTCCCCACCCCTTTTGGTGCTGGTTCGAGATTCCTCCGTTCGTATGATGGGCCCAGAGCGAACAGGGAGGTTCGCGAAATCGCAAGGATTGGGAGGACATCATGCACAACAAGGGTATCGAAGCTGCCGAGGCTGCATCGCAAGGATTCACGCGTCGCTCGTTTCTGCTCGGCTTGGGCGCAACGGCTGCCGTAGTTGCCGGCAGCGGACTTGCCGGCTGCGCACCGCAGGCAAGCACCGGCTCCGCCGCGCAGGAATCCAACGGCGCTTCGAACGGAAGCGGCAACACGGCCAAAGCGGATACCGTTCAGGCAGTTGCAGAGACGCCGGCCAAGTCCCAGGAATCGAAGGACACCGACATCGTAGTCATCGGCAGCGGCATCGCCGGCATGAGCGCCGCCACCGAAGCAGCTCTCGCAGGCGCGCGCGTCATCGTGCTCGAAAAGCACTCCGTTTCGGGCGGCGACTCGTCCATCTGCACCGGCAACTTCTACTGCTGCGGCTCCAAGAAGCAAGACGACATGGGCCTTACCAACTACGGCACCCCTGAAGAAATCGCCCAGTTCCTGTTCGATCAGTCCGACGGAGACGCGAACATGGACATCTGCCGCATGGTGGCGGAAAACGGCGGCGCGGCCATGGACTGGCTGGTCGGCTTCGGCTGCGACTTTAAGAAGAAGCCCGGCGACGGCGTGTCCGACCGCTCCATGGTATCCACCAACGGAGGTAAGGGCATTATCGATACGCTCATCGCCAAAGCCGAGGAAAACGGCGCTGAAGTCATGATGGAAACGCGCGCTATCAAGATCCTCACCGAAAACGGCAAGGTAACCGGCGTGGTCGCGCGCCAGGGCGACACCGAGTACACGATTTCCGCCAAAGCGGTCATGCTGGCTTCCGGCGGGTTCGACGGTCAGGACTGGTCGAAAGAGCTGTACGCACCCGGCACGGTGGGCTGGCACACCTTCTCGAGTCCCAGCAACACGGGCGACGGCATCGAGCTGGGCAAAGACGCCGGAGCCCTCACGCTGCTCAAGGGCGGCCTTTCGCAGATCCATCTGGTGGGCAAAGAGCCCCTGCCGCTCAACGACGAGCTGTCGCAGCTGCGCATGATCAACACGGGCGTGTTCGTAACCGACCTTGGCTACCGTTGCGCGAACGAATCCATGACCAGCCAATTCGACTACTTCACGCCGTTCATTCAGAGCGGCCGTAAAGAGTTCTTCATCATCTGCGACTCGCAGCAGACCGACAAGCGCATGGAGCTGCTGAAGAAGGGCGTCGAAAAAGGCGTCGTCAACACCGCCGACACCATCGAAGAGCTTGCCGAGCAAGCAGGTCTGCCCGGCTATCCCCTGACGAAGACGATCGAGCAGTACAACAAGCTCTGCGAAGCTGGCGAGGACCCGGCCTTCCATAAGAAGCCCGAAGATCTTCAGCCCGTCGTGCAGGCGCCGTTCTACGCCGTCCAGATCACGCCGAACACCAACGACTCGTTCGGCCAGCTTGCCATCAGCACCAAGGCGGAAGTGCTCGACAAGGATCGCAAGCCCATCCCCGGCCTGTACGGTGGCGGCACCATCGCCAACGCCGAGCTGTTCTACATGCGCTATGCCGTAAGCGGCGCCTCCATGTGTATGGGCACCGTGACGGGTCGCATAGCCGCTCAGGAAGCCATGAAGTACTACGGCGCCTAAGCCAACCGTCCCTCCCCCCTCCAAACGGAAGGCCCTCGTCATGAGGGCCTTCCGTTTTGCATAGAGTCTTTAGGCGATCACACCGGGCGCTCGTGCCCCTCTTCCGTGGTCAGGATAAGCGGACCGTCTTCGGTGATTGCCACGGTCTTTTCAAAGTGAGCCGAAGGCAGGCCGTCGCGCGTGCACACCAGCCATCCATCGGGCATCACGCGCGTCTTGTACGTTCCCACGTTCACCATAGGCTCGATAGCCAGCACCATGCCAACCTCAAGCTTGACGCCCGTATGCTTCCGGCCGAAGTTCGGCACGTTGGGATCCTCGTGCATATCGCGTCCGATGCCGTGCCCCACGTACTCGCGCACCACGCCGAAGCCCGCCGCTTCGGCGATGGACTGCACCGCATGCCCGATGTCGCCCAGACGATTGCCGGGCCGTGCAGCGTCAAGGCCCGCCCACATGCACCGCTCGGTCACCTCGAGCAGGCGCTGCTTTTCGGCCGAAATCTTCCCTACGGGGTAGGTCCAGGCGTTGTCCCCCACCCAGCCGTCAACCGTCGCACCCGTATCGACGGACAGGATGTCGCCGTCTTTGAGCACCACGTTCGCGGAAGGGATGCCGTGCACGATCTGGTCGTTCACCGATGCGCAAATCGAGCCGGGGAATCCGCCGTAGCCCTTGAACGCAGGTATGCCGCCTTCTGCACGGATGATGGTTTCCGCCAGCTCGTCCAGCTCAAGCGTGGACACGCCCGCTCGAACATGGAGTCCCACCTCGCGCAGCACCAAAGCCGAAATGCGACCGGCTTCCTTCATGGCCTCGATCTCGGCCTTCGACTTCTTTATGATCATACTTTCAACGCACCTTGCCTCTAACGTGCCTGTTCTCTTGTCGCCGACCAGTATAGCACCCCTTCCGGAGACCGTACTGACAAGCCGTTTTCACCGCTTACCCGCGGCAAATCGTGAGCGCAGCTAGCGCGCATGCTTTCCGCGTCGGGACTTATCCCGAGCAGGACGGTCGGCAGTACGAAGGTCGACTGAGGAGTCGGGGCGCAGGTCGGAACGCGAGCGCAACGGCGCAACATGCGCCGCACGAGGAACTGCGGACGAGGACGCAGGTCGCAAGTCCCTATTCGCATCGGGTACAAAAGCCGGGAGCGCGTTGTCAATCGGAACAGCAACCGGCGGCACGTCAGCCATCTGAGACGCGGTAACCGGCACGGGCGTCCTCGCCCCCGCGCGCAGCCGGTCGATCTCCGCCTGCATCTCGGCCACCCGACGCTGTTCGCCAGCCAGGACAAGAGCGCGCTGGTGGCGCTCCTCGTTCAACAGGCGCAGGAAGTTGCGCACCTGCAGCCCGATGAGGATGCTGAAGGGAACCAGCACCAGCACAACGTATCCCATAGGCGACTTGAAGAACTCGAACACGTAGCCTGCCTTGGGAACATGGAAGGCATAGCGCCCCACCACGCGGCTGAACGGCGCGGGATAGACGTCGTCGTCGCCAGTGGTTGTTCCGTAGGTAACGAACGCGGGCTGGCCCTCGTACTCGGTCACTTCGCGAATCTTGTGCGTGAAGATTTCGCCGTAGCTATCGGGGTCGATGGAAGCGAACGTGACGATGTCGCCCGGTTGAAGCGTCGCAGGATCCACTTCGCGCGAAAACGCGATGTCGCCCACCTGAAACTCCGATTGCATAGAGTCGGACAGGACGATGTAAGGCTTCCAGCCGAAGAAGGTGGCCTCGCCCTTGCCCGATGCGAGCGTGGTGGCCACCACGACAACCGTGAAGCACACTGCTGCCACGAAGATGACGGTCGTGAGCACGCTGGCGACGACGCTCGAAACCTTACGAAATGACATGTTCCTCCTTGAAATGCATGGGCGGAACGCGAAAGCGCCCCGCCCATCTGCCCGCCTCGCGGGTTCCTTGCCCCCTGTCGAGCCTTACGCCCGCATCACGGTGCAGGTGCCAGTGTTGTTAGCTTTCCACAACAGCGAAACCTTTGTTGCGAATATCGGCAGTAAACCGCGTACGCGTCCTTGCTTAAAAAACCACGCAACCATATGACAAACACCGTGAATTGCCCAAGCGCTACTTAGACCTAAGATCAATATCGTCGCCAATGCAATTACTCGCTTTAACAAACGTCAAGCCGGAATACACAAGACCTTCAACCTCAGTAGGCGTAGGCCAAGACCTCGCATATTCGATCCCCGTATTCACACGCGTGATAGTGGCATCGGAGATGTCCAACGTACCTTGATAGCTAATCGTGGGACTAGAAAAACCGCTCGACTCTTTATCGGTCGTAAACGAGCCGCCCTTGATCACCGTAGCCCCATACTCAGAAGTCAAATCAACTGCAGTACTGTAATTGGCATTGACCGTCACGTTCTCCAGATACGTGTTTGCCGCGCTTGAACGCACTCCAGAAGAGTTCATCACCGTAGCCGAACCAACAGTGATAATCGCATCTCTTACTGTAAGCGAAGACCCCAGACAATGAATAACCCCGGCGCCTTTCTGCGTAGCAGTATACGTACCGCCGTTGATTACGATATTGCTTCCAGAGCCTCCATATACCGCCCAATCGTGAGAAGAACTGACGACAAAGTTGTCGCTAGCATCGATCACAATCGTGCTTCCATTGTTGAATTTATTGTCTGCATACACAACACCTTCAATGGTGCCGCTTCCCTCAATAGTAAGCGTGGTTCCCACTGCAGCCTTAAGCGAGTCAGCGCCGTTACCGACAGTTAGCGTCTTGCCTCGTAGATCGAGCGTGGTATCTGCAGCAATCGTCTTGGATCCGTCAAGCACAACATCCTCTGCAAGCTGAACGATACCGCCCTCAGCTATAGCCGCCTCGAACTCGGCGGGCGTAGCAACCACAGTGGGATACTTCGCATCCTTATCGTACTGATCGTTCCCGAAGCCGTCGATCTCGCTTGTCGCCTGGGTGGCCACCAGCAAAATGTCGAAATCCGCTACGGCACCCTGGTACTGGCTGCCGGCGCTCTCCTTCATCTTAAGGTAAACCTCCTTGGCGGTGGACGAGGCTCCTGCCGTCAAGGTGCCCGAATCAAGGGTCTTGGAGCCACCCAGGTAATCGGCGAGCGTACCCGAAATCTGGTCGCCCACGTACACGTCGATGGCGTTTTCCATCCCTTTGCTCTGACTCATCTCTCCCGATTGAAGACGCAGCTCGTACTTCACAGCAAGCGAGCCGTTGTTCTTCACGGACAAGCTCGCCTTCGCAGTTGAATAGCCCGGCTCCCACGTATCGTAGGCGAACACGGGAGTCGACGAGACTCCGATGTCATCCGTCCCGTTGAGCAGCTGTACCTTCAGCGTGCCCGCCTGTATCTTGTTCCCCTTGTTGGCCACGGTGTCCGTGAACCAGGCGAACGTCAGGCCCAGCAGCAGCGCGATCGACGCCACGATGAGCGCCGCGCTGGCTATGAGCTTCTTGTTGTTGGTCTTCTCCATGAACCGATTCCTCTCCACTGTTCAGTACCACACTTTGCGGCAGTGTGAGCGTCTATGCCGCATTCCCATCGAGGGATTCGCCGTTGCACCACGCAACGAAATTGGAAGCGATACTCGGAGCCGAGACAATTCCCGAATTCGAGCATCCCGACACCGTGCAGGAAGCCGCGGAGACATACGCGCCCAGACCGCCGGCATAGCCCACGCCGTTTTCCGACACGGTGATCGCACCGCGGTTGGAGCAATTCTCAGCCTTCACATCAACCCCGGACGCCTGCGTGATGGAACCCCACAAGCCACCCGCATGCTGCTTGTTCACGAAAACGCTCGCCCCGTTCGTGCAGTTCCTGAACACGATGGATTCGCCAGACGAAGCGCCATCGGGGCCGAAACCTTGGCCGAGCAGGCCTCCCGCAACCTGCGCGATTCTTTCGCCCGAGTTCTGATCCGCCCGGATAGTACCACCCAGAACCTCCACGTTCTCGAACACGAGGGGCGCGCACCCATCGCCCACAACGGCGGCAACCGCATAGCGTCCCGAAAGGGAGCAACCGTCTATCTTCAGGTTCTTGATGGTGGCATTCTCTGCGTAGCCGAAAAGGGCGACTCCCCTCGTGGGGTCATCGGCCAAAGCGTTCGAGGAGGCGGTCAAGCCGGTGATGGTGTGGCCGTTGCCGTCGAATGTTCCGGTGAAAGCCACGTCGCCACCTATGGGAATCCACTCATTGCCGCCCAGATCAATATCGTTCTGCAGCACGACTACGGGGCCGGCACCCGACCGCGCGCTTCCGAACGTGCCGCTGGCAACCTCTTGCGATACCCAAGCCAGCTCAGCGCCCGAACTGAGGTTGTACGCACCATTCGAATCCGGCGCGACCGGCGTCACCGTGACGCCATCCCAAGGATAGGTCGCATCTTTGTCGTAATCCACGTTCCCGAAGCCGTCGGCCTCGCCCGTAGCCTGCGTAGCCACCAAAATGACGTCGAACTGCGTTTGCATGCCTTGATACTGGTTGCCCGCTGTTTCCTGCATGGCGAGCTGAACCCTGGGGAGCGTCGTGGAAGCCCCCGCGGCGAGAACGCCGTCAGGCGACACAATAGACTTGGCCCCGCTCAGGTAATCGGCGAGCACCCCACTCTTCTGACCACCCAGATACACGTCGATGACGTTCTCTATCGCGCTCCCGGACGGCCCCTCATCAATCTTCTGGAAGGATATCTCGTACTTCAAAGCGACGCTTCCATTGTTGGCAACCCGAAGAACATGCTCGGCTGTTCGAGCGCCGGGTTCCCTCAATTCCTCGATTCCAAAGATCGCTTCGCCGGCATTGGTGATCTCTTTTTCGGGCACAGTTCCGCTGGCTGTCGTCACCGTATCGTACAGCTGCACCTTAAGTGTACCTGCTTGTATCTTGTTCCCCTTGTTGGCCACGGTGTCCGTGAACCAGGCGAACGTCAGGCCCAGCAGCAGCGCGATCGATGCCACGATGAGCGTTGCGCTGGCTATGAGCTTCTTGTTGTTGGTCTTCTCCATACTTTCATCCCCTTCAATATTTCGCGCCGCGTTCATGACCGAAAGGCTTTGCGCAGGGCACGTGGGCAGTAAGCCCCTTCGACAACTTCCTCTTCCCTATGGGCCATCACCCCTCTCGTTCAATCCGCTTCGGAACCAGATCGAAACCCTGTTCGGAAGAGGAGACCGGAAAGATCATCTCGCTTGCAGACCCGCTTCGCAGCTCTAGGCCACCACCCTCGACCGCGCCCGGCGCAACCGGTGAATCTTGCCCGGGCGCGAGACCCCCGTTCGGCGCGGAAGCGCTGCTGCCATCGCCAGCTGCCTCACTATCGCCATCCGACGTGACGCTTCCGTTGGCAGCGGAGTCCCCGATGGGCGTGACAACGGGGTCTCCTTCGCCCCCAGGATCGGTCACCGGTTCACTCTCACACGAAGCGGGTCCCGAATCGGCGCACCGCAGAACGTTTCCCCGGTTCACCACCGAATCGCTCATCCACGCATACGTCGCTCCCGTCATCAGAAGGATGGACAGCGCAAGAAGTGCAGCGCTTCCCAGCAGCGCGATGCGCGCGCTCCAGAAGGCCGTTTCACGGAAGGGCTTCACGAGAGATCCCTCCCCTCGTTGTTCTTCGTCTGCACGACCTGAGCGCACAGGTCAAACGAAACGTCCTCCCCCTGGTATCCGTTGCCGGATCCATCGGCCATGCGCACCTCGATACGAAGAACGTCGGTCTGTCCCGGCGCGAGCACCTTATCGGACACACACGCATCCCGCTGCTCCAACCCCAAGGCACTGCCTTGGTACAGCATCGTCTCGCCCCGGAAAACCCGCACGTCAAGAGCCGACGCCAAACCACCCTGCAAGTTCTCCAGATAGATTCGGTAGAAAACATCGGCAGTACCGGTGTTTCCCACGGAAAATTCCCGCACCACCGTGCTGCCAGGTTCAAGGGAAACGGAACCCTCTGGAAATACGGGGTGCCCGTCGTTGAGCTGCACGGCCACCGATCCTGTTTCGAACACGCTCTGGGGAAGACTCGCACGCGCCCAGATCAGGGCCCATGCTGCCGCAGCCACAAGAAGCAATGCCGCAACGACGGCAAGGCACGTCAGCAATCCTCGACGCCGAGCCGCCGCTGCGTCGTCGTCTCCATCTTCGTCATCGGACGAGATTGGGGAAACAGCCGCATGGGCGCCCATCGGAGCCGATGAGGAAACGTCGGCGACGGCGAGCGCAGCGCGCCTGCGACGGATCGCGACGATCGCAAGAGCCCCCGTACCCACCGCGAGGGCAAGCGCAAGCAGCACATGGGGCAGGCTATCGCCGGTAGAGGTCAAAGGGGTCAATTTCGACTGATCGTCGCCCTGTACGTACCACTGAAGGTCGGCGGTGCAGCGGGCCAGCTGGTACTCGTTTCCAGCTTGAGCAGGCAGCCCTGCCTCAATTCGCCATGAGAGCGTCGTTTCGCCGCCCTCGCTTGCAGATACGGGCACGGAAACCGGATGTTCGTTTAGGTCATCGAGCGTGCCTTGCCAGATCATCACGTTCGACGCGACGTCTACTACGCGCAACTCGAGCGCACGGGAAAGAGCGGAGGGATCCTCGACGACATCGGCCTGGAACCACACGGAAAGCGCATCGACGTGCGCAACGAGAAGCTGAACGTCGATGGATTCGTCATCGCCCGGCAGCAGGTTGGAAACAGAGAAAGGACGATTGACCGAAGAGATGCCTTGAACAAGCGAAAGCTCGACGTTGGACCGATCATCGGCATACGCCGACGACGCGCATGGAAGTAGCAGGAGAAGCAAGAGGAGCGCCGCGCAGAGAGCACGCGCACTTATCTTAAGAGCCCCCCCCCCCCGTCAGGCTGTACACACGCTTCTCAGTCAAACCGATCGTCCTTCTCGCCATGTCAATTGCACTCCGTACGCCCCTTCGCGGCGCACGGCTGCGCGCTTTATAACGTAACCGTATGATTACATGTAACCTTATGGTTACATAATATAGACGAACATGCCTTAAATAGCTAACATTTTTCAAGAGAACCCTGCGAATGGCTCACGGAGAAAATACGAACGCACGCACAGCCGAAAGGCAAATGCACGTTGCAAAAGAACGCGCGCCTTGACGTAAAGACAGCCAAGAGCGCGCGATCGTTTATGGATCCTTCAACCTGTAGATGCAGGTCGAGCGACCGTCCTCATTCTATTCTGGGTCGGTTTCCTCGCGCGAGGGTGCAGGATTCAACCTACCAGCATCACTCAACGCGCGGCGCAGGATGAATTCTACCTGCGCGTTCACGCTGCGCAGGTTGTCAGCAGCCCAGCGCTCGACAGTCTCCCATAAAACGAGATCCACCATAGTGCCGCGGCTTGCACGACCCAGCTCGCACGACGGCCGTGCACAAGGTCGGGCTATACGACCTCAAGCGGCGGAAGCTTCCAGTCGAAAGAAAGCACGCGCTCGTCCGGGAGGTAGATGCGCATCGTCAACGAGAATACGCCTTCGCACAAAGGCAGCCAGAAGCGCACGCGATCGTCTGCGGGTTTTTCAGCCTGAAGATACAGATCGAGCGATCCGTCCTCGTTGAAGGGCAGATCGTCCACCTCGCCGATGTTGTAGCGATTCAGCTCGTTGGGTATCAACCGGCCCGCTTCGGTGTAGGCTGTAAGCGACCACCATCCCTCGCTTGCATGGGGCGGGGTTTCGCCCGCGGCAAAATGCAGGCGGTACGACTTGTCGCCGCGCAAGGGGTTCCCTGCAGCATCCACGACCATCGACGGATACACCGCCATGGTCACGGGATTGGCGAATCCGCCGAACGCCACCACAGCGCGATACGCGTAATCGGTGCCGAACGTGTCCACGCGATCGTCCATGAACATCCAGCCGTTCGAAACGGTGGTGCTGGCATGAGCCGATGAGAAATCGCGATCCAGAAGCGTCGGCAGATACGCAGCCGCCTCGGCAACGCCTTCCCCCAAGGCAGCGATGTCGAACGTCAACCCTGCGCCGATGCCTACGGTTTCGAATTGCGCCAGCGCCGGGGCGTCCTCAGGGGCTCCCGGATTGTCCGAAGCCAGCCCGTTGAAGCGCGTGAAGAAATCCTGGACGGAAAGACGTTGCATGAACTCCAAGGGAACGTAGTCGCACGCGAGATCGTACGACCCCTTCGGACACGCGTACCCCGCGCCCTCGTCCAGCGCGTGGGCTGAAAGCGGGTGCATTCTCATGCCCTGCTGGACCTCGCGAACGCCCGGCAGGTCGTCAACGCCAAAGCACTTCGTGCGAAGCAGCAGCCAAACGAAATTCGTGGGCATGGAGACCTTGGTCACGCCCTGCGGAAGCTCGCCCGACCAGAACGGTCCAACAAACGCGTAGGTTGCAGCATCGCTGCCCCCTACTCCGCCCGTACCAAGCACTACGGGCGTGTTGGAGTACCCATCGAACGTCTGAATCGAGCAGTAACGATCCGTGGCGGGCTTGTACAGCAAAATCGGCTCGGCCCCCAGGTCCAGATAAGCCTGCGAGTACACCGTATCCACGTTCGGACGCGTCAAGCTCACCATATCGGGCGTCGCCAGCGTTTGAGCATGGAACAGCTGGTTGATGGGAGCGTGCTCCGCGTCGGGGACCACCACGTTCGTCGTCCGGTCTTTGATGACGTCCATGAGCACGAGCGGATACGCGTACAGGTACGCCCTCTCCAGCAAAGCCACGGTTTCCTGCAGCGTTTCGGGTTGATTCGGGTAAACGGAAGCCTCCATGCAGATCTCCTAACCTCGAAGCGTTTTGGCGCCGAGCGCGCAACGCACCGCACGTCGGGCGCTCCTTTGCCCCAGTGTAGCGGCTTCCTTTTGAAAATCATAGCGAATCGATCAACGAGAAGACGCTTCTCCGAAAGAGGAGCCGATCGTTGCGAAACGCGCATGCAGAGCAAAACGAGAAGACGGGGCCGACGGCTCGTGTTCGTTCCGATGTCAAACACGAATCGTCGGCCCCGTCCCCCTTTTACCCAAGGTCGGTTTCGTCGCGCGGGGGCGGAGGCTTCAACCTGCCCGCTTCGCTCAACGCACGACGCAAGATAAACTCCACCTGCGCGTTCACGCTGCGCAGATCGTCAGCAGCCCAGCGCTCGATGGCCTCCCATAAAGCGGGGTCCACGCGCAAGGGGTATTGTTTGCGTTTCGCCATATCGTCACCGCATCGGCGCACCCGGGAGCAAGCCTGGGTGCGCCGATTCCTTTTACTGGTAGAGCGTGCCCGTGTTCAGCACGGGCTGCGCGTCAGAGTCTCCGCAAAGGACCACCATCAGGTTCGAAACCATAGCGGCCTTGCGCTCGTCGTCCAAGTCTACCACGTTCTTGCTGGATAACTCGGAAAGCGCCATATCGACCATGCCCACGGCACCCTGCACGATCTTCTCACGCGCAGCGATCACCGCGTCAGCCTGCTGGCGACGCAGCATCGCCTGAGCGATCTCCGGCGCATACGCAAGGTGCGTAAGGCGCGCGTCGTCAATCACCACGCCGGCCTTTTCCAAGCGCACCGAAAGCTCTTCTTTAAGGGCGGCGGAAACCTCCTCGATGTTGCTGCGGAGCGTGATCCCATCCTCAGGCTCGCCGGGCATCTGATCGTAAGCGTACGCGGTAGCCACGTGCCGCAAAGCCGTTTCGCTTTGCGTGTGCACGTAGGAATTGTAGTCGTCCACGTCGAACAAAGCCTTCGCCGTGTTCTCAACGCGCCAAACAACGACGTCTGCGATCTCGATGGGGTTGCCGCATTTGTCGTTCACCTTCAAGTGGTCGCCGTTGTACGTGCGAGCGCGCAGCGAGATCTTCGTATTCATGGGCACGGCTTTGCCCGTAGCGGGATCAGCCGTGCTGCCAGCACTACGCGAGTAGAACGGGTTCGCCCAATGGAAGCCTTCGTCTCGCACCGTGCCCTTGTAGTCGCCGAACAGGATGAGAACGCGCGCCTGGTTCGGCTGAATGGTGAAGAAGCCCATGAGCAGAATCAACGGAACGATGCATACTCCCACGATGCCTGAAACAAGCAGCCCGACGCCAAGCGCCTGCGCTGTGGTGGTCACCGGAGCATCGTCGGGAGGAAGCATGGTAGCCCCCGTAGCGATTATCGCAGCAAACGCGACGACCAAAACCAGCGTCAACACCAACATCGGCCAGCCGCTTCGCACGTGAACGGTCTTTTCAACGGACATGACGGTTCCTTTCTCAGATTGTCGATACCAACATGATATCACATTGAGATCTTAAAAGAGGGTAAAAGAAAAGGGACCCGCAGGCCCCTTTTCTTCAACGTCTAACAGTGCAGCTTATTCGGCAGCGGCTTCCGTGTAGTTGCGGGTCACGCCCGAGTCAACGGAAACGCCCGGCGTCATGGTGGCGGAGACGGAGATCGACTTCACGTACTTGCCCTTGGCCGCAGCCGGCTTCATACGCAGGATCTCGTCGTACACGGCGCCGTAGTTCTCAGCAAGCTGCTCAGCCGTGAAGCTGGCCTTGCCGATGACAACGTGAGCGATACCGTAGCGGTCTGCACGATACTCCACGCGGCCGCCCTTGAGCTCGTTGATGGCCTTGACGACGTCGTTGGTCACCGTGCCCAGCTTGGGGTTCGGCATCAAGCCGCGGGGGCCCAGGATCTTGCCCAGACGACCAACTTTGCCCATCTGGTCGGGCGTCGCAACAGCGGCGTCGAAGTTGAACTCGCCAGCCTGGATCTGCTGAACCAGCTCGTCGGTGCCCACGATGTCGGCGCCGGCTTCCTCGGCGGCGCGGGCAGCCTCGCCCTCAGCGAACACGGCAACGCGAACCGTCTTGCCCGAGCCGTTCGGCAGGCTCACGGTACCACGCAGCTGCTGGTCAGCCTGACGGGTGTCGATGCCCAAACGGAAGTGAGCCTCAACGGTCTGGTCGAACTTAGCCGTCGAAACCTCCTTCACAAGGCTGAACGCTTCGAGCGGAGCGTAGGTGGACTCGCCGATCTTCTCGAGAGCCGCACGGTAGTTCTTGGACATTTTCATGATGTTTCCTTTCGTGGTGTGTAGCGGACGCAAAGCGTCCTTCCACTTTCCTGTATCGTCAAAGCAGCTGCGCACATTATGCGCAGCTGCGATCACGCATTGCAGAAGACGTCGTTAGTCGATCGTCTTGCCCTGGAGCATAGCAGCAACCTTCTTGGAAGGCACGTACTTCTTCTTCATCTCGCGACCTTCGATGCGCACGCCCATGCTGCGCGCCGTGCCGGCGATGATCTCCATGGCAGCCTCAACCGTGTTGGCGTTGAGGTCCGGGAGCTTGATCTCGGCGATCTCGCGGAGCTGGTCCTCGGTCAACGTGCCGACGGACTGCAGCTGCGGGATGCCGGAACCGCTGTTGATGCCCAGCTTCTCCTTGATGAGCACGGCCGCCGGAGGAGTCTTGCACACGAAGGTGAAGGACTTGTCCTCGTACACCGTGATCTCAACCGGGATGATGGTGCCGGACTGGTCCTGCGTCTGAGCGTTGAACGCCTGGCAGAACTGCATGATGTTGACGCCCTGAGCGCCGAGCGCCGGGCCAACCGGAGGAGCCGGGTTCGCGGCACCCGCGGGGATCTGAAGCTTGATAAAGCCGGTTTGCTTCTTTTCAGCCATGGTGAACTATCCTTTCAGCTGACTGTCACACATAAAGTTAAACGTTGTTTCTATCAACAAAGCGGCTGGTTTCGAGTGAGAAGCCCCGGTCCACGCGGGCACGCGAAGCCGCTTTTGTTCGCACCTTTAGATCTTCGCCACCTGATCGAACGAAAGCTCGACAGGAGTTTCGCGGCCGAAGATGGAGACCATAACCTTCACCTTGCCCGCATCAGGCGACACCTCGGAAACCACGCCATCGAACTCGGCGAGGGGACCCGACACAACCTTGACCGATTGGCCCACTTCCAGGCTCGAAGAAACCGCAGGCTTCTTCTTCGTGTCCGTGCGCTTCATGATCTTGTTGTACTCTTCGCGCGTAAGAGGAGCAGGGTTGCCGTCCGCGCCCACGAATCCGGTTACGCCCGGCGTGTTGCGAACTGCGGCCCAGCTACGATCGTCCAAGTCCATACGGACGAGAACGTATCCGGGGAACACCTTCTTCTCGCTCTCGACGCGACGACCGCCCTCTTTGATCTCGGTGACCGTCTCCGTCGGGATTTCGATAGCGAACACATTGTTCTCAAGACCCATCGTTTCGATGCGCGTCTCGAGGTTCTTCTTAACCTTGTTCTCGTATCCTGAATACGTATGCAGGACGTACCACTTCTTAGCCATCTGCTAAGCCCCCAAACCAGAAATCGCAACCAACAACGGCGTGATAACGACGTTGTCGAGCACGGCGACGTACACGCCGAAGAACAACAAGGCAACAACCACGACAACGCTCCAACGGAGCACGTCCTGCTTAGTCGGCCAGGTAACGCGCTTCAGCTCAGAGCGCACGTCCTTGAGAAAACCGAAGCGGCGCTTCTTCGCCGGCTTCTTCTCAGCCTTCTTCTCAAGTTCCTTGCGCTGCGCCTTGTCCTGCTTGCCGTCGTTCACGGACGTTTCGTTCTTCTGGGATTTCTTGAAGAACTTCCTCTTGGGCGCTTCAGTTTCAACAGCGTCCGCCTCAGCGACCTTGTTCGCCTCGGCTTCGGCAGCCTGAAGCTGCGCCTGCTCCTTGCGAGCAGCACGAGCAGCAGAAGCCTTCGCACGCTGTGTCTTTGATTTCTTCGCCATCTGATTCCTTAACCGGGGATCGTTATCCGTCTAAACGCCAAACAAGCAGCCTGATTCCAAGCTGCTCATCCAAGCAACCTGAATGCAAGCTGCTCATATCTCGAGCTGGCAGGCCAGGAGGGACTCGAACCCCCAACATGCGGTTTTGGAGACCGCCGCTCTACCAATTGGAGCTACTGGCCTATGCTCGTGCAAACCTCAGACGCGCTATCGGGTCTCTTTATGCACCGTGTGGCACTGGCACCACTTGCAGTACTTCTTCAACTCGATACGGTCGGGATTGTTCTGCTTGTTCTTCTTGGTCGTGTAATTGCGGCGCTTGCACTCCGTGCATGCCAAGGTGACCAACGTACGCATGAATTCTCCTTTTACCTAATCCGAACGGCGCTCGAATCGCATACACATGAATTCTCATGAACGGGGCCCGCTGATGCGGGCCCCGCATAAGGTTAACCGGTGAAACAGGGTGTTACTTGATGATCTTGGTCACGCGACCGGAGCCAACCGTGCGGCCACCCTCGCGGATAGCGAAGCGCAGGCCCTCTTCCATCGCGATCGGGTGAATGAGCTCGCCCTTGATCTCGATGTTGTCGCCCGGCATGACCATCTCGGTGCCCTCGGGAAGGTGGGCAACGCCCGTCACGTCCGTCGTGCGGAAGTAGAACTGCGGACGGTAGCCGTCGAAGAACGGCGTGTGGCGGCCGCCCTCTTCCTTCGTCAGGATGTAGACCTGGCCCTCGAACTCGGTGTGCGGGGTCACGCTACCGGGCTTGCAGAGAACCTGGCCGCGAACGATGTCCTCGCGCTTGACGCCGCGGAGCAGGCAGCCGATGTTGTCGCCAGCCTGAGCCTCGTCGAGCAGCTTGCGGAACATCTCGATACCGGTGCAAACCGTGTTAGCGGTTTCCTTGATACCGATGATCTCCAGCGGGTCGTTCACGTGCAGCACGCCACGCTCGACACGGCCGGTGGCAACGGTGCCACGACCGGTGATGGTCATGGTGTCCTCAACAGCCATCAGGAACGGCTTGTCGACCATGCGCTCCGGCGTCGGGATGTAGGAGTCAACGGCATCCATGAGCTCCCAAACCTTGTCCTGCCACTCCTTCTCACCCTCAAGAGCCTTGAGAGCGGAGCCGCGGATGATCGGGGTGTCGTCGCCGGGGAACTCGTAGCTGTCGAGCAGCTCGCGAACTTCCATCTCGACGAGCTCGAGGAGCTCCTCGTCGTCGACCATGTCGCACTTGTTCAGGAAGACGACGATGTAGGGAACGCCGACCTGACGGGCGAGCAGGATGTGCTCGCGGGTCTGAGCCATGGGGCCGTCGGTAGCGGCGATAACCAGGATGGCGCCGTCCATCTGAGCAGCACCCGTGATCATGTTCTTGACGTAGTCAGCGTGACCGGGGCAGTCAACGTGAGCGTAGTGGCGAGCTTCCGTCTCGTACTCGATGTGAGCGATGGAGATCGTGATGCCGCGCTCGCGCTCTTCGGGGGCCTTGTCGATGTTCTCGAAAGCCGTGAAGTCGGCGTGAGCGGTGCCGTGAGAGCCGTCGTTCTCGGACAGCGTCTTGGAAATAGCAGCCGTCAGCGTCGTCTTGCCGTGGTCAACGTGACCGATGGTGCCGATGTTAACATGCGGCTTGGAACGCTCGAACTTCTCCTTAGCCATGTGTCATCCTCCTTATAGGGTTCGCTTTCGCGAAAACAAAACAAAAAATAACGACGCGTCCGACAAAGCGGACGCGGAATAATGCAAATGGTAGCGGTGACTGGATTTGAACCAGTGACGCCACGGGTATGAACCGTGTGCTCTGACCAACTGAGCTACACCGCCATTTAGCATGGAGCCTGCGATCGGACTTGAACCGACGACCTCTTCCTTACCAAGGAAGTGCTCTACCGACTGAGCTACACAGGCGAAAGATGGTGGGCGCGCTAGGATTCGAACCTAGGTAGGCATAGCCAACGGGTTTACAGCCCGTCCCCTTTAGCCACTCGGGCACACGCCCATAATTCGCTGCTCAATTCATGTGTATTTATCAAGCTGCCTGCCGCTCTTTCGTTTGTCCCGAACGAGCGAGCAGGAGAATAATACGCTAGGATTCAAACCGTGTCAACCATCTACACGCCTCCGGGTGTGTCTCCATCATTCCTCCTCACTTTGACCCTCTTGCATGGATATAGAGTCGGCGGGCTTTTTCTCCCCTATACCGCTATCACCTGGAGAAACGGCTTGTAACAGCGGCTGATACGCACTTATGAGGGCATCCAGGCTCATGCGAGCATTTGCTCCGCTTGTCGAAGGAAGCGGCACAAAATTTGCTTCCGGGATCATTTTCCTTGCATAGCGCTTGAAAAGTTCTTCGGCTTTTCTTCCCGTGGTGAACACCGTGGAAATCGAGGCGATTCGCACGATGCGCTCCAGATCGTTGGGGACGGGATTCGCAATGCTTGCATCCGAGGCGCCTTCGATCGTGCACGAGGCCAACACGTCCCAAAGCGCAATATGGTGCTGCAGCGCAAACTGCGCGCGGGCATCGGTGCCTTTTGGTTCTGCCTCGTCGAACAAAGCCGCCAAGACCTTCCAGAAGCGATTTTGGGGATGGGCGTAGTAAAAGCCCGCCCTGCGCGAAGCCGGCGAAGGCATGGTTCCCAAGACAAGTACGCGCGAAGACTCGTCGAACACCGGCTCGATCGGGTGAACGACGCTTTCGACTCGGCCCATGCGGCGGCGCTCCCCTACGCTCGGCTGGGCAACTCGACGGACGCCTGAGCCAACACGTGACCCTGGATGGCGCGGCGAAACTCGTTAAGGTAGTACCCCTCGGGAAGGTCGAGCTCGCAATCGAGCGCATAGACGGTCAGCGTGTAGACATGCGTCTTGTCTGGAGGGTACGGTCCGGAATAGCGCTGCGTCACCTGCGGGTTGGAGCTTCCGCCGGCAAGAGGCGACCAGTTGCTGTTGGATCCCTGAACGCAGGGCACGGCTCCCGACGCGCTTGCATTTTCGGGAATACGGGTTGCGTCGGGCGCAATATTGCAGGCAAGCCAATGGATCCAGCAGAATCCGCCCACGGGAATGGCGTCCCAATCGACGAACGCAAGCGCAAGCGACCGCGCGCCCTCCGGCACGTCCGTCACCTCGAAAGGAAACGAACGGACAGGATTTCCGTCCACCGTGTATTCCTCCGGGGCGTATTTCCCGAACCTGTCGGGCAAAAGCCCGTTCTCGAGTTCAACGGTTACGCGCATTTCTCTCCCCTTTCGACATCCGGCACTTGCGCACGATACGAAAAAAGGGCCGAAGCCCTCTTTTCGTATATGGTTTTCCAACTTAGAACTGAAGCGCCGCCGTGAATTGCGCCCACGACAAGGGGTCGGTGTCACGCACGTAAGCGTTAAAGGTTGGTGCGTGCACGTAATGCGAGCCGCCGTAGCTGACCGCGATGCCAACGTGGCCGTAGCGCCACAGGACGTCGCCGGGACGAGCCTGGGACACCGGAACGATATTGGAAGCAGCAGCGTACTGGGCCTCGCTCTGGTGCGGCACGTAGCGACCGACCTGACGGTACGCCCACGTAACCAAGCCGGAGCAGTCGAACGCGTCCGGACCCTCGGCGCCCCAAACGTACGGGCAGCCGATGCGGCTCATGGCGTAGCCCACCACGCCGCTGTAGTCGCCGACGCTTCCGCCGCCGCCACCGCCGCCGATGTTACCGCCGCCACCGCCGCCGCCAGCGTTTCCACCGCCGCCGCCACCGCCGGGATACACGATGGAACCGCCGCCGCCAGAGCCGCCGTTGTTCTGCTTGCGAGCCTCTTCCTCGGCAGCAGCCTGAGCAGCTGCTGCTGCGGCGGCCGCTGCGGCAGCCTGCTCTTGCAGCAGAAGCTCCTGCGCCTCGGCGTCGAGCGTGCTGACCAGTTTGGCCGCGTTATCGACCTTGGCCTGAACCTCAGCCTGAATCTGCTTGGCCTCTTCAGCCTTCTGCGACGCGATCTTTTCCTGGCGAGCATACTCGTCTTTGGCAGTCTGCAGTTCTTCGCGCAGGGTCTTGGTCTCGTTGACCATGTTCGAGTCGTTCTCGTTCATCTGGTTCAGAAGATCCCAGTTCTGCGTGAACTCGTCGAACGACGTAGCGCCCAGGACGAAATCGAGGAAGCTCGAAGAGCCGGAGCGGTACATGCTGCGCGCACGCGTTCCCAGCTTGTCCTGAAGATCGGCGATCTTGCCGTTGGCGTCGTCGATCTTCACCTGCTCGGCCTCCATGGCCTGCTTGGCAGCGTCACGCTTGTCCAGCGCGGAATAATAGTTGATCTCGGCTGCCTCGAGGTCAGCCTGCAATCCAACCAACTGATTGCGGACGGCGTCAGCTTCGGCTTGCTTCTCAGCAGCCGTCTCTGCGAACGCGGCCTTCGGAGCCATAAAAGAAAGGGCGCCGAGCGCAGCAGCGCCGCTGATAAATGCTCGCCTGTCAAGTCCGATTAGATGCTCGCTCATGCGAAAGCCTCCTAGATTGAGCACGTAGTACGTATGGGCAAAAGCTGAACGAATAATACCATGTTTGCGCCGTGGAACAAAAAGCGTTGTGGAGGCATTTCATAACCCCTGCTCAGGTAGGAAAGACTGCGCAACCGTTCGAAAAGTCGTCCGCCGTATCGAGCTCCCAATGACTTAATGAGCCTGGGAACTGGGCAAATGCATTACCACAACCACTTGTGCCCCTACTTCTATATATAGTAGAACGGGCCCGACGCTTGCGCATCGAGCCCGTTTCCATTCGGTTCGGCAGGTGCAAAACCGCTTTACTTCGAGACGTCGGCCTCCATGTAGTGATCGAACTCGTGCTGCACGGCCTCTGACGGCGCAGCGGTAAGCTTCGACACGATAACGATAGCCAGAAGCGACACGATGAACGCCGGCAAAAGCTCGTAGATGCCGAACACGCCGCCCAGGGGCTTGATGAGGTTATGCCAGATGAGCACCGTTGCCGTACCGGCGATCATGCCGGCAAGCGCACCCTGCATGTTCGTGCGACGCCAGTACAGGCTGCACAGCGTAAGCGGGCCGAACGACGCTCCCAAGCCAGCCCAAGCGTAGCTGACCACGCCGAAAATGGACGAGTTCTCGTCGTACGCCACGAATATGCCGAACAGGAAGACCGCGATGAGCGTGAGACGCGCGACGATCATGACCTGGCGGTCAGTGGCGTCCTTCTTGATGACGCCGCGGAAGATGTTCTCGGCCACCGACGAACCGGCGATCAGCAGGTACGAGGACGACGAACTCATGGATGCGGCGAAGATGCCGGACACCACAACGCCGCACATGAAAGGCGGCAGGATCATCTGCGAAAGCACGATGAACACGTTCTCGGCCGCCGCTTGCGTTGCGAACTCGGTGGGGATGATGGAACGTCCCACCAGGCCGATGCAGATGCCGCACGCCAGCGACACGACGCACCACACCACGGCGATAACGCGCGATTTCTTGATTTCCTCGGCGTCACGGATGCCCATGAAGCGCACGAGCACCTGCGGCATGCCGAAGTAGCCAAGGCCCCACGCCAGCATGGAAGCGATGGTGATGAGCGGATAGTCAGCCGGAACGTCGAACAGCGGCGCGCCGTTTTCCACGATCTGCTTGCCGGCCTCATCCACGATGGGCACCGCGATTTCCGTGCCGCTCAAGAAGCCGGGGATGCTCTGCAGGAAGGCCACCGTGTTGTCGATGCCGCCCGCCCAGGCCACCGAACCGACAAACACCACGGCCAGTGCGAAGAACATGAGCACGCCCTGCACGAAGTCGGTAGCAACAACGGACAAGTAGCCGCCCACCAGGGTGTACAGAAACACGACGATAGCGCCGAGCACCATCATGGTGGAGTAATCCAGGCCGAACAGCGTGGCGAACAGCTTGCCGCACGTTACGAAGCAGCTGCCCACGTACACGCAGAAGAAGACCATGATGATGATCGCAGCCACCGTCGATACGATGTTCTTCGTATCATGGAAGCGCTTGCTGTAGAATTCCGGCAGCGTGATGGAGTCGCCCGCCACCACGGAATACTTCCGCAAACGCTTCGCCACGAATTTCCAGTTCAAGTAGGTGCCGATCGCCAAGCCGATAGCCGTCCACATGGCATCGGAAGCGCCGGTGAAGTACGCGACGCCCGGCAAGCCCATCAGCAGCCATCCGGACATGTCGGACGCCTCGGCGGACAGTGCCGTCAGCCACGGGCCGACGCCGCGCCCCCCTAGAAAGTACTCCGCCGTCGACGAGTTTGATCGCTTCGCGTACACGAAGCCGATGGTCAGTACGACGATAAAATAGATGAGCATCGCCAGTACGGTCCAGAAGTCGCTGGTGACCACGTTCGTCCCCTCCCCTCATAGTGATCCGATTCAAATCGGAAGATGTGCGAAACGATGGGATTATAAGGCATAACAGTCCACGAAAGGTCGACTATTCGCCAAGCCGCGAACAGGATCGGCCGATCGCGCGGGAATACGGCCCTTCCGCGAACCCCGTTCGCCGGGGCGCAGGGAGCGCTGCGCATGGACGCTCTGCGCAATCCGGCAAGCCCGCAAAGCCCCTGGCAGCTGCCCGATCGGGCCGATCGGGGCAATCGGGGCTTCGCCCATGGTTGGCCGGCAACGGATACTTTATACTGTGGCGGTACGAGCAAGACGATCAGGCGGAAGGACGCACGATGACAGCGTACGCAGAGCGAGCAACCGAGGAGCTATCCGAGCTCAAGGCGAGTTTGGAACGGGAGCATGCCGCATTCAAAGCACAGGGCCTCGCGCTCAACATGGCGCGCGGCAAGCCCTCGAAGGCGCAGCTTGACCTGAGCATGCCTCTGCTGGAAACGCTGACCACACTCGAAGCCTGCACGGCCTTAGACGGCACCGACGCGCGCAACTACGGCGTGCTCGACGGCCTGCCCGAAGCGAAGGCCCTGATGGCAACCATGCTGGACGATCAGCCCGAAAACGTGATCGTGTTCGGCAACGCCAGCCTGAACGTCATGTACGACACCGTGGCGCGCTGCTGGATGTTCGGCACCTTGGGATCGGCTCCCTGGTGCTCGCTCGATCGCGTTGCCTGGATCTGCCCGACGCCGGGCTACGACCGGCACTTCGGCGTGACCGAAGCGTTCGGCATCGAGATGATCCCCGTTCCCATGACCGAAGACGGTCCCGACATGGACGAAGTGGAGCGCATCGCTGCGTCGGATGCGGCGGTCAAGGGAATTTGGTGCGTGCCGAAGTACTCGAATCCCGGCGGCGTCACGTACTCAGACGAAGTGGTGCGCCGCTTGGCGTACATGACCTGCGCCGCCGCCGACTTCCGCATATTCTGGGACAACGCTTACGGGATGCACCACCTGTTCGAAGCGGCGGACGAGCAGGACCGACTGCTTGACATCGCGCGGGCATGCGCCGAGGCGGGAAATCCCGACCGCTGCTTCAAGTTCGCCTCCACTTCCAAGGTCACGTTCCCGGGAGCCGGAATTTCTGCCATGGCGGCCAGCCCGGCGAACATCGCCGAGGTCAAGCGCTGCATGGGCGCGCAGACCATCGGGCACGACAAGCTCAACCAATTGCGCCACGTACGCTTCCTGCGCGATGCCGAAGGGCTGGCAGAGCACATGCGCAAGCACGCCGCCATCCTGCGCCCGAAGTTCCAGCTGGTAGTTCGCAAACTGGAAGAAGGACTGGCCGGCGTGGGCGAATGCACATGGAGCAACCCGCGCGGCGGGTACTTCGTGTCGTTCGATGCGCCGGAGGGAACGGCTGCGCGCGCCGTGGAGCTGGCCAAGGAAGCCGGGGTTACCATGACCGGAGCAGGAGCCACGTACCCCTACGGCCGAGATCCGCGCGACTCGAACATTCGCATCGCGCCCAGCCTGCCGCCGCTTGAAGAGCTTGACCAGGCTATGGACGTGTTCGTTTGCTGCGTCAAGCTTGCCTACGTGGAAGAGCTGCTGCGCTAACGCAACGCAAGCAGAGAAGCGGAGCGGGGCGAAGGGAACGCCGTCAACCCTTCGCCCCGCTCCGCTTTTTATCGGATAGCCGCCAGATCTTCAGCCAGGCTCATGTGGAATTCGACGATCGAACTCCACGTCCTACCGTCGCCCGTAATGATGGGCGTATCGCGTTTGCGCTGATCGATGACGTCGTTGTGGTTAAGCCCAGGCTCCCCTTCCGGCACGCGCAGCTCCTGCCAAGGATCGCGCTTTGTGGACGAAGCGGGAACCAGCCCGTCGTTTTCGCCGTCGTAGCGTTTCACCATCCAGTGCATCCACGCGCCCTTAGGCGAGCGATGGCGCGGCTGCTCGACGGCTCCGAACGTGCGGTACGCGATGTCGGGCAAGTCGGGATACGCTTCGTTGAAGCGAGCGGCGCCCTCCGTCGACAGATCATGCAGCACGCCGATGCAGTCGGCGTACATGTCGCCGTTTTTCGTGGCCTTCCAGTTGATGGGAGACGCAATCCTCTCCAGGCACGACGAGCTCATCCCAAGAAAATGATCGGCGGTTCTCAATCCCCCGTGCGGCGTTGCGAACGTGGTAATGGAAGCGATGCGGCCCTGCATGCTCGGTCGATGGGCCAGGCAACGCGCGTCGAGGCCGCCTTTGGAATGGGCGATGATATGGACCTTGGGGGCTTCGGTTAGTTTGAACGCCATATCCAGCGTACGCTCAAGCTGGTAGACGTTCGATTGAACCGACCCGAGGGAATCCTGGTTTCCGAACATCGCGATGCCGCCCCGCCGACGAATCTCCTGAGGAATGCGGCCCCACAGGTTCGACTCGATCGCGCTGCGATCATGGGCAAGAATTCCGTGTAGGTACACGAACGGATACGAAGTTGAAAGATCGGTCAAAACGGCTCCGAATCAACGATGATGCGCAACGGTGCTCCCAGCTGCTTTCTGCTATGTACAGGAAACGATTACAGCACGAATCAACGAGCGCGACAAGAAGCCGCTTCGGAATTGCCCAGATCGAACACGCAAACAGCGCAGACGGCAGGGGGAGAACAGCACGTGCCCGCAAGTCGTAAAAGCCTCCCCGACAACCGAGGTTGTCGGGGAGGCTGCATTCGCAGGCGCCCGGGGAGGGAGGGGACGCTGCGAGGCCTATAGACGCAGGTTACGCGCCCAAGGTATCAAGAGGCTCGTCCAACTTGCCCAGCGCCGAGCGCACGGCAAGCACGCCGAACGTCCAAGCGCGGCCATGCGATCCGCCCGTAATGAACAGCGGGTAGTCGTCGCCATAGTACGAACCGGAAACGTTGCCGGAAGCGTACAGACCGCCCAGAGGCTCGCCATCGGGCTTCACCACTTCAAGCTTTTCATTGATCTTCAAACCGCTCACGGTGCTGAGAACGGCGGGCATGCGCTTGACCGCGTAGAACGGAGGCTGCTTGATTGCATTCCAGGACATAAATTGGCCGTTTACGCCGAAGTCTTCGTCAACGCCCTTTTCTGCAAGTTCGTTGTACCGGGCAACGGTCTTGAGGAATGCAGCCTTCTCGATCCCGCAAGCGTCCGCAAGCTCTTCAAGCGTGTCGGCCTTCACAATGGCGCCGCGCTCGATGGCGTCCTGCCAGTCGGCTTCCGGGTTCGTAGTGGCACGGCTGTGGCTGTTGGGATGCTTGTAATCGCCCTTCGCCGCATGCACGGCCCAATTGGCGTCAGTGATCTGGAAAGCGGTCTGCTCCGGCTGGAGACGGACGGACGTCACCACGCTCTGGTAGCCCAGGTCCTCGTTCGCAAAGCGCTCGCCCTTGAGGTTCACGCGCAACCACGGAATACCGGAGTACGGAGCGCCGCCTTCGGGCATCCACGTGGGATCGAAGTGCATCATGATGCAGTGCGGGCCCTCATCCATGGCCGCACCGGCCCAAAGGCCCATCTTGTGACCGTCGCCCGTGTTGCACGGTGCGCCGTGCATGGTCTGCACGCCTTGCAGCATAGGGGCGAAGCACTCGAGCATTTCGGGGTCGTCGGACAGATCGCCCGTGGCCATGAGAACGCCCTTGGAGGCGTTGATTTTCACGTACGACTTGTCTTTGCGCTGGCCCACGACTCCCGTCACGCGACCGCTCTCGTCCTGGACAAGACGAACCGCAGGAGTTTCGTACATGATGTTCGCCCCTGCAGCCACAGCTTTTTCAACCATGGTATTCAGGAGCAGACGGAACTGCTCGTAGCGCGTTGCCATGTCGTTGTTGATAAACCAGCCATACGTATGACCGCTCTCCAACATGACGGGCGTATGCTCAGGCGTTTGGCGAATGATATAGTCCATAACCTCGCCGCTGCGGCGCAGGAACAGATTGACCGCACGCGGATTGTCGCGGCCATTGGACAAGTTGGCAAAATCGGCGTAAATCTGAGGCAAATCGTACGTCTGGCCTGCTTCCAAGAACTTCTTGGAATTGTAGGCGGCCACGCACCACCCGTTCGTCTGAACCTTTTCCATCTTCTGAAGCACGGTCACTTTAGCCCCGCTCTGCGCGGCAGCAAGCGCAGCCGTCGTGCCCGAAGAACCCAATCCTATGATGCAGATTTCGGTATCGATGGTCTCTGCGATGTCTCCGTCCGCAATGGGCTCAGGTTTCGTTTCCCAGCTCCAGCGCGTCTGCACCGCCTCTTCCTTCTTCTGCTCCCCGGTGTCCTTCGGGGAGCACCCCGCCATACCTGCAACAGCCGCACCCGCAGCCGTTACCGCCGCTGCGGTCAGAAAACCCCTACGAGACAACTCCTTCATGAAACCGCCTCCCTTTCTCGTTCTTTGCTTTCGCACGGTCTCGCATCTGCTTGATGCTGGGCAAGACTTTACGTCGGAAGCAACGGAGGATCGTCACCCATCAGCTGCTTTAACCAGGGGAATTAACGCCTCCCCTTCTCCCCCTTCTTGCTGAAAACAGGGGGATTTCCAGCTCATGCGCGTATTGGAGGCTCTGCAGGCTCATGCAAGTCGGTATAATTGTCCGCACGTCTGGGGAGGCGTATAAAGGAGGGGCGCATGGAGGGCGAACAAAGAAAACTGTTGGGAATGCCGTTCTGTTTTGCGGGAATGGGAATTTTTCGCGCATGGACCGAAACCGTGTACGCCAACACTTCGATAGTGTTCCCCATTCAGGCAAACGCCTTCGCCGACTTCACCGCTTTCAACATGATTACCGCCATCACGCTCGTCGTCGTTGCGCTTGGCGCAAGCAGGATTGCACCTCTGTACGGCAAGTCATGGCCGGCTCCCGTTGCTGCCATCTGCCTCATCGCGTCAACATGCTGTAATTTTTATTCCATACTCGACCCCGGAACCAGTCAATACCTAGGTATCCCCGCCGTCATTGCGGGAGGAGTAGGCATAGCGTTTCTTATTTTGCTGTGGTCGGAGCTTTTCGGATGCCTGAACCCCTTGCGCGTAGCCCTCTACTACTCCGGAGGAATCGTTGTCGGATCGCTCATCCTTTGGCTTTTCAAGGGTTTGGCGCTGCCTTGGCTGTTCGTCTGCACCTGCCTTGTCCCAATGGTATCGCTCGCATGTCTCAAGCAGGCGTACTCCTACCTTCCTGACACCGAGCGGCCCCATGCCACCTGGGGATCGTTTTCGCTTCCCTGGAAGCCAATCGCCGTCGTTGCGCTTTATTCGTTCTCATACGGACTGTGCGAGCACGTATTCGAAGGGCCGCTCGGCATCCATTCAGGATTGGGCTGCGTGTTTGCAGGCGTGCTCGTATACGCCTGCATCAGCTTGCGCCGCACGGCTTTCCAATTCTCCGCGCTTTGCAAGATAGCCTTGTTGCTTATTGTGTTCTCGCTTGTTCCTTTCGGGGATTTCCTCCCGCGAGGAAGTTTCATTTCAAGTTTCTGCGCTCTTGGCAGCTACACGCTTTGCTTGATTGTAATCATGATCATTCTCAGCAACCTCGTCTACCGCTACGGCGTCAACGCACTATGGCTATTCGGGATCGAGCGAGCAGTGCGCCTTGTTTCCGTGCAAGCGGGAATCGGAACAAGAGATCTCACGAGCCTTGTTGCATCGCCTTTCGCAGTGGATGTTGCATTGGGCGTCGTGGTCACCTTGTCGGTAGTTTTCGCAACAAAGCTACTGCTTTCGGAAAAACAACTCTCTTCGCCCTGGGGTGCCGTGCTCAAAGAAACCCTCGAAGACGACCAAAACATGCCAACCGAAAGAAATCGCCTGGGAATAAAGTGCCAAGAACTCGCGGAACGAGCGGCGCTCACGCAACGCGAAGAGGAGATCCTTCTGCTGCTTGCGCAAAGGAAGAAGCCTGCCGACATCGAACGCGAACTGTTCGTAGCGAACAGTACCGTAAAGACCCATGTGAAGCACATCTACCAGAAACTCGACGTGCATTCTCGCAAAGAACTGTTCAACCTGCTGGGCATCGAAAACGCAGGGTAACGGGCTAACGGGCAAACGACGCACGCCGCATCAAGCGACGGCTCCGAGATGCGCAGAGGGATCCGCGCGCGGAAGCGTTCGGGAGGCACGCCCTCGCATTCGCCCGCGGGATAGTGGCGCTTCACAGCGAAAAACCTTCGTCCCGCACCTCCCGCACCTGAAGTATTCGACCAAGAAGCTGCTCCTTTTACGCTAAACCGCGCTCTTGGCAGATCGACGCCAACATACACGTGATCCCTGACTGCTCGATTTTTACTCAAATGTTGCGTACGGACTCGCTCCCTCAAAAGCCGCATCTCCGTGAACTGGACTAATAGAATGCAGCCCTTAGAGGGACGACGACAAGGAGGGCCTACGGCCAAAAAACGCAACATTGCGCGTAAAATCGAGCAGAAGCACCGACCGCTACGTCAAACGGCTGTCGGCGTCCTACAAGCCGCTCGTAAAAAAGCCCTCGGCGCAATGCCGAGGGCTTTCAACTTTCAGGAACTCACCGCCACGCTTGCGTCCGCGCGTTCGCTTACGCCTCCGCGTACACGTCCTTGAGCTTGAGCAGGTGCTCGTAGCGCTCCAGAGCAGCCTTCTCGTTGCGTTCGAACAGCTCGGTCGCGCGCTCGGGGAACTCGCGCGTCAGGCGGCTGTAGCGTGCCTCGTTCATGAGGAACTCCTGGTAGCCGCCCGCGGGCTCCTTGGAATCCAGCACGAACTTCTTGCCCGCAGGAGCAGCCGGGTTGAAGCGGAACAGGTTCCAGTAACCGCAGTCGACCGCCTTCGCCATTTCGTCCTGGCAGTTGGCCATGCCGCCCTTGATGGAGTGCATCTCGCACGGCGAGTAGCCGATGATGAGCGACGGTCCCGGATACGCCTCGGCCTCGGCGATGGCCTTGATGGTCTGGGCCGGCTTCGCGCCCATGGCCACCTGCGCCACGTACACGTAGCCGTATGCCATAGCGATCTCGGTCAGGCTCTTCTTCTTGACGTCCTTGCCGGCGGCCGCGAACTGCGCAACCTGGCCGATGTTGGTAGCCTTGGAAGCCTGGCCGCCCGTGTTGGAGTACACCTCGGTATCAAACACGAACACGTTCACGTCCTCGCCGGAAGCCAGCACATGATCAAGGCCGCCGTAACCGATGTCGTACGCCCAGCCGTCGCCGCCGAAGATCCACACGGACTTCTTGGTCAGGTATTCGCTGTTCTCCAGGATGTCGGCGGCAATGTTGTTACCCTCGGCGATTTCCTGGAGCTTGGCCACGTACGCAGCAGCCGCTTCCTTGCTTGCCTCTGCCTCGTTGCGCGCCTCGACCCAAGCTTGCGCCACATCCTTCACGGCCTGATCAGCATCGGAGGCGAGCAGCTTCTCCGTGTCGGCCAGCAGCTTGTCGCGCACGGCCTCGTGGCCCAGCAGCATACCCAAGCCGTGCTCGGCGTTGTCCTCGAACAGCGAGTTCGACCATGCAGGACCATGACCGTCCTTGTTCATGGTGTACGGCGAGGTAGCTGCAGGACCGCCCCAGATAGACGAGCAGCCCGTCGCGTTCGCCACGTACATGCGATCGCCGAACAGCTGCGTGACCAGCTTCGCGTACGCCGTCTCGGCGCAGCCCGCGCAAGCGCCCGAGAACTCGAGCAGCGGCTGCTTGAACTGGCTGCCCTTGACCGTCGCATCGCCCAAAGCGGGCTTGTCGGACACCTGGTCGACGCAGTAGTTGAACACGTCTTGCTGAGCCAGCTCGGCTTCCTGGTCAACCATCTTGAGCGAATCGCTCGGGCACACGTTCACGCACACGCTGCAGCCCATGCAGTCGAGCGGCGAAATGGCCAGCGTGTACTGCATGCCTGCGGCGGCCTTGCCCTTCGCCGGCACCAGCGCGATGGCGGACGGAGCAGCGGCGGCTTCCTCTTCGGTCAACGCGAACGGACGAATGGTGGCGTGCGGGCACACGAAGGCGCACTGGTTGCACTGGATGCAGCTTGCCGCGTCCCACGTGGGAACGCTCACGGCAACGCCGCGCTTCTCGTACGCAGCCGCACCCTGCTCGAACTGGCCGTCAGCATGTTCCACGAACGCGGACACGGGCAAACGGTCGCCGTCCATGCGGCCAACCGGCTCCATGATGTCGCGGACCATCTTGACCAGCTCAGGGCGGCCCTCAAGCTCGGCACCCTGGCCCTCGTCCTTCGCGTCAGCCCAGCTGGCCGGCACGTCCACGCGCACGAACGCCGTCGCGCCAGCATCGATAGCGCGATGGTTCATATCCACGACTTCCTGGCCCTTCTTCAGGTACGACTTCGTAGCCGCGTCCTTCATGTACCGAAGAGCCTCGTCCTGCGGGATGACGTTCGCCAGCGTGAAGAACGCCGACTGCAGGATGGTGTTCGTACGCTTGCCCATGCCGATCTCGCGAGCAAGGTCGATGGCGTTGATGGTGTACAGTTTGATGTTGTTGTTGGCGATATAGCGCTTGGCCTCGGCGCTCAAGTGGTGCTCGAGCTCTTCCGGCGTCCACTGGCAGTTGATCATGAACGCACCACCGGGCTTCACGTCGTTGACCATGCGGAAGCCCTTGGTGACGTAAGACGGGTTGTGGCACGCCACGAAGTCCGCCTTGTTCACGTAATACGTGCTCTTGATGGGAGAATCGCCGAAGCGCAGGTGGCTGATGGTCACGCCGCCCGTCTTCTTCGAGTCGTACTGGAAGTACGCCTGCACGTACTTGTCGGTGTGGTCGCCGATGATCTTGATGGAGTTCTTGTTCGCGCCCACCGTGCCGTCGCCGCCCAGACCCCAGAACTTGCACTCGATGGTGCCGGCCGCAGCGGTGTTGGGGCTGTTCGGATCCTCGGGCAAAGACAGGTTCGTCACGTCGTCGACGATGCCGACCGTGAACTCGCGCGCCGGCGCATCCTTCTCGAGCTCCGTGTAGATGGCGAACACCGAAGACGGCGGGGTGTCCTTCGATGCCAGGCCATAGCGGCCGCCAACCACCGTAAGATCGGTGCGGCCCTCGTGCGCAAGCGCGTTCACCACGTCCATGTACAGCGGCTCGCCCAGGGAGCCCGGCTCCTTGGTACGGTCCATGACCGCGATCTTCTGCACGGTGGACGGCAGCGCCGCCATGAACTTCTCGGACACGAAGGGACGGTACAGGCGAACCTTCACCAGACCCACCTTCTGGCCGTTGGCGTTCAGGTAGTCGACAACCTCTTCCACCACGTCGCAGAACGAGCCCATGGCCACGATCACGCGGTCGGCGTCGGGAGCGCCGTAGTAGTTGAACAGCTGGTAATCGGTGCCCAGCTTGGCGTTGACTTGGTTCATGTAGTCCTCGACCACGGCAGGCAGCGCGTCGTACACGCCGTTGCACGCCTCGCGGTGCTGGAAGAAGATGTCGCCGTTCTCATGGCTGCCGCGCATGGCGGGGCGCTCAGGGTTGAGCGCATGCTCGCGGAACGCGCGCACGGCGTCCATATCGCACATCTCGGCCAGATCGTCGAAATCCCACACGGCGATCTTCTGCACCTCGTGCGACGTGCGGAAACCGTCGAAGAAGTTGATGAAGGGGATGCGACCCTTGATGGCGGCCAGATGGGCGACGGCGGACAGGTCCATGACTTCCTGGACGTTGCTTTCGGCCAGCATGGCAAAACCGGTCTGGCGGCATGCCATGACGTCGGAGTGATCGCCGAAGATGCTGAGCGCCTGGGTGGCCACGGTGCGCGCGCTTACGTGGAACACGGTCGGCAGCATCTCGGCGGCAATCTTATACATATTGGGGATCATGAGAAGCAGACCCTGAGAAGCCGTGTACGTGGTGGTCAGAGCACCCGCAGCAAGCGAGCCGTGAACCGCGCCTGCAGCGCCGCCCTCGGACTGCATCTCGCACACCTTGACGGTGGTGCCGAAGATGTTCTTCTTTCCTGCAGCGGACCACTGGTCCACCAGGTCGGCCATAGGGCTCGACGGGGTAATAGGATAGATGCCTGCGACCTCGGTAAACGCATAGGAGACGTACGCCGCGGCATTGTTGCCATCCATTGATTTGAATTCTCTCGTCATATTCCTCTCCTTTGAAGGGGATGTGGCCCGACCGGAAATTCGCACGGAGAACGCAAGCCCCCGTGTGACGCAATCGCACGCGCGGGCCCCGACCCTCTTCTCTCGCACAGAACTCTTCGCCTGATCCGACTATACAGCCCTCATAATACCAGTACGAATTCGCCTCGCAGCGCGGCGGACGCACCGGACGGCATGTCGCGGGCGCACTCGTCGGCAAACGGCCTGACTCGCGCGCAAGCAGCGCCTGCAAAAAGAGAGCCCGCCTCCCTGAGGAGACGGGCTCGAACCAGCTTCGTCGCGCATGCGTTCCGCAAGCAGCGCTTGCCAAGAACCGAGACGCTACTTGCCCAAATCGGGGTGCAGCAGCGAGGGCGCAGCCCCCAAGAGCAAGCGCGTGTAGTCGTCTTTCGGATGCTCGAACACCTCTTTGGCGGTGCCGTTTTCCACAGCCTCGCCCGCGTTCATCACGATGATGCGGTCGGAAATGTAGCGCACCGTCTGGATATCGTGGCTGATGAACACCATGGACAGGCCGAGTTCCTTCTTCAGGTCCATGAGCAGGTTCAGAATCTGTGCGCGCACGGACACGTCAAGGGCGCTCGTGGGCTCGTCGGCAATGATGGCGTCGGGCTTGAGCGACAGGGCGCGCGCGATAGCCACGCGCTGGCGCTGGCCGCCGGACAGCTGGCCCGGCAGCGCGTCGAGCACCGATCCCGGCAGGCCGACCATCTCGATCAGCTCGTTCACGCGAGCCTCGCGAGACGTCTTGTCGCCCACCTTGTGCACCACCAGCGGGTCAAGCAGCTGGTCGTGCACGCTCATGCGCGCGTTGAGCGCCGTGGCGGGGTCCTGGAAGACCACCGAGATCACGCGGCCGATCAAGCGGCGCTGGGCGGCGGAGCGCTTCGTAACGTCCTCGCCCTTGAAGAACACGCGGCCCTCCGTGGGCTGCTGCAAGCCGCACATCACGTTGGCCGTGGTGGACTTGCCGCAGCCGGACTCGCCCACGATGCCCAAGGTCTGACCCGGCATCAGCTTGAGGGTCAGGCCGCGGACGGCCTGCACCTTGTTCGGGTGCAGGATGGAGCCGGTGCGCGTCTTGAACGTCACGCGGATGTCGTCGAGGAAGATGATGGGCGTCTGCCCGTCGGCGGCGGAAGCGTTCGCCACGTTCGTTTCGAGTTCGCTCATAGCAGCACACCTCCGGGAACGTACGGTTTGATGCCAAGGCGCTTGAGTTCGCTGTCAGGCAGCTCGGCGTAGTAATGATCGGTGCTTTCGACGCGCTTGAGCACGGGACGCAGCTGCGACACCTTGTCGGGATGGCTCGAACGCGGCGTGAAGCGGTCGCCCTGAGGGAAGTCCTTCGGGCTGGGAACGCTGCCGGGAACCTGGTGCAGGCGGTCGCCGCCGGCTTCGATGGAAAGCACCGAGCCCAGCAGTCCGCGCGTGTACTCGTGCACGGGGTGGCACAGGATGTCCGACACCGGACCCTGCTCGACCACCTGACCGGCGTACATAACCGTGATGGAGTTCGCCACTTCGGCGACAAGCGCCAGGTCGTGGCTGACGAACACCATGGCGAAGCCCAGTTCCTTCTGCAGCTTGTTCAAAAGGTCGATGACCTGCTTCTGCACGGTCACATCAAGAGCCGTAGTGGGCTCGTCGGCGATGATGACCTTTGGGTCGCGCGTGAGCGCCATGGCGATGAGCACGCGCTGACGCTGGCCGCCCGACAGCTCGTGCGGATAGGAGTCGAGCGTGCGCTTCGGGTCAAGGCCCACCAGCTCCAGCAGCTCCTCGGCGCTACGGGTGCCGCCGCGCTTGGTCAGCTGCTTCATCTGAGCCCTGATCAGCATGGACGGGTTGAGCGAAGACAGCGCGTCCTGGTAGATCATGGCGATTTCGCGGCCGCGCAGAGCGTTCATCTGCTTCTGGTCCATGGCCAGCAGGTTCTGACCGTCGTACAGGATCTCGCCCGTGACGGTTGCCTTCGGATCGAGCAGGCCCATGATGGTCAGCGACGTAATGGACTTGCCGCAGCCGGACTCGCCCACCAAGCCCATGGTCTGGCGCGGGCGCACCACGAAACTCACGTGGTCCACCACGTTCACGTCGCCGTGACGCGGGAACTTGATGCACAGGTCCTTGACTTCCAAAATAGGCGGCACATCGGTGCGAGCCTCAAAGCGATCGGTGCGCGTCTTCTCGATGGTCTGCAGCTGCATCAGGCGCTTCTCCAGCATGTCGGCCTGAGCGGCGTACGCCAGCGTGGGGTCGGCAACCATCTTGTCGGCTTCGCGCTCGGCCAGCACGGCGGAGTCGTCAGCCTTGACCGGAGCCTTGGGAGCGGCGGCCATGGCGTCGGTGATGCCCTCGGACAGGATGTTCAGGCACAGAACCGTGATCATGATGGCAAGACCCGGGAACAGCGCCTGCCACCAACGACCGGACAGCACGCCGTTGCGGGCGTCAGCCAAAATGTTGCCCCAGGTGGGAGTAGGCTCGGGGATGCCGGCCGAGATAAAGGACAGCGACGCCTCGAACACGATCGCGTCGGCCACCAGCACGATGGTGAACACCATGACCGGGGCGATGCAGTTGCGCACAACGTGCTTGACCAGGATCCACGGGGCACGAGCGCCGCTTACGACGACGGCGCGGACGTAATCTTGGTTGTACTCCGAAACCACGTTCGCGCGCACGATGCGGGCGATCTGGGGAATGTACAGAAAGCCGATGGCGAAGATCAGCGTTGCCAGCGAGTTGCCGAACGCGATGACGAACGTGGCGGCCAAGGCGATGCCCGGAAACGACATGATGACGTCGAGCACGCGCATGATGACTTCGCTGACCCACTTGCGGGACACGGCGGCGATAGCGCCGATGATCGAGCCGCACACAAGCGCAAAGCCCGTAGCGCCGATGCCGATGATGAGCGAGTAACGCGCACCGTACATCATGCGCGACAAAACGTCGCGGCCCTTGTCGTCGGTACCGAACAGGAACTGCGCATCAGGAGCCTGGCGCGCCGTGAAGATAGCCAGCGGATCATGCGGGGCAACGATATTCGCAAACGCGGCGATCATAACGACCAGCACCAGCACCACAAGCGAGATGCGCGAGCCGATGCCCATGGCCTTCCAGCGACGGAAGCGAACCTTGCCCGGGTTGGCCTCCATTTTCTTCGTAAGGTTTCCTCGTAACTGAACCATGCTACACCGTCCTGATTCGCGGATCGATCAGGATATAAAGCATATCCACGATGATGTTGATAACGATGAAGGTGATGGCCACCACCAGCACGACGCCCTGAACCAGCAAAACGTAGCTGTTCTGGATGCCCGAAAGAATGGCCATGCCCATGCCGGGGAGATTGAAGATAACCTCGATGACCACGGCGCCGCCGATCAGGTAGCCGATGCGCAGGCCCAGAACCGTAACCGGCGTGATGAGCGCGTTGCGCAAGACGTTGCGCGCTACGACGACGCTCTTCGGAATGCCAGCGCCCAGCGCCGTGCGCACGTAGTCCTTGTCCAGCTCCTCGACCATCGACGTGCGGATAACGCGCGTCAGCTGGCCGGTAACGGGGACCGCCAACGCGATGGCCGGCATGGCCATGCGAGCGAGCCACCCTGCCGGATCCTGCGATATCGTAGGCAGCGGACCCGACGCCGGCAGCAGGTGCAGCATCGAAGAGAACAGCAGGATCATGAGCACTGCAAGCCAGAACGAAGGCGTTGCGATGCAGGCGATCGAGAAGACGCGGATGATCTGGTCGGGCCATCGATCGCGGTACAGCGCTGAAACAACGCCCAATATCACCGCGAAAAAGACCGCTATGATCAGACCGAGGAACGTCAGCTGCAACGTGACCGGCAGCGCTTCGGCGATACGGTCGGATACGGCTGCCTTGTTAGCACCGTACGTTCCCATGTCCCCCTGGAACAGGCCGGCCATATAGTTTCCATACTGTACGAGCACCGGATCGTTCAACCCGTGCTCCTCGCGGTACTGCTCGGCTTGCGCCTCGGTGGCGTTCTCGCCCAAGACCGAATAAGCTTGGTCAATAGGAGACAGCGCCATAATGAAGAACACGAGAATGGTCACGCCGAAGATCATGATCGGCAGCGCTATCAGGCGCCTTCCGATCAGTCGTAGCAGGTTGCTCACCGCGTCCTCCTTTCGTTTTACGGCTCTTACGCTTTGACAATTACTGGCTTTGTGCGCGGGCCGTTTTCAGCCGAATGCGGCCCGCGCACAAACATCCATTAGGCATTCTATATGAATCTTGGGTATAGCTGCACAAGAAATATGTGGTCAGATTGTCGGAAAACGGAGTGTTTTTTGTAATCTTTGGACGCGCTTAGGCGCCATCGGACTTGAGCGGCTTGCCCAGCTCTTCCGCCAGCACGGGCAGCAGCGCGGCAAACGTGGCGTCGATTTCCTTTTTCTTGAGCTGGCATTCCCAGATGACGTGCACGGTCCAGCCCATCTGCTCGAGCGCCGCGCGGCTTCGCTCGTCCCGCTCCACGTTGCGCTGGAACTTCACCACCCAGTACTCCACGTTGCTTTTGGGCATGGACGGCTTGCATCGCGGGCAGCGATGCCAAAAACACCCGTTAACAAATATAGCTATGCGCTTGCCCGGCCACGCGATGTCCGGATGCCCGGGAACCTTCCATTGCAGACGGTAGCCCGTCAACCCCGCAGCGCGCAAGCGCTGGCGAACGAGCAGCTCCGGCTTCGTGTTGCTTCGCCGGTTTCCCAACATGGACTTGCGCACGTTCTCGTTCGTAGCCGGAGGGGCTTTCAGGCGCGCGGGAGCGGGAAGCGCAGGGCGCGAAAGCATGCGCACCGCCATCGCAAAGCCTTCTGCGGGCATCTCGTCGTTTGTTGCATACGCGTTACTTTTATGGAGAGTGGAGTTCATGGAGCGCATGATACCACTCATATTCCCTGATCGTTCACTAGCAATAACAAACCTGTCCGCAACTTCAAAAGCACAAGTCCTTTATTTTCTGTAGGTTTTCCCCGATAATGGGCACTGCTGTTGTGCGCGTGCCCAATCACGCGCGTGCAATCGAGGCGCGGATGCCTCGAAACCGAAATGGAGGGAAACCAATGGAACAGCATAAGAATGCATCTTTGTCCCGCCGCACGTTCCTGGCGGGCAGCGCTGTCGCAGCAGCGGCAGCAGGCCTCAGCCTGTACGGCTGCGGCGGCGGCAACGCCGAAACGCCGGCCGAAGGCACTGGCACCGACGCCGGCGCTGCGGTCAAGGGCGGTCAGCTGACGGGTGCTTGCGCCTACAGCTCCACCAACGTCAACCCGATTGGCAACAGCTCCGCTCTCATGCTGGGCGCCACGTGGCACGTGTTCGAGGGCCTGTACGACCTCGACCTGCACACGTACAAGACCTACAACGCGCTGGCCGCCGCCAAGCCGACGAAGGTCTCCGACACCGAGTACGAGGTCGCCCTGCGTGACGGCGCCAAGTTCTCCGACGGCACCGACGTGACCGCCGCCGACGTGGTGAACGCGTTCGAGAAGAACATGGCCGACGCCACCTACGGCGCCTTCCTGTCGTTCATCTCCGCCGTTGCCGCGAAGGACGACAAGACCATCGCCTTCACGCTGAAGTACCCCTTCGAGAGCCTGCTCGAAGGCCGTCTGAGCGTGGTCAAGGTCTTCCCCGCCGCCCTGTCCGAGGACGACCTGAAGACCAAGCCGATCGGCTCCGGCCCGTGGGCGTACGCCAGCATCAACGGCGACGACGGTGGTGCGATCGAGTTCGTTCCCAACGAGCACTACAACGGCTCGCTGCCGGCCACGGCCGACTCCATGCACTGGGACGTCCTGCTTGACGATACCTCCCGCACCACCGCGCTGCAGGAGGCCACGGTTCAGGTTATGGAGAACGTTCCCGACGCCAACGCCGACCAGCTGGTGGGCGCTGGCGCGACGGTCGAGTACATCCAGGGCTTCAACCAGCCGTTCTTCATGTTCAACACGCTGAAGGAGCCGTTCAACGATCCTCGCGTGCGCCAGGCGTTCTTCTACGCTATCGACACGAACAAGCTCATCGCCAACGCGATGGACGGCCACGCATCCGCTGTCACCGGCTTTTTGCCCAAGGAGCATCCGAACTATCATCAGGCTTCCACGGTGTACACCTATGACCCGGAGAAGGCCAAGAGCCTGCTCGCCGAGGCTGGCGTGACCGACCTCAAGTTCGAGCTCATGACCAACAACAACTGGGTGAAGAACCTGGCTGCTCAGGTCAAGAACGACCTGGACGCCATCGGCCTGAACTGCACCATCAACGAGACGAAGATCGACTGGGCGTCCCTTGCCGAGTCCGACAGCATCCTCCCCTACGACGTCATGCTGACCCCGGGCGACCCGACCTGCTTCGGCAACGACCCCGACCTGCTGATGTCCTGGTGGTACGGCGACAACGTGTGGACCCAGGGCCGCACCTGCTGGAAGAAGGCTGGCGACGGCAAGTTCGAGGAGCTGCAGACCATGATGCAGCAGGCTCGCGAGGCCACCGGCAAGGACCAGCAGGAAATCTGGAACAAGTGCTTCGATCTGCTGTCCGAGCAGGTTCCGCTGTACCCGCTGTTCCATCGCGCACTGGCGACCGGCTACCAGTCCGCCACGATCACCGGCTTCCAGCCGATCGCGACGACCGGCCTGGTCTTCCTGGGCGCAAGCGCCAAGGCGTAAGCAAGCGCTTCGCACCATACCAAGCACCGCACAGGCCCGCTTCCACAAGGAGGCGGGCCTTCTTGTTGCAACAAGGCGATTTTCCTGTGGCAACCAACCCTTGTTCGTTGACGTGCCTACAAGAGCGGTCTATTCTTTTACCGTTTGCATACAGACACGGAAAAGAGGCTTTAAACCCATGACTGATTCACCGTTTCGCGGCGTAATCCCCCCGGTCGTCATCCCGCTGACCGAGAAGCGACAGCTCGACCTGGAAGCGCTTGAGCGCTCCATCAACCGCATGATCGAGGCAGGCGTCGACGGCCTGTTCTTCTTGGGATCCTCGGGCGAGGTCGCCTTCCTGACCGACGCGCAGCGCTACCACGTGCTGCAGGAAGCCGTGGCCATGGTGCACGGCCGCGTGCCGGTGCTGGCGGGCATCATCGACATGGAAACCCTGCGCGTGGTCGACCAGGCCAAGCGCGCCGCCGGCTACGGCGTCGATGCGCTGGTTGCCACCGCTCCCTTCTACGCGCTGGGCGGCCCGAAGGAAGTCGAGCGTCACTTCCGCGCCATCCGCGAGCAGACCGATCTGCCGCTGTTCGCCTACGACCTGCCCGTATGCGTGCACACCAAGCTCGATCCCACGATGCTTGTGCGCTTGGGCACCGACGGCGTGCTGCAGGGCGTCAAGGACTCCTCCGGCGACGACGTGTCGTTCCGCTGGCTGTGCCTCGAGAACGAGGACGCCGGCCATCCGCTGCAGCTGCTGACCGGCCACGAGGTCTGCGTCGACGGCGCGTACCTGGCCGGCGCCGACGGATCGGTGCCGGGCCTGGCGAACCTCGACCCGGTAAGCTACGTCGAGCAGTGGCGCGCCGCTCAGGCTGGCGACTGGAACCGCGTGAAGGAGCTGCAGGATCACCTGGCTCGCCTCATGTTCCTGACCCGTCAGGTGAAGGCCACCGTGGGCTTCGGTGCCGGCGTGGGCGCGTTCAAGACGGCTTTGTGGCAGATGGAAGTATTCAACACGAACCAGATGCGCGAGCCCGTCCAGCCCCTGGAAGGCGAAGACGTGGAGACCATCGTCAACGTGCTCAAGCGCGCCGGCCTTATGGACGGCGACGCGCCCGTGCGCAAATAGGCTGCTGCATGAACGTCGAGTATCCGTGCACCGTAGCCGTCGTCGACGTCGGCGGCACGAAAATGGCAGGGGCGCTTGCACATTACAGCTCCCCTGCCGCCGAACCCGTCATCGAAAGACGCCGCAGCGTGCCAACGAACGCGGCCCGCGGAGGCGTCGCGGTGCTCGACACGCTCTGCGACCTGGTCGGCGATGTGCTGGCCAGCGCCGCAGGGCCCGTTGCGGGCATTGGCGTGGGCACGGCCGGATGCGTGGATGCGCACACCGGATCCATCGCTTACGCCAACGAGCTTATGCCCGGCTGGACCGGACAGCCCGTCGCCGACCGCCTTGCGCACGCTCACGGTCTTCCCACGGCGGTCCTCAACGATGTGAAAGCGCACGCCTTGGGCGAAGCGCGTTGGGGGGCGGCCCGGGGAGCCCAAACCTGCTTGGTGGTTGCCGCAGGAACCGGCTTGGGCGGCGGCATCGTCGCTCATGGGCGCGTGCTGCTGGGCGCCCACGGATTCGCCGGCGAACTGGGACGCACCCCCTGCCCCGACGCTTCGGGCGAGCCACGTACCTGCGGAAACGCCAGCGATTTGGAATCGATTGCCGCTGGCAGCGGCATCGAGCGCCGCTATGCAGCTGCGGGAGGAGACCCCGTGACCGGCGGCGAGATCGCGCAGCGCGCCTTGCAGGGAGAAGAGCTTGCCCGCCGCATCATCGAAGAAGCGGGTTCGGCCTTGGGAGAAGCTATCGCCACCTGGACGGACCTGCTCGACCCCGAGCTGGTGGTGCTTTCGGGGTCGGTCTGCAACGCCGGGCCCGCGTGGCGCGCCGCCGTGCAAGCGGCGTTCGAGCGACAGGCCCCCGCCGTGATGCATGCCTTGCCCATCGTTGACGCAACGCTCAAAGACAACGCGCCCCTTATCGGGGCGGCCGAGTACCTGCTGGACACCTTGAAAGGACGTTTGTGATCAATCCGCTTATCGAATCGCTTCGCGGCAAGCTCATCGTAAGCTGCCAGGCATATATGGGCGAGCCTATGCGCCACCCCGAAACCATGGCCCAGATCGCCCGCGCCGCCGAACTGGGCGGTGCGGCCGCTATCCGCTGCCAGGGCCTGTCCGACATCGCGGCTATCAAGGGACGAGTCGAGATCCCCGTGATCGGCCTGTGGAAAGAGGGGCACGAAGGCGTCTACATCACGCCCACGTTGCGCCATGCGCGCGCCTGCATAAGCGCCGGATCCGACGTGGTTGCCCTTGACGCAACCGATCGACCGCGCCCCGACGGCCGCACGTTCAAGGAAACCGTCGAAGCCCTGCGCGGGGAAACGCTGGTCATGGCCGATTGCTCCTGCATGGCAGACGTCCATCGCGCGCTCGAAGCGGGCTGTGACATCGTATCCACCACGCTTGCCGGATACGTGCCGGGAGGCCTCGCGAAAACCGACGGCCCCGATCTGGACTTCCTGAAGGAAGCCGTTGCCGCGGCAGGCGACGTGCCGGTGTTCTGCGAAGGCCGCATCCACACCACCGACGACGCGAAGGCAGCCATGGACGCCGGAGCGTTCGCCATCGTCGTCGGGACCGCCATCACGCACCCGACAAGCATCACCACCTGGTTCGCGAACGCAATCGCGTAAACCGCTTAACGAAATGGGGAGCACGGCAACGGCCCTGCTCCCCATTTCGTTTCACTCCCCCTTCACCGCTTTCTTCCCGTTTCGTTTCACCCTCGCCTTCGCAAGGCTCCGGAAGACATGGTCCATACGTAAGGGGATTCGAAGTACGCCTGATCAGCCGGATCATGCGTCACCCAAAGCACGGTCTTTGCTTCGAGCAAGGGTTCGAGAACTTCCATAACGCGGCGCTTCGTTTCGCCGTCAAGGCCCTTAAGGGGCTCGTCGAACACGATAACGCTGCTTGGCGCCATGACGGCTCGCAGCAAAGCGACCCGTCTTTTCATGCCGCCCGAAAGCGCATGCACCGGACGTCCAGCCAATCCGGCCAAGCCCACCTTGTCCAGCAAACGTTCCATATCGAAACGCAGCACCTCCCGCGCCTGCGGATCAAGCCGTCCGTGCGGCAAGCGTATGTTCGCGGAAATGCTGAGGTTTTCACAGAGCCTGTCCTCTTGGAACACGGCAACGCATCGAGCATCGTCCGCCTTCTCGACAAGCCCTTGATCGGGTTGCTCAAGCCCAAGCACCAACCTGAGAAAGGTGGTTTTCCCGCACCCCGACGGCCCTAGAATACAGTGAACCGCACCGTCTTGAAGATCCGCCGAAAATCCTTGCATGACAACGGTGTTCCCATAGGACTTCGTCACGTCGACAAACCTCATCGCATCTCCTCCACCTTCGCCACGGCCTGTGCAAGCAGCTTCGCGAACGACCGCTCGAACACCAGGCTGATGAGGACGATGACAACCGTCCATGCGAACAGATCAGGGGTGTTCAGGTAGACTTTCGCATCGTAGAGACGCTCGCCGATGGAGAAACTGGGAAGCCCGATGACCTCTGCGGCAATACCCGCCTTCCAACACATGCCAAGAGCAAGCGAGCTTGCTGCCTGAAAGTACGGCAGCACTTGAGAGCAGTACAGGTAGCGCAACCGTGCAAGAGGGCTTAGGTCAAACACCTGGGCCATTTCCAAAAGCTGCGGATCAACCTGCCGGATACCCTCCAGAACATTAGCGTACACCAGGGGAAACACCATCAGAAACGAGATAACGATCGACAGGTTGGCAGATGACACCCAAATGAGCACCAGGATGACGAACGAAGCCACAGGCACGGCCTTGACGGCCTGCACAAGCGGCGCCAGCAAGCGACGCACCCACTGAAAGCGGGAGGACAGCGCCGCCAGCAAGGTGCCCAGCACCATAGCCAGCAAAAACCCTACGGCAATACGAGAAAGGGATACGGCTATCGAGCCCCAGAAATCCACGGTCTGCACCAGCTCCGCCAAACGCATGGCAACAGCCACAGGAGACACTAACAGCACCTCCTGGGCTATCGCCATGCTGGCAACTTGCCACACGATCAGCCAAAACGCCACCGGGAATACGATACCGAGCGCTTTGCCCGTCACGTAAGCCCCTTACGCCCCGTAGTAGAAGTCGTCAGCGGGAAGCGAGCCGCCAACCGACTGGGGGTTTTGCTGGGACAGCACGTTCAGGTAGCCGGACAGCTTGTCCTTCATGTCGGAGCCGCTCAAAAACACGATGTTGCACCCCGGCAAAGCCTTCTTCGCAACGCCCTCGGGGACGATGTCGTACGATCCCACCAAAGCGGCGGCCTGGTCGACGTTGGCGTTGACGAAATCAACCGACTCGCGGTAATGCTCCATGAACGCCTGCACCGCCTGGGGGTTCTCCTCGATGAACGACGCACGCGCAACCGCTACGCCGGTTACCAGCGCGCTCGGGGCGCTTGCATCTTTTTGCAGCGCGTCCCATTCCTTGGTCAGGTCAAGCGCAACGCGAATGTCGGCGTTCTTCGCCTGGGCCGCCGCCACAAAGGGCTGGGGAAGCATGGCGATAGCATCGGGGTTCTGAGCCATAGCTGCGATGCATTCGGCATGCTCGCTCTTCCATTCGATGGTCACATCTTGACCAGGCACAAGCCCATTGCTTTCCAGGATATAGGAAAGAGCGTACTCCGGCGTTGCGCCCTTGCCCGCGGCGTAAATGGTCTTGCCCTTCAGATCGGCTGCGGTCTGCACGGAGTTTCCGGTTTCGCAGATGTACAGGATGCCCAGCGTATTGATGGCCAGAACTCGCACCTCGCCGTTGGTGTTGTTGTACAGAACCGATGCCAGGTTCGCGGGCACGGCTGCGATGTCGACCTCGCCCTTGGCTATCTTGGGAACTACCTCGTCAACCGACGCAGCGATATCGAACGAATAGTTGTTGTCGGTCGCCTCGCTTTTGTCAACCTGGTCCATGAACTTCACCAAGCCCATAGCCGTGGGGCCCTTCAGCGCAACCGCGCGCACGTCAACCGGAGCAGCTGCTTCCGCAGAAGCGCCTTCTTCGGTTCCCGCCGAGGGCGCGGAGGCGCCGCCCGAAGCGCAGCTTGCCAGCATAAAGGCGCTCAGGGCCATAGCGGCCGCAAACGCCCAAACCTTCTTCAGTACCATGAAAACCTCTTTCTCTTGTTTTTCCGATTCGAAAGCGCCTATGGAATCACCTGAACGACCGCGCGCCAAGGGAAGTTCGCGCATGGCTGCACCTCACGTTCGCACGTACAGATCGTTTCCGCGGGAAACCACGCTTCCCTCGCGTTTCAGGTGAGCGATTTCGCGAAAGAGCGTCGCTCTGCTTATTCCCAGATAACGAGCCATTTCTTCGCGAGTTCCCTCAAACATGACCAGTCCGTCGCATGTCGCGCGATCGCGCAGATAACTCAGCAGCTTCATGCGCGACGTCTGCATGGTCAGCTCTTCGATGCGGCGCAAAAGGAACTGAATCTTGCTGTTGCAGAGCACCAGGTAGCGTGACATCAGATCGCCGTCGTTGTTCATCAATTCGATCAAGTACTCTTTGGGAATGAACAGCACGTCCGAGCCTTTGCGGCTGCGCAGCACCGTTGTCAAGTCGTTAGGGGCAAACAGATTGCATATTCCGAACATCTCCCCTTCGTACAGGGAAGACAGTCTGATTTCGCACCCGTCGAACGCAACGCTGTACACGTCGATCACGCCTCGCAGGACCAATCCGACGCAGGAAACGTCGCCCGCTCGATCAACCACCATCTGGCCGGTGCGCAACCGTTTCGCACGCACGCGCTGCGGATCGATTCGAACATCGCGCAACAGCTCGGAGTGCTCCAGCGCTTTCGCAATGTCAGCCACCGTATGACTCACCTCCTTCCGACGTTCAGCAAAACGGCACCTACCAAGGCTCATTACACCACAAAATAGTTAACTTTGGAAAACTTTTTTAGCGAAAGCGTCTCACTTGATACTGACGATCTTGGAGGAAACCGCCATCGTAGAGCGCAAGCGTTGCGCCTTAGACCGAAACCGAGCAATGAAAGACGGGAGGATGCATGGACAAGGTAGTTCTGTTCAGCGGATCATCGGCAGTCGGAAAAACCGCCGTTCTTCGATGGGCGGCGCCCACGTTGGCGCAACGGGGCTGTCCGCCCGCCCTGTGCAAGATCGATTGCATATCGGATGAAGACCGTCACGTGTTCGCAGGACTCGGCTTGCCTGCTGTATCGGGAATCAGCGGCGATATATGCCCCGACCATTTTCTGGTCTCCAACCTTGCCGACCTCTGGGAGTGGTCGCGCAACCAAAACGCTTCATGCCTGCTCATAGAAACCGCCGGCCTTTGCCACCGCTGCTCCCCTGCCACTCGAAACATGTTGGCAGGATGCGTGGTGGACGGGACGGCCAGCTGCAAGGCGCCCGAGCATCTAGGGCCCATGCTTACGCAGGCGGACTTCGTCGTGGTGTCGAAAACCGACATGGTGTCCCAGGCAGAGCGGGAGATCGTCTGCGCGAACATCGCGCGCATCAATCCGCATGCCGCCGTGTTCGCCATCGACGGGCTTGCCGGCTACGGAGTCGACGAATTGTGCGACTGGATCATGGAGCAAGCACCTCCGCCAACGCTTGAGGGAGACACGCTGCGCCACACGATGCCGTCCGGAGTTTGCTCGTATTGCGTGGGAGAACGCCGGGTGGGATCGGCGTTTCAACAGGGCATCGTGGGCAAAATGACCTTCGAAGACCAACCGGCGGCATCGGGCAAAAGCGCGTCATGCCAAAGAGCGCCGCTGGCCGCTTACCAGGAAGGCGGCAGTCCATGCATGAGATAACCGTGCTTCCCGGAACCGACAAGCACGAAAAGCCCGAACGGTTCGACCGCATCGAATTGCACACAGGCGGGCTGTACGCCATCGTCGGCAACACCGGATCGGGCAAAACCCGCTTCATCAAGGACATCGAACAGCTTGTCCAAGGAGACTCCCCCACCAAGCGAAGCGTCCTTGTAGACGGCGACGCCCCTCGAAAAGAGCAACGTCGCTCCTACTCCGGATCGCTCATTGCGCATCTGAGCCAAAACATGCGCTTCGTCTTGGACGTTTCCGTTGACCAGTTCATCGAGCTGCATCGCGCCTGTCGCGCCTCAAGCGCAAGCGCGCCCGAAGTGCTCGAGCTGGCAAACCGCATTACGCCCGAGCGCATCGACGCCGCCTGCAACCTCAACCTGCTATCAGGCGGACAAACCAGAGCGCTCATGATTGCCGACATCGCGCTTGTTTGCAACAGCCCCGTCGTCCTGGTCGACGAGATAGAGAATGCAGGAATCGACAAGGAGGCGGCGTTCGAAGCCCTCCTTGATGCGCGCAAGCTCGTGCTGGTGGTCACGCATGACCCGCATACGGCGCTTCTGGCCGATACGCGCATCGTCATGGCGGGTGGAGCCGTCTCTTGCGTCCGCACCCGCACAACTGCCGAAGAGCAGCTGGAGGCCCGCCTTCATCAAGCCTACCGTCAAACCAAGGCGCTCCAAAGCGCCCTGAGAACAGGAGAAGCACTCGCATGAACGAATCGAACGAACGCTCCAGCAAAGAGCCCGTAACCGTTACGCTGTACTGGAACCACATCTGCATTCTGCACAACTTCGAGAAAGCCTACCTTGCGAACCTGCAAGAACGCCTGCGAAGCGAAGGCATACATCTGGTCGTGCGTTTTTTCGGACTTGGATACGACGAGCACATGGCCGCCTACCTCGCACGCGACGGAGCGCAGATGCCCGACCTTATCGTGTCGGCCGATCTGGAGGTGTTCGAGTGCGCAAAGGTGTTCGATGCGCTGGGGCCTCTGCACGACTGCGCAACCTGGCTCCCGCTCAAAAGCACTGCCGTCGTGCAGGCTGTAAAGCGCACCGACCAGCTGCTTCCCGTAGTTGCCATTCCGCTTGTGCTGTACGGCGGATCGCCCATCCCGAACGATCCTCTGCCCACCCTGGTTCGCAACGCGCGCGTAGCGTTCGGGGGAATCGACAACTCGGCTGGAAAGATCCTGGTGAAATCCGTATGGGAGCGCTACGGCAAGGCCGTTGCGGAAGAGCTGCTGCAACGCTGCACCGTTACTGCGATGCCCATCGGAGCGTTCAAGGCCGCCCGCACCAAAGAAGCGGATTTCGCCTTGGTCCCCTCGCTGTACGCCTTGCGGGCTGACGGGACCGACTCGTTCTTCGAAGCGTCGCACGAGGGACCCGTATTGCTGCCATCGTACTTTTGCGCGCGCACGTCAGTCGAAGAGAGCGTTGCGCGCCGCGTATGCCGCGAGTTGCTATCCGAGGAACTGCTCGACTTCTACGCGGCCAACGGCGACCTTGTAGTATGTCCGCAGCAGTCGCTCGAGCACGCGTCGACTCAAGACGACGCGGATGCCTGCCTCACCGTCAGCCAATCGTTCATCGACGCGCTCGACTCCCGCACGTTCTACGAGCTCTACCGCCAGCACATTCCCTCGGCCGAGGTGATCGGCTAGATCTCGCGAGGCCCGGTCGAACTTGGCCAGACAGGGGGCGGCGGCAGGCAGGGCGGGGCGAGACCTGGAAACGGGCCGACGCGCTCGCCTCGCGCGCTCCGCCCCACCGCCGCAGCCTCATCGGCTGCCGTCCGCCTCGCCAGCCCCGCCTTGGCCGCTCTACGAAAGCAGGCGGCCCCGCAGCACGACGTGACGAACATTGAGATCTTCGTCGAGCACAACGGCGTCGGCGATCTTTCCCGGCTGAATGCCGCCTCGCTCGTCATCGATGCCGATAGCACGCGCCGGATTGACCGAAGCCGCCTTCACCGCGCTTGCCAACGATACGCCCATGTCCTTCACCGCCACGCGAACGCAGCTCATAAGATCGGTATTCGATCCCGCAATCGTTCCGTCGGCAAGCGTAGCGCGGTTGCCGCGCACGGTAACGTCCTGGCCCCCCAGGGTGTACGTGCCGTCCGGCATGCCCGCGGCCATCATGGAGTCGCTGATCAGGATCATGCGATCGTCCCCGAACGCAGCGAACAGCAAGCGCACCATAGCGGGATGGATATGCACGCCGTCGGCAATCAGCTCGGGCGTCACGTCCGGGCAGTCGAACGCCGCAGCGATGGGACCCGGTTCGCGATGATGCAGCGAGGGCATAGCGTTGCATAGGTGCGTCATGTGACGCGCGCCCGCCTCGATAGCCGCGCGCGCAACTTCGTAATCCGCTTTCGTGTGAGCGATCGACACGCGCACCGACGGAGCCGTCGCCTCGATGAACTCCAAAGCCCCGGGAACCTCGGGGGCTACGTCCACCAGCTTGATCAGACCGCCCGAACGATCCTGCAAGCGCCCGAACATAGCGACATCGGGTCCATGCAGGTACGCCGGATTCTGCGCGCCGATATTGCCCGGAGAGATGTACGGGCCCTCCATGTTGATGCCCACAAGCGCCGCGCCATCGGGCTTCGCCTCGTACGCGGCGGCGCAGTCCATCACGGGAGCCAGCACCTCTTCCGGGTACGTCATCGTGGCAGGACAGATGGCCGTTACGCCGCGCGAGGCCTCGTAGCGCGCCAGAACGTCGAAAGCCTCCTCGGTCCCTTCGCAGAAGTCGTGGCCCTTGCATCCGTGGAAATGCACGTCCACCAAACCGGGGATCACGTAGCAGCCCGTCGCATCGACAACCGAAGCATCGCCAGCGGCAGCGTCTGCGAATCGCTCGCCGACCACGGCAACCTCGCGTTCGACGAACCCAGCCCCGTCGAATACCTTTCCTCCCGTTATGATCATAGCTTCATCCTTTCCGTTTTCGCCCATTCTCGCACCCGCGGGGTAAAAGAAAAGGATCTCCACCAAGCAAGCAGAGATCCCGTTTCATGCACTGAGCAAGCCGCCGCAAGCCCTTCGCGCAAAAGCGCGAGCGCCCCGCAGCCCGAAGTCCAACCTACCCGAGCAGCGCACCGGCTTCCTTGTCGACGATCACCGTCACGTCCGGATGCAGCTGCAGCACCGAAGCCGGAACCTGCGGCGTAACAGGGCCGAAGAAGGCATCGCGCACGATCTGCGCCTTGCCCTCGCCGTTCGCCACTACCAGCACCTTGGCGGCGCGCATGATGGTGCCGATGCCCATGGTGTACGCCTCGCGCGGAACCTCGTCGATGGAACCGAACAGGCGGCTGTTGGCCTGGATGGTGCTTTCCGTCAGTTCGACCACGTGCGTGTCAACCGGGAAGCAGTCGCACGGCTCGTTGAAGCCGATATGGCCGTTGTGGCCCAGGCCCAGAAGCTGCAAGTCGACGCCGCCCGCCTGGGCGATGGCCTCTTCGTACGCCGCGCACGCAGCATCGGCGTCCGGGTTGGAGCCATCGGGCACGTGCGTGCGTGCAACGTCTACGTTCACATGGTCGAACAGGTTCTGCTGCATAAAGTACCGGTAGCTTTGGTCATGCCGAGGATCCAGCCCGCGATACTCGTCCAAGTTGAACGTCGTCGCGTCAGCAAAGCTGATCTTGCCCGCTTCGCAATCGCGCACCAGCTCGGCATACAGCCCGATCGGCGTGGAACCGGTTGCCAAGCCCAGCACGCAGGACGGGTCCTTCGCGAGGCAATCGGCAATGACGTCGGCTGCTTTGCGGCTCATTTCTTCGTACGTGTCGGCGATGATGATGTTCACTCTGCATTCCCTTCTCGGACAATAGGGTCGCGACGGCTCCACGTCGTCGCGCTTGCCGTCACTGGACGCTAGGTCCAGAACTGCGCGGTTTCGATGATGTTCCGGTACGCCCAATCGTACACGTCGGAGTACCAACCCGTCTCCGGCACGAAGCACAGCAGCGCGCTGTACAAAACCGAAACGGTCACCAACGTCAGCAGCACCTTCATAAGCAGGTTCTGCGTGGTGGTGCCCGGGGTTAGGTTCTCGTTCACGATAAAGACCAGCAGCACCACGGCTGCCAAGAACATGAAGCTGAAGTCGGCGAAGTAACGCTGCAGGATGCCCGCCATCTGGGCATCGGCAACCGCTACGACGACGCCGCCGAAAAGCAGTACGATAATCACGCCCGCAATGGTGCGCGTCGAGCGCTGGCTGATGCGCAGCTGCAAGATGCGCTTCGCGAACGGAAGCACCCACAAGACGGGCAGGCACGCCAAGATGCCGCCGAACGTGGCTTCCTTGATGGTTTGCCCCATGTACGTGGTGTCGAACGGCGCAGCTTGCAGATATGGAAACACGCCCGTCACGCTAGGGGGTTGCAGGAAATACGCGAACAGCGCCGGCGCCAAACGACCGATGTTCCAACCGCGCTTGGTCATGTCGTTCACGGTAAGGTTGTAGTTGGCCCCGAAGTCGGTGAGCGATCCGAACCGCGCGTAGTTGTATCCCATCAGACCGGCAGCCACCACCAGGTAAGGCCCTATGAGGCAGGCGAACTCGCGCGCGCCCTGCGGCGAGAACAACCGGCGCTTCGTGATGTACGGACGCCAGAACAACGGAAACGCCAGCAAAGACAACACCAGCAGCTGCGGTCGGCAGCCAGCCACCAGCGCCATGCAAAGCGACCCGAGCAGGTACCACTTCTCCGGACGAGCAGACGCGCGCCCCTTCATCCAGAAGTACAGGCCCCATACCGAGAACGCCAAGCCCAGCGCGATGGGCAGCGAATAGAACGTCGGGAATTTCAGCAGGTAGAGCACCCCGCAGCACATAACCAAGGGAATCTGCAGAAGCAGGTACAAGCCCAAGCTCACCCGCTTGAAATGGTAGCGCGCAAAGCGATCGAGCAGCGCCGAGCACCCAAGCACGAACGCGATCACCGCAATAAGCACACCAATGGCCGTTGGGAAGTTGGCACCGGTGAGCAAATAGAACGGCAGATAGAACAGCAGAACCGGAACCACGCCGAAATACACGTAGTAATGCCCGTCATGATAGGCAACGTCGAAGAGGTACTTCTCCCCCGTCTCCTTCTGCGCTTCGTCGCGCGCGCCCTTGTCGTACGGGTCGCTCATGTCCTGCAGCCACTGAGGCGGCTCCTCTTCAAGGTACAGCTGACCGCGCGCCATGGCCTTCGCAAGCTCTGCATACTGCTGCGCGTTTTCGCCGCCCACTTCGAAGGAGTTTACCAGGCTCACGCCGTCCCACGAACCGCTGTTGTAGTCCTTGGTAGCCACGCCGACCAGATTCGACCCCAGGAAAAGGAATGAGCTGAGCAGACATATCTCGATGGCCACGGTGGCGACGATCACGGCCTTCGACGTGCGCGGCTCGTCGACGATGCGCATGCGGTAGATGGCGGAGCGAGGCCGAAACGCAAATGCAAGAGCCAGCAGCCCCGCAGTGATGATGAAGCGCGTGGTGTTGAAATCGAAAGGATGATGCGCGTTCAAGCACAGATCGGATAGCTTGATGGGATACTGAACCTCATCCCCCACAACTTCAATGCGCAAATTGCCCACGAGGCCCGTGGTATTCAAGTTGATGTATTCGCTCTGATCCGACAACGTGGACACCGCAACGTTGGGAACGCCCACCGTGTACTCGGTCGAATCGAAGTACGTATGGTGCGCCTCGTCGGTAAACTGGATTTTGACGGTCAGTTCCTGAGCGGGCTGGCGATAGTCGAAGTTAAGCCAGATGTTGTGAACCTCAGTGTTGAGGTTCGAGAACTCCAACACGTTGTTCACGGCGGTGATCTGGTACTGGTCGTCCGTGGTTTCGCGCAGCTGAAGCTTGTCGTTCAGCGAGATGGTGTTGTACCCGGCGGACGTGAAGTAGTTGATGTTGAACAGAAACGTTTCGAGCAGAAACGCGATGGCAAGAATGGACAGCACGCTTTTCACTATATGACGAACCGTCGCTCGATGAGAGCGCATGAAGGTGCCGTAAGCGTAGGCTATGTTGCTTCGTACGGTTGGCATGATGAGACAGGATTATAGAGGAAAAAACAACGGATGGGGCAGATCAGGCCCCATCCGTCGGCAATACCACGAGAAAGTCGCGCAGATGTTACAGTTCGAGCGCCTGTTTGACGTCAGCGTAGACGACATCGGCATCGCGATCGCCGTCGATGGACACCAGCAGATCGCAGCCGCGGTAGTAGTCGATGAGCGGAGACGTGGACTTCTCGTACACATCCAAGCGGTTGCGCACCGTAGCCTCGTTGTCGTCATCGCGCTGGTACATCTCGCCGGAGCACTTCGGGCAGGAAGCGTCGGTAGCCGTACCGATGTAGCCGCACTCGCGGCACATGCGACGCGAGGTCAGGCGCTTCACGATCACCTCGAAATCGACGTCGATAAGCAGGGCGGCGTCAAGCGGGCGCTCCAGCTTGGAAAGCTCGGCGTCAAGCGCAACGGCCTGCGCGGATGTGCGCGGGAAACCGTCCAGGATAAAACCCTTCTCGGTATCGGGATCCTGCAAGCGCTCGGTCACCAGACCGATGATGACCTCGTCTGGCACCAGGTCGCCTGCGTCCATGTAAGACTTGGCCTTCTTGCCCAACGGCGTGCCGGCCTTCACGGCCGCGCGCAGCATGTCGCCCGTCGAGATGTGCGGCGTACCGAACTCTTCGACCAGCTTGGCAGCCTGCGTTCCCTTGCCAGCGCCCGGCGCGCCCAACAACACGATGTTCATGATGTGATTTCCTTTCGACTTACAATCGATGCGCCGTATTGTACCAAACCGCTTAGAGAGCTGCGCATATTTCAACAGAAAGACAGGTTGCCGGTTCTCAACAATCTGGCAACTTGTCATCAGCGTCGGGCTGTCGAGCATTTTTACCCGTGCCCCAGCGAAACTTCGAGCGTTCTTGAAGCTCGGGTGCTCGCGGGTCGAACCGCAAGACGCTTGTGCGCGAAAAACCGCTCCCGCTGGCAGGTTCTGACGGTTTGGGGTCGTTTGACCCGACAAGACGAACGCCCGAGGAAGTGCGATGCGACGGCCCAACGCTGTGACCAGGCAAAACAGAAAATAGGGAAAACGGCAGCGCGAGCAGGGCGCACTGCAGCGACCTCAAACCGTCAGAACCTGCCAGCGGGAGCGGTTTTTCGTGCACAAGGGGCGGTTGCATGCGGGACGGTTGCATGCAGGGCGGTCGCATGCAGGGCGGTCGCATGCGACTCGACGGCAGTTGGCAGCGGGCGGCGAGCTGTCTGCAGCGGGCGACAAGCATCGTGCATCGTGCATCGAAATCTTGTACAAACCCCGTACACGAGAGAGGGGCTGCAACAAAAAACGCCCCGGCCAAACATCTGACCGGGGCGTTTATCTTGCAAGAACGGACTACTTGAAGAAGCCGTCGTAGTTGTGCATCTTCAACTGACTCTCCACCTTGTTCATGGTGTCGAGAGCAACGCCGATCATGATGAGGATCGACGTACCGCCGAACGCCTGAACCAGCGTGTTGCCCGTGAAGTGGAAGATAATCGTAGGCACCACTGCGATGACCGCGATGAAGATGCCGCCCGGCAACGTCACGCGATGCAGCACGTTCTTAATGTACGTAACCGTAGCGGAACCGGGACGCACACCCGGAATGAAGCCGCCCTGCTTGCGCAGGTTGTCGGCCGTCTCGTCCGGGTTGAACACCATCGAGGTGTAGAAGTACGCGAAGAACACGATCAGCAGCACCGTCAGGATCCAGTTCACCCAGCCAGACGAGATGGCGTCGGCCACCATGGTCAGCCATTCGACGTTGAAGAGCGCCGCCAGCTGAGCCGGGAAGTAGATCAAGCAGCTTGCGAAGATGATCGGGATAACGCCCGCCGCATTCACCTTCAAGGGAATGTAGGTGGACTGTCCGCCCATCATCTTGCGACCCTGCACGCGCTTGGCGTAGTTCACCGGGATGCGGCGCTGCGCACGCTCCACGAAGATAATCGCAGGAATGCACGCCAGAACCACCAGCACGATAAGCGCCGTTACCGCGATGCCCATGGCCGTATCGGCCGACAGGTTCACCGACGAGAAGATAGCGGAAGGCACGCGGCTCACGATGCTCACGAAGATGATGAGCGACATGCCGTTGCCCACGCCGCGCTGCGTGATAAGCTCGCCCATCCACATGATGAACGCCGTACCCGCCACAAGCGTGAACACAACCAGAATGTCGGTCACGAATTCGGGGATCTCGGTCGAGAACACCACGCCGTACTGAGGAGACTTGAACAGCAGCAGGTAGCCGATGGCGTTGATCAGGCCCAAGCCCAGCGTCAGGTAACGCGTGACCTGCGTGATCTTGCGACGACCGGTCTCGCCCTCCTTCGCCCAACGCCCTACGGCAGGAATGACGCCCTGCATCAACTGCATGATGATCGATGCAGTGATGTAAGGCATGATGCCCAACGAGAACACCGAGAAGTTCGACAACGCGCCTCCGGTGAACAGGTCGAGCATGGTCATGGACACACCCGAATCAGCGAACGAATGCGCGAACTCGTTGAAGGGGATGCCAGGCACCGGCACATACGCGCCGAAACGATACAGCGCGAGGATGCCGAGCGTGAACAAGATCTTCTTGCGCAGCTCAGGTACCTTGAATGCATCGATGATAGAGCTTAGCAAGGCTCTTCGACCTTTCCTCCAGCCGCCTCGATCTTCGCCTTGGCGGAAGCAGACACCTTGTCAACCTTGATCGTCAGGGCCTTCGTGATCTCACCGTCGCCCAGAACCTTCACCAGCGCGTCAGCATGCTTGATAACGCCTTTGGCCTTCAGGCTCTCGCCGTCCACCACGTCGCCAGCCTCGAAGACTTCCTCGAGACGCTTGACGTTGACGGGCAGGTACTCGACATGGTTGATGTTCTTGAAGCCAGGCAGCTTCGGCAGACGACGCGCGAGCGGAGTCTGGCCACCCTCGAAGCCAACGCCCTTGCCGCCGCCGGCACGGGACTTCTGACCGTTCATACCGCGGCCGGACGTCTTGCCGGTACCGGATGCGGGGCCACGGCCAACGCGCTTGCGGGCCTTGCGGGAGCCTTCTGCCGGCTTAAGATCTTTGAGTTCCATGTTGTTTCTCCTTCTGTCGCTTTTCCGGATCGTTCATCCGGTGTTGGCAGCTCGCCGCCAACAAACTTCCAATAACAGCTTGATTGACGCCTCGTATTCTCCCGAAGCGCCAATCAAGCATTGTAGCGCAATGCAGAGCATCCTGCGCGAGGATTTGTTCGCGCAGGATGCAAGTGCGCCGGCCAAGAGCCGACGCACCGTAGTTTAGATCTCTTCAACCTCGACGAGATGCTTGATCTTGAAGATCATGCCGCGGACGCAATCATTGTCCACCTGCTCGACCGAGCGGTTGATCTTGCCAAGACCGAGGGCGCGCAGCGTAGCACCCTGATCCTTCTTGTAGCCAATGGCGCTCTTGACCTGCGTGATGCGCAGCGTCTTCTTAGCTTCTGCCATTATTTCTGCTCCTTCCAGCCGTAGATCTGAGCAACGGACAGGCCGCGACGCTCAGCAACCTCCTGAGGGCTCTCCATGTTCTTGAGACCCTCGGCGGTGGCCTTGACCACGTTCATGACGTTGTCAGTGCCCAGCGACTTGGTGAGCACGTCGGTCACGCCAGCCAGCTCCATGACGGCACGAGCAGCGCCGCCAGCGATAACGCCGGTACCGGGCGTAGCCGGCTTGATGAGCACACGACCAGCGCCGAACTCGCCGATGATCTCGTGCGGAAGCGTCTTCTCGGCGGTCAGAGGCACGGTGAACATGTTCTTCTTCGCGTCCTCGACGCCCTTCTTGATGGCGATGGGCACTTCCTGGGACTTGCCCATGCCCACGCCGACGCGACCGTTGCCGTCGCCAACCACCACAAGCGCGGTCAGCGCGAAGCGGCGGCCACCCTTGACGACCTTGGACACGCGGTTGATGTAGACGACGCGCTCCTGGAGCTCGGGGACCGCGGCGTTGTCTTGTTTGTTACGAGCCATAAGACATTTACCCCTTCTAGAATTTCAGGCCTGCTTCGCGAGCAGCATCGGCCAAAGCCTTGATGCGCCCGTGATACAGGTTGCCGCCACGATCGAACACGACCTCCGTAATACCGGCGTCCTGTGCCTTCTTGCCAGCGATCTCGCCCAGGGCAGCAGCGCCCTCGACGGTCGCGCCGCTCTTGCCCGTGGCCTTGAAGTCCGGACCGAGCGTGGAAACGCCGCACAGGGTCTTGCCGGCGACGTCGTCGACGAACTGCACGTAGATGTTGCTGTTGCTGCGCGTAACGCAGAGGCGGGGGCGAACCGGCGTGCCGGAGATCTTCCCGCGCACGCGACGATGGCGGCGAGCCAGCGCAGCTTGCTTTTTCTGAAGCTTCTTCATGATAATCCCTTCGATCAGTTACGCTCGCGCGCCTAGTCCTTGCCAGCCTTGCCAACCTTGCGGCGGACGTGCTCGCCCTCGTAGCGAATGCCCTTGCCCTTGTAGGGTTCCGGCTTACGCCACTTGCGGATGTTCGCCGCCACCTGGCCGACCTGCTCCTTGCTGATACCGGACACGATGATCTCGGTCTGGCTCGGCACCTCGAACGTGATGTTCTCGGGGGCCTCTACCAGCACCGGATGGGAGAATCCCAGCTGCATTTCGAGATCCTTGCCCTTGAGCGCGGCACGGTAGCCAACGCCGACGAGCTGCAGCTTCTTGGAATACCCGTTCGAAACGCCCTCCACCATGTTGGAGACGAGCGTACGCGTAAGACCGTGCAGGCTCTTCGCTTCGCGGCTGTCGTTGGGGCGAGAAACGATGATCTCCTCGCCTTCCTGAACGATGGTCATCATGGGGCTGAACTCGCGTGCGAGCTCGCCCTTCGGGCCCTTCACCGTCACGGCGTTGCCGTCGATGATCACTTCGACGCCGGCAGGAACGGTAACGGGCTGTTTGCCGATACGAGACATATCAAACCTCCCTTTCCTACCAGATGTACGCGACGACTTCGCCGCCGATGCCCTTTTTGCGGGCATCGCGGTCGGTCATCACGCCGTTGCTCGTCGAGATGATGGCAGTGCCGAGGCCGCCGAGGACGCGGGGCAGCTCATCCTTGCCGGCGTAGATGCGCAGACCCGGCTTGGAAATGCGCTTGATGCCGCGGATGGTCTTGGCCTTCTTGTCACCGTACTTGAGCGTGATCTCGAGCGTAGCGCGCGGCTCGCCGTCGATCACGTCATAGCCCTGGACATAGCCCTCTTCCTGCATGATGCGGGCGATCTCGACAAGCTTCTTGCTCGACGGCATGGAAACCGTCGTCTTGCCGGCAGAGTTTGCGTTACGCACGCGCGTAAGCATGTCTGCGATAGGGTCGGTCATGGTCATAGTTGATTTCTCCTTTGGTTCGTGATGAGCCGAGCGGTTCGGTTCGTCGGCGCCCATAACGCCTCCGCCTGAACCGTGGCACACCCATGCGTACCTTTACCTGTGGCTTACCACGAAGCTTTGGTCACGCCGGGCAGTTCGCCTTTGTTGGCCAGCTCGCGCAAGCAGACACGGCACAGGCCGAACTTGCGGTAGTAGGCGCGGGGACGTCCGCAGCGCGTGCAGCGATTGTGCTGGCGCGTCGAGAACTTCGGCTCGCGCTTGGCCTTGGCGACCATCGATTTCTTAGCCATGCAAATCCTTCTTTCTTATATCCAGCCTTCCTGGCTTAATCGGAAGGCTCGAGAGCACGTTTCAACGCAGACCGCCGAACCAGCGGCCTTAGGACGGACAACGAGAGTGTTATTCCTTATCCTTGAACGGGAAGCCCAGCGCGTCGAGCAGCGCGAAGGCAGCATCGTTTTCTTCCGCCGTGGTCACGAACGTGATGTCCATGCCGCGCGTACGGTCGACCTTGTCGTAGTCGATCTCGGGGAAGATCAGCTGCTCGGTGATGCCCATCGTGTAGTTGCCGCGACCGTCGAAGCTGGTCGGGGAAATGCCGCGGAAGTCGCGCACACGGGGAAGAGCGGTCGCCAGCAGACGATCCAGGAACTCCCACATGCGGTCGCCGCGCAGCGTGACCTTGCAACCGATAGGCTGGCCCTCGCGCACATGGAAGCCTGCGATGGACTTCTTGGCACGCGTCACGCAGGGCTGCTGGCCCGTGATGATGCGCATGTCGTTCATGGCGGAGTCGAGCAGCTTGTGGTCGCCGGCAGCGGCGCCCACGCCCATGTTCACGACGATCTTCTCAAGACGCGGAACCTTGTTGATGTTGTCGACGCCCAGCTCTTTCTCGAGCTTGGCAACGATCTCGGTGTTGTACTTTTCCTTCAAACGAGGAGCAGTCATGCTTTCAATCCTTTCGATGAATTAAACGCAGGATTTCCGACCCTGCGTCCCTAGCCGAATTCGGCCGGGGCCATAACCTCGGAGGGGCCCGGCGTTGCCGCCGCGGCTCCTCCGTTGCTTATTCTAGTCGATATCCTTGCCGCACTTCTTGCAGACGCGGACTTTCTTGCCCTCGTCGGTGACACGCTTGGACACGCGGGTGGGCTGCTTGCAGGCCGGGCACACCAGCATCACGTTCGACACGTGGATGGGAGCCTCGACGGACGCGATACCGCCCTGGGGGTTCTGCTGCGTCGGACGCAGCGCCTTCTTGACGACGCCGACCTTCTCGACGACCACGCGCTGCTTCTGCGGAAGAGCGTGAAGAACCGTGGATTCCTTGCCCTTGTCCTTGCCGGACAGGACCTTCACCTTATCGCCCTTTTTGATGTTCATGCTATTCATTGGCGCACACCTCCTTAGAGCGTCTCAGGTGCCAGGGACACGATCTTCATGTACTTCTTGTCGCGCAGCTCGCGAGCAACGGGCCCGAAGATACGCGTGCCGCGGGGGGCACCGTTCGTATCGATGAGCACGGCGGCGTTCTGGTCGAACTTGATATAGCTACCGTCGTTGCGGCGCACTTCCTTCTTCACGCGCACGACCACGCAGCGCACCACATCGCCCTTTTTGACGTTGGTGTTCGGCGCCGCTTCTTTGACGCTGCAGATGATGACATCGCCCAGTCCTGCGTAACGGCGCTTAGAGCCGCCCAGGACCTTGATGCACTGCACCTTGCGAGCGCCGGAGTTGTCGGCCACTGCGAGCATGGTTTGCATCTGAATCATTGCTTTAACCTAACTTTCATCTCGGTAGTCTGAAGCGAATATTCGCCTCTGACTACTTGGCCTTCTCGACGATCTTCACCAGACGCCAGCGCTTCATCTTAGACAGCGGACGGGTCTCCATGATCTGGACGGTATCGCCGACGCCAGCCTCGTTGTTCTCGTCGTGGGCGTGGAACTTCTTCGTCGTCGTCATCATCTTGCCGTACACCGGATGCGGCTTGCGCTCCTTGACTAGCACCACGCAGGTCTTGTCGTTCACGGCGCTTACGACGACGCCCTGACGGACCTTACGGGAGTTGCGATCTTCGCTCATGTATATCCAACCTTCCTTACCGACAAGCCTAAGCGTTCAGCTCGCGGGCGCGCATTTCGGTCTGAATGCGTGCGATGTCCTTTTTGACCTGCTTCACGCGGGCGGTGTTGTCAAGCTGGCTCGTAGCCATCTGGAAGCGCAGGTTGAAAAGCTCCGCGCGCGCTTCCTTGAGTTTCGCCTGCAAATCGTCGGCAGACAGCTCACGGATCTCTGCTGCTTTCATTTATTCCTGCCCTTCCGTTTCCTTGGAAACAATCTTGCACTTGATGGGCAACTTGTTGATGGCCAGACGAAGCGCCTCTTTGGCGGTTTCCTCGTCGACGCCGGCGATTTCGAACATGATGCGGCCGGGCTTAACGACCGCGACCCACGCCTCGGGGTTGCCCTTGCCGGAACCCATGCGGGTTTCAGCCGGCTTCTTCGTGATCGGCTTGTCCGGGAAGATGGTGATCCAAACCTTACCGCCACGCTTCATGTGACGGGTCATGGCGATACGAGCGGCCTCGATCTGGCGGTTGGTGATCCAATGAGCCTCAAGCGCCTGGATGCCGTATTCGCCGTGATTCAGGCGGGTACCGCCCTTGGCCTGGCCCTTCATGGAGCCACGCTGCACCTTGCGGTGCTTAACGCGCTTAGGTACGAGCATTTACTTCGCCCTCCTATCGTTACGATCGTTGCGACGGGGACGGCTCGGACGGGAGCTGCCCTCGAGCGCCGGCTGCGGCGCCTTCTGGCCAGGCATCACTTCGCCGTGGTACACCCACACCTGCACGCCGATGGAGCCCATCGTGGTAGCAGCGGTGGCGAAACCGTAGTCGATCTTGGCACGCAGCGTGTGCAGCGGCACGCGACCCTCGCGATACCACTCGCGACGGCTCATCTCAGCGCCGCCCAGACGGCCGGAGCACTGGATACGGATGCCCTTGGCGCCGCTCTTGCGGGCGGACTGAACAGCCTTGCGCATAGCGCGACGGAAGGCAACGCGGCCCACCAGCTGCTCGGCCACGGACTGAGCGATCAGCTCGGCGTCGAGCTCGGGGCGCTTGACCTCGATGACCTCGATGCTGACGGGGCCGTTGGCAACCTTCTCCAGCTTCTTGCGCAGAGAATCGATCTCGGCGCCCTTCTTGCCGATCACAACGCCCGGACGAGCGGTCGTGATGATGATCTTGATCTTGTCGCCGGCGCGCTCGATCTCAACCTTGGAGACGGCGGCACGAGCGAGGTGCTTGTCCAGGAACTTCCTGATGGCCAAGTCGTTTTCCAGGTTCTTGGCGTAATCCTTGTCGGCGTACCAGCGGCTACGCCATTCCTCGGTGATGCCAAGGCGGAACCCGGTGGGGCTTACTTTCTGACCCATGCGGCTTATGCCTCCTCTCGCGGTGCAACGATGATGGTGATGTGGCTCGTGCGCTTGCGAATGCGCGACGCGGAACCCTTAGCGCGCGGACGAATGCGCTTGTACGTGGGGCCTTCGTCGGCGAAGGCCGTCTTCACGACGAGCGTCTCGGGACGCACGTGATGCTGGTTCTCGGCGTTGGCCACAGCGGAGTCGAGCACCTTGGCGACGACCTCGGCGATAGCGCGGTCCGAGAACAGCAGGATCTCGCGAGCAGCAGGCACAGACTTGCCGCGGATCAGATCGATAACGATGCGCGCCTTACGGGGCGAAACGCGGACGTAGCGTGCAGTAGCTTTAGCTTCCATTGTTCACCCCTTCTATTTCTTCTTGCCCTTGTCGGCGGAGTGACCCTTGAACGTGCGGGTCGGGGCGAATTCGCCCAGCTTGTGGCCGACCATGGATTCCGTAACGTATACCGGCACATGCTTGCGGCCATCATGGACGGCGATGGTGTGACCCACCATGTCCGGGAAGATGGTGCTCGAGCGCGACCAGGTCTTGATGACGTTCTTCTCGCCCGCCGCGTTCATTGCCTCGATACGACCGAGAAGGCGCGGTTCAACGAAAGGACCCTTCTTCAAACTTCTACTCACTATTACTCCTTAACGCTTTGCGCTACTTCTTGCGACGGCGGATGATCAAGCGGCTCGAAGCCTTCTTGGGATTGCGGGTGCGATGGCCCTTCGTGGGAACGCCCCACGGAGTGACCGGGTGACGACCAGCGGACTTGTTCTTGCCCTCGCCGCCGCCGTGCGGGTGGTCGACCGGGTTCATGACGGTACCGCGGACGGAGGGACGAATGCCCTTCCAACGGTTGCGGCCGGCCTTGCCGATCTTGATGTTCGAGTGCTCGGCGTTACCCACTTCGCCCACCGTTGCGCGGCAGGTAATGAGCACGCGGCGCATTTCGGAGGAAGGCATGCGCAGGATGGCGTAGTTGCCCTCCTTGCCCATGAGCTGGATGCTGGTACCGGCGGAACGAGCGATAGCCGCGCCCTTGCCCGGCTGCAGCTCAACCGCGTGGATGAGCGTACCGACGGGGATGTTGGCCAGCGGCAAAGCGTTGCCCGGCTTGATGTCAGCCTCGACGCCGCTCATGACCATATCGCCCACGCGCAGCCCCTTCGGGTGCAGGATGTAGCGCTTCTCGCCGTCGACGTAGTGCAGCAAAGCGATGCGGGCCGAGCGGTTCGGGTCGTACTCGATGGTAGCGACCTTCGCGGGCACGCCGTCCTTGTTGCGCTTGAAGTCGATGATGCGGTAACGGCGCTTGTTGCCGCCACCCTGGTGACGGGTGGTGATGCGGCCGTAGTTGTTGCGACCTGCCTTGTTAGACAGAGGCGCAAGCAGGGACTTCTCCGGCTTGTCCGTCGTGATCTCGGCAAAATCCGAGACCGTCTGGAAGCGTCGGCCGGGGCTGGTCGGCTTGTACTGTTTGACTCCCATTTCTTTCCTTTCTGCGGGTTATCGCTCGCACGCCTCTCCGTACACCGAAAACCCTTTGTCTCTTCGTGGCTCCGATTGCCTCCGGGAACCTTGGGGAGGCTGGGCCCCCGTGACTCCGGTATGCCACGCGCCCGGGTGTATCCATCAAAGACCAGACGCAACCGAGAATTATACGCAGAATCGAAAGGAGTTTCAAGAAGTATTTCCTGATGGCCATTCGAGGTCCCCTTCGCACACAACCTGAACACAAGGCGAGCAAGCGGGGCACGGCGCGCGATTCGCGGAGCGTGGGATTTGCCGGGATCGACGGCGTTGCGAGTTGCGGCGGCTTGCGCTGGGGCTCTGGCGGGGTTGCGGCGGGGCCTTTGTTGGGCCCGCTGCCAAAACGGACGAGTTTTGCTGGTCCTCAAACGAGGATAAAGAGGTCATGCAAGCTTGTGACCTGGTGCTTTGCAAAACGTCTCTCCGAGTTCGGTGGCTCGGAAGCGAAAAACCGCCGCAAAACTCGCTCGTTTTGACACGACGAAGCGCGGCAGGTGGCGAGCGGCGAGATGCGACGGGGGCGAGGTGCGGCGGGTGGCGAGGTGTGGCGGCCAGCGAGCGGCAGGGGCGGGCAACGAAGCACGACAACCAGCGGACAGCGGCAAACGGCGAATGGGCACCTATGGCAATTCGCGCACAAAAGCCCGCGAGCAGCGCATTGGGTCCTTTGCCGCACCATGCGGCAAAGGCGTCCGCTCTTCGCCGTGCGAAGGGGTACAATACTGCGAAGACTGAAGCGAGCTTTACCGTTCGACCGGCACCACCGCGAAGAAAGTCGGCCACCCATGACGTGGAACACCCTGCCCGAGATCGTTGCGCTCATCATCGTATCCATCATATCGGTGTACTCCCGAAGAAGCCACGGCGTCCCATCCCCTAAGAACCGCTTGTTCCACGCATGCCTGACGATGACCATGGCGGCGAGCATTGCCAGCCTGTGCTCGTCGTATCTCATTATGTTCGCCCCTTTGGAGCTGGCCGCTGTCACCTGGCTTGCAACCGCAGCCCATTTCGCGCTCACGCCCCTTCTGGCTGCCACCTACTTCTACTACACTTCGGCCGTCATAGACGAAACCCGACCCCTCAACCGCACTTCGCTGGCCCTGTGCGCCGCGCCTTGTCTGGCATATCTGATCTGCGTAGCGGCAAGCGCGGCAACCGGCTGGCTGTTCTCGATCGACGCGACGGGCGCCTATCATCGAGGACCCTTCTATTACGTGGCGTACCTGGTTGCATACTTTTACTGCGCCGCGTGCCTGTTCGTCGTAGCCCTTTCCCGCGATTCCATACGTCGGGATGCGCGACGAATCCTGGCGACGTTTCCCCTCTTGGCATTCGCCGTGGTGTTCGCGCAGCAGATGTTTCCGCAGCACCTGCTGTCCGGCGCGGCAGCGGCCTGCGCGCTTTTGATCATCTACCTGTACCTGCAGAACAAACGGCTTTCGGTGGACCTGCTCACCGGCATACCGAACCGTCAAGAGTTCTTGTCCATGGTGTCGTTTCTCCACGACCGAGGCCAGGGATTCACGGTCGTGCTGGTGTCGATCTCGAACTTCAAGTTCATCAACGACCGATTCGGCAACGAGAACGGAGACCGCTTCCTGCAGGAATTCGCGAGCTTTTTGTCCGCCATCAAAGGATGCGCCAGCCTGTACCGATACAGCGGCGACCAGTTCGCTTTCGTGTTCGACGAACGCGCCTGCAAGGATCGCGATGCATCCGAGGCGGCGTCGGACGTTGTCGAGCAGCTGCGTCAAAGCCTTTGCAGAACCTGGAGCATAGGGGCTCAGTCGTATTCGATCGGGTTCGTCATGGGAGTCGTTTCCCACCCCGACATCGCCGACAATCCGCAGGATGTAAGCGCAGCGCTCGAATACGCCGTAGCCCGCGCCAAAGCGCTCGAGCCGGGAACGCCCTGCATGTGCACCCCCGAGATGATCGACGAGATACATCGCCGCAGTGCCATTGCGGACGCCTTGCGCAAGGCTATCGCCGAAAGAAGCCTGTCAACGCAGATCCAGCCCATTTGGTTCGAGCGTACGGAAGAGTTCGTCATGGCCGAAGTGCTATGCCGGCTCAACGACGAGAAGCTGGGGGCCATTCCGCCCAACGAGTTCATCTCCACTGCCGAGCAAACCGGGCTCATCGCAAGTTTGACGGAAATCGTGCTTGAAGAAGCATGCGCGTTCGCCGCATCGTATCGCGCCGCCCATCCGAACACGTCGATGCGAGGCGTTTCGGTCAATTTCTCGGCCGTGCAGTTCATCCAAAACGACCTGGCGGAAACCGTGCTCGCCATCGTGCGAAAGCATGGCATACCTCCCTCGTTTCTGCGCATCGAGATAACCGAGAGCGCCATCGCTGCGAACCCGGATACCGTACGCTCGTTCATGAACACCATGAACGAGCAGGGAGTGAAGTTTTACCTGGACGATTTCGGTACCGGATACTCGAACGTCGCGCTGATGCTGGAGCTTCCGTTCGACGTGGTGAAGCTTGACAAGAGCATCCTGAAGTCCATTGCAGAAGACGACCGGGGCCACTTGTTCCTGGAGCATCTTATTGCCTGCTTCACGTCTACGGGGTCGTACGTGCTGTGCGAAGGCGTCGAAACCGCCGAGCAGCGCAGCATGCTCCGGCAATGCGGCTGCACGCTCATGCAGGGCTACCTGCTTTCAAAGCCGCTGCCGCCAAGCGAAGCTGCAGCCATCATCGCAAAGCACGACAAGGGCGCCTGACGGCAAAGCAGCAATCCGCAGAGCCGCAGAGCCGCAAGACGGCAGAACGACAGGGCAACGAATCAACAGACACGCCGGCAGCAAGAGGCCCCTGATTTCCCTTCGGAGATCGGGGGCCTCGAAACCGCTTGGATGGGAGCCTGCCGGACGCAGCCGCTATTCCGCGTCGGCTGCAGGGGCCGGCTGTGCGGCGGCCGGCTGCTCCACGTTCACGATAGCGTGCTCGAGAAGCCAGCGATTGGCCTTCATGCGCTCGGCAGCCTCACGCAGAGCGAAGCCGCGACCGCTCTCCTCCATTTCGCGACGGGCGGCCTTCGGATTCTGCGGGTTCATCTGACGGCAAGCCGCCTCGATGTCCTCGTCGGTCAGCGTCATCTTTTCATGGCGGAACAAAGCGTCAAGAGCATAGCCCTGCACGAGCATTTCGCGCGTCTGCATCATGGTCATCATGCCGAACTGCTGCTCGCCGCCCTGGCTTTCCACGAACTGGTCAAGCGGAATGCCCTGCTGCTGAAGCTGGCCGCGCAGGTTGGACATGAGCGTGGAGCGCATGGACTCGTACACTTCGTCGGCAATGCGGCCCTGGAAGCGCTTGCCCAGCTCTGCCGCGGCCATCTGCATCTTGAACCCTTCGTACTGCGCCATGTAATCGGCGTGAATGCGATCAGCGATGCCCCCGCGCAAAGCTGCAGCGTTGCGGTACATGGGCATGTTCTTCTCCACCCATGCGTCGTCGATCTCCGGCACGATCTTTTTCTGGATCTCTTTGATCGTCACCGTGCAGTCCATCGTCTCAACCTGCTCGCCTACACCGGTGGGGAATTCGAACGAGAACGACTTGGTATCCCCTACCTCCATGCCCATGAGGTTGCTCTCGAACGCCTCGGGCATCAAGCCCATCCCCATCAGGTACGTACGGCCATCGGTCGACAGGTTTTCTATGCGCTCGCCGCCCTGGAACGCCTCGAGCGCCAGCATCATGCTGTCGCCGGCGCCTACGGGATGGGGCTCGTCGGTCACGAACTCCGCGTAGCTCTCGGCCATCTGCGCAATCTGCGCGTCAACTTCGGATTCGGGAACTTCCAGCGGCGGAACGGTGATGGTCACCTGGTCGTACGAGGTCAGCTCGTACTCCGGCTTAGGAGCAACGCGCAGCTCGAACGAGAACGTCTGGCCCCGCTTGAGCGGCTCTTTTGCTTTCGGCTGAGGCGGATACGCCGGCATGATGTTGCGCTTGTCGATCGCGAACGGCACCAGATACTCGATAGCCTGCTGCTGCACGATAGCGTCAAGATCCTTGATGCCCATCTGCTCCTCGACGGCCTGCGCCACCGGCTTGCCCGGCTGAGCCTGAATCCCCATCTGCTGGGCGAAACCGTACTGGGCCATGGTAAGCGCATGGCTCACTTCCGCCGTGGAAACAACGGCGTCGAGCAGGATAAGCCCGTCTTCGAGCTTCTTCTCAGTTACCTTCATAAGGGGTCCCCTTCTGTAGCGATCGTCAATGGGTTATTGTAGCGCATTACTCGTTGGACTTGAGGCTTTCGACCATGTCGATGCGGGCTAGTTTGCCGCGCATAGCCAGCATGACCAGCAACGTGAACAGCATGGTGAGCAAAAACGCCCACAAGAAGCTCAGCGCATGGATGGTGCGCCCGAACATCACCTGGTCCACCTCGGCCGTCACCACGACGAAGCCCTCCATCCACACGCCGAGCACCAAGCCGACCGCGCAGCCGATGGCGGCCAGCAAAAACGTCTCACGGAAGATGTAGGCGTTCATTTCGCGCGGGGTGAATCCGAGCACTTTGAGCGTGGCGATTTCGCGCATGCGCTCGGTGATGTTGATGTTCGTGAGGTTGTACAGCACGATGAACGCCAGCGCGGCGGCGGCCACCACCAGCACCACGACGATCATGTTCACGCTCGAGAGCATGTCGTGGTACGCGTCGATGGTCTCGTCGTTGCTGGCCACCGTCTTCACGCCGTCGGTCGCTTGCAGCGTTTCAACCAGGTCCGCGCGCGCCGAAGAATCCGTGGACGCGATGGTCAGAACCGTCGAGAACGCAGGGGCCTCCCCCGTCAGGCGCTCGTAGAGCTTCGGGCCCATGAACGCGTAGTTGTACACGTAGTTTTCCACCACGCCGGTAACCGTAGCCTCGTACGACGTGTTGGTAGCGTTGCCGATGGCGTCCTGCTCGGTCAGCGTGACCGTATCGCCCACCGAAACCCCCAGTTCGCCCGCCAGCTTCTCGGCCAGCAGCAAGCCGTCGTCGGCAAGCTCGACCGGATGATGGCCCACGCGCGTGCGCAGATCGAAGAACTGCCGGAACGAGCCCGGATCTTGAGGGACTACCAGCTCTATGTGCGCGTCGGACTTACCGGGCCCGCTTGCCAACAGGTTTTGGCGGTCCACCGCAGTGTGCCCGCTTGCCAAGCGCGAATCGTCCAGCACGGCGTCTACGGTCTGGAGGCTTTCCTTCGACGCGTCGTCATCGAGCGTGATGGTCACGTTGTACTTGGTCAGATCGCGGAACTGCTTGTCGATGATGTCGTTGATGGCATCGGACAAGCCCAGGCCCGTCAACAGGAGCGCCGTGCATCCCGCAATGCCGATCACCGTCATGATGAAGCGTTTCTTGTAGCGGAAAAGGTTGCGGAACGTCACCTTCCACGTAAACGAAAGGCGCTTCCACAGCGGAGTCGCCCGTTCAAGCAGGATGCGCTTGCCGGCCTTCGGAGCGCGCGGCAACATGAGCAAAGCGGGGCGCTCGCGCAGCGTCGCGGCCGCAGCCGCCAGCGTAGCCAGCAGCGTGACTCCAACGCCCATGCCGGCGGACAGCAGCGCAAAGAAGGGGTCGATCGGAAGCGGGAACGGCAGGTTGGGCACGAAGTAGATGATGCCGTAAGCCCTCATGATGACCGCCGGCAGCACCTGCGACAGCACCGCGATGCCCACGAGGCTGCCCGCGCCGCTGGCCACCGCCGCATAGACCAGGTACTTCCCCGCGATTCGCGTTCGCCGGTACCCCAGCGCCTTGAACGTGCCGATCAGCGTGCGCTCCTCCTCCACCATGCGCGTCATGGTGGTAAGGGCCACCAGCGCAGCCACCAAGAAGAAGATGAAGGGGAACACCTGCGCGATGCTGTCCACGCGGTTCGCGTCGGCTTCGAAGCTGGCAACGCCGTAGTTCGCGTCGCGATCCATGACCATCCACTCGGGAGCAGCCAGGTCGTCGATCTGCTTTTGGGCCTTGTTCAGCTGGCTCTCGGCATCGGCCAGCTTGTCGCTCGCCTCGGTTTTCTGTCGTTCGTACTCGGCAAGGCCGCTCTGGTAATCAGCTTTGCCCTGCTCAAGCTGGCTGCGACCGCTTTCCAGCTGGGCGGCAGCCGCCTCAAGCTGCCGCTGCGCAGCGGCTATCTGGGCATCCGCCTGCACGCGCGCGGCTGACAGCTCCGATCGCGCCTGATCGAGCTGCTGCACGCTTGCGTCGAACTGCGCTTTTTGCTGGTCGAAAGCGGCTTGCTGCCCCGCGAGAACCGATTGCGCGGCGTCGACCTGGCGCTGCTGCGCCTCAAGCTGCTCGCGCGCCTGATCGAGCGCGGGCTTCTGCGCGTTCAAGGCGTCGAGCGTGGCCTGGGCGCTTGCAAGCGCCGTCTGGGCGGCTGCCTTTTCAGCCTGAAGCTTCTCGATTTCGACCGGATCGGTTGCGGTCTGCAGCTGTTCCTCCAGGAAGGCGATGCGGGCGTTCAGGTCGGCGATCGACTGCTCGGCCTGATGCACGCCCGCATCGAGCGCGTCGGACTGCTGCTGCCACCGAGCCCGTGCGTCAGCCAGCGCATCCGCGCCCTGCTGCCACTGGGCCCACGCATCCTGCAGCTGCGCAGACGCCGCCTCGATGCGCGGGCGAGCTTCGTCGACCTGCGCTTGGCCGTCGGCTATCTGCTGCTCGGCGCTCGAAAGCTGCTGCCGCGCGCTCTCTTGCTGTTCGGCAAGCTGCGCCGCGCCGCGATCGTACTCGACCTGACCGTCGGAAAGCTGCTGCTCGCTTTGGGCGATGGTCGCAGCCGCGTCGTCGAGCTGCTGCTTCGCCTGGTCAAGCTGCGATTGCGCTTCCGTCTTCTGCGATTCGTATTCCGCGCGCTTCTGATCGAGCTGCTTCTGAGCTTCCTCCTTCAGGCCGTCCACGCGCGCCTGCTCGCGCTCGGGGGCTATCTCCTTGATGCGATCCTCCACCGCGGTCACGCACGCGTCGTACGCCTTGCTCGAGGCACGCTCGTCCGCAGCGCCCTTTACGGTGACGAACGCTTCCGTAAAGGGGAGGTCCGCCGAGAAATCGCTTTCCGGAACGTACATGAACTGCTGAATGGAGCCGGTTCCCAGCGTGGTCGAGCCCATGCTCGACGACGTGGCGTAGTACGGAGCGTTCACGAGTCCGACCACTTTGTACGTGCGCGTTGCCAAAGTCTCGTCCACGTTTTGAACGCCCTCGAGAACGGTAACGGTATCGCCGACGCGCACGCCCGAGTTCACCACAAGGTTTGCCGACAGCACGCACTCGCCCGCGCGTTCCGGCCACGAGCCCTCCACCAGGATGGGACGGTTGAGGTAGTCGGGATCGTCAGAGCGCGCATGCACGCCGTCGGACGTGTCGCTTTCGGACGCGGACGCAGGCAGCGAATGCACGCGCGTAGCGTATTGCTCGTCGCCAACGCGAACCATGACGTCGGTTTCGTACGCGGGCATGACGGACTCCACGCCGTCCACCTGGCGCAACGCGGCGATGTCGGCATCGGTGAGGCCCAGCGTCGAGAGAACGCGCACGTCCATCAACGCCGTGCCGTCGAAGAACTCGTCGGCAGCCAGCTTCATGTCCGGAGCCGTCATGCGAAGGCCGGCGTAGAACCCCGTCCCTAAGGCCACGATTGCCGCAATGGCCAAAAAGCGCCCGAGCGAATGGGTGATCGAGCGAACCGTTTCTTTAGCGAACGCGCTTTTCATAACGAACCGACTACCACTCGAGGCATTCGGCGGATACGGGCGATTCGTTCACCTGCGCGCTGGCTACGCGACCCTCGCGGATATGGATGACGCGATCAGCGATGCTGGTGAACGCCGAGTTATGCGTGATGAGCACGACGGTTTTGCCGGTGTTGTAGCACGTGTCCTGCAGCAGCTTCAGAATAGCCTTGCCCGTTTGATAGTCGAGCGCCCCCGTGGGCTCGTCGCACAAAAGCAGCTTCGGGTTCTTCGCCAGGGCGCGCGCGATGGCCACGCGCTGCTGTTCGCCACCGGAAAGCTGCGCCGGAAAGTTGTCCAATCGATGCCCCAGCCCCACCTGCGCAAGCACCGTAGCCGCGTCAAGAGGATCCTTGCAAATCTGGCTGGCAAGCTCCACGTTTTCAAGTGCCGTCAGGTTTTGCACCAGGTTGTAGAATTGGAACACGAAGCCAATGTCGTAACGCCGATAGTACGTGAGTTCCTTTTCGGAGAAGGCGCTGATCTCGCGGCCGTCCAGCATGATGGTGCCCGACGAGCACCCGTCCATGCCACCGAGCATGTTCAAAAGCGTCGTCTTGCCGGCGCCGGAAGGACCGACCACCACCACAAGCTCACCGCGTTCGATGTCGAAGGTCATGCCGTCGACGGCAGCCACTTCGACCTCGCCCATGCGGTACACCTTGCGCACATCGCGAAACTCAACGAATGCCACGGCGGCCCCTTCCCTTGCAATTGTTCCGAACCCTCACGATACACCAACGACCCTGCCCGTACCAGCTGCGGACGCGCTTCCGAACCAATTCGACAACCACACGGCACCCTGCGCGCCCTGCGCGCAGCGCGGGCGGGCAAGTAGAAGAGCCGGAGCAGGTGGCATGTCGAGGCGCAAGGTGCGGACGGGCGCTAGCGACGCTGTCCAGGCGGCAGGACGGGCGCAGGCGAAATGCGGGAAGGGAGGGGCAGGCGCGTAGCGGCGCAGGCAACCCGATCGGCAAGCCAACAGCGCACGTCCTGCCGTCGGGGCTGCATCCCCGCAAGCACGCTAGCGCACGAAAAACCGCCTTCGCTGGCAGGTTCTTGCGGTTTGAGGTCGTCGAATCCGCTCGGACGCACGCCTGCGGAAGGGCGCCGCAACAGCTCGACGCTGTGACCAGGCAAAACGAAAAGCGCGCAAAGCGACGGCTCGACCAGGGTCTGATCCAACGACCTCAAACCGTCAAAACCTGCCAGCGAAGGCGGTTTTTCGTGCGCACGCCTCCCCTCGAGCAGACGAACGCTCTGAACAAGGGAACCGCAGAGCGCTCAGGAAGCCAGAAGCCGAGCCGCCGACATCAACGTCGGGCATCGTCGGCGCCGGGCGTCGCCCGAAAGCAACTCACGATGCGGGCGCGAAGCGCGCCGCCCGGCCGGGATCGAAAAGAACCAGGCCGCCGTATCTTTCGCTCGTGCCGCCCGACCGGGATCACCAAGGCGGCGGCCGCCCTGTCTCTCGCATCTAAAAAAGCGCCCCGCGTGTGCGGGGCGCTTTCGGCAAACCGTATGGTGAAACGGCTTAGGAAGCGAACAGCTCGATGTTCGTTCGATGTGCTAGTCCTTAAGTTGCTTAACGACTAGTCTACGAAGCGAACAGCTCGATGGTGTCACCTTCCTTGAGCGTAACCATGGCCTTCTTCCACGTGCGGGTCTTACCAAGCTGGTAACGCACGCGCTTCGGCTTCGACTTCACGTTCAGGGTGTTCACCTTGACCACCGTCACGTCGAAGATAGCCTCGATGGCCTGACGGATCTCGACCTTGTTGGAGTCCTTGGCCACCTCGAACGTGTAGGTGTTCTTCTCCATCTGGTCGTAGCTGTGCTCCGTGATAACGGGGCGGATGATAACCTCGCGGGGATCCTTCATTATGCAAGCACCTCCTCGATGCGCTTCAGAGCGGCAGCCGTGAACACGATCGCCTTGTTGTCGATGATCTCGTACGTGTTAGCAGCGCCAACAGGCAGGATGTTCACCGTGGGGATGTTGCGGAACGACAAGTAGGCGTTCACGTCGTCATCGGAGATCACGATGGTCGTGCGACCCTCAAGACCGAAGGCCTTCAGGATGGCAACGGCGTCCTTGGTGCAGGGCTTCTCGAAGTTGAAGCCGTCGATCACGTGCAGCTCGCCGTCGGCCAGCTTGGCGGACAGCGCGGAACGCATCGCCAGCTTGACCTCCTTGTTGTTCACGCGGAAGGCGTAGCTGCGGGGATGCGGACCGAACACGGTACCGCCGCCAGCCCACTGAGGAGCGCGGATGGTACCCTGACGGGCGCGACCGGTGCCCTTCTGGCGCCACGGCTTCTTGCCGCCGCCGCGGACCTCGCCACGGGTCTTCGTGTCATGCGTACCCTGGCGCCAGGACGCACGCTGAGCGCGCACAACCTGGTGCATGACGGGCACGTTCGGCTCGATGCCGAACACGGAGGGGGCCAGGTCGGCAGAACCGGCCTTGTTCCCCTTCGCGTCTTTGATGTCGATAGTCGTCATGTTGTTCAAGCTCCTTATTTCAATTCGCGCTCTACGCCATGCGGACGCGAACGATGCCGTTCTTGCTGCCGGGGATGGCACCCTTCACGAGGATCAGGTTCTGCTCCTCGTCGATGCGCACCACTTCGAGGTTCCGCACGGTGACGGTGTCGACGCCCATGTGACCCGGGAGCTTGAGCCCCTTGAACACGCGGGACGGCGTAGCGCACTGGCCGACCGAACCCGGAGCGCGATGGAAGTGCGCACCATGGCCGCCCGGACCGCCGCGGAAGCCCCAGCGCTTCATAACGCCGGCGAAGCCCTTACCCTTGGACGTACCCGTGACGTCGACCTTCTTCGTCTCGGCGAAAGCGGCAACCGTCTGCTCGTCGCCCACCTTGTACTCGCCGGCGTTCTCGACGCGAACCTCGCGCAGGTAGCGCGTGGGCTCCGTGCCCTGCTTGGCGAAGTGGCCAGCCATAGGCTTGTTGACCTTCTTCTCCTTGATGGTGCCGAAGCCCAGCTGCACAGCTTCGTAGCCGTCGCTGTCCTTCGTCTTCACCTGGCACACCTTGTTCGGCTCAGCCTGGATCACGGTCACGGGGATGACGCGGTCGTCCTCGCCGAAGATCTGGGTCATGCCGATTTTCTTACCATAGATGGCGTTGATCATATCGCACATCCCCCTTTACAGCTTGATCTCGATGTCGACGCCGGCGGGGAGATCGAGACGCATCAGGGAATCGACCGTGTTGGGGGTCGGCTCCAGGATGTCGATCAGGCGCTTGTGCGTGCGCATCTCGAACTGCTCGCGCGAATCTTTGTCGACGTGCGGGCCCTTGACGACGCAGTACAGGTTGCGCTCCGTCGGCAGCGGAATGGGACCGGATACTTTGGCACCCGTCTTCTGCGCGGTATCGACGATGAGCTTCGTGGACTGATCCACGATCTCATGATCGTACCCCTTCAAGCGGATGCGAATCTTCTGATTAGCCACTTACTTTACCTCCGTTATGCTCGCGCGCACGCCCTAGGCGTTGCCGCCGGCCTTGCTGATAATTTCTTCCGCCACGTTCTTCGGCACCGGATCGTACGAATCAAACTGCATCGTGTACGAAGCGCGGCCCTGCGTCGCAGAACGCAGGTCGGTGGCGTAACCGAACATCTCGGACAGCGGAACCTTCGCCTTGATGGTCTTGGCGTTACCGCGGTCGCCCATGCCCTGGATCTGGCCACGACGGCTGGACAGGTTGCCCATAACGTCGCCCATGTACTCCTCGGGGGTCTCGACCTCGACGGCCATCATCGGCTCGAGGATGACCGAGCCGCCCTTGCGCAGCGCGTCCTTGATAGCCATGGAGCCGGCCACCTTAAACGCAGCTTCGGAGGAGTCGACATCGTGGTAGGAACCGTCAACCAGCTCGACGCGGATGTCCACGACGGGGTAGCCCGCCAGCACGCCGGAGTTCAGCGCTTCCTGGATGCCCTTGTCGATCGGGGTGATGTACTCCTTCGGCACGACGCCGCCCACGATCTTGTTCTCGAACTCGTAGCCCTTGCCGACCTCTTCCTGCGGATACATGTTGATAACCGCATGGCCGTACTGGCCGCGACCGCCGGACTGGCGAACGAACTTGCCCTCGGCGCCCATGACCGGCTTGGTAGCCGTCTCACGGTAAGCAACCTGCGGCTTGCCGACGTTCGCCTCGACCTTGAACTCGCGCAGCAAGCGGTCGACGATGATCTCGAGGTGCAGCTCGCCCATGCCGGCGATGATGGTCTGGCCGGTCTCCTGGTTGGTGGACACGCGGAACGTCGGATCCTCTTCAGCCAGCTTCTGCAGCGCGACGCCCATCTTGTCCTGCTCGGCCTTCGTCTTCGGCTCGACGGCGATGTCGATAACCGGCTCGGCGAATTCCATGGACTCGAGGATGACCGGAGCGCTGTCGTCGCACAGGGTGTCGCCCGTGGACGTAGCCTTCAGACCCACGACGGCAACGATGTCGCCTGCGCCGCAGGAGTCGATGTCAACACGCTGGTTGGAGTGCATCTGCAGCAGACGGCCGATGCGCTCTTTCTTGTCCTTGGACGCGTTGATCACGTAGGAGCCGGAATCCAGCTTGCCCGAGTACACGCGCAGGTAGGTGAGCTTGCCCACGAACGGGTCCGTCATGATCTTGAAGGCCAGCGCGCTGAACGGCGCCTTCAGGTCGGCGGGACGCTCTTCCTCGGCACCCGTATCGGGGTTCGTGCCCTTGATGGCAGGGATGTCGAGCGGGCTCGGCAGGTAGTCCACCACGGCGTCGAGCAGTTCCTGAACGCCCTTGTTCTTGTAGGCGGAGCCCACGAACACGGGGTTCATCTGGCAGTTGATGACGCCCTTGCGGATGGCGGTCTTCAGTTCCTCGACCGTCACCTCTTCCTCCATGAGCACCTTTTCCATAAGAGCGTCGTCGCAGTCGGCGGCGGCCTCCATCAGCTCCTGACGGCGCAGCTCAGCCTCCTCGGCGAACTCGGCCGGAATGGCGTCCATGGGCTCGGGGTAGGTCATGCCTTTGTCGTCGGCCTTGAAGTCCCATGCGGTCATGGTGACCAGGTCGATGACGCCCCAGAAGTTGTCCTCGGCACCCATGGGCATCTGAGCGGCGATAGCGGCAGCGCCCAGACGGTCCTTCATGGTTTCGATGGCGTGGAAGAAGTCGGCGCCCACGCGGTCGTACTTGTTGATGAACGCGATGCGGGGCACGCCGTAACGCTCGGCCTGACGCCACACGGTCTCGGACTGCGGCTGCACGCCGGCAACGGCGTCGAACACCGCAACGGTGCCGTCGAGAACGCGCAGGGAGCGCTCGACCTCGGCGGTGAAGTCAACGTGGCCCGGGGTGTCGATGATCTGGAAGCGGTACTCAGCACCGTCCTTCTCCCAGAAGCAGGTGGTAGCGGCGGCGGTGATGGTCACGCCGCGCTCCTGCTCCTGCACCATCCAGTCCATCGTCGCGGCGCCGTCATGCACCTCGCCGATCTTGTGGGTCTTGCCGGTGTAGTACAGGATGCGCTCGGTCGTCGTCGTCTTGCCCGCGTCGATGTGGGCCATGATGCCGAAGTTGCGCGTTTGGTTCAGAGGGGATTTAGCCATGAGCGCGTGCCCCCTTAGAAGCGGTAGTGCGAGAACGCACGGTTGGACTCGGCCATTTTGTACAGATCCTCGCGCTTCTTCACCGACGCGCCGGTGTTCTCGGCGGCGTCCATGATCTCGGCGGCCAGGCGGGCCTTCATGGTGTGCTCCTTGCGCTTACGAGAGAAGTCGACGATCCAGCGGATCGCAAGCGTAGTGGCGCGGCGGGAGTTGACCTCCATCGGCACCTGGTAGGTAGCGCCACCGACACGCTTCGGCTTGACCTCGAGCGTGGGGCGGACGTTGTCCATAGCCTTCTTGAAGACGGCCAGCGGGTCGCCGCCGGTCTTCTCCTCGATGATGGCGAAAGCGCCGTAGACGATGCCTTCGGCGGTGGCCTTCTTGCCGTCAAGCAGGATCTTGTTGATCAACTGCGTGACAAGGCGGTTGTTGTACTGGGCGTCCGGCTGTACTTCACGGCGGACTGCTGCTGCACGACGCGGCATGTGTTCTCCTTCTTGTTCCTGCGCGCTTCGAGACGGCATTCTTTCCGTCCATTAGGCCCCCGTCGCCTCCCCCTTTGGGAAGCTGCGGTTTCGCGGCCCGCGCGACTTAATGGTTACTTACTTCGGGCGCTTGGCACCATAGCGGCTGCGAGCCTGCTTGCGGTTGTCCACCGCAGAGCAGTCGAGCGCTGCGCGGATGACCTTGTAGCGCACACCGGGGAGGTCCTTAACACGACCGCCGCGGATGAGCACCATCGAGTGCTCCTGCAGGTTGTGGCCGATGCCCGGGATGTAGGCCGTAACCTCCATGCCGTTCACCAGGCGCACGCGGCAGACCTTACGCAGAGCCGAGTTCGGCTTCTTCGGCGTGGTCGTGTACACACGGGTGCACACGCCGCGCTTCTGCGGGTTGCCCTTCAGAGCCGGTGTCTTCTTCTTGTCGACCGACTGCTTGCGGCCCTTGCGGACCAACTGGTTGATAGTAGGCAAAGCTTCTCTCCTTTTACCTCTTACTTGTCCGATTGCCTTTATACTGAAATAAGGAATCGCTTGTCGCATCGCCTTCCTGTGTGCTCAGCTGATTCACACAGGAAAACGCACGTCATTAAGACGCGAACGAGAACTCTACCACCCGCTATCAGGGTTGTCAAACGCCACGCATCCGGGAGTATCCATAGGTATTGACATACGTTTGCGCAGGTAAAACAAATATCGAAGGCAAGCGAACTACAAAATGTCCATTGTTTTCCAAATAATCGCGAAGAATTCTTGACAAGCATGCGGGCACGCTGGGCAAGACCGAGAGCGCGAACGGGGCGGGAGGCGCCGGAGCGTCCGGGCTGGGCGCGCTGGGCGGAGCAGGAGGCGCCGGGGCGTCCGGGCTGAGCTGGGGCGTCCGGGCGCCTCCTGCT
>NZ_PPTQ01000001.1 GCF_003340345.1 Paraeggerthella hongkongensis | reverse complement strand
GCTATCTGTTCTTCTCGGACTACTACGGGCAAGTGCATGCGCGTTAACGGAACCGCCGTGTACCGAACGGTACGCACGGTGGTGTGAGAGGACGGCGCGTCAACTAATGACGCGCCTCCTACTCGATTGCCTGGTTTCGAGCGCTGTTGGCGCGATGGATGGCTTTCGGTTCTGTCAAAACGAACGAGTTTTGCTGGTCCTTGAATCAGGATAAAGGCTAAGGTCGATCGTCTGACCTGGTACGATGAAATACGTGCTCGAGCGCTTCGCCTGCAAGGGGTCGAAAATCGCCGCAAAACTCGTTCGTTTTGACAGAGCGGGGGACCAGACAGCAAAAAAGCCCGCGTAAGCGGGCTTCTGCAAGTAAATGGCGGGATGTACGAGACTCGAACTCGCGACCTCCGACGTGACAGGCCGGCGCTCTAACCAACTGAGCTAACACCCCAGGTGCGGCAGTGAAGTAAATGGCGGGATGTACGAGACTCGAACTCGCGACCTCCGACGTGACAGGCCGGCGCTCTAACCAACTGAGCTAACACCCCTTGCTTCAGCAGCGCGGATTATTCTACCGGGTGTTTTCCAATCGCGCAATACCTAATTTCAAAAACTTTTGATTCTCGTGTGTTCCCGCGTGCGAGGGGGAAGGGAGGGTTCTCGTGCGGAACGGGGCGGACGGTTCTCAGCGGTGGGCGAAGCACCCGTGCGATTTTGCGGCCCCGTGGGGACTCGCACGATTGCACGGCCGTGCAATCGCGGGGCGGACGGGGCGTCCCGCGAGGCCGCGCTCTGCAACCAGGAGGCGACCGAGGCGTCCGCGAGGCCGCGCTCTGCAACCAAGGGGCGGACAGGTGCTCGCGCCAAAGTCGCACTCCGCGATCCCGGGGCGATCAAGGCGCGTGCGGCAGCCCGCAGCTAGCCGCCGTCCTCATGCCCCGTTCGCGGTGCATGCAGGTTCTGTGTTCAAATAAACATTTCGGTACGCAGTATTTAACTCGTGTTAAAGTTTAGCAGCTAAATTACAGGGGTATGGGAAGGTGCGCCGCCTACGTTGCGCGGAATCTTCCCCAGCATGAGAGGAACGATATGCCTGATTCGTTCGGACAGATCAGAAGCGAGCTTTTCGAGCTTATGGGACGCATGCGGCACGGCAGCTTCACGCCGCCGACCCCCGATGGCATGACGCCCTCGGAAGCGCGCACGATCATGGCTGTAGACGAGATGGTTCGCCGCCACGGAGAGGCGCGGCCGAATCGCGTGGCCGAGTTCGTGCGGACGACGCCCAGCGCGCTGTCGCAGACGCTTCGATCGCTTGAGGACAAGAACCTTATAGAGCGCCGCCGTCTGGGCGGGGATTATCGGGGCGTCACCGTCAGCCTCACACAGGACGGGGAGCGCCTCGCGCAAGAGGGAAGGCGCCTTCGCGACGAGTACATCGACCGGGCCATAGCCCATGTCGGTGAAGAGGACATGCGCCATCTGGTGCGCATCCTGGGCAAGATGGCGGAGTTCCGCGAGCAGCACAGCGGCTTGGAAGCTGCGTCGGCATGCGAGGGATGCGCATCCCGCCCTTTCTGCGATGACGCGCGGGAGGACCATCCTGCCGATGCGAAAGGCGGCGACGTTTCGTGCGCATAATTCGCTATCTGAAAAACTGCAAACTCGCGGTGGCGCTCATCGTGTGCCTGCTTGTCGTCCAGGCGGCCACCGATCTGGCCCTGCCGAACTACACGTCGCAGATCGTGGACGTGGGCATCCAGCAGTCGGGCGTGGAGCATGCGGCGACCGAGGAGATGACCGCGAAGAACCATGATGCCGTAGCCATGCTGTTGCCTGAAAACGACGAGCAAGTGTTCCGCGCTGCCTACGACCAGACGGAGCAGGGCACGTACAAACTCAACGACCAGGGGCGCAAGGAGATCGACGCACTCGACAAGATGGTGTCCGTTCCGCTTGTGATCGCCCACTACGCCGACAAGATCCCCGACTTCGATCTCGATCAGGCTCTGCAGGCCTATCGGGAGGGGGTCGTCACGAAGGACCAGGTTCTTTCGCTGCGCGATCAAGCCGAACAGCAGATAGGGGACAAGGGCCAGGCCATCGTCGAGCAGCAGGCCATCGCCGCCGCGAAAGCCGAATACGAAAGCCTTGGCTACAACCTGTCCGACATGCAGATGGGCTATCTTGTTCGCGTGGGCCTGCTGATGCTGGGCCTTGCTGCCGTGGGCATGGTCGCCGCCGTGTGCGTGGGCTTCATCGCCTCTCGCACGGCCGCGAAGGTGGCTGCGGGCTTGCGCTCCCGGCTGTTTCGCCAGGTGGTCGGCTTCTCGGACGCCGAAGTGCAAAGCTTTTCGGCCGCGTCGCTCATCACCCGCGGGACCAACGACGTCCAGCTGGTGCAGATGGTGATCGTCATGCTGCTCCGCATGGTGCTGTACGCTCCCATCCTGGCTATAGGCGGCATCATCATGATCTCGCGCACCAGCCTGTCGATGAGCTGGATCATCGTTGCGGCCGTGGCGGTCATCTTCGCGGTCATCATGGTGCTCATGCGCGTGGCGCTGCCCAAGTTCCGCATCATGCAGACGCTTGTCGATCGCGTGAACCTGGTGTCGCGCGAGATGCTCACGGGGCTGCCCGTCATTCGCGCGTTCGACCGCCAGGAGTACGAAGAAGCCCGCTTCGACAAGGCTAGCACGCACCTGATGAAGACCCAGCTGTTCACGAACCGCGTCATGACGTTCATGATGCCGTTGATGATGCTGATCATGAACGTAGTGTCGGTGCTGATCGTATGGGTGGGCGGCAGCTACATCGATACGGGCGCCATTCAAACCGGCGACCTGATCGCGTTCATCACCTATTCGATGGTCATCATCATGGGCTTTCTCATGATCGGCATGATATCCATCATGCTTCCGCGCGCCGACGTAGCCGCGCAGCGCATCAACGAAGTGCTCGATGCGCGTCCGACCGTGTGCGACCCTCCCGCCGACGAAGCCTGCGACCAGCGTCTGGCCGCGCGTACCGGCGGGGCGGCCATCGCATTCAACGACGTGAGCTTCAAGTACGGCGACTCCAAGGAATGCGTGCTCGAGCACGTCGATTTCGTGGCCGAGCCGGGCAAGACCACGGCCATCATAGGCTCCACGGGATCGGGCAAGTCCACGATTATCAAGCTGATCGAGCGCTTTTACGATGTGACCTGCGGATCCGTTACGGTGGACGGCGTTGACGTGCGCCACGTGAGCCAGCACTGCCTGCGTGCTCAGTTGGGCTACGTTCCTCAGGAGTCGTTCCTGTTCAGCGGCACTATCGGTTCGAACATCGCGTACGGCAACGAGGATATGCCCCTCGAGCGCATCGAGACGGCTGCCTTCATCGCCCAAGCCGGCGAATTCGTCGCCTCCAAAGAGGAAGGGTTGGACGCCCGCGTTTCGCAGGGCGGAACGAACGTGTCGGGCGGGCAGCGACAGCGCCTGGCCATCGCCCGCGCCTTGGCAACCGATGCGCGCGCCTACCTGTTCGACGACAGCTTCTCGGCGCTCGACTACAAAACCGACGCCGCTTTGCGTCGCGAGCTGGCGGCGCGCCTGTCCGACAAGACGGTGGTCATCGTGGCGCAGCGCATTTCGACGGTTTTGAACGCCGATTTGATCGTGGTGCTCGACGAAGGCCGCGTGGTAGGCAAGGGCACGCACGAGCAGTTGATGGAGTCTTGCGAGGAGTACCGGGAGATCGCGATGTCGCAGCTTTCCGAAGCGGAACTGAACGGAGGTGATGCCGCATGAGCGAACGGAAGCCTTCCGACCGGCAGCAGGCCGAGGCGCCGCGCCGTGGCCCCTTCGGCGGTCACGGGCCCGCGGGGCGCATGATGCCCGGCGAGAAGCCCAAGGATTTCAAGGGCACGCTTGGCAAGCTCGTCTCGTTCATGGGGCGTTTCAAGGCGGCGCTCGTGGTGGTGGTCGTGTTCGCCATCGGATCGACCGTCTTCAATATCGTGGGGCCGAAAGTGCTCTCCACTGCGACGACCGAGCTGTTCAACGGCATCGTCGCCAAGATCGACGGTTCGGGCGGGATCGATTTCGACGCCATCGCGCGCATCTTGGCGTTCACGCTGGGCCTGTACCTGCTGTCGGCAGCGTGCTCGTTCGTCCAAGGTTGGATGATGAGCTCGATCTCGCAGCGTACGTGTTACCAGCTTCGCCGGGCTATCGCCGAAAAGATCGATCGCATGCCCATGGGGTACTTCGAGCGCACGCGGGTCGGCGATACGCTTTCGCGCATCACGAACGACGTGGACACGCTGGGGCAGAGCCTGAACCAGGGCGTGACCCAGCTCATCACGTCCGTGACGACCATCATCGGCGTGCTGGTCATGATGCTCAGCATCAACCCGCTTATGACGCTGATCACGGTGCTCATCCTTCCCGTGTCGGTAGTGCTCATTCTGGTTGTGGTGAAGCGTTCGCAGAAGTACTTCGTGGCTCAGCAGAACACGTTAGGCGAGATCAACGGCTTGGTGGAGGAGACGTTCTCGGGGCACGCCATCGTGAAGGCGTTCAACCGCGAGCAAGGCGCGCTCGAAAGCTTCAACAAGACGAACGGGCGGCTGTATGCGTCGGCGTGGAAATCGCAGTTCATCAGCGGCCTTATGCAGCCCATCATGAACTTCGTGGGAAACCTGGGTTACGTGGCCGTGGCCGTGGCCGGCAGCTTTCTGGCCGTGCAAGGGGTTATCACGGTGGGCGACATCCAGGCGTTCATCCAGTACGTCAAGAACTTCACGCAGCCCATCACGCAGCTGACGCAGGTGTCCAACGTGCTGCAGCAGATGGCGGCGGCGGGAGAGCGCATCTTCCGGTTCCTGGAGCAGCCTGAGGAAGAGCCCGAGCACGTGTCCGCGCGCACGGCCGACGTCGAGTGCCGCGTGTCGTTCGATCACGTGCGCTTCGGCTACGATGCCCAGAACCCGGTCATCAAGGACTTTTCGGCCGAGGTCGCTCCGGGGCAGACCGTCGCGCTGGTAGGGCCTACGGGTGCGGGCAAGACCACCATGGTGAAGCTTCTCATGCGGTTCTACGACGTTCAGGGCGGCGCGATACGGATCGGCGGCGTGGACGTTCGCGACTTCGCGCGCGACGACGTGCGCAGCTTGTTCGGGATGGTGCTGCAGGATACGTGGCTGTTCAACGGGACGATTCGCGAGAACATCCGCTACGGCAACCTGGACGCGACCGACGAAGAGGTGGAGGCGGCGGCGAAGGCTGCGTACGTTCACCATTTCGTCCAGACGCTTCCCCAGGGCTACGATACCGAGATCAACGAGGACGCCAGCAACATCAGCCAAGGCCAGCGCCAGCTTCTGACCATCGCGCGTGCCATCTTGGCCGACCGGCGCATGCTCATCTTGGACGAAGCCACCTCGAGCGTCGATACGCGTACCGAGGAGCGCATCCAGAAGGCCATGGACAACCTCATGCGCGGGCGCACCTCGTTCGTGATCGCGCATCGGCTGTCCACCATCAAGCGCGCCGACCTCATCTTGGTCATACGCGACGGCGATATCGTGGAGCAGGGGTCGCACGATGAATTGCTGGAACTTGGCGGTTTCTACGCAGAGTTGTATAATTCTCAACTATATGACTTGCGCAAATGACCTGGGTATATTTTGGAAATATCCTTATTTTTCCTATCTGGGATAGAGGTTAGGATATTTCGGACAGGCGCGATGCGGCTTCCACGGCCACGGAAACCAGCTCGTCTCCGCCGGGACGGTCGTAGTGCCCGACGGTAGTGGAAGCCTGTGTGTGCCCCATTATGCGGGCGACCTGCTCGATCGGGACCCCGGCCTTCCAATGCATGATCGTCTCGAACGACGGGCGCAGCGACTGCATTGGAAGGTACGGGACGGCGGATGCTTTAACGAGCCTTTCCCATGTTCTCGCGACGACGTAGCGCGGAACAGGCTCCCCTGCGCCGTTGTCGTTGGCCCACAAGGCGTGATCGGGCAAGTCTGCGACGATATCGCGCAAACGGTCGCACCAGGGCTTGGGAAGCCCTACGGTGCGCTTAGACGCTCTCGTCTTCAGACGCGCGCGAAGCTCTCCGTCGTCGGCGAGCTGCGACGTTATCGCTATCGAGGCGGCTTCGTCTCCGAACTCGACGTTCTCGATCGGCACGCCGCACGCCTCGCCGACTCGCATTCCGGCGAACGCGCACAGGATGAAAGGCACTTCGCATGCCGACCCCCGCACGACTTCAGCCAGCTGCTCGAGCTGGGCTTGCGTGTACACGCTGCGGTCCCTTCGCTCGGAATCGGCGTACCTGAACTTCTTGTCTGCCGGATTCGTCGCGATGAGCTCGAACATGACGGCATGATCGAGCGTTTTCTTCAGCACGATCCGCGCTGTCTTCGCGCTCGTCCTCGGTATTTCGAGGAGCCACTTCTGGATGTCGAGCGGCCTCACCTCCGTGCACGGCGTGCCGCCCCACCTGGGAGCCACGTGCTTCGCCCAGCAGCTGTCGTACTGCCTGGCCGTGCGATTCGACATCCTGCCGGACGCGAGCCTGTCAGCCATGACGGGCCGCTCGTGATCATCCCATAGGGCTTTGACGGTCATGGCCGGAGGGGCTTCGACTTCCATCCTTCGCTCGGCTAGAAACCTGTCAGCTTCCCGGTACGTGCATTCGAGCGTCTTGGACTTGCGAACGCGCCCGTCGGTGGTATTCTCGATCCATCTTACGACGTGCTTCGTCTTCGTCACGATCGTTATCGACCCCCACGACCGGCGACGGCTTTTCCTGGACATGGTACAATGCACCTGCCTTCCGTTATTCGGTTGGTACTTCAGAAGCCTCGCGCTAGGGTTGCCGCCCGGTGATGCGTGGGGCTTTCTTTGCAGTTATTATTTAAACAGCTTCTTCAATATGTCCATGGTGCCGAACGTTGTCCTGCGGTAGACCGCGTTCTTTACGGAGCGCCGTGGGTTTTTCGCAAACCCAACGCCCTTTTTGCCGTACATCGGGTTGATGGATTTTTTAACCGACCTTTTTGCACGTCCTGTCGTTCTCGCTTTCAAGGACGATTTTATGCGCGGTTTTCTGTACCCGATCTTCATCCGCTCCATCTCCTCTCTAGATTGAAGCCATTCGACAATGCCACCCATATGAGCTGGGCTTTCTTGTTAGTATGTCAATTCAATCGCGTAATAGAATTCGCGACGATCCCGCATCGACGGTATCTTCGATATTGTTGCCGAACTCGGAAGCTGGCCTACCTTGTCTGTCAGGGTGCTGTAGGCTCCGCAGGTTGCTGCTATTTCTGTGACGGGAATCTCCTTGTCGAGCAAAAGTATATGCGGCTTTGCGCGTGAGCCCTTAGGTACTTCAATCATCCTGGTGTCTCCAGAAATACTGATTGACCCTACAACGAAATCAGGAGCACCTTCCGAACGAACGAATTGTTTATTGGCGACATCAAACTCTTGTTTGAATGCAGATTCTTTGATGTTGAATTTGACCAGGCGCCCTTCATTCATCGCCTTTTGCCTGCTATCTAGCAGACCTTTTACCTCTTGGTACGATGGCATGTACGCCTTTATTTCTGGGATTATCGGAGAATATGACCCTGTTCGCATTGCGTCGATCTGCACATCGAAACCTCGCTTGCACAGCTCTTGCAGAATGCCTCCATAAGAGGACATGAATCCGATTGGTTTACCATTGTAAAGTAGCGCGCAGGCACTAGAGTCTTCATCGCTCGTGCTCCATACGCCGCCTGTCTCAGCACTGATCATTGTGATCTCGTCCGCGGTAGCATGAAGCACAATCCTTTCATGCTTCTTTATGCTTTTGAGCGGTGATCCGTCGTAGACGTACACCTTCCGCTCTTCGCAACCCGATAGCAGCAGAGGCTTTAGGGTAGGCTTGGACTGCAGAGGGTATTCTCTTTCGCCAGATTTTCCAAACAGTATTGAAAATAGTCCCATAATTACGCCCCTATCTTTTCCGCAGCCCGTCCATCGTCCATATTTTTCGCTGCACCGTCGTCGGCCATCGTCTCGGCGGTGTTGAGCACCGCCAGACGCTCGCGCTTGGTGCATCTGCGGTACGCGGACACGAGGCGTTCTTCCTCGGCGGTCTCCGCGATCTTCGGCGACGAGGCGGGGAAAGGCGTCGGGTCGTCGGTTCGGCAGAGCAGGTAGTCGGTGGAGCAGCCGTATTTGTCGGCGATGGCGCATAGTATCTCGCCGTTCAGCTTGCCGACGCCCTGCTCCCAATTTCGGTACGTACCGAGGCTTACGTTGAAATAGCTCGCAGCATCTTCTTGCGTGAACCCTCCGACAGCTAAAGCGTAAGAGCGTCGTGCTTCACCAATGTTGTTTTCCATGATAGCTCCTACCAATTGTTTTGGTACAAGAAATATTACCACCAATTCCAAAATTACGCTTGAAACTACTAGAAATTGTTGTACTATACCTACTGAAGGCACGAAAAATTCTAGTAGTTAAGTTGGAGGTGAACCATGGAGGATACGAGAACCCCGCCCCTGGTGGCGATCGCCACCTGTATCCAGGTTGCGTTTCTCGTCCTGTTCTATGCGGACCTCATCCTGGACTGGGGGCTGCCCAGAACGAGCTTCCTCGCGATGCCGTTCCTCGCGTAGGGCGTCTCCCTCGGCTGGAAGCTCCGCGAAAAGCGCATGAAGGGAGGTGATTCCATTGTTGGAGATTAAACCGCTCGCGTCCGAGCGAGTGCGCGTCGGAATGACGCAGGAGGAGGCCGCCGCGCGCCTGGGCTGCAGCGCGAAGAGCCTGTGCTTCTACGAGAACAACGTGCGCGACATTCCCGCAGAGGTGGCGAACTCCGCAGCCGACCTGTACGGCTGCTCCACCGACTACCTTTACGGCCGCACAGACGAGCGCCTTCCGAGGGATGTCAACGAGCGCAAGGCAGGGTAGGAAAGGAGGAGATGAGTAAATGTTTAAGAATCTACAGGGCTTCATGCATATGCGGGAAGTTACGCCTGAGCAAGTTGCATCTGAAATCGGTTGCACGGAAGCGGTATTCGAGATGAAGCTGTCTGAAGCTATCTCGTTCACTCTCGACGAAGCGAAGGCTATCCGGGACAGGTTCTTTCCGGGTTATCGGCTCGATGGTCCCTTCGGATTATTCGAATCCGACGGCGACGTGCCGACCGAGCGGGAGCGCCTGCACCACTACGCGGAGGCTATCGGCAACGAGCTGACGAAGGACGGCGCGAAGCCCGACCCGGAGGTAGACGAGATCGTGGAGCTGTTCCACGGCTGCGCGGAAGCGTACGCCGAGCGCGAGGCGGGATAGGGAAGGAGGCGAAAAAGCAAGTGGAGATCGAAGCCGAGGACAAGGCGCTGTTCGTTCAGCGCATCAACGATGCCCTCGTCGAATGCGGCGCGCACCGATACGACTACCTGGCCGAGACGCCGATGGTCTACGAGGTGGACGATCACGGCGAGGAGTGGGTGCGCATCGAGGGCGTGGACCACAAGCGGGCGAACGTCAGCATCGACAGCCTGCCGGCCCTCATGACGGACATCAGGCCGCTGCTGTAGCGGCCATGAGGTGAACCCGCCGCAAAGGATCGACCGATCCGGCCCGTCCTTTCAGCCGCAGCCGCGCCGACCAGATGCGCCGCTGTAAGCGCGAAGGCAACCCGTTCCATTGGCAGCGCGCTGTCGGTCATCCTCCGCAGCGGGCTCGCCGCAAGCACCTTAACAATCGAATACCCGGAAACACGGCAGCCGGAAAGGCGGTAGCCGTGAAACTGAAAGACCTGTTTGGCATGAGCGAGGATCAGGCGGAGTCCGTTAAAGACGTCGTGCTGGGCTACGTTTTGGGTGTGGCGAGCACGCTCATTGGCTTGGTGCTTGAATCAATGAGCTGACCAGATTGACGAGGTACGGTATGGCTGCTGTGGCAAGGCCGAGGAACCATCCGATGATCACGTTGTTGCGGCTGTGCTTCCTGTCCTCGTCGCGTATCCGATCGACCTCTTCTTTACGCCGAGCCTCCAGTTCCGCTAGCTTGTCGTGGCGGGCGATGGCCCAGTTCGCTTTCGGGTCGTAGTTGACGTACAAGATGTCTCCGTCGAAATCGCGAAAACAATGGATGAAGCCGAGATCCGACAGTTGAAGGTACATTCCTTGCACGGCTTCGGATTCAAGGCGCGATGCGGCGTATCCTTTCGCCCCGTCTCCGAGACTCACGAGCTTTCTGAGCTCGTCGATCTCGTCGTCCGTGAGAAGGTCGACCGATTGCATGGCCGATGACTCGGAAACTCGCTTTCCGAGGTTGTCGATGCTCCTTCGGATCTCGTCGGTTGATTTCGATGCCTGGGCGACGGATCTTCCCACGTTGCCGACGCTTGACGCTATGCCATCGAGCGGTCTTCTCAGTTCGCTTGTCATGGCGCGCCTTTCCTCGATTGCCTCTCGCAAAGCCAATTCTAACAGGCTGCCGTGTTTCCGGGTATTCGGCTCGGTGCGAACGTACCTTGAAAACCGAATAGGCATGGAGTCGGAAACGCTTCCGACGAGAGAGGTTGTTACGAGCCGAGCCAGTCGCGGAACTCGTCCAAGACGCTCGGAAGGGACTTCTCGAAGAACTCGGCAACGGCCATCGCCGCCGCCTCAGGGCTCGGATCGTCGCCCAGGTCGTCGATGATCGGCTCCGATTCGCTTTCGCGGTCGGGGGAGCGCTGCAGCAGCCCATCGCTTTTTATGAAGCTGTCGAGGTCCTTGAACATACTATTACCTCCGTTCTAAGCGAATCTTACCACGTTTTCGCCCCCATGCCTATTCGGCGAGCACATTGAAAACCTAGGGCACCGCCCAATACCCGCTCCCGACAGGGAGAAGCGGGGAACACCGGTGCTATCTGATAGCGATGATCGATTGAGAAAGGAGGCGCCGATGGAAACCGAAACCCATGGGCAGATCTTCGCCGAGATGGCGAGGGTCGCCGAGCTGCCAGTGAAGCCCATGTACAGGCTGAGGGAGGTGGAGCGTGCGTCAGGCATACCGTACAGCACGCTGTCGCTCGCCGTAAGAAGCGGGGAGATGAAGTCCTTCATGCCGGTCGGGCAGTCTCGCGGCATGCGGGTGAAGCCAGAGTGGTTCGACGATTGGTTCATGAGAGGAGTGCGGAATGCGAGCTGAAAAAGAAGCGCGCCCAGCCGTGGAAAGCAAGCGCGCAACTGACCAACAGGTCGTAAATAGCATAACACGCGCAGTCAAGTACGACATGGAGCGATGCCTGCGCGACGAATGGGAGCGCGGCATGCGGCTGCTCCCGGTGCCGTTCGCGGCGATGCTCGCGATCTACGCGATCATGATGGCATGCGGGGTGGGGTCATGAGCGAAGGGGAGGATCGGACGGTCACGTGGGCGCTCAAAGCCGCCGCATGGGCTGAGAGGCCGTACCCGGCCGATCCGAGCATAACGACCTTCGCGGCCTGGATGATAAGGCTGACCGCCGAGGCGAGCGTTACGAAGAGGTGCACCATCATGCGCAACCAGCAGGCGATGGGGATGAGCAACAACTACTGGCCAGCCCTGTCGCGCCTCGCGGTCATGCACAGCCCCCATCTGGCGAAGTACATACATCCGGCGCACAGGCAGCCCCTCGACGGGCGGGAGGGCGTCGAACTGATGAACGAGCTGTACCGCCGCGTGGTGGGCCGCTCGCCGAAGGTTCGCGACTGGACGGCCGCGCGCGACGCGGTCGGGCAAGGCGCCTTCGATGGTCGATAGGTCGGCGGACGTCGGCCCCTGGCTGATCGTCGTGGACGCGATGGATTACGACCGCGCCGACGAGCTGGGGCGCACGATGGGGTCGCTCGGCGTGACGGGCAGGTTCATGCGCGGAGAGGTCGCCGACTGCATGGCCGACGCGGCCCGGTGGCGAAAGCACAGGAAGGAACAGGAGATTGTCGAGCATCAGGATTGATCCTAGGACGGGCAGCATAGTAGTGCGGTCGTACGCCGGCGTCGACGCGGCGACGGGAAAGACGCGTCAGGTATCGAGGACGCTGCCGCCGGGAGCGACCGACGAAGAGATCGCGCAGACCGTCGAGGAGGTCGAGCTGAAGGCGGGCCGCGCGAAGAGGACTGGCTCCGGCTACACGGTGGGCGCGCTCCTGGACTACTACCTGGACGGCCTCGTCGACTACGGGCATGCGGCGTCGACCGTCGCGGCCTACCGGTCGATGGCCCGCTGCTACGTTCATCCCGGCGTGGGGCGGATCGAGTACGACCGGGCCTCGGCGTCGGACTTCTCGGCGCTCTATCGGTCGCTTCTGCGCAGCGGCGGAAAGGACGGATCGCCGCTGTCGCCCGTGACCGTTCGCAAGCTCCACGCGATGCTGTCGGGCTGCTTCTCCACGCTCATGCGCGACGGCGTGGTGGACTCCAACCCCGTCCTCGGCGTGGCGGTGCCGCGCGGCGGAAGCCCTGAGGCCAAGCCGCTTTCCGAGCGCGACTTCGCGGCTCTCGCGGCGCGCCTCCACGAAGTTCTTGCGAAACCGGTCGAGGACGACGCGGGCTACATGGAGCGGACGTTCGCGGCGGCATGGTGGACGTGCCTGCACACCGGGGTCAGGCGCGGCGAGCTCGCCGGCTTCCAGGTCGGCGATTGGTCGGAGCGGATCGGCATGGACATGGCCCCAGGCGGCGAGGCGTCGTGGCATCCGGGCGTGAGGGTTTCCCGCTCGGTCGCGCAGGTCCCCGGCATGTCGGCCCCCGCCGAGTACAAGGAGCCGAAGTCCGAGCGCGGCAAGCGCGTCTTGACGGTCGACGACGAGACCGCCGGCGCGATCCGCTCGCAGATCGCGCTGCAGCAGGCCGTCATGGCCGAGCGCGGCTGCCGGCAGACGGACGAGACGCCCTTGTTCTCGCATCCGGACGGGACGTGGATACTTCCGTCGGAGTTCACGGCGGAGTTCCGCGCCCTCGCGAAGTCGCTCAAGCTCGCCAAGCACGTCCACCTGCACACGCTCCGGCACACGCATGCGACCTACCTGCTGTCGCACGGCGAGGCGATAAAGGTCGTACAGGAGCGGCTCGGGCACTCGAAGATCGACGTGACGCTGGGAATCTACGGCCACGTGCTTCCGGGGCGCGATGCGCGGGCGGCGGAGAGCTTCGGCGCCCTTTCCAAGTCGATGGTGGAGCGGGCGTGTTCCGCGCCCATCGTCTCGTACGCGCCGAAGTGCCCGCTGTCTGGGGAAACGTGCGCGAGGTTCTACAATCCATCGGGAAAAAGCAATGCATGAAAGGAAGGAGGCGCCAGCCATGGGAAACGGCCGGGAAGCGTTGAAGGAGGCGCGCAGGCGCGCCGGCATGACCCAGCAGGCCGTAGCGGATTCGCTGGGGATAAGCCTTAACTACTATCAGAAGATCGAGGCGGGGGACCGGACGGGAGACTTCGAGATATGGGATGCGCTGGAAGATATGTTCAGCGTTCACCAACGTCTCTTGAGAACGACGGATCCTCCGTTCTCCCAAGGATCCAATCGGTAGACGTGTCGAAGAAGTCCGCGAGCTTTACTAGCGTTTCCGGTGACGGCGCCCTGGTGCCCTGCTCGTATTTCTGGTAGGCGTTCAGCGAAATCATGAGATGGTCAGCCGTTTGCTGCTGAGTTAGAGCATGCGCCATTCGAATTTCGCGGAGCCTTTTTCCGAGCAATTGAACTCCTAAAACAGGTATTGGTTACATACGAATTGTATGTTAATATGCACCTAGAAAAAACATACATAACGTATGTATACAGTACGAATGTAAGGAGGATCGCCATGCTGCACATGATCGACAAGGCCGAGGTGCCGGGCTACCGAGACGGAGACAAGAGCCCTCTTCGGGTCTTCTGCGAGGAGACCGCCAGGGAGTTCTTGGAGAAGTCGAATCCCGGAGACGTGGCCGAGGTGACGTGCGCTCCGGTGGAGCCGGGCGAGAGGGGCGTGCGGAGGCTGGCGGGCGCGTTCCGCAGCGCGCTCTCCTGCATGGACAGGAGCGCCGACCTGCGCCGGGAGGTGCGCGTCATCACGCGCAACGGCGAGCGGGTGTTCCTGGAGCGCGCGAAGCTTGCTCGGCCGACGGAACTCCGCGAGCCGAACCCGTATCCGGACCACGTGAGGAGATAGGGAATGGAAGGAAAAAAAGAAGCGCGCCGGATGTGGAAGTCGGGGCGCGCATCCGCCGATGAAGGCAACCGAATGATACCACACGGCGAATGGGAGCGCGGCTGCAAGATGCTGCCGGCCCCGTTCGCCGCCGCAGCCGCCGCCTACGCGCTCATGCTGGCGTTCGGCGTCGGGGCGTAGGAGCGGGAGGAGCGGCATATGGGAGCGATCGGAGGGTCCCGGAAGAGGGACCCGCGCGGACGAGGCGCGCGGGTCCGTCGTCGAAGGGGGGCTTCGAGCGACGGCCGACAGTCTACACCATACGCCCTTTCGAGTGAAGGGGCGGCCGAGGGAACGAGAGGAAAAGCACCTTTATGAGCATAAACAGAACGATCATCAGCGGGCACCTGACCCGCGAACCGGAGCTGAGGTCGACCGCGGGCGGCATGCCGGTCCTCGGCTTCGGCGTGGCGGTCAACGACCGCCGCAAGAACCAGCAGACCGGCGAATGGGAGGATTACCCGAACTTCATCGACTGCACCATGCTCGGCAACCGAGCCGAAAGCTTGAGCAGGTACCTGTCGAAAGGTACGAAGGTCGCGATCGAAGGCAAGCTCTGTTGGAGCCAGTGGGAGCGCGACGGCCAGAAGCGCAGCAAGATCGAGGTGGTCGTTGACGATATCGAGCTTATGAAGCGGCAGGACGGCTCGCAGGCGGTTGCGAGCGCCGCGCCGGTCGTCGACGCTTGCCAGGCGGTTCACGACGAAGACATACCGTTCTAGGAGAAACGATGCCAAACAAGTTCACTTGGTTCCCGAAGATAACGAGAGTCGTCGAGCGGATCCCGTCCGAGGAGCAGCGCGGCATGTTCGCGCTCGCCGTAATGCGCTACGGCACCGAGGGCGCGGAACCCTCTCTCGAATACCCGCTCGACGCGCTGTTCGAGTCGATCCGCGAGGACGTCGACAACTCCGTGAGCGCGCGCGAGGGCAACGCCGGAGGGCGTCCGAGACGGCAGAGGAAAGAAGCTACCAGAGACGTTCGAGAAGCCGAAAACGAGCCGGAAAACGCGCCGGAAGATGAAAAGCAAGCCGAAAAAGAACGGAGGTTAAACGAAGGTGAAACCCCCGTTTCAAACATCGAAAACGGGGGTTTTGAAACCTCGGAACCCCTCCTATATAAACCAAGCCAAGATAAACCAATCCAAACCAGACCAGAAAAAGAGGGAGGTGCGCGCGCGAGGTTTCGCGCCCCGACCCCCGACGAGGTCCGAGCCTTCGCGGAGGAGGCCGGGCTGAGCCTCGACGCGGAGCGGTTCTGCGACTTCTACGCGTCGAAGGGCTGGACGGTCGGCAAGTCGAAGATGCGGGACTGGAGGGCCGCGGCGCGCAACTGGGCCCGCCGCGACGCTGCCGGGAAGGGGGTCGGCCATGATGAGCTTGGCGAGTACGCTGGGGCGTTTTGAGGCGCCGAGGAACACTCCGGAGCAGGAGGCGGCGGCAGCCGCCTGGAAGGAGGGGCAGCGACGGCTGAAGGTGGAGGAGCGGCTCGCCAGATCCGGCGTTCCCTCGCGCTACCGCTCGGCGTCGCTCGACGGGTGCGACCGGCGCATCGCCGACTGGGCGGCGTCGCCGTCCGACGTGCTGCTGCTCCGAGGAGACGTCGGGCGCGGCAAGACGCACGCCGCCTGCGCCGTCCTGATCGCCAACGCCGCCGAGCGCACGGTGCTCTTCGCGACGTCGCTCGACCTGCTGCGGGACTTCCGCAGCGTGTTCGACGGGGCTGCTCGCGAGGCCGACGTGATGGGGCGGTACCGCAACGTCGGTCTGCTCGCCGTCGACGATCTGGGAAAGGAGCGTCCGACCGACTGGGCGCTGTCGAAGCTGTTCGACGTGCTGGACGCCCGCATCAGGACCGGCAAGCCGACTATCGTCACGACGCAGTACAACTCGATCGATCTGACGTCGCGGATGGCGTCCGACGGCAACGTAGAGACAGCCAAGGCGATAGTGAGCCGCCTCGGCGACAGGAGAAACGCGGTCGTCGCGTTCGACGGCCCGGACAGGAGGCTGCGAAATGGCCGATAACGTGAACCATCCAGACCACTACACGCAGGGAGGGATCGAGTGCATCGACGCCATGCGCTCGATGGCCGGCGAGGGCTTCGCCGCTCACCTGCGCTGCACGGTGCTCGAGTGCCTGTGGAGCTACGACCTCAAGGACGGCCTGGATGATCTCCTCAAAGCCCGACGGTACCTGGACGAGCTGATCGACGAGGCGCGAGCCGAGGAGGGGCGCGCGGCCCTCGCCGGGATGAGCGATGCGGCCTCGTCGGACGCCGTGCGTGCGGCGAGCGAGGCCGAGCGGGCCATGGTGGAACGGACGTGCAGCGAAGCCGCCCGCCCAGCCCGCATCGGCTACGGCATCGGCGCAGGTGAAGATCACGATGCCGATGATTCCGAGCACGACGAGTTCGGGAAAAAGGGATGCATGAAAACGCTCTACGGTCCGGTGACGGGATTCTGCCGCGAGGGGGCCTGATGGCGGAGCACTACGGGCAGGTGCGGGGGTTTCGGCATCGAAGCGATCAGAAGGCGGTCGAGCAGCCCGCCGCGCCGCTCCCGAAGCGGCGCGGCACCGAGAAGCACCTGGAGGACATGGTTGCCGATCCGAGCGACCGAAGGCACGGGACGGCTACAGGCTACAAGTACGGATGCCGATGCGAGAGATGCCGCGCCGCTTCTCGCGAAGCCCGCAAGAAGGGAGCCGAGAGGGAGCGCGAGCGCCGAGCAGAAGTGCTCGCCGAGATGTCCGCCGATCCCGGCCATCCGTCGCATGGCACGTACGCCGGCTACAACCGCTACGGGTGCCGGTGCAAAAGCTGCCGACGCGCAGGGCATCTGCACTACATCAAGACGAAAGGAGGCCGATGATGGCCGATGAAACGAGCGGGATCGAGAAGCTGCGAGCGTTCGCAGACGCAGCCGAAACCTGGAACACCCGCTGGGAGCGCACGTGCAAGCCCATCCGCAAAGGCACGAGCGTATCGTGCGACGTATGCGGGAGCGAGCTGCACGATCCGTATAGGTTCTGCGGCGGATGCGGCGCGAAGGTGGTGGACGAATGAGCGGACGCGAGACGTGCTTATGGCGGATGTGCTGGCTAGCGAAAGGTAAGTTTGCCGTAAGCACCCAATGCGGACACGAGTTCCTGTTAACGAAGAATATGCGCCTCCATGCTCGCATGCGAAAGCCATCATTCGCTTGCCCGTACTGCGGCCTGGAAGAGCGGCGTACCAACGAGAGCAACTGGGATCCTTCCGACGAGCAGCTGGACGAATGGGGCATGTGATGGCGGCGTGGCTGTTCGTCGCGTCCATCGCGCTCATGGCGGCGTTCTGCGCGTGGGTGCTGGCAGGGATCGCGAGGATGCTCGCCGTCGAGTTAATGAGGAGGAAGGAGGATCGCCGATGATATAGGAGCGTATGCCCCGGCTGCCCGTCGCCCTTCTCTAAAGAACGCGGCGCACTCAACCAGCAGGACGTTTTGCAGCCATCCGATCGGAGGCGCGGAATGAGCGCAGAGAGCCTGCCGCCGTGGCCGGTGTGGTAGCATTCTCTTGCAGGAATCCACCGCCGAGCGAAAGGCCATTCGATGAGCGTCGTGTCTAGGATATTCGCGGGAGGGAAAACCAACGCCGAGAGGATCCCCGAGATCGAGCGCATCACGTTGGTGCGCGTCGATAATCCCGTCAAGCAGTACTCCGCGTTCCTTCTCTGCCTCGTGCTGTCGGCAGTGATCGCCACCTGCGGGATCGCCGCCGAGTCGTCTGCCATAGTGATAGGGGCGATGCTCATAGCCCCGCTCATGTCGCCCATGATCGGCACGTCGTTCGCCATCGCGACGGGCAAGCGGCGCCAGGCGGCGAGGGGCCTTCTGGTCGCCCTCTCGGGAGCGGCTGCGGTCGTCGCCGTCGCCGGTGTTACGTCGCTCGCCATACCGGCCGGCGTCCCGCTGGTCGGCAACGGCGAAGTGTCGTCGCGGGTCTCCCCGCGCCTCGTCGACCTCGTCGTGGCCGTCGCGTCCGGGGCCGTCGGAGCCTTGGCCGTCGGCCGCGACGACGTGTTCGACGCCATCCCGGGCGTCGCCATCTCGGTGTCGATCGTGCCTCCCCTCTGCGTGGCGGGCGCGGCTCTCGCCCAGGGGGCCCAAGCGGTCGCGTCAGGGGCCCTGCTCCTATTCACCGTGAACTTCTTCGCCATCCAGCTTTCGTGCAATGCCGTGTTCTTCCTGATGGGATTTGCGGGGCACGCGCAGGACGGAAGCAGCGCGAAGGCGAGGCTTTTGTGGTACGCCACCGCGGTCGTCGGGACCGTCCTGCTCGCCGTGCCCCTCGCCGCTGCGAGCAACGAGGTCATCGAGCAGTACTCCTTCGAGCGCGGCGCCGCGCAGTCCGTGAGGGAGTGGCTGCGGGAATCGTCCTACGAGCCGGTCTCCGTCGACGCGTCGGGCGGCGCGGTGGTCGTCGAGATCGCCGGCGAGGGGACGTTGCCCGACCTGGACGACCTGCGCATCCTGCTAAGGGAGAGCAAAGTTCCCGTCGAAGACGTGAAGATGAGGGTTACAAGGCAGTACAGCTGACGAAGGAAGAGGGCCCGCAGCCGATCCAAGGCTGCGGGCCCTCTTCCTTTAAGCGAGAGCGCGGTCGGCTACTTGCGCTTCGCCTCCGCCTCGATGTCCTTCACGGCGTTCTTCGCGTCGGCGGCGACGTCCTTGGCGGCGTTCTTCACGTCGTGGGCGGCGTCCTTCACGGCGTTCTTCGCGTCGTGGGCCGCCTCGCTCACGGCTTCCTTCGCCTTGTCGGCCGCTTCTCCCAGCTTTTCCTTGACGTCTTCCATTGGCTCTCCTCTCGAGTCGATCTGCCTTATCCGGCATTGTAACGGCAGGGGCGATGGGCGGAGCGAGACGGGCGGGAAACCGTTGCGGATCTGATTCTTTAATGCAACTGGCACGAGCTTGCTTCGCGCGGGCGCGCTGGACTCGCCGACGTCCGTGCCGTATCATCTGCAAAACGACCGACGCAGGGGAGGAGCCGCGCCATGGTTCGCGAGAGGCAGCGTTACAGGGTGTTCGACCGCGGGGCCTTGATAGCCGAGGGGACCGCGAGCGAGTGCGCGGCGGCCGCGGGCCTCAAGCCGCGCACGGTCCAGGCGTACGCGGCCGATCCCCGGCGCTCGCCGAGGTGGCGCATGCGCGCGCGTCAAGGGAGGCGGCGCTCTACCCGATGAAATGCGACAGGATTCCCAGTCCGAACACGTCTGCCGCCGAATGCGCGATGAAAAACGGCGCTAGGTTCTTGTCTTTCGACCGCCTGTAGATCAGGTAGACGGCTCCTCCGAACACGAGGCCGATTCCCAATGCAGGCATTAACCCTTGGTAGGTATGGAAGCTTGCGCGCACGAGCAACGAGAACGGCACGGCCCACTTCAGGTGCCTGGGCCTCACCGCGAGGCAGATGCCTAGGAAGTACAGCTCTTCGTACGCTCCGTTGAGCGCGGCGTGCAAGACCCTGGAAACGGGTTCGCTCCAGAAAAAAGATCCGATCGGGTTCGGGAACTGGATCGCCTCGCGGATCGACCCCGCAACGACCATGTAGGCATCGAAGGCGAGCGAGCCGATTAGAAACACGAACGCAGCGCAGAGGACCGCTCTGAGATCGAGCTTGATGCGCCATGCCTTGAAATCGAAGTTCCTGGCTCGCAGGTACAGCAGGGCGATCGCCAGCAACCCCGATTGGACGGCGATGGCGTTGTAGTTGTCCGCGACGGAGAACGAGATGTTGCCTTCGACCGTCGCCGTCCCTTGCGAAAGGCCCAAGAGCGACATAGTGGACGAGAGGATCGCCCAGCCGAATAGGATAACGGTGAGCGAGAGGATATCGAACCACTCGAGATAGCGAACTTTCTCCTTTTTCGTTTTGCGAATGAGCGTCAAGGCCGCCTCCTTCTGACTGCTTTGCATCGATGAGCTCGTCCGTTTTCCGGGAGAGGGGGATGATGATACCCGCCTATCGAATTTCGTCAAGGGGAGGCGACGTTTTTCGCATGTTCGTCGACAGTGATAATTTATGCGATAAAATATCAAGCACACTTGTTCGATCGGATTCCGGAGGCAGATTTGGACCACGACATATTCGTCATGCGGGCATGCGTCGCGTCTTACTTGCGGCATATAAAGACGATGGACGACGAGATACGCGAGATCGAGTCGAGGATAAGGGACGTGCGGTCGCGGCTCGTGTCCATGGGGGCGTCGTTCGAAGGCTCCCGATCCGGCGGATGCGGGGACAGGCTGGGCGAGGGCGTCGCGCGCATCATGGAGCTGGAGGCGGAGTGGTCGGACCGCGTGTCGGCATGCTATGCGGAGATAGCCGCCGCCCAGGACATGTGCGATCCGCACCACGTGGGCAGGTGGGCCATGTGGATGCACGTGGTCGAGGGGCGGACGTGGGCCTACGTCGGGCGCGTGATCGGATACAGCGAGCGCCAGGCTCGCACCATCGGCGACGCCGGGGCGCGCGACCTGTACCGCTTGATCCCGGAGACGTTCCGGCGCGACGAGTTCCCCAACGCCGCGCCGATAGAAACGCTGCCGCCCATTGCCGTCTGATCCTGATAGTCTGATATAAGCGAGACGCAACCGAACAGCCGTCCATTAGGGGCGGCTTTTTTATCGCCGAGACAGGGAGGCAGCAATGGTATCCGTCGAAGAGGTAATCGCAATCGCGTTGCAATACGACACCGCCATCAGCCGCGCCATGCTGCGGGCATGCGGCGTACCGGTTCCGCATGCCCGTCCGCGCATCGGCTCCATCGTCGCTGTCGACGCCTACGACGGCATGGGCGAGTGCTTCGCGAACAACGAGTCTCCGATGGACGGGCGATAGGGGATGGAGGTGCGCCGATGATAATTCACAGGGGTTTCCATACGATGAACGAGCGAGTCGATGCCATGGAAGCGACGGGGCATGTCGAAGCCTAACCCGCGCCGAGCCAACGGAGCCAGAAGGGACGCGCTGCGCAAGCGCGTGGCGGCGATGGGATTGCCGTGCCATATATGCGGGCTTCCCATCGACTACTCGCTCGCGACCTACGTCGATCCGACGGACGGGAAGACCAAGCGCCACCCGATGTCGTTCGAGCTTGACGAGCTCGTGCCGGTGTCCAAGGGCGGCAACCCGCTCGACATCTCGAACGTCGCTCCTGCGCATAGGATATGCAATCAAAAGAGAGGCAACAAGACGCTTAGGAAGCCTCCGGAGCCGACGGCCGACAGGCTCCCGAAGTCGAGGGAGTGGTGACCCAGGGGGGACCCCCTCCCCTTCGTCCGAAGCCACCCTAGCGGCACAGGGCTAATATCCCCCCGCGATTCTTTTCCGCACCAGGTTTTTGATCTTTTAGCCCGAAAGGAGGGGTTTCCGGATGCCAGAGGACGGATGCATGACGCTTGCGGCCCTCGCAGAGGGTACTGACGACCTCGAGATGCTGAAATGCCTCCGACTAGGGATAGCAAGGCAGCTGGAGGAAACCCAGTCAGGACGCGACATAGCGGCTCTCTCAAAGCAATTCATGGATATTACCAAGGAGATACGCGCATTGGAGAAGGCGCAGCCGAAAAAAGACAGGAGGACGGCTTTGGATGAAGCGAGGAACAAGCGCAAGAAAGCGCCAGCTAAGAGGAAACCAAGATCCGCGAATTAGGGTTTCTGACGATTACGCCTACACGTACGGAGGCGATGCGGCGGAGATGGCCGGCGCCTACGGACTTACTCCCGACCCTTGGCAGCAAACCGTGCTGGATGACTGGCTCGCATACGACGATGACGGCACATACGCGCACGACACTTGCGGGCTGGCCGTTCCGCGCCAGAACGGGAAGAACGGCACTCTTGAAGTTCGTGAACTGTACGGGGCTGCTGTGGAGGGCGAGAAGATACTGCACACCGCACACGAGGTGAAGACGGCCCGCAAGGCATTCCTGCGCCTGTGCTCATTCTTCGAGAACGAGAGCGAATATCCAGAACTTGCCGAAATCGTGAAAGCCATCCGCAAGACGAACGGGCAGGAGGCCATCGAGTTGACGAACGGAGGCTCGATAGAGTTCTCTGCCCGCTCGAAGGGCGCAGCGCGCGGCTTCACCGTGGACGTAGTTGTGTGCGACGAGGCGCAGGAGCTCACCGACGACCAGTTGGAGGCTCTGATGCCAACCAGTTCGGCTGGCCCGTTGCAGAACTCGCAACTCATTCTTTTAGGAACGCCGCCCGGTCCAACCACCAATGGGGACGTATTCCCGCGAACGCGGAGAAACGCGCTGTCGAGCGAGCACGGCGGCACGAACTGGATCGAATGGTCGGTTGACGAAATCGGCGATGTATCCGACGAATCAAGGTGGGAGGAAACCAATCCCGCTCTCGGCTACCGGCTAACGCGAAAGGCGGTCGAAAAGGAGCTGAAAACGATGTCGCCAGACGGGTTCGCGCGCGAGAGGCTTGGTTGGTGGGCGAGCGACATGGCAAACGGGTGCTTCGACCCTTCCGAATGGGACGCGCTCAAAGTCGACTTCACCGACGAGGAGATAGTAGAGCAGGCTTCCTGGAAGCGAGCCTACGGCGTGAAGTTCTCGGCGGACGGAAAGCGCGCGGCAATCGCGATCGCGATATGGAAAAGGGGAGCCACGCCCCATGTAGAGGTGCTCGAGCATGGATCGACGGAGAACGGGATACAGTGGGCTGAAGATTGGCTGACGCCTCGGTGCGGGAAGGTCAGCACGACCGTCATAGACGGCAAGGCAAACGCGCTCGACCTGTACAACCGGCTCCTAGCCGGCGGCGTGGTCAAGAGAGCGCTGGACCCCGCGAAACCGGAAACGGTCACGGCGGCGTCGTCCATGTTCCTGAACGCCGTCACGGAAGGATCCATGACGCACATCGGGCAACCTGCGCTCGACGATGCGGTCAAGGCGGCGGAGAAGCGCGAGATAGGCAAAGGCGGAGGCTTCGGCTTCCAGTCGGGAAACGAGACCGACATCACCCCGCTCGAGGCCGCGTGCCTCGCTCTGTGGGGCGTGAGAACCACGAAAAGAGACCCTAGCAGAAAGGCGGTGGTCGGCTGATGGCTACGACGAGAGCGGCGTTCCAGAAGCCGCGATTCGCGCCCGATTTCCCGTACCAGGACGTGTTCGACGACCTATGGGGCATCTGGTGCAAGCACATCCTCGGAAACCAGAAGAAGAACAAGTACTACGAGGCGAAGAACACCCTGCAAGACCTGGGACTGTCGATCCCGCCTCCGCTCAAGGACGTGGAGACCGTCGTGGGATGGCCGCAGAAGGCCGTGGAGGCCCTCGTCGTGCGATCTCGCTTCGACGGGTTCGAGGCGAACGACGAGACGGCCGCCGCCATCCTCGACAGGGTGTCCGAGCAATCTGGGCTGAAACGAAAATACCGCATGGCCGTCACGTCCGAGCTGGTCTACTGCTTCTCGGCCGTAACCATATCGCGCGGCGACGTCGATGCTGGCGAGCCGGAGGTGATAATCGGGCTCCATTCGGCGGAATCGTCCGCTGCTCGCTGGGATTACCGCAAGAACCGCATCAAGTACGGCTTCACCATCGTGGATTACACTGACAAGGGAAAGGCGTGCGAGATCAACCTGTACGTCGACGACGCGATAGTCAACGCGAGGGCCACTCGGTCGGGCGTTTGGGATTACTCGGTTTCCGAGCACGAGATGGGACGGCCGCTCATGGAGGTCCTGGCGTACCGGCCGACCGAGGCGCGCCCGTTCGGGCAGTCGCGCATCACGCGCGCCGTGCGCTCGATCACCGACAGCGCCGTGCGCGAGGCGCTGCGCACCGAGGTGAGCGCCGAGTTCTTCACGGCTCCGCAAAAGTACCTGCTCGGCGTGAGCAAGGAGGAGGCTTTCGCAGAGGTTTCCAAGTGGGAGGCCTACATCGGATCGATCTTCACCATCGGCAGGGATTCGGAGGGCGACGTCCCGCAGTTCGGGCAGCTCGCACAAGGATCAATGCAGCCGCACGTCGACTACATGCGAAGCCTCGCCGCAAGGTTCAGCGGAGAGACGAACGTGGCGATAAGCCAGCTCGGCGTCATCCACGACAACCCGTCGAGCGCGGAGGCGATCTACGCGGCGAACGAGCCGCTCATCATGGAGGCGGACGACCTCAACGACGGAAACGGCGAGGCTCTGCGGAACATCGCCCGCATGGTGGTGGCAGCCGTGCTCGACAAGCCGCTCGAAAAGCTCACAGAGGACGAGCGCAGCATCACGCCGATATTCCGCAACCCGGCGATGCCGAGCATCGTCTCCCAGGCAGACGCTATGGTGAAGATCGCGTCCGTCGCGCCTTGGATCGCCGAAACCGACGTGTTCCTCGAACAGCTCGGGTTCGACGAGGGCACGCGTCGCCGCCTGATGGACGACAGGAACAAAGCTGCGTCGGCTAACGCGATCAGCGATATCTTCGCCGTCAATAAGCCGTCGCAGAACGAGCCTACGGTGGTGGAGTAAATGTATTCCATCCCGCTTTCGTACATTCAGGAGTTCTCCGACGCGGTCGACGAGGTGAGCTACAGGGCGAAGAGTCGGCTCGTCGCCGCGCTTGCAGCCGTTGACATGAGCGACCCGCAGGCAGCGCGCGCTCAAATCGCCGACATCATGGAGCGCATCGTTGGCGCGTCCGACGTGCTGGCATCAACTATGGCGGCTTCCTTCTACGACGGAATCCGCGAGTACCAGACAGGTGAGAAGCTTGGCGCTTCGACCGACAGCGGGCGCGACCCCGAGTCGACTAGGAACGCGACCTACGGCATCACCTCGAAGCTGGCGGAGACGCCTGAAATAAAAGTTGTGGAAGCCATTCTTCTGCAGCGCGTCGGATACGAGATACAGCGTTCCGTTGGCCGCACGATGTTCCTGAACGGAGAGCGCGACGCCAGGAAGCCGAAGTACGCTCGAATACCCTTGGGCGGCGATTCGTGCGAGTTCTGCCGAATGCTGGCATCGCGCGGCTTCGCGTACAGATCAGAGCTGACCGCCGGCAAGCTCGACCCCGACCACTACCACGACGGATGCAGGTGCCGCGTCGTGTGCTCATGGGACAAAGACCCCGCCATCGAGGGGTTCGACCCAGCAGAGTACGATGACAAGGCGTGGGGCCAGTACGGCGGCGACGCGGAATCGTTTGCGCGGAAGGACCATTCGCAGCATCGGCAGCACCAGAAGGAGAAGAGGCGCAACCGTTACACGGAAGACGGCAAGCTGAAAGCCGGATACTCCGGCCAGCGCATCGATAAGCAGGCCGCATATACCGAAGCCGACCGCAAGAAGACGGCGGTACGCGCAGCAGCCGAGCGAGGAAACGCGCAGCGCGTCAAGAAGCGCAAATAGCGACCGCCCTCGGCAAGGCGTTGAACTGCATCGGACATACCTAGGAATCAAGCACCCGCATGGGTGCTTTTTTCATGCCCTGAACCGGGCGACAGCAAAGCGGAGCCGCATGGCGACGCGAACCAAGCGCGCCGCATGGCGCAGGAAGGATGGTCATCATGGCCGAAGACAACATCACAACGATCGAACCGACAGAGCCGACGCAGAACGGCGACGGAGGCACCGAGCCGCAGGGCGCAGGCGCTCCGGCAGCCGACACGACCGACTGGAAGGCGGAGGCCCGCAAATGGGAGAAGAGGGCGAAGGCGAGCGCGAAGCAGCAGGACGGCAGCAAGACGACCGACGAGGAGCTTGCCAGCATCCGAGCCGAGCTCGACGCTATGAGGGCCGAGCGCGACCAGAAGGCGTGGCTCGCCGAAGTGTCCGAGGAAACCGGCGTCTCCGCAGACCTCGTCAGAGGAGCGACCAAGGAGGAGATGAAGGCGCACGCAGAGGCCATCGCGAAAGCGTACAAGAAGCCCTCCGCGCCGTCCGGCCAGTCCGACACCCGCAAGGGAGGCGACGGCAACGGCCCGAAGATGACCAAGCAGGAGATCCTTGCGATCAAGAACAGCAAGGAGAGAAAAGCCGCGATCGCGGAGAACATCGATTTGTTCAAATAAACCGAAAGGATGATGAAAAATGGCAGACGCAAACCTCAGCACCGCGTCCCGCGTCCTCGACATCGAGTTCGCCAGCAAGTTCGAGCAGGGCGTGACCGCGCTCATGACGGTGTTCGGCATCGAGACGCCGCAGACGCTCACCGCCGGGACCCAGATCCAGATGTACACCGTGGAGGGATCCCTGTCCGAAGCCGAGGTAACTCCCGGCGACGACATCCCTCTGTCCAAGTACGAGCACAAGAAGGTAGGAGATCCGTACGCTGTGAAGCTCAAGTCCTACCGCAAGGCCACCACCAAGCAGGACATCCTGAAGTACGGGTTCGACGCCGCCGTCGAGAAGACCGACAAGAAGATGATCCAGGACATCCAGGGCGGGCTGCGCAAGGACTTCTTCGCGTTCCTGAAGGCGGGGACCGGCACCGCGACCGGCAAGACGTTCCAGGCTGCGATCGCGAACACCTGGGGCGCGCTCACCAAAGCGCTCAACGAGAAGGACGAGAACGGCACGCCGGTGTTCTTCGTCAACCCGCTCGACGTCGCCGAGTACCTCGGAGCCTCGACGATCAACAACATCGAGACCGCGTTCGGCTTCACCTACCTCAAGAACTTCCTCGGCATCGGAGACTGCATCCTCGACGCGAACCAGGCGAAGGGAACCGTCTGCGCGACGCCTAAGGAGAACATCAACGTCTACGCCGTCGACTTCGCCGCGCTGGGCGAGGCTGGCTTCAGCTACCAGTTCGACGAGTCCGGCTTCATCGGCGTCCACCACGAGCCCAAGTACACCAACGGCACGGCCGAGACCTACGCCGACACCGGCGTGCTCCTGTTCCCGGAGGTAGCGAACTACATCGTCAAGGGCACCATCGAGGCGGGCGTCTAATCATGGCCAAACTGCGAGTGATCAAGTGCTTCACCGACAATACCCTAAACGACAAGAAGGGCGGCGTCCGCTGGGAGGGCGAAGTGTTCGATGCGCCCGCCAACCGCGCTAAGGCGCTCATCGAAGCCGGCAAGGTCGAGGAGGTAAAAACCGAGCATGTCAACAAGCCCGACGAGAAGGTCGAGAAAGAGGAGTAAGGAGGTGCCGCTGGCATGGAGGCTTACGCGAGCGTAGAAGATCTCCAAGCGCGCTGGCGACCTCTTTCGAGCGGTGACGAGAAGGCGCGCGCGGAGCAGAAGCTGAAGGACGCGTCCCTCGTCGTCGCCGACGAGTGCCGGAGATTCGGCGTTGAGCTGGATATCGACGATGAGCTGACGAAGGACGCGCTCTCGCTCACCGTATGCGAGATGGTGAAGCGAGCGATGATGTCGCATGTCGACCAGGCTCCGATAACGCAGGGCGGCGTGACCGTTGGGCCGTTCAGCCAGTCCCTAACCTACGCGAACCCGACCGGCGACCTTTACCTGACGTCTGCGGAGAGGCGAAGGCTCGGCATCGGCCGCCAGAGCGCCGGATTCGTCCACCCGTGGGGTGATGCGTGATGCTCCATGGAACCACGGTGATCGTCGAAACCAAGGCGCAAGCAGGGAAAGACTCCCATGGGAACCCCGTCTACGACGTCGCGGTAGAGACCGTCGGCAACGTCCTGGCGGCCGTCGGCCCCACGTCCTCCATCGGAGAGTCAAACCGTCCGGAGGGCGTGTCCGTCGCCTACACGCTGTACTTCCCGAAATCCTACGGCGGCAGCTTGGAGAAGGCGCGGGTGTGGGTCTACGGAGAATGGTTCGATGTCATCGGCGACCCACGCCCGTGGCTCGACCCAGAGCCTCCCGGCGACTGGAACAGAGAAGTGGAGGTGACGGCGACCCATGGCTGATATAAGCGGCCTCAAGATCAACGGGCAAGCTGCGCGCGAGATCATGAAGATGCCGGCCGTGAGGGCGGACCTCGTGGCGAGAGGGCAGCGCATCGCGCGCAACGCCGAGGGCATGAGCGAGAGCGGGAACGCTCGCTACGGCGTCGTGGCGAAGAACCTGGAGGTTTCGGCGCACGTTTTCGTGCAGACCGCAGACGCCGCATCAATCGCGTCGAACGCGAAGCACAACTCCCTCGTGAAGTCAGTCGATGCGGGAAAGGGGTGATGCCATGCCTTACGACATCGAGGCTGCGCTCGTCGCATGGATAGCCGCGAACACCGGATGGGACGCTGCAACGGAGGTCCCGAACCCGCGCCCGGAGCGCTTCGTGTCGATCGAGCGCACCGGCGGAGGGGTGACAGGCGTCGTCTTGGACAACCCTGCCGTCGCCATCCAATGCTGGGCGCAGACGAGAGCGGAGGCGGCGGAGATGGCGTGCAGCATCCGCGACATGCTGCCGTCGTTCAAGCGCGAGGCGAACGTCAGGGCGGTTTCCATCAACTCGATTGCGAGCTTCCCGGCTGCCGATTCGCCACGTTACCAGATAGTCGCGGACATAAAAACGGTTTAGCCGCCCTCTTCGGGCGGCTTATCAGCATAGGAGGATGAGATATGGCGCAAAACGCTGAAAACGTGCACATTCCGAAGCCCAAAGTAGGAGGATCCGTGTACTCGGCCGACCGAGGGACAAATGTGCCGACCGACGCATCAACGGCGCTGCAGGAAGGGTTCAACAGCCTCGGCTACATCCACGAGGACGGCATCACGGAGGCCATCAACGGCGACACGGAGGGATTCAAAGCGTTCGGAGGAGACGAGGTCGCCGTCGTCAGGACCGATCACGAGGTGACGTACGCGTTCCACCCGATCGAGACGAACAAGCACGCGCTGGCAGAGCGGTACGGGCAGGACAACGTGACGGTCGACAGTAAAGGCAACATCGCCGTGCTGGTGAACAGCAAGCAGTCCGCCGCGCGATCCTACGTGTTCGAGGTGCTCCTTTCCGAGACCATGGTGGAGCGGACCGTCGTCCCTCGCGGGAAGGTCATCGAGGTCGGAGAGATGAAGTACTCCGGATCCGAGCCTCTCGGATCCGAGATCAAGATCAAGGCACTTCCGGACGAGCAGGGAAACAAGGCGTACAAGTACTACGCCGAAATCGAGGAGGAGAGCGCGTAATGGCGACGAACGGCAAAGCAAAGGCGAACGAAACGCCCGTAACCGTAAACGTAAAGGGAATCGACGTTGCGGTCGACAAAGAGGTGATGAACGACATCGAGGTAGTGGAGCTTCTCGGAGAGATGCAGGACGGCAACATCTTCGCGTTCCCGAAGCTGTGCAAGCGCGTCTTCGGCGACCAGTACCCGAAGGTGAAGAACGCGCTCGCGAACAAGGCGGGAGTGACTACGGCCACGTCCATGACCGGGTTCTTCAACGAGCTCATGGCGAAGATGAACGAAGGAGAGGCAAAAAACTGATCTTCTTCGCCGAGGTGCGCCGCAAGTACCCGGACGAGCTTAGAGCCGACCTCCAGAGGTACTACGGCGTCTGCATCGACGACGTGGGAGGGAGCGTGTCGGTCAGGCATGCGGCGTCTCTGTCCCGCAGCCTGCCGAGAGGCTCGCTCACTTTGGCGAAGATCAACCCGGAAACGCAGTGGACGGACGCCGAGTGGATGCTCTTCAACCTGCTCAACTCGTGGCGCGACAAGGACGGCCAACTTGTCCCGCCTTGGAGGGAGGCTCCTAAGAAGCGCTCCGCGTCCATGACGCAGGAAGAGTACGAGAGAAGGCTGTCGATGCCGAGGAAGGAGGCTCGCGATGGCAAGCGAATTGGCTAGCGCGTACGTCGCGCTGTACCCGAAGCTGAAGAAGGCGAACATCGCCGCGCAGCTGAAATCAGTCGACGCGAGCAGCGCCGGGGACTCGGTCGGCAAGTCGTTCGGAGGAAGCTTCGGAGGAGCGGCGGCAACGGCGGCAAAAGCAGGGCTCGCAGCGCTCGTGGCAGCGGCTGCTGCCGCCGTCGCCGGCGTCGCAAAGGTTGCCGGATCCGCGCTCGAAAGCTACGCATCCTACGAGCAGCTGGTTGGAGGCGTCGACACGCTGTTCAAGGAGAGCAGCGGGAAGCTCCAGGCTTACGCTGCCGGCGCGTACAAGACGGCCGGCATGAGCGCGAACCAGTACATGGAGCAGGCTACGTCGTTCAGCGCGTCGCTGCTGCAGAGCCTCGGCGGCGACACCAACGCCGCCGTCGAGTACGCGAACATGGCGATCACCGACATGTCGGACAACGCGAACAAGATGGGCACCGACATGGGGCGCATCACCGACGCGTACCAAGGCTTCGCGAAGCAGAACTTCACGATGCTCGACAACCTCAAGCTAGGCTACGGAGGAACAAAGGAGGAGATGCAGCGCCTGCTCGACGATGCCGAGAAGATATCGGGAATCAATTACGACATCTCTTCCTACGCCGACATCGTGGAAGCCATCCACGTGGTGCAGCAGGAGATGGGCATCACAGGCACCACCGCGCAGGAGGCCGCAGCCACCATTGAAGGATCTGTTGCGATGGCGAAAGCCGCCTACTCGAACTGGCTCACCGGGCTTGCCGACGAGAACGCCGACCTCGAAGCGCTGACCGGCCAGCTTGTCGATTCCGTCGTCACGGCCGCTGGGAACATAATCCCGAGGCTCGGTCGCATCCTAGGGACGGCCTTGGGTTCGATACCGCAGCTCGTCGCAAAAGTAGGTCCGGAGCTTGCTGCGTCGCTGGGGACGATGTTCTCGACCGCGTTCGAGACCGTGAAGGGCTCGCTTCCGCAAGGAATGCAGGATTCCATCGCGGCGGCGACAGGGTCGCTGCAGGAAGCGTTCGGCCCGATCGTGTCGGAGATAGGCGAGAAACTCCCGTCGGCCATCGCGACGGCGCAAGAGTGGATAGGACGCCTCGTCGACGCGTTCGCCCCTGTAGCAGCTCAGTTCGCGGGGACGCTGGCGGCAGCGTTCTCGACCGCGTCGACGCTTCTCGAGAGCCTCGGAAGCGCCATAGGCCAGTGGGTGATCCCGGCATTGGAGCAGCTTGCTCCGATGATCGGCGACTTTCTCGGGGCAGCGCAGCGCATGTACGAGGCGCTTCAGCCTGTCGCCGACTTCCTCGGCACCGTGCTCGGGGCAGCCCTGTCGCTGGTCGTCGCCCTCTTCGGAGGAATCGTGCAGGCCGCCACATTCGCCATCGACGCGTTCACCGGGTTCGTCGAGTTCCTTGCAGGATTGCCTGAATCGGTGAACCAGTTCGTGACGAACGTCGGCGCTTTCTTCTCGCAGCTCCCTATGCTCGTCAAGTCGTGGCTCGACCAGGCGGTCGCAGACGCGGTCGCATGGGCGTCCTCGATGGCGGCGCAGGCCGTGGCGGCAGGATCATGGTTCGTGAGCAGCGTCGTGTCGTTCTTTGCCGGGCTTCCAGGATCGGTGTCGGGATTCCTCTCGTCTGCTGTATCTGCTGCAGCGTCGTGGGCGGCGTCGATGGCGAGCCAGGCGGCGACGGCAGGATCCCAGTTCGTCGGAAACGTGATCTCTTTCGTATCGAGCCTTCCTGGAAAGGTCGCCGGGTTCGCCGGGCAGATGGCGTCAGCAGCCGGCGACATGGTACGAGGGATGGTGTCGGGCGTCCGCGACGCAGCGGGTGCTGTTTGGGACGCCATCGTAAACGTGTGCTCCGGTGCGCTCGACGCCGTGAAGAGCTTCTTCGGCATCGCGTCGCCGTCAAAGGTCATGAAGGCGACCTTCAAATGGGTGCCGCTCGGAGCTGCGGATGGCATCGACGCCGCCGCCGGATCGGTCGCAAAGTCGATGGCCGCGATGGGAGTCGGTACCGTGAGCGCCGCTGCGAAAGTAGCAGACGCGATCGCTGCGCCGTTCTCGAACATGGCGATCTCGGCCCCGAGGCTGTCATCGCCCGGCTATGCGGCATCGAGCGGGATGGCAATCTCGGCAAACAAGAACGGCTCGCTCACGAAAGAAGACGTGTACGACGCGATGGTAGCCGCTATCGGCTCGGCAGGAGGCGGCGAGGTCGCCGTGTACGTCGACGGAAAGAAGCTGGCGTCTTCTATCGCCAAACCCATGGGCGTCGAGCTTGCCAGGGCGGAAAACCTGGGGAGGTGGTAGAGGATGGAGGCTATAAACCCTAAAAACAGAATCATAGTCGGAGGCGTCGACCTGTTCGAGCGGTTCGGCATGGTGATGTCCGACGACTGCACGCTGTCCCCTCCGGCTCCGAAGACCTACCTGGTCGACGTTCCGGGCGGCAGCGGGTCGATAGACCTCACCGAGGCGATGACGGGCGACGTCGCGTACGGGGCCAGGAAGCAGTCGTTCGTGTTCGGCGTCATCGAGCCGGAGATGTTCGAGCGGATCAAGACGGAGGCGTCGAACTTCCTCCACGGGCGGAGGCTCGATTACTCGCTGACGATGGACCCGGGGTACACCTACCATGGCCGCTTCTCGATAGACGAGTACTACAGCAAGGCGCATATCGGCTACTTCAAGGTCGACGTCGAGGCCGACCCGTGGAAAACCAAGGGGACGCAGACGTACCGCCTCGACGCGAGCGGAGGCAGGATGTTCCGCTTCGAGTGCGGGCGGCGTCCCGTGCGCCCGACGATCGAATGCTCGCATCCTTGCAGGATCGAGTTCGGCGGGAAGGCGCAGACCGTCCCGGCCGGGACGTGGAGGCTCAACGACGTGCTGTTCGAGCAAGGGTGGAACGAGATGTACGTCAACAGCTTCGAGGTGATCAACACGTGCTGGTTCGAGCTCGCCGAGGGAGAGGGGCACGCGACGACGTGGAACGCGGCCGGGTCGATGAGGTGGGACGAGCTGCGCGCGCTCAACGGGCAGGGCCTCATGCGCTCGAAGACGTGGGAGGACATGGCGGGGTCCCGCTGGAGCGACGAGAGCGGGACGAGATGGGCGGAGCTTCGCTACAAGACGCCGCTCGGAGACGAGACGGAGGCGTTCGTATCATACGATTGGAGTGATCTGTAAATGGCAACGGCCAATTTGGGATTAGAGGAGATAAACGGATCCGACTACATCGATCCGGCTGTTTTCAACCGAAACAGCAATAAGATCGACAAGCTCGGCAAGAAGTACGTCGTGGACAGCGGGAAGTCGGGCGAATGGGAATGGGAGAAGTGGAGCGACGGCACCGCCGTGTGCCGCATCCGCCGCAAGACGTTCCCGTCCCAGGCGTTCGGCGGATGGGGCGAGCTGTGGGCGACGTCAGCCATGAGGTTCTCGGCGTACCCGTTCAACTTCGCCGAGGTGCCGTCCGTGAAGATAGAGTTCGAGGGCTGCGACAGCTCCGGCAACTGGCCGTTCGTCTCCAAGACGAGCGAGTCGACGACGAGCCAGTCGCCCGCGTTCTGCCTGTACTCCGCCATGCAGGAGACGGTGACGAACCCGAAGTTCTCCATCGAAGCGAGGGGCAGGGTCTAGATGTGGCGCGTCAAGTACGGCGGGCAGTACCTCCACGACCCCGTGGGGGACGAGCACGCGCTCACCGACATCCGCATGGGGATGGAGGCGAACGCGGCGGGATGGTGCGAGTTCACGATCCCCGAGGGCCATCCTCTGAAGAGCATGTTGAAGGACAGGGACAGGTCGAACCCCGTCGAGGTGTGGCTCGACGACGAGATGCTGTGGGCGGGGTTCGTCTACGAGAGGAGCAGCGACTTCCTGCTCTCGGGCAGGGTGTCGTGCAAAGGCGAGCTCGCCTACCTCGGCGACGTGCTGGTGCGACCGTACTCGACTGTCCCGGGAAAGCAGCCCCTCACGGCTCCGAGCTCCGTCGACGGGTACTTCTCATGGCTCATCGAACAGTACAACGAGCGCGTGGACTCATCGCGCCGGTTCGTCGTCGGGGTCAACAACGGGGCGGCGCTTGACAGGAACAACCACATACTTCGGGAATCCTCGCAGCTTCCCACGGTGTCGAGCGAGATACAGGACAAGCTGATCGAGCGGCTCGGAGGGTACCTGTTCGTCAGGCGAAGCGGAGGCGTCCGCTACATCGACTACCTGGCCGAGTGCTCAGACGTCAACGCCCAGGTGATCGACTTCGGGGAGAACCTGCTCGACTTCGCGCGCACCGACACGACCAATGGGCTGTTCACCGCCGTCCGGCCCGAGGGGAAAGACGGGCTGACGCTCGAGTCCATGCCGGACGGAACGTACCCGAAGGACGCCGCCTTCTGCAAGGAAGGAGACGTCCTGGTCCACAGGGAGGCGGCGGAGCGCTACGGCGTCATCGAGATGCAGTACTCGAACCCCGACGCCGGGACCGTGGAGGGGCTGTGCGATTCGGCGGCGGCCGCGCTGCGCCCGCACGTGGAGCCGAAGACGACCATCGAGGCGAAGCTCGTCGACATGGCTATGATGGCGGTCGGGAGGTTCAAGCCGCTCAGGGTCGGGGAGCTCGTGCGCGTGAGGTCGAGGCCGCACGGGTTCGACGGGTACATGCTCGTGTCGAAGATCGAGCCTGACCTGCTCGACCCGTCGCGGTCGGTCTACACGCTCGGAACGACGTTCGACTCCCTCACCGGGGAGACGAACAGGCAGATACGCAGGCTCAACGCGTCCATCAACTCCGCGTACGACGCCATGGCCCCCATCGGGCAGGCGGCCAAGGACGCGGCCGAGAAGGCGGAGGCCGTCGACAAGATCGCCAAGGACGCGGCCGGCTTGGCTCAAAGCGCCCTCGACGCTCTGGCGGACCTGCACGGCGCCTACGTGCACATCAGGTTCTCCGCAAGCCCAGACGGCGTCCCTATGACCGAGGCCCCGCAGGCCGACACCGCCTACATGGGCATATGCTCGAACGGATCTCCAGACGGCCCCGCGGACCCGGACGCCTACTCGTGGGCGCGCACGCTTGGATCCAGCGGCGAGGACGGCGTGCCCGGCGCTCCTGGAGCGGACGGCGCTCCGAGCTACCTGCACGTCAAGTGGTCGGAATCGCCCACGGGCGACCCCATGTCCGAGACGCCCGGCCCCTACATGGGCACGTGCGTGGATTCGACCGAGGCCGATCCGATCGACCCGGCGCTCTACACCTGGACCAGGATCAAGGGCGACAAGGGCGACCGTGGAGAGCGGGGGCTTCAAGGCTTGCAGGGCGAAGACGGCGCGCAGGGCATGCCTGGCAAGCCCGGTGCGGACGGCAAGCCTGGCGTGTCGAGCTATACCCATATAGCCTATTCGAACAGCGCGGACGGAACCGTTGATTTCAGCTTGAACGAAAGCGACCGCGCCTATATAGGAATGTACGTCGATAGCGTGCAGGAAGACAGCAGCACCCCATCCAAGTACGCATGGAGCAAGATAAAGGGCGCTGACGGCGCGAACGGAACGCCCGGAAAGCCGGGAGAGGACGGAAAGACGCCGTACCTCCATATAGCATACGCTAACAGCGCAGACGGCACGTCCGGCTTCTCGACAACGGACAGCACCGGAAAGCTGTATATAGGCCAGTACACGGACCATGCGCAAGCGGACAGCTCAACTCCGTCTATGTACGCATGGACTAAGATAAAGGGAGAGCAAGGCCCGCAGGGAAAGCCGGGAGCAAACGGGCAAGACGGAGCAGACGGAAAGACGCTGTACGGTACGTGTTCAACTGCTGCTGCGACGGCTGCGAAGGCGGTTTCCGACGTGGCGGGTTTCTCGCTGTACCCAGGAGCGGCCGTCGCCGTCACGTTCTCGCATTCCAACACGGCGAGCCTGCCGACGCTCGACGTGAACGGATCGGGCGCGAAGCGGATCATGATAAACGGAGCGAACGCTGCTTTCTGGGTTCCCGGCTCAACCGTGCCGTTCGTGTACGACGGAACCGCCTGGCAGGCGTGCAACGCGCCGATCTACGGATCGACCGCGACGATCGGCAGCCCGTCGGGCGGCAACGTGTACGTGGACGGAGACAGCGTCTCGGTGAGGCAGGGCACCACCGTGCTCGCGCGCCTCAAAGCGGGGCTCCTGGAGCTTGCGGCCAACTCTGCGAACGCGGTCATCAAGCTCTGCGGCGGCAAGGGGGCGATAGCCTACTACGCGGGCACCGACCAGCTGGCGGTCATGGCCCCAGGCTCGATCGCGCTCGCCGCCTGCCGGACGCTCTCCGACGGGACCGTGCAGCCCTACGACTCCGGCGTCGCGTGCAACAGAAGCGGCGTGCTCCTGAAGGGGGCCGTGGAGGCGTCGGGCACCTTCAGGCTCAACGGCGGCAACATGGCCGACTTCGTGGTGGCCCAGGGCACGAGCGGCATCTGGCGGTGGCGCAAGTGGGCGTCGGGGTTCGCCGAGTGCTGGGGCGCAACGTCCACGCCGACGTCCACGAACATGCAGTGGGGCGGCATGACGTACGACGGGACGATGCGCGGAGGCCACGCCCTCCCGTTCGCCCTTACGAATCTCGTGCATGCAGACGTCGTCATCGAGGACCCGGGCGGCGGAGCGTTCTGGCCCGGCGTGCACACGGTGTTCGGAGACAAAGCCCCGAAGTTCTTCGTCCTGAGCGTCGGCAACTACTCGAGAACGGTGTACCTGCACTACTACGTTACCGGAACATGGAGGTGATGGGCATGGCCGGCATGAGGATCGTCGACGAGAACGGGAACGAGATAGCCAACCCCGACCTGTCGGCCGGGACGCTGTCCCCGACCATAGTCGTCAGGAAGGGAGCCGTCCCGCCCGACGACGTGGAGAAGTTCGCGTGGGCGGACGACGACTACGAGGAGGTCGCGGTGTACGTCGAGCGGGCGGGCGCTCCAGGGATACTGGCGAACGGCTCTGCGAGCATCGAGGACTTGATGGTTGCGGTCGCCGAGCTCGGCGCTCTCGTAGCGGGCGAATAAGCAGGAAAGGACAGGAGGAATCATCATGATCAAGGTTTACTACAGCCTGGTGAAGAACGGCAAGTGGGCAATCGAGAACGTCCCTGCGCTCTGGCGAGGCGGCGTGCAATCGCTCCTGGACGCAGACGAGGCCGCAGAGGACGAGGAAGCGGCCGGATAGGTCCTGTTCGCTCGAACGCAAAACCACACCGGAAAATCGACGAGGCAAGCCCTGCTGGGCTTTTCAAAGCAAAACGAGACAAGGAGAGACAAGCAATGGAGAATCTGCTGATAGCGACGGTCCTGTGCATGGCGCTGGACGTCGCGACCGGAGTGGCGGGGGCCGTCAAGGCCGGCGCGCTGAAAAGCGGGAAGATGCGGGAGGGGCTGTGGCACAAGGCCGGGTTCTTCGGCCTCATCGCGCTCGCGTACCTCTTGGAGTTCGCCGCGAGCGTGGCCGATCTCGGCATATCGGTTCCGGCTGTGAGCGCGGTGTGCGTGTTCGTCATCCTGACCGAAGTCGTGAGCATCGTCGAGAACCTGTGCGTGCTCAACCCCGACATCAGGGACAGCCCCGTCGGTAAGATGCTCGCATCGCCTGGCGGGGAGGCGGGAGAGAAGGAGGAGTAGGATGGACTGGGAAGGCCTGAACGCAGACGTGGAGATGATCCTGCCGCGCAGCTTCACCCGCGGCAGGCACGGCTCCATCCAGGCGGTCACGATCCACCACATGGCGGGCGACCTGAGCATCGAGGACTGCTACAGGACGTGGCTCAACAGCTCGACGTCGGCCCACTACGCCGTGCAGTCGGACGGCACGGTCGGTCAGCTCGTAAACGACTGGGACACCGCCTGGGCGTGCGGAAACGACTGGGCGAACCCGAACACGGTAAGCGTCGAGCACGCCAACGACGGCAGCTGGCCGTGGACGGTCGGCGAGGCAGCGCTGGAGGCTGGGGCGCACCTCGTGGCGGCTATATGCCGAAAGTACGGGCTCGGCCGCCCGGAGTGGATGGCCAACGTGTTCCCTCACAGCCACTGGTCGGCGACGCTCTGTCCCGGCGAGCTGGCCGGGTCGCAGAACGCGGAGTACATGCGCCGCGCCGGCGAGTGGTACGACAGGATGGCCGGGGCGTCCGGCGAATGGGTGCGCGACGGGAAGGGCTGGTGGTACAGGCGGGCGGACGGCTCCTGGCCTGCCGGAGAATGGCTCGCGCTCGACGCGTGGTACCGCTTCGGGGCGGACGGATACGCGCTCACCGGCTGGCAGCTGGTCGACGGCAAGTGGTACCTGTTCGGCGACGACTGCCGCATGCTCACCGGCTGGCAGAGCGTCGGCGGCAAGCGGTACTACCTGACCGGCTCCGGGGCCATGGCCACGGGATGGGCGGAGGTGGACGGAGCATGGTACTACCTGGACGCGTCGGGCGCGATGCGGACCGGATGGCTGCTCGACGGCGGCAAGTGGTACTGGCTCGACGAGTCGGGGGCGATGGCGCGCTCGACGTGCCGAAGCATCGACGGAGAATGGTACGCTTTCGGGGCATCCGGCGCGATGATCCAGGGAACCGTGAACGTCGAAGGGTCGGGCGCTCTCGATCTCGACCGATGACATCAATTACCAGTGTCCAGAGCATACGTTCGCATGGTAAGATGATGATGTCGGTATGACATCACGCTATTTTCTCTAAGGGCGCCGCGTAAACGGCGCTCGGTTTCCAAGACGTTATGGCCTTCCCGCACAAACGGGGAGGTGGGTTCCTTTCGGGCGCATCCTTCGTGGCGCGCCCTCTTTTTTTGCGTTTGGGGTTCGATTTACGGGCTTGATAAGCCCTGTGCGGCGGCCACCGGGCACGCCGCGACGCGGTCGCTCGGGTCGTCGGAACATGCAGCCGCCTCCATGTAATCGGCTAGAGCGTAGCAGCGTTTCTTCTTCATCTTCTTCATTTCGGTCTCCTTTTCGACGCTTTCCCATATCCTTCGCATATCCTAAGTTGGCGTTTTTGCGAGCTTTTCTAGCATTGGCGAATCTAAAACACCAGTTGGTAGCATACCTAGCGTATTGAGAATTAAAGAGTTATACTTCTCAATTCGTTGCATGCAACGACGGGAGCGAGGGGTAGCGCGCGGCGGGCGGGGGCCTGCATGCGAGCTCCCGTCCGCCGCGCCAAGGGCGCGGCTCCGTCGACACGATGAGAATGGAATGCCATGTCCCGGAGCGGGGATCAGAGCGCGAACGTAGAACCGAACGTTGAAGCGAAGCCGAATCAGGAGGGCGCGGGGGTTGTTGCACCCGCAGGCGTGCGCGGCCAAACGGGGTCGACCGATTCCGACGCGCCCGTGCAGTTGGCGGTGTTCGATTTCGACGGTACGAGCATTGACGGCAACTCCCCGGTCTTGCTGGTCGCCCATCTCATGAAGCTGGGCCTTCTGCGCAAGCGCGTGGTCTCGCGCATCCTGCTATGGGCGGCTGCCTACAAGCTGCGCCTTCCGCAGAACGAGGCGCGCGTGCGCGGGCTGGTGTTCACGGCTTTCGAGGGCTGGCCTGCCAAGAAAGTCGACGCGTTTCTGGCCGACTTCTACGACCACAGCATTGCGCCGATTTTCCGTCCGCAGGCCGACGCCGCCATGCGCGCCCATGCGGAAGCGGGCGACGTGGTGCTGGTGGTTTCCGCCACCTTCGAACCCATTATCCTGCGCGCCATGGAGCACCACCCCTTCGCGCACCAGGTGTCCACGCGCATGTGCGTTGCTCCTGACGGCACCTACGAGCGCCGCGTGGAGGGGCTTCCGGTCGAAGGCGAGGAGAAGCTGGCTGCGGTGCAGCGCTTCGGCGACGAGCATTTCGGCCCCGGCAAGTGGGAGCTGGCTGCCGCGTACGGCGACCATCATTCCGACCGCGTGGTTTTGGGCGCCGCGAAACAGGCGTTCGCCGTCACGCCGGACCGCCCGCTCACCCGTACGGCGCGCGCGTGCGGATGGAGCATCCTCGACTGGTAGCCTCTTGGGTTTCGGCGTTTTCGGTTCGCCCGCCCCTTGATTCCCAGCCGCAGTGTTTTTGGGTTTTGAGTGCATGCCGCGCCGCATGCGTCTCTATCGGGTAAAATGTGACCTCAACATAGTCATTTTTGCGCACGATGTGCAGATACCATACGCAAAGGAGGTTGGGTACATGCTCGAGAACGACGCGAACAGCTCGCCCAGCCAAAACGACGAGCACGAAAATTCATCCAGCGAGTACCTTCGCCGAGCCGCGCAGGCTTGCGCAGCGGGCGATGCGGTGCTGGGGATGCACCTGTACCTTGCCGCTTTCGAGCAGGCGCGCCGCACCGACGGCACGGCGCCCGACGAGGCGGCGCTCGAAGGCCTCAAGCAGGCGTGGGCGCTTGCCTGCGCGCTCAAGGAGCGCTCGATTGCCGAATACGTGTTCGAGCGGTTGGAGCCGTACCTGTCTTCCGACGAAACGGTCTCCTGCGCCGAGCAGCTGCAGGGCCTGGCTCTCGACAAGCTGCAGGAGTTCGGCCTTTCACGCGAGGACCTGGAGGACATGACGGACCTCATCTCGCAGGACTTTCTGGGCCTTGACGGCGCGCGCCTGCTGCGCGTCGAGCACGTGACCGCCCCGGCGCAGCGCGCCGGGAAGGCGAAGGACGCTCCCGAAGCGGCCGTGCCCGCCGAAAAAGATGCGTCGGCAGGTTCCGAAGACGCGTCTTCTTCCGGCGAGGTCGAAGCGGCGTCGGAGGAAAGCGCGGATGCGACCGGCCATGACGCCGACAGCGCGGCCGTTCTTTCCACGCTCGAGCGCATCACGTATCGAGAGCTGGTGGGATACGATCGAACAGTGGCGCTCATGCGCGATTTCGGGGTGGGCATGCAGGGCGACCCCCAGTTCCAAGAGCTGGTCAGGCAGCTGAACGCGCGGCACGGGCTGGATCGCATGCCCGCCGCCGACGCGCTGCTGTTCCGCTCGCCGGCGCGCGAGGATGCGAACCGGTTCATGGTTGCCACGCTAGGCGAGCTGGGCTTGCCTGCGCTGCGCATGCGCATGGAGGAGAACCTGCAGGGCATGCCCGTCCTGTGCGTGATGGCCCAGGCCGACCGCCAGCCCCAGTTGAACGCGGCTCGCAACGCCTTCGAAGGCGCGGGCGTTCTGCTGCTGGAGGATCTTGACCTGTGGGCGTCGCCGGTGTCCGAGCCTGCGGGGGACGATCTCGGCGGCTTCCTCATGGCAAGTTTGTCCCGCGGCGCGCGCGAGGCCATCAACCTCATACGCTCGGCTGTCGAGAACCCCGACGTGTTCGTGCTGGCGTCTGCGTCCGAAGCGGGGGAGATCGAACCGTTCTTCTACGATCTTCTGGAGCCGCTGTCCATCGTCGACATCGATTTTCCCACGGCGTCGGAGCGCGCGGACATCTGGATGGAGATCGCGCGCGAGCATCCTTCGCTGCGCGGCGTCGACCAGGCGGCCCTCGTGCGCTATTCTGCCCAGATGCCTCGCTACGACATCTACATGGCGGCGCGGGAGGCCGTGGAGGAAGCCTACAAGGCAAGCCTTATGGCGCGGCGCTACGTGCCGGTGACGGCGGACAATCTGTTCGACAAGATGGCGGCCTACCAGCCGCTCGATTCGGAGGAATACCGTGCGCTTGAAAACGCGGTGATCAGCGATTTTCGCCGCGACCTCGAGCACTTGGAGGACCTGCTGAAAGGGGAAGAGGGATAATCGATGGACATCACGCGACGCTGCGATTACGCTTGCAGGATACTTCGTGCCGCTTATAAAAGCGGCGACGCTTACGTGTCGGTGTCCGATATCGCCGAAGACGAGGACATCCCTTACGCGTTCGCGCGCAGCATTCAGCACGACTTGGTCAAGGGCGGGCTTATCAAAACGGTGCGCGGTGCGCGCGGCGGCCTGGCCCTCAATTGCGATCCTGCGGAGGTCACGCTGCTCGAGGTCCTGGAGGCTATCCAGGGTCCGGTGAGCGTGTCGTTGTGCGTGCTGGACCCCGAGTATTGCGAGAAGCAGAAATCCTGTGCGTACAACAAGCTGTGGCAGGGCGCGGATCGCCTGCTCAACGATTACTTCGGCTCCATTACGCTCAAGGATTTGATCGAGTTGGGGGCAACGCATCCCGTGGTGGAGGCGGCTCTTGCGAAGGCTCGCGGCAAGGAGGCTCCCGTGCATGCGCCCGCCGACGCTCGGCCCGAGGCGTGCAGGGTGGCAAGCTGCTCGGTTTCCTGCGCTCATCTGACCGTCGAGGCTCCGGACGACGCGAACCCGGAAAGCCCGCAGCCGTGCGCGTAGCGGGTTTCGATTCGCCTTCGTGGCCCGCCGACGCTCCGTTAGCTCGCGAGGCGTTCGAGGCCAAGGTTCGCGAAGAGGGCGCGCTGCGCTATCGGGAGCTGCCTTGGCGCTATCTGGACGATCCCTACGCGGTTTTGGTTTCGGAGGTCATGCTTCAGCAGACGCAAGTGACGCGCGTGCTGAAGCATTGGGAGCGCTGGATGTCGCTGTTTCCCACGGTCGACGCGCTGGCTGCGGCCGGCACCGCCGATGTTCTGGCGCAATGGCAGGGGCTTGGCTACAACCGGCGCGCCCTTGCCCTCAAGCGCGCGTGCGAGGAATGCTCCGCTATCCATGGCGGCGCCCTTCCCGACACGGCCGAACAGCTGCAGCAGCTTCCCGGCATCGGCCCGGCTACGGCGGCCGGCGTCATGGCGTTCGCGTTCGGCAAGCCTTCGATCTACATTGAGACGAACGTGCGCACGGTGTTTCTGCATGAGGTGTTCCCTCAGCGTGACAAGGTGTCCGATCGGGAATTGACGCCGCTCGTTGCCGCTACGTGCCCGCAAGACGATGCGCGCGCCTGGTACTACGCGCTTCTGGATTACGGCGCGCATCTGAAAACGCTTGTCGCCAACCCCTCGCGGCGCAGCGCCCATTACGCGCGGCAATCGACGTTCGACGGGTCGCGCCGTCAGAAGCGCGCCGAGCTGGTGCGCGTGGTGTTGGCCGAGCCGGGCATCGGCTTCGACGATCTGGCCGCTCGCCTGGATGCGTTCGAGCGCGCGGCGGGCCGCGACGGCGTGGATGCCGAGACGTTCGAGTCCATCGTAAACGGCCTGGTGCGAGAAGGGTTCTTCCGCCAAGAAGGAGGCGTCTTCCGGGCGTAGCGCGCGGTCCGCTAAAAGACGGGCGCGCGAGCGGGTCTCTGTGGTAAAATACCTCAATCCCGTGGGGGAGTAGTCGGCGCCGTACGGCGTGGCTGGGTCAACATACTGCTTCAGACGAAGCTGGCCAGCATTAAATGACAAGACTCGCGGTGTGACGAAGGCGTCGCACCGTGCATTTCCGCAACCGGCGCGCGCCGGTATTTTTATGCCCTGATGCGGGGAAGAGGCCGCACGGGGTTTGCTGGGGTCGAAGGCGGACGAGAGGATTGCGCTGTGGGTTTTGTCGAATTGCTGCTGGTGGGCGTAGGTTTGTCCATGGACGCGTTTGCGGTTTCCGTGTGCAAGGGGCTGTGCATGAAGCGCCTGAACATGCGTCAGGCGTTGGTGATCGCGTTGTTCTTCGGAGGGTTCCAGGCGCTCATGCCTCTGATCGGCTGGGCGTTGGGCACCCAGTTCGAGCAGTTCATCACGCCGGTTGATCATTGGATCGCGTTCGGGCTTTTGCTGATCATCGGCGCGAAGATGCTGTGGGACTCGTTTCACGGCGACGATGACGAGCAGCTGTCCTGCGCGGTGGACGGGCGGCTTGACCTGCGCGAACTAACGATGATGGCGGTGGCTACCAGCATCGATGCCTTGGCCGTGGGCATCACGTTCGCGTTTCTGCGCGTTGACATCGTGGCTTCGGTGGTCGTTATCGGCGTGACCACGTTCGCGCTTTCCCTTGTAGGCGTTGCCGTTGGGCACCGCTTCGGCGCGCGCTACGAAAAAACGGCCACCATCGCAGGCGGCGTGGTCCTCATTCTCATCGGCCTGAAAATCCTGCTCGAGCACCTGGGAATACTGGCGTTCTAGCGATTCCCGAGAACCTTCCAGGTAGAACCCGGGCCAGCGAAGAGCTGCCCGGTGGAATGGCCGCGATCGGCGGAGGGGCTGGGGAAGAGGTCCGCCAAGCGAGTTCCGCAGCGAAGCGAGGACTGTCTGAGCGATCGGGCCTCTTCCCCAGCCCCGGTTCCCATAGGTTGATGCGCTATCCGATCGGGTAGCTGCCGAGCACCTTCACTTCGCGCAGCTTGAGGCGCAGGCAGTTGAGCGCGGTTTGCACGGGCAGGTCGTTCACGCTGCCTTCCAGGTCCACGAAGAACATGTACTCGCCAAGCGCCTGTTTGGTGGGCCGGGACTGGATCTTGGTCAGGTTGATGCCCGCGTAGGCAAACTCGGACAGGATCATGAGCAGCGCGCCCGCCTTGTCCGCTTGCAGAAACAGCGCGAGCGAGGTCTTGAAGCGCTCTCCCTCGAAAACCGGCGGATGCCCCTGGCGGCCGATGAGCGCGAACGAGGTTTGGTTGCCGTAGTGGTCCTCGATGCCCGCCTCGGCCACGCGCGCTCCGTACAGCTGTGCGGCGAACGAGTTGCCGATGCCGGCTACTTCGGGATCGGATGCGGCTAGGCGCGCGCTTTCCGCGGTGGAGGACGTGGTGATGGTGGCGCGCCCCGGAAGCTGCTCGTTCAGGTAGCGTCGGCATTGCGCGAGGCCTTGCGGATGCGAGGCAACCGTCTTGATGCGCGCAAGGTCGCTTTCGGGATGCACCAGCAAGCAGTGGTGGATGTCGAGCACTTCTTCGCCGAGGATCGTGGCCGAGCTGCGAAACGCGAAGTTGTCGAGCGTGGCCGTCACCGGACCTTCGAGGGCGTTTTCCATGGCTACGACGCCGTAGGTGCAGCGGCCACGATCCACGCAGTCGAACACCTCGCTGAAAGACGGGCATTCCACCAGGTTCGGCTCGTCGATTCCCAGGCGCGCGGCAAAGGACCGCGCGGCCTCGTCGCTGTACGTTCCGGCGGGTCCCAGGTAGGCGAAAGAAGCTTCTGTCAGCGTCATATTGAATCCTTCTAGTTCTCAGGCTCTCATTGCATATCGTGTGCTATCATACCCGTTTTGCGACGGGAGAAGTGGTGCACGACAAGAAACCGAACGGTCGCTTACATCGATTTACGGCTGGTTTCTTGCGTCGGACTGTTTGCATAGCGGGGGGCGAAACCCGGCAAATGCTGCATCAAAATGCAAGCATGAGCCGAAATGGTGAATACTGTTTGTTACGGCTTCGGACGGCGGTAACACTTTCGCGCCATTTGCGGGTTAAACGTTGCGCTCGCGCACCTTTTCTCCATTTTTGCATAACCGTCGTGGAGAATGCATAAGCAGGTAAGCAAGACGAGAAGCACCTGAGGAGGTGTGCACATGGGAAAAGAGGCCACCGTATCTGAGTTTCAGGATATGCTGGCGGCTCGAGGAGTAAGCCGCCGCGATTTCATGAAGCTTTGCGGCGCGGTCGCAGTTGCCGCCGGGCTGTCCGAACTGGCTGCTCCGAAGATAGCGCAGGCTCTCGAAAAATCCGTGATCGGCGCAACGAAGGGTAAGTTGTACCCGGTCATTTGGATCGAAGGCGCGTCGTGCACGGGTTGTACTGAGTCGTTCGCCCAGGTTGAGACGCCGAGCGCGGCTACGATCGTGCTCGAGATGATCTCGCTCAACTATTCCGAGACGCTTTCGGCCGCTGCCGGTCATTCCGTCGAAGAGGCGAAGGCGCAGACGATCGAAGCTGGCAACTACATCCTTATCTACGAGGGAGCTGTGCTGGAGGGATGGGGCGGCCAGGCTCTGCGCGTCGCCGATGCTCCGGGCACGCATCATCTGGAGGAGGCTGCCGCGAACGCCAACGCGGTCATCGCGCTGGGATCTTGCGCGGTCAACGGCGGTTGGATGGGCGCGCATCCCAATTCCGCGGGCGCCTTGGGCGTTCAGCAGTATCTGGAGAAGGCCGGCATCAACGTTCCGGTGGTGAACATCCCCGGCTGCCCGGCCAACCCCGAGTGGCTCGTGTCGGTTTTGGTGGACGTCGTCCTCATGGACAACACGCTGCCCGCGCTTGACAGCCAGAACAAGCCCGTCGGCATCTTCGGCCAGACCATTCACGACAACTGCGAGCGTCGCGGCCATTTCGAGAACGGCGAGTTCGTGTACCAGTTCGGTTCCAAGGAAGAAGCCATGGGCTACTGCCTGTACCCGCTGGGATGCCGTGGTCCCCAGACGAAGTCCAACTGCGGCGTCGTGCTGTGGAACGACCGTCGCAGCTGGTGCGTCCAGGCCGGTTCTCCCTGCATCGGATGCTGCGAGGCCAACCCCAACGATCCGGGTCAGAACTGGGTCGAGGTCAACACCCCGTTCTACAAGCGCCATCGCGACCTGCGCATCGGCGACTGGATGGTCCAGCCCGGCACCATCGCTTTGGGCATCACCTGCTTCCTGGCGGGTGCCCTGGTTGTGCACGGCTTCGGCATGAAGCTGTCCGGACGCATGGACGGCGGCGCGGACTTCGAGAAGGTGCGCGCTTGGGATGCCAAGCACCCCGACAAGTCCATCGGCAAGTACGACGATAAGGAAGGGAGGTAAGCCTACATGACCCGTTCAGTCATCGACCCGGTCACCCGTATCGAGGGCCATCTCCGCATCGAGATGGAAGTCGAGAACGGCAAGGTCTCCGACGCCTGGGTGTCCGGCGGCTGCTTCCGCGGTATGGAGCTCGTCGTGCAGAACCGCACGCCCGAAGATGCGGCGCAGATCGTGCAGCGCATCTGCGGCGTGTGCCCGGTGTCGCACGCTCACGCGTCCGCCATTGCCGCCGAAAAGGCTTACGGCATCAAGATCTCGAACAATGCGCGCATCATCCGCAACCTGATCGAGGGCGCGCAGTTCCTGCACAGCCACATCCTGTGGTTCTACAACCTGGCTGCGCTCGACTACGTGAACCCGCTCAACGCGCTCAAGGCCGATGCGGCCGACGCGTACGATTTGGCGCAGGCCGCCGGCACGTCCATCAACAGCGACTTCAACGTGTTGAAGGAACGCCTGACGAACTTCGCCGACAACGGCCAGCTGTCCATCTTCTCGGGCAACTGGTTCGACGCCGAGGACGGCACCGCCTATCAGCTGCCGCCCGAGCTCGACCTCATCTGCACCGCCCATTATCTTGAGGCGCTGACCATGCAGGCGAAGGCTTCGCAGGTTTCCGCTTTGCTGGGCGGCAAGATGCCGCACGTCATGACGATCATCCCCGGCGGCACCGCATTCGTGCCCACCGATCAGAAGCTCGACGACCTCAAGGGCCTCGTCGACGAGATCTACACCTGGGTTGCCACCACCATGATCCCGGACACCTTGGCTATCGCTCCGTACTACATGGATGCGCTCACCTGGGGCAAGGGCTGCGGTCGCTACATCGCTTGGGGCGTGTTCGAGAACAAGAGCATGGAGATGGCGGATCGCTATCTGCCCATGGGCGTCGTCGACGACAAGCTCAACCTGTCCGACGTTCAGGAAAACCTCATCACCGAGTACATGGGCCGTTCCTGGTACAAGGGCGACGCGACCATGACGTCTCCGTACTTCGTTACGGAGCCGGAGTACACGTCCTACGACGTGAACGACCGCTACACGTGGGTCAAGTGCCCCGCGTACGACGGCAAGGCTTACGAGGCCGGCGGACTTTCCCGTATCTTGGCTGCGTACAAGCGCAACGTGCCGTTCGTCAAGGAGCACGTCGACGGTCTGCTCGAAGCGCTGGGCGCTCCCGGCCAGATCGGCGTTGCCCAGTCCACGCTCGGCCGTACCGCCGTTCGTCAGATCGAGACGCTCTACATCGCCGGCCTCATGAAGGAATGGACCGACGAGCTGGTCGAGGCCGTCAAGAGCGGCGACAGCGAGTACTTCCGCGAGCCCGCCACCATCACCGGCGCCGGCTCGGGCTTCTGGGAGGCTCCGCGCGGCGCGCTCTATCACAGCGAGACCGTCAAGGACGGCAAGATCGATGGTTACCAGATCATCATCCCGTCCACGTGGAACCTGGCTCCCATGAACGGCAACGGCGAGAAGGGCCCGCTGGAGCAGGCGCTTATCGGCGTGCCCGTGGGCGATGTGGAGAAGCCGATCAACGCTTTGCGCACGGTTCACAGCTTCGACCCCTGCACGGCATGCGCGGTGCACGTCACCGAGCCGGCCACGGGCAAGAGCTTCGAAACCGTCACGAGCCCGTGGGGGGTGAAGTAACATGGCGCACTTGGCACATTATCGCGAAGCGCATCCGATGCCCTTCGTCATCACGCACTGGATCAACCTGGTTGCGATGGTCCTGTTGATCGTCACCGGCTTTGCTATCCACTTCCCGTTCTGGCCGCTCTTCATGGGCATTGCCCGCGGCGTGCATGTGTTCTGCGGCTTCGTGCTGTTCATCAACTGCATCGTGCGCGTGCTGATGGCGTTCTTCGTCAAGTCCGCTCCGGACGGCGGTACGCGCTATCAGGTTACGGACTACAAGACGTGGCTGCCGCAGGCTGACAACCGTCACCAGTTGGGCGCGTGGATCAAGTACTACCTGTTCCTGAAGAAGGACCATCCGCTGGGCGCCAAGCTGGGCGTGCCGCAGAAGATCAGCTACCTGATGATCCCGATCCTTATCATCGTCATGTTCTACACGGGCCTTGCCCTGTGGGCTCCTACGATGAACCTCGGGTTCTTCGCGGCTGGCACCGACCTGGTGGGCGGCCTCATGTCGATGCGCATCATCCACTACTTCATGATGTACATCTTCATCTGCTTCATGCTCATCCACATGTACCTGGCCAACATCGAGGGTATTTCCCCGACGCTGCTCATGTTCTTCTGGAAAGAGCACGGCGGCTTGGTCTACGATCCCGAGAAGCACACGATCGTGGGCGAGGACGACCTGCATCACAAAGAGAAGGCGTAAGCGCTCTTTGTCGAAAGCGGTATGACGTACGAACCGGGCCGGATCCCTCGAGGGGTCCGGCCCGGTTTTTCATCGGTGGCGGGCTTCTCGCGTGTGCGTGCTCGTCCTTGTGGTTGCGCTTACCGTGCAGCTTCGATGAAGCGGACGAAGGCGTCTGCCTGTCGTTCCAGGTAAGGAGCGGACGCGTCCAGCTTGAGGACGCCGTCTTGGGCTTGCGAGCCAACGTGCGGTATGCAGAGGCGGGGCTTGTTCATGACGCGCGCGTTGAGGTAGTTCAGCATGCCGGCAAGCTGCTCTTGCGCATGCTCGGCGCCGCTCATGCCGATGCTGGCTCCTGAAAGGGCTACGGGCTTGCCTACGATGACCGGCCCCTCCGTTGCGCTGACCGGCCGCGAGAGCCAATCGAGGAGGTTTTTGAGCGGCCCGGGAATAGCGTGGTTGTATTCGGGGCTGAACAGCCACACGCCGTCGGCGTCGCGAACGGCTTGCCGTACGCGAGCGATGGCAGGAGGCTCGGGGTGCTCGGAGTCTTCGTTCATAAAGGGGACGTCGTCCCAGTTCAGAATAGTGAACGTTACGTCGGGGCGTCGCTGTTTCAGCAGTTCGCCCGCCGCCTGCGCAACTTGGAGATTGTAGCTGCCCACGCGTCTCGACCCTACGATGGCAAGTACGTTCATGTGCTCTCCTTCCGCTTTGCCGGACCCTCCCGTAGAAGGGTGCTTCCTAGACTATAATGGCAGGGAATCATCAAGGTTTCGAAAAGGATACCGAACTGTGGCTGAATTAACCGAAGAGCAAATCGCGCAAGAAGAGAAGTTCTTGGAAGGCGTGCCCCGCGTCAACGTGGGCGCGTTGTTCCTTCCTCCCATCTGGGGGCCGGCGCACGGCATGTGGGCCACTATTCTGTTCTACCCCCTCTGGCTGTTCGCGGACAACACGTTCTATGCGGCGTTCGCGCAGCGCACGCCCTTGGCCATCGGCGTTGCAGTTCTGGTGCTGCTGACGTTGACGGCCGGGACGGTGGCGTTTTCCATCGTGGCCCAGCCGTTCGCTGCGCATCGGGCGGCCAAGCGGGGCGTCGACAAGGAAGCGTACTTGAAGCGCGAGCGCGTTTGGGCTGTTGCGAGCGTGATCATTGGGCTGTGCATGCTGGCTGCGGCGACGTACTACAACCTGGTCGTGCGTCCGACGATAGGGGCGTGACGGCTGTGATGGCGGATGATGCTGCGAAGGGCTGCGACGACGCCCGCGCTTTACGTTCCATCGCGGTTCTGTGCGTGGGCAACAAGCTCATGCTCGACGACGGCGTGGGGCCTGCCGTATACGAGGAGCTGATCGAGCGCTACGAGATTCCCCAGAACGTGCAGCTGTTCGATTTGGGGTGCCTCAGCCTTGACATGCTCGATTCCGTTCGCGCGTTCGACATGATCATCACGGTGGACGCCGTGGACGGCACCGATGCCGAGCCGGGCACGGTGTTTCGCTTCGAGCCCGATGCCATGGCGCGCCGAAGCGGAGCCAGCGCATCGCTGCACGACCTCAAGCTGATCGACCTGTTCGATTCCGCTGCGCTTCTGGGATACCGGGCGGAAGGCCTGTGCTTGGGCATGCAGGTGGAGAACGCCTCGCCCGCCGTGGTGACCATCGGGCTGACGCCGCGCGTGCATGCGGCCCTGCCCCTTCTAGTCGATACCGTGGCGGGGGAGCTTGCGCGCTTGGGCTCGCCGCTTTCTCCGAAGACGCTCCGCTAGCGTTCATTCTGCGCATCGCTGCGGGGTGGCGGCGCGTCAACGCGGCATCTTCGATTCGGTGACGGTCGCCCGGTGCTTCTCCTGCGCGCAAGCATGCGCGCTATCGTTTTCGAGAAACGGTAGGATCGCGCGCTGCGCGGTTAGAAGGAGATGCACGTCTATGCTTATTCACACGATCAGCGCGTACGAAACTTCGGCAGAGGATTTTTTCGGTCGTTTGGCCGACTGGCGGGTCGATATGCTGCTTGATACGCGCCTGAAGAACACGAACCAGCTTTCCGGTTTCACTAAACGCGATGACTTGGCGTTTTTTGCTGACAAAGTGGCGCATGCGCAGTATGCGCACGACAAGCTGTTCGCTCCGGCTCCCACTATGCTCGAGCGCTACTTCAACGGCAACATAGGGTGGGAAGCTTACGCGAGCGCCTATCGAGCCGACATGGAAAAGCGCGCGGCGGTCGCGCGGTTCTTCGAACGGTACGGCGATTTCGAATCGGTTGCGCTTGTCGGCACGGCTACGCGCAAGCGCCGCTCCCATACCGAAGTGCTTGCGGACATGCTTCGGGAGGCTTTGGAATCGTAGGCGCCCATGCGCCGTTCGGCTTGGCGCGGAAAGGGCGCGGTTCTGGGGTCGGCGTGCGGATCGGTCCCGACGGCTGCACCCCTCTGCCGCTTCATCCAATCCGTCTTCTTGTAAAACTAGCACTTGCTTGGTATTATACTAGCAAGTGCTAGTTTTACTTGAGGGGAGATCATCATGCCGGAAGGCAAGCGGGTCGCGCCGACGCGCGACCGGATACTCGACGAGGCGTTCGGGCTTTTCGCCGATCGCGGGTTCCATGCGGTTTCCGTTCGGGACATCGCGGCGGCCGCGGGCATCAAGGACGCGTCGCTGTACAACCATTTTCCTGGAAAGCAAGCCCTGTTCGACGCGATCATCGCGCGCGAGCTCGACCGTTTGCGCGCGATGTTCCAGCCGAAGGGCGTCCTGTTCGACGTCGGGGACGACCTGCGGGAATACGACCCGTCCGATCCCCGTGCGCTTGAGAGGCAGGTGCATGAATCCGTCAGGCCGTTTTTCGAAGATGCTTCGCTGCGGCAGCTGCGTCGCCTGCTCGTTATCAGCCAGTTCGAGAGCGAGGACGCTGCGCAGGCGTACCGCCTTGTGTTCATCGAGCGCCCGCTTGCCTTGCAGCGGTCGGCTTTCGAACATGGAATGGCAACGGGGACCCTGCTGCGCGACGACGCCGCACGGATGGCACTGGAGTTTCAAGGCCCGGTGTTTCTCATGCTGCATGCTGGCATGACCTGGGACGAAGCGAAACCGAAGGTGAGCGCGCTCCTGGCGTCGTTCCTGCGGCGCTACGGCGCGGCGGGGAAGGCTCCTGCGGGCGCCGCTGCGCCTTCGGGTTCTTCGGAAGCAGCTGATGAAAGAGGACGCTCATGACGTGCTTGGTGGCATACGCATCTCAAACCGGGTTCACGCGCGCGTACGCCGAGTGGATCGCGGACGATCTGGAATGCCGGGCCGTTGCGTACGGTCAGGCGACCGACGAAGACGTGGCGGCGTGCGACGTGGTGGTCATGGGAGGGTGGTTCCATGCGGCCTCGCTTGCCGGAGGATCGTGGCTGAAACGCATGCGCAAGGCTCATCCGAACGTCCGCTTCGTCGTGTTTGGCGTGGGCGCGACTCCTGTAGAGTGGACCGATCAGGTGGAAGAGGGCTTGGCCCGCGCGCTGCCTTCGCCGGACTTCGACGACGTGCCGCGCTTCTACCTGCGCGGAGGCTTCGACTACGCCAAGCTGGGCCTACGCGACAAGCTTATGATGAAGCTGTTTCTCAAGGCTCAGGAGAAGGCGGCGCAAAGCGACGAGCGAGCCGCTGCGATGCTGGAGGGCATGCGCGAGGGCTTCGACGGCACCGATCGGGATGCCATCGTCCCCGTGGTTGCCTGCGCGAGGTCGCTGCTGGACGAGGCGGTGCGACCGTAGCGCCGCTCCGTGCGGTGCGCGCGCTGCGCGCTGTGCCACGCCGACGCGGGATTGCCCATCGTGGCGCTTAGCCGGCCGCCGTACAATGGGCCGGACGGAAAGGAGCGTGCGCATGGTTCGATACGATGCGGCTATCGCGGATGCGATGATGGTGAACGTAACGGCTCAAAAAGAGCTCGAGAGCCTGGAGATATTCGAAGCCGAGCGGGGGCGCGTGGCGTTTCGGCTCGACGTGCCGCAGGAGGTGCTGAACTATCACGGCACCATCCACGGCGGCTTTTTGGCGACGTTGTGCGAGATCGCCGCAGGCATGGCCGCGTATTCGTGCGGCGTGAGCAACGTGGCTTTGACGAGCTCGGTCAACTTCGTCAAAGCGGTGGGGGCCGGCCCCCTTGTCGTAAGGGCGAAGACGTCCCACGAGGGTCGCAGCACGGTGATCGCGCATTGCCGGGCCGAAACGCCCGAGGGGCGGTTGGTGTGCGAGGCCACGTTCACGCTGTTCGTGCTCGGGCCGCTTGAGCGGGCATAGCGGTCCGAGCATCCGGGCGCTACCCCAAGAGGAGCGCGATCTTCTCCATGCGCTCGGCTATCGGCACGCCGAAGGGGCATCGGGGCTCGCAGGCGCGGCAGGCAATGCAGTCCGCAGCCGTGGCGTCGAGGGCGTCGTAGTGCGCCTTGACCGATGCAGGGGCCTCGCCTTGGACGGTCGCCAGGTCGTAGAGCTTGTTCGCCATGGCTATGTCGATGTCGGAGGGGCAGGGGGCGCAATGTCCGCAGTAGGTGCACTGGCCGTAGTAGGCATGCTTGGGAGCGCTTGCCAGAACGGTCGCGTAATCCTTCTGGGCGTCGCTCGCGGTTTCGTAGCGCACGGCGTCGGCAACGTGCGCTGGCGTGTCGAATCCGGCTAGGATGCTGGCTGCGGCGGGCCGGGTGAGCGCGTAGTGGATGCACTGGATGGGCGTGAGGGCCACGCCGAACGGCGAAGCCTCGGCGCTGAACAGGCGCCCTCCTGCGTATCCTTTCATGATGGTGAGCCCCACGCCCTTCCGTTCGCAAAGCGCGTAGAGCTCGGCTCGAACGGGGTCCATGCCTTCGAGCGCGTCGTCATAGTCGAAGGCGAATGCCGTTTCCAGGCTGGTCGTGGCCGGCAAAAGGTCGAAAGCCGGGTTCACGCTGAACATGATGACCTCGATCTTGCCCGAGCGCGCCGCCGCCTGCGCCACGTCGGGGCGATGTGTGGACAGTCCGATATGGCCGATGACGCCGCTTTCCTGGAGCTCGTGCACGTAGGCAAAGAACGGTCCGTTCATGATCTGGTCGAACTCGGCAAGGTCGTCCACGTAATGGATCATGCCCACTTCCACGTGATCGGTTGCCAGGCGCGCGAGTAGGTCTTCGAAGGCGTTGCGCGCAAGGTCGAGGTCGCGCGTGCGCACGTACTGCCCGTTTTGCCAGGTGGATCCAATGTGGCCTTGGATGATCCAGCGATTCCGGTTGCCTGCGATGGCCTTTCCCAGATTGCTGCGCACGGCGGGCTCGGCCATCCAGCAATCCAGGATGTTGATGCCGGCTTGCATGCAGGCGTCGACGACGGCTCGCACCTCGCTGGCGGACTTGCGCTCCATCCACTCCGCTCCGAACCCGATCTCGCTCGCTTCCAAGCCGGTGTTGCCCAGTTTGCGATAGCGCATGTGGTTTCCCCCTTGTTGCTCGATTCCTTTTCGGGCGTCGTTTCCCGTCCGCCCGAGCCTACGCTTTGCCGCAGTTGGGGCAAAGGTCGCAGATGAAGCACTCGCCGCATTTCGGCCGCCGTGCGATGCAGGTTTCGCGGCCGAACAGCACCCACTGGTGGTTGATGGGGCCCCACCATTCGCGAGGATACAGCTTGAGCAGCGCGTCCTCGGTTTTCGCGGGCGTGTCGGCGGAGGGTCCTGCAAGCTTGAGCTTGTGCGTGATTCGGAACACGTGCGTGTCCACGGCGATGCCTTCGACAATGCCGAACGCCTCGTTGAGCACGACGTTCGCGGTTTTGCGGCCCACTCCGGGAAGCTTCTGCAGCTCGTCGATGTCGCGCGGAATCTGGCCGCCGTACTCGGACACCACCAGCTGCGCGCACTTGATCACGTTCGCGGCTTTCGTACGGTAGAACCCGATGGTGCGGATGATTTCTTCGACGTCGGCTGGGTTGGCGGACGCCAGGTCGGCTACGGTGGGGTAGCGTTCCCAAAGCGCCGGCGTTACCTTGTTGACGCCCTTGTCGGTGGTTTGGGCGGACAGCAGCACGGCGATGGTCAGCTTGAACGGGTCGCCCCAGTAATGCAGCGCGCATTCGGCGGCGGGGTAGTGCTCGTTCATGCGCTGCGCGATTTCGATGGCGCGCTCGCGTTTCGCTTTCACGGTTTCGCGGGGCAAGGGATCCTCCTTTGCAGGATGCGATTCGGATGCGGTCAAGTATAGTGAACTTTCGGGTTGGTGTCTGCTTGCAAGACGGGCTGCGGGTGTTTTCGGCTTCGCTGGCCGGCTGGTTTCGAGATCGTGTCAAATCGAACGAGTTTTGCTGGTCCTCAATCAAGAATAAAGCGAGTGCGCAAGTCTTTGACCAGGCATGATGAAAAACGCCCCTCGATCATTTTGCTCAGGAAGGCGAAAAACCGCCGCAAAACTCGCTCAATTTGGCAGCGGTTCGATCCGCCGGTGCAAACTGCCTGTTTGCGGGCGGGCGAACGGCAGGCGAACGGGAGCGGCTTGCGGCTTGCATCGATGTTCTTTGTCGGTTGCGGCCGGTTGCCCGCGCCTTCCGCGCGGGCTTTAAGGTACACTGGTCGGCGCTCGTGCGCGCGCTGTGCGACGGGCGCATACGCAACAAAGCTGCAAGCCGCCCATCGCGGCTTTTCGTGCTGCTCGGATAGAGAAAAGGGAACGACCATGCTCATCGACTCGCTCACGTTCGCATTGGAGAAATCCGGGTGCCTTGACGCGTTTTGGGACAAGCTGGACGCGGGCGAGGACGGCGCGCTCGGCGTGGCGAACTCGGCGCGCCCCTTCCTGATTGCCGCCCGTTTCGCGCACAGGCCGCAAACGACCCTGGTCGTGGTGGCGGGCGAAGACGCGGCGGTGTCGTTCGCGCGCAGCGTGGCGGCTTATCTGGGCGACGAGCGTGTCGTCCGCTTTCCCGAACGAACCGACTATCCGTTCAATCCCAAGCCCAGCGACGCGAGCATCGTGGCGCGCCGCATGGAGGCCGTGCATGCGCTTTCGACCGGACGGCCGGTCGTGGTGGTGGCAAGCGCCCGCTCGCTCGTGCGCATGCTGGCTCCGGCCGGCTCGTCGGTTGCGACGCCGGTTGTGTTCGAGGCCGGGAAGGAACTGGGCGCTATGGAGGGCGCCGACGCGGCGGGCATCGCTTCCTTCGAGGACGTGGCGCGCGCTTTGGAAGAGCGCGGGTACCGCAACACCGGCGAGCTTGACGGGCCGGGCACCTTCGCCGTTCGCGGGGGCACGATCGACGTGTACCCGGGAAACCTGGTGTACCCGGTTCGGTTGGACTTCTTCGGCGACGAGTTGGACGAGGTGCGGCGCATCGTGCCCTCCACGGGCCAGACCATTCAGGCGCTTGCGCGCGTGGAGGCGTATCCCGTGATGGAGTTCTCGTGCTCGAAAAGCGCTCTTGCCCGAGCCCGCAAGAAGCTCGAACGCCCAGCTCAGACGAATGCCGCTTTACGCGATGCGCTGGAGAAGCTGGACGGGGGCCTGCGCTTTGACGGGTCGGACATGCTGCTGCCCTACCTGTACAACGAGACCGTGACGCTGGGTGCCTATCTTCGTCGCGACGCGCTTTCGGTGCTGGTGGAGCCGCGTTCCCTGTTCGACGACATGGCGCATGCCTACGACGACATCGCGGGTCGCGCGAAGGGCACGGGCATCGCCCTCAAGGGGCTGTACGCCGAACCCGGCGCGGTCAGCTTCGGGGAGGGCCAGCGCGCAACCTACGTATCCATCATGCGCGTGGGCGGGCACGTGGACGACGAGCTTCCCGTGAAGCGCGTGGAGGTAGCGGGGCATCCCGACAAGCTGTTCGGGCGTTTGCGCAGCTTGGTGGACACCGACTACACGACGGTGTTCAGCGCGCCGAATTTCCGGGCGCGCCAGGACATGAAGCTGGCGTTCGTGGACCACGGCCTGCCGATCCAGGAGACGCTTGACGTCGAGCAGGATCCGAACGAGACGGAAGGCGCGGCCAAGCGACGGTTGCGCCGCGGCGTGGTGAACGTGGTGGACGTGGACGTGCCGCTGGGCATGATCATACCGAAGGCCAAGCTTGCGGTGATCAGCGTGTCCGATACGCAGGGCGCGTCGACGGCGCGTCCGAGCAGGCACGTCGACATCACGGAGATCACGTTTCCCTACAAGCCGGGCGATTACGTGGTGCATGCCGCCCACGGCGTAGCCCACTTCAAGGAGCTTGTGCGCCGCGACGTGGACGGCACGGCGCGCGACTACCTGCTGCTGGAGTATTCGGAAGGCGACAAGCTGTACGTGCCGGTGGAGCAGCTGGACCGCGTGACGCGCTACGTGGGTCCGGAGGGAGCGAGCCCGCGGCTTACTCGCCTGAACACGGCCGATTGGTCGCGCGCCATGAAGAAGGCGCGCGCCGCCACGAAGAAGCTCGCCTTCGATCTGGTGGACGTGTACGCGCGCCGCGCCACGGTGCAGGGCTACCGTTTCGAGGCCGACACGCTGGCGCAGCGCGAGATGGAGGAGGCGTTCCCGTACCAGGAGACTCCCGACCAGCTTGCCGCCATCGCCGACGTGAAAGCCGACATGCAGTCGGCCAAGCCGATGGACCGCTTGGTGTGCGGCGACGTGGGCTTCGGCAAGACCGAGGTGGCCCTGCGCGCCGCGTTCAAAGCGACCCAGGATTCGAAGCAGGTGATGGTGCTGTGCCCGACCACCATTTTGGCGCAGCAGCACTACACCAACTTCAAGGAGCGCTGCGAGCCGTTTGGCGTGACGGTGGAAGTGCTCTCGCGTTTCCGCACGCCGGCCCAGCAGGCGGCGGCGCTTGCGGGCTTCGCCGACGGCAGCGTGAACGTTTTGGTGGGAACGCATCGCCTGCTCTCCCGCGACGTGAACCCGCACGATCTGGGCCTGGTCATCATCGACGAGGAGCAGCGTTTCGGCGTGGGCCACAAAGAGCAGATGAAGAACCTGCGCGAATCCATCGACGTGCTGACGCTTTCGGCAACGCCCATTCCGCGCACCATGCAGATGTCGCTTTCGGGGGTTCGCGACATGAGCCTGATCCTCACGCCGCCCGATGAGCGGCGCGCCGTCGAAGTCCACGTGGGCGAATGGGACCCCGACGTGGTGAGCGCCGCTATTCGGCGCGAGCTGGCGCGCGGCGGGCAGGTGTACTACGTGTCGAACCGGGTGCGCTCGATCGACGAGGCCGTGCGCCGCGTGACGGCGGCCGCGGGCGAGGCGCGCGTGGGCGTGGCTCACGGCCAGATGACGCGCGAGCAGCTGGAGCGCGTCATGGAGGACTTCAGCGCCGGCGAGCTCGACGTGCTGGTGGCCACCACCATCATCGAGAGCGGCATCGACAACCCGCATACGAACACCCTCATCATCGAGGACTCGCAACGCTTGGGCTTGGCGCAGATGTACCAGCTCAAGGGCCGTGTGGGCCGGTCGTCCACGCAGGCGTACGCCTTCTTCATGTTCCCCGAGCACATGGAGCTTACCGAGGAGGCCGCCGCGCGCTTGACGGCGTTGAACGAGCATACCGACTTGGGCAGCGGCATGCGCATCGCCATGCGCGATCTGGAGATACGCGGAGCGGGCAGCCTCATGGGCGCCGAGCAGTCGGGCAACATGTCCGCCGTCGGCTTCGACCTGTTCGCTCAGATGCTCGCTCAAGCCGTGACGGCTACGCGCGAGGGCGACCTGAAGGCCGTCGATCAGCTGCCGCCGGCCTTGTCCGACATCACGGTGAACGTGCCGGGCCATACCTACCTGCCCGAGGACTACGTGCCGGAGGCGGACGAGCGCGTGCTGTGGTACCGCAAGATCGCGTCGGCGGCGACCGAGCAGGCCGTCGAGGACGTGTACCAAGATATGGCCGACAAGCGGCCCGATATGCCGCAGGCCGCGAAGAACCTGTTCGAGAAGGCGCGCATCAAGGCGTTTGCGAACGAGCACCACATCAAGACCGTTTCGGTGACGGCGGGCCGTTTGGTGGTGGAGCCGATCGACGTGCCGCGCGACCAGATGACGCCGCTGCGCCGTGCGGGCGGACGCTACCTGGCCGACAAGCGCAAGCTCCAACTGCCCCTGCGCTATTTCAAGCTTGACGAGGGCGACAACCTTCTGGGGCCGGTCGCCGAGTTCCTGAAAGAGCTGGCGAAGTGACGGGCGAGGTCGTACGGGCGGGCAAGGCGTTTTTTCGCCAGCGTTTCTGGCGCGGGATCGCGGCTGCTTTGGCGGGCGCGTCGCTGTGGGGGTTCTCGGGGGCGTGCGCGCAGTTTCTGATCGCGGGGTACGGGGCTTCTCCCGCGTTCATCACGGCGGCGCGCATGCTGGGGGCGGGCTTGCTGTTCTTGGCGGTGCTGCTGGTTCGCCAACGCGCGCACGTTCTGACGATGCTGCGCGATCGGGCGACCTTGGCGCGTTTGGCGGTGCTGGGCGTGGTTGGGCTGTATCCTTCTCAGATCACGTACACGATCGTCGTCGAGTACACGAATGCCGGCACGGCTACCGTGCTGCAATGCATGGGCATCGTGTTCGTCATGCTATATGCGTGCTTGTCTACAAGGAAGCTGCCACAGCGGCGCGAGCTGATCGGCTTGGTTTTGGCGATGGTGGCAACGTGGCTTATCGCCACGCAGGCCGATCCCGGAGCGTTCGCGGTGCCGGTTGAGGGCCTGCTGTGGAGCGTTGCCAACGGCTTGGCGGTCGCGTTCTACATCGTGTATCCGAAGCGCCTGTTCGCGCAATGGGGAAGCTTGCCCGTAACAGGGCTGGGCATGTTCGCGGGCGGGTTAGCGGCGTTTGGAATGTGGCTGGCGGGCGCGGCCTGGGGCCAGCCGCCGGTCGTCCCCAGCTTCGACGCGGCCGGCTGGGCGGTGGTCGCGGCGATCATCGCGGTGGGCACGTTCGCGGCGTACGGTCTGTATTTGCATGGCGTGTCGGTGGTGGGCCCGGTGAAGGGCAGCCTGCTGGGGACGATGGAGCCGCTGGGCGCTACGGTGTTCGCGGCGCTTTGGCTGGGGACGGTGTTCACGGGCGCCGATTGGGCGGGCTTCGTGCTTATGGTTGCCATGATCTTCCTGGTCACGGGCGAGAAGCCGCAACCGAAGGGCGAAGCAGCTGATACGCTCGATTAGCGCTTCTTCAGCTCTGCCATGGGAATGGCGTTTTTGCCGCTCACGTTCACGCCGCGAAGAAGCGCAACATATCTTTTCATAACGCCGCCTTTGCAAAGGTTTTGATTCGGTCGGTGCCTATTGAAAGCGTGCGCGCAAGGGGCTTTGCAGCGGTACAATAGCAAGGCTTTGATGCGATTCGCGAGAGAGGAGCGCGGCCGTGGGGCTGTTCATGACGTTGGGAGATGCTTCGCCTGAGGAGGCTGCCAAGCTGTGGGGAGACGATGCCTTCTCTCAAGCGAAGGATGCGAATCCTGATCGCTTGCGCGTGTTCGACCTGCATTGCGATACGCTCGATCGCCTGGCGCTTTCGGGCGATCCCGGGGTTCCGGGCGGGTTCGCCGAGCATGATGCGGCGATTCCTCGCTCGCGCATGAGCTCGCTGGCGGACAACGCCGCCCATGTTTCGCTTGCACGCACCGCGCCGTTTTCCTGGTGCCAGTGCTTTGCGGTGTTCGTCCCCGACCAGCTGCAAGGCGATGCAGCGTGGGCGCTGTTCGAGCGCGTGAGAAGGTTTTGGGAGACGTCTTTGGAGCGCCATCGCGATGCAATCGCGCGCGTGCGCGACGTGTGCGAGATCGAGGATGCGTTTGCGGCGAGCAAGACCGCCGGGATGCTCACCGTGGAGGGCGCGTCGTTTCTGCAGGATGACGGAAAGGCGTCGGCGCGCCTTGACGCGTTGGCGGAAGCCGGGGTGCGCATGGTCACCCTTACCTGGAACGGCCGGAATGCGTTGGGAAGCGGCAACGAAACGCTTGACGGATTAACTTCGTTCGGGGGCGCGTGCGTGCGCGAATTGGAAGCGCGCGGCATCGTGGTGGACGTTTCCCATCTGAACGAGGCGGGTTTCAGGGACGTATGCGCGATAGCCTCCCGACCCTTCGCCGCTTCGCATTCGAACGCGCGGGCGATATGCGACCATCCGCGCAACCTGGAGGATTGGCAGTTGCGCGAGATTGCCGACTGCCAAGGCATCGTCGGATTGAATTTCTGCCGGGACTTCCTATCGGACCTGCATGCCGATCCTTCGCCTGACGACGTGCTGCGTCACGTCGATCGCATCTTGGAAACGGCAGGGGAGGACGTGCTTGCGCTCGGTAGCGACTACGACGGCTGCGACGTGCCCAGCTGGCTCGATCCATGCGATCGCGCCGCCGACTTGCACGCGCTGCTCGAGCGACAGTTCGGGCCGAACGTTGCCGACAAGGTGTTCTTCGAAAACGCGCGCGCCTTCTTCGACCGCATGGGGTAGCGGCCTCGCCCGAAACGCCGGTTCGATTATCTTCGGGTAAGTAGCGTTCTGGTGGTGCGCCCGAATCCCGAGCGCTCCCGTGGCTTCCGGTCGCGCTTGCTTACCGGTAGCACGTAGCCGTCATGCGCGCGATCTGCTTGCCCAGGTCGTCCTCGACGACAACGGTGTAGAAGGCCAGGTGGCTGCCTGGCTTGTCGCATGTGGCAGTCGCGGTCAGCTTCGACCCTTTCGTCGAGCGGAGGAAGCTGATGGCATGGTCTACGGAAACGGTGGGCTTTTCGCCGATGTTGCAGGCTATGGCCAAGGCGAAGTCCGCCAACGTGAAGATGGCTCCGCCCATGACGCTTCCCATTGCGTTTCGGTGCACGTCCGACAGTTTCATGTCGCACACGGCTCGTCCCCTGCATCCTTCGACCACGCGGCAGCCAGCTGCTTGGGTGGCGAAGCGATCGTTCTCGAACACGGCTGCGATTTCTTCAAGGGAAGGGTTTTCGGAAAGCATGGGCGTCTCCTTTTCCGGGTACTCGATGCGAACGCCCCGACGAAGCCGGGGCGTTGCGAGGTTGCGTCAATGTGCGGTCGGGTTTATTCCGCGGGAGTTGCAACGGCGGCGTACAGCTCCAGGTAATCGCCGTCCGTCACGGTAACGGTTTGGGATCCCCCTGCGATCACGTACTTCGTCTGCGTAATGGAATCGCTGTCGAAGTCGAGATCCTTCATGACGAACGCCGCGCTGTCCTGCGATGCGTTCGCGGACGCCTCGGCGCTCACCGTGACGGTGTACGTTCCGGCGGGGATATCGACTCCCACGCGATACAGCCCGTTCTCGTAGGGAGCCGCGGGGGCGAAGCTCGCCGCCTTGCTCGGGTACATGCGCAGCTCGTCTTTGCCGGGCAGGAAGGCGATCGCGTCGCCGGCCTCAAGCTGTGCGAAGTAGTTGCCGAAATACGAGACCGCCAGCTCAAGCGAATAGGTTCCCGTGTCGTCGTCGCGATCGAACACGTAGTAGGTGCCCTCGGCATCCGAGCTTCCTTCGAGGAAGTAGAGTCCCGGCTCGATGTCCTTTCCCGGGCCTATCTGGTACACGCCGGCTGTGCAGCGACCGTCCTCGACGGTGCTCGGAAGATCGCCCACCGCTTTCTCGATATCCTCGAGCGTAAGCCCTTCGTAGCGGCTGGTGCCGTAGTCGTCCGGGTTGCCGTTTTCGTAGGAATGGTTGTATCCGTATCCCGGTCCGTCGTAGCGAGGGTCGAACGAATCGTTGTAGCTGCGATCGAAGTACAGGGCTCCGCACGCTACGCAGCCGACGCATCCGCCAATGCCTAAAACGAACGCCAGCAGGCACCCGCAGAGCACCCAAGGCCATACCTTCTTCTTTTGCGGTGGCTGCGCGGCGGCCGGGTAGGCCGGGTAGGGAGGCTGCACGGGGTACGGGGGCTGCGGCTGCGGCGGCTGGCCCGCCGACGCGTAGTGCGGCGAGGGCGCGCCGGCGTAGGGGGATTGCGGCTGCTGCGGCTGGGGGCCGCCGTATGCCGGGGGCTGCGGCGGCTGGCTCGTGCTGCTGTAGGGCTGCTGGCCGTAAGGCGGCGCGGGCTGGTCGTTTTGCTGGTCGCCCTCGGGGCGCTCGGGTTCGTTCATGTGACCCTCCTGAAACTCTTCGTTGCGGCGTGCGGTGACGTGTCGCGGGCTTTGCTAGGCTTGTTCGCACCCAGCTTCTTCGGTAAGGAAAACTTCGGCGCTTTCCTCGATCAATTGCACGGCTCCTTGCGCGCAGGCGCTTACGCACAGGCCGCAGCCTATGCAGTAGCGTGCATCGAAAGCAAGCGTCCCGTCTGCGGGGTCTGGGTAGCGCGCGCCGGTCGGGCAGACGGCCGCGCAGTCAAGCGCGTTCGTGCACAGCGCACGGTCGGTGCAGGATATGACAACCGGTACGTTCGGGGCGATGGCGGGCTCGCGGTCGATGGCTTCGAGCAGCATGCGCCGTTTGGGATGCATGGTCTGCTTCGTGTGTCCTTCGGGGGCGAAGTCGTTGAACTGCGGGCTTTCGTTGAGGTTGAGCCGCGCTCGCGCCCGTGCGCGCTCCTTGCGCTCGTAAAATTGCTGCAAAACGTCCGAGTTGCGCAGACGGCGCTTGCCCGAGGCGACGTCTGCCACGTCGGCCGCCAGATTCGTGAACGCGCTGCGCCGATCGACCCCTTCGGGATTCGCCAGATCTTTGACCAGGTTCTCCTTTTCAGGGATTGTTTCAAGGTAGCCCACCTTGCGTCCCGTCCACTGCTCCGCCGTGGCAATGGCGTGCGTGAACAGCATTTCGCCGAACTCTCCCGCCCGGTCGCAGTCTGCGCAGTAAGCCAGGTCCCCTGCGATGCTCACGGGGATGTTCTCGGCCAAAACGAGCGTCCAGAACTCCGGGGAAAGCGTGGCCAGGCAGGGCAGCACCACCACGTTGGCGGCAGGCTGGAATCCGGGGAAGATGTTTTCCTTGCAGGTGATCACCACGTCCTCGCCGCGCAGGGCGATGCGCCGCACGCGGGCGTGCAGGTCGATCATCGTCACGCGCGTGGAGGTGAACGCGTCGCAGATTCCCAGGCAGATGCCGCAGTTCGTGCAGGTTTGCGCATCGATGACGGGCAGTTCCTCGGAGTTGAATTCAATGGCGCCGTGGGGGCATGCGCGTGCGCAGCGGTCGCATGCCGAGCCCCGGAATCGCGTGCAGAAATCCCGCAGCACAAGAATGCGCTGCGGGTGCACGGTCCGCTCATCCTGCGTGTTGTCGGCGACCTCAGCCACCGAACGCCTCGCTTGCCACCTGGTCGATGCGCGTAAGCACGTCCTCGCGCGGCAGAAGTTCGATGCTCTCGAACAGCGGCGGCGACACCATGTTGCCGCATACGGCCACGCGCAGGGGCTGGAACAGCAGCTTCGGTTTCAGTTCCAGCTGCTCGCCCACGGCGCGGCATGCTTCCTGCAGCGCTTCGGCTTCCCAGGCCACGCTTTGGTCGGCAAGCACGCCGCGGCAGGCCGCCAGAGCTTCGTCGGCGCGAGCGCCCTCCTTCTTGAGCACCTTGTTGACGCTCTTTTCGTCAAGCTCGCGCACTTCGGGCCCCCAGAACATGAAGCCCAGCTTGGAAACCACGTCGTCGAGGCGCGTCAGGCGTTCCGCCACCAGGGGATACAGCCCCAGGTAGAACTCGGCGCGCGCAGAGATGTCCTCCGGCGTGGCGCCCAGCTCCAGCAGCCAGGGAAGCGACGCTTGCACCCAGGCGTTCGCGCCCATGTCCTTGATGTACTGGCCGTTCATCCAGTCCAGCTTCGTCTCGTCGAACACGGCGTCTTTCTTGGTCACGCGGTCCAGGCTGAAGCGCTCGCACAGGGTGGCGCGGTCGATGAGCGTCGTCTCGCCGTCGAGCGACCAGCCCAGAAGCGCCAGGAAGTTCACCATGGCGTCGGGCAGGTAGCCGCGTTCGCAGAACTCCTCGACCGAGGCCGCGCCGTGGCGCTTCGACAGCTTCTTGCCGTCCGGCCCCAGGATCATCGACAGGTGCGCGAACGTGGGCACGTCGAAGCCGAGCGCCTCGTAGATGAGGATCTGGCGCGGCGTGTTGGACAGGTGGTCATCGCCGCGGATGACGTGCGTGACGCCCATGTTCGCGTCGTCGCACACCACGGCGAAGTTGTAGGTGGGGGAGCCGTCCGTGCGCACGACGATCATGTCGTCCATCACCTCGGCCGGGAAGCTCACGTGGCCGTACACGGCGTCGTCGAACTCGATGGGGCCGTGGTTCTCGGGCACGCGCAAACGCCACACGTGCGGCTCGCCTGCGGCGATGCGCGCAGCTGCGTCAGCGGGGTCGATGCAGCGACAGGTGCGGTCGTAGCCGGCGTAGCCGCCTTCGTTCGCCTCGGCTGCGGCGCGCTTGGCGTCGAGCTCTTCTTTCGTGCAGAAGCAGGGGTACACGCTGCCGCGCTCTTTCATGAGTTCGAGCGCTGCGGCGTACGTGTCCATGCGCTGGGTTTGGAAGTACGGTCCGGCCTGGCCGCCCACCTCGGGGCCTTCGTCCCAGTCAAGGCCGAGCCACTTCATGGCATTGAGGATGACCTGCACGTTTTCTTCGGTGGAGCGCTCGGGGTCGGTGTCTTCGATGCGCAGGATGAAGTCGCCGCCCATCGCGCGGGCGAACGCCCAGTTGTAGATGGCCGTACGGGCTCCGCCTACGTGCAGCCGCCCGGTAGGCGACGGGGCGAATCGAACGCGAACTTTCTTCTCGTCTGTCATAGCCGTGGTAATCCTCCAGTTGAATAACGTCATGTTCAAGCCGAAGCGCGGGCTTCGGCGGTGCTTGCAAGTATAGACAACCCGAAGGCCGGAGCAAACCGCGGCCGGCCCATCCTCACTCAAAATGCTCGACCGAGCAGCAGCGGGACGCTGCTCGCGCACGGGCGGCGTCTCGCCGAGGGCGTCGCCCGTGCGCCTTCTTAACGGGGGAGGCGACGGCGCCGCAGCGCCGTTCCCGCGAGCACGGCGATCAGGGACAGCGCGCCCGTGACCGTCAGCCAGACGGCCCCCATTCCCATCCAGAATGCGGGCGGGTACATGGTGATGAGCAGCGACTCGTACGAGAACGTCCAGGTTCCGTCGGCGAAGAACAGCGAGTGGAACGCGGCGAAAAAGCCGTTGAAGTCGACGACCACCCAGGCGGCCAGCGCGGCGAACACGGCCAGCACGACGATCCCCGCGCAGGCCAGCGCGCCGCCCACAGCCCGTCTGCCAGCGCGTATGCCCAGGTAAACGCAGAACGCGACAGCGGCGAGGGCAACGGCGGCAAAAGCGACGCCCGCAGCCGCTATCACGCGGTGCACGTCGTCGAGGTGCGAGAGCGCTTCGGGGTTGAGCGTGTAGGCGTCGGGCGCGGCGGCAAGGGCCGTTTCGTCGGCTTCGGCGTAGGGCGTCTGGGCGTTGCTGTTGACGTCGCGCAGCATGGCGAACACGGCTTCCCGGTCGTTCGACCCCACGGTGTAGTCGCGCGTTGCGACGGCGGCTTGCACCAGGTCGTCGTGCGAGAACGGCGTCGACGGGTTGTCCGCGCCGCTGAACATGCCGGCCAGCATGCCGGTGGTTTGCGGCAAGCAGCACGCGCCGAGCCCCGCCGCCACGAACGTGACGGCTAGGGCGATGGCGGCAATCCCCTGCGCAAGGCCGTGCTTTGCCCCGCGCCTTGTTTCGTGCGACGGCATCTTCGGCTCCCTTAGTCCTTGTCAACCCAGATGGTGGCGGCGGTCATGCCCTGCATGTCCTTCGAGATGGTGGGCAGGGGCCCCAAGCGGCTGAACACGCCCTGGAACACGCCGTCGTACAGGTACAGGCCGTTCAGGTTGTTGTACATCTGCGGATCGAAGGGCACCTGGTCGTCGGAAAGTCCGTCTATCCCCGCGTCCGGCGGCAGCGTGAGCGTCTTGAAGGGGCGAATGTAGCGCTGCACGATGAAGGGGTAGCCCGCGCGTCCGTTCGCGAAGCGGTCGACCAGCTCTTCCCAGCGTTCGGGCGAAACGGCGCAGCCTGCGTAGACATCGTCGGCCCCGTAGTGGTCGGTGGGCTTGATGATCCATTCGTCCTTGTTCGCGCGGATCTGATCGACGTTGACATGGTCGTCGTCCAAAAACGCGGTCAGGGGCACGGTTCTCTCGACGAACGAGATCTCGTCGGCGTCCAAGAACTCGATGGTGCGCTTGTCGAACAGGGCTTTGAATATCTGCTTGTCGTGCACGATGTGCCCGGCGAAGCTGCCGATGAGCGCCACCTTCTCTGCGCGCACGGCGTCGATGAGCTGCTGCGAGTCGTCCCAATGGTCGATGACGTCGTTCGTGACGCAGCGGCGCCAGATGGCGTTGACGGGCTTGCCTTCGGCGTCGCGCAGCGTTTCGCCGTCGAAGCTCAGGTCGCGCACGTCGGCCACCACGCAGTCCACGCCGCGGCGCTTGAACAGCTCGGTGTAGATGTGGAACTCGTCGACCACGCCGTTTTCCAGGTAGTCGCAGATGGCGAAGCGGGGGTTGTCCACCTTGTGCTCGTAGGTTTCGTAGATGGACAGAAACGCGTCGACCCAGGACTCGAACAGCTCGCAGCCTTCCACGCGGTGGTTGCGGGAGAACGCTTCGAATGCGGGAGAGCTCGCGATGGAGTTCGTGATCTCGCGGTTCTCGTTCATACCCGAGGACCCGTCGCCGTTGAACTCGCAGAACTCCATGCGGTAGTCGTCTTCGTTCAGGAAGGTGTCCACGCGCGCGAAGGGCAGCAGGGAGTCGTAGCCGCGCGGCAGCAGGATGAGCTCTTCAAGGCGCGGATCGAAGTCGAACACGCGGCGGTACTCGGAGTCTTCCAGGTAGCGCGCGATCACCTTGCACAGGATGCGGTGCGAGGTTTCGGCCGTTTCCTTCATAGTGCGGTACGTTTGCGCGTTGAACAGGCGCGGGACGTACGAGCAGGCCACAACGCGGTGGTGCACGATGGCGGTGGAGCTTTGCATGTAGTCGTACGCGGCGCGTCGGCCGGCTGCGTCGCCGTCAAGGCGCTCGAGGATGTCGAAGTACTCGCGGGTGTATTCGGCGTTGGTTGGCATGGCGATCCTTTCGCAGACCCGCCCGTGGAAGCGTCGGGGCAGGGGGTTCACGTTTGGAAAAAAGTGTAGCACGAGCCGATCGTCCGCATCGAGGCGGTTGCCGTATCGCCACAGGAACGGCGGCGGCGCGAGGCTGGGACGGGTTCCTCCGGCCCGCACCCCGCCGACCGCCGACCCCTCTCGTAGCCTTGCGCACGGGTTCCGCCAGCCGCCGGCCCCTCCCATGGCCCCGCGCACGGGTCCCTCTCTCTCACTCTCTCATGGCCCCGCGCACGGGTTCCGCCGGCCCCCTCCCATAGCCCCGCGCGCGAAAAACCGCGTTTGCTGGCAGGTTCTGACGGTTTGAGGTCGTTTCCGAAGCACGATGAGGCGCGCCTGAACACCTAACAATTTTCTATAGCTTTCTGACCTGGTGCAATGCGGGACTGCTCGATTGCCGCTAAAGGCAAGGGGGCCTCCAACGACCTCAAACCGTCAGAACCTGCCACGGAGGGCGATATTTCGTGCGCAACGGGGCGAAGGGGCGGCTCGGGGCTGCGTTCGCGCGCCCGCGCGCGGCAAGGGAGCGGCTTCGGCGGTTCATTCCGTGGGGACTCCGCGGGGCGGGGTCTTCTCCTCTTGCGCGAATAGTGCTTTCAGGGTACCATCGGCAGGGTTTCACGGGGATTCCGGCCATGCGCGCGGTTCTCTGTTTTATCAAGAGTCGGGGGAGAGAGTTGGCTCTGAGATCCCGACACCAACCTGGCGGATACGCCAAGGTGGTCCGGCCTACAGCGATGAAGGAGGAACTTATGGCCGAAGAATGTTCTACGTACCTGTTCACGTCCGAGTCCGTCACCGAGGGTCATCCCGACAAGGTGTGCGACCAGATATCCGACGCCGTGCTCGACGCCATCCTGGCCAAGGAGATCGAGCTGGCGGCTCAGGGCTACATCGCCCCCAGCGGGCAGCCTGCCGATCCCGCGCAGGTGCGCTGCGCCTGCGAGACCATGGCCACCACCGGCATGGTCATCGTCACGGGCGAGATCCGCACGCAGGCGTACGTCGATGTGCCCGCCATCGTGCGCGAGGTGCTGCGCGACATCGGCTACGACCGCGCGAAGTACGGCTTCGACTGCGATACCTGCGGCGTGCTCAACGCCATCCACGACCAAAGCCCCGACATCGCCCAGGGCGTCGACGAAAGCTGGGAGGCCCAGCACGGCCTAGCCGAGGACGACCCTTACGAGCGCATCGGCGCGGGCGACCAGGGCATGATGTTCGGCTACGCGTGCGACGAAACGTCCACGCTCATGCCCATGCCCGTCTACCTGGCGCATCGCCTGGCCGAGCGCCTGACCGAGGTGCGCAAGAGCGGCGTCATGCCGCATCTGCGCCCCGACGGCAAGACCCAGGTGTCCGTGCGCTACGAGGACGGCCGTCCCGTGAACGTGGAGAAGGTGGTCGTGTCCACGCAGCACTCCGAGGCCATCGCCCATGATGAGCTGCGCGCGCAGATCATCGCGAACGTGGTGGAGCCGGTGTTCGCGCACGAGGGCGTGGAGCTGGCCGCCGACGCCGAGATCCACGTGAACCCCACCGGCCGCTTCGTCATCGGCGGCCCCATGGGAGACGCGGGCCTGACCGGCCGCAAGATCATCGTCGACACCTACGGCGGCATGGGCCGCCACGGCGGCGGCGCGTTCTCCGGCAAGGACTGCACGAAGGTGGACCGCTCGGCTGCCTACGCGGCGCGCTGGGTGGCCAAGAACGTGGTGGCTGCGGGCCTCGCGCGCCGCTGCGAGGTGCAGGTCGCCTACGCCATCGGCATGGCCAAGCCCGTTTCGGTGATGGTGGACACCTTCGGCACCAACGCGGTGCCCGAGGCCGACATCATGGCCGCGATCGAGCAGACCTTCGACCTGCGCCCCGGCGCCATCGTGGACGCGCTCGACCTGCGCCGCCCCATCTACCGCAAGACGGCCGCCTACGGCCACTTCGGCCGCGAGCTTCCCGAGTTCACCTGGGAGCGCACCGATAAAGCTGACGAGCTGCGGAAAGCCTGCGGAGTGGCATAGCCTGCGCTTCGCTGATGGAAAGAGGTCGCCCGTTGCGCGGTTCGATGCGCGAGGGCGGCCTCTTCTTATTGTAAGAGGCGATCGAGCTATAAAAGGAGATCGAGCCGGTCGAGAGCGCATGGGCTAGCGAATGGGGAAGGGCGCAGGCGCGTTTCGGAGTGAACGAGGACATAGGATATACTGAAGATATGAAACTCGCATCGATCATCCTGGACATACCCACGCAAGCGCTCGACGCGCCCTACACGTACGCCGTGCCCGAGGACGAAAGCGGCGACCATCCCGTCGAGGTGGGCTGCGCCGTGCTCGTGCCGTTCGGCCATCGGCGTGCGATCGGCTTCGTGATAGGCATCGAGGAACGCGAAGACGGCGACTATCCCGAAGGGCTCGACCCCGCCAAGCTCAAGGTTATCGTGCGAGCGGTGAGCCGCCCGTATTTCGACGAAGAGGGCGCCGCCTGCGCCCAGTGGCTGGCGCAGCGCTACATCGCTCCGCTCTCGTCGTGCGTGCGCCTGTTCACCCCGCCGGGCGGGGTGCCGCGCATGGTGCGGTCGCGCGAGGGCTACTGGCGCTTGGAAGAGCCTGCCGTGGGGGAAGTGGACGATCGCTGGGTGCTGCCGGGTGCGGCCTTCGACACGTTCGAGCCTCGGAAGAACGCCGTCAAGCAAGCTTCCATCGTGGAGGCCCTGCGCGCGGGCGAGCTGCGCGTAGCCGAGCTGTCGGCCGAGTTCGGCGCGGTGTCGGCTCCGTTGAAGACGCTCGAGAAGCAAGGCGTCGTGCGCATCGAGCATCGTCGCCGCATGCGAGGCTTCGCGGCTCCGTCGGAGCCTGCGAACGCTGCGAACGCCCCTGCCGACTCGCTGCGCCAACCTGCGGGCATGCAGCCTGCAAGCGGCTTCGCCCCCTCTCCCAAGCCGCCGCTCACGCAGGGGCAGGCGGCGGCGCTCGCCGTCATCGATGCGGCGCGCGAGCGCGGCGCGGGCGAGGTCGTGCTGGTGGACGGCGTGACCGGGTCGGGCAAGACAGAAGTGTATCTCCAGGCCATCGAGGCGACGCTCGCCGCGGGGCGCACGGCGTGCGTGCTCGTGCCCGAGATCTCGCTCACTCCGCAGACGGTGGGCCGGTTCCGCGGCCGCTTCGGCGACACCGTGGCCGTCATGCACTCGCGCATGAGCCAGGGCGAGCGCTACGACCAGTGGGACTTCATTCGCTCGGGCGCGGCGCGCGTGGTGGTGGGCGCTCGAAGCGCCCTGTTCACGCCGCTTTCCAACCTGGGGCTCCTTGTCATCGACGAGGAGCACGAGGGCTCTTACAAGCAGGACAGCTCGCCGCGCTACCACGCGCGCGACGTGGCTGTATGGATGGCGCGCCGCGCGGGCGCGGCCGTGGTGCTCGGGTCGGCCACCCCTTCCATCGAGGCGCTTCACGCGTGCGCGAAGGATCCCCGATGGCATCATGTCGAGCTGCCCGAGCGCGCGAACGGCAAGCCCTTGCCCGCCGTTCGCGTCGTCGACATGGCGGTGGAATTCAGCGGAGGCTCCCGCTCCATGTTCTCGGGCGCGCTCTCCCGTGCGCTTGCCGAAGAGCTTTCCGCTGGTCGAAAGGCGGTCCTGCTGCTCAATCAGCGCGGATTCGCGAAGTTCTTGCTGTGCCGGGAGTGCGGGTTCGTGCCGGAATGCCCGTCCTGCTCCACATCGCTGACCTATCACGAGCGGGGAAGCTTCCTTATCTGCCATCACTGCGGCTACCGCATCGCGGTGCCCCCGGTCTGCCCCGAATGCGGCAGCCCCTATCTCAAGAAGTTCGGTGCCGGAACGCAGCGGGTCGAGGCCGATCTGCGGGTTTTGCTGGACGAGACCCCCGGAGTGGGCCCTGGGGTTCCCATCGTGCGCATGGACGCCGACACGACGTCGGGCAAGGGCGCCCACCAGCGGCTTTTAGAGGAGTTTGCCGCCGCCGACGCCGCTGTGCTTTTGGGCACGCAGATGATCGCAAAGGGCCTTGACTTCGAAGACGTCACGCTGGTGGGCGTCATCAACGCCGACACCATGCTGAAGCTTCCCGACTATCGAGCCGCCGAGCGCACGTTCGACCTTGTGGAGCAGGTGGCCGGACGCGCGGGGCGCGCCGAGCTGCCGGGGCGCGTGCTCGTGCAGACCTACGAGGCGGACGCCGCCCCCATCCGGGCCGCGGCGTCGTACGACCGCGCGCTGTTTCTGCGCGACGAGCTGCCGAAGCGGCGCCTGTTGGGGTACCCGCCGTACGTGCGCATGGCGAACGTGCTGATCTGGGGCAAGGACGAAGCGGCGGTGCGCGGGGCTGCCCAGCGGCTGCAGCAGGGGATCGAGCAGGTCGTGCGCGATTTCGGCGGCGACGATTGGACGGTCCTGCCCGCTACGCCGTGCGTTCTCGCGAAGCTGCGGGGCACGTACCGCTGGCACATCGTGGTGAAGTGCCCGCCGGAGGCCGACCTCTCGGCCGTGCTTCTTCCGTACTTCAGGCATCGCAAGCCCGACAAGGACGCGAACGTAGCGATCGACGTGGATCCCGACGATCTGCTGTAGGCGGCCTTTCGCAGCCGCGTGGCTCGTAGGTTTACAGTTTCAGCTGCGTCTTCCCTTGTCGTGGTATTCTGGGTGCCCTACAGCTGATTCGACTGGAAGCGGTACCGCAGGCGATGGAGGAGGTTCGAGCCGTGGGGAAATGGGCGAAGCGCATCGCGTGCGCACTGGTGCTCTCGGCGATGCTGGCCGTCGCGTTCGCTGCTCCTGCGGTTGCCGACGAGCGGGCTTCGTCGTCTCGCGGGCGCGTGGTGAAGGTGGCGTTTCCTCCGTCCGAGGGCTTGAGCATGGTGGACGACCAGGGGAATCGCAGCGGGGTGCTCTTCGACTGGCTCACCGAGATCGCGAAGTACACCGGTTGGGAATACGAATTCGTCGACGGAGACATCGACAACTTGATCGATCGGCTGCGCGATGGCGAAATCGACCTGGTGGGCGGCATGTTCGTGCGCGAGCAGCTTGCCGACTCCCTTGACTACTCGACCTACAGCATGGGCTCGAACCGCTCGCTGCTGGCGTGCGCGCAGGACAACGACGCCGTTGCGAGCTTCGACTTGAGCACCCTGGACGGCGCGACGATCGGCGTGTACGAGAAAGCCGTCGACAAGAACAAGCGGCTCGAGAGCTTCCTGAGCCTGAACGGCCTTTCCTGCACGCTTCTTCCGCTTGACTACGCTTCGTACAAAAGCTGCCTCGACGACGGCACGGCCGACGTCATGCTGACCGGGGACACGGATCTTCCCGGCAACTGCAAGGTCGTTGCGTCGTTCGGCGGCGAGCCGCAGTACTTCGCCCTTGCGAAGGGAAGCGACCTGCTGCCCGAGCTCGATGCCGCAATGGCCCAGGTGTACGCAGCCGACCCCGGGTTCGCCACCAAGCTTCACGACGCCTATTTTCCCCAGATGTACCGGTTCCCCCTTGAGCTTTCGGCCGACGACCGCGCGTACGTCGCGGGCCGGGGCGAGGTCAGGGTGGCCGTGGTGGCGGGGCAGTATCCTTTGTACTACGACCTTGAGGGATCGTACCGAGGCGTGGTGAAGGAGGTCTTGGGCCTGGTGTCCGAACGGACGGGCTTGACGTTTCGGTTCGTCCACGCAAGCACGTACGAAGCCGCGCTCGAGCTGGTGGCGTCGGGCGAAGCGGACGTGCTGGGCGGATTCCAGGGCGACGAGCGCACTGCATCCGAGCGCGGTCTGGCCCTGACGGCAAGCTATGCATCCTTGGACGGAGTGGTGCTCAGGAGCAAGGCGGGGTCCCAGCGAAGCGAGGGCCTGGTGTTCGCGCAGCTGGAGGGGCTTGCCGACCCGAAGGGCCTCGACGTGGCGCGCGTGGTGCGCTATGCGACGTACGAAGAGTGCTTGTCGGCCGTGAACGAGGGGCGCGCCGACCTAACCAGCATGCCCGCCTCGTGCGCCGAGAGCCTGTTCGTCGAGCGCTCGTACGCCAACGTTGCCCCGGCAACGTCGGAGCACGACGACGCCGTGTTCTCCGTGGCGCTGCCCAAGCCCGTGGACGCGTCTTTATACGCCGTGCTGAACAAGGCCGTGAACAGCTTGTCGAGCGACGAGCTTGACGCCATCGTGTCCCGCAACTCCACGCCAGTGACCTCGCATCGCGCCACCATCGAGTCGTTCGTGGCGCAAAACCCCTTTCTCGTGGTCACCATGGTGCTTGTGTTCGCCTTGCTTTTGGGGGCCATCGGCGTTGTGGTGTCGCTGTCGAAGGTGCGCGCCCGCGTGATGGCGATCAAGCTGGAGAAAGCGGAGGAGGCCGGTCGCGAGAAGGCGGACTTCCTCTCGCGCATGTCGCACGAGATACGCACGCCCATGAACGCCATCATCGGGCTTTCCAGCGTGGCGTCGCTGTCGGGGGAGGCCACGCCCGCCATCCGCTCCAGCCTTGAGAAGATCAACACGTCGGCCCAGTTCCTGCTCTCGCTTGTCAACGACATCCTGGACATGTCGAAGATCGACAACAACAAGATGCGCATCGAGGTCGCCCCCATGCGCCTCCGCTGTCTGGCCGAGCGCTTGGAGAGCATGTTCTGCATGCAGGCCGAGGAGAAGGGCGTGCGCTTCGAGGTTCGCTGCGGCGTGGACGAGGGCGTGGTGGGAGACGATGTGCGTCTTCAGCAGGTGCTGGCGAACCTGCTGTCGAACGCGTTCAAGTTCACCGACAGCGGCGGCTTCGTCCAGCTTTCCATCAAGGAGCTGCGCCGAGACGACGCGAGCGTGCGCCTTCGCTTCAGCGTGAAAGACGACGGCGCGGGCATTCGCGAAGAGGATCTGGGCCGTATCTTCGATTCGTTCGAGCAGGCCGCCGAGAACCGTCGCAACGCTCAGGGAACCGGCCTGGGACTTGCCATCAGCAGCAGCCTCGTGCGCCTTATGGGCGGCTCGCTCGAGGTTCGAAGCAGCTTCGGACGGGGGTCGGAGTTCTTCTTCACGATCGATCTGCCGCTTGCCGAAGAGGGGCAGGCTCCGCTGGACAAGGTTGTCCTGTCGCCTGAGAACGCTCCTGCTTTGAAAGGGTCGCACGTCCTTTTGGCCGAGGACAACGATCTGAACGCCGAGATCGCGGCGGCTTTGCTTGAAATGCAGGGCGTGTCGGTGGATCGAGCGGCGGACGGGCGCGAGGCGATCGACCTGTTCGAGGCTTCGAAAACGGGAACGTACGATTTCGTGCTCATGGACGTGAGGATGCCGGTGCTCGACGGGCTTGCCGCCGCGCGCGCCATCCGGTCGCTTGACCGTGCCGACGCGCGGACGGTTCCCATCGTCGCCTTGACCGCCAACACGTTCCAGGAGGATCGGGAGGAGGCGCGCGCCGCCGGCATGGACGGCTTCGTGCCCAAGCCGTTCGACGCCAACCAGCTCTACGATGCGCTGCGCGTCTTCCTGAGCCGATAGGCATGCTTCGGTCCTGCGATTGCGCCTTGCACGCTGCGGCTCGCTTTGCAATAATGGGGAATTAGGTCAACGGAAGTTGCTAAGGCGCGCTCGCTTGAATCCGGGGTCTTGCGAAGGCGCGCTTCACCGTTAAAAGGGGATATCGTGAAAGCAATCCTGCAAGGGAGCTACCTGCGCGTGTTCGCTGCCGTGTTCGCGGTCGTGGCGCTTGCGACGGGCGCGGTGTGCGCGATCACGCTCGTGCGCGGCGAGCAGGTGGTCATGGAGGAGACCGAAAGCTACCTTGCCGAGCTGTCCCAGCAAACCACGTACAAGATCAACCAGCGCATGAGCTTCAACGTGGAGCTTCTCGAGCATCTTGGCCGGCAGCTCAGCGTGATCGACGGCGACGACGAAAGCCGCGCGGCCCTTACGGAGACGTTGGTCGACGGCGGGCCCTTCAGCTGGGTCGGGTACGCCGACCGAAGCGGGACCTTGACCGTTCCCGGCGCAGGCGCGGTCGACGCGCAAGGGTTCCGCGTGGTCATGGACGCAATCGGAGGGCAGGCCGGCGTCGAAGGCGATCTGGTCGAGGTGCCCGAGTTCAGCCCGGGCAAGGGCGCGCTGTACGCGGTTCCGGCCGTCGGCCCCAATGGCCTGGGGGCCGTGGTAGGATGGGTCGCTCACGATTCGATGAAGCTGCTCTACAACACCGATACGGCCGACGGCGTGGGATTCGCCCATATCGTGTCGTCGGACGGGGATTTCATCTTGCGTTCCGAGAATGCGAACTCGCTCGGGGAGGACCGCAACTTCTTCGACGGCCTGCGCAACGAGGCCGTGGCATCCGAAGACGACATCGCTCGCATGGCGCAGGACATGCAGCGGGGGATGAGCGGTTGCTTGGGCTACACGGTGGACGGCCAGCTGCGCGAAGTGAACTACTACCCGCTCGATCTGGGAGGCTGGTACGCCATCTCGGTGGTTCCGCCTTCGCTGTACGCCACGTCCGTTTCGGATTATTCGACCTTGGCCATCATTGGAACGACGGCCTTGGCCCTGGTTTCCTTCGGCGCGTTCGGGGGCTGTCTGGCTTGGGCCACATCGCGCAAGAACCGCGAGATCAGCAGGCTGGCGTTCGTCGACCCGGTGACGGGCGGGCATACGGTTGCGCGGTTCGACATGCTGGTGACCGAGCGCATCAAGGATCGGTCGCCGTTTTCTTTGGTCGCGCTCGACATAGAAGACTTCCGCCTGGTCAACGACAGCTTCGGCAAAGCTCGCGGCGACGAGCTTCTGCGGTACCTGCACAAGGCCATTGCGGACGGCCTGCGCGAGGGCGAAGCCTCCGCTCGCGTGACGGCCGACCTGTTCAACGTCATGCTCGACGACACCGATCCGGAGCTTGTGCGCGCATGGCTCCACGAGCTGGCCGAGCGCCTCAACGCGTTCAACCGCGAGAACAACGCGCCGTACTTCGTCAAGCTCAACTGCGGGGCATGCGCCGTCGAGTGGCCGTGCGACATCGTCACCATCAGGGACCGGGCGAACACCGCCCGCAAAACCTCTGCTGCGGCGGGCGGGCACCTGTGCCGCTGCTCGTTTTTCAGCGACGTGGATCACGAACGGCTGATCCGCGAGAAAGAGATGGAAAACGAGATGGACCGAGCGCTCGAGCGCGGCGAGTTCATCTTGTTCCTGCAGCCCAAGATATGCCTGGAGTCGGGGCGGACCATCGGGGCCGAGGCGCTGGTTCGCTGGGATTCGCCGAAGCGCGGCCTGCTGCCTCCGGGCGAGTTCATTCCCTTCTTCGAGCGAAACGGCTTCGTGATAAAGATCGACCTTGCCGTGTTCGAGCAGTCGTGCAAGCTGATCCGCTCGTGGATCGATGCGGGCATCGAGCCTTTGCCGCTTTCGGTGAACCTGTCGCCGCTGCATCTGCACGACGATCGCTTCCTGGACGCGTTCGAGGCGATCCGCAAGCGCTACGACGTCCCTGCCGAGCTTTTGGAGTTCGAGCTTACCGAAAGCGTGGCGTTCGAGAGCCTTGACCTTCTGCGCGAAACCGTCCTGGGCATCCACTCCTTGGGTTTTCGCTGCTCGATGGACGATTTCGGCAGCGGGTACTCGTCGCTGAACGTCTTGAAGGACATTCCCGTCGACACGCTCAAGATCGACCGGCAGTTCTTCCTGGGTGACGAAAGCCGCTCCGAAGTGGTGGTGGGGTCGGTTATCGACTTGGCCAAGAAGCTCAACATGGGAACCATCGCCGAGGGCGTCGAGACCATTCCCCAAGTGGAGTTCTTGCGCAGTACCGAATGCGACGCCGTGCAGGGCTACGTGTTCTCCGCGCCGGTTCCCGTGGACCTGTTCGAGAAGATGACGTTCGGGCGCACGGGGTCGACGGGAGCGTCGGACGACGATGGCCCTGATCGTCCCGCGCGCTAGTTTGGTTGCGATTCGCCGACGTTTATTGCTAAGCGCCAACACCTTGTGATATAGTGTTCGGCTGTATCTTTGCGCCTAGAGCGTGCATGTCTTCATGCCCTGTGCGCCATCCTGTTGGAAAGGAAGATCACGTGGCCCAAGCCTCTAAGAAACAGCCGGTACAAGCGAATGACCAAGCGAAAGCCCCGATTGAATCTGAGGAGATGCTTGACGACGACGCGCTCGACGTCGAACCGGACGTAAGCGCTACCGATACGCTCGAAGACGACAAACTCGAAACGCCCCTGTCCGAAGACGGCGAAGAGGACGAGGACCTGCTTGCGGGCATTCCCGAAGAAGAGCTCAAGGCCGTCAGCGAAGTGCAGCTGCCGAAGGTGGGGGCCAAGAGCGGCCGCGTTCGCTCGTCGGTGCGCAAGCGCAACGCCGATGCGTCCGTGACCATGCTCACCGGCGACCCCGTGCGCATGTACCTCAAGGAAATCGGCAAGGTCCCGCTGCTCAACGCAGCCGAAGAGATCGACCTGGCCATGAAGATCGAGGCCGGCGTCGCTGCAAGCGAAGAGCTGGACAAGGCCGAAGACGAGGGCATCGAGCTCGAGCGCCGCGAGAAGCGCCGTCTCGGCCGCATCGAGCAGGTGGGCTTGGACGCCAAGCAGCAGCTCATCGAGGCGAACCTGCGCTTGGTCGTGTCCATTGCGAAGCGCTACGTCGGCCGCGGCATGCTGTTCCTGGACCTGATCCAGGAAGGCAACCTGGGCCTGATCCGCGCGGTCGAGAAGTTCGACTACACGAAGGGCTTCAAGTTCTCCACGTACGCCACGTGGTGGATCCGCCAGGCTATCACGCGCGCCATCGCCGACCAGGCGCGCACCATCCGCATTCCGGTGCACATGGTCGAGACCATCAACAAGCTGGTCCGCATTCAGCGCCAGCTTCTGCAAGAGCTCGGGCGCGAGCCAACGCCGGAGGAGATCGGCAAGGAGATGGGCCTGCCCGCCGAGCGCGTGCGCGAGATCCAGAAGATCTCGCAGGAGCCCGTGAGCCTGGAAACTCCCATCGGCGAAGAGGAAGATTCCCAGCTGGGCGACTTCATCGAGGACGACGCCGCCGTGGTGCCGCCCGACGCTGCGTCGTTCAGCATGCTGCAGGAGCAGCTGTCGAAGGTGCTCGACGGGCTGGCGGAGCGCGAGCGCAAGGTCATCGCTTTGCGCTTCGGGCTGGAAGACGGCCATCCTCGCACGCTCGAGGAGGTCGGACGCGAGTTCGGCGTTACGCGCGAGCGCATTCGCCAGATCGAGAGCAAGACGCTGGCGAAGCTGCGCCATCCGTCCCGCTCCTCGAAGCTCAAGGATTACCTGGAAGACTAAGGGCTCGGGCGGCTCGAACGCCGCCCGAGCCGTTCGACGCCGTAGCGCGGACCGGTTTTGCCGACGAGGCCCCGCGATGTCCGAGTTTTCGCCTTGTTGCCCTTCCCGCATGTCGCACGGCATGCGGGCTGCGGGGCGGAAGGCGACGGGCGTCGCGGGGCCTCTTTGCCGGCGCGCTGCTCCAACCTGCGATTTTACGATGGGACGTCACGTATGGAAAAATACAACCTCGAGTTGTTCGCAAGCTGCCTTTCCGGATTGGAAAAGCCGTTGGCCGACGAGCTGAAGTCGCTTGGAGCTAAGCGCGTGCGCCCCCTTGGCGGGGGCGTTGCCTTTTTCTGCGATATGCGCGGCGCGCTCAAAGCGTGCTTGTGGTCGCGGCTTGCCTCGCGCGTGACGCTCGTGGTCGGTCGCGTGAACGCGTCCGATGCCAATCTGCTGTACGAGGGCGCGCGCCGCTTGCCGTGGGAGCGGGTCATCGCTTCGGGGGCGAGCATGGCCGTGCAGGCGCACGGCATGAACGACCAGCTGCGCAACACCCGCTTCACCGCGCTCAAGGTGAAGGACGCGGTGTGCGATCGCTTGCGCGAGATGCGCGGCGAGCGTCCCGATGTGGACACCGATCAGCCCGACGTCGTGCTCGACGTGCGCATTCGCGAAGGGCGAGCGACTATTTCGCTCGATTTGTCGGGAGAGTCCCTGTATCGACGCACGTACTTGACGGCCGACGACGGGCCGGACGCTCCTTTGGAGTGCGCGCAGGCTGCGGGCCTGCTGGCCTTGGCCGGCTGGCACGACATAGCGGCATCGGGCGCCGCATGCGTCGATCCGACGTGCTCGGACGGCTCGCTCGTCATCGAGGCCGCGTCGGTCGCATGCGACCTCGCGCCCGGCCTTGCTCGCTCGCGCTGGGGGTTCTTCGGCTGGGCGGAGGCGGACGAGGATGCGTGGGGCGATCTTCTTGCCGAGGCCGACGAGCGCTTCGAAGCGGGGCTGGCGCGCGTAGCGGCGTGCGATACGCAGGATCCTTCGGCGCCGCCCGATTTGGCGTACGTGCGCTTCGCCGGGGCGACCACGTCGTCGCCTGCCATCGCGCGCGCCCGTCAGCGCGCCAAGCGCGCAGGGCTGCGCCAGGTTGTGAGCATCGAGCTGGGCGATGCCCAAAGCGCTCCCGACCTGGTGGAACGCGTGGGATCGGCGGCGGCGCGCGCACTGCGCGAAGCGATGGCCGACAGCGGTGCGGACGGCATGCAGGCTTCCGGGTTCTTGGTGGCAAGCGTGCTGCCCACCGGCGATCGCGCGCAATCGGAGGCGCGGCAGCAGGCCGAATCGGCCGCCTTCTCGCGCGCGTCTTCGGCGGCGGGTTCGGGCGCGACGTTCGCAGTGGCGGGCGGCGAGGGCATCGAGTCCCGGTTCGGCGTGGAGCCTTTCGAGCGGACGACGCTCGGCGCGGGCCGGGTGTCGGTCGAGGTGCTCGTGTTCGACGAGCCCCCGGTGGAGCCCGTGATCGTGACGGTGCCCGACTCCGCAGGCGGGGCCGAGCATCGCGTCGAGGTGTTCGAGTCCGCGTCCGAGCAGTTCGCTTCGCGTCTTCGCAAGGTGGCGAAAGAGCGTCGCAAATGGGCGAAGCGCGAGGGCGTGTCGTGCTATCGCATCTACGATGCCGACCTGCCCGACTACGCGGTCGCCATCGACCTGTACACGGGCGCGGGCCAGGCGTCGGGCAACACGTATGTGCATATAGCCGAATACGCTGCGCCCTCCACGATCGACCCCTCGAAGGCGCAACGGCGCTTCGACGACGTTCTGTCCCTGGCTCCCGTGGTGCTGGGCGTGCGTCCCGACCACGTGTTCTCGAAGGTTCGCTGCCGCGACAAGGGGGGCAGCCAGTACCGCGGAGCGGGAAGGCGCTCGTACGTGACCCACGTACAGGAGGACGGGTACCTGCTCGAAGTCGATCTGTCCGGCTATTTGGATACGGGCATGTTCCTGGATCATCGCCTGACGCGCGAGCTGGTGGGCGCGCGGGCCGCGGGAAAACGGTTCCTCAACCTGTTCGCGTACACGGGCACGGCTACCGTGCACGCTGCGGGCGGGCAGGCGGAGTCCACGTGCACGGTCGACCTTTCCCAAACGTACCTGGATTGGGCCGCGCGCAACATGGAGCAGAACGGCTTTACGGGCGAAGCGCATGCGTTCGAGCGCGCGGACGTCATGACGTGGATAACGGAGTGCCGCCGCACGCCGCGCAGGTTCGATTTGATCTTCGTCGATCCGCCCACGTTCTCGAATTCCAAGGCCATGGGCAAGCGCACGTGGGACGTCCAGCGCGATCATGTGGAGCTGCTTATCGGCGTGACCCGCCTGCTGGCCGAAGGGGGCGAGGCCGTGTTCTCGTGCAACCTGCGCAATTTCAAGCCCGACGAGGAGGCGCTTGCGAAGTACGGCGTGATCATCGAGGACATCACCGCGCAAACCATCCCGCACGACTTCGAGCGCAACCCGCGCATCCACAAGTGCTACCTGGTGCGCCGCGCGTAACGGCGCCGCTCGCATTGCTCGCTTGCAGCCGCTTGCCCACTCGGCAAGCGGCTTTTTTGCGCGGTGGGGAAGGGACGGGCCGTGCGGTTGCGCGCGCTACCGCCCGGTTCGATGCTGCGGCGCTTCTTCGAGCACCGTGTCGGATAGCCCGATGGCCCATAGCATGTAGGCGTTCATGATGCGGGGCGAAGCTTCCGCCAGCGCGGTGGAGCCGCTTGCGGCGGCCACGGCAAGGGGGTCGGACGCTTCGCGGGGCAGGTAGCGTTCGCGGGGCGCAAAGCCACGCTGCTTGGCGATGAGCAGCGTGGGAAACGTGCGCCCCGCGTTGCCGTACATGGTGACGCGGTTGTTGTAGAGTCCCTTGCAGGTTGTCATGCGGTCTTCCAGTTCCCCCAGCTCCTCTAGGAGAAGCGCGAAGGGCGCGCGCTCGAGCAGGGCGGGTGCGCGCCCTTCGATAAGGTCGAGCAGGTTGCGATGCGCCACGCAGAGCGCATCGTCGGCTTCTGCGGCGCGCGTCGGGTCTTCGGCGGCCTGCGCATCGGCGAAGGCGCGCTCGACGGCTTGCAGGGCGAAGAGGTCGTCCACGCCGTTCGTCCGTGCGGCGTCGGCTATCCGCGCCATGACGTCGTTTCGGCTGCGGCGGGTCGCTTGCAGCTGCTCCCACATGGCGTCCGACTCTCGACCAAGGCTGGCAAGGTTGCGCGCCAGGATGGCCATGACGGCGAAGGCGCCGGCAAGAAGGAAGGCGATGGGGATAAGCAACGTCAAGGCGTGCTCCTTCGGTTGGAGGGCCGCAGCGGGAACCGTCCTTATTGTAGGGTCGCTCGACTGCTCTGTTCCATACCGCAGGAAGTATGGTTTCGGGTGCGCACCTCCCTCGGAAGGTGGTAGAGGCATGCGTGCAGCGCCGCGTTTGCGGGCTGCTTCGGACGTCGCGCTGGGAAGGGGGAGCGGGTGGGCGTGCGGCAGCCTCTGGATGGGCGGCTTCATGCGGGCATGGAAAAGGCTGCACCGAAACCGATGCAGCCTTTGCGTGTTTGCTGGTGGGCCCAGCAGGGCTCGAACCTGCAACCAAGGGATTATGAGTCCCCTGCTCCACCATTGAGCTATAGGCCCGTAAAGCGTCCCGCTATTCTATCCCAAAATGCTCGCTTGTGCAAAGAGGGAAACGGGTAGTTTGCGCAAGCCGCTTAGAATCCTTGCCGCGAATCCTCGCAAACCTGTCGGCAACGCTATTCTCAAAAAATTGAAAATAGGGGCTTGCGCGCGCCTAAAACTACCGGTACAATATTTCAGCGTTGCGAACGAAGCAACAAGTACGGTCGCTTGGCTCAGCGGGAGAGCATCGCCTTCACACGGCGGGGGTCACAGGTTCAAATCCTGTAGCGACCACCATGAATTCAAAAGCCTTCCTTCGGGAAGGCTTTTTCGCTGTCCTAGGCGTTCAACGTGAATTTCCAAGCGCAGTTGCAGGTGCTGTCCGCAATGTCGGGGAAGCAGCTCAGGCATTCGCAAACGATGCGGTCGTCGATAGCGGTTGCGAACACCGCATACTCCACTACTCCCACGTTCTTGCACGGATGGAACCCCATGCCCTTTCGCTCGCGGGCGTTCTGCACGCGGCAATCGACGATGCGGTACGTCAGTTCGTTGCCGTTCACGGTTATCTCGTCGACGTTCGCGGCCGATTGGCAGCGCAGCGAAAGCGCCTTCGCCAGCCCTTCGATGCCCGGATGCTCGTCCAGTCCGAGAAACGCCTTGATGCGGCGGCCCTCAGAAACGCTGAACCGTCGCCATGCTTCCACGTCATGGTGCATGGCTGCGTCCATGCCGTCGTCCTTCTCGATCGATTGGAACCACGTTCCGTCGAGCGCGATCAGGTTCTTCGCGTATATCTCGAGCAGTTCGAGCAGCTCTTCTTTCGTCAGATTTTTCAGCGCGTCGTTCATGAATCCTCCTCAGGGTGCGATACGGTTCACGATTATAGCGCGCGGCAAAGCGCCCCGATGTGCCGTGCGCACCCCAAAACGGCTATACTGTTGCGATGCGCGTGCGATTCAAGGCTTGGCCGTCAACGCATGCGCGGCGCCCGGCTTGGCTCGCGGCGCCGAACGGTCCGACACAACGATTTCGCGATAGGAACATCATGAGCACCGATAGCTTTGAAGCCAGCAAGAAGCGCAGCGACGAGATCCGCGCAGATCTGCCCGTCCATCCCGAGAACTACACCATGCTCACCGGCGACCGTCCGACCGGCCGCTTGCACCTGGGCCATTACTTCGGCACCATTCGCGAGCGCGTGGCTCTGCAGAACCTGGGCGTGACGACGCGCGTCATCATCGCCGACTATCAGGTGATTACCGACCGCGACACCACCGAGCATATTCGCGACAACGTGTACAACATGGTGATCGACTACCTGGCATGCGGCCTCGACCCGGCGAAGACCATGATCTTCACGCACTCGGCCGTTCCCGCGCTCAACCAGCTGATGCTTCCGTTCCTCTCGCTCGTGACCGAAGCCGAGCTGCAGCGCAACCCCACGGTGAAGTCCGAAATGGAGGCTTCCGGCCACGCGCTCACCGGCCTTCTGCTTACGTATCCCGTGCATCAGGCGTGCGACATCCTGTTCTGCAAGGGCAACATCGTGCCGGTGGGCAAGGACCAGCTGCCGCACATCGAGCAGACGCGCTTGATCGCCCGCCGTTTCAATGAACGGTTCGGTCAGGTGTTTCCCGAGCCCGAGGGCGTGCTCAACGACGCCGTGGAGATTCCCGGCCTTGACGGGCGCAAGATGTCGAAGAGCTACGGCAACGCCATCAGCCTGTCGCTTACCGACGAAGAGACGGCGAAGCTCATCAAGAAGTCCAAGACCGACGCCGACCGCGTTATCACGTACGACAAGGAGAACCGCCCCGGCGTGTCCGCGCTGCTGACGACGGCCGCGCTTTGCACGGGCCGCACCGAGCTCGAGATTGCCGCCGAAATCGGCGACGGGGGATCGGGAGCGCTCAAGAAGTACGTGACCGAAAGCGTGAACGGCTTCTTGGCTCCCATTCGCGAACGCCGTCAAGAGCTCATGCGGGACATGGACTACATCAAGGACGTCTTGCACGACGGGAACCGTCAGGCGAACGAAATTGCCGAGGCCACGCTTGCGCAAGTGCGCGAAACGATGGGCATGGTGTACTAACGCACCAGGTAGATTGCTGGAACCGGCGCTGCGGAGAACAATTTTCGGGCACGTGCCCAAATTTTGAAAAAACGGTCTTGCGCAAAGTTTTGGTTCCGGTATAATACTTATTCGCGCAACGGAGCGCTCCTCATTCCTCGGTAGCTCAACGGCAGAGCATCCGGCTGTTAACCGGAGGGTTGTAGGTTCGAATCCTACCCGGGGAGCCATGAAACGCCAGGCCGCCAGTCAAACGACTGGCGGCCTTTTTTTGATGTGATGCGGACGGCGCTTGTCCAGGGTCCTTCCCGATCTTCGCAGCGCGATCTCAGCGCAGCTTCTTCTCGGCTTGCACGATAGTCTGCTCGTAGTGTTCTATCTTGTAGTCAAGGCGGTCGAGGCCTGCCTGCATTTCGGCGATGCGCTTCCGCACCAGGTCTCGCTGCTCTTCGAGCAGCGCCTTGCGCGCCGCAATCGTGTCGTCGCCTTGCTCGAACAGGCGCATGTACTCGATGAGCGCTTCAATGGACACGCCCGCTTTGCGCATGCACTTGACGAACTGCACCCGCGCGCAATCCTGGTCGCTGTAGTCCCGTATGCCGCTTGCGTTGCGCGTTATGTTGGAAAGCAGCCCGATGCGCTCGTAGTAGCGCAACGTGTCGGCTGAAAGGTCGTATAGCTTGCTTACTTCGGCTATCTTCATGAAGGATCCTTTCGTCTTGCGGCTTGCATGCGCATGCCGTCTTGCATTGAAGCACGTGGAGTGCGCTCCAAGTCAAGTTTTTAGGCAAGGGATCCTGACGTTTGGCCCCGGTCGGCTCTTCGAACGGGGCTTCGCTCGAGGCTATTCGTAGAACGTGCGGGCGATGAACGTGACCACGATGATGAAGGCCGCGGCGAAAAGCGAGCCGATCGTGGCGGTTTCGGCCCGACGGAGAATGAGCGACTTCTCGTCGGCATGGATGTCCGACACGCGCGTGTTGGGGTTCATAGTCATGGCGATCGCCCTCCTTGTCGACGTGGTTTCGTTCGGCTTCAGTATAGGCGTTGGCTCGTGATCCAGGAAGCGCATCGCCGTAAACGGCATCTTCGGTTATCATAGACGGTTGGCGTTCGCGATGAGCGCGCGCCGTTTTTTTTGCCAGCACGAGAACCGAAGGCGCGTTCGCATTATGATCATGCAGCTTGAGCACATATCGAAATCGTTCGGGGGGCGTCAGCTTTTCCATGACGTGACGTTTCGCTTGGAGGAATACGAGCGCTTGGCGCTTGTCGGCCCGAACGGGGCGGGCAAGACCACGCTTTTGAACATCGTCTCCGGTCAGGAGGACGCCGACGAGGGGCGCGTTTTGTTTGCGAAGGGCGCGCGCGTCGGCTACCTGGAGCAGGAGGCCATCGAGATGGAGGATCGCTCCATTTTCGAAGAGGTCATGTCCTCGCAGGTGGAAGTGCTCGAAGCGGAGCGCCGGCTGCACAAGCTGGAGGCCGAGCTGGGCGACAATCCGACCGATCAGCAGCTGGCGGCCGCCGGGCGCGCCCGCGATGCCTACGAGGTGCTGGGCGGCTACACCATCGAGGCGAAGGTGCGCAGCGTGCTTTTCGGCTTGGGCTTCAAAGAGGCGGATCTTGCTCGCTCCACCACCGAGTTCTCCGGCGGTTGGCAGATGCGCATCGCGTTGGCGAAGCTGCTCATCCGCAACCCCGAGGTGCTGCTGCTCGACGAGCCCACCAACCACCTTGACCTGGAGAGCGTCAAGTGGCTAGAGGGTTTTCTGCGCGGCTACGCCGGGACCGTCGTCGTGGTCAGCCACGACCGCGCGTTCATGGACAACATGGTCGATCGCGTTGCCGAAGTGGACAACGGGCAGGTGAACATCTACAAGGGCAACTACTCCGCCTACCTCAAGTCGCGCGAAGAGCGGCTCGAGCGCCTGCGCGCCGAGGCGGCGAAGCAGGCCGAGGAGATCGCCCACATGGAGGCGTTCATCGAGAAGTTCCGCTACAAGCCCACCAAGGCCAAGCAGGTGCAGGATCGCGTCAAGAAGCTTGAGAAGATCAAGCGCATCGAACTTCCCGAAGAGAAGAAGACCGTCAAGTTCAACTTCAAGCAGCCGCCGCGCACGGGCGACGAGGTGGTGCGCGCTCGCGGCCTCGTGAAGCGCTACGGCAGCAAGACCGTTTACGACGGCTTCGACTTCACCATGTACCGGGGCGACAAGATTGCCCTGGTGGGACCCAACGGCGCGGGCAAGTCGACGTTGCTGAAGATGATCGCGGGGGCCACCAGTCCCGATGCGGGCAGCATCGACTACGGCGTTCACGTTTCCAAAACCTATTACGCCCAGCACCAGCTTGACGAGCTGCATCCCGGCAACACGGTGTTCGAAGAGCTCGACCACGTGGCTCCGGGCTGGTCGATATCGCAGGTTCGCACGCTGCTCGGCGCGTTCCTGTTCACGGGCGACGCGGTGGATAAAAAGGTGAGCGTGCTGTCGGGCGGCGAGAAGAGCCGCCTGGCTTTGGCGAAGATGCTGGTGGCGCCGCGCCCGCTCCTCTGTCTGGACGAGCCGACGAACCACCTGGACATCGCCAGCGCCGACATCCTGGAGCAAGCTCTGAAAACCTTCGAGGGCACCATCTTGTTCATCACCCACGACCGGCACTTGATTCGGGGCGTGGCGAACCGCATCGTGGAGATCGAGCCGGGCAAGGTGACGAGCTACGACGGCGACTACGACTACTACCTGTTCAAGAGCGGTCAGTTGGACGGCCCGGCGCCGGAGGACCGTTCGCTGGTCGACGAGGTGATGGGCGAGGACGCGCCGCGAGGGAAGGGCGCTCAGAAGGGAAAGGGCGGCTCTCATGCGGCGTCCGGCGCCGAGCATCGGCCGGACAAGGCGGGTTCCGCGTCCGGTGCCGCGCAGACCGAGCTTACGGCGCCGCGCGCGAGCGCGCCGAAGTCCAAGGAGCAGAAGCGCCGCGAGGCGGAGGCGCGCAACCGCGCGTACGCCGCGCTCAAGAACCACCGCAAGCGCATAGCCGAGCTGGACAAGCAGATGGAGCGCGACAACGCGCGCATGGCTGAACTGCTCGAGCTCATGGCCGACCCGGGCTTCTACGTGAACGAGGACGCTTCCTCGGACGCCGTGGCCGAGCACGCCAAGCTCAAGCAGCGCCTTGCCGCCGCCGAGGAGGAGTGGTTCCTGCTCACCGAGGAGCTGGAAGAGGAAATGGCGAAACAGGCGGAGGCGCTGTGAGCGAGCCGCTGAACATCGTGCTCGTGGAGCCCGAGATCCCGCAGAACACCGGCAACATCGCCCGCACGTGCGCATGCGTGGGCGCGCGCCTGCACCTGGTGGAGCCGATGGGCTTTCGCTTGACGCAGAAGAACCTGTCGCGTGCCGGATGCGACTACTGGGACGAAGTGGACATCGTGCGCTGGCCGTGCGCCGATGCGTTTTTCGAGGCGCACGGAAACGACGAGCTGCATCTGTTTACGGGACAGGCGCGCCGCAGCTTCGCCGAGGCTTCGTACGGCGAGGGCGCCTTTCTCGTGTTCGGTCGCGAAAGCCGCGGGCTCGACCTGCGCTTCATCGAGGCTTACGCAAGCCGCTGCGTTCGGATCCCCATGCGCGAGGGGCTGCGCAGCTTGAACCTGAGCAACGCCGTAGCCGTGGCCTCCTACGAGGCCCTGCGCCAGCAAGGGTATCCGGGGCTGGGCTAGCTTGCCCTTTGGCATCGGGTCTGAAGCGGCCGAAGCGTATCCGCCTCTGCCGTCCGGGAGCCTATTCGCCGCTTTAGCGGGATAAAGCGGCCTGCGCGCGCTGCGAGCGTGTATACTGGGCCGCATTGTCTGAAAGAACGTCAAGGAGGTCCCCATGGCTCGTGTGTACAATTTCTCGGCCGGTCCGGCGGTTCTGCCGGAGGAAGTGCTTGCCGAGGCGGCATCCGAAATGCTCGACTACCAGGGCAGCGGCATGTCCGTCATGGAGATGAGCCATCGTTCCAAGCCGTTCGCGTCCATCATCGAAACGGCCGAGCAGGATCTGCGCGACCTCATGGGCATCCCCGACAACTACCGCGTGCTGTTCCTGCAGGGCGGCGCGTCCACGCAGTTCGCCATGATTCCCATGAACCTGATGCGCAACAAGGTCGCCGACTACGTGGTAAGCGGCTCTTGGTCGAAGAAGGCATGGAAGGAAGCGAAGCTCTACGGCGACGCGCGCTGCATCGCCAACAGCGACGACGAGAACTTCAGCTATGTGCCCGACGTGAAGAAGCTCGAGATCTCCGAAGACGCCGACTACGTCTACATCTGCCAGAACGAGACCATCTACGGCACCGTGTACCACGAGCTGCCCGACACGCAGGGAAAGCCGCTTGTGGCCGACGTGTCCTCGTGCTTCTTGTCCGAGCCCGTCAACGTGTCCGATTACGGCTTGATCTACGGCGGTGTGCAGAAGAACGTCGGCCCGGCCGGTGTGACCATCGTCATCATCCGTGAAGATCTGATCAGCGACGACGTGTTCCCCGGAACGCCCACCATGCTGCGCTACGACACGCACGCTGACGCGAAGAGCCTGTACAACACGCCGCCGTGCTACGGCATCTATATGTGCGGGAAGGTGTTCAAGTGGCTGAAGGCCCAGGGCGGCCTGGAGGCCATGAAGGAGCGCAACGTGGAGAAGGCGCAGCTCCTTTACGATTACCTGGATCAGAGCGCGCTCTTCAGCGGCACGGCGCGCAAGGAGGACCGTTCCATCATGAACGTGCCGTTCGTGACCGGTAACGACGAGCTGGACGCCAAGTTCGTGGCCGAAGCCAAGAAGGCCGGCATCGAGAGCATCAAGGGCCACCGCAGCGTCGGCGGCATGCGCGCGAGCATCTACAACGCCATGCCTCGCGAGGGCGTGGAGGCGCTCGTCGCCTTCATGAAGCAGTTCGAAGCCGACAACGCGTAGTCTCTTGCGCATTGCTCGATGAACCCGAAGGGGCCGCGGTTGAATCGCGGCCCCTTTTTCGCGTGCGGGATCGGCCTGCACGCGGCGCAGGTTAACAGCGGACGTACGCTTTTTGGCAGAGATTGGGAGGTTTGTGGCTCCTGAACGCGAGAGATTCCATTTATAGCGAACAAGTGATCGTATAATGCCTGGTCGCAGATTTCATCTTCCCTTTTCGTGCGCGACGTCACGAGCCAAAAGCCGCAAACCTCGGAATCTCTGCCATTTTCGAGCCCTTCGCGGGCAGGTTGCGGTAGCGCCTCGGGTTTTTGGGCGCATGAGTTCTCCAAGAAAACTGCCGCACCCTTCCTGTGGCAGAGAGCGGGCTGCCGAATGCAGGTTTCGGCAGCGCCTTGTCGGCAAAAGGCATGGTCGCGTTTTGGGATGCGGCCGATCGGCGGCTTCGCGCGCTCATGAAATTGTCGCAGGCCCCGATTCGCGCCCAAAAAAACCCTCGCTCGGCCTCTTTCGACGCTCTCCGAGATTCCTCGAGATTCCCGAGATTCCACGAGATTCCTCGTCGCTGCGAGTTTATGAAGTTTTCCCTCTTGGGGCGGGCGGGCCGAGTGCTTGCGGTAGACTGATCAGCATTATGTCTATATCGCTGCCTTACCTTATATGTTCCATCTTGAGCTTCGTGCCCGCCATCGTTTGCCACGAGGCGTGCCACGGTTTTGCCGCCTACAAGTTGGGCGATCCTACCGCCAAGCGAGCCGGACGGCTTTCGTTCAACCCGCTCAAGCACGTGGATCCTTTCGGCACGGTCATCATGCCGCTCATGCTCATGGCCATGAACATGCCGGTGTTCGGCTACGCGAAGCCGGTGCCGTACAACCCGGCGTACTTCAAAGATCCTCGCAAGGGCGACCTCATCGTGGGCTTGGCTGGCCCTGCGGCAAACTTGGCGCTGGCTGTTCTGGGCGCGGCGGTGTACGCGGTTATCCTGTTCGTCCTGCCGGTTGCCCAGCTGGCTCAAAGCATGGTGTTCTACTACTTCTTCACCTTGTTCTTGCCCATGTTCTCGCTGATCAACCTGTATCTTATGTTCTTCAACTTGCTGCCCATTCCGCCGCTGGACGGATCGTCCATCTTCGCGTTCCTGCTTCCGGCCAAGTATTTGCCGCGGTACTACAAGGTGCAACAGTACGCGTTCCCCATCTTCATGATCGCCGTTATCCTGGTGCCGTACATTCTGCATTTCAATCCCATCGGCATCTATCTGGACGCGACGGCTGGAAACGTGTTCAACCTGCTGTATCCGTTCAGGTAGGCGGGGCCGCGCATGGCGTACAAGGTTCGCATAGACAGCTTCGAGGGGCCGTTCGACTTGCTGCTGCATTTGGTCAGCCGCCAGAAAGTGGACATCGGAGCCATCTCCATCACCCAGATCGCCGACCAGTATCTGGCCGAAGTGTCCCGGATGGACAACCTTGACCTGGACGTTGCGAGCGACTTTCTGCTGGTGGCGTCTACGCTTTTGGAAATCAAAGCCGAAAGCCTGCTGCCGCGCGAGCGCGATGCGGTGCAAGAGGAGCTGGAGGAGCTTGCGCCCAGCGAGGCTCGCGACATTCTGGTCGAGCGGCTTCTGGCGTACAAGCAGTACAAGAACGCCGCGAGCGCGCTGCACATGCGGTTCGTGGCGGAAGGCCGCATGCATGCGCGTCCCTTAGGTCCCGACGCGTGCTTCTTGAACCTCATGCCCGACTACCTGAAGGACGTCACGCTCGACGGGCTGGCGCTTTTGGCGGCGCGCGCGCTTGCTCGGCGCGACGTGTTTCTGCTGGAATCGGAGCATATCGCAGCAAAGCCCATTCCCGTCGAGGTGCACGTGCGCGCCATTCATCAGCGCATCCGCAACAAGAAGGAGATCCGCTTTTCGGAGCTGGTCAACGCGCAAACGCCCACGCCCGTGGTGGTGGTCACGTTCTTGGCGGTGCTCGAGCTGTACAAGCGCGCCATGGTGAAGATCGAGCAGGCCGAGCTGTTCGGCGACATCGACATCCGCTACATCGAAGGGTCCGGCGATCTTTCGCTGGAAGGCGAGGACGTCCTTACGTCGGTCGAGGAAGGTTGACATGTTCCAAGGTTTGCAGGAAGGCCAGATCAAAGGCGCTATCGAAGCCATGCTCTTCGTAACCGACGAGCCGGTGGGCACGCTTGCCCTGGCCGACATGCTGGAGGTTGCACCGGGCGAGGTCGAGCGTGCGCTCGTGGAGCTGCGCGATCAGCTGGAGCGGGAGGACCGCGGCATCCAGCTGCGCGAGGTCGCCGGCGGATGGCGTTTGTACACGCACCCCGCGTACCACGAGCTGATCGAGAGGTACGTGCTGTCGTGGGATACCCGCAAGCTTTCCCAGGCTGCCATGGAAACGCTTTCCATCGTGGCGTACCTGCAGCCGGTAACGCGCAGCGGGGTTGCCAGCGTGCGCGGCGTCAACTCGGACAGCTCCATCAACTCGCTGGTGGAGAAGGGCTTGGTGCGCGAGGCGGGCGTGGCCGACGCGCCCGGGAACCCCACGCTGTACGCGACCACGCGCGCCTTCCTGGAGAAGTTCGGTCTGCGCTCGGTGGCCGACCTGCCCGATCTGGACCAGTTCGCGCCCGACGACGATACGCGCGCGTTCATTCGCGAGCGATTGTCCGCTACGCGCGACGACGTGCGCATCGCGCAAGCTGCGGAAGCGGCCGCGGGGGAGGGGCCGGACGAAGTCGACCCCTTGGCGGGTATGCAGTTCGACCTCGACGACGAAGACGGCGTCATCGTGGCCGAGAGCCCGCGCGAGGAAGCCGCGTCGGACGCCGCCCAGCGCATGCTGGCCGAGGCCATGGCTTCCGGCTTCGGCCTGGTGGAGAAAATAGACTTTGACGAGCTGACGTTTGAAACCGATGACGAGTAAGCGGGTCCGCCGTTCTGTCGAACGGCGGAAGCCCTCGCCGACCCTGGAGGATCTGTGACCGAAGAAACCAACGAAGCACCCCGCATCGTCCCCATGCGCTTGCAGAAGTTCCTTGCGCGAGCGGGGGCTGCAAGCCGCCGTGGATCCGAGAACCTTATGACGGCCGGTCGTGTGACGGTGAACGGCCAGGTGGTGACCGAGTTGGGCAGCAAGGTGGATCCGCTTGTGGACCAGGTTGCCGTGGACGGGGTGGTGGTTCGCCTGGCCGACGGCCCCGTGACCGTCATGTTGCACAAGCCGGCGGGATTCGTGACGACCATGTCCGATCCGCAGGGGCGTCCCACCGTGGCGCAGCTCGTCCCCGTCGATCGGTATCCGGGTCTGTTCCCCATCGGGCGGCTCGACGCCGACACCACGGGTTTGCTGCTGTTCTCGACCGACGGCGACCTGGGCAACGGCCTGCTGCATCCCAAGCATCATGTGGCGAAGCGCTACCTGGCATGCGTCGAGGGCCGGCCCGCCGAACGCGACCTTGCGCGCTTGCGCCGCGGGGTGGAACTTGACGACGGGCTTACGGCCCCTGCCGACGCCCGCCTTGTGGAGGGGCCGGCAGCCCGCCGCGCCGAGCGCGTTCTCGAAGCGCCTCCGGCCGTGCCCGCCCGGGCGTCGCGCGAGTACGCCGTCGAGTGCAAGCAGCGCGCGGCGTGCCGCTCCATCGTTCGCGTGGTTCTTCGCGAGGGAAGAAAGCGCCAGGTGAAGCGTATGCTGGCTGCAATCGGCCATCCGGTGTTGGCACTTCATCGCGATTCGTTCGGCCCGCTTGAACTGGGCGACCTCGAACGCGGCTCGTGGCGGATGCTTTCGCCCGAAGAGGTTGCGGCTTTGAAGCGAGCCGTGGAGGACGGTTCGTAGCGACGCGCGGCGCGGGCGGCCGATCCTTCGGCCGATAATGCTAGAATACGCACGTCGGCATTGTCTGTCGGCGCACGTCAATATGTTTGCAACAGGGAGAGTGTTTCCGTTTCATGTCACATCAACAAGTTGACCATATCGCGGAGCCGGGATTCGATCGCGTTGCGGTCGTGGGCTTCGGCCTGGTGGGCGCGTCCTTCGCCGCGGCGTTTCGCTCCGCGCACCCCGATGCGCGGGTGCTCGCGGTCGACGTCGACCAGCGCACGCTTGCGCAGGCCCTCGAGCGCGGCTGGGCGACCGAGGGCGCGCTTCCGGCCGATCCTGCGTTTCGGCGGTTCGTGGACGAAGGTTGCGACCTGGTGGTTCTGGCTACGCCGGTAGGAGCGGTCGAAGCCTACCTGAAAGACCTGGCTGCATGGGATTTTCAAGGCATCGTCACCGACACCGCGTCCACGAAGAGCCGTATCGTGGAGCTTGCCTGCGCGCATCTTGCCCATCCTGAAAACTACGTTCCCGGCCATCCTATGGCGGGTTCGGAAAAAAACGGCATCGAAGGAGCGCGGGCGGACCTGTTCAAGGGCGCTCACTGGATTCTGTGCCCCGATGCGAACACGCCCGCCGAGCACTTTCCGCGCCTGCACGAGCTGATCACCTCGCTGGGCGCGCGCGTTATCGTGCTGCCGCGCGAAGATCATGACGAGGCGGTTGCAGTGGTGAGCCATGTTCCGCATATCGTCGCCTCGTCGCTCATGCAGCTGGCGAGCCGTCATGCGGACGACCAGCAGGCCCTTATGCGGCTGGCCGCGGGCGGGTTCAAGGACTCGACGCGCATCGCTGCCGGCTCGCCGGAGCTGTGGTGCGGCATCGCGTTCGACAACAAGGACGCGCTCGTCGACGGGCTGTCGGAGATGCAGGAGATCATCGCGTCGTTCTCCGGCGCGCTCGAATCGGGGAATCGCGCGCAGCTGACGGATCTTCTTGCCTCCGCAGCGGAAGCTCGCCGGGCCCTGCCCGTTGCCTGGGTGCCTTCGACCGAGCGTTTGCTCGAGGTTCGCATTCCCATGGAGAACCGCACGGGCGTGGTGGCCGAGGTGACCACCGTCACCAGCTCGGTCGGTTGCAACATCCAGTCCATCGAGATAGACCACGTCACCGAGGACAGCGCCGTGCTCAGCTTGGTGCTGACCGACGAAGGCGACGTCGGCCAGCTGTCCGCGCAGCTCATCAACGCGGGTTTTTCGGTTTCGTTCAGTCCTCTGGCGGCAAAGGAGCATATACATGTCGATTGAATCAGCGGCGACCATCATCGAGCCTCTGCGCGCGCCGTTGCGGGGCAAGGCTACCGTGCCGGGCGACAAGTCCATCTCGCATCGAGCGGTGCTGTTCGCGGCTATGGCCGAGGGCGTCTCGAAGCTGACCGGCGTTCTTGATTCCGAGGACGTGCGCTCGTCCATGGCGGCGGTGCGCCAGCTGGGCGCGCGGGTAGAGCTTGAGCTGCAGCCCGACAAAAGCCTGGCTGGCGTGGTGGAGGGCTGGGGAGCGAAGGGGCCGTCCCAACCCGAGGGTCCCATCGATTGCGGGAACTCCGGCACCACGGCGCGCCTGCTCATGGGCGTGCTCGCCCCGTGGAACGTGCGCGTGGAGCTGACCGGCGACGAGTCCCTGGTGAAGCGCCCCATGCGCCGCATCACCGCGCCGCTCATGAAGATGGGGGTTCGCTTTCAGCCCGAAGGCCGCGAAACGCTGCCGCTCGTCGTGTGCGGAACGCGCGCCCTGCACCCTCTTGTCTACGACGCCCCTATGGCGTCGGCCCAGCTGAAGACTGCAGTGCTGCTTGCCGGTGTGTACGCGCGCGGCACCACCACCGTGAACGAGCCCGCGCCTTCGCGCAATCACACCGAGCTCATGCTCCCGGAGTTCGGCGTAGACACCACGGCTGCGGATCGAACGGCCAGCGTCACGGGCCCCGCCGCGCTCAAGGCTTGCGAAGTGCAGGTTCCGGGCGATCCTTCGTCCGCTGCGTTCCTCGCGTGCGCCGCGGCGCTCAAGCCCGGCAGCTCCGTGCAGATCGAGAACGTCAGCCTGAACCCGGCGCGCATCGGCTTCACCCGCACGCTCGAGCGCATGGGCGCGTGCGTGAACCTGCGTCGCACGGGATCTGCGGGCAAGGAGCCCTACGGGACCGTTTCCGTCGATTACACGCCGAACCTGCGAGGCTGCGAGGTTCCCGCCGACAAGATCGCGTCCATCGTCGACGAGATTCCCGTGCTGTCGCTCGTGGCGGCGCATGCGCGCGGCGTCACGGTGTTTCGCGAAGTGGGGGAGCTGCGCGTGAAGGAGACCGATCGCCTGGAGGCCGTGGTGGAAGGCCTGTCCTCTTTGGGCGTGGACACGTGGGTCGAAGGCAACGACCTGTTCATCGAGGGGCAGCCGGATCTGGTCGTGCCGGATGCGGCGTCCTTCGACTCGAAGGGCGACCATCGTCTGGCCATGACGTGGGCGCTCGTCGGCCTGACAGGCGGCTCGTCCGTGAGCGTGGCGAACTTCGATTCCGTGAAGATCAGCTATCCTCAATTTCTGTCCGATATCGAAAGGTTGGCACGATGATCATCGCCATTGACGGCCCGAGCGGGGCCGGTAAATCTACTGTTGCGAAAGCTGTTGCGCGCGAACTGGGCTTTTCCTGCCTGGACACCGGTGCGATGTACCGAGCCGTTGCATGGCGCGCCCTGCAAGACGGCGTGGCGCTCGACGACTGCGACGCGCTGGGAAGCCTTGCGCGCACCTACGACATCGCGTTTGCGCACGAGGCGGGCGAGCCGGTTCCGCGCCGCGTCTCCATCGGCGGCGTCGACGTGACCGACGCCATCCGAACCGCCGAGATCGACCGCGCCGTGAGCCCTGTCTCCGCTGCGCCGACCGTCCGTGCGGCTTTGGTGGAGCAGCAGCAGCGCATCGGCCGTGCGGGCGACTACGTGGTGGAGGGGCGCGACATAGGCACCACGGTGTTCCCGGAGGCCCCGGTCAAGGTGTTCCTGACCGCTTCGGCTGAAGAGCGGGCCCATCGTCGGGTTCGTCAAAACGTCGACCGTGCCGTGGGCTCCATCGACTTCGACGAGGTGCTTGCCGACATTCGCCGACGCGACGAGCTGGACTCCTCGCGCGCCACGTCGCCGTTGCGGCCTGCAGACGATGCCGTGCATTTGGATTCGACCGGGCACTACATCGAAGACGTGATCGACGAGATCTGCGCGCTTGCCCGTCAGAGGGGCGCGAACGGCGGCGAAGGCGAGCGCGCATGAGCCTGATTCTGCCTTACGAGAAGATCTGGGATATGCCCTACGGCGGCGCTTCCGACGAGAAGCAGGCTCCGCGCCTGGTCGGCAACGTCATCTACGGGTTCTTGGCCTTCGTGTTCAAGATCTGCTTCCGCTACCGCGTGGACAACCGGCAAAGCCTGCGGGGCTTCGACGGCGAAAGCGGCGTGGTGGTGGTGGCGAACCATACGTCGTTTCTGGACGTGGTGTTCATGTACCTGTCTTCGCGCCCTTCCCAGTGGATACGCTTCTTGGGGCGCGAGAACCTGTTCGGCAACGCGCACGGCCTGGCGGGCCATATCCTGTCGCGCGTGGGCGCGTTTCCCATCAAGCGCGATTCTGCCGATAGAACGGCCATCAAGCGCGCGACCCGCATGCTGAAAAACGACGAGATCGTGGGCATTCTTCCCGAGGGAACGCGCCGGGGCAAAAGCGATCGCACGCCCGAGATCCATTCGGGGGCGGCGTTCATCGCGAAGATGGGGCATGCGCCCATCCTGCCCATGACCGTGCGCAACGCCGAGCATATCAAGGAGAAGGGGAAGTTCTTCCGCTTCCCCAAGGTGACCATCGAGTACGGGGATCCTTTGCTGGTGAGCGATTTCGACTTTCTTCCGAAAGAAGACCGCTTGGACGGCTGCACCTGGTACGCGATGCGCGAGTGCTTCGCGCTGTCGCTGAACGTGCCGGCCGATCAGGTGGACATGCTGGCGCTGTTCCCGGAGGGCCGCGATTTCACGGCGGCGTTCGCCGAGCATCGCGTGGCGCGGCACACGACCGAGGAGCTGGTGGCCGCTATCAGGGAGAAGAAGGCCGCCAAGGAACGCCGCGCTTCCAAGGAAGCACCTGCGGAAGGAGCATGCGCATGAGGGTGGTGAAGGCCAAGCACGCGGGCGCCTGCTACGGCGTGCAGCGGGCGCTCGACATGGCGCTCGAGGCGGCCGAGCGCACCGAGGGCGCCTCTACGCTCGGGCCTCTCATCCACAACCCGCAGGTGGTGGGCGAGCTGGCCGAGCGCGGCATACGCGCGGTCGAGAGCGCTGACGCGGTGGATCACGGGTCGGTCATCATCCGCAGCCACGGCGTGACGCCGGGCGTGCGTCGCAGCGTGGAGGAGCGCGGGCTGCCCATCATCGACGCTACGTGCCCGCATGTGGCGCGCGCGCAAAAGGCGGCTGCGGAGCTTGCGCGGCAGTGCGGGCGCGTGGTGGTGGTGGGCGAGGCAGGACATCCCGAGGTGGAAGGGCTGGTTGCCTGCGCGCGCGAGGCAGGCGGCCAGGTGGCCGTGGTCACCGAGCCCGCCGATCTGCCGGATGGCCTTCCGGCTCCCGTCGGCATCGTCGTGCAGACCACGCAGACGCGCGAGTCACTTGACGCCGTGGTGGACGCGCTTGTTGCGCGCGGCATCGAGCCGCAGGTCAAGAACACTATCTGCTTCGCTACGCGCCAGCGGCAGGAAGCAGCCGCAGCGCTTGCGGACGAGGTGGACGTCATCGTGGTGATCGGCGGGCGCAACTCGTCGAACACGACGCGCCTGGCCGAGATCTGCGCGGCCGCGTGCCCGCGCACGCATCACGTGGAAGCGCCCGACGAGCTGGATCCCGCCTGGTTCGAGGGCTGCGAGAGCGTGGGCGTCACCGCGGGGGCGAGCACGCCCGAGGCCCAGATAGCCGCCGTCGTCGAGCGCCTGGAGGCTTGGTAGGCGGGCATCGCGTATACTCTTGCTCGAAGAAAGCGAACGGAAGGCGGCAGGTGAGCACGTACCCATCGAAGGACATCGCGCGCGAGGCGGAAAGCTCCGCTTCGTCCGCTGCGCGCGGGTTCAGCGCTGCGGCGTCGCACGGGTGTCGCCGGAAGGGCGATCCTCCGCGCGCCCTGGTGGCGGCCGTCGCGCCCGAAAGCCCGGCCGACGACGCGGGGTTCGAGCCGGGCTGCTACGTGACCTCTGTGAACGGCGCTCCTGTGCGCGACGTGATCGACTGGCGCTGGCTCACGTCCGACGACGTCATCGAGCTGGGCTACGTCGACCTCGACGGCGAGGCGGGCGAGGTGGAACTCGAACGCGAACCGGGGGAGGACTGGGGCTTCGAGTTCGACGGCGTGGTGTTCGACGGCGTCAAGCAATGCCGCAACGCCTGCACGTTCTGCTTCATGCGCCAGCTTCCCGACGACATGCGCTCGTCGCTCACGCTGCGCGACGACGACTTCCGCCTGAGCTTCCTGGCGGGCACGTTCGTCACCTTCACGAACCTTTCGCCCGAAGACGAGGCGCGCATCGTGGAGCAGCATATCTCGCCGCTGCGCCTGTCCTTGCACGTGGCCGATCCGCAGGTGCGCCGCCGCATGATCGGCAAGCATGCGCAGCATGGCATCGACGTGCTCGAGCGCCTGCTCGCGGCCGGCATCGAGTTCCATGCGCAGATCGTGCTCGTGCCCGATCAGAACGACGGGGCCGTGCTGAAGGACACGCTTTCCTGGGCGTACGAGCGCCCGGGCATCCTGGACGTCTGCATCGTGCCGCTCGGGTTCACCAAGCATCAGACGTGCTTCGACCGCAGCTTCAATGACCCGGTGTCGTCGCGCGCGGTCATGGACCTGGTCGTGCCGTTCCAGGCGCGCGCGCTCGCCGAACGCGGAACCATGTGGGCGTTCGCCGCCGACGAGTTCTACCACAACGCGTACGGCTCCGAGCTGCTGCAGAACCTTCCTCCGTCGCAGCACTACGGCGATTTCGGCATGTTCGAGGACGGCGTGGGCATCATCCGGTCGTTCGTGGACGACTGGGAGCAGGCCGAGCGCGACGGGACGGTGGCTCGTGCTGCAGACGCGCTCGGGCAGGCCGGCCTGCGCGTGCGCTACGTCGCCGGTTTCGCAACCCGCCAGTTCCTCGGGCCGCTGGCTGCGCGCAGCGCCGTCGCGCCCTGGTTCGAGCCCCTGTTCGTGAAGAACGACTTCTTCGGGGGCAATGTGGACGTCACGGGCCTGCTGTGTGGGTGCGACATCGCTTCTGCGATCCGGGCGTGCGACGACGGCGATCTGTTCGTGGTTCCAAGCGTCGTGTTCAACGACGACGGGGTGACCCTCGATGACATGACTTTGGAGGATATGGGAAGGCGCGCGGGCGCGCCGCTTGCCGTGGTATCCTGTAACGCGTCGGGTTTTCTTTCCGAGATCATCGACCTTGTCGGGCAGAACGCGCCGACTTCAAGCTAACGAATCAATCTGAAAGGTTGCACCATGCCTTTGCCAATCGTGGCGGTGGTGGGACGGCCGAACGTCGGCAAGTCCACCTTCGTCAACCGCATAGCCCAGGCCAACGAGGCCATCGTACATGAAATGCGCGGCGTCACGCGCGACCGATCCTATCACGAAGCCGACTGGAACGGGTGCGACTTCAAGCTGATCGACACCGGCGGCATCGAGATGGGCGACGACGACGCCTTCCAGGGGTCCATTCGCTCCCAGGCCTTCGCCGGCGCGAACGAAGCCGACGTCATCGTGTTCTTGGTCGACGGCAAGACCGGCATCAACGCCGACGACGAAGAGGTGGCTCGCGTTCTGCGCAGAACCTCCAAGCCGGTGTTTCTGGCCGTGAACAAGATGGACACGCCCGGCAGCGAAGACGAGCTGTGGGAGTTCTACCAGCTGGGAGTGGGAGACCCGTGGCCCGTTTCGGCCACGCACGGCCACGGTACCGGCGATTTGCTGGACGCCATCGTGGAAGAGCTGCGCAAGGTCGAGGTGCCGGACGTCGAGGATGATCCGGGCATCAACGTGGCCATCATCGGGCGCCCCAACGCGGGCAAGAGCTCGCTGACGAACCGGATGACCAAGGGGGACCGATCCATCGTCTCCGACGTGGCGGGAACCACGCGCGACGCCATCGACACGCTGGTCGAGCACGAGGGCAAGCACTACACCATCGTGGACACGGCGGGCTTGCGCCGCAAGAGCCAGATCGACGAGGACGTGGAGTACTACGGATTCGTGCGCGCCATGCGCGCCATCGATCGCGCCCAGGTGGCGCTTCTGGTCATCGACTCCACGCTGGGCTTGACCGACCAGGACCAGCGCGTCGCCGGATTCGCGGCGGATCGCGGGTGCGCCATGATCATCGTCCTGAACAAGTGGGACCTCGTCGAGGGCCCCGAGGCCAAGGCCGAGATCCGCGAGCGCATAGCCGACCGCCTGGGATTCGTGGGCTACGCTCCCGTCATCGCCATTTCCGCGCTTACGGGCAAGAAGGTCGACCGCATCTGGGACGCCATCGATTCCGCGTTCGAGAACTACAGCCAGACCATCCCCACGAACAAGCTCAACACCTGGCTTACGGGCATTCGGGAAACGGGCCATACGGTGAGCAACGGCAAGGCGGTGCTGCGCATGAAGTACGTGACGCAGACGTCTACCTGCCCGCCGCGCTTCACGTTCTTCGCGAACCGTCCGGACCTCGTGAACGACAACTACGAGCGGTTCCTCGAGAACCGCTTGCGCGAAAGCTTCGACCTGACGGGCACGCCGGTCGGTTTCAAATTCAAGAAGAAGGATTAAGCATACGATGCAGGATTTGCTGGTTGCAGGAGCGCTGTTCGTTGCGGCGTTTCTTCTGGGTTCCATTCCCTTCGGACTGATCATCTCGAAGGTGTTCTACCATACCGACATCCGCGAGCACGGCAGCGGCAACATCGGGACCACGAACGCCATCCGTACGATGGGCAAGGTGGGCGGCTATTCGGTGTTCGTGCTGGATTTCGGCAAGGGCCTTTTGTCGGGCGTGCTAGCCTGGGCGTTCTCGTGGTACCTGCTGCCGGGCGGCGGCTTGGAGCCCGGTTCGCTCGTGTCGTACGACACCATGCTGACCGTGGCGTTCCTGGGTTGCGTGTGGGGGCATATCTTCAGCCCCTGGCTCAAGTTCAAGGGCGGCAAGGGCATCGCGGTGGCCGTGGGCTGCCTGTTCGTCGTGTTCGGCTGGGTGGGCGCATGGCTCGAGCTTGCCATCTTCATCGTGCTGGTGGTTGCCACGAAGTACGTGTCGGTCGGCTCGATCGCGGCGGCGGTGGCCTGCCCGTTCTTCTCCCTGTACTACTTCTGGGGCGATTGGGCCGCGGTCGCTTTGTGCACGATAGCCGGATTGACCGTGGTGTGGGCGCATCGCGAGAACATCGCGCGTCTGCGCGCGGGGACGGAAAGCCGCATCGGCGACAAGAAGAAGGCGTAAGGCTCCGCTGTTCCGTCGAGCAGCGGAACATGCCGACGCCTCTTGCTGGCTTTACGAACGACAGGAAAGCTCGAAGGGAGTCCTACGTGAAAATCGCGGTTATCGGGGCGGGGTCGTGGGGGACGGCGCTGGCGCAGGTTCTTGCCGAAAACGGCCACAACGTGGGCTTGTGGGCAAGAAAGCCCGAAGTGGTGCAGGCGATCAACGCCGAGCACCGCAATCCTCGCTACTTGAGCGACGTGGAGTTGTCCGAGAACATCGTGGCCACCGTGTCGTACCAAGACGCGCTGCTGCGCGCGAAAGCCGCGGTCATCGTAACGCCGTCGAACCTCATGCGCGGCGTGGCGCGTGCGCTCGCCGACGTGGTCGATGCCGACTTCCCCGTTATCATCTGCTCGAAAGGCGTGGAGGAGGGAAGCGGCCTGCTTCCCGTCGAGGTGTTCGAGGCCGAGATGGGAAACGCCGGCCGCTTGGCCGTTCTTTCGGGTCCGAACCATGCCGAAGAGGTTATCAAGGGCATTCCCTCCGGCACGGTCATCGCCAGCTCCGACGAGCATACCGCCTCGTTTTTCCAGGAGCTGTTCGCGGCGGAGAGCTTCCGCACGTACGTGAGCGACGACGTGTGCGGCGTGGAGCTGTGCGCTGCGTTCAAGAACGTCATCGCCATCGCGGTGGGCGTGTCCTACGGGCTGGGCTACGGCGACAACACCGCCGCCATGCTCATGACGCGCGGCCTGGCGGAGATGAGCCGCTTGACCGTGCGCTGCGGCGGGCAGGCCATCACGTGCATGGGGCTGGCGGGCACGGGCGACCTGATCGCCACGTGCACGTCCGAGCATTCGCGCAACCGCCGCTTCGGCAAGCTGCTGGCCGAAGGGTCCACGCTCGACGACTTCACCGCGCAGACGCACATGGTGGCCGAGGGCGCTCTGGCGTGCAAGACCCTCAAGACGCTCGGCGACGCGTACCGGGTGGAACTGCCCATCACCGACGTGGTGCGCAGCATCGTGTGGGAAGGGGCCGACCCCCACGACGTGGCCCATACGCTTACGAACCGGCCTTTGACCACGGAATTCTACGGGTTGTAGCGCGCGTTGCAGTTTTGGTCGCATGATCAAATCTACAGTTGATTAACGAAGCGATGACCAAGGGTTCACCGAACGTCCAAGTTCGTTGCGCCCTTCTGGCATCGAAGGTAGTCTTTGCTGTGCGCCTTCGCGCAAGGCTCTGACAACCGATTCGAGACCCGCCGCTTCGTCACTCGCGTGAACCTCATCTCTCTCAACTTCGCGACGGGTCGCAGAACATGCGCACCTTCCCCTTCTCCTTGGTGCGCATTGCGCAGCCCCTCTTCGATTCCCCCGGTTGAAGAGGGGCTTTTTCATGCGCGCCGGGCTTTGGTAGGGCTTTCGGTATAATGGTCGAACGCTACATGCGAATCGAGCAGGGAAGGACGTGGCTGGTATGAGTGCATCGAGGCAGGGGCGGGGACGGCTTGCCGTCGCGTTGACGCTTGCAGCGGCGCTGCTTGCGTGCGCGCTGCTTACGGCATGTTCGCAGCCCGACGCGCAGGTCGAGAAGGGCCTGCCGTCATGGGCGACCGAGGAGGGCGTGACCGCCTGGGCCCATGAAGTGGTCGACGAGTTCAATGCGCGCGACTACGAGGCGCTTGCCGCGCGCTATCAGGACGCGGGCGTGACGGCCGAGCAGCTCTCCCAGAACCTGAGCGCCGCGCAAGACGAGTACGGCGCGTTCGTCGAGTACGGCGACAAGACGTTTCTGCATGGCGAGAGCAAGGGTCGCTCGTACGCAACCGTTATCGAGCAGGCGTCCTACGAGAACGGCTCCGCCGAGTTCCGCATCAGCTTCTTCGAGGACGGATCGCTGGCCGGTTTCTACTTCCTGAAAGCTAAAGAGTAGGGGGCGCAGGTTTCGGCTCTGCATCAAGGAGCCGAAGCTTCTCCAGATAAGGACGCGTGTCCACAAGCTTCGCAAGGGCGACGATGCCGGTCCATCGCTGGGCTCCGGGCGCGATGAGCCCCGGCTTGTAAGCCAGCATGGTCACGGTCATGTCGGCGGCGAAGCAGGGGGCGGCCGCGGCTCCCGTTTGGGCCGATAGGCCGCTTGGGGCGTCGATCGACACGGCGAAGGGCGCTCCTTTGGCCTTCGCGGGAAGGCTGTAGGGCAGCCGGGCGTGGTCGCCCTGCTCGTAGACGCGCTTGCGATGCCGTCCGCGACCCCGCTCGCGCGGTCCCTCGAAGCGCTTGCGGTTGGCCGCCTTGATCCACGTCGCGTACGGCTCGCGCACTTCGGCTCCCGCGAACCCGGTTCCCAGAAGCGCGTCCACGACGACGTCCGCCCGCTCGATCGCATCGGTCAGGATGTCGGCATCGGGCGCGATGAGCACGTTAAGGGGAAGGCCCTGCTTGGCAGCCTGCGAGAACACGCTCATGGCAACCGTTCGCGCAGGTTCGGCATGCAGACGCTCTGCCAGGTCGGGCGCTATCAGCGTCACGGGGTACCCGGCTTTCGCAAGTGCTTGCGCCGCAACCCATCCGTCGCCGCCGTTGTTGCCCGATCCCGCCAAGACCGCAACGGGAACCGGATCGGGCGCCCAATCGCGCACCGCTTCCGCCACGGCGATCCCCGCTTGCTCCATGAGCGCGGAAAGGGGCGTGCCGTCTTCGGCTATCATCTGCTCGAGTCGCGCCACGTCGGCCACGTTCAGCGCGCGCCGCCGCTCGCGCTCGATCTCAACGCCCCGCTCGGTCATGACGCGCGTGTTGCTCATCAATCCGTTGAGCATGACGAAGGGGGTGCCTGCGCGCACGGCGTGCCTTGCCCTCATGACAAGCGAGATCGCCCATGCCAGCATGAGCGCGGCCCAGGCGCCCGTGAAGTACCCGCGCTGTGCGGCAACGAATCTGCCGACCGCTCCAGCCTCTCCGCCTTGCGACGCGCCCGCACCGATGACCAGCAGCAACGCGAACAGCGGGAGCGCTGCGAACAGGAACAGCAGGCCGTAGCGCGCTGCGTACTGGTACCAGCGGGCAGGGGAGGCGTCGGGCCGCACAACGCGCAGCCGCAGGAGCTTTTGGGCTGGCGTCTGGCCGTGGGCGAGCACGGGAATCGCGCCGAACACCACCAGGCAGGCGCACGTCAGGATGGCCGCCGCAACGCCGTCGTCTGCGCCGGGCGCGGCGACGGCGGCAAGGACGCCCGTGCTGCGCAGCGCGAACATGCAGGCCGAGGTCGCTGCGAGCGCCAGCGCGAAGTCCATCGCGAACGAAAGCGCGCGCCGCAGGGCTCCGGCGTGCAACCCGGCTTGGCGCGCCTCCTCGTTGACAAGACGGATATCGGGCAGCGCGCGCATGAGCGGGCCGACCAGCCAAAACCCCGTCATAGCGCCCAGCGTGTTCGTGATCAGGTCGTCCACGTCGAACAGTCGGTACGGGTGCTCGTACAAACCCCAAAGGCCCGTGAGCTGCGAAAGCTCGAACGACAGCGTCACGGCGAAGCCGATGAGCAAGGTCTGCCACCACGTGCGGCGGAAGTAGTAGCGCAGGTACATGCCAAGGGGCACCAGCAGCAACACGTTGAACAGCGCCTCGTAGATGTAAGGGCTGCGTATCGCGGCGATCCACGAGGCCGGGTCGGCGGGCGAGAACGCGGTATGCGCCAAGAACTGCCGCAGGAAGTTGAAGGGAGCCAGTTGGGGCGCGGCGGCGTAGGGGACCACGGCGGAGCGGTCGGCCGGCAGCGGGAGCAGTACAAGAACGTACGCGCACATCAAGTAGAAGACGAACGAGTACACGACAAGGGTCCTTAGCCAGGGGATCGAGCCGAATCGTCGGTACTGGTAGATAAGGTAAGGCAGCGTGATCAGGAAGGCGGCCAGCGGGAATGCGGTGGCCGCGAAGATGATGTTCGAAGCGTACGTGCTCACGTCAGGCGTTTCCGTTCCATGTCGAGCAGCGCCCTCTTGAGACGCGCGGATGCATCGGCGCCGACCGGGCGGCCGTCGCTTCCCACCACGCGGTGGTCGGGAACCAAGATGGCAAGCGGGTTCTTCTTGACCGCCGTCCCGACCGATCGGTAGGAGCCCGGCTTCCCCATGAGCGCGGCCACTTCGGCCGTCGTGCGCGATGCTCCGTAAGGGATGCGGGCAAGCTCGGACCATACGGCGCGCTGAAACGCGCTTCCCTCGGCGTCGATCGGGATGTCGAAGAAGGTGCGCTTTCCGGCGAAGTACTCCAAAAGCTCGTTGGCCGTGCGGGTGGCAAGCTGGCTGGGATGACGAACGCCGGGCAGGGCCACGTCGCCGAACGCCACGTGCGTGACGCCGCGGTCGCTCGTGCGTATGGTGATGGGTCCGTGCGGGGTGCGGTACGCGAAGTACATCCCGGTGCTTGAAGCCATCTTGCCTTCTTCCGGTCGGTTTCGCCTCATTATAATGCAGTCCCGCTCGGACGATCCTCGATGTTACGGTTCGGCAACCAAGGAATCGCGCAAGAGGTCGGCGCAGCTTGCGGCTGCGTGTTGTTTTTCGCCTGCCGCGCGTCGGTTGCAAGCGTGCGCGCGTCGGTTGCGCTAGAATGACGGCAGCAAGCGACGAGGAAGGAACGCAGCCATGTTCGAACCGGTGAAGATCGCACCGTCCATCCTATCAGCCGATTTCATGAACTTGGGGCGCGACGTGGCGCTCTTGGAGAAAGCCGGCGCGGGATACGTGCACGTAGACGTCATGGACGGGCATTTCGTCCCGAACCTGACCATGGGAGTGCCCGTGCTCAAGCAGCTCAAGCGCGCGACCGAGCTGCCGCTGGATGTTCACCTCATGATCTCGAACCCGCTCGAGCAGCTGCCGTGGTTCCTCGACGCGGGCGCGGACATCGTGACCGTCCACGCCGAAGCGCTAGGGGCCGACGAGCTGTCGCGCGCCGTGGCAGCCATCCATGCGGGCGGCGCGAAGGCCGCGGTCAGCTTGAAGCCGAACACGCCCACCGGCGCGCTGGCGCCGGTTCTCGCCGATCTGGACATGGTCCTCATCATGAGCGTGGAGCCGGGCTTTTCAGGCCAAAGCTACATCGAAGGCAGCGAGAAGAAGGTCGAGCGCGTGGTGGAGATGGCGCGCGCGCTGGGCGTTTCCCCGCTTGTGCAGGTGGACGGCGGGATAGGCTTGAAAACGGCTCCGCTGGTGGCGGCGGCCGGCGCCGACGTCCTGGTGTGCGGCAACGCCGTGTGCGGGGCCGAGGACCCCGCGCAGGCCATCGCCGATATCACCGCCGTCGCCGAAGAGGCGCGCGCGGCCGCCCTTGCCGCGAAGGGGGCGTAGGTTCATGCGCTCGGTGCCCGAAGACTACGTGTACCTGGACTACGCGGCTACGGCGCCCCTGTGCGAAGAGGCTGCGGCGGCCATGGCACCCTACCAGGTTCCCGGACGCGCCAACCTTGCCGTGGGAGGCAACGCCAACTCGCTCCACGCCCCCGGACGCGCGGCGTTCAAAGCGCTCGAGGACGCGCGCAGGTCGCTCGCTGCCGATTTGGGCGCGCGCCGGCCTGACGAGATCGTGATCACCTCGGGCGCCACGGAAGCGGACAACGCCGCTCTCGTGGGGTTGGCGCATGCGGCCGCCGACGCGCGCAGGCGCGCGGGCAAGGGGTTGGCTGCGCTTCACGTGATCGTCACGGCAGTGGAGCACGACGCCGTGCTGGCTCCGGCGAAGCGCCTGGAGGCGGAGGGCTTTCGCGTTACCAAGCTCGCGCCGAACCGCCAAGGGTTCATCGAGGTCGAGGCGCTTGAGCGCGCGCTCGACCAGGACACGGTGCTCGTTTCCGTGCAGGCGGCGAACAGCGAGGTGGGCAGCATCCAGCCGATAGCCGACCTTGCGCGCGTCGCGCATGCAGCAGGCGCGCTCTTCCATACCGACGCCGTGCAGGCGCTGGGCAAGACGTTCGTGAACTTGGAGGCATGGGGCGTCGACGCCGCTTCGTTTTCCGCGCACAAGGTGGGCGGCCCTAAGGGGATCGGCGCCTTGTACCTGAAAACCCGCACGCCGTTCGAACCCTACCAGACGGGCGGCGGGCAGGAAAGCGGTCGGCGCAGCGGCACGCAGAACGTCGCCGCTGCGGCAGGGTTCGCCGCGGCCGTGCGCGCGGTGCAGCCCGAATGGCAGACCGAGGCGGCGCGCTTGCGGGCGCTGCGCGACAAGCTGTACGCTTGCCTTGGGGCTCTGGAGGGCGTGTGCGCTACGGTTCGGGTCGAGCCGGACGACGACGCGTTTCTGCCCAACATCGTGCATGTGCTGGTAGACGGGCTTGAGAGCGAAACCCTCATCCTGCGCTTGGACATGCAGGGCTTCGGCGTGTCGGGCGGCTCGGCGTGCTCGTCGCATTCTCTCGAGCCGAGCCACGTGCTGCGCTCTTTGGGAATCGACGCCGATCGCGCTCATGGCGCGCTGCGCGTGTCGATGGGCCGCTACACCACCGAAGCGGACGTCGACGCGTTCGTCGAAGCGATGCGCAAAAGCCTGGATTGGAACTGATACGACCCTCCGGGTTTTCGAACCCGATCGCGTTAAGGAGCTTGTGAACAGCATGGAACTCGTTACCACGCATACGCATACGTGCTTTACGAACCACGGGGAGGGCACGGTGGAGGAGCTGGTGTCCGCGGCTGCGGCGGCAGGCATTTCCACCATCGCCGTGACGGAGCACTTTCCGCTGACCGATGCGTTCGATCCGCAGAGCTACCTGGCCATGCCCGCCGATCGGGTGGGCGAGTACCTGGCCGCCATCGAGGCTGCCCGCGCAGCCCATCCGGAGATGGAGATCATTGCGGGCTGCGAGCTGGACTGGTTGGGCGACGACGAGGACCGCGTGCTTTCCGAAGACGATTTCGCGCCGTTCGACCTGGTGCTGGGGTCGGTGCACTTCGTGGATCGCTGGCCGTTCGACGACCCCGCCCAGCGCGGTCGCTGGGACGAGGTGGGCGCGGACGCCATTTGGCGGCGCTACTTCGAGGTGTGGTGCGAGGCCGTGTCGTCGACCATGCCGTTCCACGTGATGTCCCATCCCGATCTGGCCAAGAAGTTCGGGTTCTATCCCAGCTTCGACCCGCAGCCGCTTTACGAGCAGGCTGCGCAGGCGTGCGCGGCAGCGGGCCGCATGATCGAGGTGAACACGTCGGGTTCGTACTACGCCTGCAAGGAGATGTTCCCCGCGCCTGCGTTGCTCGAGGCGTTCTGCCGCGCGGGCGTTCCGTGCACCGTGGGCACCGACGCGCACAAGCCCCAAAACGTTGCGCGCGATATCGAGCAGGCGTACCGCCTCATGGCTCGAGCCGGTTACAGAACGGTTACGGTGCCGACAGCCGACGGGGACCGTCGCGAAATACCCATCGAGTAATCTGGATGCAGTCGTTTCTTGCAATTCGAGCAAAGGAGCAGCGTCATGGTTGCAGCTAAGAAGAACCAAAAGGACGGTAAGAAGCAGAAGGGCCTTGCCTGCCGTGCGTCCGGCCCGCTTTCGAAGCCGGTGGCAACCCTTACGATCGGCGCGCTCGAGCGCGCCCTTCTTGCCGAGTTCCCGCCCGCGGACGCCGAGTCGTGGGACCGCACCGGCATGACGGTGGGGGATCCCGCGCGCGTGGTGACCGGGGTGGCCGTTGCCCTCGATCCCACGGTGGCGGCCATCGACGCTGCGGCCGACGCCGGAGCGAACGTGCTGGTGACGCACCATCCGGCGTTTCTTGCTCCGCCGGACTCCTTCAAGCCGGCATCGTCGGTGGCGGCGTGTTCGGGCGCGGGCGTGTGGCGCGCGGTGGAGCGCGGCGTGGCGATCATGTCCTACCATACGGCCCTCGACGTGAGCCCGCGCGCCCGCTGCGTGCTTCCGGGCATGTTGAGCCTGGTGTTCCATCGCGTCTTGCTGCCTATCCCCGGAGCTCAGGGCAAGGGATACGGGCAGGTGTGCGGGCTTGGCGAAGGCGATGCGCTCACCCTGGGCCAGCTGGCCGCGCGCTGTACTTCGGTGTTCGCGCGCGCTCCTCGCGTATGGGGCGATTTCTCGCGCGACTTGGACCGCGTGGTCACCTGCACCGGCGCAACCGGCGACGTGGGCCGCGCTGCCTTGCGCGCCCAGGCCGACTGCTTGGTGTGCGGCGAGATCAAGTACCACGAAGCGCTCGATCTTTCCCAGGCGGGCTTGGGCGTGATCGAGCTGGGGCACGACACCAGCGAGCTTCCGCTTGTGCCGGTGCTTGCGGCGGCCGTCAAAAGCGCGGGCATTCCCGATGAGCTTGTGATGATGGTCGATCAACGGGATAACTGGACGTACCCCGAAACGGTACGGGTATAATGGTCGCAACGTCGCGTGCGCGGCGCTGAGACGCAGACAAAGGAAACGCATGCATGTAGATACCGATGATCTTGCAACGCTGCTCCAAATGCAGCATATCGATTTGGAGGCCATGCGCGCGCGAAAGCAGCTTGAAGAGCTTCCCCAGCGTCGCATCATCCTTGACGCGCGAACCAAGCGCAAGGCGGTCGACCAGAAGCGCGCGCAGCTCGATGCGCTCCATGCCGAAGCCGACGCGAAACTCGCGCGCATCACCGACGAGGACGCGTCCTTGGCCGAGAAGCAGCGCAAGGTCCAAGGCGAGATCGACGGTGCGCGCGGAGACTACCGTGCCGTCGAGGCTCGGACGAAGGAGCTCAACGGCTTCGCAAAACGCCGCAACTTCCTGGAAGGCGAACTGACCTCCGTAGGCGAAGAGCTGGCGAAGATAGAGGCCGTGCAAGCCCAGGTGGCGAAGGCGCTTGCCGACATCGATTCCCAAGAAGCAGCGGCCACCCAGGTGTTCGTGAAGGAAGGCGGCGCGCTCAAGGACGGCCTTGCCCGATTGGAGGCCGAGCGCGCATCGTTGGCGGCGGCGTTGCCGGAGGAGCTGTTCGAGGCGTACGCGAAAACGCTTTCCCGTACGGGTGGCGTTGCGGTCGCGCGCTTGCAGGGGTCCAACTGCGGGGCGTGCCGCATGGGAATCGAGCACGGCCGGCTCATCGACATGCGCGCGCAGGGAAACATGGCCGCATGCCCCCATTGCGGCCGTCTGCTCATCTTAGAGTAGATCGGTACCGATTCGGATCCGAGCCAGGGCTTTCGCCGTCGAGCGTGCTGCCCAACGAGAAAAAGCCCGCAGCGATGCGGGCTTTTTTACTCGATGCATGCGCGACGAGCGGTCGCGCGAAGCGCGAACTTACGCGCGCTCGACCTTGCCGGCCTTCATGCACTTCGTGCACACGTTGGCCTTGCGGACACGGCCCTTGTTGTCCTTGATCGTGATCTTCTGCACGTTCGGACGGAACCAGCGATTGCTCACGCGGTGCGAGTGGCTAATGCTGCGACCCGCCACGGGAGCCTTACCGCAAACTTCACAAATCTTCGACATCGTTCATCACTCCATGTACGTTGGTTGCTCGTCGGCGCAAGCCGTTGATGACAAAAAAGCCTTCACACTATAGCACATAAACTCAAACGGCCACAAGAATTTTTCGTGTAATATACTTTCAGTTGCAATTGGGCACGTCGCACGGGCGCAAGGCCTTGCGCTATACTGCTGAAGCAGGTTTTGCAGCGCGCGGTCCGTCCGCGCTCGGAAAGGAACGCCATGAACGATACGATACCTGGCAACCTCCATGTTGCCAACGATGTCTTGGCCGATATGGTCGGCAATGCCGCGCTCGAATGCTACGGCGTGGTCGGCATGGCTGCGCCCTCCGCTGCCGACGGCATCGCGAAGATACTCCCGGCCTCCCGGCTTCGTCGCGGCGTGGTGGTGACCGCGACCGACGGCGGCGTGCACGTCGAACTGTACGTGGTCATCGAATACGGCACGAACATCAACACGGTGTCGCAGAACCTCATCGACCAGGTAACGTTCGCCTTGACCGAGTACGCTCGCGTCCCGCTCGACGGGGTAGAGGTGCACGTGCAGGGCGTGAAGGTGCGCAAGTAGCATCGCCGCCTGTCTTTGACGAACCGCTGCGCACCGCGCGAGGACGACGCGCGCGGCGGGCTAATTTGAAGGAGAATAGAACCACCATGTCAGAATCCTATACCGCGAACGACCTGCTCAACGCCATTGCGGCGGCGAGCAAGACCTTGAGCGAGCGCAAAGACGAGATCAACCGTCTCAACGTCTTTCCCGTGCCCGACGGAGACACCGGCACGAACATGTCGCTGACGCTCGAGACGGTTGTCGAGAACCTTGCCGCGCTTCCCATCGGGGCCAGCGGCGCGGAAATTCGCAAGGCGATCACGACCGGCGCGCTCATGGGCGCTCGCGGTAACTCCGGTGTCATCACCTCGCAAATTTTGCGCGGTCTGTGCGAGGGCAGCGTTGGTCACGACGAGCTGAACGCCGACAGCATCGAGGCAGCGTTCTCCAAGTCCCAGGAAGTGGCCTTCCAGGCTGTGCGCAAGCCGGTCGAGGGAACCATCCTCACGGTGCTGAAGGACTCGGCCTCCGCCGCCAAGCGCGCGCGCAAGAAGAAGCTCTCGTGCGACGAAGCGCTGGCCGCCGTGGTGGAGGAAGCCTACGCTTCCGTGCAGCGCACGCCCGACCTGCTTCCCGTTCTCAAGGAGAACGGCGTGGTGGACGCCGGCGGCTTCGGCCTGGCCATCTTCTTCGACGCGTTCGTGGCCGCGCTGACCGGCAAGGAGGGTCCGCTGCGCGACGAGCTGGCCTTCGCCCGCAACGCCGCGCCGAAGGTCGAGATCGAGCAGGTCAACGACTGGGAGGGCTCGGCGTTTCGCTACTGCACCGAGTTCTTGGTGCATTCGGATACGGTCGACGTGGACGCCGCGCGCGAGTTTCTGCCCACGATGGGCGACTGCGACCTGATGGTGGGCATGCATCCCAACTTCAAGGTGCACGTGCACTCCAACCGTCCCGACGAGGTGCTCGGCTGGTTCTTGACGCACGATTCCCAGATCTCCGAGGTGCATATCCACAACATGCAGCTTCAGAGCGCGGCGCGCACCGACGCGCTGGCTGCCGAGGAAGCCGCCGTCTCCAAGCCGCTCGGCTTCGTGGCGGTTGCCGCGGGCGAGGGCAACGCGAAGATACTCAAGAGCTTGGGCGTCGACGTGGTTGTTTCCGGCGGGCAGACCATGAACCCGTCCACGAAGGACCTTTTGGACGCTGCGGGCGAGGTCAACGCCGACGCCGTGATCTTCTTGCCGAACAACAAGAACATCATCATGGCGGCCCAGAGCGCCTGCGAGCTGGCTGACAAACCGTGCGCCGTGGTTCCGACGCGCAGCGTGCCCGAGGCGTTTGCGGCTCTGTTCGGCTTCGACGAGGACGCCAGCTTGGACGACAACGTCGAGTCCATGACCGAGGCGTACGCCGACGTGAAGACCGGCGAGGTCACTACCGCCATCAAGGATTCCAAGGATGCGCACGACAATCCCATCAAGGAAGGCGACGTCATCGGCATCGCCGACGGCTCCATCGAGTCCGTCGGTTCTTCGACCGAGGAGGTTGTCATGGCGCTTTTGTCCGTCATGGACGCCGACGACGCAGACACGCTGACCATCCTGGCGGGCGAGGACATCGACGACGATGCGTTCGACGCTTTGGTGGCGCGCATCGAAGAGGCCCACGAGGATCTTGAGATCGACGCCCATCGCGGCGACCAGCCCCTGTATCCCATCGTGATGTCCGTTGAATAACGGCCAGCCCGACAGACTTGCAGCCACTCTCGCGCTCGACGAATCCGTCGAGCGCGTCCGTTTGGTGAGCCCCGGTCGCGCCAAGGCGCTGGCGGGGCTCGGCATTCGCACGGTGCGGGACCTGGTGACCCATTTCCCGCGCAGGTACGTCGACCTGTCCGCCAAAGAGACGGTGGCCTCGGCGGTCATCGGCAGCTCCTGCACCATCGAGGGATCGGTCCACGAGATCAAGCTCAAGCGTCCCAAGCCCCGGCTTTCCCTGGTGGAGATTTCGCTCGTGGATTCCACGGGGCTGCTCATGGTGACGTGCTTTCGTCAACCGTGGCTCATGGACCAGGTCAAGCCCGGCATGAGGATTGCGGTGGCGGGGAAGCTGGAGTTCAACTACGGCTTCAAGCGCATGACCAACCCGTACCTTGAAGTCCTTGAAGGCCCCAATGCGGCGGAGGGCATGATCATTCCCGTGCATCCGGCGTGCGAGAAGGTGTCGGCTGCATGGATGCGTCGGCTCGTCGGCAACGCGCTTGACGCGTGCGCGGGCCTGTACGATCCGCTTCCTCTTGAGATTCGAGCGAAATACCGCTTGATGAGCAGAGGCGTTGCATTATCGAGCATCCATGCCCCCCATTCGATGGAGGAGGTTGCCGAGGCGCGGCGCCGCTTGGTCTACGAGGAGCTGCTGTTCCTGGAGCTCATGCTCATGAGCCAGGGCCGTGAGCGCAGCGCCGGTCGCCAGGCCGTGCGCCATCGGACGGACGGTCCTCGGATAGGCGCGCTTGCCGCCGCACTGCCCTTCGAGCTGACGGCGGAGCAGAAGCGGGCGAAGGCGGACATCTTGGGGCAGCTGGCCGCGCCGACGGTCGCCAACCACATGCTGTTGGGCGACGTGGGCACCGGCAAGACCGTCGTGGCCGCGTTCGCGCTGGCGGCGGCGGCCGACACCCAAGCGCAAGCGCTGCTCATGGCGCCTACTGAGGTGCTTGCCCGCCAGCATGGGAAAAGCCTTGGCCCTTTGCTTGACGCCGCGGGCGTGTCGTGGGACGTCTTGACCGGATCGACGTCCGCTGCGGAGCGCGAGGCGATCCTGCATCGGCTCGCGGAGGGCTCGTTGGACGTGCTCATCGGAACGCATGCCCTTTTGGAGGACGACGTGGCTCCGAAGCGCCTGAGCCTTGTGGTGATCGACGAGCAGCAGCGCTTCGGCGTGGAGCAGCGCGCGAAGCTGCTGTCGAAAGGCGATGCGCCCGATGCCTTGTTCCTTACGGCCACGCCCATCCCGCGCACCCTTGCGCTGGCGCTGTTCGGCGGCTTGACGCTGTCCTATATCAAGCAGCGGCCGAACGACACGGCGCAGCGGACCACGTTCGTGCATCAAAAGGCCGATCGCGGCCACGCTTACGATGCCGCGCGCGAAGCGCTTTCGCGCGGCGAGCAGGTGTACGTGGTGTGTCCGCTTATCGGGCAGAGCGGCGAGGAGCGGGACGCGAAAGCATCCGACGGGGGATCGGGCGGGCGTCGCCGCGAGGCCGACGAAGAGGCGTACGAGTACGCCGCCATCAGCATCGAAAGCGACGACGACCTGGCCGGAGACGACGTGGCCGCCGCTGCGAAAGAGGCAACCTACTTGCAAGCGACCGTGTTCGCCGACTGGAACGTGGAGCTTCTGCATGGGCGCATGCGCTCTGCGGAGAAGCAGGCCGTCATGGACCGCTTCCGGTCGGGGGAGACGCAGGTTCTCGTGGCTACTACGGTCATAGAGGTGGGCGTGGACGTTCCCAACGCCACGATCATGATCGTGGAGGACGCCGATCGTTTCGGCCTTTCGCAGCTGCATCAGCTGCGCGGACGCGTGGGGCGCGGCCGCCTTGCGGCGCAGGTTCACTTGATCTCGGCTTCCAAATCGGACGCAGCGCTCACGCGCCTGGCGGCCATGGAGCGCACCGACGACGGCTTCGAGCTTGCCAGCTACGACTTGTCGCTTCGTCGCGAAGGCGATATCCTGGGCAACCGTCAGCACGGCGCGAGCGGCCTCAAGCTGGTGAACGTGGTGCGGGACGGCAAGATCATCGAGGCGGCGCATGCCGATGCGGCCGCGATCATAGACGAGGACCCGGCGCTCGAGGATGCGGCGCATCGCCCGCTCGCGCGCGAGATGAGGCGCATGTTCGCGGGCGAGCATGCCGTGCAGGGAGGATAGCATGAGAATCATCGCAGGCGAGTACCGCGGGCGCACGCTCAAGGCGCCGAAAGGGGAGGGCACCCGCCCCACCACCGACCGGGTTCGGGAATCCATGATGAGCGTGGTGAACAGCGCACGCGGAGGTTTCGAGGGAGCGGTCGTGCTCGACGCGTTCGCGGGGTCGGGCGCGCTGGGGTTCGAGGCGCTGTCGCGCGGGGCGCGATGCGCCCATTTCTACGAGTGCGGCGGCGAGGCCATGCGCGCGCTGTGCGCGAACGCCAAAACGCTGGGGCTTGAGCCGCGCGACGCGCGCATTCACCGTGCGGACGTGCTCAAGGAGCCTCCGACGTATGCGCGTCCCCCGTTCGATCTCGTGTTCCTGGATCCTCCGTACGCCTACCAAGCGGAGGCTGTCCTGGATTTGGTGGCGGCGCTCAGGCTACGCGGCGCGCTTGCGCAGGACGCCCTGGTGGTGTACGAGCACGACGCCGCTTCGGTTTCGTCGGTGGACGAAGCGGCAAAAGCGCGCGATTTGTCCCTTGCGCAGCGAAAGAAGTACGGCGATACTGTCGTGGACGTGCTGCTGCTTGACGAGTCCAGCCGCACTGTGTGACCAAACGAGAGGAAACGTGACCCATTCATGAAACGTGCATTGACGCCCGGAACCTTCGACCCTATCACGAGCGGGCATCTTGACGTCATAACCCGCGCAGCCCAGCTGGTGGACGAGATCATCGTGGCCGTGGCGGCGTCGCCGAAAAAGCAGCCCCTGTTCACGCTGGAGGAACGCGTCGAGCTGGTGCGCAAGGCCACCAGCCATCTGCCCAACGTGCGCGTAGAGCCCTTCGACGATCTGCTGGTCGAGTTCGCTGCCAAGATGGATGCGACCGTGGTCGTGAAAGGCTTGCGCGCTATTACCGACTTCGAGTACGAGTTCCAGATGACGGCCCTCAACTATCAGTTGAACCAAGAGCTTGAAACGCTGTTCATCATGTCGCCTCCGCAGTACATGTATCTCTCGTCGTCCATCGTTCGCGAGATAGCCAGCCTGCACGGCAAGGTGGAGCAGTTCGTTCCCCCCTGCGTGCACGAGGCGTTGCTGAAGAAGTTCGGCGACGCGTAAGGGAACTGTAACGTACGTTCCGACCGGGTGAAATGTGCTTGCTTTGTGCATTGGAAGTCGGTTTCCCGACCATACGTGCTAGAATATTGCGACGCATGCGCGCGATGGTGCCCGTGCGCGCCAACGCAGATGAAACGCAGCACGCCAGGGTGGAAGGACAATCATGGACGAAACAGGAGTCTTGGGGCTGTTAGAAGAGCTCTCGATTCTGCTTGAGGACTCTAAGCCGGTTTTCGGCAAAGGCAACATGCGCCAGGTTGACATCGCCGCGGCGTTCGAGATCATGGATGAAATTCGCGACACGTTCCCGAGTGAGTTCGCTCAGGCTCGTCAGATCGTACGCGAGCGGCAAAGCCTGCTCGATGACGCAGAGGCCGAGGCCAACCGCATGATCGAGGATGCACGTAGCCAGGCTATGACCATCGCCAGCGAGCAGGAGATCGTTCGCATCTCCCAGCAGCAGGCCGATCAGGTGCTCGCCGATGCGCGCGAGCTGGAGCGTCAGACCCGCGCCGGTGCCGAAGATTACGCCGACGAGGTGTTCGGCCACGTCGAGCAGAGCCTCGATACGCTGTTGGGCAACGTGCGCCGTTGCCGCGATCGCTTGAACGCCAACTCTCTTGCTTCGGGGCGCTAATGGACGCGACGCGCATCCACGTACCCCTCGAGCTTTTCACGCCTGCCGAAAGCGCTCATTTCGAAGGCGAACTTACGGTGCCCGTCGTCAAGTCGGGCCCTGATCTGTACGACTTCTCGGCTCCTTTGAGCTGGCAGATCGATATATCCAACACAGGTGACGCCCTGCTGGTGACCGGCACGGTGGAGGGCGAGGCCAAAACGGCGTGCGCCCGCTGCCTCGAGACCATCGCGTTTCCCGTTACGGGCGAGATAGAGGGCTATTTCCTGCTGAATTCCGAGGAAGCCGCGCCCGAGGATATGGACGAGGACGAATTCGACCTGCTGTCCGAAGACAAGGTCATCGACGTCGAACCGCTTGCCACGGCTGCGCTGTTGCTGGAGTTTCCGCTGGTGCCGTTGTGCGACGACGAGTGCAAGGGCCTGTGCTCAACCTGCGGAGCGAACCTCAACGAAGGTCCCTGCGGTTGCGAGCCGGCATCCGACGAAGACGACGTGCCGCCGAACCCCTTCGCAGTCCTGAAAGATTTCCCCTTCGAGGAGAAGTAAATTCCCCCTTTGGTTTCGATGGGACGATGCAACGGGGCCAGTGATCCGTTTTCCGGCTTGTTGCCGAACACGAGACATTGACCCCGTTGTCTTATGCTGCGCGCGTCAGGAGCGCTACAATGGGCGGTATGGATACTACGACCAAACCTCAAAGCGACCCGAAGGTCTCTGCGCGCACGGTGTTCGCCCGATTCGCAAGCTACTACAAGCCGTATAAGTTCCTGTTCTTCTTCGACTTGGCGTGCGCCACCGTGCTCGCAGCGGTCGATCTGGCGTTTCCTCAGCTTTTGAACTTCTTTACCAGGGACTTTTTCACCAGATCGGCCGACGTCGTTTTAGCATCGCTCGGGTGGATCGCCCTTCTGTTCGCCGCATTGTACACGGTGCGCACGGCGTGCCAGTACTTCATCACCAGCTGGGGCCATATCATGGGCGTGCGCATGGAGGCGGACATGCGCATGGACCTGTTCAAGCAGTATCAACGCTTGAGTTTCGGCTATTACGACCGCAACAATACCGGCGAGATGATGAGCAAGCTGGTAACCGACCTGTTCGACGTGTCGGAGCTGGCTCATCACGGGCCGGAGAACCTGTTCATCTGCATCCTGAAGATCGTGGGATCGTTCGCGCTGTTGTTCTTCATCAACGTGCCGCTGACCGCCATCATGCTGGGAGCGACCGTCTTGCTGGCCGCCTACGCCGCATGGCGCAACTACCGCAAACGCCTCATCTTCACCGAGAACCGCAAGAAAATGGCCGACATCAATGCTCGATTGCAGGATTCCCTCGGCGGCATTCGCGTGGTGAAGTCGTTTGGAAACGAGTCCGTGGAGATCGGCAAGTTCAGCCGCGTGAACGATCGGTTCGTGGGGACCAAGGAAAGCTCGTACCGGTTCATGGGGTCGTTCCATGCCGTGAACTCGCTGTTCATCGGCGTGTTGTACGCGGTTACCGTAGTGGGCGGCGGGTACTTCGTGGCTCAGGGCGAACTGGCGGTGACGGATCTGGCCATCTACGCTTTGTACATCGGCATCTTCATTTCTCCTATCGAGCAGCTGATCAACTTCGTGGAGACGTTCCAGAAGGGCTACGCCGGCTTTCGCCGGTTCATGGAGGTTCTGGCCGTGCGGCCCGACATCCAGGATGTGCCGGGGGCCTTGGACCTGCGCGTTGCCCGGACGGCGCACGGTTTCGATGCGGCCGCTTGCGGCGAGGCGGGAACGTGCGGCGCGCGTGCGCGGGGAGCGGTTCGCTATCGCGACGTGCGGTTCAGCTACGATGGTCGGCGCGACGTTCTGCGGGGGTTCGACCTGGCCGTGCCGGCAGGCGCCACCGTGGCGTTGGTAGGGCCTTCGGGCGGCGGGAAGACCACCGCATGTTCGCTGCTCCCTCGGTTCTACGATCCCCAGTCGGGTTCGGTCGAAGTCGACGGCATCGACATCCGTACGATTACGGCATCGTCGCTTCGCGAGGCGATCGGCATCGTGCAGCAGGACGTGTACCTGTTCGGCGGCAGCATTTCCGAGAACATTGCGTACGGACGGCCCGATGCGACGGCGTCGGAGATAGAGGAGGCCGCACGGCGCGCGAACATCCACGAGTTCGTTGAGAGCCTGCCCGACGGCTACGATACGTTCGTGGGCGAGCGCGGAGCTCGCTTGTCCGGCGGCCAAAAGCAGCGCATCGCCATCGCGCGGGTGTTTCTGCGCAACCCGAGCATTCTCATCTTGGACGAAGCCACGAGCGCCCTTGACAACGAGAGCGAGCGCGCCGTGCAGCGCTCGCTCGACGAGCTGTCGGCCGGACGCACCACGCTCATCATCGCGCATCGCCTGTCCACCATTCGCGGGGCGGACTTCATCGCCGTGGTGGACGACGGGCGCGTGGCGGAGCTGGGCACCCATGAGGACTTGCTGGCTTTGGGCGGCACGTACGCCGCTTACTACCGCATGCAGTTCGGAGCCTCCTAGGTTCAGCTTCCTGCGCGCGTGCTCTTCTCTCGCATCTTGGCGCTTTTCGAGCACGTAGGGCTGGTTTTGCGCTATGATCAACGATGCGTTTGTCGTGAAAGTGCCAGTGGTTTATGAATCCTGCATGCCGTTTGCAAAAATGACCTCGCAGGACCCTTGCGGGACCCACAAACCTTTGGTACCATACCACTTCGCGTGTTTACTAAGCGAAAGCGAGCGAGCGTACCGCTCGGCAAAAAGCAAGGAGATAGAGATCATGGCAGTACCTAAGCGCAAAATGGGCCGTGCCCGCACTCATGCCCGTCGCAGCACCAACGACAAGATCGCGGCGCCTTCCCGCTCCGTGTGCCCCCAGTGCGGCGAAGCCAAGCTTCCGCACCGCGTGTGCCCGAACTGCGGCTTCTACAAGAACCGCGAGGTCATCGAGACGGACTAACCGTCTCCTGCGCGCGAGCGCTTACGTCCGCGCCTTGACAAGCCTCCCCGCACATCACGCTTTTTGCGTGACGAGCCGGGAGGCTTTTTTGTATGTTCGTCTATACTGTTGAAGGAAGCTATGCGCTGCGCGCATGCGCCCGCTCGCGCGATTGCGGTCGGACGCATGCGTCCACGCGACTCCACCGAGGAATGCGAGGACACCATGCCCGATAAAGTTACCATCACCGTCGACGCCATGGGGGGCGACAACGCTCCGGCCGTCGTGCTCGAAGGCGTTGCCGATGCGCTATCGACCGATTCCGACCTGACTGTTATCCTGTGCGGTCCGGCCGAGGTGGTCGAGCCCTTCGCCTCTCAGCACGAGCGTTGCGTAGCTCAGCCTACCACCGAGGTTATCGGCATGGCCGAGCATCCGGCAAACGCCGTGCGCAAGAAGAAGGACTCGTCTATCGTGGTGGGTTGCCGCCTGGTGAAAGAGGGCGCGGCGCAAGGGTTTTTCTCTGCGGGCTCTACGGGGGCCTGCCTGGCGGCCGGGACGTTGGTCATGGGCCGCATCAAAGGCATAGCGCGCCCCGCGCTTGCGACGGTCATCCCGTCGCCGGTTCGTCCCGTGGTCATGTGCGACGTGGGGGCGAATGCGGACTGCAAGCCGGAATACCTGGTGCAGTTCGGCCGCATGGCGTCGGTGTATGCCGAGAAGATCCTCGGGATCGAGAACCCTCGCGCCGCCCTGCTGAACATCGGCGAGGAGGACACGAAGGGGTCCCAGTTCGCCCAGGAGGCTCACGAGCTGCTGAAAGAGCAGCTTTCCAACTTCGCGGGCAACGCTGAAGGCGGCGACATCCTGGCCGCCACCTACGACGTGATCGTCACTGACGGCTTCACGGGCAACGTGTGCTTGAAGACCATCGAGGGCACGTCCAAGGTGCTGTTCAAAACGCTCAAGGACGTCATGATGGCGACGCCGGTTACCAAGCTGGGCGCCTTGACCATCAAGGGCGGCTTGAAGCAGCTTATGGCGCAGGTCAGTCCCGATACGTACGGCGGCGCGCCGCTTCTTGGCGTGAAGGGCGCATGCATCGTGGGGCATGGCTCGTCGAACGCCTATGCGATAAAGAGCGGCGTTCTGACCACGGCGAACTTCGTACGTGCGGGCATCACGGATATAATCGCGCAGACGGCTACGGGCGTCCAGGCGGGCGCTCCGGGAAACGGCGGTCAAGAATGACGCTTGAGAACCTGTTCGATTCCAACGAGCCTTCGGTTTCGAATCTTGACAAGAGGTTCGAAACTCCCATGATGCTGACCGACGAGCAGCGCGGCAAGCTCGATCGGGCTCAGAGCATCCTGGGGTACCGGTTCAATCAAGAGCAACTGCTCCTTTCGGCTATAACCCACCCTTCGGCTACCGAGGGCAAGGCCGTCAAGTACTCCTACGAGCGGCTCGAGTTTTTGGGCGACAGCATTTTGGGCGCCATCGTGGCCACCATCGCGTTCGATCGCTTTCACGATCTGGACGAAGGCGGCTTGACGCGCATCAAGGTGGCTCTCGTCTCGGGCGCGAGCTTGTCGGAGGTAGCTGAGCGCCTGGGGTTCACGGACGTGATCGTGTTCGGGTCTTCCGAGACGGGAACGGGTCGGCGCGGACTGCATTCTGCGCTCGAGAACGTGTACGAGGCCGTGGTGGCTGCGCTGTTTCTGGACGGCGGCATGGGCGCTGCCGTGAGCTTCGTGCGCGAAACGCTTATTCCGCGCATGTCGGTGGACATGGCGAAAGAACCGGAGAACCCGAAGAGCGCGCTGCAGGAAAAGCTGCAAGAAGACGGCATCACGCCTACGTACAAGCTGGTGGAAACGCAGGGGCCGCCGCATGACCGCACGTTCGTGGCGCAGGTGTTCGCCGGGTCGCAGGGGCTTGCCCGCGGCACCGGGCGCACGAAGAAGGAAGCCGAGAGCCAGGCTGCCAAAAGCACGCTCGCTCGTTTGGGCGAGTTCTTCGGCCTGGGCGTCGACGAGGGCGTGCGCGCGGAGAAAGCCGCCGCAGCCAAGCAGGCCAAGGAAGAGAAGGCTGCCGCACGCGCCGAGCAGAAGGCCCGCAAGAAGTCCGAACGAGAGCGCGCGAAGCAGCGCAAGCAAGGGTAGCCTCACATGCACTTGAAGTCACTGGTCCTCAAAGGGTTCAAGTCGTTCGCCGACCGCAGCGTCCTGGCCATGGAGCCGGGCATCACTGCCGTGGTCGGCCCGAACGGATCGGGAAAGTCCAACATTTCCGATGCCGTGCTGTGGGTGCTGGGCGAGCGCAATGCCAAGCACCTGCGCGGACAGGCCATGGAGGACGTGATCTTCGCGGGGTCCTCGGCGCGCAAGAGCGTGGGCGTTGCGGAAGTGGACCTGGTGCTGGACAATTCGGACGGCACGCTTCCGGTCGATTACAGCGAGGTGGCCATCACGCGGCGCATGTACCGCTCCGGCGAGAGCGAGTACCTGATCAACGGCACGGTCGCGCGGCGCATGGACGTGCTCGACATCCTGCACGATTCGGGGTTGGGCACGGGCACGCATTCCATCATTTCCCAGGGAAGCCTGGATTCCATTCTGCAATCGAAGCCGGAGGATCGTCGCGCGCTCATCGAAGAGGCGGCCGGCGTTCTCAAGCACAAGCAGCGCAAGGCGAAAAGCGAGCGCAAGCTGGCGGCCATGGACGCCCACCTGGCGCGCGTAAAGGACGTTGCAGCCGAGGTGGAGCGTCAGCTGGGTCCGCTCGAGCGCAAGGCGAAACGCGCCCGCGCCTATCAGGGGCTGGCGGCCGAACTGTCCGATTTGAGCTTGTCGCTGGCCGTTGACGACCTGCGCACGCTGCGCCGAGCATGGGACGGCGCGCAAACCCGCGAGCAGGCCCTTCAGGCCGAGCTTGAAGAGAAGCGGGCTGCCATCGGCAAGGCCGAGGCGCATGCGGAAGAGCTGCAGGAAAAGATTCGGCGCGAAAGCGTGGACGCGGGAGACCTGGCCCGTCGGCATCGGCGCGCGTCTTCGGCTGTCGAGCGGTTCGACGGCGCGGTGCTTTTGCTGCACGAGAAGCGCCGCGCTGCGCAAAGCTACGAAGCCGACCTGCGCGTTACGCTGGAATCGAACAAGGTCAAGCGCGCTCAGGCGGAAGCGGACCGTGCGCAGGCGGCGGCGCAGTTGGCCGAGGTTCGCGCAAGTCGCGAGGCTGCCGATGCGGCCGTTGCCCGGTTGACCGAGGAGCAGGCTCAAAACGCCAAACGCAGGCGAGACCTCGAGCGCGAGCTCGAGGATATCGAGAAGGCCAAGCGCTCTGACGAGCGCGCGCAAGAGCAGGCGCGCCGTGAGCTTTCCGAGACGCAGGAGGCTTTGGCAAGCGGGCTTGCCCATGTGAAGTTGATTGAAGGCCACGGCAAGGAGCTGGAGCTTCAGTTGGGCCGTGCGCAGGCCGAAGCCGCAGCGCAGGCCGAAGCCGCAGCGCAGGCCGAAGCCGAACTGGCTGCGTTGACCGAGCGGGAAGCTGCTGCGCGCGCGAAGGTTGGCGAGGCTTTGGTTGCACGCGAATCGGCGCGCGCGGAGCTTGATCAGGCGCGAGAGGCCGCAACCCTGCTGTCTTCGGAGATCAAGGGTCTTGAGGAACTTGAGCGCGCCGCAGCGGCCTCGGGGCCGGCGCTCGCATGGCTGCTGGACCATGCCGACGAGCTGGAGGCGGGGATCGAGCCGATCGCCCGCGCGGTGCGCGCGCCCGCCGGTGCCGAGGCGCTGGTGGAGCGCTTGCTGGGCGCGGACGTGTCGGCGCTGTTGGTGGACGACGAGGTTCGCGCGAGCGCGGTTGCGGCTGCTCTTCTGTCTTGCGACGAGCAGGGCGAGGTCGTGCTCGTTTCCCGCGCGGGGAAGCAGACGACGTCGGCGCCTGCGCGCGCTGCCGCGCAAGCGGGGCTCGGCCGTGCCTTGGTGGACGATCTCTCGTATCCCGAGGAGGCGTCTCGCGCGGTCGAGGCGCTTCTGGGCGATGTGGTGGTGTGCGATAGCCGGGAAGATGCGTTCGCGGCTCATGCGCGCGACCTCTCTGGTGCTCGTTTCGTCACGACGGACGGGTGCGTCGTATGGCCGAACGGGAAGGTGACGGTTGGTTCGGCGACGGTCGAGGATGCCGAGGGCGTTCTCGCGCGCGCTCGACGCGCCGATGAGCTGCGCGCTCGGTTGTCGGCTGCCGAGGAGACGCGCGCCGCTTCGGAAAAGCGCACTCAGGCTGCCGAGGAAACGCTGCGCAGCGCGCAGGCCGACAGCTTGAAGCTGTCGCAGCAGTTGGCCGAGCTGCGAGGCAAGACCGACGCGGCGCGCGCAGACGCCCGACGCGCCGAGGAGAAGCTCGCTTCGGTGCGCCGTGAGTTCTCCGACATCGAGGGCCAGCGCGCGCAGGCCGAGCGCACCGTTGCCGAGGCTCGCCCTTCGGTGGAGGCGCTCGAGCAGCGTCTGGCTCAGTTGAAGAAGAGCCTGGACGAAGGCGCGGCGAAGCTCCAGGAGGCGCAGGACACGGTGGTCCCCCTGCGCAAGCTTGCGGCTCAGCTGCGCGATTCGCTTTCGGAAGCGAAGCTCAAGGCGGCAACGCTGTCCGAACGCGAAACGTACACGTCGCGCATGGTGGACGCGAGAACGCGCGATCTGGAAACCGTCGATGCAAGCGATGCGGAAGCGCGCGATTCCCTTGCGCGCAAAACGGTGGCCCAGAAGCGCATCGAGCCTTTGCTCGCGCTGTTCGAGGAGCTTACCGCGAGCGCTCGCCGCTGGACGCGCGATCTGGAGGAAGCGGCGACGGCCGCACAGGATTCGTCGGCTGGCCTGCACGCTGCGGTCAACGAGGCTCGCGCAGCGGCGCGAGCTGCGCACGATGCCTTCGATGCCGCGAACGCCCGCCTGTCCGAGGCTCGCGTGGAGAAGGGCCGCCTGGAGGTTCAGGTGGAAGGCGCGGTCAACGCCATCGTCCACGATTGCGGCGTGCCGCTCGATCGCGCGCTCGAGACCCCCGAGCTCGAGGACCGGGGGGCAACCGAGGATGCCGCTTTCAAGCTGCGTCGTCGCATCGCCAACATGGGTACCATCAACCCGGATGCCGCCGAAGAGTACGAGCAGCTCAAGAGCCGCTACGACTACCTGGCTGCGCAGCTGGCCGACCTGGACGGCGCCCGCCGGTCGCTTTCCAAGATCGTCCGTGTCATCGATGCGCGCATGAAAGAGGACTTCATTCGCACCTACGAAGCGGTCGACAAGAACTTCCAGGAGATATTCGCCGTGCTCTTCCCGGGCGGTTCGGCTCATTTGACCTTGGTTGATCCGGATGATCTGGAGGCCACGGGCGTGGAGGTGACCGCGCAGCCGCGCGGAAAGCGCATTACGAAGATGATGCTCATGAGCGGCGGGGAGAAATCGCTCACGGCGCTTGCGCTCCTGTTCGCGGTGTACCGCATCCGCACGACGCCGTTCTACATCCTGGACGAGGTGGAGGCCGCGCTGGACGATTCGAACCTGCGTCGCTTGACGGCGTACCTGGAATCGCTGCGCGACTCCACGCAGCTCATCATGATCACGCACCAGCGTCGCACTATGGAGATGGCCGACGTGCTGTTCGGCGTGTCCATGCAGGCCGACGGCGTGACGAAGGTGGTCAGCCAGAAGCTCGAGAACGCTCTGCGCCATGCCGAATAGCCTTCGGGCGCCGGGCGGCGGTGCCCAGCCGCTCGAACAATCCTGAGCTCGCGCGAACAGCCCGCTGGGCGGTTCGACTCGTGCGGAACTCGCTTGGTGGGCACCGCCGCCCGGCTCCTTTGCAGGCGTTGTGCGTGGTGCAGGGCGGTTCGCTTCTGTCTGCGAGGGAGCCAGGGGATGGGACGGGCGCGATGTTTGCGGGGTGCGGGCTTCAGGGGAATCTGCGTCGCTGACGGGGGGCTTTTTTTGAGCTACACTGTTCAAGTTGCTGAGAAAGGAGCCCGATATGGGATTTTTCAATAGGATCAGCGAAGGGCTGAGCCGTTCGCGCGACAAGTTCAAGGAGCAGATGAACGTTCTGCTCGACCGCGGCCCGGATTTGGACGAAGAGTTCTGGGATGGGCTGGAGGAAACGCTCATCCTGGCCGACATCGGCGGCGCTGCCGCGTCCGAGATCGTGGAGAACCTGCGCGACCAGGCCACCCGCAAGGCGCTGCCCGACGCGTACGCCGTGCTCGACCTGCTGAACGACCAGATTGCCAGCACGTTTGCGGAAGGCGGCCAGGACGTGTTCGGCGGCGGCGAAGCCATCGTCTTGTTCGTGGGCATCAACGGCACTGGCAAGACCACCACGGTGGGCAAGATCGCCAAAGCGGCCACCGACGAGGGGCGCAAGGTGCTTCTGGGCAGCGCCGACACGTTTCGCGCGGCGGCTATCGAGCAGCTGGAGGTGTGGGCGCGCCGCGCGGACGTGCCCGTGTGCACGCGCGAGCGCGGCAGCGATCCTGCCAGCGTGTGCTACGACACCATCGAGCGCGCCGAGCAGGAGGGTGCCGATCTGGTGCTGGTCGATACCGCCGGGCGCCTGCATACGTCGGCCGACCTCATGCGCGAGCTCGAGAAAGTGGTGAACGTGGTGCGCAAGCGCGCGAACATGCCCGTGTACACGGTGCTCGTGACCGATGCGACCACCGGGCAGAACGGCTTGCAGCAGGCGCGCGAGTTCGATCGCGCGCTCGATCTGGACGGCGTGATCGTCACGAAGCTGGACGGCACGGCCAAGGGCGGCATCGCGCTCGCGGTGTCTCACGAGCTGAACCTTCCCGTGCTCAAGATCGGCGTAGGGGAGGGGCTTGACGACCTCAAGGAGTTCGACGCCCACGATTTCGCGCGCGCCCTCGTCGGCGAGTTCGACGAACGAAGCTAGCAGAGCGGCCGGGCGGGAGGGTTCGCAAGTTTGGGCATGAATCGGCACCTGCGACGAAAGAATCAGGTGCCGAGCGTGCGCTTGCGGTCGCTTCGTTGGTAAAGCCTTGGTCGCGTTTTCGGAAGCGGCCAAGATATGGCCTTCCGCACGCTCGGAATTGCTGCAGTTCCCCCATGCGCGCCCTAATTCTTCCAGGCTCTATACTGAACCATCCTCGATATTGCGAGGATACTGCCTGGTCCAGTACGCTATGAGGTCCCGATCTCCCGATGGGTCGTGCGCTTCGTGCTCGAAGAGCAGGTTCCTGCGGTCCATGTCCCCGTGCTTGAACTGCTCGACGTAGCAGAGCCGGTCCGGGTGGCGTTTACTATGGAGTAGCTTGCTTGTCGTGCGATTCTTCCCTTAATGTTGCGTTCGAGCGCATGTTGAGACTCGTCCGCTAACGGAGAATACCTGCGACCAGGCAATATGCATACCCCTATCGAAGATCATCCCCCAACGCGTCCTCCGAACGCAACATTAAGGGAAGAATCGCACGCGCGGTGGCCGCTTGCGATCTTGTCGCCAGTTTCAAGGGGCGGCTCTTGGGTTTTGCGCTGCTGCGCGTTTGCGCGTGCAGAAACTCAAAGGCAGGCCGAAGCTCGGGCGGAAGAGCCTCATGAACCTCAGCGCTTCATCAGAGAGAGCCTTTCAACGAAGTTCTGTCGGCGAACCCTTCTCTTTTGAGCGAATTCGTCGAACGGGCCGCTTATCATGTCCAGCGCACTATCGGCGTCGTCGACGATGCCGCCGCCGAGAGACGCGCGTGTTTCCGAAGCGCGGTCGGATTGCTTGTGTGTTTGTGGTCGGAGCGGGAATGCTGTCGTATAATTCGAACCACTACGCTTAATCGACGCATACGACGAGGAGCTTACCGACCATGCTCGAAAACCTCTCCGAACGCCTTCAGGGCATATTTTCCGGTCTGCGCGGCAAGGGCCGCCTGACCGAGGACGACATCAACGGCGCCATGCGCGAGATCCGCATGGCGCTTCTGGAAGCGGACGTCAACTTCAAGGTGGTCAAGGCTTTCGTCGCGAACACGAAGGAACGCTGCCTGACCGCAGAGGTGCTTGACTCGCTCACGCCTGCTCAAAACGTCATCAAGATCGTTTTGGACGAGCTGACCGGACTTCTGGGGCGCACGGACTCCAAGTTGGTGCTGTCGAGCCGCATACCCAACGTGATCATGCTGGTGGGCTTGCAGGGCTCCGGCAAGACTACCGCGGCCGCGAAGCTGGCGTACCGCTTGAAGCAAGAGAACCACTCTCCGTTGCTGGTTGCCTGCGACGTGTACCGTCCTGCTGCGGCCGATCAGCTGGAAACGCTCGGCGGCGAGATCGGCGTGCGCGTGTATCGCGGCGACGGGCAGGATCCCGTGAAGATCGCGACCGAGGGCGTGCAGGACGCCATCGACAATCTGCGCGACGTGGTCATCGTCGACACGGCGGGCCGCTTGCACGTCGATGACGAGATGATGGACGAGGCCGAGGCCATCAAGCGCGCGGTCAAGCCCGATCAAATCCTCATGGTGGTGGACGCCATGACCGGCCAGGACGTGGTGAACGTGGCCAGCGCATTCGCTGAGCGGGTTGATTTCGACGGCGTGATCATGTCGAAGATGGACGGCGACGCCCGCGGCGGCGGCGCGCTGTCGATCAAGCAGGTCACCGGCAAGCCCATCAAGTTCATCAGCTCGGGCGAGAAGCCCGATTCGCTTGACGAGTTCCATCCTGACCGCATGGCGAAGCGCATCCTGGGCATGGGCGACGTGGTCAGCCTCATTGAAAGCGCCGTGGCGGTGCAGCAGGAGGAGATCGAGGCCGAGTCCGCCGAGCGCATGATGAAGGCGCAGCTCAACCTGAACGACTTCATCGAAATGAACCGCCAGGTACGCAAGATGGGCGGCGTCTCGAAGCTGATCAGCGCATTGCCGGGCGGTGACAAGGCCATGGCCTCCGGCCAGGTGGACGAGGGCGCCTTCGACCACATGGAGATCATCATCAACTCCATGACGAAAGCGGAGCGCGAAAAGCCCGACCTCCTGAACGGGAGCCGTCGCGCGCGCATCGCGGCGGGTGCGGGCGTCACCGTCTCGGACGTGAACCAGCTTATGAAGAAGTTCAACGAGACGAAGAAGATGATGAAGAAAATGATGCCCGCCATGGAGGAGATGCAAGGCGGTCGAAAGGGAAAGAAGGGCAAGAAGGGCCGTCGACGTCGAGGGATACCCGGCATGGGCGGCATGAGCATGTCCGATATCAAAAAGCTCCAGGACATGATGGGGCAGTAGCATGATTCCGCCGGCGACTGCCGGCGGATCTTCGTTTGCCGACGGTTGCCGGTTGCTTTCGGGCGGGTGCCGGCCTCTGCTATACTTGCCTGCGCGGCGCGTTCGCTCCGCGCAGGTTGACGGCGATAAACGACAGGAGGCGCGCCATGGCGCTCGAGATACGCCCGTACCGTGAAGAGGATCTTCCGGGCATGATCAAGGTGTGGAACGAAGTGGTCGAAGGCGGGGAAGCGTTTCCGCAGATCGAGCCGCTTACGATCGATACGGCGCGCGAGTTTTTCGCCGCGCAGGCTCTGACGACGGTGGCTGCCATCGACTCGAAGCTGTTCGGCTTGTACATCCTTCATCCGAACAGCGTGGGTCGATGCGCGCACATTGCCAACGCCAGCTATGCGGTAGCGTCAAGCGCGCGCGGCGTCGGGCTCGGCCGTGCGCTTGTAGCGGATTCGCTCGAGCAGGCGGCAAAGAAGGGCTTTCAAGGCCTGCAGTTCAACGCGGTGGTGGCAAGCAACGAGGGGGCTATTCACCTGTACGAGGATATGGGCTTCACGCGCGTCGGCACCATTCCCGGGGGCTTCGTCAACTTCATGGGCGCCTACGAGGACGTGCATATCTTCTACAAGAGCACCGCACGCGAAAACCGCGGCTGCTGAGGCTAGTTCGCAGCCTGGTCTAGGCTGTTCCCAGCGTCTTGCGCCGTCGGTTTGCCGGATGGCGCAAGACGCTCTTTCGCAGTTACTCGGCAATGACGATTTCCGGATGCTCGCGGTCGATCACGGTGCGCGTCGTTACGGTTGCGCCTAGGTGTCGCTCCATGAGGGCGGCGAACTCGTCAAGCGCGGTTTCCAGCGTTTCGCGCCGTTCGGGTTCCAAGCACTCCACGACGAGGATCGCGTTGCTCGAATCGTCCGAAAGCGCCGTGCGCTGCCCGTCGCGCCAGTTGAAGCAGCGGCATACGGCTCCAACGTCGTCGCGGTAGCACAGCTCGCCCGGCAGCGTGGGATCGTCGCCGTCCTCTCCGATGGGCGTGAACGCGTCGCCTCCTTCGGTGATGCCCAGGCGGAAGTCGCCGACGAGCGAGTCGATGTCCTCGCCGCCGACGGGCAGGGCGTACTTGAGGGAAACGGCGTTGTAGATGTCGACCGAGGGCGTGATGGATCCTACGGGGTTGCCCTTCAGCACGCGCTTGAGCAGGTTCTCGATCGAGCAGCGCGCGCCCTTCTTCGTTTTGAACTGCCGGTACGCTTCGCGCCATACCTTGACGGGCTCGTTTTCGGAAATCACGTTGCTGGTCAGGTAGGCGTTCGCCTGCTCGTTCGCGTCGCGCAGCAGCCTCGAGATTTCGGCGGCATCGTCGGCGGGCACGTCGCTTGCGTTTTTCATGCCGCGAACGACGATGATGCCGATGGCGGACTTGGGAAACAGGTTCCAAAACGAGTCTTCGGCGATGAATCTCTTCATGCTCTTCTCCTTCGTTTCGCCGGTTCTATCCTTCATGCGTCGTAAGGTTGAGGCCGATGATCCCCACGGCAATCAACGCGATGCAGATGATCTTAGGCGCGCTTGCCGGCTCCTTGAGCACCACCATGCCCAGGACGGCCGCCCCGACCATGCCGATGCCCGTCCATACCGCGTACCCGACGCTGAGCGGCAGCGTTTTGAGCGCGTGCGACAAAAGCCCGAAGCTGATGATCATGCCGCCAACGGTAAGCAGGCTAGGGACAAGCTTCGTGAACCCCTCCGAAAGCTTGAGCTCGTACGCCCAGAACGTTTCGAACAGTCCGGCAATGATCAAGATAACCCAGTTCATAATTCCTCCCAATAAAAAAGCATGCCGCCTCTTTCATCTTCTCAGGCCTACTGATGAAAGTGCGCATGCTCGCGTCTTGATCTACCCGGCGGCAGATATCCTATTTGATTGGTTTGGCAGAATACTATACTGCGTTGGGTGAGTCAAGGGCGCGCTCATTCCGCCATTGCGGCGGCTACCGCGCACATGTCGGGCGCGCTCAAACGTGGGCTTTTCGAGGACGATTGCACCTCGCTTTGCGCGTTTGGCCTGAAACGCTTAAAATTCGGCTTGGTAATCCGCTTGTCAAACCGGTAGTTTCGCCGTATCATAAGCAATTGCTGTTTTCCCTACACCGTAATGACGGTGTTGAGGCATGAATCGTATGTAAGAAGCAAAAGGAGTTCATCTTCATGGCAGTTAAAATTCGCCTGGCCCGTCACGGCGCCAAGAAGCGTCCGTACTACCGCATCGTCGTCGCCGATTCGCGCTGCCCGCGCGACGGTAAGTTCATCGAGGAAGTGGGTCGTTACAATCCCTGCTCCGAGCCTGCCATGGTGTCTTTTGACATGGACAAGGTTGACCAGTGGATCAAGAACGGCGCACAGCCGACCGACACGGTCGCTTCGCTGATCAGGCGCGCCCGCGAGAACGCGTAAATCCTATGGCCGAGCAGACGGAAGACATCGTCGGTCTGGTTGAATCCGTTGTACGTCCGCTTATCGAGTTTGAAGACGATCTCGAGATCACGGCGAGCAACGCGGAGGACGGAACGATCCTCGTCGAGGTGCGCGTGCATGAAGAGGACGCTGGCAAGGTGATCGGCCGCCAGGGTCGTGTCATCAAGGCTATCCGCACCCTTGCCCGTGCTGCTGCTTCTCGTACGAACACGCATGTCGAAGTGGAACTTCTCGATTAAATGCGTGCATGGGTTAACGTAGCCGAACTGGCTCGAACAAAAACCTTATCGGGAGGGCTCGTCGCGCGCAGCGTGCCGGGTCTTCCCTTTTTGCTGTCCGAAGGCCTGGAGGTGGCGTTCGTTCCGCCTCGGCATGACGGGCCGCGTCGCGGTATCGTGGAAAGCGTGAAGCACGAGGGGAAAGACGCGTACCTGGTCACATTCGAAGGCGTGCACAGCATCGACACGGCAGAGCTGCTGGCTGGGTGTCATTGCCTGGTTCGACGGGCTGATCTGCCTGAAGATGCGCTGGTCGCGGTTGACGACGACCTTGCGGGCTACGAGGTGCACGATGCTTGCATCGGGTACGTGGGCGTTGTGGAGGACGTGCTCGAGAATCCCGGCCAAACGCTTCTTTCGGTTGCCCGAGCGGACGGGAGCGGATCGGCGCTCATCCCGTTGGTAGATGCTTTCGTTGTGGGTTTCGACGACGATGCCCGCCGCATCGACGTGGCCTTGCCCGACGGCTTGCTCGATCTGTAGCGTCCTTGCGCGGCGCTTTCCGTTTGCCTGAAAGGACCCTTCCGTGATCATCGAGACGCTCTCGACGTTTCCGTCCATGTACGATTCCGTTATGGGGTCTTCCATGATGCGCATCGCACAGGAGAAGGGCCTACTGGAATTCAAGGCGCACGACCTGCGGGATTGGACGCACGACAGGCATCGCACTACCGACGACGACCCGTACGGCGGCGGCGACGGGCTGGTCATGAAATGCGAACCCATCTTCGAGGCGCACGATGACATCGTAGCCAGGCATCCTGCGCGCCCCTGCACGATTTTCCTGAGCCCGCATGGGACTCCTTTCGACGACGCGCTGGCGTGCGAGTTGGCGCAGGAAGACCGTCTGGTGTTCGTGTGCGGCCATTACGAAGGCATCGACGAGCGCGCCTACACGCTGGCTGATCGCGTGATATCGCTGGGCGATTACGTGCTCACGAGCGGCGAGCTGGCGTCCATGGTGGTCATCGACGCTGTGGTGCGCAAGGTTCCGGGCGTGCTGGGAGCCGAGACGGGCGCTCTCGGCGAGAGCTTCGCCGACGGCCTTTTGGAGTATCCCCAGTACACGCGTCCGGCTTCGTTTCGCGGTATGGAGGTTCCGCCGGTTCTTTTATCGGGAAACCACGCAGCCGTGGCTCGCTGGCGTCGCGAATGCAGCCTGGAGCGCACCTATCGCTTGCGCCCCGACTTGCTCGATGCCGTGGACTTGTCTCCCGAAGATCGGAAGTTTCTCGACGCCCTGTAAGGCGGCGAAGGCGGGCAGTCGCCTTGCTGCTCCGCGGCCTGGCTGGCCTTTGCCGCGTCGCGACCGGCCGATTCTCGCTCAGCGCACGAAAAATCACGTTCCGTGGCAGCTTTTGACGGTTTGAGGTCGTTTGGCCGGCCCGCTGGTTTCGTTCGAGTGCTCGGTTTTGTCTTCGCAATGCTCTGACCTGGTGGAATGCAAATCAGCTTGATCGCTGACGAAAACGAGGGGTCCATCGACGAACCTCTAACCGTCAAAACCTGCCAGCGAAGGCGGTTTTTCGTGCGCGCGCCGCGTTCGCCCGGCAGCTCGGGGGCTTCGCCTTGCTGCGGCTTTTGCTCTTTCGCCCGGTGATCGGGATTTTTCTGCAAACTTTGTCGAACGGGTCGGGCGAATCGCTCGAACGCGCTATCATAGGCACTCGTGATCTCATTCGGGCGCCGCGCGCCCGCATCGAAAGGACAAGCAGGCTTCATGAATTCCGGTCAGCACGCCGATCGTCAGCGTCCGAGCATACTCAGGTCGTTTTTCAGCCTGGTCATCATGGTGGCCTTCGTTTTCGGGCTGTCATGGTTGCTGAGGACCTACGTGTTCCAGCCGTACGAGATTCCTTCCGGCTCCATGGAAGAGACCATCATGACGGGGGACATGGTGTTCTCCGAAAAGGTGAGCTACTATTTCCGCGAGCCTGCGCCGGGCGACATCGTGACGTTCCAAGACCCCGAGATTCCCGGGCGCGTCCTGATCAAGCGCTGCATCGCCGTGGGCGGGCAGACGGTCACCATCGACGACAGCGGCCTGGTCTACGTGGACGGCAGGGCGCTTTCCGAACCTTACACCAACGGCTTGCCGTCGTATCCGCTGGCAAGCGACGTCACCTATCCCTACACGGTTCCGCAGGGCTTCATCTGGGTGATGGGCGACAATAGGACCAACTCGCAGGACTCGCGTTTCTTCGGCGCCGTGCCGGTCAGCTCGGTTACGGGTCGGGGGGCGCTGGTGTACTGGCCTTTGAACAATTTCGGCCTGCTGGAATAGCGGGCGTTCGAACACACTGAGGGATTCCGTACGAGGACAAGGAGAGCCATGTCAACCGAAACTGCAAACGCTTTGGCGCAGCAGCAGGGGGCTGCCGATCAGCTGCCGCCGACGTTCCAGGACGTCATCATGAACCTGCAGCGCTACTGGGCAAACGCGGGCTGCGTTATCCTGCAGCCTTACGACAACGAGGTGGGCGCCGGCACGAACGCGCCCGCTACCACGCTTCGCTCGTTGGGACCCGACACGTGGCGCACGGCCTACGTGCAGGGCAGCCGCCGTCCTACCGATGGCCGCTACGGCGAGAACCCCAACCGCACCCAGCACTACTTCCAGTTCCAGGTGCTCATGAAGCCCTCGCCCGACAACATCCAGGACCTGTACCTGGGCAGCCTGCGCGCCATCGGCATCGACGTGGACGCGCACGACGTCCGCTTCGTGGAAGACGACTGGGAAAGCCCGACGCTGGGCGCCTGGGGCCTTGGCTGGGAGGTGTGGATCGACGGCATGGAGGTGACCCAGTTCACCTACTTCCAGCAGGTCGGCGGCTTCGAGTGCAGCCCGGTCCCGGTGGAGATCGCCTACGGCCTGGAGCGCTTGACCATGTTCGTGCAGGGTGTGGACAGCATGTTCGACATCGTGTGGAGCCGGGGAGCCGACGGGGTGACGTTCACGTACGGCGACGTGTACCTGGAAAACGAGCGCCAGTACTCCAAGTTCAACTTTGAAGTGGCCGACACCGACTTCCTGTTCCAGGAGTTCAACGAGCGCGAAGCCGAGTGCAAGCGCACGCTCGATGCCGATTTGCCGCTGCCCGCTTACGACAGCGTGCTCAAGTGCTGCCACACGTTCAACCTGCTCGACGCGCGCGGCGTGATCTCCGCAACCGAGCGCATGGCCTACATCCTGCGCGTTCGCACGCTGGCGAAGGCTGTGTGCGCAAGCTACATGGAGCACGTGGTGGGCATCAAGCCCGCCGAAGACGTCGAGGCAGGAAAGGAGGAGGCACGATGAGCACCCTGCATACGCTCGCATTCGAGATCGGCACCGAGGAGATTCCGGCGTTCGATCTGCACAAGGCAACGCTTCAGCTTGAGAAGCTGGTCCCGGCCGCGCTCGACGAAGTGCGCATACCGCATGGCGACGTGGCCATCTACACCACGCCTCGCCGCCTGATCGCGATGGTGTCCGACGTGGCCGATACAACCGAGGCCCTTGACGAGGTGTTCCGCGGTCCGTCCGCTAAGATCGCGTTCGACGCCGAAGGCAACCCGACGAAGGCCGCCGCCGGTTTCGCGCGCGGCAAGGGCGTCGACGTTGAAGCGCTCGAGCGCCGCGAGGAGAACGGCGTGGAGTACGTGTTCGCTACGAGAAGCGTTCCCGCGCGCGACGTGGCCGAGCTGCTGCCTGGCGTGCTGGAGGGCGTGATCGAGGGCATCTCGTGGCCGAAGTCCTGCCGCTGGGGCACCACGAGCGAGTACTTCTCGCGCCCGGTGCGCTGGCTTGTGGCCATGCTGGACGAGCGCGTGATCCCCGTTTCCTTCGCGGGCTTGACGGCCGGCAACCTGACGCGCGGCCATCGCTTCCTGGCGCCCGGCCCGCACGAGGTGGCCACGGCCGCCGACCTGCTGAACGTTGTCGAGGCTGCGCATGTGGTGACGAGCGAACAGGCTCGCGAGCAGGTCATTCGCGTCGGCGTGGCGCAGGCCGAGGCGCAGACGGGCGCTCGCGCCGAGCTGCCTGAGAAGACCCTGCTGGAGGTCACGAACCTCTGCGAGCAGCCGACCGTGTTGGTGGGAACCTTCGACGAGGAGTTCCTGCGCGTGCCCGAGGAGATCATCGTCGACGCCATGCTCATGCATCAGCGCTACTTCCCGCTGTACGATGCGAACGACAAGCTGACCAACAACTTCATCGTGGTGAGCAACGGCGACCCGGCGCATGCTTCCACCATCATCGACGGCAACGAGCGCGTGGTGCGCGCCCGCCTGTCCGACGCCAAGTTCTTCTACGAAGAGGACCTCAAGCGCCCGCTCGAGGCATACGTCGATCGTCTGGACGAAGTGGTGTTCCAGGAAACGCTCGGCACCATGAAGGCGAAGACCGACCGCATCGTGGCGCTGGCGAAGCACCTGGCTTGCGACGCGCGGCTTTCCGAAGCCGACGCCGCCGATGCCGAGCGCGCCGCGTATCTGGCCAAGGCCGACCTGGTGACGAACGCCGTGGTGGAGTTCACCAGCGTCCAGGGCGTGATGGGGTCGTACTACGCCGAGGCCGCGAACGAAAGCGACCAGGTGGCACGCGCCATCGCCGATCACTATCGTCCGCGTTTCTCCGGCGACGAGCCGCCCGCGTCCAACGTGGGCAAGATCGTGGCGACCGCCGACAAGCTGGACACCATCTGCGGCCTGTTCGCGGTAGGCCAGGGTCCGACCGGCTCGTCCGATCCGTTCGCCCTGCGCCGCAGCGCCATCGGCATCGTTGCCATGCTCGAGGCGGGGCTGCCCGTTTCCCTGGCGGCGGCCGTCGATGCGGCGCTGTCCACCTACCAGGCGGCCGGCGTGGCGTTCGATCGGGACGCGGTTCGCGCCGAGGTGTCGGACTTCTTCGTCACGCGCACGAAGGTCATGCTGCGCGACGGCGGCTGCTCGCCCGACGCCGTTGATGCCGTGCTGGCCACGGGTGTGGAGGAGCCGGCGCAGATTATCGCCCGCACCCGCGCGCTCGAAGCGGCCCGCACCAACGCGCCCGACGCGTTCGACAATCTGGCCATCGCGTACGCTCGCGCCAACAACCTGCGCGACGCGAAGCTGGGCACCGACGTGGACGAGGCCCTGGCGGCCGACGCGGAGCGCGCGCTCCTGACCGCAACCGACGAGGCCGCCGCGCGCGTGTCCGAGGCGCTCGCCGCCGACGACTACGCCGCCGCGCTCGCCGCGCTTTCGGCTCTGCGCGCGCCGATCGACGCCTTCTTCGAGGACGTCATGATCATGGACGAGGACCAGGCGGTGCGCGAGAACCGCCTGCGCTTGCTGAACCGCTTCGTGGCCGTGTTCGCCCACGTGGCGGACTTCGGCAAGATGGCGAAGTCGGCCAAGTAGCGCCATGGGCGATTTCATCGTTCACGAGAACGCGACGCCGCTGCCCACCATCCATGTGGTAAGCGACTCGGTGGGCTTGACGGCTCAGGCGGTGGCCCGTGCGGCCGCCGCCCAGTTCGGCGTCACGAATCCCATCATCGAGGTGCTGCCGAAGGCGCGCACGTTCGAGGAGATCGAGGCGTTCATCGACGAGCACAGCGCTTTCCACCGGCAGCGCACGGGCGACGGCCGTATCCTGGTCTTCTACACGCTGGTGGACGCCGGCTTGTCGCGCAGGCTGGCGGAGTACGCCGCCTCGCGCGACGACGTAGTGGCCGTCGACCTTATGACGAGCGCCGTGGGGGCCATCGCGCGCATGACGGGGCTCGCTCCGTCCACGACGCCGGGCAGCGTGCACGTGGCCGACCAGTACTACTTCAGGCGGATCGAGGCCATCGAGTTCACCATCGCTCACGACGACGGCCGCAACCCGCAGGAGATCGCGCAGGCGGACATCGTGCTTTTGGGCGTGTCCCGCTCGTCGAAAACGCCGACGTCCATCTACCTTTCGCAGCAGGGCTACAAGGTGGCGAACATTCCGCTCGATCCCTCGACGGAGCCGCCGAAGGAGATCTTCGATGTGGAGCGCACCCGGCTGTTCGGGCTAATGACCACGGCGGAAGTGCTGGTGAGCATCCGCCAGAGAAGGCTCGGCCGTGCCGGCGGGGTGGCTTCGCGCTACGCCGATCCCGAGTTCGTCTACCAGGATCTGGAGAAGGCGCGCGCCCTGATGCGCAAACTCGGCTGCATTGTCATTCACACCGAAAATCGAGCCGTTGAGGAAACCGCTCAAGAGATTTTGCGCTACTATGAGCGCGTTCATCCGCCATCGGCTGATATGATGGGCTAGACCTGTGACTCAAGGTTCGAAACGGTAACGAAAAGCACTTCGGGTTAAGGAGAAAAAGTGACTGAAGAAGTCAAGCGAGTCTATGCGTTCGGCAAGGACGCTCAGGGCAACAACGTGACCGAGGGCAATACCAACATGAAGGCGATCCTCGGCGGCAAGGGCGCGAACCTTGCTGAAATGGCCAACATCGGTCTGCCCGTACCTCCGGGATTCACCATCACGTGCCAGACGTGCATGGAGTACGCCAATGCCGGCAACACCTGGCCCGAAGGCGCGCTCGACACCATCCGCGAGTACCGCGAGGATCTTGAGACCCGCATGGGCAAGAAGATCGGCGATGCCGAGGATCCGCTGCTCGTCTCCGTTCGCTCCGGCGCTCCCATGTCCATGCCGGGCATGATGGACACCGTGCTGAACCTGGGCCTGAACGACCAGTCCATCAACGGCCTGATCAAGCAGACCGAGAACCCGCGCTTCGCATGGGACTCCTACCGTCGCTTCATCCAGATGTTCTCCGGCGTGGTCATGGGCCTGGACGGCGACCTGTTCGAGAACGCCATCACCGCTATGAAGAACCTGCGCGGCGTGGCGTCCGACACCGACCTGACCGCCGAGGACCTGCAGGAGCTTGTGGCCGAGTTCAAGCAGATCTTCGCCGAGAACGTTTCCGCCGAAGCTTATCCGAGCCTCGTGGTGGACGGCGCGATGCAGTTCCCGCAGGATCCCATGGCCCAGTTGCAGCTTGCCATCGAGGCCGTGTTCGGCAGCTGGAACAACCCGCGCGCCACGCTGTACCGCAAGCAGAACAAGATCGCCGATGACCTGGGCACTGCCGTCAACGTGCAGTCCATGGTGTTCGGCAACAAGGGCAACACCTCCGCCACGGGCGTCGCGTTCACGCGCAACCCCGCTAACGGCGACAAGGAATTCTACGGCGACTACCTGGTGAACGCCCAGGGCGAGGACGTGGTGGCGGGCATCCGCAACACGAGCCCCATCGCCGAGCTCAAAGAGGTCGCGGGCCTGGAAGAGGCCGGTCGCGAGCTGGAGGAAGTGTTCGTGACGCTGGAGAACCACTTCCGCGACATGTGCGACATCGAGTTCACCATCGAGCAGGGCAAGCTGTGGATGCTGCAGACCCGCGTGGGCAAGCGCACCGCCGCCGCCGCGCTGCACATCGCCATCGAGATGGAGAAGGAGGGCCTCATCTCGAAGGAGGAGGCCGTCATGCGCGTCGATCCCGACCAGCTCGATCAGCTGCTGCACCCGCAGTTCGACAAGAGCGCCGATTACGACGTGCTGGCTCGCGGCCTGAACGCCTCTCCGGGCGCTGCCGTGGGCGAAGCCGTGTTCTCGGCTGTGGACGCCGTCGAGGTTTCCGAGGCTGGTCGCAAGTGCGTGCTGGTTCGCTGGGAGACCAACCCCGACGACCTGGCCGGCATGATCGCTGCCGAGGGCATCTTGACCTCGCACGGCGGCAAGACCTCTCATGCTGCCGTTATCGCGCGCGGCATGGGCACTCCGTGCGTGTGCGGTGTGGAGGCGCTGCGCATCGATGCCGAGAAGAAGCAGGCTATCGTGGTGGGCACCGACGTCGTCATCAACGAGGGCGACATGATCTCCATCGACGGCACGTCGGGCATCGTGGTGCTGGGCGCTGTCGACCTGGTGCTTCCCGAGCTTACCGGCGACCTGGACACCATCCTGGAGTGGGCTGACGAGTTCCGCACGCTGGGCGTGCGCGCCAATGCCGACAACCCCGAGGACGCCGAGCTGTCCCGCGGTTTCGGTGCTGCGGGCATCGGCCTGTGCCGTACCGAGCACATGTTCCTGGGCGATCGCAAGCAGATCATCCAGACCTTCATCCTGAACGAGGACGAAGCCGTGCGCGAGAAGGCCGTGAACGATCTTCTGGCTGCTCAGACGGGCGACTTCCTGGGCATGTTCGAAGCCATGGACGGGCTGCCGGTTATCGTGCGCCTGCTCGATCCGCCGCTGCACGAGTTCCTGGAAAGCCCGCGCGCCCTTGACGTGGAGATCGCCAAGCTGGAGGCTACCGGCGGCGACAAGGCGACCATCGCCGAGAAGCGCAAGCTCATGGAGCAGATCGACTCGATGAGCGAGGCCAACCCCATGCTGGGCCTGCGCGGCTGCCGTTTGGGCATCGTGTATCCCATCCTGCCGGTCATGCAGGTGCGCGCCATCGCCACGGCATGCGCCGAGCTCAAGAAGCGCGGCCTGGATCCGAAGCCCGAGATCATGATCCCGCTGGTGTCCGTGCTGCCCGAGCTGGAGAAGCTGCGTCGCGTGGCCGAGGAGGCCATCGCTGAGGTTGCCGCCGAGCAGGGCATCGAGCTGGACATCCCCGTGGGCACCATGATCGAGCTGCCGCGCGCTGCCGTTACCGCTGACGAGATCGCCACGCAGGCGGACTTCTTCAGCTTCGGTACGAACGACCTGACCCAGACGACGTTCGGCTTCAGCCGCGACGACGTGGAGGCCGAGTTCGTTCCGCAGTACCTGGCCGAGCGCCTGCTGCCGTACAACCCCTTCGCCACCATCGATCCGGGCGTTGCCAAGCTGGTCGAGATGGGCGTCGAGCTGGGCCACAAGGGCAATCCCGACATCGTGTGCGGCGTATGCGGCGAACACGGCGGCGATCCCGACTCCGTGAAGATGTTCCACAAGATCGGGCTGGACTACGTCAGCTGCTCGCCGTATCGCGTGCCGCTGGCTCGCTTGGCCGCTGGCCAGGCCGCCCTTGCCGAGAAGATGGGCGACGCGCGCGACAAGTAAGCGTCGTCAAATAGCGTGCATGCTTGAAGGACCCGCAGCGAATGTGCTGCGGGTCCTTCTGCGTGGGAGAGGGAGTAGCGCGCGCCTTCTTGGCGGCCTCGCGTTTGGACTCGAGCAATGCGGGGCCTGCTTGGTAAACCCGCGTCCGGGCTCGAGCGTTACCGGGATGCGCGCCTCGCGCGCCGGGGCCCGGATCCCGGCGGCGGTTGCGGCGACAGGGGAGGGAATTGTGCGCGAGAGGCGCCGGGACGCAAAGAAGAACGACCCGGATTCCCAGGCCGTTCTTCAAGCAAAATGCATGTAGGCTGTCGGTTGCAAGCCTTGCGATATGCCAGGCGCTACGCCGTCTGAGCAGGAGCGTCCTCGCGACGAGCCATGGCTTGCTCGTAGTCCTTCGTTCCCACGAATATCTCGTTGGTGTAGGGGTTTCTGCCAAGCTTCTTGCTGCGGTACGCCACGTACCCCAGCGCGGCCACGTTGGCCGCCAGCGCCAGCACCGATACGACGAGGTTCACGTTCGGGTCGTTCACGGACTGCACGGCGAACACGCTGTCGTCCAGGAACAGCGGGAAGCACTGCGCGAACATGCACCAGATGGCCAGCGTGAACGCGCGGTTCTGGATCCAGCCGCCCTTGTTCCACAGCATCGCCGCCACGGTGGGGGCCAGAAGCAGCGCCAGGCCGCAGTACCAGGAGTGCGTGGGCAGGCAGTTGTAGGTGTAGCAGAAGTTCCAGATGTCGTAGGAGATGATGAACACCCAGGTCATGTCAGGCCACAGCATGTCCTGCTTCTTCTTGGACACGTAGATGCCGAACCAACCGGTCATGACGAAGATGTTCAAGATGCCCGCGATGCCGTTGAACACGTTGTGCCAGCCGCCGTAGAGCGTGACGCCCTCGGTGGACACCCACGTGGTGCCCCAGGCGCGAATGGCGCTTTCGAAGTCGCTCACCACGGCGATCAGAATGTTGATGGCCACGATGACGAACGGGAAGCACTTGAACCAATGCGACTTGCCGATCTTTCCCCACTTGTACTTGAGTGCCATGAAGCCGATGCAGCCGATGGTTGCCGCGTACAGCTTCGCGTAGTGGAACCAGCTGTTCATGTACAGATGCGTGGGGTTGTCGAGCGCCCACTGAGCGCCTGACATGGCGCCGATGGTGATGGCGATGAAGTACGCCGTCAGCCCTGCGGGCAGGATCAGGAAGCAGAACACGCCTCCCGCCTTGGAACGACGCGCCACTTCGTTGACCAGGATCAGGCAGATGAACACCATCGCCCAGCCGAGCCATTGGTACACGGCGTTCTCGCCGTACACTTGGAACAACATGGAACCCTCCTTCTTTCGGGTATGCTTCGCACAGGTCGCCTTTCGACCTGTTTCTTCCGGTATACGCGCCGCTTGGCGCTATTCGGTATCGTCGGTTTCGGGACGCCCTCTGTCCATGTGGAGCGTTTGCACGATAAGGTCTTTCAGCACTTCGTCGTCAGCGTCGGGGTGCGTTCGCAAGTAGCCCACGATTCCCAAGATAAGGACGTAGAACGTTTCGTAGACGTGGTCGATGCGCACGCGATGGCGCGCGCTGTAGTCCTGCACCGTGGTCTCTACAATGTAGGTGGCTATGCGGTCGGCCACGCGGTTCACGAAGTCGATGTAGAGCGCCGCGTTCTCGCGCGAGGCGAGCGAACGGCGGAAGGCGTCGTGCTCGAACACGCCTAGGCGCATGAGCTTGACCACGCTCGAAAGGGCGTGCTCGATGTCGCCCGTGCGTCGCTGGGCGTTCCAATAATGGGTGGCTTCGATGAAATCGGCAACGTAGTCGTCAAGCACCGCCGACGTCACGGCCTCCTTGTCGGGGAAGTAGTGATAGAACAGCGAGCGCGTCACGCCCACGCGATCCGTAATGTCCTGGACGGACGTTTTGGAGAGCCCGCGCTCTTCGTAGAGCGCCCGAGCGGCTGCCACGATGTCCGCGCGGCGCGTAGCCGACGGCGCGCTTCGTGCTGCCTTGTCGTTCGCGGTGCCCATGGTTCCCTCCTTGCCGACGGTCGTTCTTCGCGCTTGCCTGCTTTCGCTAAGCCGCTTGCAAAGGCGATGGTGTCGATCCCCTGATGAGCGCAGCATACGCCCATCATTGACGGATCGTCAATTAACACTTTTCGCAAAGCGTCAATAAGGCCCGCCTGCGGAAGGAGCGCTGTACGGCGTGCGAGTTGCATGGTGCGCGACCTGCACGGAAGGGGCGCTGCATGGGAGAGCGCGCTATGCGGCGTATCGGTTACGCGGAAGGGGCGTCGTACGGCACGACCGCCGCATTGCCGCAAGCGCCCCGCGTTCCCGCCTCTTTCGTTGACGAAACGATTCCGCTCGTCAACGGCGGGTTTCGCCGCGCTCGCAAAGATGCTAGCATGCGCTCCATAAAGTTCATTAGTGAAACGAAAAAGATACAACAATGAACTAAAGGGAAAAGGAGGGGCCATGGAGGGAAACGAGCCGAGCGAGAAGCGCTCCGGAAAGAGGAAATGGCCGATCGTGGTGGCGGTGGTCGCGATTGCGGCGGTTGCCGCGGGCGGAGGCTTTTGGGTGTGGCACGAGCAACCCGGCTTCTGCAACGCGATCTGCCACGATCCGATGGACGCGTACGTGGAGGGCTACTATCACGACGAAACGCTGCTGGCGAACGCGCACGAGCGGGCGAACGCAACCTGTCTGGAATGCCACGAGGCGAAGATCGATCAACAGGTGGCCGAAGGCGTGGCCTGGGTATCCGGCGATTTCGAAACGGACGAGGCGGGCCGCATCGTGCGGACGGGCGTTACCGCCGACAAGGGTATGTGCGCGCAGAGCGGTTGCCATGATTGGGAGAGCGTCGTGGCCGCAACGCAGGATTGGGGAGGCCGGGCGGGCGTGAACCCGCATCGCTCGCATCAGGGGGAGGCCATCGATTGCAGCAACTGCCATGGCGTCCACGAAGCTTCCCAGATGTACTGCAATACCTGCCATGACTACGAAGTTCCCGCCGGATGGAACGACGCTTCGAAGCGTTAGGGGCTGGACCGGGAACGCGGTTTCGATCGCCGTTCCCGAAGACCGAGGAGGGTGCGTATGAAGAAGACGGCTGTGGCTGCGGGATGCGCTGCGGCGCTGACGCTGGGCCTTACGGGGTGCGGCGCGGGGTTCGAGGGATCAGGATCGAAAGATGCGGCGAGCGCCGAGCAGCTGGCGCTGCGCACGGACGATCCGTGGGCGGCGCAGGTGACGGTCGATCCTGCGAAAAAGGCTGAAGGAACGCTGCACGACGGCGTGTACACCGGCACGGGCAAGGGCATGGACGGTTTGGTGACGGTGACGCTTTTGGTTCAGGACAACCGCTTGACCTGCATAGAAACAACGCAGGAAGGCGAAACGCAAAGCGTCGGCGGCTTCGAGGCCATCCGCGACGGCAAGTACGCGGCCCTGATCGACGCGGCGCAGGGCGCCGACATCGACGCCGTGAGCGGGGCTACCATCACCACTGCCGGCGTCAAGCAGGCGGTCGAGGATGCCCTTGCGCAAGCGGAAGCGGGCGCAAGCGCTGCTGTCTCTGCGGGAAACTAGGGAGGGGATTGCGATGAAGGAGCATAACGGACGCAGCGCGGAGGGAATGTCGCGCCGCGCGTTCCTGACGGGCGCGGCGGCGGTCGTGGGCGGTACGGCGGCTGCGGCGGTCATGCCCGCAGCCGCGGCGCATGCGGTGCCGGCGGGAGTCATCGGCGATTGGGCAGCCGACGGGTCGAAGAACGTTCAGGTTCCCGACAGCGCGGCGACGAACGCCTCGTGGGAGGACGGCACGTATCGCGAGCATAACGCGGCAGCGTTTCCCGCAGACGACGCAACGCCCATTCCGCCGCGCGCGGTGCCGCAGAAGTGGGACTACGAATGCGATATCTGCGTGGTGGGCGCGGGCGGCGGCGGCCTGAACGCGGCGGCGCGCGCAGCCGAGCTGGGCGCGAAGACCATCTGCGTCGAGGCCATGGGATTGCATGGCGGCAACGCGCAATCGGCCGGCATGTGCGGAATCTTGGGCGGCTACAGCGGGCAGGACGAGAAGCGCTTCGCCTTCCCGTCCTATCCTTTCGATCCGAAGGCCCTGACCGATTGGGCCATGGACGAGTATCACTATGCGGCCGATCCCAAGCTCATCTACAAGCTTGCCTGCGAGGGCGGCAAGAGCCTGGACTGGATGGCGGACTGCGGCGTGCGGTGGCGCTTGGGCGAGGTTCCCGTGTACGTGGCGCCGAAGAACTCGACGCTCGACCATCACGTGCTCAAGATGAAAGACGCCACGGACGCCATGTTCAGCTACGGGCAGCGCAAGGGCGTCGAGTACAAGTTCCAGTGCCCGGCGGTGGCGCTCGTGCGCGATGCGGGCGGTCGTATCGTGGGCCTGGTGGCCAAGGAGGACTTCGAGCGCGAGGTGTACATCCACGCGTCTCGCGCGGTCATTCTCACGGCGGGCGGTTTCTGCAACAACAAGGCGCTTCTGGAGAAGTACATTCCCACGGCGGCCATGGGCTGCGCGTCAAGCTACCTGGTGGGCGGCGAAACGGGCGAGTGCTTCCGCATGGGGTTGGGCGCGGGTGCCGACGTGTCCGGGTTCAACAGCTCCGCCAGCTTCGACGGCGGCGTGGACTGGCAGGCCGAAGGCGGGCAGTGGGCGCGCTTCCTCTACGACGGCATGACGCAGCTGTCGCGACAGCCGTGGCTGACCATCGATCGCTGCGGCAACCGTTTGCGCTACCTGGACAGCCGCGTGGCCGAGGACGGCGCGAACGCCATCTACGCCTTGGGCGATCTGGCCACCATCCAGATGACGCCTCCGGGGCATCGCTCCTACATCATCTTCGACGCGAACTACGAGGATCACCTGGCGGGCTTCGCGCAGGAGCATTGCCGCAAGCTCATCACGCCCGACCTTGAGCAGATCGACAAGGTGCCCGAGCACTACCGCGACTGGCACCACGGCGTGCAGGACGCCATCGACGCCGACGTGTTGAAGAAGCGCGACACGTTGGAAGAGCTCGAACGCGATCTGGGGTTGGCCGAAGGCGTTCTGACCGAGGCCGTGGAAAAGTGGAACGCGTGCTGCGAGAAGGGCGAGGACGATTACCTGTACCCGATGCCTCCCGAATGGCTGCACGCCGTCAAGGAGCCGCCGTTCTACGGGTGCCGCATCGGCGGCAACCTGTACGGCACGAAAGCGGGCTTGCTGATCAACGAGGACATGCAGGTTATGGGCACCGATGGGCGGCCCATCGAGGGCCTGTACGCCGGGTGGCACACCGCCGGAGGGGCTTGCGGCGAGAACAGCTACGTGGGCGATCCCATCCTGGGTTCGCTCATGGGCGACGTCGGACTGGCGTTTTGCGGCGGATACCTGTGCGGCACCTCTGCGGTGGAGCACGAGATGACCGGCGCAGGCGCGTAAGGGAGGGGATGCGAGATGAAAGAGCAACTGAAGGGCATGGCCCGTCCGTACGCGATGCTGTTCCTGATGGCGCTGGCCGTGGCTGTTGTCGGGAGGATCGGTCTGGCCGCCATGGACCTGTCCGGCGCGCTGGCCTACGACTACATATCGGCTTCCGGGGTTCCCATCTTGGACGTGGTGTGCTCCATCTTGACGGGATCGGCCTTCGTGGCGTTTCTGTTCCTGGCCTCGCTTGCGATGGTGCTGTCCACGGCCGGGGTCGCGTTGCACGGCCTGCTGTTCGCGCGCGGCGTGCCGGGCGCTGGCAAACCGGCGACCGCGTTTCTGTGGGGCTGGGCTACGGCGCTTGCGGCCATCGTGTGCCTGTTCGTCGTGCTTTCGGGAATCCTGTCGGGCGTGCAAGTGCATTCCATGAGCTCGAAGCTGCCGGCGCTGCCGGTGCTGGTAGCCGCGCTCGTCGTGTGGGCTGCGTTCATCGGCACGCTGCTCGGCGCCGCGTCGATGGTGGTGTGCGCGTGCCTGGCGCGTGCTCGGAACGAGAAGCGCGCAGGTTGGAACCTTGTGGCGGCCACGGCGGGCTGCGGCTTTGCGGTCATGGTGCTGACGGTGGGCACGTTTTCCGCCATCAACGCGGCGAGCATCAACGTGGGCGTCGTGGGAATGTGGCTTGCTGCCGACGTCGTGGTGAACCTGGGAATGCTGTTCGGCGCGTCCGCGCTGCTGAAGAAGGCGCGCGCGTAGGCGGGCGCTACGACGCCGGCGGGCCCCGGCGTCTTACTCGAGAGGTTGCAGGAGGCCGAGCGCTGCTTTGCGCTCGGCCTCCTTGCGCGCCTGCATGTCGGCGATGACGACGCGCCAGGCGCGGGCGAGCGCGCGACGCTGATGGTCGTCGAGGCGGCTCCACAGCTGCGTGCGCGCAAGGAGGTCGATGGTGCGTACGATGATCTTCTGCTGGCGCAGGCCCTGAGGCGTAGCGGCCGCGAACACGGCTTTGCGGTCGTGCGGGCTTGCCAGCCGTTGCGCCCATGCATGCCCGACAAGTCCGTCTACCGCCCGCGCGACGGCTACGGGCGTCATCTGCAGCTGCGTGGCAAGGTCGCCGATGCGCAAGGGCTCGTTCACCTCGCCAAGGCGCTGCAGCACGCGACATTCGCTGAGCGACGCGCCGCATGCGGTGCGCAGGGCGTCTTCCATCCCGCGTTTCACCAGTTCAAGTGATACGAGTGCGCGCGATGCAGCGTAGCGCGACGACGCATCGCCGCCCAGCGGCGGGTCGATGCTCGCGCCGGCGGCTATGGACGCTTCAAGGATGGCGCGGTGAACCGCATCCTCGGTTGGAAACAGCGCGTACAGGCGCTCCACGATGGCCTCGTTCGCTTCGGCCACATGGCGAACGCCCGCCTCGGTGATGCGCGCGGTGCGCACGCGCGCATCGGCCTTGCCGCCGCTTCGCGTGGCAAAACCGGCGTCTACGAGCACGTTCATAGCTTGGGTCACCACGTTGGGCTTGAGCGCGAGCAGCTTGCCGAGGCTCGACTGGGTTGCGCCCGTCGTCCGGGCGGCCAAAAGCTTCACGAGCACGCGGTACTGGGTCACGCTGAGGTCGCTTGCTTGCGCCAGGCCGCTTTTGAGCGCGCGATGAGTAAGGTCGAAAGCGACGAAGAACGTCGAATCGAGCTTCAGATCGTCTTCGTCGTGCGCGCCCGCGGCGGTGGCCATGCTGCTCCCCGTTCGTTGTAATTGTTTCAGTAGTGAAACAATAGTAGCCCTTCTCGGGGTTGCATGGCAGGATGACGGCTCGGTCGCGCAAACTCTCCACGCGCCGCCGCTCGCCGCTCGACCGTCGGCTTTCGTGCCGTCGGTCCCCGCTTCCTGCCACCGCGCTTGCGTGCCGCATGCGCGCACGCCATACTTATGCTGTCGCAGTGGCGCTTGATGCGCTGGAATGCTGATCAGACGGCGTCCCAGCGCCGGAACCGGCATTCGCAAGCGATTCGTCCGAACTCGAAGAAGGAGCGAGGGAATGGCTGGAGGATCGATCATGCCGGGTGCGCGCCGCATCGCGACGGGAATCCTGGCGGCGACGCTCGTGCTCGCGCTCTGCCCGCTGCAGGCGTTCGCGACGGCGGGGGACACCGTCGTGCACAAGAAGTCGGGCATGGACATGTCGTATACGATCGTGCGCGACGCGGGTGCAGCGCAAGGCGCGGTCGTGCTGGCCGGACTGCCGGAGGGAGCTGCGGGCATCGTCGCGGTCCCCGCCTCCATCATGGTGATGGAAGCATGGGAAGATCCCGCCACCTACGCGGTGGAGGGCATCGCGGCGGGCGCCTTCAGCGGCGTGGCGGCCGCATCGGGCGCGGTGGAGCGCATCGACATCGAGGGCGTCGTGGATGTGGACCCCGCCGCGTTCGCAGGACTCGCGGACACGACGACGTTCACCGTGCGCAATGCGGAGATGGTCGAACGGCTTGCGGCCGCGGGCATCGCGAAGGAGCGCATAGCCTGCGAGCCGCTGCTCACGAAGTACGTGGCGTTCGGAGACAGCATCGCCGCCGGCTACGCGCTGTCCGAATACGATAACAGCGACCAGTGCTACGATCAGGAACCCACGCCCTCCGACGCGTTCGTGTCGCTGGTGGGCGCGCACTTCGCCGACGCGTTCGGCCCGTCGGTGACGGACAACCTGGCTGCCTCGGGCTGGACGAGCACGCAGCTACTCGACGCGCTGCAGGCGGGCGCCTACGACGCGGCGCTTGCCGATGCGACCGCGGTGAGCGTAACCATCGGCTCGAACGACCTGCTGGGGCGGTTCATCGAGATCATCGCCGAGGCGCTCGAGCCCATCAGCGATCTAAGCGATGCGGATGTAGCGCAGATAGAGGCGGCGCTCGCCGACGAAGCCGCGGCGGGTTCGGACGCAGCCGCGCTGGCGGCGGACGCGGGCGACGCGCTCGTTTCGGACGCGGGCGACGCGCTCGTCGCCGTGCGCCCCGACCCTGTCAAAGAGCTGCTCGAGAAGGTGTCGGCCGCCATCGAGCGCATCAACGCGGCCCTTGTCGCCGACCCTGAGCTGCTCGCCGCCTGCGAGACGTTCGCGACGACGAACCAGCCGGCCATCCTGGATGCCGTCCATGCCCGCGCGCCGCGCGCCCAGGTGTATTGGACCACGTTGTACAACCCGTTCTACGGCCAGGTGCTCGACGTGCGCACGCTGTTCCCCAAGCTGGCCGCGCATGTGGATCCCGACCTGCCCCTGTCCATCGACCTCGGCAGCGCCGGCGCGCGCTACATCGAGATCATGAACGAGGCGTTCGTCCGGAACACGGAAGGCTACGCCGCCGTGAACCTGTACGAGCCGTTCAACAATCCCGGCTTGACGAACGTCTCCATCGGGCGCGCCGCCGACGGCTCGATCTCGTTCAACGTCGACCCGCATCCGAACCATGACGGCCATGCGCTCATCGCCGAGCTGGTGAACGGGGTCGTTGATGCGACCTACGCGCCGGGCGCGCCCGATCCCGCTCCGGTCGTACCCGATCCTGCGCCGATCGTGCCTGTTCCCGCGCCGACCGAGCCCGTGCCCGCTCCCCAGCGCCTCGCGTCCACGGGCGACGGGGCTCCGGGAGCCCTCGCTGTCGTTGCGTGTCTTATGGCGGCCGGCGCTCTAGGAGCGTGCGCGGCGCGCCGCAAGCGTGAAGGATACCGTCGATGAGCAGGCCGGCGACTGCTGCGGACACCGCCCGCGCAGTGCTGCGCCGCGTTCGCGACGCGCTCACGCCCGACCGCCTGCTGGCGGCGCTGTGCCTGGTCGTGGCGCTGGGCATGGCGCCGCCGTGGGCACGGGTCCCCGTGGCGGAGCTTATCGGGCGCGAGGTGTCCTACTCGGTGCCCGATCTGCTGGCGGTGGGGCAGCTGACGGTCGAGCGCGCCCAGTCGCTCGAGGATCTGCTCGAGCAAGCGCGCGGCATCGCCGAACGTGCGGCGGGTATCGTCGACCGGGCCCAGGATGCGGTCGAGCGCGTGTCGAGCGCGTTGGACGAGAGGGGGTAGGGCCGTGAACATCGAGCTTATCCGAACGCTGCTCACAATTGCCCAGGTGCTCTGGATCGTCATGGCGTTGCTGCTGGTCGCAGCCGCTGTTGCCCTGCTCGTGCGCGCGAGGGCGCGCTACGGGCTGCTGATCGCCTCCTGCTCGTGCGCGGCGGCGTTCTCGCTCGCCTGGATCGTCCTCGTGCGCGCGGCCGATTCGTTCGCCCTCGGCACCGTGATGGACATGCTGGGGCCGTGGGTCGTGCTCGTGGTTCCTCGCGTGGTGGAGCCGGGCATCTGGCCGTGGATCGTCCTCGCGTGCTCCCTTGCGGGCATCGCGTTCGGCGTCCTGGGAGTCCGCCGAACGCGCGCGCAGCTGGGGCCGCGCATCTAGCGTTGCGCGAGGACGCCGTCGACGAGCTTGCTCCGCGCGGTTAGCTCTTTGCGCGCCAGCGGCCGATGGCTTTCGCGATCTCGGTCTGCACGACCGAAAGGAGGGCGAAGCCGCCGACGAGCGCCCACTGCCATGCGTTCATGGAAGTGCCGCCGAAGGCCTCGATGACGGGCGGCACCAGCAGCACGATCATCATGAGGGCGAAGCTTGCGCCCACAGCCCAGGCAAGCTGCGGGTTGCGCGTTTCGCCGCGGTCCCAAACGGGGTCGGTGGTGGAGCGCTGGTTGAGCGCGCGCAGCACCTGCGAGAAGGCCAGCGTGCCGAAGGCCATGGTGCAGCCGAGCGCGTCCCCTCCCGCTTCGCGGCCGATAGCGAACGCGGCCAAGGCCAAGACGGCGATGAACACGCCCTGGAACCCCACGCGGCGCGCGAGCTTTGCGTCGAGCAGGTTGTTCGCGCGCATGGGCGGGTGCTCCATGATGTGACGGCTGGCAGGCTCTACGCCCAGGGCCAGCGCCGGAAGCGACGCCGTTGCCAGGTTCACCCACAGGATCATGACGGCGGTCAGCGGGGCGTTCCAGTTGAGGGCAAGCGCCGTCAGCAGCACGATGATCTGGGCGACGTTGTCGGCGACCAAAAACGCTACCACCTTCTGGATGTTGCGGAACACGCGACGGCCCTCGCGCACCGCGTAGACGATGGTGGTGAAGCGGTCGTCCATGAGGATCATGTCCGAAGCGTCCTTGGCCACGTCGGTTCCGGTGATGCCCATGGCAACGCCGATGTCGGCGGCCTTGAGCGCGGGAGCGTCGTTCACGCCGTCGCCCGTCATGGCGGTGACCTCGCCGCCATGCTGAAGCGCGCGCACGATGCGCAGCTTGTGCAAAGGCGACACGCGGGCGAATATCGAAGCGTGCTTGACCGCTTCGTCAAGGGCCTCGTCGTCCATGCGGTCGAGCTCCTCGCCCGTAACCACGAGGTCTCCCGGCCGATGGATGCCCAGGTCGCGCCCGATGGCGCGTGCCGTGGCGGCGTGGTCTCCCGTGATCATGACGGTGCGCACGCCTGCGGTTCGGCATGTTTCGACCGCGTGCCGCACGTCCGGTCGGGGCGGATCCATCATGCCCACGATGCCGATCAGCACCAGGTCGCGTTCGATGTCGTCGTCTTCGTCCGGCGCGCCCGCAAGCGCGCGGGTTGCGAAGGCCAGCACCCGCAACGCCTCGTCGGAGAGCGTTTGGGCCAGCGCGAGGGCATGCTCGCGATCCTCGTCGGTAAGGGGACGGGGGCCGTCCTGGTCAAGCAGGTAGGCGCAACGCGGCAGCATCGAATCGAGCGCGCCCTTCACGGACACGACGGCCTGTCCCTCGCGGTCGTTCACCGTGGACATGCGCTTGCGGTCGGAATCGAAGGGGCGTTCGGCAAGGCGCGGGTATGCGGCGCGCAGCTCTCCCGGATCGATGCCGCCGTCGCGCGCGAGCAGGAGCAGCGCGCCTTCGGTGGGGTCTCCGATCACCGTGTCGCCGACGGCTTCCGATTCCGCAGGGGAGAGCACCGCATCGTTGCAGAGCACGGCGGTGAACGCAAGGTGCTCGAAGAGGCGGGCGTGCTTCTCGCGTGCTTGCTCGGGGTCGAGCTGGCGTTTTCGAGCAAGGTCGGGCCCAAGGGCCACGCGCACCACGTTCATGCGGTTCTCGGTGAGCGTGCCGGTCTTGTCCGTGCAGATGACGGTGGCGCCGCCCAGCGTTTCAACGGCGGGCAAGCGCCTGACCAGGGCTTCGTGCTGCGCCATGCGCTGAACCCCCAGCGCCATGGTCACGGTTGCCGTGGCGGGCAGGCTTTCCGGTATCACCGATATGGCCAGCGACACGGCCAGCAGCAATAGGGGAGCGAGCGGTCGCCCGTAAGCTAGGCCTATGGCGATCACGGCCAGCGCGGCTATCACGCCCACGATGGTGAGGCCCTTGCCGAAGGAGGCGAGCTTGCGCTTGATGGGCGTGTCCAGGCCGTCGCTTTCCTCGAGCATGCCGGCGATGCGCCCCACTTCGGTGTTCATGCCGGTCGCCACCACCACGCCTTCGCCGCGCCCCGCCGTGACGATGGCCGTGGCGAAGGCCATGTTGGCGCGATCTCCCAAGGGGGCTCCGGGAAGCGCTTCGGATGCGGCGTTCTTGTCCGTTGGCACCGATTCCCCGGTTAAGGCGGCCTCTTGCATGCGCAGTCCCGCCGTGCTGGTCAGCCGCAGGTCGGCCGGGGCCATGCTGCCGTCCCCGAGCAGCACGAGGTCTCCGGGCACCAGGTCGCGCGCAGGCACGACGGTCTCGATGCCGCCGCGCATGACGCGGGCTTCCGGCGCGCTCAGGCTGCGTAGCGCCTCCAGCGACGATTGCGCTTTCTGCTCCTGCACGATGCCGATGACGGCGTTGACCACCACGATGGCCGCGATGATTCCGGCTTCGACCCATTCCTGCAACAGGGCGGAAAGCGCGGCTGCGGTCAAGAGGATGAGGATCATGGGGTCCGACAGCTGCTCGCGTACCATGTTCGCCAACGTGCGCGGAGGCTTGGCGTTGAGTTCGTTCGGGCCGAATTCGGCCAACCGGTCATGCGCCGTGGAGGGCGACAGGCCGTCGGGGAAGGTGTCGAGCTCCTTGATGGCCTGTTCGCGCGACATGGCGTGCCAGGCGTGCTGCGCGACGTTTTGACGTTCCTCGGCGTTCTTGGGCGCGCGGATGCGAGCGGCGCTGTGCTGCCCGCGGCGCTTCGGTGGTTGATGGTTGCTCATAGGACCCCTTCGTCGTGGCGGTTGCGGTTCGCGGCCGTCGGGAATCGTTCGGCGGTGTTTCGTTCACCATAATCGGGCAAGCTCGTTGCTCGCCGAACCGTCATCTGCCGGTAGCCGAACCATTACCATTCTCGAACAAGGGGCATCATCGTCTTTTCGCAACGGCCAGTGCGCTACAATGACGAATCCGATGAATTCTTGCCAAGGAGCTTTGCTCGGCTGCCGTATGCCGGTTGTCGCTCAAGCGCCATGCTCCTTGGTAGATAAACTATGCAAATACTAGACAGTATCCAATAAATCACATAGTCTGATATATATCTTGCCGATCATGCTTGCTAGGGGGCGCAATGCACGGAATGGACGAAGCTTGCCGCTATCTTCGCGCGTCGCATGCGCTGCGCGAGGCGCTGGACATCCCTCGCGGCGCTTCGCTTGCCGCGATTCCTTTGGGAAACGGGGAGCATAATGCGAATTTCGCCTTCGACCACCCGGTGACGGGCGCGCGCTACGTGCTGCGCATGAACTATGCGAGCCAGTTGGGCTTGCGGGAGCAGGCGTCGTACGAGCACGGTGCCCTGCGCGCCCTTGCCGTATCCGGCCGCACGCCGAGCGCCGTCTACGTCGATGAGACCCGAAGCGTCGTGGACAGGGGCGTTCAAGTCATCGGGTTCTGCGCAGGGCGCCTGCTCGATCTCGAGCGCGACGACGATCTTTCGAAGGCAGCGAAAAGCCTGGCCGACGTTCACAGCGTTTCCGTTCCCGACGAATGCACGCTGATCAGGCCGAGAAACCCGTTGGCGGAGATCAGGGACGAGAGCCTGCGCATGTACCGGGTTTACGCCGGGTCGAGGTTCGTCGATGCGCACGTGGCGCGCGAGATCGAGGACCTTCTTGCAACGTGCGATCGCGTGGTGGAAGCGCACGAGGGCGACCCGATGCGCTCGCACATCGTGAACACCGAGTGCATCGCGGCCCATTTCCTGATTCCCGAAGCGGGCGACTTCGCCTACGTGGTCGACTGGGAAAAGCCGATCGTGGGCGACGCCGCGCAGGACGTGGCGTTCTTCGTGGCTCCCACCACGACGTTCTGGGACAGCGATATCGTGTTCGACGATGCGCGCCGCGATCTGTTCGTGCGCGCTTACATCGATTCCGTGGATGGGCGCTTCCCGACGGAAGGGTTCGTCGAGCGGTTCTTCGCTTACCTTACCCTCACGTGCTTGCGGGGCGTTACCTGGTGCGCTATGGCGCAGGTTGAATACCACGATCCCAACCGGCCTTTGAAGAACGACAAGACGTTTCGCAAGATTCAAGCGTATCTGTCGGACGACTTCTTCGCGCAGTTGAAATGCCAGGCGTTTTTGAAGCGGTCCGCGTAAGAGCGCTGCACGATGCGCGCCGCTGAGCGATCTGGTTCGCACATATACTAGCTATGATCTACTATTAGATATATACTACTAGTGTACGGTTGATGAATCTCATGATCGTATCATGATGGCACAAGGGGAAGGAATCGGTATGGACAAGGTTGCGCAGCAGATGTACTCTCGCCGTCGTTTCTTGGCGTTGGGAGCGACGGCGGGGTTGACGATCGCGTGCGGCGGGGCGCTCGCGGGATGCTCGAGCGCTTCGGGCGGGGGATCCGACGCGGGCGCCGCCGCAGCTTCGATCGACTACGCTGATTGGAACGCGGTCCTGGAAGAAGCGAAGGGCCAGACGGTTTCCTGGTACGGATGGGGCGGCAGCGAGCCTCGCAACACGTGGATCGAGAAGGTTCTAACGCCGCGGCTGAAAGAGCGGTACGATATCACGCTCGACCTGGTCGGCATGGACATCAACGACATCCTCACGCAGCTTTCGGGCGAGATGCAGGCAGGCGTGAGCGAGGGGACCATCGACTTCATCTGGATCAACGGCGAGAACTTCTACTCCACGAAGAAGAACGGGTACCTGTGGGGCCCGTTCTGCGAGTACCTTCCCAATTTCAACGAGTACTGCGACAAAGACGCTGCCGACAACGCGTACGACTTCGGCAGCCCTACCGAAGGGTTCGAGGCTCCGTACGCCAAAGCGCAGATGCATCTGTGGATCGATTCGGCTTCCCATCCGAACCCGCCGAGGACCCTGCAGGAATTCACGGCGTTTTGCAAAGAGAACCCCGGCAAGGTGACGTATCCTCAGCCGGGCGATTTTACGGGAACGGGATTCATCGAGTGCCTGATTGCGGGCGTCGTCGGCAAAGACGAGTTCGAAAAGCTCTCGCGCATGACCGACCCGACGACCGAAGAAGTGAAGGCCATCGTCGATCCCGGACTGGAATACCTGCGCTCGCTCAACCCGCACTTGTGGAACCAGGGCGCAACGTTCCCGGCGGATTCCGCAACGGTCCGGTCCATGTTCGCCGACGGCGAGCTGGTTTTGGGCATGGGCTACGGAAGCCCCCAGTCCGACGTCGACAACGGGGCCCTTCCGAAGACCGTCAAGCCGTTTCTGCTGGACACGGGAACCGTGGGCAACACGAACTTCATGGCCATTGCGCAAAACGCTCCCCACAAGGCGGCGGCATTGGTGGCCATCAACGAGGTCATGAGCCCGCAGATGCAGCTCGACCAGTACAAGGAGCTGGGAAACATCAGCGTGCTCGACATGGAGAAGCTGCCGGCTGAAGATCGGGCGGCCTTCGAGGGAATCGAGCTGAAGGGCAGCGAGCTTGCGTTGGACGAGCTGCTGGGCGCGCGCGTTGCCGAGGCCGCAGGTCCGGTGGTTCCCCTTATCGAGCAGCTGTGGCTCGACGAGGTTGTAGGGAAGTAGTCGTCATGCCGCTGCCCCGTACCATAAGAAGACGGTTGGTTCCGTACGTGCTTGCGCTTCCCGCGGCCGTGCTGCTCGCCGTCTTCTTTTACGGGGTGGCGAACGGGGTGCTGCAGGGGTTCGGGATCATGCCGTTTCTCGGCCGCACGGATTTCACCTTGGATTACTACGTGCAGGTGTTCGCTCGGTCGGACTTGAAGGACTCCGTTTCGTACAGCCTGTACCTAGCGGCGGTGTCCTCGGTGCTGGCCGTCGTGGGCGGCGTGGCTTTGGCCGGGTTCATGACGAGAGCCCGATCGGGCCGGTTCGTTCGGCTGGTCGGCATTCGCCTGCCGCTGATGGTCATGCACGCTCTGGTTGCCTTGGCGGTGATCTGCCTGTTCGCGGGCTCGGGCCTCGTTCCGCGGCTCATGTGCTGGCTCGGCCTGGCTCAAGATCCGGGATCCGTCGTTTCGGTGGTGGGCGCTTCGTCGGGCTGGGGGATCATTGCGGTGTACCTGTGGAAGGAAGTGCCTTTCGTCGCGTTTTGCACGGCTTCCATCATGATGAACATAAGCTCGTCGCTCGGCGAGGCGTCGTCTACGCTGGGCGCGGGGCCGTTGCGATCGTTTTTCGAGGTGACCCTGCCCTTGTGCAAAGGTGCGGTTGCGAAGGCGTTTTTGGTGGTGTTCGCATTCGCGTTCGGATCCTACGAGGTTCCGTTCTTGCTCGGGCCGACGCTTCCCAAGGCGCTTCCGGTGCTCGCCTACATAGAGTTCCAAGATCCCGACATCCTCAATCGCTGCTACGCGATGGCGTTGAACGGCGTGATGGCTCTGATCTGCACGGTGCTCGCCGTCGCGTACTTCGCCATCGTGCAGCGCGAGCGGAAGGAGCGGTGAGCATGACGTCTATCGACGCGCCGAAGCCAAGCAAGCGAGTTTCCGCAGCGCGGCAGGGCAGGCTGTCCAAGGTGTTCGTCGCCGTGCACGTGGCAATCGTCTTGCTGCCCATCGCGGTGGTGGCCCTGTGGGCCTTCGCCGACAGTTGGGCCTGGCCCCACCTGCTGCCTCAATCGTTTTCCCTAAGAGGCGTGGAGCTGGTTTTGTCGGAGGGCCGCGACACGGGGCTTTCGATGATGGTCCAAAGCGTGCTCATCGCCTTGGCCGCGGCAGTGCTGACCACGCTCGTCGCAGCGTTGGCGGCGCGCGCCGTCAGCTGCTACGAATGGGCGGGACGCAAGGCGTTCGGCTTCGGGCTCGTCACGCCGTTTCTCATACCGACGACGGTGTTCGCCATGGGCGTGCAGGTGCTGTTCATCAAGGCGGGCATCGCGCGAACGGTTCCGGGGGTGGTTTTGGCCCACGCCATCGTTGCGCTGCCGTATTCCGCCGTCATCATGATGGATATGACCGACGCGGTGGGCACGCGGCTCGAGGACGCGGCCAAAGCGCTGGGGGCGTCTCCGTTGAAGGCGGTGCGGCATGTGACCCTTCCGGCCTTGCTTCCGGGTATCGTGTCGTCGCTGTCCATGGCGTACATCATGTCGTTTTCCCAGTACTTCCTCACGTTGCTGATCGGCGGCGGCGCGGTGAGGACGCTTGCCGTGGTAATGTTTCCCTACCTTTCGGGAGGCGATCGAACCATTGCCGCGGCGTACGGGCTTGTGTTCATCGCTTCGACGTTCGCCGTGTTTCTTTTCTTCGAATGGCTGATGAGGCAGTTCGGTATGCGCGAGGACGGCGAGCTGTACGGGTGATAAGGCAACGGGCTACAGGGGGTTTGCATGCACCTTTCTCTTGATGGAATCGGGCTTTCCCTGGGAGGCAAGTCTATACTGGACGACGTTTCCTTCTCGGTTTCCAACGGGGAGTTCGTGTCGCTTCTGGGGGAGTCGGGCGCAGGGAAATCGACTATTCTGAAGATCGTCTCGGGGCTGATGCCCCAGGATTGCGGAACGGTTTCCTTCGACGGCGAAATCGTTGACGACCTGCCCTCGCATAAACGCCGCGCAGCTATCGTGTTCCAGGATATTCGCCTGTTTCCCAACATGAGCGTGCGCGACAACGTGGCGTTCGCGCTGAAGATGCAGGGGGCGTCCAAGCCTCAGCGCCACCGCGAGGCTGAAGAGCTTTTGCGGGCGGTTCGCTTGGAGGGCATGGGCGACCGGCGGACGAACCAGCTTTCGGGCGGGCAGCAGCAGCGTGTGGCGTTGGCCCGCGCCCTGGCGGGCAAGCCTCGGGTGCTTTTGCTGGACGAGCCGTTCAGCGGCCTTGACGAGCAGCTGCGCGACGAAATGCGCGCGCTTGTCCTGGAGCTTCATCGGCGCTTCGACATGACCTCGGTCATGGTGACGCACGATGCGCAGGAGGCGCTGGTCATGAGCGATCGGGTGATCTACGTGAGCGAGGGCCGGGTGCTGCAAGACGCTCCTCCTTCGGAGGTCTTGCTGGCGCCCGCGAACGAGACGGTGGAGGGGTGCTTCAGGGGATCGTCGGCCATCGAAGGAACGGTGTCCGACGGCACGTTTTGCGCGGGAAGGCTCGCGATTCCCGCGCCGGATGTTTCGGACGGTGCGGCCGTGCTGGTGTGCGTTGCCGGATGCGCGCCCTTCGTGCATGCCGTGACGAAGGATTGATCCGCGCCGTTCGCTCGAGCGAAGGCGTCCCCCTTACAACCTCAGGCGCGCCAAGGCTCTCTCCCATGAGAGGAAAGCGTTTTCCTTGAATGCCTCCGGATCGATTATCCGCGGAACGCCGATGGACGCTCGAGGCGCGGTTGCCCGTGCGCTCTCGAGGTAGCCGGCGGAGAGGAACGCGGCGTTGAGCGACACGTCTTGCCGTTGCTGGTCGAAGAGGTCCGGTTGGGCCAGGTAGGCGGCGGCCACAAGGTCCCAGCAGGTGAAGCCGTCCAACCCGTACGCGTTCTCCATGGTGGAGAACCAAGGGTCGCACGTGCGCGCGATCCACGAGTCGCCGCCGAAGCGCGCCAGGAAGTCGTTGCGGGAAAAGGTCGCCGGCAGGCAGTTCTGCGACGTGGCGATGCTGACCGGCGTCGGCGACGACAGCACCTCGAGCGTTGCCTGGGGGTCGCAGGAGAGGTTGAGCTCGTTCATGATGCGTCCGTTGATGACCAGGCTTTCCGTGACTCCTCCCATGAGCACCGTTTCGCGCAGGTTTCCGAAAAAGCCGGGGTCGATGCGCGCGGCCCCTTTCAGGTTCGTCAGCGATCCTAGCGCTAGAACGCTCAATGCGCCCCGGTCGTCCGCCGCCGCTTGCGCAAGGAAGCGCGATGCTTCGCTTGTTTTGTCGAGGGGGTTCGCGCAGCCTTTCAGAATGGGCACGTCAAAGCTCCATTCCGCGAAGAGGCGCGTCGTGTTGTCGTGCACGACGTCGATGGACGAGTTCCCGTACGCGGTGCATGCGGCTTCGACTCGGACCGCATCGGGGTTGCCGAGCAGGTAGAGGAGGGCAAGGCCGTCGTCGACGTCGCATCGGGGCACCCCCATGGTGTTGTCGAAGTCGACGATGACGCGTTTCGGCGTTAGTGTGCTCATGATGTTCCTCTCGGACGGTGCGTGCGGCTTGGGCATGAAGAGCATTGTGAAATACTAGATCATATCTTATACTTGCAACAGTCTATAGTAAAGGGGCGGGGCTGCGACGGTGTTCGCAGCCCTTGCTGCTCGGACGTCGCGCGGCTTGCCGCGGGAGGCGGTTCGGGCGCAGACCGTGGGGGGCGGATCTCGATGGGCGATATCGTGTTCGATCGGTTGGAGCGCGCGTTTTCGGTGTGCTCGGGTTGCGGGGCCTGCGTCGACCGCTGCGAGGTTCTGAGCGATGCCGGGATCTCGTCGTTGCGGGATCTGATCGAGCCGTTCAGAGGGGAGCCGTCCCTTGACGCGGTGCACAGCGTGCCGGAGCTTGCGCTTGCGGTCAGGCGCTGCTGCATGTGCGGTTCCTGCACGTGCTCCTGCCCGACGGACGTCGACGCCCGCAGCGTTCTTGCGAGCTTGCGCGAAGTGCTCGCCCGCGTTGGCGCGACCACCATGGAGGGGTTCGAGTCTACGCAGGTCGACAAGGAATGGCATATCTTTTCGGTGTACCGGGCCGTTCACGGCATAGGCTACGCGGACCTTCCCTCTTGGGAAAGCGCGCGCGAGCTGGGATCGGACACCCTGTTCTTTCCCGGCTGCACGCTGGCGAGCTACGCGCCCGAGCTGACGCGGGAGGTGTTCTCGTTTTTGCAGGATCGGGGCATGAATCCCGTGATCTCTACCGATTGCTGCGGAAGCCCCCTCAAGTCCGGGGGGCTGGGAGAGCGCGTCCGAGCTTACAAGAGCGATATGGTGCGCCGTGCGCGCGAGGCCGGTATCGCGAAGGTCGTGTTCGCGTGTCCGGGCTGCCGCGACGAGTTTTCCGAAACGGAAGAATCGGAGGGCATGGAGTTCGTCGCCCTTCCTCGGCTTTTGGCCGATGCTGGCGTGAAGATAGGCAAGGACCGCGTGCTTGCTGCGGCGGGTTCGTCGACGGGCGCGATGGCGCGCGCGGCTGTGTTCGACTCCTGCCACGACCGCGACGGCGCGTTCGGGGGTCCGCTTCGCTCCCTGTTCGAGGAAGGCGCGCTTTGCGAGCTTCCCCATTGCGGTCAACGCGCCCTTTGCTGCGGCGCGGGCGGCGCCGTTTCCCTTGTCGACCCCGACCTGTGCGCGCGGCGGGCGCACCGCATCCTCGACGACGAGGCTTCGAGCGTCGGCGCGGCCGTGCTGGTTTCGAACTGTCCCACGTGCTCCTACACGTTTGCGGCGCAGCTGCGCGCCGACGAGCGGGCGGGCGCGGCCGATGCGCCCGTGCGGTCCCTCAACTACCTGGAGCTTGCGTTCGAGAACGGGTTCGATTGGGATTTGGCGTTCTACCAGCTTGAAACCATGTGGTCGGGGGAATACGGCGCGTGGGTCTGCCAGCAGCTTCTCGGTTAGCGCGCGAGGCTTGTGGTGCGCTACAATGCTGCAACCGAAGAAAGGACCTTTCATGAGCCAGCCCCTCCGTCTTGACCGATTGCCGCGCACCGTCGAGCTCGAACGCGACGGCGACGGTCGCGCGTGCTTCGCGTACGTGGACCAGCGCCTGCTGCCGGGCGAGCTTTCCATAGTCCGCACGCATGATTGGCGTGCCGTCGTGCGGGCTATCGAGACGCTTGCGGTGCGCGGCGCGCCGGCTATCGGCGTAGCGGGGGCGGCCGCGGTGGCTGCGTGGGCATGCAACGAAGGAGCATCGGAGGCCGCGTCGCATGGATGCGCCGAGCAAGGTCCGCGCTTCTGGGAGCTGCTCGAGTCGGTTGCCGAGCGGATTGCGGGCGCTCGGCCCACGGCGGTCAACCTTGCCTGGGGCGTCGAGCGCGTCGCGGCTCTTGCGCGCGAGGCGCTGCGGGAGGGCGCGCTTCCGTCCGAGGTCGCCGAGACCCTGTTCGGCGAAGCGAAGCGCATGGAAGTCGAGGACGAGGCGGCGAACCGGGCCATCGGCGCGCACGGGGCATCCCTGCTTCCTGCGGGCGCGCGGGTGCTCACCCACTGCAACGCCGGCAGCTTGGCGACCGTGTTCTACGGCACGGCGCTCGGCGTGGTGTACGCGGCGGCCGAGCGTGGCGGGATCGAGCGGGTGTACGCGGACGAGACCAGGCCGGTGGGGCAGGGCGCGCGACTGAGCGTTTGGGAGCTTTCCCGCGCGGGCGTTCCCACCACGCTCATCTGCGACGGCATGGCGGCAAGCCTTATGGCGAAGGGCCAGGTGGACGCCGTTGTCGTTGGGGCCGATCGCATCGCCGCCAACGGCGATGTGGCCAACAAGATAGGCACGTACGGCGTTGCCGTGCTGGCCGCCGAGCACAACGTTCCCTTCTACGTGGCGGCTCCTACTTCTACCATCGATTTCTCCATTTCGGACGGTTCGCTCGTCCCCATCGAGGAGCGCGATCCGTCCGAAGTGCTGCCTTGCCCCATCGACGGCGTAGACGTGTGGAATCCGGCGTTCGACGTGACGCCCGCGCGCTACGTTTCCCGCATCGTCACCGAGCGAGGTGTCTTCTTGCCGCACGAGCTGTCGGACTAGGCGACAAGGCGGGGCAGGGGCCGCCAGCTTGCCTCCTGCTTCGCTTCAAGTCCGCTCCAAGTCTCGTCTCGCCGTTTCGTTTCCCCTGATGAAACGGCGCTGCATCTGGTACAATGCCGTTCAGGACGTCGGTTGCAAGGAGGATTCCATGCATGTCATCCATCGCGAAGACCAAGAGCAGCGAGAGCACGAGACGCTTTCCGCAGATGCGGCGTTCGCCGATCAGAGCGAAGGCCGGGATCGCTCGGCCGAGCCGGACGTTCTGCGCACCGATTACCAGCGCGACCGCGACAAGATCCTGCACACGAAGGCGTTTCGCCGGCTCTCGCATAAAACCCAGGTGTTCCTGGCGGCGGAGGGCGATCATTTTCGGACGCGTCTCACGCATACGCTCGAAGTGGCTCAGATCGCGCGGACCATCGCGCGTTCCCTGGGCTTGAACGAAGACCTCACCGAGGCCATCTCGCTCGGGCACGACCTGGGGCACACGCCGTTCGGGCATACGGGAGAGTCGGCCTTGGCGCGCTGCCTTGCCCGCCACAAGGGCATCGATCCGACGTCTTCTCAGGCAGCGGCGCTGTACCGGCACAACGAGCAGAGCCTGCGCGTGGTCGAGCGCATCGAAAACGGCGGGAAGGGCTTGAACCTCACGGCCGAGGTGCGCGACGGCATCCTCAACCACACGGGCGATCTGCGGGCCGAAACGCTGGAGGGCCGCATCGTCGGCACGGCGGATCGGATCGCCTACGTGAACCACGATATCGACGACGCTATTCGCGCGGGCGTCCTTTCCGAGTCCGACCTGCCCGCCGCCACGCACGCCGTTTTAGGGTCCGACCACTCTACGCGCATAGAGACCCTCGTGCGCGACATGGTGGAGACCTCCGCCGCGGTCGACGACATTCGCATGAGCAGCACGGTATGGGACGCGATGATGGAGCTGCGGGAGTTTTTGTTCGAGCGCGTGTACACCGCGCCGACCGTCACGGTCGAGGTGGAGAAGGCGACGCACCTTATCGAGGATTTGTTCGATTACTACGTCGATCACGTGGAAGAGGTGCCGCGCGAGTACCGCGACATTCCCGAAAGCGACGACCTGCGCGCCGTGGCCGATTACGTAGCCGGCATGACCGACCGCTACGCCAAGAACCTCTACCAGCAGCTTTTCATTCCGCATTCCCTGCATTTTTGATGCGCAGCGCGTTGGTACGCGGTTTGCTGCTCGCCTTGCGCGGCCGTTTCGCGCTTATGCGTTCACGCTGGCGGATTGTCGCCCGAAACGTACGCTTTTCTCTTCGATTCCGTACGTTTCGGGCGACAATCCGTTGCGTCCGCTGCAAATCGGGCTTCCTGACGGCAAGCTGACGGCAAGCGAGATTCCCCCATTGCGCATCTGCACAAAACTTGTATAATCGGGACGCTATGCTTACCGGGGATCACATAAAACAGTCGTTTCAAGCGGCGTTGCCCATCATGTTGGGTTACGTTGCCATCGGCATTCCCTGCGGCATCCTGTGCGACTCCATCGGACTGAATGCCTTGCAGGTGTTCTTGCTTTCGGCGTTGTTCTATTCCGGTGCGGGCCAGTTCATGATTCCCAATATGTGGCTGGCGGCTTCGCCTGTCGCATCCATCATCGCGAGCGTTTCTTTGGTCAACACGCGCCAGATGCTCTATTCGGCGGCGTTCGCGCCGGCGTGCCGCGGCGTGAGGAAGCGCCTGTCGTTCCTGTTCGCGGCTACCGTGACTGACGAAAGCTACGGGGTGAACGTGTCGAAGTTCGCCGAGGGGGAGTGGTCGGTCGGCCGCGCCACCATGGTGAACCTGTTCTCCCAAAGCTCTTGGGCGCTTTCGAATGTGGTGGGCGTGCTCGTGGGCAACGCCATCGGCATTCCGCTGGCCATTGCGGCGTTCGCCATGACCTCCATCTTCATCTGCCTGCTGGTCACCCAGAAGGTGTCGGCCGCTAACGTGATAGCCGCGGGCGTGGCCGTGCTGGGCGTGTTCGCGTGCAAGGCTGCGGGCTTCGGCGGTCCGGCGATCCTCGTGGGGTCGCTTGCGGGCGTTGCTGCGGCGCTGCTGTTCACGTGGGCAAGGGGGCGCGGATAATGGAAGCCATGGGATGGGGCGACTTCTTCGTCGTGTTCGCGTGCTGCGCGGTGACCATGCTGATATGCCGCGTGGTTCCCCTGTTCGTGCTCAAGGGGCGCAACCTGCCCGAGAACGTGGAGCGCGCGCTTGGGTTCATACCGCCGGCAGCGTTTGCCGCATTGGTGGCGAACGACCTGCTCACGCCCGGGATGTTCGACGCGGGCCTCTGGCCTGCCGCCGCTCCTTTGGTTGCCGCGCTGGTGGTTGCGCTGGTGGCATGGAAGACCAAGTCTCTTCTGTGGTGCGCCGTATCGGGCGTCGCCGCGTACGCGGTGCTCATGCTTTTCTAGGCGGGGTTTGGAGGTAGGCAAGTTTTTCCGAACAAGGCAAGGAATTGCCTTGCAAGCAGAAGCACATCGAGGTATACTGTCCAATCGTGTCTTTATGAGACAACACGAACGAGTTTTCACTGAACATATAAGAAGGAACGGGTCATGGATATCATTCGCGCCATTGAACAGCAGCAGATCAAGCAGGACGTCCCCGAATTCAACGTGGGCGACAACGTGAAGGTCCACTACCGCATCGTCGAGGGCAACCGCGAGCGCGTTCAGGTGTTCCAGGGTGACGTTATCCGCCGCCAGGGCGCTTCGAACCGCGAGACGTTCACCGTCCGCAAGATCAGCTTCTCCATCGGCGTGGAGCGCACCTTCCCCGTGCATTCCCCCAAGATCGAGAAGATCGAGGTCGTCCGTCGCGGCGACGTGCGTCGCGCCAAGCTCTACTACCTGCGCAACAAGGTGGGCAAGGCTGCCAAAATCAAGGAGAAGTCTTTCCGCTAAGCTCTGCGAAGCAACCTGTACAAGAACCCCTCGTTTCACACGGAGCGAGGGGTTCTTCTTTTGCATGCGGCGCTTCTGCTATGATGCGGGAGCGCCGATAGAAATCGGAGAGGGAGAGGGAACGCATGGGACTGACGGTAGCCGACATAAAGCAACGATTGCAGCAGGCTGACGAAGCCGAGTTCGCCGTGCTGGAGCGCTCTCTGGCGGCTGAGACGCGCAAAGGGGTGCTCGCCGCTATGGAGAGCGCGCGCAAGCGTCTTGCGGCGCAGGCTGCCGAGCGCGAGCGATTGGCTTCGATGTACGCGTACGAGCGCGAGCTGGCTGCAGCGCGCGGCGCGCGGGTGATCGTGGGGCTTGACGAAGTGGGGCGAGGTCCTTTGGCGGGCCCGCTGGCCGTAGGGGCGGTCGTGCTCCCCGACAAGCCCGTTATCGAGGGGTTGAACGATTCGAAGCAGGTCAAGCCCGAGGCGCGGGAGCGTATAGCCGCTCAGATCAAAGAGGCGGCGCTCGCTTGGACGGTCGAGTACGTGGAGCCTGCCGACATCGATGCGTGCGGCATGACTGCAAGTTTGGTCACGGCTTTTCGGAGGGCCGTTGCAAGCGTGGAGCGCGCGGGCGTGCGTCCCGATGTGATTCTGCTTGACGGCAATCCCTTGCGCATGGATCCGCGCGAAGTGAACGTGGTGAAGGGAGACGGCCGCTGCGCCTCCATCGCTGCGGCTTCCATTGTGGCCAAGGTGGAGCGCGACGCGCTCATGTGCCGTTACGCCGAAGAGTATCCGGCTTACGGATTCGATTCGTGCAAAGGGTATGCGAGCGCCGCGCATATCGAGGCAATCAAGCGGTACGGCTTGACGCCCATCCATCGCGTCTCGTTCTGCACGGCGTTCACGCAGCCTGCTTTGTTCTAACGGTTTCTCCCCGAGCCCCGTCGGATGCTTCGACGGGGCTCGTTGCATTTCCGCCCGCCGCTGCCGGGGTTGATCGGGCGTTGACGCAGAGCGCGGAATGCGGCGGGCAGGGCTTCGCGCGCCGGACTGCATCAACCGCGGACCCCGGACGGCATCCTTTTGGTTTCCCCTTGTCTGACCTGGACGTTTTCAATCCTGCTTGATTCGTGCTGGAAGCGCGCTGGAAACGCGCTGGATTTTTGCTGGGTTCGCGCGCGAAACGCGCTGCATCTTGGCTGGAACCCGCGCTGATTCGAGCAGATTCGCGCAGGGTCGGCGCTAGACGCACGTCATGTTTCCGCTAGGTGCGCTCGCTATGATAGAGCCACGACGAAAGGGGGAACGGTTATGGAAGATCGAACGGGAGTTGCCGAGCGGGTTACGGCGCCGGCGCGCGACGAGGGAACGAGCCTGGAGGCTCGTTCAGGGGACGATCGGGGGAGGAAGCGAGGTCGGGGGCGCAAGAAGGGATCGGGCGCCGCTGCGGGCGCCGACTCGCACAACATCGAGCTTGGGAAGCGCGGCGAAGATGCCGCTGCCCGGTTCCTGTATCGACGGGGCTACGAGATCGTCGAGCGGAATTGGACGTGCTCGGCAGGGGAAGCCGACATCATCGCGCGAGATGAAGAGTGGGTGGTGTTCGTGGAGGTGAAAACGCGGTCGAGCTGCGAGAAGGGGTTTCCCTCGGAGGCGGTGGACCCTGAAAAGCGAAAGCGCTACGAGAACATAGCAGCTTTGTTTTTGAGGGACTACGACGTGGTCGACGTGCCGGTGCGCTTCGACGTGGTTTCCATCGTGCTGGTTGCGCCCGATCGAGCCATGATCCGCCATCACATCAACGCGTATTCGTCATGATGGCTGCGAGGGGGCGCTGCACGGTTCGCGCCGCTGCGGTTCGCGGCGTCGAGGCGGTGGCGGTGGACGTCGAGGTAAGCGTTTCGAACGGGATCCCCGGTTTCGCTATCGTGGGGATGGCCGACGCGTCGGTGCAGGAGTCGCGGGAGCGCGTAAAGGCCGCGCTGCGATCATGCGGGTTTACGATGCCTGCGAGCAAAGTGGTGGTGAACCTTGCTCCGGGCACGCTCAGGAAGACGGGAACGGGGTTCGACCTGCCCATTGCCGCGGGCATCCTGTGCGCTACGGGACAGGTGGACCCGCAGGCGGCGGAAGGGGTCTTGTTCGTGGGGGAGCTGTCGTTGGAGGGTGCGGTCAGGCCGGTTGCCGGCCTGCTCGCTCACGCGCTGTGCGCGAAGCGGTTGGGCTGCGCGTTGGCTGCCGCGCCCTCGGAGGGGCTGTACGCCGTCAAAGGCGTGGTGCATCGCTGCGTACAGAGCCTTTCCGACTTCCGCACGCTTCCGTTTCCCGTCATGACCGGGCGGCTTGCCAAGGGCAGCGAGGCATTGCCCGACTTTCGCGACATTGCGGGCCACAGCATGGCGAAGCGGGCCTTGCAGATAGCGGCGGCTGGAGGCCATGGGGTGCTCATGATGGGTCCTCCCGGCTCGGGCAAGACGATGCTGGCCTCGAGGCTGCCCTCCATTCTGCCTCCTTTGTCGAAAGACGAGGCGCTTGAAACGGCGGTGGTGCATTCGGTGGCGGGGGAAAGCCTGGAAGCCGTGCTCGGTGGCGCGCGCCCGTTTCGGAAGCCTCATCACTCGGCTACGCTGGCGGGTTTGGTCGGAGGCGGGTCTCCCGTTCGCCCGGGCGAGATAACCTTGGCCCACAACGGCGTTCTGTTCCTGGACGAGTTGGCGGAGTTTTCGCCTTCGGCGCTTCAGGGGATACGCCAGCCTTTGGAGGCGGGCCGGGTTACGGTTACGCGGGCGGACGGCAACATCGACTTTCCGGCGCGGTTCATGCTGGTGGCGGCCTCGAACCCGTGCCCATGCGGGTACTACGGCGACGAGGAGGAGCCGTGCACGTGCTCTCAGCGTCAGATCAAGTTGTACCAAGGGCGCATCGGCGGGCCCATCATGGATCGCATCGACGTGCATATCGACGTGCGCCGCATACCTCCAGGCGAGGTGCTGGCAACCGGGTGCGGGACCGGCTCCGAAGAACTGCGCCGCGACGTGCTGCGGGCGCGGGAGTTCTCGTCGTGGAGGCGCGCGCGAGCCGCCGAGAGCAGGCCCGATACGTCGGAGGCCCTTGTGCGGGCCTGCGGCCTTTCGGACGACGACGAGAAGTTCCTCGAAGAGGTTGCCCAGGCAAGCCGCATGAGCGGCCGGGCCATCATGCGCACGCTTGCGCTGGCGCGCACGGTGGCGGACATGGAGGAGCGCGATCGCGTGGAGCGACGGCATTTGTGCGAAGCGGTGGGATTCAGGCTTCGGGAAGGGGAATCATGAGCGCGCGCGTGCAGGGGCGGCCTCTCTCGGGTCCGCGGCACGTGCTCGAACTGGGCGGAGGTGCCTACCCGAAGGCCCTTGCGGTCGTATCCAACCCGCCGAAGAAGCTGTACGTCGTTGGCAGCGCAGATGCTTTGCAGGAGGGGATCGCCATCGTGGGAGCCCGCAAGGCCACCCCTTATGGGCGCGGCTGCGCACAGCGGTTCGCGCGCATCGCCGCCGAACGCGGCGTGTGCGTGGTGTCGGGCGGCGCGCGCGGCTGCGACGCCGCGGCCCATCGAGCGGCGCTCGATGCGGGAGGGCTTACGGTCGCGTTTCTGGGCGGAGGATGCGATCGCCCTTACCCTGCCGAGCACAGCGGCCTGTTCCAGCAGATCGTCGATGCCGGCGGTGCGGTGGCATCCGAGCATGAATGGGAAAAACCGCCTTTGCCTCATCAGTTCCGCACGAGGAACCGCCTTATAGCGGGACTCGCGCGAGCCACGCTCATCGTGGAGGCGGGGCTGCCGTCCGGGACGTTCTCGACCGCCGACGAGGCGCTGGCTGCGAACCGCGACGTCTTGGTGGTTCCCGGCGCCATCACGGCGGCTTCGTCGCGCGGCGCCAATCGATTGCTCTATCAGGGCGCGACGCCGGTGATCGACGACGAGACTTTCGAGGACGCGCTGTTCTCGCTGTTCGGCTGCTTGAAGCAGGAGCGCTTTTGCCCGGAAGGGACAAGCGCGGAAGACGAGGATCCGGTGGCGGCCGCCTTGCGCGCGGAGTCTTTGGGCATGGAGCGCTTGATGGATCTTGCGCGCGAGTGCTGCGACGGGGAGGACGCGCTTCCTTGGCTCATGCAACGGCTTGTCGAAGGTGAGCGCGCGGGCCTTTTCGCGCGGCATCCGGACGGCCGGTGGGGACCGGTGGTCCGATGACGCGCGTGTTCGGAGCAGGCTCATGCCCGGTTTCGGCGGCTTCGAAGGGGCTGTTGCGGCGAAGCGGGGGAGTTTCGCGGTTTTTGCCTTATGCGCGGCCGGGGTTTGGTATCCTTGCAGGCATGTCTAATTCAACGGTAACCATACTTGGAGCCGGGCTTGCGGGAAGCGAGGCCGCGCTGCAGCTTGCCGACCGCGGCGTTCGCGTTCGGCTTGTGGAGATGCGCCCGGTTTCGTCTACGCCCGTCCATGTGTCGTCGGACTGCGCTGAACTCGTGTGCTCGAACTCCCTCAAAAGCACGAAGCCGCAAAGCGCCGCCGGCATGCTCAAGCGCGAGCTTGCCCTGCTCGGCTCGCAGGTTTATGCGGCAGCCGAGCGCAACGCGGTTCCCGCTGGCGGCGCGCTTGCGGTCGATCGCGCCGCTTTTTCCGCCGACGTGACCGAGCGGATCGCGGCGCATCCTTTGATCGAACTGGTTCGGGAGGAAGCGACCGGCCTTGCGGCGTACGCGCAGGGAGCGGACGCCCTGGTGGTCGCCACGGGCCCGCTCACCTCCGATGCGCTTGCCGAGGACCTTGCTCGATTCACGGGCGGAGAGCATCTGGCGTTCTACGATGCCGCGGCCCCCATCGTCATGGCCGATTCCCTTGATTTCGGCAAGCTGTTTCGCCAGAGCCGCTACGAGGACGCCGAAGCCGGCGCGGGCGACTACCTCAACGCGCCGTTCAGCCGCGAGGAGTACGAGGCGTTCATCGAAGAGCTGGTGAACGCGGAGCGCGTCATCAAGCGCGACTTCGAGACGCGCGACCTGTTCCAGGCGTGCCAGCCTATCGAGGAGATCGCCCGCAAGGGCGCGGACGCGCCTCGGTTCGGAACGCTCAAGCCGGTGGGGTTGACCGACCCCCGCACGGGCCGGCGGCCTTGGGCCGCCCTGCAGCTGCGGGCGGAAGACGCGCAGGGCATGAGCTACAACCTGGTGGGCTTCCAGACGAACCTGACGTTTCCCGAGCAGCGTCGCGTGTTTCGCATGATCCCCGGTTTGGAGAACGCGGAGTTCGCGCGTTACGGCGTGATGCATCGCAACACGTTCGTCGATGCCCCGCGCTTGCTGGATGCGCAGCTGCGTCTTCGCCTTGACGCGCTGCCCGGTTCGACGGTCCCGGTGTTCGTTGCCGGACAGCTTGCTGGCACCGAAGGGTATTGCGAGGCTATCCGATCAGGCTTGCACGTAGCCCTGTCGACGGCGGCGTTCCTGAAGGGGCAGAACCTGCCCGAGCTTCCGCGCGACACGGCGTTCGGTGCCCTTATGGCCTACGCGACCGATCCTGCTACGGTGGACTACCAGCCCATGCACGTGAACTTCGGCATCATGGCCCCGCTCGACCAGCATATCCGCAACAAGCGCGATCGCTACGCTGCGTACGCCGAGCGCGGCGAGCGGGCGTTGCTGGCGTATCGCGACGGCCTTGCCGCTTGCGGTTTGCTGCCGTCGGCCGAGGCCGACGTTGAAGCAGGCCATGGGGAGGCGCGCGTCGATGCCCGCTGAGCTCGGCGGTTCGCCCGACGCTGTCGATCGACCTGAGTGCGACCCGGTTGCCGCGACCATGATCGAGGCGTTCTGCGAGGCTATGCGCGTGGAGCGCAACGCTTCCATCCATACCGTGCGCGCTTACCGGATCGATCTGCTGGACTATGCGCGCTGGGCGTGGCGCGAGGATATCGACCCTTTGCGAGCAAGTCACCGTCAGCTTCGCCGCTATCTGGGCGAGCTCGACCATGCTCAGTACTCGCGCACTACCATCAATCGGCGGCTGTCGGCGTTGCGCAGCTTCTTTCGCTGGCTCAACGTGACGGGCGCTGCCGACGAGGATCCTGCCAGCGTTCTGCAAGGGCCCAAGCAGCCGAAGAGCCTACCGCATGTTATCCGGCCTGCCGACATGGTGAAACTGCTCTCTGTGTACGGAAAGCGGGATTCGGCCGGCAACGTGCGCGGCCAGTCGTATTCCGACATGCGCAACCAGGCGCTGCTCGAGTTTCTGTACGCGTGCGGCGCGCGCGTATCGGAAGCATCCGGCTTGCTCTCGGCGCACGTGGACTTCGCGACCGGCCAGGTCAAGGTGTTCGGCAAGGGGTCCAAGGAGCGCATTATCCCGCTGCACGACATGGCGGTGTCGTCGATGCGGACCTACGCCCTGATAGCCCGCCCCAACCTGCTTGGAGATCGCGCCTGCGATTACTTTTTCGTGTCGACGCGCGGAAACCGGATGGGCACGGACGCTATGCGCAAGATGTTCAAGGACGCGGTGCGCAAAGCCGGTCTGGACGGGACGCTGTCTCCCCACGACATGCGGCACACGTTCGCCACGGATTTGCTGGAGGGCGGCGCGGATCTGCGCACCGTGCAGGAAATGCTCGGGCACGCCAGCTTGTCCACGACGCAGATCTACACCCATCTGACGCCCGGGCGCCTCAAGAAGGTTCACGCGCAGGCTCATCCGCGCGGCTAGGCCCTGCTTTTTCCAGCATGGTTGCGGCCTCGTGACTGCTGCTTGACGCTTTGCGTTCGCCGTGCGGGCGCGGGCTCCGTCCCCTCATACTGGGCTTGGCTGCTACGAGCATGCCGGCGGAATTCGGACGAATGGGCGGGAGGAAGCGTATGAGCCGGAAGATGAGGGCGTTTGCCTGCGCGGCTGCGGCGGTGCTTTCCCTGGTTCCGTTTCTTGGAGGTTGCTCGGGATTTTGGTTTTGATCGGGCGTCGTGCAGGCTTGCCGGGCGCGCCTCTGTTTGCAACCCCGTGCAAGAAGCCTATAATAGCGAAACGTCAATGACGGGGCGTTGCGGTGAAGGGACGAGCTCATGCTGAAGATATCGACTGAGAAGCTGCTGTTGGTAGCGGGCATCGTGTGGTTCATCGCGGGCGTCAACATCGCCAACATCGGCATAGCCGCCTATTTCAACGAAACCGGCTGGCTGTTCTGGGCCTTGGTCGGAGGGACGCTGCTGATCTTCATCTTGTTCCATATCTTCGTGTTCTCGAAGATGGTGGGCAAGCATGCCGAGCGCATCAGGGGCTACAGCGAGGATAAAACGCACGTTCTGAAGTTTTTCGACAAGAAAGGCTACATCGTCATGGCGTGCATGATGGGCTTCGGGATTGCTCTGCGCGCTTCAGGCTTGGTGCCCGACTGGTTCATCGCGTTTTTCTACACCGGTTTGGGCGCGGCTCTTGCGGTGGCGGGAGTCAGCTTCGTCCTGCGGTACTTCAGAAGCGCGAAGGTCGGTTGTCCGGTGCTGCCGAAGACGTACGCGAACCACGACAAGGATTAGCGTTTCGGGCCGAGGGAGGCTTTTCGACGCAGTTCTGGGAAACGCGCGCCGCCAGGTGTCGCTCGGAGGAGGATCATGGCTCGGATATTTGTGGTCGAAGACGATGCGTCGCTGCGCGAGGAGCTTATGCGTCTGCTCGAGCTGCAGGGGCATTTCGCCTCGACGAGCACGGACTTCAACCGGATTGCCGAGGCGGCGCTTGCCGACGATCCCGATTGCGTGATCTTGGACTTGAAGCTGCCGGGGCCCGGCGGGCATGCCGTATGCCGGGACATACGGCGGACCAGCCAGGTTCCCATCATCATGCTCACTTCGTCCGACAGCGAGTTCGACGAGGTCATGAGCATGAACCTGGGTGCCGACGACTACGTGACCAAGCCCTACAATCCCGCCGTGCTGCTCGCCCGCATCCAATCGGTGCTGCGGCGGGTCCAGCGACAGGAGCCGCCTTCTCGCATCGAGCACAAAGGCGTCGTGCTCGATGCCGGTCGCGGGCGGGTTTCGTACGAGGGCGAATCCACCGAGCTCACGCGAAACGAACTGAAGATCCTGCACCTTCTCATGTCGAATCGCGACGTCATCATCTCGCGTCAGGATCTCATGATGGAGCTGTGGCAATCCGATGCGTTCATCGACGACAACACCTTGACCGTCAACATCAACCGCCTGAGGAAAAGCCTCTCGTCTATCGGAGTGCCCGACGATTTCCTGGTTACGCGGCGGGGTCAGGGCTACCTGGTATGACGCCGGGTTCCTACTGCAAAGACCGGGCGGTGTTCATCGTCGCCGGCGTTGCGTGCGCCCTGGGCATGGCCAGCATGATCGCGCTGCTGGATCAGGGCTTCGATGCCGCGGTTCTGTCCGCGACGTTCGTGGGAGCGTGCTGGGCGAGCGCTTTGGCGTTGGATTACGCTCGCCGTCGACGTTTTTGCCGGGAGCTCGACACCTTGTCCGAAGAACTCGACCAGGCGTACTACGCTTCGGCGCTTCTGGAAGAGCCCTCGTTTCTGGAAGGCCGGCTTGCCTACCGAGCGCTCGAGCGGGTGGGCAAAGCGGCAGCTGACGACGTGGCGCGTCACAAGCAGGAAGCCGAAGCCTACCGCGAGTACGTCGAGCTGTGGATTCACGAGGTCAAAACCCCTATCGCTGCCGCCGCGCTTATGGCGTCGGGGCTTCGCGGAAGCGAGGGATCGAGGATCAAGGGGGAGATCGACCGCATTGAATCCTATGTCGAGCAGGCTCTGTACTACGCTCGCTCCACGTCGCTCGAGCGGGATTACGCCATACGGGAAACCGTGCTTGCCGCGGTGGTGCGCGAGGCATGCAAGAAGAACGCCCGCTACTTGATCGAGCGGGGAACCTTGCCGGTTATCGAAGTGGACGAGGATGCGCGGGTGTTCGCGGACGGCAAGTGGCTTGGCTTCATCATCGGGCAGGTGCTTTCGAACTCGGCGAAGTACGGGGCGACCTCGGTTCGGTTCTCGCTGCGCGAGGCCGACCTGGGAACGAAGGACGCGTGCTCGATGCTCGAGATCGCAGACGACGGGCGCGGCATTCCGGCTGCCGACGTGCCGCGCGTGTTCGAGCGCGGATTCACCGGATCGAACGGTCGGGAGCAGGGAAGCTCGACCGGCATGGGCTTGTACCTGGTTTCTCAAATGTGCCGCAAAATGGGCTTGGGCGTGGCGATCGCTTCCGAAGAGGGGGTTGGCACGCGCGTGTTGATACGGTTCCCGCACGACCGCCGCCGTTTGGACGCGGGCCGGTAAGCGTCGATCGTCTGCGGTTTCTCCGTGCGCCTTCCAACCTTTCAAATCTGTAAGGGCGGTGTAAGTTCGCCCGATGGCTCTTCGTTTCCGCGCGGCGTACTATCGTTGCAGTCCGAAAAACGCAAAGGAGCAATCATGACTGAAGTGTACGCGACGCCGCAGGATGCCGCCGCAGACGGCTGCGGTAAAGTCGCGCCCGTGGGAGGCGCGCACCCTATTCTGTCCGTTCGTCAGATCCAGAAGGTGTACGGTAGCCGCGATTCCGTGACGCACGCCATCAACGACATCAGCTTCGACGTCGTGCCGGGCGAGTTTCTGGGGATCATGGGCCCTTCGGGTTCCGGTAAGACGACGCTATTGAACTGCGTCGCCACCATCGACACGGTGACGAGCGGACATATCCTGGTGGACGGGCGCGATATCACCACGCTGCGCTCCCGTGCTCTCGCGAAGTTTCGCCGCGACGACCTGGGGTTCGTGTTCCAGGATTCCAACCTGCTCGACACCCTCACCGGGTTCGAGAACATCGCGCTGGCGCTCACCGTCAAGGGCGATCCGGCTTCTACGGTGAAGCCTAAGGTGGAGGCCGTGGCTCGCACGCTCGGCGTGTCGGAAGTGCTGGGCAAGTACCCCTACCAAATGTCGGGAGGTCAAAAGCAGCGCGTCGCTGCGGCGCGCGCCATCGTGGCCGATCCTAAGATCGTTTTGGCCGACGAGCCTACGGGCGCCCTTGATTCGCGCAGCGCTCAAGCCATGCTCGACACGCTGACCATGATGAACCGCGACCTGGGCGCCACCATCATGATGGTCACGCACGATTCGTTCGCCGCCTCGTTCGCCGACCGCATTCTGTTCGTCAAAGACGGCGCGGTGTTCAACGAGATCCGACGCGGCGACACGTCGCGGTCGGCCTTCTTCGCGCGCATCATGGAAGTGGTCACGTTCCTGGGCGGTGACGTGCGCGATGCTGGCTAAACTCGCTGTTCGCAACGTTCGCCGCTCGGTGCGCGACTACGCTATCTACTTCGTGACGCTCGTGTTCGGGGTGGCGGTGTTCTATGCGTTCAACTCCGTGCAGAGCCAGTCGATCCTGTTCGATTTGGAGGGCGCCTCGACCGAGGGCGTGTTCAACCTGACGGGCCAGTTCCTGGGCATGTTCTCGGTTCTGATCGCGTTCGTTCTGGGCTTTTTGGTGGTCTATTCGAACCGCTTTCTCATCAAGCGCCGCAAGCAGGAGTTCGGCACCTACCTTCTTCTGGGCATGCGGCCCGGGCAGGTGTCGGCCATCGTGCTCATGGAAACGATCGCGGTGGGCGCGGTGTCGCTTGTCGTGGGCCTTGCTCTGGGCGTGGCGCTGTCGCAGGGCCTGTCGTTTTTCACGGCGGGGCTCTTCAACATCCCCATGCAACAGTACCGGTTCGTGTTCTCTTCGGAAGCGTTTGCCCTGACGCTTGCGTGCTTCACGATCATCTTCGTGGTGGTTGCGGCGTTCAACACGTTGTCCATCAGGCGCTACAAGCTGATCGACCTGCTGTCGGCGAAAAGCCGTAACGAGGGCTTTCGCGTGCGCAGCCCGTGGGTGAGCCTGGTCGGGTTCGTGGTGTCCGTGGTGCTGCTGGCTGCGGCGTACAAGACGCTCATCGATTTCGGGATGATGGATTTCGATCGCGAGTTTTTTCTGGCGACCGCGCTTATGCTGGTGGGAACGTTCCTGTTCTTCTGGTCGGCGGCCGGGTTCGCGCTCATCGTGGTCGAGCGCACGCGCGGCGTGTACTTCAAGGGGCTGGCCATGTTCACCATGCGCCAGATCGCCAGCAAAGTGAACACCGCGTTTTTGTCGCTTTCGGTGATATGCGTCATGCTGTTCTTCTCGTTGACCGTGTTCTCCACGGGCGCGGGCTTGGTGAGCGTGTTCACGGGGGATCTCGAGCGAAGTACGCAGTTCGACGCCACGCTCACGGCCAACGTGTACTTGGGCCATGGCGATTTGGCGCAGGATCGCCTTGAGAAGATGCGCGAGGAGGATCCCGCGGAGGCCCAGGCATACCTTCAGCGGGAAATGGAGCGCGCTCGACAGCTGCGCGAAGAGGGCGAGTCCTGGAACTGGGACATCGCTGCGCGCATTTCCGCCGGCGCCCCTTCATGGAACGACTTCGTGAAGGAATCGGTTCAGGCTGACCTGTACCAGCCTGCCGAGGGAACCACCACGTACGGCGAGTTCATGGATCGCTACCAGGTGGGCACGGGCAATTCCCTGCAGGATAGCGGCATTCGCACTCAGCCTCTGATGGTCGTGGGCGAATCGCAGTTCAACGCCGTACGCGCGTTGACCGGCCAAGACCCGGTCAACGTGGGGGAGGACGGCTACATTGTGAGCAATGCCGTGAGGGCGATCGAGGACCTGGCGCGCGCGCTGGCCGAAAAGGGACGCCAGGTGAACGTGGCGGGCCGTACGCTCACGGCGACGGGCGCGTACGTCGAGCAGGTGCTGGCCACGTCTCCGTTCGTCAACGATGCGGGCATCGTGGTCGTGCCCGATTCCGTGATCGCCGAGGTGCGCGCGTCCGAAGTGATGCCCTACATGAGCTATCTGGACGTGAACTACTCCGTGGATGCGGCGCAGGGCGACAAGATGCTCGACGACGCTTTGGCTCAGGCGTTTCCGCCCGACAACCAGCAGACGAACGCCGGTTGGTCGTACGGGTCGCAGCCCTGGCCCGTGACCACGGTCATGACCAAGTCCGGAGTGATCGAGCAGGCGGGCGGCATGAACGTGCTCATCACGTACCTGGCACTCTACATCGGGTTCACCTTCCTGATCACCACGGCGGCCATGTTGGCCATCCAGCAGCTGTCGGAGACGAGCGATTCCCTGCCGCGGTACAAGGTGCTCGCGCAAATCGGCTGCGATCGCCGCATGATCTTGGGGTCGCTGCGCACGCAGGTGCTCGTGTACTTCTTGGCGCCGTTGGGGCTTGCCGTATGCCATGCGGTGTGCGCCGTCAGCGTGATCGGTTCGAGCGTGTTCGACCTGCTGGGCGTGTCTGTGAGCGGCCCCATCCTGATGACGGGCGCGTTGACCGTGCTCGTGTACGGGAGCTATCTGGCGGTGACGTACTTCACGTGCCGGGGCATCATCAGAAGCTCGCTCGGATCGAAGCTTTTGGGATAGGCTGTCTGCGCGATCGAACGTGCGGGGCATCCGTTTGGGCGTCCCGCAATGAGTCGGCGGCCCCCTTGTCTCGGCGAGACGAGGGGGCCGCTTATTTTCCGAGCAGGTGCCGAATGGCGGCTACGGGGTGCTTTTTCAGCATGCGGGGGCCGGCGTAGCGCATCACGGCGCGAATCTGCTCGCGCATCTCGGGTTTGTAGCACTGGTTTCCGCATTCCTCGCACGAGGTTTTCACGTCCATCTTGCGGCAGCGCTCGGTGCGCAGCACGGCGTACTCGTCGAGGTGGGCGCATGCGGGGCATACGGCCTCGCCGCAGTGAGCTTGCTCGGTGCGTTCGGCGCTTTTGTGGTTTTCCGCGCAGTAAAGGGCGACCATCTGCGAAATGGTTCGCTTTTCGCGCTCGCGCCGTTTGGCTGTTTTCGGGGCGTCTTCCATAGGCGGCACTGTACCACAGCTTGCGCGTCGCGATTCCCCATCGAACGAAATGTGCGTAAACCTTGAACAAGAACACACGAACAAATGTTTTTGCGCTATCTCTGGGCCGTGTGCGCTACAATGAACGATTGCATGGAAATGATAGTTTTCAGGTATCCATATTTGCTCTCTTGAACCGGGAGCGGGGATGCCGATTGAACGATAGAGGAAGAAAGAGCGGAAGCGCACATGGGACAGAACGCCATCGTTATCAAAGGTGCCCGCGAGCACAACCTGAAAAACGTCGACCTCGCCATCCCCCGTGACGAGCTGGTCGTCATCACGGGCCTGTCGGGCAGCGGCAAGTCGAGCCTCGCGTTCGATACGATGTACGCCGAGGGCCAGCGCCGCTACGTCGAGAGCCTTTCGAGCTACGCGCGCATGTTTCTCGGCCAGATGTCCAAACCCGATTTGGACAGTATCGACGGCCTGTCGCCGGCGGTGTCCATCGATCAGAAGACCACGAGCAAGAACCCGCGTTCCACGGTGGGCACCACCACCGAGATCTACGACTACCTGCGCCTGCTGTTCGCGCGGGTGGGCGTGCCGCACTGCCCCGAGTGCGGGCGCGTCATCAAGAAGCAGACCACCGACCAGGTGACCGACGAGATTCTGGCGCTCGCGCCCGACGCGAAGGCCATCGTCATGGCGCCGGTGGTGGCCGGTCGCAAAGGCGAGTTCACGAAGCTGTTCGCCGATTTGCAGAAGGAGGGCTTCAGCCGCGTTCGCATCGACGGCGAGATCGTGAAGCTTGACGGCGAGCCGCGCACGCTCAACAAGAAGATCAAACACTTCATCGACGTGGTGGTGGACCGCGTGCAGTTGAAGGAGAGCGCGACGAGCCGCATCGCCGAAGCGGTGGAGCTGGCGACGAAGCTGGCGGAGGGGCGCGTGCTCGTGCAGGTGCTGGGCGAGGACGGAAAGCCGCTCGGCGAGGGCGGCGGCAAGTCGAGCGGCGCCACGGGCGGCTTGGGCGAGGGGGAGCATATCTTCTCCTTGGCGCTCGCGTGTCCCGAGCATGGCCATTCCATGGACGAGCTGCAGCCGCGCGATTTCAGCTTCAACGCCCCTTACGGCGCCTGCCCGGATTGCCTGGGCATCGGAAGCCGCGAGGAAGTGGACGCGTCGCTCGTGGTTCCCGATCCGTCGCTCACCTTGGCCGAGGGCGTGATCGCCCCGTTCAAGACCGGCAACTACTATCCCCAGGTGCTGCGCGCGGTGGCCGAGCACATGGGCACGGACGAGAACACTCCGTGGGAGGACATGCCCAAGAAGGCGCAGGACGCCATCTTGCACGGGCTGGACGGTCAGAAGGTGCGCGTCGACTACGTGACGGTGGACGGGCGCGAAACCTACTGGTACATCGAGTGGGAGGGCGCGCTGGCCGCCGTGCAACGCCGCTACCAGGAGGCCCAAAGCGATTCCCAGCGCGAGAAGCTGGCCACCTACTTCGCCGTGGTGCCGTGCCAGACGTGCGGCGGCAAGCGCCTGAAGCCGGAGATCCTGGCCGTGACCGTGGGCGGAAAGTCGATCCACGACGTAACGGAAATGAGCGCGGCGGATTCCCTGCGGTACTTCGAGGGGCTTTCCTTCGACGGCCAGGACGGCCATATCGCCGGACCCATCGTGAAGGAGATCAAGGCTCGCTTGAAGTTCTTGGTCGACGTGGGCTTGGACTACCTGACGCTCGAGCGCGCCACGGCCACGCTGTCGGGCGGCGAGGCGCAGCGCATCCGCTTGGCCACGCAGATCGGGGCGGGCCTTATGGGCGTGCTCTACATTCTGGACGAGCCGTCCATCGGCTTGCACCAACGGGACAACGAGCGCCTTATCGCCACGCTCGAGCACCTTCGCGACCTGGGCAACACCGTCATCGTGGTCGAGCATGACGAAGACACCATCCGAAGCGCCGACTTCGTGGTGGACATGGGCCCGGGCGCGGGCGAGCACGGTGGGGAAGTGGTGGCCGCCGGCACCCCGGAGGAGGTCATGCGCACGGAAGGGTCGCTTACCGCCGACTACCTGTCGGGCCGTCGCGCCATCGAGGTGCCCGAGACGCGCCGCAAGCCGCGCAGGGGGTCGCTCAAGCTGACGGGCGCGACCGAGAACAACCTGAAGAACGTCACCCTCGAAATTCCCTTCGGCACGCTGACCGTGGTGACGGGCGTGTCGGGTTCGGGTAAAAGCTCGCTGGTCACCGACACGCTGGCCCCGGCGCTGGCGAACCGCGTGAACCGAGCGCATCGCCGCACGGGAGCGTACCGCAAAATCACGGGCCTGGACAAGATCGACAAGGTCATCAACATCGACCAGAGCCCCATCGGGCGGACCCCGCGCTCGAACGCGGCCACGTACATCGGCTTGTGGGACGATATTCGCGCGCTGTTCTCCTCGACGCAGGAGTCGAAGGCGCGCGGCTACGGGCCCGGACGGTTCAGCTTCAACGTAAACGGCGGCCGCTGCGAGGCGTGCAAGGGAGACGGCCAGATCAAGATCGAGATGCACTTTCTGCCGGACATCTACGTGCCGTGCGAAGTGTGCGGAGGCGCGCGCTACAATCGCGAGACCTTGCAGGTCACGTACCGTGGCAAGAACATCGCCGACGTGCTTGACATGACGGTGGAGGACGCCTTGGCGTTCTTCGAGAACATCCCCGGCATCAAGCGTAAGCTGCAAACGTTGTTCGACGTGGGGCTGGGCTACATCCGCCTGGGACAGCCCGCCACCACGCTGTCGGGCGGCGAGGCTCAACGCGTCAAGCTGGCCAGCGAGCTGCAGCGCCGCCAGACCGGCAAGACGTTCTACATCCTGGACGAGCCCACCACGGGCCTGCACTTCGAGGACGTGCGCCAGCTGCTCATCGTGCTGCAGCGCTTGGTGGACGCGGGCAACACCGTACTGGTCATCGAGCACAACTTGGACGTCATCAAGTGCGCGGACCGCATCGTGGACCTGGGTCCCGAAGGCGGCGACCGCGGCGGCACGATCGTGGCGCAGGGCACGCCGGAGGAAGTGGCCCAGGTCGAGGGCAGCCATACCGGTTCGTTCGTGAAGCGCATGCTGGGCTAGCGGGCGGATTTCGCGCCATTTATGCGGCGCAATGCATATATTGCGAGAATTTACCGATTCTTGTCTTTACCAAGGCCGTCGCGCGTGAGACTATACGCGGCGGCCTTGGCGCTTGACGGCGCCGGGGAAGCATTCGGAATCGATCAAGAGTCGGAGGAGACGTGGCGGAAGCGGTAGCGGCGACGGGTGGAAGGCGCCATGTGGCGCGCGGTGTGGCGTGCGCGTTGGCGGGCGGCATCTGCTGGGGCTTTTCGGGTACCTGCGCGCAGTTGCTCATGGAGTACGGCGCGCCGGCAACATGGATCACCTGCGTGCGCATGCTGATAGCCGCCGCATTCTTCCTGACCATAACCGCTATGCGCAACTGGCGCGATCTTGTTGCGGTGTTTCGCGACTGGCGCTCGCTTGTCGAGATAGCCGCCTTCGCGGTGTTTGGCGTCGTGCTCACGCAGATCAGCTACCTGTACGCCATCGAGTACACGAGCGCGGGGGTGGGCACCACGCTCGAGCAGGTGGGACTCGTCTTCATCATGCTGTACGTGTGCCTGCGCAAGCGCCGCTTCCCGAAGCTGCGCGAAGCGGGCGGCCTGCTGCTTGCCCTTGGCGGCATGCTGGTCATCGCGACCCAGGGCGACTTCGGCGGCCTGGCCATTCCGGTGGAAGGCCTGGCCTGGGGCCTTCTGTCTGCCGTCGCGCTGTCCTTCTACACGCTCATGCCCGTGCGCGTCCTGAAGAAATGGGGCGCCATGCTGGTGACGGGCCTGGCCATGCTGTTCGGCGGCTCGGCGGCCTCTGCGGTGTTCCAGCCCTGGACGGTGCCGGTCCAGCTTTCGGGCGGCGCGCTGGCGGCGCTTGTGGCCATCGTGCTGGTGGGCACGCTGGGCGCGTACATGCTGTACCTGCAGGGCGTGGCGGATGCCGGCCCGGTGAAGGCGAGCCTGCTCTGCTGCGTGGAACCGGTGTCGGCTACGTTGCTGGCGCTCTTTTGGCTGCATACCCCCGTTTCGGCGTGGGACATGCTGGGCTGCGCCATGATCGTGGTCATGATCTTCCTGGTGACCGAGCGCGAGCCGAAAGCGGCGCCCGGCGATGCGGCAGGCGCGCCGGCTGCGGATTTCGACGATCCGCCGCTGTTCGCCGGCCGGGCATCGGTTCTGGGCTACTACTCCTCGCGCCCTGCCGCGCGCGAGGACTTCGATCGCGTTGCAGCGCTGTTGGACGTGGGGCATGAGACGTTCGCCGAACTGGGGATCGACGAGGGGCGCAGCAAGAAGTACCCCTCGGCGCGCCGTCTCATGCACAGCATAAAGAACGGCACCACGCACGTGATCGAGGACGGCAACGGCCGCGTCATCGCGGTGTTCGCGGTGTCGTTCTCGCCCGACAAGAACTACGACAACGAGCTTGACGGCGCGTGGCTCACCGACACGAAGGCCAGCCCGCAGCCCTACGCCGAGCTGCACTGGGTCTCGGTCGACCGGCATGCGCGGAGGCGCGGCGTGGGCATGTTCATTTTGGACAAGGCGGATCAGATCGCGCGCGCGGGAGGCCGTTCGAGCGTGCGCGCCGACGTGTACCCGCAGAACCTTCCCATGCAGAAGCTCTTGGAGAAGCACGGCTACGAGCGATGCGGCGCCATGGTGATACGCGACGTGTTCGGGCGGGAGAAGCATCGCGTGGCCTACGAGAGGGTTCTACGCTCGCAGTTCTAAAACGGCCGTTTGACGGGGAGTTTTCGCTCAACTGCAAAAAAGTTTTCAAAGTATGCGGAAAGTCCTTTACCGGAGCTGTTCCCGCGTGCGAGAATGTGCTGACGAACATGCAGGCGCCACCCCGATCGAACGCGACTAAACGATGGACAGTCAGCCGGAGAGCACGCATCCCGACCTTATGCCCCGAAGCGCTTCGCTCGGCGCGGCGAAATGCGCGAGGGGAGGTCGGAATGGGCCAGACAGCTGATGCGACGAGCGCGAACGATGGGGGTTCTTCGAGCGAACGATCGCGCGGGCGTATTTTTCGAGGTGTCGTATGTGCTGCGCTGGGCGGCATCTGCTGGGGCTTCTCCGGCACGTGCGCTCAGTTCCTCACGGGAGACGCCGCCGTTCCCGTTTCGTGGATCACGTGCGTGCGCCTGTTGTCCGCCGCGTTCATCTTTTTGGTGGTGTGCATGGTTCGCGAGCCGCGCAATCTGTTCGCGGCTTTGCGCGATGCGCGCTCGATCGGGCGCATCGCTGCGTTCGCGCTGCTCGGCGTGCTGCTTACCCAGGTAAGCTATCTGACGGCCATATCCTACACGAACGCCGGCACCGGTACGGTTCTGGAGCGGCTCGGCCTTATCCTCATCATGCTCTACGTGTGTCTGCGCACGCGGCGGCTGCCCAGGATAAGCGAGGCCGTCGGTCTGGTGCTGGCCATCGCGGGCACGGTGGTCATCGCCACGAAGGGCGACCTCGGGTCGTTGGCCATCCCTGCGGAAGGCCTGTTCTGGGGCTTTATCTCTGCGTTCGCGCTGGCGTTCTACACGCTTCTTCCCGGCAAGGTGCTCGAGAAATGGGGAAGCTTCATCGTAACGGGTTTGGCCATGCTCATCGGCGGAGTGGTGGCAACGGTGTTCGTGCAGCCTTGGACCATTCCCGTGACCGTGAGCCCGATGATGATCGGCGTCATGACCGCCATGGTGATCGTGGGCACGTTCGCCGCGTACCTGTTCTACCTGCAGGGCATCACGGACGCGGGTCCCGTGCGCGCCGGGTTGGTGGGGTGCGTGGAGCCGGTGTCGGCTACGGTCATCTCCGCGGTATGGCTGGGCACGCCGGTGGGCATGTTCGATATCGTGGGCTGCATTATGATCGTCGCCATGGTGTTTCTGGTCACCGATCGCGGCAGCGGCAACGGCAAGGGGGCGGCTGCCTACGACGGCGCCTCCGAAGATCTTCCGCTGTTCCAAGGCCGTGCGTCCGAGCTGGGATACTACGCCGCGCGCCGGGCGACGCGCGACGACTTCAGGCGCGTGCAGCTGCTGCAGGAGGAGACCCATCGCGCCATCGCGCGCCTTGGAGTTGACGAAGGGCTGAAAAAGTACCCGTCGTCGCGGCGCATCATGCGCTCGATCGACGCCGGCAAGACGTACGTGGTGGTGACGGCGGGCGAGGCGAGCGACGGCGATTCGGAGAAGCCCGCCGAGCGCGTGCTGGGCATGTTCGCGGTAAACCCGGCGGGAGATCCCGCGTACGGGCGCGCGACGGGCGCGCGATGGCTCACCGATTCGCCCGAGCCGCCTGATGGCGAGCCTGATTACGCCGCGTTGCACTGGGTGTGCGTTCAGGAGAAGGCGCGCCGGTGCGGCGTGGGCGCCTATATCCTGGGCACGGCGGAGCGCATCGCGCGCGATGCCGGGCGGCGCAGCGTGCGCGCCGACGTGTACCCCGAGAACCAGCCCATGCGCGCCCTGCTTGAGAAGTGCGGCTACGTGTTCTGCGGCGATATCGAGATACGCGATAGGCTGGGCCGCGTGAAACGCAGGGTGGTCTACGAAAAGTGCTGGTAGCAGGTTAGCGCGCGCCTTGGTCGGACGTATCGGCAAAGGCGCGCGCCAACGTTGGAACCTGTCGAGATTCTGTCTGGTTTGCGCATCCGCCGCCGGCCTGCGCGCGCAAGGGTATAATAACCGGCATTATGTCTCCTCAATCACGTGAAAAAATAGCGCTGGCGGTGTTCGCCGCCTTGATCGTGCTCAGTTTGGGCGGCTTGGGATGGTACCTGGTCGCCGGGCATTCGTGGAACGTTGCGGCTTCCAACATCGACGACACGTTCGGCAACATGGACGGCTACACGGCCATCGTGTACGCGGGCACGGTCCCGCCCGAGGACCCCGATGCTGACGATGCGCTTGTCCCGGACGCGGGCGTCGGGTCGGCTTCTCCCCAAGAGTCCGAAGCGTCCAAGAGCCCCGAGGGCGAGCAATCGGCGGCTTCGGCAGCTGCTTCGGCTTCCGAGGCCGATGCCGCGCGCGCGAAGCCCGAGGCGCTTGACGAAGCGGCTCGCAAGAACAGCGCGCTTGAAACGGCGTCGTCGGCGGCCAGTTCTACGGCATCGAAAGCGAAGAAGCCGTTGACGGTCGAGGAAGCCCGTGCAAGCTACGAGGGCAAGGGCGCTACGGTGTTCGAGCTGGATACGGAATCTCCCGAGCGCTACGCCGAGGGCACCATCCTCAAGAAAGGCGCGCACCGGTTCGGCGTGTTCAGCGTGGACCGCCCGCTGTCGAAGCGCGCCCTCGAGAAGCAGGTGGCGTATTTCGTCGAGCACAAGGTCGACTTCATCGTGGCAGTGACTAACGACAAGGCGCATCTCGAGGGAGTATCCGGGGTGGACATCGTGGTGTCGACGCAGGACGAGGGGCTGTTCGTCATGGGCGAAACGCTTTCCGGAACCTTCTACGTCGACGCGCCGGAAATCGGCAAGGTCGGCGCCATCCTCATATCGCCGAGCAACGTGGTTTCCGCCAAGGTCATCGAGGACCTGTAATAACTCGTTCTTGCTGTATGCAATGCGCGGACGAGTCCTCGTTCGTCTCCCGGAAGGGTCGCTGCTACCGCTCCCGTTTTCCTGCGCGCCGTCTGCCACCGGAAACACGCCGTTGGCCTTCGCACCTCGTCAGAGGGCATTTTTGATGGAATGCCGTTCACCGAGTAAAAACAGCCCGGTTACGCATGTACGCGCATAAAGCCCCCCGTTTCATCAGAAACTGATGAGGTGGCTTTCGGCCGAAATGGTACGATCGCGACAGCGAGGCAGCGGAGGGCTGCTGCCCGCGGCCCTGCATGCGAACCGGGCACCATGCGAACAAGACGACGTCTCCCATGCCCTCGGCGCCGTTTCGCTCGTTGGTTCCCGAAGCGTGCATTCACTGGACGAGAAGGAAGGAGAACGAGGACATGAACCTGTCACGCAGGGGCTTTTTCAAAGCCGCTGGCGCAGCGGCAGCTGCGACCATGGCGTTTGAGCTGTCCTCTCAGTCGGAGGCGTTCGCGGTAGAGCCGTCTTCAGACTGGAAGCTCGTGAACACCGAGGAGTACACGAACATCTGCTGTTACTGCTCGGGTGGGTGCGGGGTTATCTGCTCGACGCGCGACGGCGAGCTGATCAACCTCGAAGGCGACCCCGATCATCCCATCAACCAGGGCGGCTTGTGCCCGAAGGGCGCGACGATGTTCCAGTTGCGCAACGTGGTTGATCCTCGGACGCGCGAGGTCATCAAGAACCCGAACCGTAAGACGAAGCCGCTGGTGCGCCGCCCCGGTTCTTCCGCATGGGAAGACATCACCTGGGACGACGCTATCGCGGAGATCGCGCGCTGGGTCAAGCAGACGCGCGATGCCACGTTCGAGGAGACGTCCAACGGCATCACGGTCAACCGCACGCCCGGCATCGCAAGCCTGGGCGGCAGCCAGCAGAACTCCGAGGAAGAGTACCTCATCTTGAAGATGATGCGCTCGTTAGGGGTGATAGCCATCGACAACCAGGCTCGTGTTTGACACAGCCCCACGGTTGCCGGTCTGGCAGCTTCATTCGGTCGCGGCTCGATGACGGGCCATTGGTGCGACTACCAGAACGCCGACGTCATCATGACGATCGGCTCCAACAACGTCGAGAACCACCCTGTTTCCGCGAAATGGGTGCAGAAGGCGCTCGACCGGGGCGCGACGTGGATCGTCGTCGACCCCCGCTACACCCGCTCGGCCGAGATGGCGGACATCTACTGCCCCATCCGCTCGGGCACCGACATCGCCTTCTACGGCGGCTTGTACAACTACATCATCGAAAACGACCTATGGCAGCACGAGTACGTGTTGAACTACACGAACGCCTCGTACCTGCTCGATTCCGAATACTCGTTCGACGTGAACACGGGTATCTTCTCGGGCTTCGACGACAAGACGGCCACGTACAACAACCATAGCTGGCACTACCAAGTGGAGTCCGAAACGCAGTGGGACACCTCGGCTGCGGGCGACTACGCGTGGGTGAACAAGCCCGGCACGCCGGCGTTCACGCCCCTGACGCTGGAAACGCCCAAGAAAGACGAGACCCTCCAGGATCCGATGTGCGTGTTCCAACAGTTCAAGAAGCATTATTCCCGCTATGACCTGGATACGGTGTCCAGTATCTGCGGCATGGACAAGGACCTGCTCGAAAAGGTGTACGCCACGTACGCCGCAACGGGCGCGCCCGACAAGTCCGGCACCATCCTGTACGCGCTCGGCCAGACGCAGCATCACTACGGCGCTCAGAACTGCCGCGCCATGTCCATCCTGCAGCTTCTGCTGGGCAACGCGGGCATGCCGGGCGGCGGCGTGAACGCCATGCGCGGCGAGCCGAACGTGCAGGGCGCAACCGACATGGGCATGATGGTGCACGAGCACCCGGCCTACCTCAAGTGGCCGACCGAGTACGGCACGCCCACGCTGCGCGATTGGTGCGAGAAGGAAACCTACGCTGACGGCTACTACACCAACAAGCCGAAGTTCCTGGTGTCCTCGCTCAAGGAATGGTGGGGCGACGCGGCCACGGTCGAGAACGACTACGGCTACGACTGGTGGCCGAAGGTTCCCAAGAGCCCGGACTACACCATCATGAGCTCGTTCGAGCTGATGAACAAGGGCGTTATCAAGGGCTACTTCAACTGGGGCATGAACCCGTGCCACTCCGCTCCGAACGCCGGAAACGTGCGCCGCTCCATGGCGAAGCTCGACTGGCTGGTCGTGGCCGACTGGGTTATCACGGAATCCGCCACCTTCTGGGAAGCTCCCGACATGGACGCCTCCCAGATCGACACGACGGTGTACTTCCTTCCCGCCGCGTTGATCTACGAGAAGCCCGGCATCATCCTGAACTCGGGTCGTTGGCTGCAGTACCGCTACGCGGCCGTGGATCCGTGGGAGGAAGCGAAGCCCGACTACGAGATCTGCGACCTTCTGTGGACGAGCATCGTGGATCTGTACAAGAAGGAGGGCGGTGCGAACCCGGCCCCCATTCTCAACGCGAAGTGGGACTACTACGTGGACGGCAAGATCGATCCGCGTCCCGTGGCATGGGCCCTCAACGGCTACAAGATCGCCTCGTCCGACTTCGGCAAGGCCGACGTGGACCTGCTGGGCACCTACGGCGACCTGCAGGCGGACGGCACCACGGCGTGCGCCATGTGGATCTACACTGGTTTCTGGGCTAACAAGAAGGCTCCGCTCGATCCGGCCGAACAGCCTATCGGACGCCGCAACACCGAGGACAAGTCGGGCATCGGCCTGAACTCCGAGTGGGCGTACTGCTGGCCGTCGAACCGCCGCATCCTGTACAACCGCGCGTCCGCCGACTTGGCGGGCAAGCCCTGGAACCCCCAGAAGAAGCTGGTCGAGTGGACCGGCGAGAAGTGGGACCAGGTGGACGTGGCCGACTTCGTAACGGTGAAGAACGGCACTCCCGTTCCGCCGAACAACAAGGCATTCTTCATGCTGTGGGAGCAAAACGCCCGTCTGATCAGCTACGGCATGAACGACGGTCCGGTTCCCGAGCATTACGAGCCCTTCGAGAGCCCGGCCGACAACCAGATGAACGGCTCGCAGAACTCGCCGTGCATCCGCTTCGCCGAGTACGAGTCGGTGAAGAAGGGCGATCGCAGCCAGTATCCCATCGCCGTGACCACCTACTCGGTCACCGAGCATTGGCAGACCGGCGGCCAGACCCGCTGCTGCCCGGCTTTGCTGGAGGCGTCTCCCGAGCAGTTCATCGAGATGTCCGAAGAGCTGGCGGCCGAAAAGGGCATCGCCAACGGCGACCTGGTGCGCGTGTTCAACAACCGCGGCTCGGTCAAGGTGCATGCGCTGGTGACGCCGCGCTTCAAGCCGTTCACCGTGAACGGCCAGACGGTTCACCAGGTGGGCATGACCCATCACTTCGGTTGGGCGGGCGAGTTCGGCACGGGCGACGTGGTGAACGACCTGCCGCCGAACGTGGGCGATCCCAACACGTTCGTACCCGAGTACAAGGCGTTCCTCGTGGACGTCGAGAAGGCGTAAGGGAGGGGATGAGAAATGACTGAGAAAGCAATCCTGTTCGACTCCTCCCGGTGCTCGGCGTGCCGCGGGTGCCAGGTGGCGTGCAAGATGTGGAACAACCTGCCCTCCACGCTGGAAAAGAACGGCAACCCTTGGACGGGTTCGTACCAAAGCCCGATGAACTTGAACGGCGACACGCGTCTCTTGATCAGCTTCCATGAAGAGGCCGGCGGGGACAAGGGGGTTATGTGGTCGTTCGGACGTCGTTCGTGCCAGCATTGCACGGACGCTCCGTGCGCGACCATCTGCCCGGGCGGCGCGCTTGCCAAGGACGAGGAGACGGGCTTCGTGTCCGTTGACGAGTCCAAGTGCATCGGGTGCCAGTACTGCAAGTCGGCATGTCCTTTCGACGTGCCGCGCTACCACGGTCCCAACGGCAAGATCAACAAGTGCACGGGCTGCCTCGACCGCGTCGAGCAGGGCATGCAGCCGGCATGCGTAACCACGTGCCAGCCCGAAGCTCTCAAGTTCGGCGACCGCGAGGAGATGCTGGCCATCGCCCGCGAGCGCGTGGCGTACCTGCAGGGCAAGGGCTTTGCGGATGCTTGCGTCTACGGCGAGGACGAAATCGGGGGCCTGCATGTGGTCCAGGTTCTCAAGTACGGCGTCAAGGCTCATGGCCAGGTTGAGAACCCGCAGGTCAGCCCCATGGTTGGTCTGACCCAGATCATGAAGCCGGTCACGGGTGCCGTTACGGGCCTGACGGTAGCGGGCTTGGCCGCCATGTTCGTCTTGGGCATCGGCTACAAGCGCGACAAGCTGGCGTACAACGCCGAGACGGAGGACACGTTGTCCGTCGACAGCGGAAACGTGCTCAAGCACGGCGACGGCCAGGACGAGGAGACGGTGATGGAGCACATCACCGAGAACCTTCCGGGCAAGAAGGGAGGCAACTGATGAGCAAGGGACCCGTTGCGGTTTCCGCTGAGGAAGCCGCCAAGAACAAGGCCTTCTTGGACCAGCTGGCGGCAAGCGGCAAGCAGCGCTACATCAAGCGCCATTCGCTGCAGGCTCGTCTGACGCACGGCATCACGATCATCGCGTGCATCCTGCTGTGCATCTCCGGTTTGTTCGTGTTCGTTCCGGCCCTGGCGGCCGCGGTGGGCGCGGACACGGTGTTCGCTATTCGCATGTCGCACCGCGTGTTGGGCGTCGTTTTCGTGGCGGTGCCGCTCATCAGCGCCATCATGGCTCCGAAGGGCGTGAAGCACGTCTTCAAGAACCTGTTCGATCGGTGGGATTCCGACGACAAGAAGTGGATGATGCTGTTCTTCCCGTACCTGTTCATGGCGAAATGGATTCACATGCCCGACCAGCGCGAGCTGAAGTCCGGCCAGCGCTTCGCCGACGGCATGCTGTGGTTCGCCGGCGCGCTCATGGGCGTGACGGGCCTCATCCTGCTGTTGGGCACGACGGTGTTCGACTTCGGCGCTGGCGTGTACGGCGTGACGCTGTTCCTGCACGACGTGGGCTTTTTGCTCATCGCCGTGTTCGGTTTGGCGCACATCTTCTTGGGCGCGGGCATCTTCCAGCCGTACCGCGGCACGGCCAAGCTGATGTTCGGCGACGGCATGGTGTCCGAGTCCGACGCCCTGTACCACTGGGGCCACTGGGCGCGCGAGGAGATCGCAAGCGGCAAGAACGTCGTGGAGAAGTAGAAGTAGTTGCAAGTAGAGGCTTTCGCTGCCGGGCGGGTTCGCGCCCGCCCGGTGCGGCGCAGGTCTTCCACAGGGGCGCTCTCGAGCGCTTGCCGTTTGGCAAGCCCGGGGTTTCGCGCAGAGCGTCCCGATGGATAACCTGATGCTCGATGCATGACGAGAACATACGACGAGAGGGAACCAGGAATGAACCTGAAGCGCATCGACGCGGCCATAGCCGCGTACAAGACGAAATCTGAAGACGCGGACGCGGCCCGCTTGGCGTTCTTCCGCGAGGTGTGGGGCGTGCAGGACAGCGTAGCAGCCGAGGCCGCTGCGCTGTCGTACGAGGTGCCCGCCGCCGAGGACCTGCTTGCTTGGTATGCCGCATCGGAGCCGGTGCTCGCCCATGCGCCGGTGTCGATCGACCCGGGAACGCTTGCCGACGCGATCGAGCGCACGGCGGCGTGCCTGCTGGACAGCGGCGGCTTTCCTGCTACGGTGCAGGAGGCGTTCGCGCGCACGAAATGGGATCGAATGGTCGCAGCGAGCGACGTGGCGCGCGCGGGGAGCGATCCTGCCGCGTACGTCGAGTCGTTCGGGGAGCTTCTGCGCGATGACGGCATGGACGAAGATCCTGCTCGCGTTGGGGCGCTGGCTGCATCCTTGGCGTTGCGCGCGCTGCTCGACGGGCCGGCGGCCCAGGTCGGTTCCGCGTTGCGCAAGGCGGGCGCGGCCGAACCGCATCCGATGCGCTGTCCGGTGTGCGGCGGCGCCGCTACGGTGGCGCGCGTGGGAGACGTTCAGGCAGTGCAGGGTCGCGGCAAAGAGCTGTGGTGCGGCCAGTGCGGCACCGCGTGGGATTTCGAGCGGGTTCGCTGCGCGCGCTGCGGCACGCAGAACCAGGCGCACCTGCACTACTTCAACGTGGAGGGCGACGACGCGCACCGTATAGCCACCTGCGACGAATGCGGCGGCTACGTGCGCACCGTGTACCAGGAAGACGTGCTGGCGCCGTTCTCCTTCGAGGTGGAGGATGTGGTGATGGCGCGCCTGGACCTGATCGCCTATCAGCAGGCCAACGCCCAGGCTGCCGGGAACCGCTGATCGCTTCGGCGCGTTCGCAGCTGTGCACGCGCAAAGCGCACCCGGCTGCGCGCCGGATGCAGGAAGAACGAACGAAAGGAGGCCGCTTGTGGCCATCGTGGAATACGCCGCGCCCGTCCCGCGGGAGACGGCCGAGCGACCTATTCGCATCTACTTGAACGACGCCCCGGTGGCGGTCAGCCAGGGAAGCCCCTACGGGCTGCACGAGCTTGCCGTGGGCTACCTGTTGTCGGAGGGATTGTTGAGCGATCGCGACCGCCTGGTCGAGGTCACGGCAGATCCTGAGAAGGCGGAGGTGTACGTGGCTTCCGGCGAGCGCGCGGCCGACGGCTACGTGCCGCTGCATCGCGTGACGTCGTCGGGCTGCGCGCAGTCCGCGCTCATGCGCAGCGGGGCGTGCGTGCCGGATGCGGCGCGGCTGTCGACGACCGCGCGCTTCGATGCCGATGCGCTTCTGTCCTGCATGGACGAGCTGTGCGAAAGAAGCCCGCGGCGCAACACGGGAGAGTGCGTGCACGGATGCGGCTTGGGCGTGCCGGGGGAGGACCGCTTGCTGCTGGTGCGCGAGGACATAGGGCGCCATAACGCCATGGACAAGCTGATAGGGCAGGCGTGGCTCGATCGCGTGGACGTGCGCGACAAGGCCCTGTTCATCACCGGGCGCATCAGCGCGGAGATGGCGCTGAAGGCGTACCGCGGCGGGTGCCCCGTGCTGGTGTCGCGCAAGTCGGCTACCGACGAAGCGGTTCGACGTGCGGCCTCTTTGGGGGTCACGCTCGTTTCGCATTGCCGCGACGGTCGACTGAGGGTGCTGTCCTGCCCCGAGCGCATCACGGGGTAAGGTTTTCCAAACGATGAAACGAAGGGCCGCTTCAGTGAGCGGCCCTTCGTCGTGATGCATGCGTTAGCGCAGATCGCTTACGTGTTGGCAGGAATCGCCGTACAGCGCGTAGCGGTAGGAGGCAACGTGCTCTTCTCCATTCGCGGGGTCGAGGGCCAGGAAGTTGTCCAACGTCAGGCTGTCGGGGTCCTGCACGTTTTGGTATCCCATCAGGCAGATCCAGTGTTCGCCGTAGGGTCCGGATACGTGGATGACGGTGGGCCTGCCTGCGGCGATCTCGTCGTAGGCTTCTCGCAATAGAGCCGTGTCAGATCCGAGCGAGCGGAACGAGGAGTTCCCTCCGCCCCATCCGGGCCACGTGCAGCATCCGCATCCGTACGCCTCGTGGCCGTTCGCCTGCCCGGTAAGGATCGCGTCGCCGTAAGCGCACGCGTAGGCGGGGCAGCAGATGGCGTGGCCGCCGTTGAGCTGGTTGCCGATGGCGGCGATGAGCGCGGGGTCGTAGTCGAGCCGCTTGTTTGACCGCTCGGCGGCGGCTCGTGCGGCCTCTTCGGCCACCCTTTGCTCGGCAAGCGCCTGCACTTGATCCAGATCGTGGGTCGGATCTTCGTGCGCGAACGACAAAAGGTCGACAAAAGCCGCTTGGCTCAACGGGAGGGGTTCGGCGGTCTGTGCAAACGGGGACCGCGACTCGGCTGCGAAAGCGGCCGGTGCGCATGCGGCGCCGAGCGCCACGACAAGCGCGGTTCCGACCGCGCAGGAGAAACGAGTAGAGCGCGATGCCATGCAAGCATCCTTTCCTCGGCCGCGTAGGGTTCGTTGTGCTGGTGTGGTTGCGACCGCGAGGCGAAATGGTAACAAAACGGCAACGTTGCATGTCATACGTGTGCGAATGTGCGAGGAACCGTCACAAGCAGTCCTCGAATCCTTCACAGTAGCTTTGGCAGCTCCCCTGCGCAAAACGCCTTCGCGCCGGCGAGCGTAGCGCGTTTGCCGAGCGGAGCGTTCCTGTTGGGCGCGCTCTGGTTTCAGGTTGGGAGATCGGTCTGAAAACCGAAGGCGCGAAGGTTGCGGCGCGGGCGGGGAACGGCAAGGCGCAACTGAGCTCCAAGTTTTGAGAGCTGCACATCACGCAGTGTTCTGACCTGGTATGACGCATATCGTACCCCGTTTGCATGACAAAGAAAATCTGGGTATTGCGTACGAAATCACAGGTTTGCATGATAGCCGACACGCCTTCGATGGGGCATAGTAAGCGCCATCGAAACCGGTGCGGCCCATCAAGGAGGTGCGCGCCGCCAGAACGCTGTAGGAGGCGCTTTACATGAAGATTCTTGGTATGGGTGTTCCCGAGCTCGTTATCATCCTGGCTGTCGTGCTGCTCATCTTCGGCCCGAAGAACCTCCCCAAACTGGGCGCGTCTCTGGGCAAGACCGTGAAGAACCTGCGCGAAGGCATGGGCGGCGGCAAGGACGACGCTTCCGACGCCGTGGAGCTGGCGGTCGAGGACGTCGTGGAAGACGACGAGCCTGCTGCCCAGCCCGTGAAGAAGACGGTGCGCGCGAAGAAGACCTCGCAGACCGCCTAGCAACCAACTTAGATCATTCCCTATTTTCCGGCGCGACCCCTCCCTCCCTCGCGCCCGCAACGCCCCGCCGCATTCGTGCCGCGGGGCGTTGCGTTTCCGGGAGCAGGAAGGTCGCGGGAGCTCAGGCGGTTTCCGCGACCTATTTGCTCCCGTTCGTCTTCGATGGGGAACGGCTCGTCTTTCGCACTGCTCGGGAGAGCGCCTTAGCCCATGCGGGCTGTTCCGGCGGCGGTCTTAACTCACGGAGAACAGCCCCGAAAGATAGCTGTGGCTACCGGGCATGCTCTCGATCGACCTGCTTCCGAGGGGCTCTATGGTTTCAGCATCGTATTGGTATATCGTCCAATCTCCAAGTATGTATATCGAGCCTTCGGTTGCAACCATGTGCTGCGCTTCATGCTGGAAAGCATGCTCCTCGATAGCTCCCGTCGCCAGATCCACGATGCTGAGCGCGCTGTCGTCTTGCCCTTGGACGACGTTGTAATGGGCAACGTAAAGCTTGCCGTTCGCGAAAGCCACGCTCGAAGCGGCGCCCTTGCTCAATTGAATGGTGCTCGCCGTGTTGTCTTCGGTATCGAGCACGCCGATCTGCCTTCCCGTCAGGCCGGTGCCGCAATAGTAGATGCTTCCGTCATGCGCAACCGTCCGGTAGACGTCCGAGTCGTAGGCGCTGCAATCGATCGATTCCTCGAGGGTCAGGTTCTCGTCGTAGCGCAAGATCGTCGAAGAGCCGTCGTCAAGAGACGATGCGAAAGCGTACAAGCTGTCTTCGTGCCAAACGAGTTTCGATACGTAAACTCCTTCGACGGACACGCTCGATACGCTCCCGTCGTCGGTTCGGCAGCGATTGATGCGGGTTGCGTGGCTTGTTGCGTTGCAAACGAATACGTATTTATCGCTCGCAGCCACGTCGTTCACGGTCGGCTGGTCGATGGCGTATGCCTTGGTGGAGAGGGAGCCTAGATCAACTTGGAGGACGGCGCTGCCGTCTTTGGCCTTGCTCCTTCCCAGGGACATGGTGAAAAGGCTGCCGTTGTAAACCAGGGGATCGCAAAAGGCGTTGCCCACTCCCGCATAGTTCAAAGGAATCTCTGCTACCTCGTTCAGTTCCTTATCGTACAGAGCGACCCTGCTCGTCTTGGCCGTTTCGCGCGTTTCGATGATGCCGATAGAGGCGTTGGCGGAAGCGTCTCGTTCGCCGTTCGAAGCGCAGCCGTAAAAGCCGATTGCCGCAAAGACCATCGTGCCGACGAGAAAGAGTGTCGAAGCTCGTTTCATGGCGAATCCTTTGATCGCGAAAGGTGCAGACGTCGCGTTTCCGCATGACGCTTGAAACGATTATAGGCTATCGAAAAAGCGCCTCGTCAAGACTGCGGCGGAATGACCCCCCTACGGGTCCGAGCGTTTCGATGCTGGGCTGTTGTCGACATCGTTCGATCGGCTCGTTCTGCAGGGTATTCGCAGCACGTCTGCTTCAGCGGTTCGGGGAGGGATGCCCTTGCGCGCCAGGAGCCTCTTCTTTTTCGCCGCCTCGCGTGGTTGCGCACGAAAAACCGCCTTCGCTGGCAGGTTTTGACGGTTTGAAGTCGTCGAGCGCGCGCTAGGGGAAGCCTTTCTCCGGCGTTGCTTTCGACCGGGCTTCTGACCAGGTACGATGTCGAAGCGCTTGCGCTCTGCAAAACGAAGGGCGGAAGAGACAACCCCTAACCGTCAAAACCTGCCAAAGATGGGAGTTTTTCGTGCGCGGCGGCCTATCGGGACTTGCAGGCGGACGAAACTTTTGTGCCGTGCCGTGCCGTGCCGTGCCGTGCCGTGCCGTGCCGTGCCGTGCCGTGCCGTGCCGTGCCGTGCCGCATTGGGGGAGGGGTGCGGGCTCCCGGCGCGTCTGTGCTCCCGAACTTCGGAGACTCGCGGGAGTTCGGACGGTTCCCGCGAGCGGTTCCCATCTCCTGCTATCATGGACGCGTACTGCGTATCGTATCGAATGGAATGGAATGGAGGGGTCAGTGCAGCTCGGCTTGCGACTCGACCGGATAACCGAGCCGTCCGCGGTGCGGGCCATCTTGGGGTTCGCCTGCAATCAGGGGTTCGTGTTCTCCCTGTTCTACCTGGGCGCCAACCGCGCCTTCGGGGAGGGGGAGTTCGCTTTCGAGCGCGCCGATTTGCTTCTGACCCTGGCGTTCATGGTGCTTTCGTTCGCGATGCTGCGCAACGCGTCTCCTCGCGCGCGCGATGCGCTGCTGTCCCGCACGCTGCTTTGGTGCTATGCGGGGCTGCTGGTGCTGGGGTCGGTCGTGTCGTCTTTGGCTGGGACGGGTGCATGGGGCATCGCCGTGGAAGGGCTGCTCGTGGGCGTTCCCGCCGGGTTCATGCTGGCTGCTTGGGGCCGTGCGTTCGGCGTTCGCCCGGTTGATCGCTGCGTGCCCGAGGTGTTCATTGCCGCGGCGGTCGCTGCGGGGTTGTGCTTGGCGTTCTCCCTTATCCCGGTCGAGCATGCGCTGCTCGCTCTCAAGCTGCTGCCGTTGGGAAGCGCGTTCGCGCTGCGCGGCTTGGAGCCTTTCGCGCGAGAAGAGGATGCTTCGTCGCGCAAAGGGCCGTCCGCCGGGCTGCAGAGCTTCAGGTTCGGCGATCTGGTCGCCACGCGCGAGCAGCATGACGAAACGGCGCGCCTGTCGAAGAAGATCATCGCGGGAACCGGGTTGTTCGGCCTGACCGCGGGTTTCATGGAAACGTTCGCGTCGGATCCGGGCATGGCTTCGACGCCGGCGTTCTCGGCCAGCTTGCTGCTGCTGGTCCTGTTCTGCGTGGCGGCGCTCCAGCTGATCTCGAGCGGGGCTTCGGCGGGTTCGGATGCCGCTGATCAGCAAGGTCCCCTCGACGGCGTGTACCGCCTTGCCGTGCTGGTGATGATGGCCGGCTTTCTGTTCGTGCCGGTTCTGGGGTCGTTCGGGGTTCCGGGCGAGTCCATCATGCTGGCAGGCTATCTGGGGCTTACGTACGTGCTGGTTTCCCTATTCCTGGTGATGGCGAAGCTGACCGGCCAGGATGCGGCGCTGTCCTTCGCGCGGGGCTTCGCCATGCTCTACTTGGGCGAGATGGCCGGAATCGCCTTGGGCAACGCCATCGAGCTGTTCGAGCCCGTCGAGCAGGCTCCGTACGCTATCGCCGCGTTCGCAGGGCTAGCGGCCCTGTACGCGTATTTGTTCCTGTTCACCGAGCGCGACTTCCGCGCGCTTTCGGTGATCGTGCGCGACGCCGATCGATTCGACGAAGCGTGCCGGGCCATATCCCAGGATCACGCGCTTTCGAAGCGCGAGTCCGAAATCCTGCCGCTTGCGCTGCGCGGCCGCACCGGCGAGCGCATAGCGGGCGAGCTGTTCATCTCGAAGAGCACGGTGGACACGCATTTGCGGCGCATTTACGCGAAGACGGGCACTCATGGGCGTCAGGAACTCATTGACCTGGGCGAGCGCACGGTGCGCCGCCTTGGCGGCAAGTAGCGCGCTTCAGGGCTTTCGCCCCGGCGTGCAAGGAGGACTGCATGGTTGACGAAGAATTGAAGAGCGCGCTGCTCCGCTGTTTGGGCGACGAAGCGGTGCGGTTCGATGTGCCCATGGCGCAGCTCACGACGTTTCGCGTCGGGGGTCCGGCGGACTGCCTGGTGGAGCCTCGCGACGAAGAGGGCCTTGCCTTCGCGTTGCGGGCGTGCCGCGAGGCGGGCGTCGAGGTGCGCATCGTGGGCCTGGGCAGCGACCTGCTGGTAAGCGACGAGGGTCTGCGCTGCGTCGTGGTGCGCATCGCCGACAATCTGTCGGACGTGAGCATTTCGGGCAACATCGTGCGCGCCTGCGCGGGCGCTTCGAACGCGAAGGTCGCGCGCGTAGCATGCGAGGCCGGGCTGGCCGGATACGAATTCGCCAGCGGAATTCCGGGTACCGTCGGGGGCGCCGCCATCATGAACGCCGGCGCTTACGGGGGAGAGTTTCGCGACGTGGCAAGGTCGTTGCGCTGTCTGACGCCGGATGGCCGCATCGTGGAGGTGAGCGCCGAGGAAGCGGACTGGTCGTATCGTCACAGCATGATGGACGACGAGCGCTACGTGGTGCTGTCCGCGGTTTTGGAGCTTTCCTTCGACGACCCTGCGGCCATTGCGGAGCGCATGGAGGATCTGGAGCGGCGTCGGGCCGAGAAGCAGCCGCTCGAGCTGCCCAGTGCGGGCAGCACCTTCAAGCGCCCGGAGGGCTACTTCGCAGGAAAGCTGGTGCAGGATGCCGGCTTGCGAGGATATCGCGTGGGCGGGGCGCAGGTTTCGACCAAGCATTGCGGCTTCGTGGTGAACGTGGACGGAGCGAGCGCCGCGGACGTGCGCCGCGTGATAGCCGACGTGCAGGATCGCGTTCAGGCGAGCGCGGGCGTTAGGCTGCAGCCCGAGGTGCGGATGTGGGGCTTTCGGGAGGAAGCGCGCTGACGAACGCTGCGAGCAGCGTGCTGGCGAAGCGCTTGCGCCTGCCCGTCTCTATATGATATAAAAGAAGTAACAAATAATCGAGAGCGACGATGCTTCGCAGACGAGGGGGCGGGCGTTGATAGACAAGGCTATCTTCGCGCTACAGGGCGTGCGCGCGGCGCTTGTCGTATTGGTCGCATTTTCCTGTGCGCGCGCGTTCGCCGTGGTGGGGCAAGCTTGGGCCCTTGCTGCCGCGATCGTGGATTTGTGGAAGGGCGCTTCGGTGTCCGACCAGGTTTTCTGGATAGCGCTGTTCGTCGCGTGCTTCGTTGCGCGGCAGGTTCTTTTGTACGCGCAGGAAACGTACCTCGATCGCTACGCGGCCGCGCGGGCCGACGAACTGCGCCAGCGGCTGCTCTCGCGCGTGTTCGAAACGGGCGCGGCGGTGGTGCAGAAGCACGGGACGGGCAACGTGACCACCCTTGTTTTAGAGGGCGTCGACCAGGTGGAGACCTATATTCGCCTGATTCTGCCGAAGGCCGTGGGCGTCGTGGTCATCCCCCTGGTGCTTCTGTGCTGGATATTCCCGCTCGATTGGGTTTCGGGCGTGATCGCGCTGGTGGCGTTTCCCTTTATTATCCTGTACATGGTCATCCTGGGACACACGGCGCAGGATGAAGCCGCCAAGCAGCACGCGACGTTTCAGATGCTGTCGAACACGTTCATCGACGCGCTGCGCGGCATCGACACGCTCAAGCTGTTCGGTCGCGGTCGCTCCTACGGCAGCAGCATCTACGCGGCGAGCGAGCGCTTTCGCGAAGCGACCATGAAGACCCTGCGCGTGGCCACGCTGTCGAGTACCGTGCTGGATTTGTTCGCAACCGGCTCGCTGGCGGCTGTGGCGATCATGCTGGGGTTTCGCCTGGTGGACGGGACGCTTGCCTTTTTCCCGGCACTCGTGGTGCTGGTGATGGTTCCGGAGTACTTCAAGCCGGTGCGCGAGTTCGCCGCCGACTACCACGCCTCGCTCGACGGAAAGAACGCGCTGGTTTCGATCCTCGGCATCGTCGACGAGCCGCAGGCCGCGCCCGTCGACGATGCCGAGGATCCCGTGCCGACCTGGGGGCCGGACTGCACGTTTTCCGCCTGCGGCGTGGGTTTCTCGTACCCGGGTTTCAAGGCTCTCGAGGACGTGCGGTTCGAGGTGCGCGGCTTCGCGCGCGTGGGCATCGTCGGTGCGAGCGGCGCTGGCAAGAGCACCCTGGTCAACCTGCTGGGCGGTTTCGCCGATCCAAGTGCGGGGTCGTTTCGCGTGGGTGGTGTGACCGCGGCCGGGCTGCATCGGGTCGATTGGCAGCGGCAGACGGTCTACATTCCCCAGAATCCGTACGTGTTCCATGCCACGCTGCGCGAGAACATCGCGTTTTACCGCCCCGATGCCGACGAGGCGGACCTTTCCCGCGCAGTCGAGGCGATGGGCCTTGGCGATCTGGTTTCCCAGCTTCCTGACGGCTTGGATACGGTTATCGGCGAGGGGGCCCGGTCCCTTTCGGGCGGACAGGCGCAAAGGATAGCCCTTGCGCGCGCGTTCCTGGATGCTGATCGGCGGATTCTCTTGTTCGACGAACCGACGGCGCACCTGGATATCGAGACGGAATGGGAGCTCAAGGAGCGCATGCTGCCCCTCATGGAGGGGCGTCTGGTGTTTTTTGCCACCCACCGGCTGCATTGGATGTCCGATATGGACTACGTGCTGGTGGTCGACGGGGGTCGCGTGGTGGAGGCGGGTCGTCCCGAAGAGCTGGCTGCGCACGACGGGCCGTATGCGCGGCTTGCGTCTCGGTTGGGCGGTGATGTCGCATGAGCGGCGTGGATGCGAAGGGGGCGAGGGCTATGCGCAGGACGTGGCGCGAGGATCGCTGGGTCGTGCCGTTCTTCAAGCGGTACCGCAAGGTGCTTGCGCTCGCGCTGTTCCTGGGCTTCGCGACGTTCGCTTTCGCGGCCGGCCTCATGTTCACCTCCGGCTTTCTGATAAGCGGCGCCGCCGGCGTGCCCGAGTCCATTTTGGCCCTTAATTTGCCGCTCATCTTCGTGCGCATATTCGGCATAGGCAAGCCGCTGCTTCATTACCTGGAGCGGCTGTGCAGCCACGACTGGGTGCTGCGCATGACGTCCGACCTGCGTCTGAAGCTGTACCGGTCGCTTGAGAAGGATGCGCTGTTCTTCCGCGCGACGCATCGTACGGGCGATGTGCTGGGTCTTTTGTCCGAGGATATCGGGCATTTGCAGAACCTTTATTTGAGAACGGTGTTCCCGACGGTGATCGCCTGGGTGCTGTGGTTCGCCCTGGTGGCGGCTGCGGGGTTCTTCTCGCCGTTTCTGGCGTGCATGCTGCTTGTCATGCTGGGGTCGGCGGTCCTGCTGCTGCCTGCGGTTTCGGTGCTGGCATGCGGCGCGCGCCGCATGCGCTACAAAGCGCTGCGAAACGATCTGTACGCCGAGCTGACCGACAACGTGCTGGGCGTGTCCGACTGGGTGTTCTCCCAGCGCGGCGACGAGTACCTGACGCGCTACCGCGCGGCCGAGCGCTCCATGAGGGAACTGGCCGCCGCCGAGGAGCGCTTCGCCCGCCGCCGCGACGTGGTGCTGCAGGTTCTGTTCGCCGTGACGGCTGCGCTGCTTCTTGTTTGGGCGGGTTCGCATTTCGGCGGGCAGGGCGCCGATACGGCGAACTGGATCGCAGCGTTCGTGCTGGGCTTCTTCCCGCTCATCGACGCGTTCGCGCCGCTGTCGGCGTCGGCGGTCGACGCATTCTCGTACGGCGACTCGCTCGAGCGTTTGAACGAGCTTCCGGATGCCGACGAGCGCTCTGCGAAGCAAGCCGCGCAGCCGTGCGCGCCCCTCGATATGCTGGTGGAGGGCGTAACGTATGCGTATCCGGGATCTGCGCGGCCCGTGCTCAAGGGGATGCAGCTTGAGGTTCCCGCAGGCCAGAAGGTCGCGATCCTGGGACGCAGCGGTGCGGGGAAGAGCACGCTCGCGTCGCTCATGCGCGGCGATCTCGCTCCCGACGAGGGGCGGGTTACGCTCGGCGGCGTGCCGACGCGCGACCTGGGAGACGACGCGTGCGCGTACATCGGCGTGATTCAGCAGCGCGTTTACCTGTTCAACATGACGCTTTTGGAGAACGTGCGAATTGGGAGGCCCGACGCGTCCGTTGACGAGGTGCGAAACGTTCTCGAGCAGGTAGGCTTGCGCGACATGGTCGACCGGCTTCCCGATGGACTGGACACGATGGTCGACGAGGCTGGCCTGCGGTTCTCGGGCGGCGAGAGGCAGCGCATCGCGCTTGCGCGCGTGCTTTTGCAGGATGCGCCCGTTGTCATCTTGGACGAACCGTGTGTCGGGCTGGATCCTTTGACCGAGCAGGCCCTGCTGTCCACGCTCTTCAAGACGCTGGCCGATCGCACCGTCATCATGATCACGCATCACCTGCTGGGCGCTTCGGCTTGCGATCGGGTGGTGTTCGTGGAGGACGGCCGCGCGGTTTTGGACGGAGCCCCGCGCGAGCTCGAGCGAACGAGTTCGCGCTACCGCCGCCTGCTCGCGTTCGACCGGGGGCGGCGGCTGCAAGACGTCGACGAGTCGTGCGAGGGCTGAGGCGCTTGCGGTTTCTGCTAGTATGGAGTCATGGACCAAGACCGCCCGACATACCGAGACTTTGCCGTATGGGCACGTCAACCGCTCGACGAGGTCGAGCGCGATTGCGAGGTGCAGGCGTTTCGGGCCAGCGGGCCGGGCGGGCAATGCGTGAACACCACGGACTCGGCGGTGCGCATGGAGCACCGCCCAAGCGGGATCGTCGTGGTTTCGCGCGAGTCGCGCAGTCAGTTTCGCAATAGGCGGCTGTGCTTGCAGAAGCTGCATGCCGCGTTCGAGCGCGCGGCGATACCCCCGAAGGCTCGCCATGCCACGAAGCCTTCCCGAAGGGCGCGCGAGGCGCGCCTGGCCGACAAACATCGCCGCGCACAGGTGAAGTCGCGGCGCGGGCGCGTGGAGGGGGAGTAGCTGCGGTTTTGCCGGGTCGTTGGGACGGTCGGCGCTCGCCCCCCCCCCCTAAGCGCGCTCCGGTTCGTCGTCGATGCGCTCGAGGATGTCGCCCGGCTGGCAGTCAAGTTCCCGGCAAATGGCGTCAAGCGTTTTGAAACGCACGCCGCTCACTTTGCCGTTCTTTATCTTCGAGAGGTTGCCGTCCGCGATGCCTACGCGCCCCGCCAAATCTCCAAGCGATATTTTCCGGTCAGCCATCATCCGATCAAGGCGCAATACAATAGTCATGACGTTTCCCTAGATGATCTCGAAGCTCTTGTCTTGGATAAGGTAGCCGTATTCGAATATCTGCCCAAGGCAGAAGATGATGCCCGCCGCAACCAAAGCGATGATGCCCGTTTCGTTGAATATCGTGAAGTAAGGCTGGCCGGTGGCGAAGCTGAGCAGCGCGTATCCCAGCCACTGCGGCAGCAGCACGGCGGCGAGCAGCATCACGGCTATCGTTTTGATCTTGCGCGGTAGTTCTTTGAAGAAAGGGGTTTGCTCGCGCCCGATACGAAGGAGCGTGAGGGCCACGTACACGAACAGGATCGCAAGGAGCGTCAGCTGGACCAAGCTGGTGACGGTCCTCACGACAAGCCGGTCTCCGAGAATGGGGCTTAGGCTTGCCAGGGAGGGTAGGCCGAAGAACGCGAAGGTTCCGCTACATCGTCTTCGTCCAGGTTCTGTCAAAACGAACGAGTTTTGCTGGTCCTCAAACCAGGATAAATGCAGCGCGTAAGTCTTTGACCAGGCATGATGAAAAGTGCCCCTTTGCAACCTGCCTGCGAGAGGCGGAAAATCCCCGCAAAACTCGTCCGTTTTGACAGAACCTGGAAATCTCTGTGGCGAATTGAAGCGTTCCCGCCAACCTTGCCGATCCCGCACCCCGCACCCCGCCCGTACTCCGCACGCACCTCGCCCGCACCCCGCCGCACGCAGCGCGCCCGCCGCATTCGAGCGCGCGTAGTCCGCCGCTTCAGCGCGTCTGGTGATTCTTGGAACTTTGCGCCTTGTCGGCCTCGCTCCGGTATCCTTGTTGGTCGCTTACAGGAACCCCGACATTTCAAGGACGGCATCCATGCTCAAGGTGAACCGTGCGGTACTGCACGTTTTCGATTTCGTTTCGTGCGTCAACGTCTTCTCTCAGGAAGAGCTTGACCTGGACAGTAAGAACGCCAAGCGCTACGTGACGAGCCATGCGAAAAAGGCGCTCGGCAACCTGGACAACAAGCGCGGCGAGTTCTCCGAAGGCAGCATGTTCGCCGAAGAGATTCGCGCGTATTTTCTGGGGCAGCGCGACTTCATCGACCTGTCCGTGCAGGTAGCCGAGTTCATCGCTACCGAGCTGGGCCGCATGGAGAAGGCCGAGTCGACCGATCTTCTGGTCATCGATTTCGAGGACGACACCGACTCTAACGTGCGGAACATGACCGACGAGGAGGCCGAGGCGGCCTATCGCGGCGAAGGGAAGCGCTACTTCGCGCTCCTTCTGCTGGAAAGCAAGCAGGCGTTCATGCACGAGGTGGGCCGCGGCGAGGAGGGCGGCACGCGCGTGGACGTGGCGCGTCACCATGCGATCCTTCCAAACCCCTCGCAAAAGGTTGCTTCCTACGCGTTGATCGAGTCGAAGTCGCTCGCGGTGCTGTTCTGCGACAAGAAGCGCACCATCGCTGGCGAAGACCGCTGGCTCATCCCCGACGGGTTGCTGCAGTGCTCCATGGAGGCGTCGAGCAAGGAGGTGTTCGACACGGTCGCCCGCATCGTGGAAGAAGTTGCCGAGGAATACGGCGCCAACACGGCGATGGCGGTTTCGAAGGCGAAGGCCTATGTGGCCGAAAACGCCGAGGAGTCGGACGAGCTTGCGCCGTGGGATCTTGCTGACGAGGTGTTCGAAGACGAGCCTTTGCAGAAGCGCTTCGAGGAAGCGCTCGCCGAGGAAGCGCTGCCGGAGCGCGTGGTCGTGGAGAAGGCGGTGGCCCAGCGCGTGGCGAAAAGCCACAAGATCGTTACCGATACGGGCATCGAGGTGAAGTTCCCGGCCGAATACTCGCAAAGCCCCGAGTTCATCGAGTTCGTCAGCGCGCCGAACGGGCTGATCTCCATCGAGCTGAAGAACATCGGGCGCATCGAGAACCGCTAAGCGCCCGCGGCTTCAGGAGGGGCGAGGGACCGATCGAGCCGTGGCGAAGCGGGAGGGGGATGCCCCGTTGCTGCGCCTTGCCCGGTCGGTTCTGGGATTTTGTCCATCTGCCCCTGCGCCGCTGGCAGAGTTTTCCGGCTTCCTCCTTTCTTTCCGATCAAGTTGCTATACAATAGATTAACTTTTCATCCGACAGGCACCGCCGACCACGCTCGCTGGCGACGATGCTGCGATTCGCCAGAAGGAGGTCTAGCGACTATGGAGCCGAACATCGAAGAGGTGGCAGGGCGCATTCGGGCGCTACGCGAAGACCTCGACATCACCATGCAGGAAATGGCGGATGCTACCGGACGTTCCGTGGCGGAGTACGCCGCGCAGGAATCCGGTGATCAGGACCTGTCGTTCACGTTTCTGTACAAGTGCGCCGAGCGGTTGGGCGTCGACGTCATTGAGCTGCTGACCGGCGAAAACCCGCATCTGTCCGGCTACTCGCTCACGCGCGCCGCCGATGGCCTGTCCATCAAGCGCCGCGCAGGCTTCGAGTACCTGCACAAGGCTCCTCACTTCAAGAACAAGCTGGCGGAGCCGTTCCTGGTAACCGCTCCTTATCTGGAAGAGGAGCAGGACCGCCCCATTCACCTGTCCTATCACGTGGGTCAAGAGCTCGACTACATCATCTCGGGACGCATGCGCTTCGCGTACGAGGACCATGTTGAAGAGTTGGAAGCCGGCGATCTGCTTATGTACGATTCCGGCCGCGGCCACGGCATGATCGCCACCGGAGGCGAGCCGTGCACGTTTCTGGCCATTGTCATGAAGCCCCACGGGGAAACGATTATCTAGGCGCTGCCGACCGCCGCTCGCGCACTGCGGGCGATCGCGCGCCTGACAGCGCCTTCAATTCGATGATCGTATCCGTCTCGCGGCGGACTGGCCGCCGCATATCCTGCAAGGAAGAACACCTATGAGAAACATCAACCTCCGTTACGTGAACGAAGCCTACGACTGCGAAGGCAAACTGTCCGATTTCCAGGTCAAATGCCCCGAAGCCTTCAACTTCGGCTACGACGTGGTGGACGACATCGCGCTGAACGACCCCGATCGTCGCGCCATGGTGTGGTGCAACCCCGAAGGCGAAGAGCACGTGTTCACGTTCGGCGACATGAAGCGCTGGTCGGACAAGACCGCCAACTTCCTGGCGGACGCCGGCATCGGTCGCGGCGACTACGTCATGGTGATCCTGCGCCGCCATTACCAGTTCTGGTTCGTGGCCACGGCGCTGGCGAAGCTGGGCGCGGTCATGGTGCCCGCCACCTTCATGCTCAAGGAGCACGACCTGGAGTATCGCCTGAACGGCGCTTCCATCAAAGCCATGATCGCCACGTCGCTGGGCGACATCGCCGAAGTGACCGACGCCGTGGAGGCGTCGTGCCCGTCGCTCACGGCGAAGATCCTGGTGAACGGCGCGGGCGGCGGTTTGACGCCCGAAGACGAAACGGGCGCGATCGTGCTGCCCGAAGGCGAGCTCATCGGTCCCGCCCTGTCCGGGCCGGAGGGCGTGTGCGCGGCTCCCGCCGTGCGCGAGGGCTGGCTCGATTTCAACACGGGGGTGCGCGCCGCCTCCGACGAGTTCGCGCGCCGCGAGACGGCCGCCGCCGATCCCATGCTCATGTACTTCTCGTCCGGGACGTCGGGCAATCCGAAAATGGTGCTGCACGATTCCGAATACGCTATCGCGCACCTGGTCACGGCCAAACATTGGCACAACGTGGATCCCGAAGGCGTGCATTTCACCATCGCGGACACGGGCTGGGGCAAAGCCGTGTGGGGCAAGTACTACGGACAGTGGCTCATGGAGGCGTGCGTGTTCACGTACGACTTCGACCGGTTCCATCCGTCCGAGATCCTTTCGCTCATCGGGCGCTACGGCATCACCACGCTGTGCTGCCCGCCCACCATGTACCGCATGATGATGGCCGAGGACATCGATTCGTTCGACCTGTCCACGCTTGCGTACTCCACCACGGCGGGCGAGGCGCTCAACCCCGACCTGTTCGATTTCTGGAAGGAGCACACGGGGCTCACCATCTTCGAAGGGTTCGGGCAGACCGAAACGCCGCTGACCATCGCGAACCTGACGGGGTCCTCTCCGCGTCCCGGCTCCATGGGCAAGCCCATCCCGCTGTACAACACGCAGATCCTGCGCGAGGACGGCTCGCGATGCGAAACGGGCGAAACGGGCGAAGTGTGCATCGACGTGCGCGAGAAGGCTCCCGGCATCATGCTGGAGTACTACCGCGACCCCGAGAAGACGGCGGCGGCCATGCACGACGGCTGGTACCACACAGGAGACACGGCCTGGCGCGACGAGGACGGCTACTTCTGGTACGTCGGCCGCAACGACGACGTCATCAAGTCGAGCGGTTACCGCATCGGCCCCTTCGAGATCGAAAGCGTGCTGCTCGAGCACGAGTCCGTGCGCGAGTGCGCGGTCACGGGCGTGCCCGACCCGGTGCGCGGCAAGGCCGTCAAGGCCACCGTGGTGCTGGCGGAAGGGTTCGCGGGCTCCGACGCGCTCACGCGCGAGCTGCAAACCTGGGTCAAGCACCGCACGGCTCCGTACAAGTACCCGCGCATCGTGGAGTACGTCGAGGCGCTGCCGAAAACCGTGAACGGCAAGATCCGCCGCGCGGCCATCCGCGAGGTGGACGAGAGCGCGAAGCCCGTGGAAGGGCTCGTGTGATGAGCGCGCAGCGCTATGCCCCCGACGCGTCGGTGGTGGTCGTGTGCGGCCACTACGGCGTGGGGAAGACGAACTTTTCGCTCAACCTGGCCTTTGACGCGCGCGAACGCGGCGTGGACGTGACCCTGGTCGATTTGGACGTGGTGAATCCCTACTTCCGCTCGAGCGACTACCGCGCGCTGCTGGAAGAACGGGGGATTTCCGTGATCGCTCCGGTGATGGCGGGAACCACGCTCGACAGCCCTAGCTTGTCCGGGGCCGTCGGCCCGGCCGTCGAGTCGGCTCGCAAGGACGACGGGCGCGAGCGCCTGCTCATCATCGACGCCGGGGGCGACGACGTGGGCGCGACGGCGCTCGGCCGGTTCGCCGGTTCGGTTGCGGCGGCTCCCTACGAGATGCTGTACGTGGTGAATCGCAGCCGCAACCTTACGCAGGACCCGGCCGAGGCGGTCGATGTGCTGCGCGAAGTGGAGGAGAAATGCCACCTGCGCGCCACTGCGATCGTGAACAACACGCACCTCAAGCAGGATACCGACGAAGCTACGGTGAGGCAGGGCGTGCCCTTCGCGCAAGCGGTCGCGGAGCAGGCGGGCCTGCCTTTGGCGTGCACGACGGTCCCGATAAGCCTCGCAGACCGGAAAACTGCCCTCTTTGGACTGAATGACGGTCGGCAAACGCTCTATCCTGTGCAAGTATATGTACGTACTCCTTGGGAATAATGCGAGAGTACGCGTTTCAGCGGGTTTGTCCGTCTGATGCGCGTTGAGCTCCTGTGCCCGCGGCGCGGCGCAGGAGCCTACAAGACGAGGAAGGTTCCATCATGCCGAGAATACTGGTAGACGATCATTTTTGCAAAGGGTGCGGCCTGTGCGTCGACGCGTGCCCGACGCACATCATCGAACTCGATCACGAGCGCATCACCGCGAAGGGCTACCATCCGGCGCGCCTGATCGATGCCGAGCGCTGCACGGGCTGCATGTCCTGCGCGCTCATGTGTCCCGACGTCGCGATTACGGTGGTGAGGTAGCTATGGCAGAGAAAGTGCTCATGAAGGGCAACGAGGCGATGGCCGAGAGCGCGATTCGCGCCGGGTGCCGCTTCTTCTTCGGATATCCCATCACGCCGCAGACCGAGCTTGCCGCGTACATGTCCAAGCGCTTGCCGAAGGAAAACGGCACGTACCTGCAGGCGGAAAGCGAAGTCGCGGCCATCAACATGGTGTACGGCGCCGCGTCCGCGGGCGCGCGCGTCATGACGTCCTCCTCGTCGCCGGGAATCTCGCTCAAGGGCGAGGGCATCTCCTACATGGCCGGCTGCGACCTGCCGGGCGTCATCGTGAACGTGCAGCGCGGCGGCCCGGGCCTCGGCGGCATCCAGCCGTCGCAGTCCGATTACTGGCAGGCCACGCGCGCAACCGGCCACGGCGACTTCCAGATCATGGTGTACGCGCCTTCGACCGTGCAGGAAATGGCCGACTGCGCCTACCTGGCCTTCGACAAGGCCGACGAGTACCGCATCCCCGTCATGATCCTGGCCGACGGCATGCTGGGCCAGATGATGGAGCCGGTGGTCCTTCCCGAGCGCAAAGAGCAGCTGCCCGAGAAGCCCTGGGCCACCACGGGCCACAAGAACGCCCGCGCCCACAACATCATGGACTCGCTGTACCTCAAGGCGGAAGACCTCGAGCGCCTCAACCGCGAGCGGTTCGAGCGCTACGACCTGATCAAGGCCAACGAGCAGCGTGCCGAGTCGTTCATGGTCGACGACGCCGACATCGTGCTGGTCGCGTTCGGCGCCTCCGCCCGCATCGCGCGCAGCGCGGTCGTGTCGGCTCGCGAGAAGGGCATCAAGGCCGGCCTCATCCGTCCGATCACGCTGTGGCCGTTCCCGACCGACGCGCTGGAGCACGTCATGGGCACCGCCAAGACGTTCCTGTCGGTCGAGATGAACATGGGCCAGATGGTCGACGACATTCGCTTGGCGGCCGCGGGCCGCGTTCCGGTCGAGTTCTTCGGCCGCACGGGCGGCATCATCCCCACGCCGGTGGAGGTGCTTGCCAAGATCGAGGAGCTGCAGGGAAAGGTAGGTGCGTAGCATGAGCGCCGAAGAGAAGATCGTGTTCGAGCGTCCGCATGCGCTCCTTCCCGTCATCACCAATTACTGTCCGGGCTGCCCGCACGGCATCGTGCATCGTTTGGTGGCCGAAACCATCGACGAACTGGGCGTCGAGGGCGACACGATCGGCGTCGCGCCGGTCGGCTGCGCCGTCACCAACCCCGACTTTTTCTCCTGCGACATGGTCCAGGCCGCGCATGGGCGCGCGCCGGCGGTGGCCACCGCGGTGAAGCGCGTGCTTCCCGACAGCGTAGTGTTCTCCTATCAGGGCGACGGCGACCTGGCTTCCATCGGCATGGCCGAGACCATCCACGCGGCAACGCGCGGCGAGCACATCACCGTCATCTTCATCAACAACGCCATCTACGGCATGACGGGCGGCCAGATGGCTCCCACCAGCTTGCCGAACCAGGTGACGCAGACCTCGCCGTACGGCCGCGACGTGTCCACGGCGGGCTACCCGGTGCGCGTGTGCGAGATGCTGAGCACGCTCGACGGCGTGGCGTACCTGGAGCGCGTGACGGTGGACAGCCCCAAGAACGTGCGCAAGGCGAAGAAGGCCATTAAGAAGGCGTTCCAGAACCAGATCGACGGCGTGGGGTACTCGCTGATCGAAGTGGTGTCCACGTGCCCGACGAACTGGGGCCTCACGCCGCAGGATTCGTTTGCGTGGATGCGCGAGAACATGCTGCCGTACTATCCGCTGGGCGTGTACAAAGACGTGGTGGCCGACGGGTTCGCCAATGCAGCCGAGGCTGCGTCGGCGCGCAACGCCGATTGCCCGGTGGCGCATCCGGTGACGGAAGGGGGTGCGCGATGAGCCGCACCATGAACGCCGTTCTGGCGGGCTTCGGCGGCCAGGGCATCCTGTTCGCCGGCAAGATCATCGCCATCGCCGGCCTGATCGAGGACCGCGAGGTTTCGTGGCTGCCCTCCTACGGCCCCGAGATGCGCGGCGGCACCGCGAACTGCAGCGTGTGCCTGGCCGACGATCCCATCGGCAGCCCGCTCGTGCTGACGCCCGACGTGCTGGTGGTCATGAACCAGCCTTCGCTCGACAAGTTCGAGGGCAGCGTGCAGGAAGGCGGCACCGTGGTGGTGGACTCCACGCTGGTGCAGCGCATCCCCGAGCTTCCCGGCGTGAACGTGTTCGCCGTTCCGGCCACGCAGCTGGCCGAAGAGAACGGCTACAAGGGCCTGGCGAACGTGATCCTGGTAGGGAAGCTGTTCGCCGAAACCGGGTTCTGTTCCGAAGAGACGCTTAAGGCGGCTGTCGAGAAGTGCGTGCCCGCGAAGAAAATCGCGAAGCTCCCGGCGAACCTTGCCGCGCTTGAGCTGGGAATGAAGTCGTAGGTCGTGCCGAGGGGCGCATCGCAAGAGCGCCCCGCCCGCGCGCGGCGCGGGCGAGTGAGGTGGAGGGAGCCACATGGTAGCTGAACTGGCCGAGATCGGCCTGCGCATCAAGGGTCTGCGCGAGGCGTGCGACGTCACGCCCGAGGATATGGCCGCCGAGCTTGAAGTGCCGCTGGAGAAGTACCTCGAATGGGAGGAAACAGGCGCTGACGTGCCTATTTCCGCCATTTACCACCTGGCGCACACCTTCGGCGTGGAATTTACCGAGATCCTGACGGGAACCGCGGCGAAGCTGAACACCTACCAGGTGGTGAAGAAGGGGGAGGGCCGCGAGGTCGATCGCTACCCCGGCTACCACTTCGAGGATCTGGCTTGGCGCTACACCGGCAAGATCATGCAGCCTTTGCTGGTGGTGCTTGATCCGTCGGACGAGCCGGCGAAGCTGGTTACGCACACCGGCCAGGAGTTCAACCTGGTCCTCGAGGGCACGGTCGTCGTGACGTGGGAGGACAAGGAGTTCGAGCTGCACGCCGGAGACAGCATCTACTTCAACCCGGAGCATCCGCACGGTCAGCGTTGCGGAAGCGACGTGCCCGCCAGGTTCGTCACCATCATCGCGGAGTGACCCGATCCGCCGTTCTCCGAACGGCGGATCCGCTCGACGCTGCGAAGCGCTGCGGCGGCCCATCTTGCCGCTCCAAGCCCTCGTCGCGTACCTACGGTACGCTTCCTCGGGCTTTCACGGCAATCTGAGCCACCGCAGCGCTTCTCGCTGACCTTGCTGGACCGATAAGGCGTGAGAAAGGAAAGCTGCGCCCGTGAATCACATCTTGAAGAAATACTGTCCGCGCATCGAGTTCGATTCGTACGAGGACTTTTACGAGAACTTTCAGATCGACGTGCCCGAGGCGTTCAACTTCGGTTTCGACGTAGTGGACGAATGGGCGCGCGTGGAGCCGGGCAAGCAGGCGCTCGTGTGGTGCGACGACCACGATGCCGAGCATGCGTTCACGTTCGAGGAGCTTGCGCGTCTATCGAACCGCGCCGCTCACGGCTTCGCGCGGCTGGGCATCGGCAAGGGCGACGTGGTCATGATGATCCTGCGCCGCCGCTGGGAGTACTGGGTGTGCGCCGTGGCGCTGTGCAAGCTGGGCGCCACCATCATTCCGGCGTCGTTGCAGCTGACGAAGAAGGACATCGTGTACCGTGCGGCCAGCGCGCAGGTGAAGGCCGTCGTATGCGTGAACGACGAGTACGTGTGCGAGCAGATGGAGGAGGCGCTGCCCGAGTCGCCGTCCATCGCAAATCGCATCATCGTGGCCGGTCAACGAGACGGTTGGACCACGTTTGACCAGCTGATCGAGGGCGAGTCCGACGAGTTCGAGCGCCCCGTGGGCGAAGCCGGCGTCACGAGCAAGGACATCATGCTCATCTACTTCACGTCGGGCACCACCGGCATGGCGAAGGCCGTGTGCCACAACTTCGCGCATCCTCTGGGCCATATCATCACGGCGAAGTACTGGCAGCAGGTCGAGGAGAACGCGCTGCACATGAGCGTGACCGACAGCGGCTGGGCGAAGTTCGGCTGGGGCAAGATCTACGGGCAGTGGATTGCCGGCGCCACCGTGTTCGCCTACGACATGGACAAGTTCGTGCCGGAAAAGCTGCTGCAGAAGATCCAGGATCATAAGCTGACCACGTTCTGCGCGCCGCCCACCATGTACCGCTTCATGCTGCAGGAAGACGTGAGCGCCTACGACCTGTCGAGCGTGCACACGTTCGCCACGGCAGGGGAGCCGCTCAACGCCGAGGTGACGCTTGCGTGGGAGCGGCTGACGGGCAAGAAGATCCGCGAGGGCTTCGGCCAGACGGAGGGCCCGGTGCTGCTGGCGACGTTCCCGTGGATCGATCCGCGTCCCGGCTCCATGGGCAAGCCGTCCCCGCTTTTGAACGTCAAGTTGCTCGATGACGACGGCGTGGAGGTCCCCGATGGCGAAGAGGGCGCGATCTGCGTCACGGGCCTGAAGGAAGCGTATCCGCCGGGCCTGTTCGTAGGGTACTACCAGGACGAAGAGCGTACGCGCGAAGCCGTGGGCGGCGCGTACTACAACCTGCACGACATGGCGTGGCGCGACTCGGACGGGTACTGCTTCTTCGTCGGCCGCAACGACGACGTCATCAAGTGCTCGGGCTACCGCATTGGGCCTTTCGAGGTGGAAAGCGCGCTCATCGAGCATCCGGCGGTGGTCGAATGCGCCGTGACGGCTGCGCCCGATCCCATCCGCGGCAAGGTGGTCAAGGCCACGATCGTGCTCGCTCGGGGCTACGAGCCGTCCGACGAGCTGGTCAAGGAGCTGCAGAACCACGTGAAGCACGTGACCGCCCCGTACAAGTACCCGCGCATCGTGGAGTTCGTCGACGAGCTTCCCAAGACCATCGGCGGCAAAATCAAGCGCAAGCTGATCCGCAACAACGACGGTATCGAGGACTAACGGCGATCGGGCCGGCCTCGTTTCCCGGCCCGATCGGCTTCAACGGCGCCCTCGGAAAGATTGTCGCCCGAAACGTACGGTTTTCGCTTGGAAACCGTACGTTTCGGGCGACAATCGTTTCTACCACAAGCCTGCTGCGTACACGAGGATGCCCAGCATGATGACCGCGAGCGCGATCGCCTTGGGGCGGCTGACCCGCTCCTTGAAGATGAAGACACCGAACACGGTGACGTAGAGGTAGCTGGTCGCCTCGAGCACCGGCGCCATGGACAGCGGGATGCCGCGAAACGACACCACCAGCATGAACGTGGACGCCAACATGAGCACGTATCCGCCGATCACCAGCGGGTTGAGGTATTCCTGCATGAAGCTGCCATGCGGCTTCACCGCTTCTTTCTTGAGCATGACCTGCGCGATGGAACTGACGAACACGCCGAGCGCGCCGATGGCGATGTAGGGGATCATCTCAGCGAAGGGCATGGTCGACCGCCTTCTTCGCCGGTTCGGGCTGATCCGCGTCGGCTGCGTCGGCGCGCGAGTACAGCACCACGCCGGCTACGACGATGGCCGCGCCGAGCACCTTCAGGAAGTTCAGCTCCTCTTGGAAGAAGAGCACTCCCCAAACCAGTCCCCAGAACACCGTGATGGCCCGGTTGGAGAACGCCGTGGTCAACGGCAGGCGCTTTATCACCTGCTGCCAGCCGATGGCGTACAGGAACAGCACCGCCAGCACAGCGGCGTAGAGCAGGTAGAATCGCACGTCGTCGAACGCGAACGAGGCGGCCATCTTGCCGAACAGGTCGGTGAGCGAGTACAGCACGAACAGCAGGTGCAGCGAGACGAACGATTTGAGGTTGACGTGCTTCACGATTACCGACCCGCAGAAGCGAAGAACGCGCACGCAGCTTCGATGACGTGCGCGCGATGCTCTTCGGAAAGCGCGTAGTACAGGGGCAGGCGTACCAGGCGCTCGCTTTCCTTCGTGGTGTGACGATCTTCTCCGAAGAACCTTCCGAACTTCTTGCCCGCAACGGAGGAATGTAGCGGAACGTAATGGAACACGCAGAGAACTCCCTGTTCGCGCATGTGCGCGATGAACGCGCTGCGCTGCTCGAGGTCCCTGCACTTGAGGTAGAACATGTGGGCGTTGTGGGTGCAGTCGGGCGGTACGACGGGCAGCGAGCACGCTTTCGCTTCGGCGTACGGGGCAAGCGCCTCGTAGTAGGCGTTCCAAGTGGCCAGACGGTCGTCGTTGATCTCGTCTGCGCGTTCGAGCTGCGCCCACAGATAGGCCGCGTTCAGCTCGCTGGGCAGGTAGCTCGAGCCGTAGTCGACCCAACTGTACTTGTCCACCTGGCCGCGGAAGAACCGCGACCGGTCGGTGCCTTTCTCGCGCAGGATCTCGGCAGCTTCGTTGTAGGAGGGGTCCTTGGTCAAAAACGCGCCGCCCTCGCCCATGGAGTAGTTCTTCGTCTCATGGAACGAGAAGCAGCCGAAGTCCCCGATAGTGCCCAAGGCTTGCCCTTTGTAGGTGCTCATAACGCCCTGGGCAGCGTCTTCGACCACCAGGATGCCGCGGCTGTTCGCGATGCCGTTGATGGCGTCCATGTTGCACGCCACGCCCGCGTAATGCACGACCACGATAGCGCGAGTGCGCTCGGTAATCGCCTGCTCAACCTGATCTTCGTCGATGTTCATGGTGTCGGGGCGTATATCCACGAACACAAGCTTGGCGCCCGCCAGCACGAAGGCGGTCGCGGTGGACGAGAACGTGTAGCTGGGCAGGATCACCTCGTCGCCCGGCTTGATGCGGCACAGGAGCGCCGCCATTTCGAGCGCGGCCGTGCCGCTTGTGGTGAGCAGGGATTTCTGCACGTCGAAGCGCTGCTCGATCCACTCGCTGCAGCGCTTCGTGTAGGGGCCGTCCCCGCAGACGTTCCCGCTTTCGATGGCGTTTCGGATGTAGTCGTACGCTTGCGGCACGCGAGGCGGCTCGTTGAAGGTGATCATGAGGATTCCTCGCTTTCAGCGGATGCGTTGTCGAAGGTGGCGGCGCTTGGGGCGCCGGGCCTTGCGGGTCGCCAGGAAGCTTCGCCGACGTCCGTGAAGCTTCCGTCGGCTTTGCGGACGTAGACGTGCGGGGCGAAGCGAATGAAGAACCCGGGCGTGAACGACATCGAATAGGCGCCTGCGTGCTTGATGACGATCAGGTCGCCTTCTGCGAGTTCCGCCTCGTTCTCCAGGATGCAGAGCCGATCGCTTTCCATGCAGGTGTAGCCGCAGAGCACTTGGCGCGCCAGGCGGCGCGGGGCGGCTTCGGGATCGTGCCGGACGATCTCGTAGGCGTAGGCGGTCTTCTTCATCTCGTGGTCGATATTGATGCGGGACAAATCGCATGTCACGAATCGATCGTAGGTGGTGTCCTTCGCGTCGAGCACGCGTCCAACGTAGCGTCCGGGGGTGCAGATCACGGCCCCGCCCGGCTCCACCAGCAGCCGCGTGCGCTCGGGGTCGAACGTGGCGGACAGCTCGGCGGCGATGGCCTGGGCGTAAGCGTCGTAGGCTCCGCGGTTCGCTTCGCCTCCGCCGAAGAAGCCTCCGCCGATGTCGACGAATTCCAGGTCAAGGTCGAGTTCGCGAGCTATGACGGCCGCATGGCGCGCAAGGGCGCGGTACACCTCGACCGTGCGGCTGCGCGTGGTCACGTGCATGTGCAGCCCTGCGATGCGCACGTTCGGCCCGATCGCGCGGACGGCCTGCACGGCGCGCGCCAGCTCGCCGTTCTCGTAGCAATAGCCGAAACGTCCGCCCGCGGCTCCCGTGACGGTTTGACCGGGGCAGTGCGACTCGAGGTCGATGCTCGCACGCAGGCCGACGGAAAGCACGCGATCGGTCGTGCGCGCGATCTCCGCAAGCCAGCGCAGCTCGCGCGCCGAGTCCAGGTTGACCAGGCTTCCCTGCTCAAGCGCCGATTCGAAGCGCGCCCGTCCCTTGATGGGCCCGTTGAAGACGATGCGCTGCGGTTCGAATCCGCATGCGAGCGCCAATTCGTACTCCTCGTCCGAGACGGCTTCCGCCATGCAGCCGCACGTGCGCGCCGTGCGAAGAATCCAGGGCAACGGGTTGGTCTTGATCGAGTAGGCAACCTCGGAGGCGGGGCTCCAATGCGCATGCAGCGCGCGGGCGAAGTCGTGGAAGTTGTCCGCCAGCTCCGTTTCGTCGAACACGAAGCAGGGCGTTTCCAGCTGGAAGAGGGATTCGTTCATCGAGAGGCTCCTTCGCCGATTTGGTTCTCGGACGAGACGTTGCAGCGAGTCCTGATCAGAAACTGGGGGTTCTTGTTGGTCGTCATGAACAAGCGGCCGACGTATTCCCCGATCACGCCCATGAACAGCATGATGACGCCCGAGCACACCAGCATGGTCACCATGACCGAGGCCCAGCCCATCGGCATCGTGGGGTTGTGCAAGCGCTCGAAGAACAGCCAGATCGCGCCCACGAGTCCCGCACCGCCCATGAGCAGGCCCAGCACCGAAGCGATGCGCAGCGGCGTTACCGAGAAGTTCAGGATGGTCGACCACAGTCGCAGCAGGCTTTTCAGGGTGTATCCCGACTGGCCTTCCGCGCGGTCGTAATGCTCCACTTCCACGTTCACTATGCGGTCGGTCGTGCGGAATACGAGGCCCTGCACGTACACCGAGGCGCTTGAGTACTCGACCATGACGTCGCTCACGCAGCGGCGCATGATCAAGAAGTTGCTGTCGGTGACGCCTTTCGGGCATCCAGCCAGCACGCGGATGGTGAACATGGCGAAGCGCGAGCCCAGCCTGCGGTACCAGTTCTCCCGATGCTGGCGAAAGGCGGCGAACACCACGTCGACGCCGTCTTCCAGGCCCGCGATGAGCGCGAGGCATTGCGACGGGTGCGTTTGCATGTCGTCGTCCATGAGCATGACCGCATCTCCGCTCGCCTCGCGCAGACCGGCCATGATGGCGTTGTGCTGGCCGAAGTTGCGCATGAGGTCGATGCCCTTCACGCGCTCGTCCTCGGCGCACAGCTTCGAAATCTCCCGGAACGTTCCGTCTTTCGATCCGTCGTTGACCAGGATGAACTCGTAATCATAGCCGGCATTGACCAGCTCGGTGCGGGTCATGCGCACCACGTCGCCGATCATGCGCTCCGAATAGTAGCAGGGGATGACAACGGATATGTTCATGAGACAGGCTGCTCCTTCGCAGTCGTTTCGCTCGCTTGGGATGCGCGGCAGGCGCTGGGAAGCCGGTTGGGCACGGCGAGGTCCTTGCCGTCGGGGTCGGCGATGGAGAAGTTTGCGAACATCCGCGCGCTTGCGGCGTCCAGCTCGCCGTACGACTCCGCTGCAAGGAACGCGCGCGCGGCATAGGGCTGTCCGCCGCGCGCGTTCTTGACCGTTTGCCCTGGTGCGTAGTACAGAAGGGTCTCCTGCACGCAAGGGCCTTGCAGCGCGGCTTGCGCGGCGTCAAGGCTTGCCACGATGCCGTCGCGCGCGTGAAAGTACAGCCCGCAGCTGCATTTCGGCATGGAGCGCGCGTCGTGGGCTTCAAGGCGGCGTGCAAGGGCGTCGCGGTCGAGCGCCGTGTCAAGCAGCAGATCCTCCACGGACAAGCCGGACGCGTATTCCAGCAGCTCGTGCTCGTAGCCGAACACGCGGCCCGTCACCTCGCATACGTGTATGCCCGAGTCGGGGGACCAGAAAAACTGCATGCATAAAGGGCCGTGCTCGATCCCCGCGAACTCGACGATGCGCTGCGCGTATGCGAGCGCATCGGGCAGGACCTCGTCGGTGAAGCGACTCGGGTACACGATCCTGCTGACGTGGGGAAGATCCTCGAACGCGCACACGGTCTTTTCGCGGTCGGCTACGGAAACGGGGAACACGCGCCCGTGCGACGCCCAGGTGATCATGTTGAACTCGTGCCCGCCGTTGTACTCTTCGAGGACCACGCTGTTCGCGCGCCTCGATTCCTCTGCAACCGAGGCAGCCGATTCGATCGCTTCGACTGCGGTGCGCACGACGCGGACGCCGTACGAGCCGTAGGCATCGACCGGCTTGATGACGCAGGGGAAGCGCAGGGACTCGCACGCCCGTTCGACCTGGTCGAGCGGCACGACGCAGCTGTTCGGGTAGGGCACGCCCAACTGGTCGAACATGTTCTTCATGAGCTGCTTGTTCCTGAGGAATTCCAACTTGTCCAGCGAACAGGGGGCGGGAAGGCCCGCCGCATGCGCAACGCGGCAGCCCTCTTCGAACAGCACGTCGGAAAACGAGGTGATCAGCGCGTCGACGGCTTCGTCGCGACATAGGTTGACCAAGGCTTCGGTGTCCGTGACGGGAATCGTGAACGAGGCATCCGCATGCGCGCGAGCGGGGCCGTGCTCGTAGCCGTCGGCCACGAGCACGCGACAGCCGCGTTCCTTGGCGCGTTGCACCAGAAGCGCGAACTCGTCCATCGAGCCGAGTATCAAAAGGGTTTTCCGTTGGTCGTGCATGGGGTTACCTCGAATTCCGTTCGTGCTCTTCTTGCCGCTGCGGGCTTGCCTGCACGTCCGTGCGCGCCGATGCCGATGCGGTCGTCTGCGCGCGCCGTACGCGGGTGCTCAGGATGCGACGCACGAGCGCCAACCCGGCAAGCGCGGCCAAGCCGATGCCCGACAGGATCATGCCTTCTCGCAGGCCCGGGGTCAGGTAGCGCAGCTCGATCTCGTGATGGCCGGGTTCAAGCTCCAAGGCCATGAACGCGGTGTTCGCCCGCTTGATTTCGGCGGGCTTTCCGTCCACCGTGGCGGTCCATCCCTTCGAGTACGGCACGCTCAAGAAGAGGGCTTTGGGCTTGCTTGCGTCGATCGAGGCCGTGATCTCGTTCGTGCCGAACTTCAAATCTTCTACCGGGTCGGCTTTCAACGCATCGATGCGGTTCGACATGTTTTTCACAGGCTGGCAAACCACCGACATGTTCGTGAAGCGATAGTCTCCCTTGAGGTCGAAGTGCAGCGTGATCGATGTTTGGGGCTCTTTCGAATACCCCATGTTGACCAGCCATTCGTCCTTGCCGCCGTACAGATGGGAGGCGTTCGTGTAGTTGTCGATCTGGCGCATGCCGGGCGCTTTGTCGGAGCCGAGCCCAATATTGTAGCGTCGGGGTTCGGTCCAGTTCATGTCCTTTTGAAGCAGAAGCGCCTTGCGGAACCAGGCGAGGTTGTCGAATTCCCCTTTGCGCTTGGACTCTTCGACAGGCGACACGCCTTTGAAGTGCAGTCCGTCGACGTAGAAGTACGTCTCGCTGTTGGCGATGCCTTCGAAGCTCAAGGTCAGCGTCGCTCCCGGTTTCAAAACGCGTATCACGCCGTCTTCCACCGAAAGGCCGTTGCTTGCCGACACGACGGAGGGCACCGTGCGGGATTCCTGCTTTCTGTCGGTTGCGGGAAGCGACGACTCGTCGAGCACCACGCCCTGCAGCAGCGCTTCCTGCCGCTGGGCGGGGGAGAGGGAAAGGTACTCGCTGCGGGGAACGTACGAATCGTAGGCGAAGGCCAGCGGCAGGACGTTGGATCCTTCGTGCACCTGGTACGGGATGTCGCGCACGACGCCCGACGCTACGATCTTGTTCGGATCGTCGTACAGGTACACCGGGGGAAAGCCCGCTTCGGTGCTCAGGTAGTATTTCACGCCCATGAGCGACTCCAGGATTGCTCGGCCTCCCAGATCGTTGTACGAGAAGTTGATGTTGGTCCTGTTGAGGGCAAGCTCGGTATGGAAGTCGTCGATGGCGCTGTTGTACGAGCTGTTGTAGAAATCGAAGCCCTTGAGCCCCAGCACCAAGCTGTCGTTGCGCGTGCGCTCGATGGCCGACGAGCTTCCGTCGTAGCGCCACAGCCCGGGAGCGTTCAGGTCCGAGACCAGGTGGTTGGGGGAGTCGGACGTGATGCGGGGGTAGGCGTAGCCCAACGGCGACGAGAGCTTGCCCACGCCGCCTTCGTCAGGGGATACGAAATAGAAGGCGTTCACGGTCAGGCCCGCCGTCAGGCAGCAAACGACGGCCATCCGTCGCGTCTTGGCTGCCATGCCCCGTTGCGCCACGACGAACAGGGTGGCCGCCAAAACGACACCGGCGGCCAGCATGGCCTCGGTGCGCATGGGCGCCACGGCGAAGACGATGGCCCCGTAGGCGATAGACGCGATGACCAGCACCTTTACGGATCGCTTGTCAAGATGGAGCATGCTCGGAAGCATGCGGGCCACAATGAAGCAAACCACCAGGGCGTAAGCCCATACCCAACGGTTGGTGGCGTAGTTCATGCCGTTGAGGAAGCTTCCGACGGCAGGGACCATGAGCATGATGGTGCCTGCGACGAACGCGATCTTGAGCGACGTGTTCTGCCGGCGCTTCGAAAAGAGCAGGACGCAGGAAAGAAACGCCAGTCCGCCGAACCCGATGTAGCAGTCGCTCCCGACGCCCGCCATGCTCAGGAACCCGGATGCGAGCGAGGTGTAGTAGTGATGCGAATAGAACAGCGGGACGGTGACCGAGTTGTCGGTGAATCGCTCAAGTCCAAACAACCCGACAAGCGAAGGAACCAGCGCGAAGCAGGCGATCAAAACGCCGATGGCCAGGAGGCCGAAAAAGCGCAGGGTCCAACCAAGGAAACGCACCGCGTTGACGCTTTTCTGCGTTTGGAAGACGCGCACCGCGCAGTAGGGGAGCAGCAGCAAGCACGCCATGTACGAGAAGTAATAGGATATGATGAAGAATGCGGCGACTGCTGCGATGAACGTGTAGGGCCGCTCTTTCGCGAGCACCTTTTCCACGCCGAGCAGCAGCAAGGGGAACAAGACGAGCGGCCACGCTCCAGCCGGCCAGTAGGCAACCGCCATCGCGGTGCCGCACAGCGCGTACAGCAAGGCGCCTACCAAGGTGGGGAACCGCCCGATTTTGAAGCGCAAGGCAAGAAGCGAGAACGCAGCTCCGGCCAGGTACAGGCGAAACACCACAAGGAATTGGAAGAGGTATTCCGAATAGCGTTCCGGGCACAGGCCGGAAAGCAGGTTGAGCGGGTCGAAGAACGTGTCGAGCGTGGAGGGAACGTCCATGCCGTAGCCCAGTTCGTGCACCCAAAGCGGAATCTGGAGCCCTTGCCCGGAAAGCAGGTTGCTGACGATTTCCCTCAGCCATTGGCCTTCGTACACGAAGAAGGGATAGTACTGCTCGATGCCGTCGATGTTCCAGATCAAGGCGCGGCCGTTGGACGGGTAGACGAACAACGTGATGAACGCTACAACGATGAAGGCCGCCGTGTAACAGCCGAAGTAGACGCGTCGTTTGCGGGACGGGTCGTTTCCCTCCCAAGCGCGTATGTGCTGCTTTTTGCGCTCGACCCTGCTTCGCAGGCTCGAAGATGCTCGATCCGTGGTTTTGGAGGGCGCCAAATTTGCTCGCTTCTGATATGGAACAATATTCTCGATAAAGTGCACGATTTATCCAATTGTATTCTACTACGGATCTTCGGAACGGAACTCGTGGGAACCGGTCGTTTCCGATTTGTAATTTGCAGTTTGGAAGCGGGCGCGCCTCTCGCTTCCGCAGCGGCTCGGTCTTTTCGTCAAGCGGTTCGCCGTCGAGAACTTAGCTGCGAGCTAATGTTTTTATCGGTACGTTTCCCTAGCATATGCGGCATCTGCCCAGTGAAGGTTTCAAAAACCTCATGAAGAAAGGAACCATATGCGCGAATATCGAAGCTCCGAATACCCGGACGGCATGGGCCGAATGCAGGTCCATGCCCTTCCTCTGCCCTTGTCCGCCATGGCGGTGACGGGATTTGTCTTGAGCATTGTTGCGCTTGCGCTTTCCGCCGTGCCCATTATCAACAACATCGCGTTTCTTCTTGTGTTGCTGGGCTTGCCGTTCTCTATCGTTGGATTGGTGGCTGCGAACCGCAAGACGAAAAGAGGGAAGGCTTTGGCGATAGCCGGCATCGTGCTTTGCTCGCTGTCGCTCGTCGTCGTGATCGCGTCGCAGAATGCGTACAGCACCGCTGTTGAGGAAGCGTTTTCGGGGCCGAGCGTAACGGGCTCTTCCGATTCGGCTCAGCTGCAGGGCGCTCAGGAGAATACGGCTTCCGCACAAGGGGCCGACTACAGTTCCATGGCGGTTGGCTCGGCAGCCGATTTGAGCAATGGACTGACGGTGAGCGTCGATTTCGTGCAAACCGGACTGGTTAATTACGATGGATCGCCCATTACCGGCGTTACGGTAACCTACGTCAACAAAGGATCGAGCGAGGCGTCGTTCAACATGTTCGACTGGAAAGGCCAGGATGCGAACGGCGCGCAGCGCTCGACAACGGTTTACGTGAATGGCGAGAACGCTCTGAGCAGCGGAACGCTTGCGGCGGGAGGAACGGTTTCCGGCAACGTCTACTTTGACGGCGATGTTTCGAAGGTCCTCTACTACTCGTCGGTTTTCAGCAAGAGTTCCCAGGTGGCATGGAATATCTCGTAACGAGGGCCTGCCGTGTTGCGAGGATGCGGGATACGTGCTGATACAATGGAAGCAAGGAAGAAACGAAAGAAAAGGAAGCGTCGCGTGAAGGAGTCTCTGACCGAAGAACTGCTCGAAGAGCTTCTCGAGGCTCCCGATCCGATACGGTTCGCCGAAGAGAACCACATTGCCACGCGCAGTCTTTCGGATTACTTGGAACAGCTTCTTGACGAAAAGGGTCTTGAGCGGGCTCGCGTCGTTCGAGAGGCGGGTTTGAACGAGACGTTCGGCTATCAGATATTCATGGGCCAGCGAGGCGCTTCGCGCAACAAGGTGCTGCAGCTCGCCTTCGCCATGCGCTTGTCGCTTCGCGAGGCGAACAGGTTGCTGCAAGCTGCCGGATCGAACGGGCTTTACTGCAAGAATCGACGCGACGCGATAGTCATATTCTGCCTTGAGCGCGGGCACAGTCTTCAAAAAACCGATGAAGAGCTGTATCGCTTTGGGGAAGAGACCATTTGCTGACGGGCCGCTGTTCGCTATGGTCCGCTTCCGATCCTTCGGGATCTGCTACCATGGGTTTCACTATGCATGATGAATTGGCCGAACACTTGAACGCGCTCGAGCGGGACGAGTGCTACCGCGTCGACGCGGTTTTGAAGAACGCCGCTCACGAAGTGACCGAGCGGGTATTCTTCGTCGGCGCGAACGGCGCCGAACTCGGCCCGTTCGTCAGGAAGCGGATCGATCGCGCATCCGGCTTGGGAGCCGCCTATCGCAACATGTGCCGCGCGCAAAGGTCGGGCCGCCGTTTCCGCTATCTTCCGCGCATTATCGAATGCTGCGAGGCGGGCGGCGAGTTCGTCGTGATCATGGAGCATGTGGATGGGGAGACGCTTTCGGACGTCGTGTATCGCTGCGATCCTTCCGTAGCCCTCGCCTGTGACGTGTTTCCACGGCTGTGCGACGCGGTTGCGGAGCTGCACGAAGCGTTCGATCCTCCCATCATCCACCGTGATCTCAAGCCTTCGAACATCATGCTCTCTCAAGATAGCCTGACTATCATCGATTTCGGCATTGCGAGGTCGTTTAAAGAAGGGGCCGAGGAGGACACGTGTCGTTTCGGGACGAAGGCTTACGCTCCTCCCGAGCAATTTGGATTCGGGCAAACCGATGTGCGCAGCGACGTTTACGCTCTGGGCATGCTTTTGTATTTCTACCTGACCGAGAGGACCCCCGATGCCCGGGTGCGCAAGGTGGGTTTTCGATCGCCTGCGGTCCCCGAGCCATTTCGACGGGTGATCGAACGTGCTGCGTCGTTCGATCCCGAGGATCGCTATGCCGACGTAGCCGCTCTCAAGCGATCGTTTGCGGACGCGCTGCTGGAATTCGGCGAAGAGGGGCGGCCCCTGCCGTCTTCGGCCGCGGTTTGCTCGGTGGCGGAGCCTTCGGGCAACGAAGATCTTGCTCCTTCGGGTGCGAAGGGCGTCGGCGTTGTGCGCATCGGTCGGATCTTGTCGAAAATCCCGCTATGGGTCGGTGTTGCGTGGGACGTGGCGTTGGTTCTCTTGTTCGCGGCATCGAGCGTCATGTGCATATCGTTGACCGTCGATGCTTCGTCGGGTTCGGCTCAATATGCAGCAGCGCCTTTGTGGCTCCGTGCGATTTCTTACGGAAGCTTGGACGTGCTCATCATGGCGCCGATCTTGTTCTCTCTGAGCGACCGGCGCCCTCTGAGGGCGGCGTTCCCTTCTCTCGGACGCATGACGATCGAGCGGGATATGGCCGTGTCCCTTGTTTTGGTGGCTGTCGGTTTGATCGTTTTCTTTTGGACGGGGTCGCAGTTTCCCTCTGTCGATAGCATGCGCTGACCGATTTCCTCGTTTCGACGAACGCCGTCGCGGCAAGGCGGAGCTGTTCGAGCGCGTTGTCTGAATGGCGGAGATGCGTGCGAATCGAACACACCCGAGACGTTCTGCGCGCCTCACAACGGCTTTGAAGGCCGCGGGGCCCACCAGGACCCATCCATCTCCGCATGAAAGATGCGCCGGAACCGGCGCATCGCTATAATACCGCAACTTGATCGAAGCACGCCGACGTTTAGGCGAAAACCCCACATCTACCCGTTCAGGACGCGAACGTCTCCTTCTCGGCGCGTCACGCCGTTCGCATCGAAGTACTCGAGCAGGGGGATGGCGTACTTTCTGCTGGTCTCCATGGCGTCCTTAAGATCGGCGGCGGTTGCCGGACCGTGCGCCAGCCGGTTCCTCACGGCTTTCTCGAAGGCTTCGAGCGCCGCTACGTCGAAGCAGAAGTCTTTTCCGACCCGCCGTACAAGCCCTTGCTTTTCCAAGATTCCGAGCGCCTTGTACCCGAGCGAGGACTCCAAGCCTGCTTTGCTCACAAGATCGGCGATGGTCGGCGGTGCTCCCGCGGCTTGCGCGAGCGCATCGCCCAGCTTTTTGGCCGCTTGCTCCTCTTTCATGCGTGCGCCCGCGCCTGCGCGCGGGTGGCTGACCTCGCCGCCCGCCACCACGGCGGCGCCTTGGGCGACTGCGTAGGCCAGCAGCGCGTCGAAGCAGGCGGCGTCTGCGCGCGGCAGGCTCTTCTGCCGCAGGGCGTCCTTCGCGACCCCCGTGGAATCGGGGTTCTGGGCGTGAAACCTCAGCAGCTCGTTCTCTATGGTCGAGCGCGCTTTCTGCAGCGTCTGCGCGCTCGCGTAGCGGGTTTGCGGGCCGTCCAGGCGCACGGCCGCGCGCCTGGTTGCCAGCGCTTCAAGCTCGCGCGTGGCCCGTGACGCTTCCAGCCCCGTGGTTTCCGCCAGCTCGTCAGCCAGGATGGGCAGCGTCGCCAGGGAGAACGCCGCCTGAACCACGGCCGCTTCGTCGTCTGCGCGCAGGGCTTCCAGCAGATGGCGGGCGGGCTCGGACAGCGTGGTGGTGCGGCGGGGGTGCGCGCGCAGCACCACGCCGCCGCCTATGACGCGCACCGGAGAGTAGGATCGTATGACGAAGCGGTCCCGCCATGCGGCGGGCAAGGGCTCGTCGAGACGAATCTGCGCGAGCGCGCGGTCTCCGGGCGCGAGGCTCGTTCGGCCTTCCATGAGCAGTACGCGCGCCGTGACCTCGCGCGTCCCGTGGGCCACGTGCACGCGCGAGCCGCTTTCCAGGGGCTTTGCGTCTCGACCAGGGATTCCCAGATAGGTCAGGTCGGCATCGAAGCGGTCCGTCGGGCGCATTGCGCCCGGCGTTGCCAGGAAATCGCCCGGACGCACCTCGGCCGTCGAGAGCGCGTTCAGGTTCAAGGCCACGCGATGGCCGGCTTTGGCGCGCTCGACCGTGCTTCCATGCACCTGGATGCCGCGGATGCGCGTGCGCAGGCCGCCGGGAAGCACCTCGACCTCGTCGCCGACGGACGCTTCTCCGTTCCAAAGCGTGCCCGTCACCACGGTGCCCGCGCCTTTGATGGTGAAGGTCCGGTCGACGGGCAGGCGCAGGTGCGCGCCTTTTTTGACCCGGGACGTGGCGCGCGCAGCGCGAACCAACTCGTCCTTGAGCGCGTCGAGTCCGCGCCCCGTTCGGCTGGAAACGCGTACCACGGGTGCGTCCGCGTACGGCGTGGTCTCAAGGCGGCTGCGGATCTCGTCGGCCATGAACGTCGCCCATTCGTCGTCGACCAGATCGGTTTTGGTCAACGCGACGACGACCGATGAAATGCCCAGAAGCTCCAGCACGGCAAGGTGCTCGACGGTTTGGGGCATGATGCCGTCGTCGGCTGCGATGCACAGCAGAGCCAGGTCGATGCCCGTGGCACCGGCGATCATCTGGCGCACGAAGCGCTCGTGGCCCGGAACGTCCACCACGCCCATGGTCAAGCCTTCTGGCAGGGAAAGCTGCGCGAAGCCCAGCTCGATGGTTATGCCGCGCTTCTTCTCTTCGGACAGGCGGTCGGGATCGGTTCCGGTAAGCGCGAGCACGAGCGACGATTTGCCGTGATCGATGTGCCCGGCGGTGCCCAGCACCAGATCGGGATGCGACGGCGCGCTCATGAGCATGTCTCCTTCCGTGCGTCCAGGTTGTTGAAGTAAGCGCCTAAGGATTCGGCTATCACGGGAAGATCCTCTTCGCTCAAGGTGCGGGCGTCGAGCAGCACGCACTCTTTCTTGATGCGGCCCACCACCGGGACGGCACCCCGTTTCACCAGGTGCTCCTCGCATTCTTGCGCGCTGCCCCGCAAGAACGAGACGCGCACGGCGAAGGTGTCGATGTCGCACATGGGAAGCGCCCCGCCGCCGGCGCGTCCGGTTTCCGGCACCACGTCGATGCGGGCAAAGCGATCGGCTACGGTTTTCGAAACCTGTTCGCTCAGGTGCTCGGCGCGCGTGCGGACGACGGCCGCGTCCTCCGAAAGCATGCGCAGCGTCGGGACGGCCTGCATGGCTCGCTCGGGGTCCAGGTAAAGGCGCAGCGTCGCCTCGAGCGCGGCAAGCGTCATCTTGTCCAGGCGAAGCGCACGCGCGAGCGGGTTCTTCTTCAGGCGGTCGACGTGACGCTTCGAGCCCGCTATGATGCCCGCCTGCGGCCCTCCGAGCAGCTTGTCCCCGGAAAACGAGACCAGGTCGACGCCTGCTTGCAGCGATTCCGCCACCGTGGGTTCGGCGTAATCGCCGAAGCAGTCCAGTCGCAGCAGCGCGCCCGACCCCTGGTCTTCGTAGACCATAACCTCGGGAAGGGGCGGCGTCTGCGGGTTGGCGCGGCGGCGTTCGTTTTCGGCGTCCGCCAGACGCCTGAGCTCGCGGATGCCCACGCTTTCGGTGAACCCGACCATGCGGTAGTTCGAGGGATGCACTTTCAGCAGCATGGCGGTGTCCGGGCTGAGGGCGCGCTCGTAATCGGCCGGATGGGTCTTGTTCGTGGTGCCCACCTCCACCATGGCCGCGTTCGACAGCGCCATGATGTCGGGGATGCGGAAGGAGCCGCCTATCTCCACAAGCTCCCCGCGCGAGACCACGCCCTCGTGCCCGGCGGCGAACTCCGTGAGCACCATCATGACGGCGGCGGCGTTGTTGTTCACGGCTATGGCCGCTTCCGCCCCGGTCAAGGCGCAGATCAGATGCTCCACATGATCGTGGCGACTGCCGCGGGCAAGGGCGTTCACGTCGTACTCCAGCGTGGAGTACCCGCGCGCTGCCTCCACGACGGCCTCCACGGCTTCCTCGGCAAGCGCGCTGCGTCCGAGGTTCGTGTGAACCACCACGCCCGTGGCGTTTATCACGCGGCGCAGCGACGGTGCGAGGTTGGCGAGCGCGCGGGCGCATGCGCTATCCGCGACGGCGTCTGCGTCCACGGCGGTTCGACGGCCCGCCAGCACCTCTTGGCGCGCTTCGTCGATGGATGCGCGGGCGCAGTCGGCCAGGATGCGTCGGGGCAGCAGCGTATCGAGCGCGCGCAGCTGCGGCGCGTTGATCGTTTCTTCCACTTGCGGAAGGGTTCGGAGTATGTCTTGAACGGAAGCGGGTTTCATGGACTGCCTTTCTTCGACGCGCGTAGATCGCGTAAGAGTATACCAAGGCGCGCCCGTGCGTGGCTCCCGCGCCAAGAACCGGCTTGCGGGGCCGCGTCGGCGGTCGGGGCGGCTCCGTTCGGAAGGCTTCAGGGCGCACGAAACGACCTTCCGCAAGCCGTTCCGCCGGATTTCCCGTAGGCGCGGCGCGACGAATGTGCAACAATGCGATGTTGTTCGGTGATCGGGCCTGCAACAGGCTCGGACGGTGAGGAATCAAGGATGAACGGCAACGATGCTGCGGCCTTCGGCAGGCGAGCGGCGTGTTGTCGGCGACGAGAGAAGAGGATACGGGCTCCATGAACGTGAGCGACGAGGATTTGAGGGCTCTCAAGCCCGATGCGCTGTCTCCTGCGGAGACGGCGTTGAAAGCCGAAACGCTTGGCAAGACGAAGGCGGCCATGCCGTTGGGCAAGTGCTTCGTCTCGGCGATGCTCGCGGGCGCGTTCATCGCGCTCGGCGGCCTGTACTTCTGCGTGTTTTTGGGCGATCCCGCCATGCCCTTCGCCGTGCAGCGCATGGTGGGCGGCGTGTGCTTTTGCCTGGGTTTGGTTCTGGTGCTGTGCTGCGGCGCCGAGCTGTTCACGGGGAACACGCTTTTGATCTGCGCTAAGGCTTCGCGCAAGATCAGCTGGAGCGCTACGTTGAAGAACTGGACCACAGTGTGGATCGGAAACCTGGTAGGCGCGCTCGTCATCGTGGGGATGGTGTACATGGCGCAGGTGTTTCAGATGAACGGCGGCGCGGTGGGCGAAGCCATGGTGAGCATCGCCGCCGGAAAGGTGTCGCCCGACTGGATCACGCTGTTCTTCAAGGGCATTTTGTGCAACGTCTTGGTATGCTTGGCCGTGTGGATCGGCTTTTCGGCGCGCACGGTTGCCGATAAGGTTCTGGGAGTGCTTCTTCCCGTGTCGGCGTTCATCGCCTGCGGGTTCGAGCACTGCGTGGCGAACATGTTCCTGCTGCCGTTGGGGTTCGTTCTGAACGGCATGGGCTTCGGCGCTGCGGACGCGGTCACGCTAGGCGGGATGCTGGCGAACCTGTCGGCGGCTACCCTTGGCAACATCGCGGGCGGCGTTCTGGTGGGCTTGGCGTACTGGTTCATTTACCGGAAGAAGGAGTCTTAATTGGAGCAAGTTGACGCGCGCGGGCAGGCGTGCCCGCTGCCGGTGGTACGCGCGAAAAAGGCGCTCGCGGCTATGGACGCCGGTCGGCTGGAAGTCCTCGTGGACAATGCGACGGCCGCGGACAACCTGGAATCGCTCGCCCGCGCCCTCAAGTGCACGGCGCACCGCGAGGATCGTGACGACGGGGCGTTCGCGGTGACCTTTTCGAAGGGCGCGGTTGCTGCGGGCGCTTCGCAAGCTGCTCTTGCGGCGGAGCCTGCTGCGGTTTCCGATGCCGGGGCTGCAAGCGCGGTCGTCATCGCGTCAGAGTTCATGGGGTCGGGTGACGACGAGCTGGGCGCGGTGCTCATGAAGGGCTTCGTGTTCGCGCTGACGCAGCTCGACCAGCTGCCTTCGACGGTGCTGCTGTACAACTCGGGCGTGAAGCTGGCGTGCGAAGGGTCGGCTTCGCTCGAGGATTTGACCGCGCTGCAACGCGCGGGGGTCGAGGTTATGAGCTGCGGGACCTGCCTGGCGCACTTCGGCTTGACCGAGCGTTTGGCGGTGGGAGAGGTTACCAACATGTACGCCATCGTCGAGAAGCAAGCGGCTGCCGCTACGGTGATCAGGCCGTAATCGGCTGCGGCAAGGAAGGAAGCGCGCCATGATCTACCTGGACAACGCCGCGACGACCGCGCGCAAGCCGCCCGAGGTCGCGAAGGCGGTCGCCCGCGCCATCGACGGGTTCGGCGGTGCAGGCAGGGGCGCGCATGGAGCTTCGCTCGATGCCGGGTTGGCGGTCTTTCGCGCCCGTGAGCGCCTTGCGCGCCTTCTGGGCGCGGCGGGCCCGGCGCGGATCGCCTTCGCCTGCAACGCCACCGAGGCCCTTAACGCCGCCGTGCTCGGCCTTTTGGAGCCGGGCGCGCATGCGGTTACCACCGCGGCTTCCCACAATTCGGCGCTGCGCCCGCTGTACCGCATGCAGGACGAGCGCGGCTGCGGCTTGTCTATCGTTGACGTGGGGCGGGACGGCTCCCTCGATTACGACGCCTTCGACGCCGCGTTTCGCCCGGACACGAAGCTTGCCGTGGTGACCCATGCCTCGAACCTGACTGGGGACGTTTACGACATCGCCCGATTGGCCCGCATCAGTCACGATCACGGCGCCCTTCTGGTGGCGGATGTTGCCCAGACGGCCGGTTTGCTCGACATCGACATCGAGCGCGACGACATTGACGTTGCGGCGTTCACCGGGCACAAGAGCCTGTACGGCCCGCAGGGCACCGGCGGCCTAGCGGTGGCCTCGCATGTTGAGGTCAGGCCGTTCAAGGTTGGCGGCACGGGCGCGCGCAGCTACGACAGATTCCAACCTGCTCAGATGCCCGACCGTCTGGAGGCGGGCACGCTCAACGCCCATGGAATCGCAGGGCTGGAGGCGGGCTTGGCCTACATCGAGGAGCGGGGCGTCGCGTCGCTTGCCGCCCAAGCGACCCAGCTTGCCCGACGGTTCGAACGCGGCGTGCGCGCCGTTGCAGGCGTGCGGGTGTACGGCGGGGGCGGCGATGCTGGCAGGTGCGGGATCGTCGCGCTCAACGTGGGAGCGTGCGACTCTTCAACGGTGGGCGACATCCTGAACGCCGAGTTCGGCATCTGCACGCGCGCAGGCGCCCACTGCGCGCCACTCATGCATGAGGCATTGGGCACGCGCGAGCAGGGTGCGGTGCGGTTCAGCTTCAGCTCCTTCAACACCGAGGCCGACGTGGACGCGGCGGTTCGCGCCGTGGCCGAGATAGCGGCGGAGGTCGAAGGTCGATGAGGAGCAAGACGCCGAAGGCGGTTGCGACGTTCGCGTCTTCGAGCGATGCGCTGGCCGTGGAGTCGCAGGCGCGCGACGGCGGAATTCCCGGTCGAGCCATTCCCGTGCCTTCGGAGATAGCGGCTGGCTGCGGCATCGCCTGGTGCGTTCCGGCGGCAGAGCGCGACGTGCTCGAAGCCGCGCTGCGGGAGCGCGGCTTGGCTTTCGAGGGCATGCACGAAGTCTACCTGTACTGAGAACGTCGAGCGGTTTCGGATCGACGTTGCTCGACGCGCGCTCAAACCATCCTGATGCGTCCCGCTTCGCCCACTTCCACCCAGCCGATGCGCGAGGGCGCGCGCCCCGTCCTTTGCTCGAACGCTTCCGAGAACGCGTCGGCTTCGTCTGGGCTGACGGCCACCAGCAGGCCGCCTGAGGTTTGCGGATCGCACAGAACGCCCATGCGGTTGTCGAATTCCTCGTCGTCCAGGCCCTCTGAAGACACGTACGCGCTGGCCCACTCGATGATGCCGAAGCTCTTCCCGGGTCGGCAGTAGTCGCAGGACAGCTGGTACACGCCGTCGAACAGGGGCAGCGCGTTCCAGTCGAGCCGGGCGGCAGCCCCGCTTGCGGCAAGCATCTCGTGAAGGTGCCCTGCCAACCCGAATCCGGTCACGTCGGTGGCGGCGTGGACGTTCGCTTGGAGCATGGCGCAAGCGGCGTCCTTGTTGAGTTCCATCATGGAGTCAATGACGGGCCGCATGCCCGCTTCATCGACCAATCCGGCGCGATAGCCCGCGTTCATGATGCCCGATCCCAGCGTTTTGGTGTAGAACAGCACGTCGCCCGGCTGCGCCCCGCCGTTGCGCACGATGCGGTCGGGATGCACGGTTCCGAAAACCGAAAGCCCGTATTTGGGCTCGTCGTCTTCGATGGAATGGCCGCCCACCACGAACGCTCCGGCTTCGCGCACCTTGTCGGCCCCTCCGCGCAGCACGTCGCTTACCACGTTCGTGCCCAAGCTGCAAGGGAACGCGAGGATGTTGAGCGCCGTCAAGGGCTTGCCGCCCATGGCGAACACGTCGGAAAGAGCGTTCGCCGCTGCGATGGCTCCGAATTCGTAAGGGTCGTCCACGACGGGCGTGAAGAAATCCAGCGTGAGCACGGCGGCCGTTTCGTCGTCGAGGCGGTACACGGCGGCGTCGTCGGACGTGTCGAATCCCAGCAGCAGATCGGCGTCGGGCGGCGGCGCGATGTCCTTCAATATGGCTTCGAGGTCACCCGGACCCCACTTCGCTGCTCAACCGCCTTTTTCGGTCAGGCGGGTTAAGCGTATGCGCTCGGTTTCGCTCATGATGCGTCGCTTTCTGCTCATCGGCCGCCGCGTCGGGCGGCGCGTTTCGGTCGAGTATAGCATGGGCGGCGAACAGCGACGCGCGTACCCGCCGGGCGAGCGTCGACCTGGGGCTGACGGTGGGATTCGCGCCCGTGGCGCCGAAACGCGACCCGGAAGCGAGCCTCGCGGAACCCGGCTCCGTCCCGGTTTCGCTCGTTCTGTCAAAACAGGCGAGTTTTGCTGATCCTCGAATCAGGATAAAAGGTGCTGACAAGCTCGTGACCAGGTGCGATGCAAAGCACCTTCAGCCGGCAGCTTCTTCAAAGGCGGAAAACCGCCGCAAAACTCGCCCGTTTTGACAGGGTGCCACTATGATGCCCGTCGCAGCCTCCGGGAACGCCGCCGCGGCGCTCTCCGCAACCTCTGTGAACGCGGTCGGACCGCGTTGGGCTCGCCTTGTTCGCTAGCTTCGGCGGTGTTGCGGCGGTTGCGGCCGAGTGCCGCCTGCCCGGATGCCTTCCTCTGGCGCGAAGCCTCGTAGTATCATGGGTAGCCGACAACAGGAGGAGACGCCCATGAGGATATTGACGATCAGCGCGCAGAAGCCGGACAGCACGGGCAGCGGCGTGTACCTGGCCCAGACCGTGCGCGCGTTTCGCGCCGCCGGCCATGAAGTCGCGGTGATCGCGGGCGTCGACGCGGACGACGATCCCGCGCTTGGCGAGGGCGTCTTGTTTCATCCGGTGCGCTATCGTACGTCCGACCTGCCGTTTCCCGTGTGCGGCATGAGCGACCAGATGCCGTACGCCTCCACGCGCTACCGCGACATGACGACGGATATGACGGCTTGCTTCGAGGCTGCGTTCTCGGCCGCCATCGCCGACGTGGCGCGTACGTTCGAACCCGACCTGGTGATCTGCCACCACCTGTACCTGGTTGCCGCGGTGACGGTGGAGGCGGGCTTGCCCTGCCCGGTGACGGCGGTGTGCCATTCCACCGACCTGCGCCAGATGCGCAGCCACGGTTTGGAGCGCGAGCGCATCGTGTCGGCCGTGCGCGCGCTCGATCTGGTGTTCTCGCTGCACGAAGCGCAGAAGCGCGAGATCGAGGACGTGTACGGCGTGCCCGCCGAGCGCATTCGGGTGGTGGGCACGGGCTACGATCGCACCGTGTTCCGCGAAGATCCGAACTCTCGCACGGTCGATCGCGCCGAGGTTGCCTACGTGGGCAAGATCAGCCGGAAGAAAGGCGTGGAGAGCCTGCTTCGGTGCTTGGATCTTCTGTCCCTGCCGAAGGGTCGGCTTGCAGTGCGCTTGGTGGGCGGCCATTCGACGGAGGACGAGCTTGCGCGCATGCGCGCGCTTGCAAAGGAAGCGCGCTTTCCCGTGGAGTTCGCGGGCAAGGTGGATCAGGACGAGCTGGTGCGCACGTACCAGAGGGCGCACGTGTTCGTGCTTCCCTCGTTCTACGAGGGCTTGCCGCTCGTGGTGATCGAGGCGCTTGCCTGCGGGTGCCGGGTGGTGGTCACCGACCTGCCCGGCATTCGGGAATGGCTGGACGAATCGGTGCCCGGCGCGCCCGTAGCGTACGTGCAGCCGCCTCGCATGGTTGGGGTCGATGAGCCGGTGCAGGAGGACCTGCCCGCGTTCGAGCAACGGCTGGCTCGCGCCATCGAGCGCAGCGCGCAGGAAGCGCTGCAGCCCGCGCGCTGCGAGGACGCTCCCGTCGACATGGCGCGCCTTTCGTGGAATGCGCTCGGAGCGCGCATGTTGGAGCTTGTCGCCGCGACGTCATTGCAGGTCGGTGCGGCGGCTCTCTGACGTGGGCGGGCAGTATATCAGGTACGGTATCGTGATCAGCGCCACGTCGCGGCGCTCTATCAGCTCGGACTCCAGAAGCAGCGTGGTCTGATTGTGCAGCGGCATCTGCCATGGTTTCGTCACCAGTTGGGGCATGACGATGGTGAGCGTCTCGTGCTTTTCCAGGAGCGCAAGCCGTGCATCGATGTGGTTGATGAGGACTTCCTGAACGTTGCGGTAGGGGGCTTTCTCGATGACGAGCGGCGCATCGACCCCCAGCCTTTGATAGTCGGCCTTGAATCGTCGCGTGGCGGCCGCGCTGACTTTCACGTGGTACACCTCGATGTCGTTGCTCAGGCTTCGCGCGTAGTTGAGCGTTTTGATGAACGGCCGGTTGACGGAGTAGGCGGGCACGACCACGTGGGTGCGGGGTATGTCCACCTGCAAAAGCGCACGGGCCTTCTCGTCGTCGTGGATGGCCAGGCTTTCCTTGACGTCGCGGTAGTGCCTGTTGATGACTGACATGACGGCGACGATGCAGCCGATGGCCACCAGCGAGATCCATGCCCCGGCGAAGAAGTTCGTGGTGATGATGACGACGAACACGCCTGCTGTGACAATCGCTCCGAAGCCGTTGATGCTGGCGCGACGAAGCCAGGGACCCGTGCGGTTGCGCCGCCAATGGACGACCATGCCGCCTTGGGCGATGGTGAACGACAGGAACACGCCGGCCGCGTACAGCGGGATGAGCATGTGCGTGTCCCCGGAGAACGCCAGCACCAAAACGATGGCGAATGCCGAGGCGAACAGGATGCCGTGCGTGTACACGAGCCGCGATCCCTTGTCGGCGAAGCGCTTCGGAAGGAATCCGTCGAGGGAGAGCAGGGACATGAGCTGCGGCAGGCCGTTGTAGGCGGTGTTGGCGGCTAGAAGCAGGATGAGCGCCGTGGCCGCTTGGATCACGTAGAACATGATGCTGTCCGCCCCGAACACGCTGGTGGCGATCTGCGCCACCACGGTCATCTCGGAAGACGGCGTGACCTGGCAGAGCATCGCGAGCAGGCACACGCCGCCGAAGATGACCAGCACCACGATTCCCAGCAGGTTCAAGGTCGCCTTGGCGTGCTGGCGCGCCGGAGCCGCGAAGTTCGGCACGCTGTTGCTGATGGCCTCGACGCCGGTGAGCGCGGAGCATCCCGAAGAGAACGCTCTCAACACGAGGAACAGCGTGAGGTCGCCCGTTGTTTGGGAGAGGGCCGCCGCCTGCTGAACCGGCGTGGTCAGGCCGAGGGCCGACTTGACCACGCCGGTCACGATCATGACCAGGACCGATGCAATAAAGAAATAGGTGGGCAGCCCGAACATCTTCGACGACTCGCGCAGGCCGCGCAGGTTCCCGATCGTCATGAGCACGACGAACGCCACGATCAGGGGGACTTTGAAAGGGGTTGCCGCGGGCAGGGCCGACGTGACGGCCGCCGCGCCCGAGCACGAGCTCACGGCGATGGTGAGCACGTAGCCCAGGATGAGGCCCGAAGCCGCCACGAGCGACGGGACGCGCCCCAGGTTCTCGCGCGCCACGCTGTAGGCGCCGCCGCCTTGAGGATAGGCGTCGATGACCTGGCGGTAGCACAGCACCAGCATGAACAGGAGCGCGATGATGGCTCCGGCCACGCCGAGCATGGGCGTGTAGCTTGCCAGGGCGAGCACGGGAACCAAGACCAGGAGGATTTCCTCGCAGGCGTAGGCGACCGACGAGATCGCGTCGCTCGAAAGGACCGGCAGGCCCCATACCACGCCGTATTTCTGCGACTCGATCTCCGAGCTTTTGAGCGGCTCGCCGATGAGCCGATACTTCAACGCGTTCGCGTTCAACATGACCCTCCTACCGGTTCGCCTCGGGACGTTGCGCTCGAGGCGGCGAAACCCCTCAGTTCGAGGTGATGACGGTCTACTCCTATTTCCCCGTACGGTCAAGATGCGAAACGGTGCGTGTGCGGCATCTTTTCGGCTGCGCACACGCCGTTCGCCGCGCAGTTCAGCGAGGCTTTTGAACTGGTTTTGCATACATTCCCCGTAAATCTTGAATAAAGGGGTTACCAAATCGCGGAAAACCGCATATACTTCCACCAGTCCTTTAAAAGCGGTACAGAGAGACCGACAAGGTAACAACTTAGCAGCGTTCACCCGAACAAGAACGCGCATGCTGTAAGCCTTTGTCTGTCGCGGAGGCTTTTTTCATGCCCTCGCGCAGACGCCGCCAACTCGGGGGCGACGCGGGTCGGCGCGAGCCGAAAAAGCGAAACCCGGCGGTGACCTGGTCCGTCTGTACGCACTCGACGAAAGAAAGGGTGTGTATGAACGACGTAAGCACGGTCAAGACCGTCTGCATGGATGCAGACGAAATCGAGCGGTCGCTGACGCGCATCGCGCATCAGATCCTCGAGACCAACAAGGGCGCGGACAACATCGCGCTCGTCGGCATCGTGACGCGGGGCGATCTGCTCGCGAAGCGCCTGGCCGAGAAGATCGAGCAGATCGAGGGTGCCAAGGTGCCGCTCGGAAAGCTCGACATCAGCTTCTATCGCGACGACTTCGCGACGCATCTCTCTCCCGAGGTGCATTCCACCGACATCTTCTTCGACCTCGACGGCAAGACCGTCGTGCTGGTGGACGACGTCCTGTACACGGGCCGCACCATCCGCGCCGCGCTCGACGCGCTCATGGACATCGGCCGCCCGGCTGCCGTGCAGCTGGCGGTGCTGGTCGATCGCGGGCACCGCGAGCTTCCCATCCGCGCTGACTTCGTGGGCAAGAACGTGCCTTCTTCCTCCGAGGAGAACGTGCGCTTGTTTCTGGAAGAGGCCGACGGCAAGTCCGAAGTAGAGATTCTTGAAATGGCTCCGGGCTCCCGCGCGGGTTCGGCACCGCTGGGGGGTGAATAGAGATGGGCTTCAACCACAAGCACCTGATCGACATCACGGAGTATTCCGCTGACGATATCATGACCGTCCTGGAGACGGCTGTCCGCTTCAAAGAGGTCAACGAGCGCCGTATCAAGCAGGTGCCCACGCTCAAGGGCGTGACCGTGGTCAACATGTTCAACGAACCGTCCACGCGCACGCGCTCCTCGTTCGAGATCGCCGAGAAGCGCCTTTCCGCCAACAGCTTAAACTTTGGCGGCAGCTCGACCTCGCTCGTGAAGGGCGAGAGCCTGGTGGACACGGTGGAAACGCTGTGCGCCTACAAGATCGACATGATCATCGTGCGCGACAAGCACGCCGGCGTGCCCCGCAAGATCGCCGACGTGTCCGGCGCCCACGTCATCGACGCCGGCGACGGCAAGCACCAGCATCCTACCCAGGCGCTTTTGGACCTGTACTCCATCTGGGAGAAGAAGGGCGACCTGAACGGCCTCAAGGTGGGCATCGTGGGCGACATCGGCCACTCCCGCGTGTGCGGCAGCCTGATCCCCGCGCTCAAGATCATGGGCTGCGAAGTGACCGTGGTGGCGCCGCGCACGCTCATGCCTGCCCGCCCCGACGTTCTGGGTGCCGACCATGTGACCACGAACCTCGACGAGGCGCTGCCCACCCTGGACGTGGTGTACATGCTGCGCATCCAGCGCGAACGCCTGGAGGGCGCGCCGTATCCCAGCCTGCGCGAGTACAACCAGCTGTTCGGCCTGACCCGCGAGCGCGAGCATCTGATGAGGCCCGATGCGCTCATCTGCCACCCCGGCCCCATCAACCGCGGCGTCGAGCTTGACAGCTACATGGCCGACCATCCGAACCGCTCGGTCATCCTCGACCAGGTCTACGCCGGAATACTCACCCGTATGGCTGAAATGTATCTTCTTCTCGGAGGGAGCGAAGATGGCTTTGCTGCTTAAGAACGCCCGTGTGATCGACCCGCAGGTGGGTCTGGACGAAACGGCCGACATCCTGGTCCGCGACGGCAAGATCGTCGAGGTGGGCCAAGGCCTGACCATGGAGAAGGGCGTCGAGCGCGACCTTTCCGGCAAGATCGTGGTTCCGGGCCTGGTGGACATGCACGTGCATCTGCGCGAGCCCGGCTTCGAGCAGAAGGAAGACATCGCTTCCGGAACGCGCGCGGCGGCTCACGGCGGCTTCACGGCGGTGTGCTGCATGCCCAACACCAAGCCCATCATCGACAACGCGCTGGGCGTGGAGTACGTCAAGTCGCGCGCAGCCGCAGTAGGCAAGTGCCGCGTGCACGTGTCGGGCTCTTGCAGCCAGGGGCTCAAGGGCGAGACGCTCTCCGAAATGGGCGACATGGTGGCTCATGGCGCGGTGGCCTTCACCGACGACGGCCGCGGCGTGCAGGATGCGGGCATGATGCGCCGCGTCATGGATTACGGCGCGATGTTCGACAAGGTCATCATGAGCCATTGCCAGGACGAAGACCTGGTGGGCGACGGTCAGGTGAACGAGGGCGTTGCCTCTACGCGCTTGGGCATGCTGGGTTGGCCGGCGGAAGGCGAGGAGCTGCAGATCTCCCGCGACATCGCGCTGTGCCGCCTGACGGGATGCCCGCTGCACATCCAGCACATCACCACGGCTCGCGGTCTTGACATGGTGCGCGCGGCGAAGGCCGAAGGCCTGCCCGTCACCTGCGAGGTCACGCCTCATCACCTGTTCTTGACCGAGGACGCCATCGGCGACGACTACAACACCTTCCTTAAGGTGAACCCGCCGCTGCGCACGGCCGATGACGCGGCCGCGCTCATCGAAGGCGTGAAGGACGGCTCCATCGACGCCATCGTAACCGACCATGCGCCGCATGCCGCATGGGAGAAGGACTGCGAGTTCGAGATTGCCATGTTCGGCATGACCGGCCTGGAAACCTCGCTTTCGCTGATGATCACGAACCTGGTGGCAACCGGCGCGATCGACTACGCGAAGCTCGTCGAAGTGATGGCCGTTAACCCGCGCGCCATCCTGCGCGTGGAGCCGGTCAAGATCGAGGCGGGCAGCACGGCCGACCTCACGGTGATCGATCCCGAGGCCGCCTGGACGGTCGAGGTCGACGGCTTCGTCTCGAAGGCGAAGAACTCCGGCTTCATCGGCGCCGAGCTGAAGGGTCGCGCCACCGACGTCTACGTGGGCGGCTACGCAACGCTCGAGGACGGCGCGATCGTCGAATAGGACGCTTCAGAATCGAACCGGGGCCATGCCCTGGTATGACGCGGGCTCTCATCGAACGGTGCGAGCCCGCGGTACGTTGCGGCCCCGCATCGCTTCGCTGATGCGGGGCCGTTCTGCATGTTCCGGCTAGCGGACTTCGATGGTCGTGGGGCGCAGTCTATGCTGCCCGTTGTTCGATTCTTCCCCCAATGTTGCGTTCGGAAGACAAGCGCGCGGGCGATCTTGGATGTGCCCGTGCGTTTTGCCTGGTCGCAGATGCTCGTCTCTGGCAGGCGGGCTTCGACGCGCGCCCGTGCGCAACATTGGGGGAAGAACCGCACGCGCGAGCGCGCGATGCATGGTAGAATCGTTTCGTTATCGAGCCAATGTAGGCGCTCTTCGCTTCGCGGAGCAGCCCATAGGGGAAGCCGAGCCCTCGCTTCCTGGTACCACGTCTGCAAGATCCTCGTAGTCAAGGGCGAACGAGGGGATTCCTATGGAGCCTATGCAGGTTTGTTTCGGCTACCGAACCGCTTTCCAGATGTTGCGAGCGATCGATGCGCGGGAGTTCGCGGGGGCGAAAGGTGCCGCGCAGCGCCTGCCCGATCGAGCGCCGAGCGAGCGCGAACTCGAAAAGCTGATCGAAAGCGTAGAGAGCGATCATCCTGGCTTGACGATCGATCGCCCCGCCCATCTTCTTCTAGGGACCGCTTCGAGATGCCGTTCCACTTCGCGCCGAGTCCCGCACGTTTCCACAGTGAAGATGCGAGGAGAGCCGTTGCTTCGACTGCCGGGCGGCATGGGCGTGTGCAGCGCGCCGCTTGCTTGCATGCAGATGGCTTCATCGGCGAAGGACAAGATCGACCTGCTTGAGTTGGTCTACGAACTGTGCGGAACCTATCGGACCAAGCGGACGTCGACTGCTCCGGCGTACCAGGTGCCGGCTCTTGCTTCGGTGCGATCCCTGCGCGATTTCGTCTCCGTCAATCCTTCTATCAGAGGCGCTCGGAGCGTGGCTCGCATCATGCCGTATTTGACGGACGGATCGGCTTCTCCGCGCGAGACGAAGCAAGCGCTCATGCTGGGCTTGCCTACTTCGTACGGTGGATACGGTTTGGGCATTCCGCAAATGAACTACGAGGTGAAGGCAAGCGCGGCCGCCCGAGCGCTTTCCGGCAGAAAGAGCTTTCGCTGCGATCTGTGCTGGCCGGAGGCGAAGCTCGATGTGGAGTACCAGAGCAGGGAGATGCACGAAGGCGAGGCAAGTCGCATCAAGGATTCAAGGAGGGCGAATGCGCTGATGGCGATGGGCTGGACGGTTGTCGGCGTCACCAATGACGAACTGGACAGCCTTGTTGCCACCGACGCGATTGCCCAGGCGATTCAGCGACAGCTTGGTAAGCGCGTGCAGATTCGTGTTTCTGATTATCATGCGCGCAAATTGAGGCTTCGGCGGCGGCTTGGGCTTCCGGTAGGCTACGACTAGGGCTTCGAGCGGGCCTTGGTGAGCGATTCTTTCCGAAATGTTGCGCTCACGGGGAGTTTTCGGGTTGTTGAGGTAGCGCATTCCCAGCTGATCAGGCAATTTGGCGGCGCGTCGTTCGGCGGTTCGTCGAAATAGGTTGAAATGCGCAACATTTGGGGAAGAACTGCACAAGCGCAGCGCCCGTCCGGCACCCGGTACCCGCTTGGCGGACGAGCGCCGCCCGTACGGCTGCATGAGCGCAGCGCATCGGCATGGCGGGCGTGCCATGCCGATGCGGAAGCGATGGCGGGCATGTATCGTGCGTTTGCGAACGGCACGGTTGATAAGATGCCGCCGCCCGGAGCGCCGATGTCCACGGTGTTCGCCCCCCAGTGGCTTTGGCTCCATAGCTCGCCGGCCGCGTTCGTGGCGGCCACCACGACGGCGTAGGGGTTGTCTTTGAACAGTGACCCGGAATAAAGCGGCCGGTCGTCGGGGCGCTATCGCGGTTGCGAGCGGAACGCGCCCGATGAAAACTCCGCCCACGAGTATGCGGGCAGGTAGTTGCCGCGGTACGAGTTGACGGCAATCGGATCGCCGTCAAGGAACCGGTAGCTGTCGCACTCGATGGCGTGCGGATCGATTGCCAGGTTGTTCCACGTCTTCACCAGCACGTCTTCGACGTGCGCGGCTGCAAGCGCCGAGCGCAGATCGGCGACGAGCGATTGGTAGTAGCTGCGCTGCGAGGTGCTGTGCGGGGCGTCCTCCCACAGGGTCGCGCATGCCTCGCGCATCGTCACTCCCGAGCCGCGCCGATCGACCAAAAGCGCTAGCAGCTCCTTGGTCTTCGACCGTTTGAAAGCCAAGGGCTCCCCGTCGACAAGCGCTTCGAAGCCGCCGAAGGTTCGAATGCTGATGCGTTTGGAGGGCTCCTGCGGGCTGCGCTCGTAGATGAAGGTCATCTCGCGCTCGAGCTCGGCTGCCTGCACCGGTTTGAGCAGGTAGCCGGTGGCATGGAGGGCGAACGCATCGATCGCGTACTGCTCGTAGCTGGTGACGAACACGATATGCGCGTCGGGATGCAGGTCCTTCAGGCGCTTGGCAAGCTCGAGCCCGCTCATGCCCGGCATTTCGATGTCGAGGAAGGCGATGTCGACCGGACGAGAGCTCGCGTGCTCGAGCGCCGCCCGGGGCGTGGCGAACGAAAGCGGTTCGCAGGACGGATAAAGGCTCTTTAGCGACCTGATCAAGTCGTTCAGCGCAAGCGGCTCGTCGTCTACGGCAATGATGTTCACAGAAACGCTCCTTGTTGTGCGGGAAGGTCGAGTGGCACGCGTATCGTTGCTACCGTGCCCGCGTTGCGCGACGAGCGCACTTCGAGCGTGCCCTGGCAGCATTCCGCCAAACGCACGCGTACGTTCGCGATGCCTACATGCGCGCGTTCGTCGCGCGCGGAGGGGTCGGTTGCCTCGAAGCCTGCGCCGTCGTCGGACACCGTGATCACGGCGTCGTCTTGCTCGCGGCGCGTGGTTATCTGGATGCAGCCGCCCTCTTCAAGCGGGGCGATGCCGTGGCGCACGGCGTTCTCAACGACGGCTTGCATGGTGAGCGGCGGCAGGAAGAAATCATCGAGCTCGATGTCGAACCGTGTGCTCAGTCGGGATCCAAGTCGACGTTTTTCCAGATCAAGATATGTTTTTGTATGTTGCAGCTCGCGTTCGAAGGGAATGGGCGCTTTGCTGGTGAGCGAGGACATGTTCCTGCGCAGAAACGAAGAGAAATCGCCCACGGCGCGCGCCGCTTCCGCAGGGTTGCTCGAGCAGAGTTCGCGAATGCCCGCCAGCGTGTTGTAAAGGAAGTGCGGTTGGATCTGACTCAGCATAATGTCGGCTCGCGCTTCCGTCAGCTCTTGCTCGCGTTGGGCCAGCAGGGCCTTCCGTTCGGATTGGATGCTTAAGAACACCAGGAAGATGGCAAGGGACACGGCCGTGTTCATGAGCGCGATCCCGAAAACGGCCACCTGCACGATTTCGGCGATTATGGGAAGCGCGATATAGCTGGCGAACCCCGCCAGCTCCTTGCGTTCGAGATGCGCTCGGTAGCGAATCACGATGGCCGCGTTGCGCAGGTGCAACGCGACGGGCACCACTTGCGCAAGCCAAAACAACGGGCCGCGCACGTAGCCTAACTCGGGGTCCACGCCGAAGAACATGCCGTTGAAAAGAGAGACGATGCAGCCTGCCACGTAGAGCGAGAACAAGGCGATCGACGCCCGGAAGTAGTTGCGCGCGATGCGCGTGCGCTTGGAAAGAAACGCCACGATGTAGCCCGTGAAGAACAGGAACAGGGGAGCGGGGGCCGTATAGAACAGAAACGCTCCCGCCAGCATGACGGCATGCTGCGCGGCGTCGAGCGGTACAGCGAACATCCAGGCCGTCATATCGCCGAGGGCCATGACGGCGTTGCAGGCGCAGATGCCCGCGAAGCACTGGTTCGCGCGGTCTCGTCGGTCGCCGCTGACCAGCACGTACGTACCTAAGATCAGGCACAGGAGCGCGCTGTACAAATCAAGCGCGATATTGAACTGGTGCAGCATGCCCTCCCTTTCCCGACGCGGTGAGCGGTGCTCGACGATACGGATGCTCGTCATTGTACCAGTGCTTGCTTTGCGCGTCGGATGAACGGCGGAAGAAATTTCTCCGAGCAATGCGAGGCCGAAGCGGACGTGTTGCTCTTTTGTTGCGTCTTGTTTCGTATGATAAAACTTTGGAATCGATATGCGCGATCCCCTTCGACAACGGCTCGTCTGCCGTGCGGGGGGCTTAGGGAAGGAAACCTACATGAAGCAGAAAACACGCGGTTCGCGAATGCGCGCGATGGAAGCCGCGCTCGCGTTGGGGTTGGCCCTGTCGATGCTGCCTGCGGCAGCGTTTGCCGAAGGGGAGCCTGCGGCCGATCTTGCGTCGGATGAAGGCATTGTTGCGCGCGAGTCCGTGGCGGCGGATCCTTCTCTCGACGTGACCGCTGCAGCGTCGAATCCCGTTTCCGACGTGCCTGCCGGGGTCTCGGACCCGAAAGACGTCGATGCGATTGCGGGCGGGGTGGCCGTGGATGAGAAGAACTTTCCCGATCAGGCGTTTCGAGCGTACGTGCGCGAGCTGGCCGGCGGGGATCTGCTGACGCAGGAGCGCATTGATGCGACAACTGAGATACGGGTGCCTGGCCGGGGAATTTACAGCCTGAAAGGAATCGAGCACTTCTCGGCGCTCGCCTATCTCGACTGCAGTTCCAACGCGCTCGACGTGCTAGATGTATCGCGCAACGCAGAGCTTCGGTACCTGAACTGCGAGCACAACAGCCTGTCTACGTTGGATTTGACGAAGAACGCCCAGCTGGAGGATTTTTCCTGCGACGACAATCCCCTGGTCAGCTTCAACATGGGGAACGATAACAAGGTGAACGAGGAGTTTTGGATCGAGGGCAAGCTCTTGGTGGCGGATATCTCGGATGCCTCGAAGGAATCCTCCATCGATCTGGCAGAACTGGATCCTTCGTTCGATCCGAGTAGGGTGCTCAAGCGCGACGATGGGCAACCGGAGATATTGAACGGCACGCTTGAGGGAACGAAGATCGTCGGCCTTGAAGCAGGTTCGAAGGTCATGTATTGGTATAAAACGGGGTACGCGTACCGTGGGCACGGGTACGAGACCCCGGTTGTCTTGTGCGTTGAGATCGCGGTAGTGAAGAACGGCTCCGACCTGATAGTGGAGGATTCTATAGGTTGGTCCGTTCCGTCCGATTGGCTCGAATTGACAGATGATGGAACGCTTGTCATCGAAGGGCCGGAGGACGAAGAGCCGATAACTTACTGTGTGAGGGGGCTGAACGGTGACGGGCCCGTGCGCACGCCGATCAAGATAGCGGCAGCAGGGTCAACCTCGATCTATCTTCCATCGTTGGACATGCGGGTGAAAAACGGCTCGTGCGTGACGGTTTCTCCCGATGCGGGGGATGTCGAGCTCGTCGCTGTCGGCCCGTGCCGGTTGGAATCCTTGTCCGGCGGAGCTGGGATCATGAAAAGCAACGGGAGCGCACGGCTTGCGATACGCGATGCAAGCAGAGCGGACGTCGAAGGCTCGTTGACGGCTATCGGTGCGCCGGGGTATCCCGGCATTGGCGGCGGCGTACTGCCCTCGGGCAATTCGGAACTCAAGAACGTGTCGATCAAGGCGGACGTGGAGGCTTACGGCGGTCGGGGTGCGGCCGGCATCGGGACGGCGGCTTGCGAGGGCCGTGCAACGGTTTTCAACGTGACGCTTTCCGGAATCGAGCTGACCGCGGTGGGGGGAGAGAACGGCGCGGGGATCGGCACCGGTTCGTCGGGAACGGGCGCGCTCGTTTCGGGCGTTTTGCTCAATCTGGTTGAAGGATCCATTCAGGGCGAAGGCCGTGCGGCGGGCATAGGCGCAGGCGCGGTCTCGCAAGGTTCCGCCCGAGTGAGCGGTATCGCGTTTCGCGCATCGACGACGATCGTGCAGGGCGGTGCAGGCGACGGGGGCGCAGCGCTGCCCGCCGTGGGCGCGGGCGCATGCTCGACGAGCGCATGCGAGCGCATTTCCTTGGAGCCGGGCGATGACGAGCACTGGGCAAGCGCTTGGAAGGGCGATACGTTCGAGGAGCTTGAGACGTCCGATCGCTTCATTCGGTACGAGACGGCTCCCGTTTCGCTCGACGGGTTCACGGCGCGCTTTTTGAAGACGGGCATGGACGCGGTAAGCGACTTGACGTGCGAGGGGACCGATAGCGGTTACCACTACAACGACAACGCCAACCTGGTCGTCACCGGCAGCGGGACGTATACCGTGCGCATGACCGACGGCGTCGAAAGCAGCAAGAGCCGGATTGTCGTGAAAGAGGGAAGTTCGCCTACCATCGTGCTTGACGGCGTGGTTGTCGAGCTTGGCCGCAAGAGGAACGCGCTTTTGTTGCAGGAAGGCGCGGGTGAGGTGAATTTGCTGGTCAAAGGCAAGAACGTGTTAGCTGGCGGAACGGGTTGCGCGGGTATTCAGAAAGACGGCGATGCCGGACGGATCGTCGTGACGGCCGCGGAAGACGGCAGCCAGCTCGAGATTCTCGGAAGCCAGGAGCGCGCGATTGCGGCGCAGGGCGTCGAGGTCGCAGTGCCCGACGCGCTCATGGCGAGCGCCTGGAAAGGCTCTTCGGCGGCGTCCGGCGAGCAGTTTTTGCTCGACGTCGTGAAGCCGACGAGCCTTGACGGTTTGAGCGATGCTTACGTGCGGATCGAGTTCTCGAAGCGACCGGTTGTCGAGCCGATTCCCTCCCCGCAGCCTGGCCAACAGCCCGGCGCAAGCTCGAGCGTCGCCTCTCTCGAGCTTGCGCGTACCGGCGACGATGCGCGCGGTGTGCTTGTTGCCGTGGGTCTGGCCGGTGCTGCCTTGATCGTCGCCGCAGGGGCGGCGACGTATCGGCGGGCCCGGCGTTAGCGCAGATAGCGCTCTTGCGAGGGCAACGAGGTGGCAAGCGCGTCGGCATGATGCGCGGGCGGGTCCTCCGTCCGCGCACGATTCGCTTAGTCGCGTGCGGTTCGCCGCGTCCTCGCTCGGGCGAATGCGCCGACAAACAGTGCCGTCAGGCCGGCCATGCCGGCCGCCGATACGGTTGCGGCCGCACCGTCTCCGGTGGACGCGAGCGGCTTGGCCGCGGTGCCTTCACTCGTTCCTGCGCCCTGGTTCTTCGTTTCGTCGCCCGGCGCGCCTCCTTCGCCGCCTCCGGTATCGGCTTCGCCGCCTGTATCGATGGCTGTCGCGCGGAATACTATGCGTTCGGATTCGAGGTTGGAAAAGGCAAGCGCGTACAGGTAGCCGTCGTGAGCCGTTGCCGTGGGCTGGTAGATCGCGCTTTGCGAAAGCGTTTTCGCAAACGGCTGAAGCTGCGTTGCACCTTCGGGCAGCAGCGCGGTGTCGCAACCCGGCTCGGCCAGTCCTACGACGACGACGCCTTCGGCATAGCTTGCAAGGCCGTAGTTTTCGAAAGGAGCGTTATACGGGGGCTCTGCCGGAAGCACGCCGTCCCGTTTCTCGATCGACCAGGCTCCGTCCGTCTCGACAGCCCTCATGAGCAGTCCGGGTTGCGCTGCGGATTTGCTGCTGAGGCCTTGGGCGATGACAAGGCTGTCGCTGGATACGGCAAGGGAGGGAAGCAGCGTTTCGGCAGGCAGGTCGGCAACGTGCGCGATCTTTCCCGCTTGCGGGTCGTACGTGCGAACGCCCGCGCTCGCGCCCGTTGAGTCGATCCCGCCTACCAGCAGCACTGAACCTTTCCAGGATACAATGCTGGAGAATATCGCCTGCTCCTCGTAGGGGTTTTGCTGCCAAGCGTCCGATTCGGGGCTGTACCGATACAGCAGCTGCACCCCGCCTTGGTTGTCGTCTGCCGTTCCCAGCAGCATGATCGAATCTCCATGCGCGGTTATGGCGCTGTTCGAGCAGGTGAGGCCTTCGGGAAGGTCGGCGCATCGGCTCCATGCGTCATGGGCGATATCGTAGCGCCACAAGCCTTTAGCTAGGAAGCCGTTGGCCAGAGTGAGCAGGTACAGCGACCCGTCGAGAGCGGTGGAGGAGAAGAACGCGGCGTCCTCTCGCATGAAGGCGTCGATATTCGCCGGGGAAGCAAGCTCTTTTTCGTACAAAGGCGGCATTGGACCGCGGTCCGAGAACGTGAGATCCGCCCGGTACCGCGTCGTCTTGCCGTTCGAGGCGGTAAGCAGGATGTCGGCCTTGCCGTTCTCGCGACCGTCCGGACGCTCTACGATCACCTCGTCGTCGCTCCAGGACGCGACTGTTGCGGGTGTGCCGTCGATCGAAAGCGCTCCCTCGTTGCCGTCGTCGCCGAAAAAGTAGCCCTGCACGGCGATGCTGCGCTGATCGTCGGTCGGCTGCACCTTTGCAACGGAGGGCGCGTACGCTCCTTCCTCCAGGCCGAGATCAAGCGCTCCGTCGGTGCGGCATGTTCCGACGAACGTGCTTGTCGGGGAGGTCGATCCCTTGAGACGCGCGGCCCGCTCGGCAGCCGAGGCGGCAAGGGCGTGCGCGCTTCCTTGGGAAAGCGTCGCTGCATTGGACGCCTCGTCGCGCGCGAGCACGGCGGCTGCGCCCGTCGCCGCAGGAGCCGCCATGGAGGTGCCGTTCATGACGTCGTAAGATCCGACGGACCCTTCGGGGGAACCTACGCCTATGCAGTCAAGGTTCACCGCGTCGTCGGCTCCCGGATCGTAGGGAAGCAGCACGACCATGCGCACCGTCATGTTCCCGGCGTCGTCGAATGCCACCTCGGTCAAACCCGAGTCCTCGAGCAGCTGCTCAAGATCGAGCGAGAGCGGCTCCCAGCTGTCAACCATGCGCGCCCGCCCGCTCATCCTTCCCAGGCCCTCGTTGGTCGCAAGCTGCACGGTTCCGTTGGAATCCAGTGTTTCAACTCCCCATACGCCCACGAACATCTTGCCCGTATTCTCCATGGAGAAACCGGCGTTCAGGCACTTGAGCGCGAATCGCTCCATCTTGCGAGCATCGCTCCTTTGGTCTTCCGGCACGTTGACGGACAAGTTGAAGGCGAAGGCGCGGCTGGCGTTCGTGCCGTTCGCGATGGCCATGTTCGCAAGTTCTTCAGAGGGCACCTCGTCCATATCCGCTATCTTGATGCTCCACGAAGGCGATTCGTCGTAATGCAGCGCGAAGTCCGCGCTTCCTATGCTGCTGCGCGTCGCTTCGTCGCGCCCCGCGCTCGCGGTCGTGCACGAGGGCGAGCCGCTCGCGAACGTTTCGTACGCGCCTTGGATATTGCTGGGAGACGTTTCGGGAAAATAATGTTGCGTCGAGGCGGGCACGGTGGACAGTATGCAGCTGCCCGGTGCTGCGAGATCGGTGGTGTAGGCGCCGTAGTTGCTGAACGCGGAGAGCCGGCCCGTCGCATCGGACGAGTTCACGGCTACGGCGTAGGGGTTCGTCGCCAGCGTTGCCGAAGTGAACAGGTTTCGGTCGGTGTCGAGCGCGTTGTTCCCCGTGGCTATCACGGTGACGGCGCCCAGTCGTCCCAGCTCGGCGACGGCAAGCGAGAAGGCCAGGTAAGGCGCCGATCCTCCCCATGAGTTGTTGATTGCCTTGAGGTTCACGGTCGTGGCGATGCGCGCGAGGTAGTCGTAGGCGCGCAGCTCCATGTCGAGCGTTCCGTACCCCTGATCGTCTAGCATCTTTACCGCAACAAGACGAACGCCGTTGGCCACGCCGCTTGTGCCGCTGTCGTCCCACGAGGAGGCGATAATGCCCGCGCAGTGCGTTCCATGCGCGTGGCGGTCCATCACGTCGTCCGGCTCGCCCGACCCGCTTACGTTCAGACCGTAGGGGCCTCCTTCGCCCGCCAGATCGACCAGGCTCTCGCCGTTCCACATGACGTTTTTCAGATCGGGATGGGTGTAGTCGATGCCGGTGTCCGGAACGGCTACCGTGCCGGAGGCGTTGGGGGCGGCGCCCTTCCAGCCTGCGCCCTTGGCCGCGGTCCAGGCGCCGTCGTTGATATCGAAGCCTTGTTGCGTGGGATGTCCGGCGTTGCTCGTCGTCAGGCGTTCGCCGTCGTTGCGTCCGGCCCATTGGTAGTCGCTCAGGTCGGCGAGGGGAGATGCGTCCTCGTCTTTGTTCGCTGCGCTCGTCCTTGCTGCGGTAATCGCGGCTGCCTCTTCGCGAGGGAGCTCTATCAGGTAGTTCGGCTCCGCCGAAACGACGCGCGGATCTTGGGTGAGTTCGCGCAGGAGGTCTTCCGTGGTCATGTTCTCTTGCTTGACCAGCACCGTGCGTCGTGCGCTGGCGATTCCCGCACGTCGGCTTCGTAAAAGGCGAGTGTAATGAAGCAGGTGCAACAAAAGCGCAACAAAGCAGCGCCGCGAACGACTGTTCCAGCGAACCATCAAGCATATCGTTCTCATCTGCGTACATCCCTGTTGCTCTTTTGTTGTACGGGATTTCTTAGAGTATTTGCATAATGTACGCGTGAAGCGAAGGGATGCAAATGAAGAGGTTCGGAAGAGCTGCGCTAGGAGCGCTGCTGGCATGTTCGCTCGTGCCGATATCGACTGGTGCAGCAGCGGCCGACGAGGCTGCTGATTCCCCGAATGCGTCTTTCGCGCCGGGAACGTATGTCGAGCACGAGGCTATTGCCTATGTGATCGACAATGGGGTGCGGACGTTTTCCCTTGGCAACGATCCGCTCGATAACGCTGAAGGCCTCATGGACATCGACGCGGATGCGGCCACTGAGGCGCTGGGGGACGACCTAGGCGGAGACGGCGCCCGTGCGGCTAGGTCGCGCTCGGCAGACAATGCACGGCAAACCGCCGCAGGACGGTTGGTGCTGGTTAGAGATGAGGGCAAGACCACCGAGCAGCTCATCGCCGAGTTGGAATCCGATGAGCGCGTGGCGTTTGCAGAGCCGAACGCAATCGTAAAATCCGATGACGTCGATGTTGAGGTAGATGCAACTGACGCCATCGTCGAGCCGACAGAAGAGGTTGCGGACGGCGAAGGGGGAACTCGCCAAACCGACGAAGCCAAAGACGGCGGCGAAGAGGGAAATGCAATCGATGGGAACGAGGCGCTTGCAGCTGGAGGCAGTGAAAGCGACGAGCCGAGCGCAGCTTCTTCCGGGATCGTTCTTGGCCGGGACGAGAACGATCCTGCAACGGATATCAATAGCTTCGTTTGGGGTTTCAGTAACGATGGCCGCATGGGCGGCATGCCGCAGGACAAGGCTATCGATATGTCCTACGGCAATTGGAATAACCGAGATGCGGCCAAGCAGTTAAAAGAAGTCGTCGTGGCTGTTATTGATGGAGGCGTAGATGCAACGAACCCTGATTTAGCGCCGGTCATGTGGGATAAAGGACTGGAATCCGGTATTGAGCAAACAGGCAAAGAAGACAAGCACGGATTTGCCGCTGTTGCCGGCAAGGACATCTCCTCGACAGAAGGTCTTTCTAGTTATCATGGTACGCATGTAGCGGGCACTATAGGAGCTGCATGGGATGGCGCAGGCATCTCGGGTCTTGCGGGGAACGCGAAGATTATGGCAGTCCGTCATAACGATACTCTTTCGGGAATGTTGGAGTGTTTCGATTATGTGAGCCGTGCTTGCGATGCGGGCGTTGGGGTACGGGTGGCAAACAATTCATGGGGATTCGGCCAGACTCAACTGCGCTCGATCGATCTTGCTGTGACGGAGCTCGGGCAACAGGGCGTTGTAAGCGTATTCGCGTCGGGCAACTCGGCGTTCGATAATGATGCAGCGGCTAGCACCGCGGGGGTTTTGGCTGATAATCCGTATGTGGTGGTTGTCGATGCCATCGATGCGACGGGAGATCCTACTCCATTTACCCAGTTCGGCGAGACGACGACCGATGTGATGGCACCTGGTGGAACCATTTTGTCCACCTATGCAACCGGCGGTCCGGATGCTACGGCGGGCCCGCAATATCTAGGCGAGGAGGATGACGAAGCGGCTCTATACGAAAGCTTCGATGACGAAAGCCATTGTCCCAGCGGGGTTGATATGAGCGAGTTTTCCTCGTTCACCGCTGGTTCAATTGTCGAGGGCGGCTATCGCTTCGATGGTGAAGGAGCCCTGGCCCTCTCCTACAGTCCCGAGTCTGCGGGAGCGGGCAATCTTGCCGTTGTCGAAAGCGGTGCAGTCGATCTTTCAGGACTTGCTGAAAAGCCTACGCATTTAAGCGTTCGCTATGCAGGCACCGCTGGAGGCGATTCGGTTGCGACGCGGCTTATGGTTGGTGTGAGAACGGTCGTTGACGGCGACGGTGATGACGGATGGGCGGAATTGCCCGTAGCGGAAGGCGCCTTCGGTATGGGAGGCGATGCGTGGGCAGGCTTGTCGGGGCGGTTGCCGGAGGATGTCGATTGGGAGCATTTTCAAATAAGGATAGGCTTCGCCATAGTAGAGTTTTCTATGGTCGGTGGCTTGAAGAGCTTGGGATCGTACGTGCCGGGTACCGTTTTAGTTGACAGCATAGGCATGGGCAGCGATCTGGTCCCCTATACGTATATGCAGGGTACTTCTATGGCTTGTCCGGCGGTAGCGGGCGCTGCGGCAGTGATTGCTGGACAGGGTTTAGACAACGTAGATTCAACCGATATGTCAAAATCTGCTGAAAAGTTGGCAGCATTGGTGAAAGGTGCCGCCGAACCCGATGAGCGTTATGAGGGTATGTGTTCGACGGGCGGGTATGCGACGGTTGACGGTGCGGCGGACCCTGGTCCGGCTATCACCGAAGTCGTGGATAACGGAAGCTCAGTGAGTGTACGCGGATACTTCATGCCTCAAGGAGATACCGAGGTCTGGTTGGACGATGCGGCAGCGTCGGTGTCTGGGCGCATCGACTTGGGTGACGATAAAACCGAGTTGACTGTGCAAAAGCCCGAGGGGTTTGCGGGCGGTCAGACGGTTGTGCAGGTGAAATCGAACGGTAAGCAAGCTAATCAACGGGTGGATCTGGGAAAGCGCGTTGATGTAGCGTATTACGACCAGACGAACCTACCTGTTCCCGATGAATTGAGCATGTGGGGCTCCTGGCAGTTGGTAGGTTTCAATGGAGACGTGTACTGCCTGCCGCGCACGTCTTTGTTTGACGCAGATAAGACCTACGACCATCTGTTGTGCTACGATCCTGATGTGAAGATGTGGGGTAAAGTTTCGCTCCCGGCATGCACGGCTGATGGCGTTGCTGTATCGAGTGGCGTTGTTGACGTATCGGGGGCAACGCTTGATGGTGCGCTTGTGCTGCAATTGACCGATGCGAAAAGCGTGTCGTTTGTTCGCTACACCGCCGATGGGGCATGGGAATCTCTAGCCTTCGAGTTCGCAGGCTTGGATACCGCTCCAGTCGCCTCCACTTTGGGAAGTGACGGCGAGTATCTCTACGTGCTCGGCGGTTTGATCGATGACGGCGACAGTGCAAAGGTGTTCCGCGCCGACCTCGCATCGCGTATTTTTGAAGAAGCAGGAGAGCTTTCTATGGGACGTATTCGTCCCCAAGTGACGTACGGCAACGGCTCGTTCATGGTGTCGGGCGGTATTTCTGGAAGAATTCAGATGGGCGGCTTGCCTGGCGCCGAGTTGTTGAAGCCGCAGCAAGCCGATCTTGACCCTGCAGCAGAGAAGGGCGCCGCTGCAGGGTGGCTCGTGGGGACGCCGGTTGATTTTTCCTCGCTGGTAACCGAGACGGGTCAATTGGCCTATGCGTCAGGGGTTGTCGAGGACGGGTTCGCACTTGCTGGTCCGGTGAGCAAAGACGGCAAGGCCGACACGTACCTGCTTTCCGAAGGCGAGGCGCCTTCGGTGACGGCGTATGGAAAGAAGGCTTCCGAGCAGGCGTTCCTCGCTTCGGCTGCCACGGCGTATCATGGCCAGTTCTATGTGCTGGCGGGATCGCAGAACAATCCGTATCGCGTATTCAGCGCAACGGCTATGGAGACGGTTCCCCAGCCGGGCGATGCGGCGGTCCCTCCGAAACCTGTTCCGGATCCAACGCCGACCCCTGATCCGGCTCCTGTACCTGACGTTCCCGGCGACGCTTCGCGCAGCGCCACGTCCGAGCAGCTTGTGCGAACGGGCGACCAGTTCAAGGCGGCTCCGCTCGCCCTTGTCGCGCTTGCTGCCGCGGTGGCGCTCGGCGGCTTGACGGTTCGCCGTTGCAGCCGCAAGGAGCGGTAGGGTTCGTGGGGCGAGGCGGGTTGAAAGGTCGAGAACTCGCTTCGCCCCTTTCGATAGGAAGTTGGGCGCTTCGGGATTCTGGAGCACCCAAAATTGCATATTTATTTCCAAAACATTAAAAATAATGCAATTTTAGCTCTAAATAATCTTACAAGTCGTATACTGACTCTCAACCTTTAAGGCGGTACGGAGAGACCGACAAGGTGCGCAGCATAACTTTCCCAGAACCACGTGCGCCTTCGTTTACGACGGAGGCGTTTTCTGTATATGCTGTCCGAGCGGAAGGAAGATTTTGAGCGAGATTGCGAACAAGCTGCTAGAGGGTACGTCGAAGCCCGTGCCGCGTCCGGCGGCGCTGGTGCTGGAGGACGGTGCGGTGTTCCGCGGCACGGCGTGCGCCGCCGAAGGCGAGGTGTTCGGCGAGATCTGCTTCAACACGTCGCTCGAGGGCTACCTCGAGGTGATAACCGACCCGTCCTACGCAGGCCAGATAATCACCATGACGTATCCGCAGATCGGAAACTACGGGGTGAATCCCGATGACGCCCAGGCGGGCAAGCCTGCGTTGCGCGGCCTTGTCGTGCGCGATATATGCGCGACGCCGTCGAACTGGCGCAGTACGGTCACGCTCGCAGACTACCTGCGCGAACACGGGGTGGTGGCCGTGGAAGGAGTGGACACGCGCGCGCTCGTGCGTCACGTGCGCGATTGCGGCGCGCAGCGCGCGGTGCTCTCGACCGTCGACGCCGACGAGGCGAGCCTTCTGCGCAAGGTACGTGCGAGCGCGTCGCTCGTGGGGCAGAACCTGGCGGCTACCGTGTCGTGCGGGAAGCCGTACGCCGTGGGCGCGGACGACCTTCCCGCGAGCCACGCGTTCGCCGTCGCTCCGGCTGCGCCCGCGCGATATCGCGTGGTCGCCTACGACTGCGGCGTTAAGAGCTCGATCCTTCAGAATCTCGTACGCTCGGGCTGCGAGCTTACGGTTGTACCGTGGGACATGCCGGCGGAAGAGGTGCTGGCCACGGGGCCTGACGGCGTGTTCCTGTCGAACGGCCCCGGCGACCCCGAGGCTGTGGAGGGCACTTACTCGCAGGTGGGGAAGCTGCTGGGCAAGGTGCCGGTATTCGGCATCTGCCTGGGGCACCAAATGATCTGCAAAGCTGCGGGCGCGCAGATCGAGAAGCTCAAGTTCGGCCACCGCGGCGGCAATCATCCGGTGATGAACCTGCTCACGGGCCGCGTGGAGATCACGGCGCAGAACCACGGGTTCGGCCTGGTGTTTTCCAGCTTGGGGCCGCTCGTTCCCGCGCTGTCGGGCGGCTGCGCGAACCATTGCGACGACCTGCGCATCTGGGCGCGCGATAAGGTTGCCCCCGTTGTGATGAACGATCGCTTCGGCCGCATTCGCCTCACGCACGTGAACCTCAACGACGGCACGGCGGAGGGCGTCGCGTTTCTGGATTTGCCTGCGTTCAGCGTGCAGTACCATCCCGAGGCGTCTCCCGGGCCGACCGACGCGCACTACCTGTTCACCGCGTTTTCGCGCTTGATGGATTCCGCAGTGACGAGCGAGGGCGGTGCGCTCGACTCCCGTGAACGTGCGAGCTACCTCGACATCGACATCGCCGCCGACCGCCTTGCCGGCTGGTCGTTCGCTGAGATGGAAGGAGGCCGTCATGCCTAAGCGCACGGACATCAAGACCATCCTGGTCATCGGGTCCGGCCCGATCGTCATCGGCCAGGCGTGCGAGTTCGACTATTCGGGCGCGCAGGCGTGCAAGGTGCTCAAGGCGGACGGCTACCGCGTGGTTCTGGTGAACAGCAATCCGGCCACCATCATGACCGATCCGGGCTTGGCCGACCGCACCTACGTCGAGCCCATCACCGCCGAGTTCGTCCAGAAGATCATAGAGAAGGAGCGCCCCGATGCCCTGCTGCCCACCTTGGGCGGCCAAACCGGCTTGAACACGGCCGTCGAGCTGGCGAAGTCGGGCGTGCTGGATGCCTACGGGGTTGAGATGATCGGCTGCGACCTGGCGGCCATCGAGCGCGGCGAGGATAGAAAGCTCTTCAACGAGTGCATGGCCGAGCTGGGAATCGAGACCGCTCGCTCGGGATACGCGTACTCGCTGGACGACGCGTTCGAAATCGTGGCCGATCTGGGTTATCCGGTGGTGCTGCGCCCGTCGTTTACCATGGGCGGCGCCGGCGGCGGCATAGCCCATGATGCGGTCGAGCTGGAATCCATCGTCAGTCAAGGGCTGGAGCTATCCCCGGCGGGCGAAGTGCTCGTGGAGGAGAGCATCGAGGGCTGGAAAGAGTTCGAGATGGAGGTCATGCGCGATCGCGTTGGCAACGGCATCATCGTGTGCTCCATCGAGAACTTCGACCCGATGGGCGTGCATACGGGCGATTCCATTACGGTGGCTCCCGCTCAGACGCTTTCCGACGTGGAATACCAGCGCATGCGTGCCGCGTCGCTTGCCATCCTCGAAAAGATCGGCGTGGAGACGGGCGGCTCTAACGTGCAGTTCGCCGTGAACCCCGACAGCGGCCGCATGATCGTCATCGAGATGAATCCGCGCGTTTCGCGCTCGTCGGCGCTTGCGTCGAAGGCCACCGGATTTCCCATCGCGAAGGCGGCGGCGAAGCTGGCCGTGGGCTACACGCTCGACGAGATCGTCAACGACGTGACGCTTGCCACGCCTGCGTGCTTCGAGCCTTCCGTCGACTACTGCGTGGTGAAGGCACCGCGCTTCGCGTTCGAGAAGTTCAAGGGGGCCGACGACACGCTGTCCACCCGCATGAAGGCCGTCGGCGAGATCATGGCCATCGGCCGCACGTTCGAGGAGGCGGTCGGCAAGGCCCTGCGCTCGCTCGAGAACGGGCGCGCAGGCCTCGGCGGCGACGGCAAGGGCGACGAGGCCGTCGCGTCCGACGCAGCGCTCGAGGACCTCGTGGCGCGCCCCACGGCCGAGCGCGTCTTCTACCTTGCCGAGGCGCTGCGCCGTGGCTGGACGGTGGAGCGCGCGAGCGCGGTGAGCCGCGTGGACCCCTTCTTCGTCGCGCGCATGGCCGACATCGTGCGCGTGCAGGAGAACCTGCGCGGCATGGCTTTGGACGAGCTGGATGCCGACGCGTTCCGCCTGCTCAAGCGCATGGGGCTGTCGGATGCCCAGATCGCGCACCTTACGGGATCCGACGAGCTTACCGTGCGCACCTGTCGAAAGCTCCTGGGCGTGAGACCCGCGTTCAAGACCGTGGACACCTGCGCGGCCGAGTTTCCCAGCTCCACGGCCTACCACTACAAAACCTACGATGCGGACGAGACCGAGGTCGCGCCCAAGACGCGCAAGCGCGCGATGATCCTGGGCGCAGGCCCGAACCGCATCGGCCAGGGCATCGAGTTCGACTACTGCTGCGTGCATGCGAGCTACGCGCTTGCCGAGGCCGGCTTCGAAACCATCATGGTGAACTGCAACCCCGAGACCGTGTCCACCGACTACGACACGTCCGACAAGCTGTACCTCGAACCGCTCACGTTCGAGGACGTCATGGACATCGTGGACGTCGAGCGCCCGGACGGCGTGGTGGTGACGCTGGGCGGCCAGACGCCGCTCAAGCTGGCGAACGCGCTGGCCGCGGCGGGCGTGCCCATCATGGGAACGCCGCCGGAGGCGATCGACCTGGCCGAAGACCGCGATCGCTTCAGCGCAATCCTCGACGAGATGGCCATCGCCTATCCGGCGGCCGGCATGGCCTCAACCTACCGGGAGGCATGCGTCGTGGCTGACCGGATAGGGTTCCCCTTGCTCGTGCGCCCCAGCTACGTGCTGGGCGGACGCGGCATGGGCATCGTATACGACGGCGCCCAGCTGGAAAAGTACATGGCCGAGGCCGCGAAGATCTCGCCCGACCACCCGGTGTACCTCGACCGCTTCCTCGAGGGCGCGGTGGAGGTGGACCTCGACGCGCTGTGCGACGGCGAGCAGGTGTACGTGGGCGGCGTGCTCGAGCACATCGAGATGGCCGGCATCCACTCCGGCGACTCGGCCTGCTGCACCCCGCCGTTCGCGCTGTCCGAGGCGCTGGTGTCGCAGCTGCGCTCTATCGCGCGCGACCTGGCGCTGCGGTTGGGCGTGGTGGGCCTCATCAATATCCAGTTCGCCATCAAGGACCAGGTCATCTATGTCATCGAGGCCAACCCGCGCGCCAGCCGCACCGTGCCGTTCGCGTCTAAGGCCACGGGCGTGCCGCTTGCGAAGATGGCCGCGCGCATCATGGCGGGGGAGAGGATCGCCGACCTGGGCCTGCCGCCCGACAACCGCCGTCTCGAGCATTACAGCGTGAAGGAGGCCGTCATGCCCTTCGGCCGCTTCCCCGGCGCCGACACGGTGCTGGGCCCCGAGATGAAGTCCACCGGCGAGGTCATGGGCATCGCCGGCAACTTCCCGGCCGCATTCGCCAAGACGCAGCTGGCTATCAGCTACGCGCTGCCCGAGGGCGGCACGGTGTTCGTCAGCGTGTGCGACCGCGACAAGCGCGCCATCGTGTCCATTGCGCGCGACATCGTACGCCTGGGCTTCAAGGTAGTGGCCACGGGCGGCACGGCCCGCGCCCTGCGCGCGGCGGGCGTGGACTGCGAGGAAGTGAAGAAGGTGCACGAGGGCACCCCCAACGTGCTCGACCGCATCGCTGCCGGCGAGATAGCGCTCATGATCAACACGCCGTTCGGCCATGCCACGCGCGCCGACGGCTACGAGCTGCGCCTGGAGGCCGTGAAGCGCGGCGTGACCCACGTCACGAACCTGGCCGGTGCCCAGGCCATGGTGGCCGGCATGGAGATGGCGCGCGCAAACGGCCTGTCCGTCGTAGCCTTGCAGGATCTTCCCCAATGGGAGCAGCCTGTGCACGCGTAAAGCTGCGAGCCGAGCTGCCGCCGCGCCTGTTCGTCGTGCGCGGCGGTTCGGCTTTTCGGCGGGAAGGGCGCGCCGTGCTCGGATGGGGCTGGGAAGGTTGCTCGATTTCCGCCGAAGGCCGCCGATGCTGCCGATGGGCCGCGTTCGCCAGGGGCAATGGGGGCGTTGCGCGCGAAAAACCCTCTTCGCTGGCAGGTTCTGACGGTTTGAGGTCGTCGAACGGCCCCCTTGCTTGGCCGTCGTTCGGCTTGCTTTTCGTTTTGCCTGGTCACAGCGTCGGTTGGTCGCCTCCCGCTTTTGCGGGCGCTTGGCCCGTCGGATCAAACGACCTCAAACCGTCAGAACCTGCCAGCGAGCGCCGTTTTTCGCGCGCAAGCCCGTGGCGCGCGGTAGCGGCGGGGCGCTTTGCGGGGCATGGACGGCCGAGGGACGGATCGCCCACCGCAAACAACCTAACCTGACGACGAACCGGGCCGATGCGCGGGGCATGGGCGGCCGGGGCTCGCGAATCGACGTTCGAGAGGCGAACGGAAGGGCGGCGGCTTTGCGGTGCGGACGATCGGCGCGAAGCCGCCGCAACGCTCTATATAATGGTAGGCGGCGGCCTTGCCCACGAGAGGGACAATCCCGCAGCTTCCATGCGCTTCCCGTGCATTTCGGCACTTCAACGGCTCGGCGGGCACGTCAATGGTACAATCATCGGCCAGAAGATGAGACGTGGGGCCGCGCGCGGCCCGGGGGCATGAAAGGACCAACGTGGCGCTTGTCAACGAGCGGGCGCGCATTCTGGGGAACGAATGCGTCGGCCCGAACCTCTATCTTATGCAGCTTTCGTCGCCTGCAATCGCAGCGGCCATCGAGCCGGGGCAGTTCGTTCACATGAAGGTTCCGGGCATGGAAGCGCACATCCTGCGCCGACCGTTCTCGGTGTACGCGCGCGACGCAGCCGAAGGCACGCTCGACGTGCTGTACCAGGTGGTCGGCTTCGGCAGCGACCACATGACGCGCCTCGTGCCGGGCGAATGCGCGGACGCCGAGCTCATCGGGCCCGTCGGCCGCGCCTGGCAGCCGGCCGCCGGCGCGAAGCGCGCGCTTTTGGTGGGCGGCGGCGTGGGCGCGGCGCCTTTGTTCATGCTGTGCGAGAGCCTGGTCGAGGCCGGCGTGCGCACGGACGTGGTGCTGGGTGCGCAGACCGAGGCGGCGCTCACGTGCCGCGGGCGCTACGAGGCGCTGCTGGCCGAGCCGCCGCGCTGCGCGACCGACGACGGCAGCTTCGGTCGCGAGGGCTTCTGCACCTCGCTCGTGTCCGAAGCGCTGGCCGAGGCTGCGGCTTCGGGGGAGCCGTACGGCTACCTGGCCGTATGCGGCCCCGAGCCCCTGATGAAGATCGTGGCCGGCATGGCCGCCGATGCGGGCGTGCCCTGCGAGCTCTCGATGGAGAAGCGCATGGCCTGCGGCGTGGGCGCCTGCCTGTCGTGCGTGGTGGACACGGTGGACGGCAAGCTGCGCGCCTGCGTGGACGGTCCCGTATTCGACGCTGCGAAGGTGGTGTGGTAATGGCTATCGAGAACGCGCTGCCCCTCGTGCCCGCTCCTACGAACGTGAGCATGGCCGTGAATCTGGGCGGCCTGGACATGAAGAACCCCGTGACGGTGGCGTCGGGCACGTTCGCCGCAGGGATGGAGTACAACGACTTCGTGGACGTGGCAAGCTTGGGCGCGGTCACCACGAAGGGCGTGTCGCTGCACGGCTGGGAAGGAAACGCCAGCCCGCGTATCGCGGAAACTCCTTCCGGCATGCTCAACTCCATCGGTTTGCAGAATCCCGGCGTGGCGCACCTCAAGGCCGAGGAGCTGCCGTGGCTGCACGAGCGCGGCGCCACGACCATCGTGAACGTGTCGGGCCATAGCTTCGACGAGTACGTGCAGGTGATCGAGGCGCTCGAGGACGCGCCCGTGGACGCTTACGAAGTGAACATCTCGTGTCCGAACGTGGATGCCGGCGGCATGACCATCGGCACGTGCGCTGCGAGCGTCGAGGACGTGGTCGGTCGCTGCCGCGCCGCCACGAAGCGCCCGCTCATCGTGAAGCTGACCCCGAACGTCACCGACGTCACGGAGATCGCGCGCGCAGCCGAGGCTGCGGGAGCCGATGCCATCTCGCTCATCAATACGCTTCTGGGCATGGCCATCGACGTCGAGCGCCGACGTCCCGTGCTCGCGCGCGGCGTGGGCGGGTTCTCCGGCCCCGCCGTGAAGCCCGTGGCGCTGCGCATGGTGTGGGAGTGCTCGAAAGCCGTGAAGGTTCCGCTTCTCGGCATGGGCGGCATCTCGAACGCTACCGACGCGGTGGAGTTCATGCTGGCGGGAGCCACCTCCGTAGCCGTGGGCACCGCTAACTTCGTGAATCCTTTCGCGACGGTTGAAATCATCGATGGAATAGCGCAGTATTGCGAGCAGCACGGCGTGGACGACGTGCAGGATTTGATAGGAGCGTTGGAATGGTAAATACGTTCGAGAACGTGCCGGCGCGCGATCGCGTGATCGTGGCCCTCGACTGCGGCATCGACGAGGCGTTCGACCTTGCCGATCAGCTGCAAGGCAAAGCGACATGGGTGAAGGTAGGCATGACGCTGTTCTACGCGAACGGCCCCGCCATCGTTTACGCGCTGAAAGAGCGCGGCTTCAAGGTGTTTCTCGACCTCAAGTTCCACGATATTCCCCATCAGGTCGAAGGCGCGGCGTACGCGGCTGCTGGCAGCGGCGCGGATATGCTGACCATGCACACCGTCGGCGGCGTGGACATGATGGCCGCCGCTCAGCGCGGCGCCGAGCGCGCGGCAGCGGAGTACGGCCACGAGGTTCCCGCGACCTTGGGCATCACGGTGCTTACCAGCATGAACGACGCTGCCCTTGCGGAAACCGGCGTTTCGCGCGCCATGTCCGACCAGGTGGTGGTGCTGGCCGAGCAAGCCAAGCGCTCCGGCATCTCCGGCGTGGTCGCCTCCCCGCAGGAGGCTGCGCGCCTGCGCGACATCTTGGGACCCGACGCTTACATCGTCACGCCGGGCGTGCGTCCGGCGGGCGCCGACAAGGGCGATCAGAGCCGCGTGGCAACGCCTGCCCAGGCCTTCGAGAACGGCGCTTCCCATATCGTCGTCGGCAGGCCCATCACGCAGGCGGCGGACCCTGCTGCCGCGTTCGACGCCATCGTGGCAGAGCTGTAAAAGCCGAAACGGATGCTGTTCCAACGTTTTCCCAGATGGTCAGCGAAAGTGACGATTGAGCGACGAAAGAACTACGGTTGCACGATTTGAGTCTAGAATGTGTGACTGCGACCTGAAATTTTTTGAATTTATAGCAATCTACAAGGTCAAACGAGCGATTGCATGCTAGTATCACGGCATCGCTTTTGGAACAGAAGGAGAGAAACTGATGGCTATTCCTCAACTCAGCCCTGAAGAGCGCCAGGCGGCTTTGGAGAAGGCGAAGGCGGCCCGCATCAAGCGCGCCGAGGTTCGCGATGATCTGAAGTCCGGCAAACTCAGCCTTAAGCAGGTTATCGAGATGAAGGATGATCCCATCGTGGGTCGTATGAAGGTCTCCACGCTCATCGAGACGCTTCCCGGCTACGGCAAGGCCAAGGCTGAGAAGATCATGAAGGAGCTGCAGATCGCCGAGAGCCGCCGTCTGCGCGGTTTGGGCGAGCGTCAGCAGACCGCCTTGCTGGAGCGCTTGGGCTAAATTCGCATGCGCGCTGGCAATCTGTTCGTTATATCGGGGCCATCGGGTGCTGGAAAAGGCACGCTGGTGGCCCGTCTGCTGCATGAGGTTCCGGATGCTTGGGTGTCCGTCTCGGTCACGACGCGCTTGCCGCGCGAGGGCGAGGTGGACGGCGTTCATTACCAGTTCGCATCCGGCGAGGAGTTCCAGCGGCTCGTGAACGAAGACGGCCTGCTGGAATGGGCTACGTACGGGGGGAACCGCTACGGCACCCCGCGTGCGAGCGTTGAGGAGCATATCGCTCGAGGAGACCAGGTTATCCTGGAAATCGACGTGCAAGGTGGTTTCCAGGTGCGCGAGAAGTTCCCTGCGGCGCATCTGGTGTTCATCGAGCCGCCTTCGCTCGAAGAGCTTGAGAAGCGCCTTCGAGGGCGCGGTACAGAGACCGAAGAGGCCGTTGCCGCCCGTATGGAAACCGCACGGGTGGAGCTTTCTCGTAAAATGGAGTATGATATACGGCTTGTGAACGATGATTTGGACGTAGCCACCGCCGCCTTGGTTGGCTACGTGAACGAACAAGCCGAGAAAACACGAGGTTAAATACGATATGAGCATTATCGAACCGAAGATCGACGTTCTGTTGGACGAAACCGACAACGACCGCTTCCTGCTGTGCGCCCTTGCCTCCAAGCGCGCGCACGACATCAACGACATGATGCGCGGCCAGCGCGATCGCGCTATTCAGCTGCAGACCGCCGTGGAAATCGCGCGCGCTGCCGACAAGAAGCCGCTGTCTCTTGCCTTCAACGAGATTGCGCGCGGCGAAGTTTCGTACGATCCTTCGTCCATCGACATCAAGAACCACTAGTACGAAACACGTACTGGTTGACCGAATAGGCGGGCATGGGCCCGCCTATTCGTGCGTTACGACCATTCGCCCTTGGCACGACGGAGCATTCCATGATTGATTACCAGCGCATTTGCCTTGCCCACTACCATGAGATCGGCCTGAAGGGCCATAATCGCTCGACGTTCGAAATGCGGTTGCTCAAGAACCTCGAAGCCCTGCTGAGCGATTTTCCCGTGGTGACCGTCCATCGCATAGCGGGACGCCTGTGCGTGTTCTTGCGCGAAGGCACGGATTGGGAAACGGCGAAGGCCGTTGCGGACGTCATGGGCAAGGTGCCGGGCGTGGCGCGCGTCTCATGCGGATTCAAGTGCCCGCGCGATTTGGACGTCATGGCTGAGGTCGCGCGTGCGGCGATGCTCGAAGCTGGCGACTTCGAGTCGTTCAAGGTGGCCGCTCGACGCAATCACACCGACTTCCCGACCAACTCGATGGAGATGAACCAGATCGTGGGCGCGGCGTTGTGCCAGGCGTTTCCCGAGAAGAGCGTTCGTATGAAGAACCCCGACCTCACGGTAGGCGTCGAGGTCGTGCAGAACGCCGCGTACGTGTACGCGCGCTCGCTTCCGGGCATCGGCGGGCTGCCGGTGGGAAGCTCGGGCGTCGTGGCGTGCCTGCTGTCGTCGGGCATCGACTCGCCGGTGGCTACGTGGAAGCTCGCGCGACGGGGCGCGGTGTGCATCGGCGTCCACTTCTCCGGTCGTCCGCAGACCTCGGATGCGAGCGAGTACCTGGTGGACGACATCGCGCGCGTGCTCGAGCGCACGGGCTGCATCGCGCGCGTGTACACGGTGCCGTTCGGCGACTACCAGCGCGAGATCGCGCTCACCGTCCCGCCCGAGCTGCGCGTCATCATGTACCGGCGGCTCATGTTCAAGGTGGCCGAGGAACTGGCGCATCGCGAAGGGGCGGGCGCGCTCGTTACGGGCGAGAGCCTGGGCCAGGTTGCTTCGCAGACCCTCGACAACATCCGCTGCACCGACGCTGCCGTGAGCCTTCCGGTGTTCCGCCCCTTGATCGGCACCGACAAGCTCGAGATCATCGCCGAGGCCGAGCGCCTGGGCACGTTCGAGATCTCGGCGCAGGACGCGCCCGATTGCTGCACGCTGTTCATGCCGCGCAGTCCCGAGACGCATGCGAAGCTTGCAGTGGTGGAAGAAGCGGAAAGCGCGCTTCCCGTGGACGAATGGGTGGCCGAGATTGCCGACGCCGCCGAAGTGCGCGACTACGCCTGCCCGGCGTTCAAGCGCAAGAAGAAGCGCCCTCAGAAGTAACCGCACGCTTTTGACCAGCGCGTTTAGATGCGCGCTGGAAAGCTGCTAGATTGTGGCTGGATGCACGCTGAACCTGCGTCGCATCCGGTGGGGATCCGCATTGGATCGAAGCGGAAAAGCCGCTGGAACCGTTTGGTTTTCAGCGGCTTTTCTGCTGGATTCCTCTCATGTTTTCGCTAGGTTGCGTTGCTATGCTTGGTCTTCGAGAGGATCGGAGGTCGGGATGTCGTTTACCGAACAGGCGGAGTCGTTGCGGGCCAAGGCGCACCTGAGCGGCGTGCGTCTTCCCGTGCTCGTCGGCGTAACTGCTTTAGCGGTGGTTGTGCTCGTGGCGGCCGGGGCAAGCTTCCTGTCCCTTTTTTCTTCGGACCCCCTTGTGGTCGAGAAGGCGGGGGAGGCTGACGTCGAGGGGGCTTCGCCTGACCGGCCTCAGGAGCAAGCGCGGACCATCGTGGTCCATGTAGGCGGTTCGGTCCTTGCGCCCGGCGTGTACGAGCTTGCGGAATCCGCTCGCGTGCAGGATGCGATCGAGGCTGCGGGAGGGTTCGGGGAGCAGGCCGCGACGGATGCGTTGAACCTGGCGCGCGTTCTGACGGACGGCGAGCACGTGGTGGTTCCGACGTTGTCCGGGGTGGAGGAGGCTGCCGCTGCCGCCCCGCCGGGCGCGGCGGCAGCGCCCGGCGGGGGAAAGGTGAACATCAATGCGGCATCCGCTGCGGAACTGGATGCTCTCCCCGGCATAGGAATGTCGACTGCCGAGAAGATCGTTGCGGACAGGCAGGCTAACGGGCCGTTCGCCGCGATAGAGGATTTGAAGCGCGTATCGGGCATCGGCGACAAGAAGTACGCCGCCCTCGCCGATTCGATATGCGTGGGCTAGGCGCGTTCGCGCGCGCAATGCGCAGGGCTGCGACCAGGGCTTCCGTGCAGCTTGTGCCGAAACCGCCCAGGCGGGCGCGGGCGGCTTTCGTGCCCGAAGCCGAATACGCCGACGGGTTGCGCGCGGATGCCGGCCGCATTCCCGTTCGCCCCTCGCTGCCGCCCGTGTTCGGGTGCGCGTTGGGGCTTTGGGCGACGTGCGCGGCCGTGGTCGAAGCCGCTCGCCTCTTGTCGGCTTCGGCGTGCGCGGCTATCGGAGCCGTCGGGCTGGTCGTCTCGCTTGCGTGCTTGGCGCTCGTGTGGCGGCGTCGAGGCGCGCTGGCGGGGGTCGTCGTCTTAGGGTGCGCCCTGGGGGTGTGCTGCGGCGGTTGGCACGCTGCGGTGCAGCACGGCTTCGAAGAGCGCGTCCAGGGCCTTTCGACCCGCGCGTCTTTTCAAGCCGTGGCCGACGGGTCTGCGGGCATGTTCGGCTCGACATGCCTTGCGCGTGCGACCGTTGAAGGCGGCGAGTCGTTTCTCGTGCGCGTGCAGCTTCCTCAAGGCGAAGAGGTTCTGCAGTACGGCCAGGCGTTCGAGGCGCAGGCTTCGTTCTCGGCTCCCTCCGATTCCTCGGCGGCGTACTGCTGGCGCAACGGCGCGGTGGCGTCGGCGCGCATCTTCGGCTTGGAGCGGGTGGATCGCGGCGGGCCGATGGGAGCGTTGGTCGATCTGCGGTCGCGCGCTATCGGGCTTCTGGCTGACCGCGGCGGCAGCGAGAGCGGGGTTCTTGCCGCGCTTGTCTGCGGATGGAGGGGGCACCTGCCCGAATCGACGTACCAGGCGTTCAAGGTTGCGGGCTTGGCCCACGTGGTGGCGGTGTCGGGTGCGCATCTTTCCATCGTTTCCGCGTTCTGCTGCGCGACGCTGCGCGCGCTGAGGGTTCCCCGCGCGGTGACGGGAGTCGTCCAAGCGGCGCTCCTCTTGAGCTACCTCGTTTTGACGGCCGCGCCGTCATCGGCCGTTCGAGCCGCTGTCATGGCGTTCGCGGGCATGGCTTCGTTCGCGGTCGGGCGCCGTCCTGCGGCGCTGAGCGCTCTGGCGGTCTGCATCGTGGGATTCGCGAGCCTTGATCCGCGCGTCGCCCTGTCCGTCTCGTTCGCGCTCTCGGCGCTCTCGACGTTGGGCATCGTGCTGTTCGCCAGCCTGTTCTCGGCTTGGATCGCCCATGCGGCGCCCCGGATCCCCCGTTTTGCCTGCGAAGCGCTCTCGCTCACCTTCGCGTCCGCCGTGCTGGCAACGCCGCTTTCGACCGCGCTGTTCTCGCAGTTCTCGCTGGTGGCTCCTTTGGCCAACGTGGTCACCGCTCCTTTGTTCGCGCCCGCGTGCGCGCTCGGGCTGCTGTGCGTGGGAGCTGCGACGATGGCTCCCGGGGCTGCCTCCGCTCTGCTCGACGTCGCCTGCGCCGGGTCGTACGCCCTCACCGCGGCCGTCGAAGCGCTGGCGCGCATTCCGTACGCAAGCGCTCCCGCCTCCGTTTCGGTTCTTGCCGCGCTGGCGGTATCGATCGCGCTGGCGGCGGCGCTTTGGATCGCGTGGCCGCGGCCGACTCGGCGCATCGTGCTGGGCGGTGCGGCGTGCGTCGCGTTCGCGGCGGCGTGCTTTCTGGTTGCGCCGCCCGCAGGCAGCGATAGCATCGTCATGCTCGACGTCGGGCAGGGCGATGCGATCGTCGTGCGGAGCCGCGGATCCGCCGTGCTCGTCGATACCGGCAACCAGGATGCAAGGCTGTTCGAGGCGCTTGCGCGGCAGGGGCTCTCACGCCTCGACGCTGTCGTGGTGACCCATGGGGACGACGATCACAAGGGGTCGCTTTCCTCTCTGGCGGGCGTGGTCCGCACGGAGCGCGTCTTCGTTGCACAAGACGCGCTCGCCTGCCCGTGCGATGCGTGTCGAAGCCTGCGGGAAGACGCCGTCGCCGTGGCGGGGGAGGACGGCGTCTGCGGCCTCGCGCTGGGCGATAGCGTTCGCGTAGGGTCGATCGATTTGCAGGTCGTCTGGCCGCGGCGCTTCGAGGACGAAGGCGGGAACGCGGACAGCCTGTGCCTCAAAGCGCTTGCGGACGTGGACGGCGACGGCTCGACGGACTGGACCGCCTTGCTGGTAGGCGATGCTGAGCGCGATCAGGTGAAAGAGCTGCTGGACACAGGAGCGGCGGAAGGGGTCGACATCTACAAAGTGGGCCACCACGGATCGAAGAACGCTTTGGACGAGCAGGTTGCCTTTGCATTGTCCCCGAAGATATCCCTGGTGAGCGCAGGGGCGGGAAATCGGTACGGGCATCCGGCCGCCAAGACCCTCGAGATCTTGGAAAACGCGGGGTCGCGCGTACTGCGAACCGATGAGTCGGGGGATGTTTCATGCAAATTAGAACCCGATAGAATCGTCGTGGAGACGCTGCGGTAAAATGAAGCCATGACTGCTCAGAAGAAACAAAACGCACCCTTGCTCCCCGTCTACCTGGTATGCGGCGAGGACGCCCTGAAGCGAGACACGGTGATGAAGCGCCTTCGCGCTCGCCTTTCCGCTTTGGGGGACCTGTCGTTCAACTCCGACGAATTCAGCGGCGAAACGGCAACCGGCGCCGACATCGTCTCGGCATGCAACACCGTGCCGTTCGCAAGCCCCGTGCGCCTTGTCGAGGTACGCGCCGCCGACAAGCTGAAGAAAGCCGATTCCGAGGAGCTGGTAGCCTACCTCGATTCACCGGCGGAAACCACCGTGCTCGCCCTGATTGCCGAAAAGCTGGCGAAGAACACGCGTCTGTACAAGGCCGTCGCCAAGCACGGCAAGACGGCCGTGATCGACTGCGCTCCGCTCAAGCGCTTCGAACTTCCCAAGGCCGTTCGCGCCATGGCGGTGGGCCACGGCGTCACGCTTACCGAAGGCGCCGCTGCGAAGCTGGTGGATCTGGTGGGCGAGGACACGGTGCACCTCGACAGCGAGCTCAAGAAGATCGCGCTTGCGCATCGTGGAACCGATGCCGTGAACGAGCATGAGATCGTCGCCATGGTCAGTCGCACCGCCGAGGTCAAGCCGTGGGAATTCGTCGACGCCTTCGCGGCGCGCGATGCGCGCAAATGCCTGCTGTACCTGGGGCGCATGGACTCGGTGTCTCCGCATGCGCTGCTGGCTATGTGCACGACGCGCCTGCGCGAGCTCGTCTGCGCTCGCGCGTTGGCCGATCGCGGCAATCCGCGTGGTGTGGCTGCGGCGCTCAAGATGCCCGATTGGCGCGTGAAGAACCATGCGACCTGGGCGCGCGGGTTCACCTCCGCGCAGCTGCGCGCAGCCCTCGTCGCCGCGCGCGATGCCGAGCGCGCCATGAAAAGCGGCGCCGATCCGGACGCCGCCTTCCTCGAATGGGTGCTCGGCGTGGTTGCGCGCTAGCGCAGCGAGCATCCCTGCACCGTGTACACGCGCGCGTCAAGCGCCGCCGCAGCTCATGTCTCTGCACTGAGGCGCGAGTTGCGGCGGCGCTTTCGCATGCAGGGGCAGCGGGAGCTGCGAGCCGTGGTCGAAAACCGGGCGCGAGAATGCGAACAGGCCCCGAAACCGGGGCCTGTTCTCTCTTGATATGCGGAAGGATCGCGGGGCGATCTCCGATAGGGTGGTCGCTATTCAGCGGCTTCCTCGGCGCTCTCGGCCTCAGCCTCGGCCTTGGCGGCTTCGGCAGCTTCCTTCGCCTTGCGCTCTTCGGCCTTCTTCACTTCAGCCATGTGCTTCTCGCGGCGCTTCGCCTTTTCCTCGGACGCGGCCTTCATCTCTGCGAGACGGGCAGCCTTGCGCTCAGCCTTCTTGGAACCGGTCTTCTGAGCCTTCTTGGCGGGCTTCACGTACGCGGCGCGATCGGCGTCGGTCACGAGGTCCTTGATGAGCAGCATGACGCCGCTCTTGCGGTTGGCAGCCTGATTCTTGTGGATAACGCCCTTCGAGGCAGCCTTGTCGAGCAGACGGCAGGCGGCCATAGCGGCGGCGAAAGCCTCGGCGCCGTTCTCGGCGGCAACGGCTTCCTTGACGCGACGGATAGCGGTCTTCAGCTCGCTTTTGACGGCGCGATTGCGCATGCGGGCCTTCTCGTTGGTGATGATGCGCTTCTTCTGGCTCTTGATGTTCGCCATGTGTGTGTTTCCTCCAATGGATCACGAACGTAAACTTCTGCGAAGCCTTCGGGCTTCCCGTGCTTCCGGCGTCACGCGCTCGTTGCCCAGGCGTCCGATAGCCACGCATGCGATCCATGAGGACCCAGCTTTCAAAGAAAGCGCTCGATGCATGGGGAACAGGCGGGATTTCTCTGCTCCATCGACCTATCGGTCACCCAGCATCTACGAATCGTAAAGCGCAGCCACGTCTGCTGATTCGGCGATGGAAACGCCCATCGCGCGTACGTATCGCTGGATACACAATGCGATAGAATAGCAAAGGTTGGCCGAGATTGCACGAGAATTTGTCGAAACCGCACACGAAACCATCCATTCGCCGAGAAAGAGTGCAAGAGCCGAGGAGAAGCCCGCCCGTATCCTTCGCGAAATCCCGCTTTGACGCGCTCGCGGTTGCCGTCTTTGCGGCAACGCTTGCGGGCTGCGCGCCCGGGCGCATCGGGCGATCGACGCGAACGAGGCGGTTCCGTTCGCGCGCAGCTGGCGCACGTCGGCTCGTCGAGCCCGCACGCCGCTGTCGTGGAACTGTAGTGGGCGCGCCCTTTCCACCCGGGGCGAATAAGGTAGAATAGGCTTTCGTTTCTCAAGCGCCCGCGCGCGGGCTTTACGTTTTGAAAGACAGGACATGACCACCGACCCTCACTTCATACGAAACTTCTCCATCATCGCGCACATCGACCACGGCAAATCGACGCTGTCCGATCGCGTGCTGGAACTGACCGGCACCGTGTCGAAGCGCGATATGCAAGAGCAGCTGCTCGACAGCATGGACATCGAGCGCGAGCGCGGCATCACCATCAAAAGCCAGGCTGTGCGCGTGGACTACACGGCCGACGACGGCCAGACCTACCAGTTCAACCTGATCGACACGCCGGGCCATGTCGACTTCACCTACGAGGTGAGCCGTTCTCTGGCTGCGTGCGAAGGAGCCGTCCTGGTGGTCGACGCCACGCAGGGCGTCGAGGCGCAGACGGTGGCCAACGCGATGATGGCCATGAACGCCGACCTGGAGATCATCCCGCTGATCAACAAGATCGACCTTCCGGCTGCCGAGCCGGATCGCGTGCGCGAGGAGATCGAGGACGGCCTGGCCATCCCCGCCGACGACGCGGTGCTGGCCTCGGGCAAGACCGGCGTGGGCGTGCACGATCTTCTGGAGGCCGTGGTGTACAACGTGCCCGCGCCCGTCGGCGTGGCCGACGCGCCGCTGCGCGCGCTCATCTTCGACTCGTACTTCGATGCGTATCGCGGCGTGGTGGCGCTCGTGCGCGTGGTGGACGGGCAGATGAAGAAGGGCGACCGCATTCGCATGCTGGCCACCGGCGCCGAAGCGCTGGTGGAAGAGGTCGGCGCGCGCCGACCCGCCGAGACGGCGCTTCCGGCGCTCGGCGTGGGCGAGGTCGGGTACCTGGTGACGGGGCTCAAGGACGTCTCGCAGGTGAAGGTGGGCGATACCATCACGCAGGCCCATGGCGGCGTGAGCGACCCGCTTCCCGGATACCGCGAGGTCAAGCCCATGGTGTTCACCGGCCTGTACCCCATCGACGGCGATCAGTACGAACCGCTCAAAGAGGCGCTCGAAAAGCTCTCCCTCAACGATCCGGCCCTTATCTGGGAGCCCGAGAAGTCGCATGCGCTGGGCTTCGGCTTCCGCGTGGGCTTTTTGGGCCTGCTGCACATGGAGGTCATCAAGGAGCGCCTCGAGCGCGAGTTCGGGCTGGACCTGCTGGCCACGGCGCCTTCCGTGGAATACCACGTGTACAAGCAAGGCGGCGAGATGGTGAGCCTGCATTCGCCGCAGGAGATGCCCGACGCCGGCGAGATCGAGCGCGTGGAGGAGCCCTACCTCAAGGCGAAGATCCTCATCCCGCCCGATTACGTGGGCGCGGTCATGGACTTGACCGTGGCGCGGCGCGGCACCTTCGTCACGATGAACTACTTGTCCACCACCACGGTGGAGATGCTGTGGGAGATCCCGCTGTCCGAGCTCATCATGGACTACTTCGACAAGCTCAAGTCCAACACGAAGGGCTATGCGTCGCTCGATTACGAGATGGACGGATACAAGCCCTCCAAGCTGGTGAAGCTCGACATCCTGCTGTCGGGCAAGCCCGTGGACGCGCTGTCGTTCATCGTGCACAAGGACAAGGCGTACGATCGCGGGCGCATCCTGACCGAAAAGCTCAAGAGCATCATTCCTCGCCAGATGTTCGAGGTGCCCATCCAAGCCGCTATCGGCGGTCGGGTTCTGGCGCGCGAGACCGTGAAGGCGAAGCGCAAGGACGTGCTGGCGAAGTGCTACGGCGGCGACATCAGCCGCAAGCGCAAGCTGCTCGAGAAGCAGAAGGCCGGCAAGAAGCGCATGAAGAACATCGGAAACGTGGAGGTGCCGCAAGAAGCGTTCATGGCGATCCTCAAAGTGGACGAGTGATCGAAAGCCCGAGGAGGTTGCATGGCACGTAAGGATACAGAAGAGTTCGACTGGCTGGACGATCCCTTCAACGATAAGAAGGCCGCGCAGCAGCCGGCCGGCATGGGCAGCGGCGCGAAGGCTGCAGTCGGCTGCGGGTGCCTGTTCGCGGTTGTGGCTCTGGTCGTCCTGTTCATATTCGCGGGCATAAGCGCGCTCGACATTCTGTCCAGCATGTAGCTCGCGGCCGTCTCCAACGAGCGAAAAGGCATCATGCACGATTTTTTCCAAAAGCACCGCCTGCTGCTCGCGCCCATGGCGGGCGTGAGCGACGAGGCGTTCAGGACGCTCTGCCGCGAGCAGGGCGCCGATCTCACGTACACTGAAATGGTGTCGGCAAAAGGGCTCTCGTATGCGAACGAGAAGACGCGCCACCTGCTTCACCTGGCCGCGGGCGAGGACCAGGTGGCCGTCCAGCTGTTCGGGCACGAACCCGATACGATGGCGGCGCAGGCCGGGTGGATCGAGCAGGAAATGGGGGAGAGCCTTGCCTACCTCGACATCAACATGGGCTGCCCGGCGCGCAAGATCGTCACGAAGGGCGACGGCTCGGCCCTCATGAAGGATCCTGCGCTGGCGGCGCGCATCGTGCGGTCCGTGGCGGATGCCGTGGAGCACCCGGTGACGGTGAAGTTCCGCCGCGGTTGGGCGATGGGCGATGAAAGCGCCCCCGAGTTCGCGCGCCGCATGGAAGACGCGGGCGCGGCGGCCGTGGCCGTGCACGGACGGTTCGCCGAGCAGCTGTACCGCGGCAGCGCCGATTGGGGCGTGATCTCCCGCGTCAAGGAGGCCGTAAGCGTTGCGGTGATCGGCAACGGCGACGTGAAGCGCGGTTGCGACGCGGCGGCCATGGTCGAGCGCACGGGCTGCGACGCCGTGATGATCGCCCGCGCGGCAGAGGGGAACCCCTGGTTGTTCGCGCAGGCGAAGGCGGCGCTTGCCGGGCGCGCCGAGCCTGCGATGCCGAACGTAGACGAGCGCATAGCCATGGCGCGACGTCATGCGCGGCTGCTTTCCGAGCGCGAGGGCAAGAACATCGTGCGCATGCGCAAGCACGCCATGTGGTATCTGGCCGGCCTGCCGGGCGCGGCGTCGGCGCGCGGGAAGATCAACGCCTGCGTGACCGTGGAGGACTTCGACCGGGTGTTCGACGAGTTGCTGGAAAGGGCCCATCATGCCTCATGATCCGTATCGCGCGCTGTACCTGCACCTGCCGTTCTGCGTGAAGCGGTGCGGATACTGTGACTTCGCCACGGCGGCGGTGCCGACGGATGCGCCGGAGATCGACGCGTACGTGGACGACTTGGTGCTTCAAGTTCGTCGCAAGGCGAAAGAAGGCGAGCTGGGCTCCGTCGAAACGGTGTACCTCGGCGGAGGGACCCCGAGCCATCTGGGCCTTTCGCGCTTGTCGATGCTGCTGTACACGCTGTCCTTGTCCATGCGGCTCGAGCCCGACGTGGAATGCACCATGGAAGCGAACCCCGAAAGCCTGACCGAGCGCATGGTGCGCGACATCTGGGCGCTGGGCGTGAACCGGCTGTCCATCGGCGTGCAGAGCTTCGACGACGAGGTGCTGCGCACGCTCGGTCGCGCGCATTCCGCCGACGATGCGCGTCGGGCCATCGAAGCGGCGCTGACCCGGTTCGAAAACGTCAGCGTGGACTTGATGTGCGGCATCCCGGGCCAGAGCGACGTTAGCTTCGAGGCGAGCGTGCGCGAGGCCGTTGCGCTCGGGGCGACCCATGTGAGCGTGTACCCCCTCATCGTCGAGCCGCACACGCCGTTCGACGCGGCTGTTCTGGCGGGCGAGTTGGACGAGGTCGACGACGACGTGGAGGCCTCGCACATGGAGATCGCCGCGCGGGTTCTGACCGAAGCCGGCTTCGAGCGGTACGAGGTGGCCAGCTACGCGCGGCCGGGCTTCGCGTGCCGCCACAACATCGCGTACTGGACGGGCGTGCCCTACCTGGGCCTGGGCCGCAGCGCCGCCACCATGACGCAGAACGCCGAGCGGCGCATGCGGGTGAAGGACGGCGCGGTCACCGACGATCTTGATGCGCGCCAAATGGCGGCGGAAGACCTCATGCTGGGCATGCGCATGACGCGCGGCGTGTCCGACGCGCGCGTTGAACGCGCGGCGGGGCTGCTGCCGCGGGTAGGCGAAACGCTTGCCGACCTGGAAGACCGGGGCCTGGTCGTTCACGAAGGCGGTCGCTGGCGACCCACGGAACGCGGGTGGCTTTGCGGCAACGAGCTGTACGGGGACCTGTTCGATCTGGCTCCGTAAGCGCCTCGAGGGGAGCGATCCGCACCTCGGCGTCTTCGTGCTCGACGGTGTCGCAGGTCCCGATTTGCGCCCACGTTCGCGGTCGTCTGCCTTCCGGCGGCTCCGATTTGGCGGCGAGCCGCCGCGTTCTGTGACGCTTCCGTTGAGATTCTCCATAATTGTCACCTTTTTTAGCACTCTCTTGCATCGGCTGCTAAAATGACACGTTGGTATCGCATCGCCTGGTGCCGATGAAGCGGCGGCTTGAGCGGTGGAAGAGAGAGGAAAGGTGGAGAAGCGTGCTTTCGGATCGAAGGCAAAGGGTGCTTGCAGCCCTCATCGAAGAATACGTCGCGCGCGCTCTGCCGGTGGGCTCGCGCACGTTGACGGAGCGCTACCAGCTGGGCGTGAGCCCCGCGACGGTGCGCAACGAGCTGTCGGTTCTCGAGGACGGCGGCTACATCGCGCAGCCGCACACGTCGGCGGGGCGCATCCCGACCGATCACGGGTACCGTGCGTTCGTCGACAACCTGCTGCAGACCGACCTTGCGGGCGACGATGATCGTTACAGCCCTGTGGTGGACCAGCTGCGCCGCAGCGCAAGCGAGCTGGACGCCCTGCTCGAGCAGACGTCGTCGGCTCTGACGCGCTTGACCGACTGCCTTTCCATCGTGATCGCCCCCTCGGTCCTCAACCTGCATATCAAGCAGCTTTCCCTGATATCGCTGTCGTCCATGAGGGCGCTCGTGGTGCTGGTGACCGAAGACGGCCAGGTGTTCAACCGCCAGATGGAGTTCGCCGAAGAGGTTTCGGGCGACGATCTGGCGCACGTGCAGCATTTCCTGAGCGACGTCTTCACGGGCAAGTCGCTCCAGGAAATCGAAGACGGGCTGGGGCAGGGCATGGTCGAGGCGTTTCGCGACCCGCTCGTGCGCATGGCGCTCGACGAGGTGCTGTCGTGCTTGCAGGAAAGCGAGCAGTCGCGCGCGCATCGCCTAGGCGTAAGCTCGCTGCTCAGCCAGCCTGAATTCAGCCAGTCGCAGGCGTTGCTGCCCGTCATGCAAGTGCTCGAGGACGACACGGTGCTCCTGCAGATCATGGACGAGGCGTCCCGTCAGGCTGCCGGCGTTCCAAGCGTGCGCATCGGCAGCGAAAACGATGCGGCGGCGCTTTCGGGCGTGTCGGTGGTGGCAAGCCGGTACGGACGGGGCGAGTCTGCCGGCGTGGTGGCCGTGGTAGGCCCTACGCGCATGGACTACTCGAAGGTTATCCGCGCGGTGCGCATAGCAAGCTCCGCGCTCGAAGACGTATAGCAGTTAGGTAGAAGCAAAAACGAGTGCAGCGGAAGGGGCGGTCCTTCCGCTGGTGAAGAAAGGTTTCAACGACAGATGGCCAAGGATCTGTACGAAGTTCTGGGAGTGTCGCGGGACGCGAACGAAGACGAGATCAAGAAAGCGTTTCGCCGCCGCGCGCGCGAGCTGCACCCCGATGTAAACAAGGCCCCCGATGCCGAGGACCAGTTCAAAGAGCTCAACGAGGCGTACGACGTGCTGTCCGATCCGGCGAAGCGCGCGCAGTACGACCGGTTCGGGACCATGCCGGGCGCGGCGGGCGGCGGCAACCCCTACGGCGGCGGTTACGTGGACTTCGAGGATCTGTTCGGCGGCGGCTTCGGCATGGGCGACATCTTCAGTTCGTTCTTCGGCGGGCAGGCCGCCGGCCATGCGCCCCAGCGCCGCGAAGGCCGCGACATGGGCGTCGGCTTGCGCCTGACGCTTGAGGAAGTGGCCGCTGGAGCCAAGAAGGAGATCGTGTACGACCGCCTGGCTCCGTGCCCCGACTGCGATGGCTCGGGCTTGGGCCCCGACGGTCGCGAGGTCGTGTGCCCCGATTGCAACGGACAGGGCCGCGTGGTCACCGTGCAGCGTACGTTCTTGGGCGACATGCAGACGGCCACCACGTGCAAGACCTGCGGCGGCACTGGCCATACCATCGAGAACCCGTGCCCGGAATGCGAGGGCCAGGGCCGCGTGCCCGACCGCCAGCGCGTGACCGTGGAGGTTCCCGTGGGCATCCGCGATTCCCAGCAGCTTCGCCTGTCCGGATTCGGCGAAGCGGGCATGCACGGCGCGCGTCCGGGCGACCTGATCGTAACCTGCCGCATCCAGCCGCATGAGTTCTTCGAACGCGATGGCGACAACCTGCACGCGCGTGCGAACGTGTCCATCGTGCAGGCAACGCTCGGTTCGGAAATCGAGATCGACGGCATCTTCGAGGACGAGAAGGTGCAGGTTCGCATTCCCGAAGGCTGCCAGAACGAGCAGGTGGTGCGCGTGAAGGGCTGCGGCATGCCGCGCTTCCGCAGCGACGCGCGCGGCGACATGTTCGTGCATGTGAACGTGCAGGTGCCCAAGAAGGTCACCAAGAAGCAGCGCGAGCTTTTGGAGCAGCTGGCCGAGGAGATGGGCGAGGACGTGGCCGACGAGCGCACGCCGTTGCAGAAACTGCGCGACGCGTTCCAGTAGGATCGTCGGCCTGCCGGCCGATGCGCCCACTTGTATCACCCTGCGACCGTTCGACCTGCGAGGTTCCCCGTATGTCCCTGCCACATTTCTACCTGCACGACCAGGTGATCGCCGACGAGTCCGCCGAGTCCTTCCCGTTGCGCTTGGCACGCGACGATGCCAAGCATGCGCGCGTGCTGCGCCTTGCTCCGGGCGAGCACATTGCCGTGGTGGATGCCGCGCAGGACTATTTCGAATGCGAGATCGTGTCGTTTTCCGACCAGATTCCCCTGGTGCGCGTAGCCCAGCGGTTCGAGCGCGGCTCCAACGGGCCCTCGGTTGTGCTCGTGCAGGGCCTTGCCAAGGGGGACAAGATGGAAACGGTCGTGCGCCACGCGACCGAGCTGGGAGTGAGCGGGTTCGTCCCGCTTTCATGCGAGCGCTCCATCGTCAAGCTGGATGCGAAAAAGGCTGCGTCCAAGGCGGAGCGTTGGCGTGCCATCGCCAAAAGCGCCGCCATGCAGTCGGGCCAGCGAGCGGTTCCCGAGGTGAGCGCGCCTTTGTCGCTTGCCGAGGCGTGCGCGTTCGCGAAAAACGCGACTGCGGTGCTGATCTGCTGGGAAGAGGCTCCGCAGACGGCGCGCTTGGAGGACGCGATCGCACGCGGCCTCATGCGCAACGGCATGCCGGCCGACGAGGCGCGCATCGTCGTGGTGGTTGGCCCGGAAGGCGGCTTGACGCAGCGCGAGGTGGATGCGCTTCTGGAATGCAACCCTTCTTCGGCGCTGGTCACGCTGGGACCTTCCATTCTGCGTACGGAAACGGCGGGCATCGTGGCGCCGGCACTCGTGCTCTACGAGCTGGGTCGCATGGCAGCGGCAAGCGACCGGGGCGATGCGGGCGACGGGGCGGATCCGTTGCCGAACGGCGCCTCCGAGGGCGAGTCCGCCCGTGCGCCCGAGCAGGCGGGCGAAGCCGGGGAAGCGGGCCGCCGGACGCTCGATCCCGCCCGTGCTCCTCGAAAGGGACTGCTATGAGCTTCGCCGTGGTGAACCTGGGGTGCAAGGTGAACCGGGTCGAGTCGGATTCCTTCGCCGCCGCCTTGCTTGCCCGAGGGCAGGCCTGCGTTGCTGAAAGCGAAGCCGATTTGATCGTGGTGAACACGTGCACCGTTACCGGCGAGGCCGAGAAGAAAACGCGCAAGGCCGTGCGGCGCGCGCTGCGTTGCAACGATCGAGCCGTGGTGGCGGTTACCGGGTGCGCGGTGGCCATCGACGCCGCAACGTACGAGGCCATGGATCCGCGCGTGTGCGTCGTGGGCAAGGGCCAGCTTCTGGAGCAGATCGAGCAAGGGCAATGGGATCATACGGGCGCCGTTCCTTGCGTCGCCAAGGCGGGCGAAGGGGACGTCGAGCTTGCGCCTGCTTCGGTGCTGCCGCTGGGTCGAGGCTTTCGGACGCGCGTGGGCGTGAAGGTGCAAGACGGATGCGACAACGCGTGCACGTACTGCATCGTGCACGTGGCGCGCGGTCGCGCCGTCAGTCGTCCAGCCGACGACGTGGCAGCCGAATGCACATCGCTCGCACGCGCCGGAGCGCGCGAGATCGTGCTGACCGGCATCAACCTGGGGTCGTATCGCGACGGCGCGCGGCGCGATCCAAGCGCGTTGCGCCTGGCCGATCTGCTGCGCCGCCTGCTCGACGAGACGGCGGGCCTGCACGAATCCGACGCGCCTCCCGTGCGCTTCCGCGTGTCGAGCATCGAGCCGCGCGACGTTGACGAGGCGTTCATCGAGCTGCTGGCTTCTGCGCAGGGTCGCGTGTGCCGCCATCTGCACCTGCCCTTGCAGGCGGGTAGCAACAAGGTGCTGCGCGAGATGGCGCGTCCTTACGATGCGAGGCGTTTCGAGGCGCTCGTGGACCGATTGCGCGCCAGTGTGCCCGGCATCAGCCTGTCGACCGACGTCATCGTGGGCTTTCCGGGCGAGACCGATGCCGAGTTCCAGGAGACGCTTGCCGTGGCGCGGCGTTGCCGCTTCTCGAAGATTCACGTGTTTCCCTATTCGCGCCGCGAGGGAACGCCGGCGGCTGCGCGCGACGACCAGGTGACTTCCGAGGTCAAGGCGTCGCGCGCCGCGGCCCTGCGCGCCCTCGGCGACGAGCTGCGCGCCGCCGACCGCGCCCGTCGCGTGGGAACCGTCGAGCTTGCCCTGGTGGAAGAGGGCGGCGTGGCCATGACGGAAAGCTATCACGAGGTGGACGCTCCTGCGGGCGCGCAAGTCGGGTCGCTCGTCGAGGTCGCTCTGTAGCCAACTGCTGGCGGAAGTCCTGCACGACCGACTTCCGTCTGGCGTTCGCGCAGGTGCAACGGTATACTCTGTTTCGATAACGATCGCGAAACGGGGAAGCCATGACCGACGAAGAGGCGCGCGAGCGAGCGCGCAAACGGCTTGAAGAGCGAACCGCACGGCGCAACGGGCAAGCGGCCGGCCCGCATCCGCCACGCGAAGCGTCGTCGCGCCCCGATGGTCGGCAAGCCCGCCGCGCAGGTGCGGGCGGGCAGCATCATGATGGTTCGAAGCCGGCCGACCTCTTGCTTGCGGGCGTCGATGCCGTGTCGAATGCCGTCCGCGCACTCGGTCCGAAGCGCCTGCTTGCAGGGCTTGCGGCCGTGCTCCTGATCGTGCTGGCCGTGGTGGGCGTTCGCAGCTGCGCAAGCTGCACGGCCGAGCAGCACGAGCCGGCTCCCGATCCTGTCCCTGAAGCGCAGCAGCCGCAGAAAGATCCCATCGACCAGGCGGCTCTTTCCGCGATACTCGGAGACGACCTGACCGCGCAGCTTGTGAAAGCGGCCGAGACCAGCGACGATGCGGCTTGGATTGCCGCGCATCCCCAAGCGTACGCGGTTGACGGCGAAGCGGTGCAGTACAAGCTGCTCAAACTGGCGGCGACCGAGCCCGAGGCCGTTTCCTCCGTCAGGCAGTTCCCCGACGCGTATCCTGCCAGCGAAGCCGGGGCGTGCGACGAGGCGCGCAAAGGCGAGGTGCCCCGGCTGTACCAGTGGGACAGCCGCTGGGGCTTCACCGTGTACAGCTCGACCACGTTCGCGCTTACGGGGTGCTGTCCCACGGCGCTTTCCATGGTGTACCAGGGTTTGACGGGCAAAAGCGACCTGTCGCCCTACGACATGGGCGTTCGGGCGAAGCAGGGCGGCTACATGGCCACCTTCGACGGCACGGATTCGTCCTTCTTGACCAACGAAGCGGCGTCGCTCGGCCTGTCCTGCCAGCCGATCGGGGTCGATGCGGGCAGCCTGCGCAGCGCGCTCGAAAGCGGCGCGGTGGTCATCTGCAACGTCGGCCCCGGCGATTTCACGGACAACGGCCACTTCTTCGTCGTAACGGGGCTCGCCGACGACGGCACGCTCAAGGTGAACGATCCGTACTCGGCGCAGCGCTCGGATCGCACGTGGAGCATCGACCAGGTGATCGGCCAGACCAAGGCGATCTGGGCGTACCGCCTGGCCTAGGGACGGTCCCGCAGACCGCATTGTCGCCCGAAACGTACGGTTTTGCCGCAGAAACCGTACGTTTCGGGCGACAATGCGAATCGACTGCGAACTTGTTCCGGGCACCGTTTTGGGCACCTGCACCATATTCCCTTGTCGGTTCGGTGACATCGTCTCCGAGCGGGCGGCCGCATGGTACAATAGCCGGCATGACTGATCAGACGCACATTACCCTCACGGCTCCTCAGAGCGTGAACATGGCGCTCATCGTGGGCCCGGCCGACGAGCTGTTGCACATCGTGGAAAGCGCGTTCGAGGCGCGCATCACGGTACGGGGCGATTCCATCATGCTCGAAGGCGATCCCATCGAGGTGCAGTCGCTTACCGTTTTATTCTCGGATCTCATCAAGCTGGTGGAAGGCGGCGACGAGCCCACTTCGGACTACGTCCGTCGCGCTATCGACCTGCTGCGTACGGCTGAATTCTCGCCGCGCGCTTTGCGCGAGGACATCCTGCTCACGTACCGAGGACGGGCCATACGCCCGAAGACCGCCGGTCAGAAGCAGTACGTGGACGCCATTCGCGAAAACACCGTCACCTTCGGCATCGGGCCGGCCGGAACGGGCAAGACCTACCTGGCCATGGCCATGGCGGTGGCTGCGCTCAAGCGCAAGGAAGTGGGACGCATCATCTTGACGAGGCCCGTCGTGGAGGCGGGGGAGAGCCTGGGCTTTCTGCCGGGCACCTTGACCGAAAAGGTGGATCCCTACATCCGTCCGCTTTACGACGCTCTGTTCGACATGACCGACATGGAGCGCGCAACCCAGCTCATAGACAACGGCGTCATCGAGATCGCCCCGCTTGCGTTCATGCGCGGGCGCACGCTCAACGACAGCTTCATTATCCTCGACGAGGCGCAGAACACCACGCCCGAGCAGATGAAGATGTTCTTGACGCGTTTGGGATTCGGTTCCAAGATGGTGATCACGGGCGACGTGACCCAGCTCGATCTGCCGCGCGGCATTTCCGGGCTCAAGGGTGTCCGCCGCATTCTCGAAGACGTGGACGATATCGCGTTTTGCGACTTCTCCGGCAAAGACGTGGTGCGCCATTCTCTGGTGGCCGCCATCGTATCCGCCTACGACCAGGCAAGCAAGAAGGGATAAGCCATGGATATCCAGATCAACTACGATTTTAGAAAAGACGAGCTGGAAAAGCTGCCGCTGCACGAGTTGACCCAGTTCGTGCTGACGCGCGAGGACAAGCCCTTCAACACCGAGGTGTCCATTAGCTTCGTCACCGACGAGGCCATCGCCGAGCTGAACGAGAAGTACCGTCAGAAATCCGGTCCCACCGACGTGCTGTCGTTCGAGTGCGACGGCGTGGACGACGATCTGTCGGCCATGACGCTGGCGCAGGACCCCGTGTTCGAGCTGGGCGACGTGATCATCGCCCCGGACGTGGCAAGCAGGCAGACGCGCGAGTTCGGCACCACCTTCGAAGAGGAGATCAGTTTGCTTCTCGTGCATGGCCTGCTGCACCTGTGCGGCTACGACCACATCGAGGACGACGAGGCCGAGGTCATGGAAAAGCGCGAGGCCGAGATCCTTGAAGCCTGGTCGAAGCGCTAAGCGCTCGACGTGATCACGAAAGCGTCGAACATCATGGACGAGGACGGGGAAAAGCGCGCTTCTGCGCAGGGGGACGTGCGGGACGAAGAAGGGTTCGTCCGCAATCGGGCGTCGAAGGAATCGCATGCGAGGTTTTCGCTCGGCCGCGCGTTCTCATGCGCGGGAGACGGGCTTGTCTTCGCGGTGCGCACGCAGCGCAATATGAAGATACACCTGGCCGTTGCCGCAGCGGCCGTGATCCTGGGCGTTCTGCTGCGCATCGACGCCGTATCGTGGATCGCGATCGTTTTGTGCATCGCTGCGGTGTTCGCGGCGGAGTGCTTCAACACGGCGCTCGAATCGGTGGTCGACCTGGTGTCGCCCGGGTACCACGAGCTGGCGCGGCGCGCGAAGGACTGCGCGGCGGCGGCCGTGCTCGTGTTCGCCCTCGCCGCTGTGGCGGTGGCCGCGCTCGTGTTCGTCCCTCGCTTGGCGGCGCTGCTCGGGGCGTAGAAGCTTCGGCGTCGCGCAAAGATACAGAATCGGTTGGAAGGAACGCAACCTTGGAAATGCCCGAACACTTCAAATCAGGCTTCGTCACGTTGGTGGGCAGGCCGAACGCCGGCAAGTCGACGTTGCTCAACGCGATCATGGGCAAGAAGATCGCCATCACGTCGAACACCGTGCAAACCACGCGCCACCGCTTCCGCGCGGTCTACACCAAAGACGACTACCAGATGATCATCGTGGACACGCCCGGCCTGCACAAGCCGCATGACGCGTTGGGCGAGGAGCTGAACGTTTCAGCGCTCAAGGCGCTCGAGGACGTGGACGTGGTGGCCATGCTCATCGACGCGTCGAAGCCCGTGGGCCGCGGCGATGAGTGGGTGGCCGAGCAGCTGCGCCGATCGCGCGCGAAGAAGATCTGCGTGCTGTCCAAGACCGACCTCGTGAATCCCGAGCAGCTTTCCCGCCAGCGCGAAGCGGCTGAGAAGCTTGGCGAATGGGATGCGATGGTGGGGCTGTCCTCCGAGACCGGGAAGAACGTGGACGCGTTCATCGAGGAAGTGGTGTTCCTGCTGCCCGAGGGCCCGGCGTGGTTCCCGCTCGACATGGAGACCGATCAGCCGATCGAGGTCGTGGTGGCGGAGTTCATCCGCGAGAAGATCCTGCGTTCGTTCCATGACGAAGTTCCCCACGCCATCGGCGTGCAGGTGGAAGAGATGGAATACGACCGCAAAAAGGATCTCCATCGCATCTTCGCGCGCATCTACGTGGAGCGCGACAGCCAGAAGGGCATCATCATCGGCAAGCGAGGCGCCGCCATCAAGCAGATCGGCACCGAAGCACGCGCCGACCTTGAGCAGCTGCTGGGCACGCGGGTGTTCTTGGACCTGTCGGTCAAGGTGAAGAAGAACTGGCGGCGCGACGAGAACCAGATTCGCCGATTCGGCTACGGCGAGGGCTTGTAGGGTTTGGATGCGCGCGCTTCGGCGCGCCGAAGCCAGCTTGGCTCGCGTTTTTTTGCAAGTATTGTCGTGAACCGGAGGTTCGCCGGGTTGTTCGGGTGCTCTCGTGGTTTTTCGGCTACAATCTTTTCGTACCGTCACCTGCGAGGGAGTAAGTCAGCATGATCTGTCCTCATTGCCATTCCGAAAACCGCGACGGCGCGAAGTTCTGCAACGAATGCGGACTGCCGCTGTCGGGAAAAATAGCCGAGGTTGCCGCCGCGGTCGATGCCGATCGGGAGTCGCTTGCGCCTGTACCCGAAGCCGCGAACGACGACGAGCTCGACCCCGATTTCGCAGGCTCGGTCTCTTCCGACGAGGAAGAGCCGACTGCCGGCGTGCAGGCGGGATCATCCGGCCCGCTCGACCCCGCCAAGCTTCCCGCCATAGACGTTGCGGGCGTGAACGTCGACGAAGACGGCAACGCGTTCGATTTCAGCCCGTCCGACGAAGAAGCCGTCTCCGATGAGGCTTCCGAGGAGCCGCCGACGCGTGACGACGATCTGACCCCGTTCATTCCGAAGCGTTCTCAGGAAGACTTCGAGGCGGGGCGCACAGCCGACCTTTCCGGCCTTGACGAGTGCTTGGTCGATTCCAACTACGTGCCGCCGCAATCGTCGTGGTGTTCCGGCGGCACGATGGAGATGCCGCGTATCGAAGGCGGCGCAGCGCCGAAGCAGAAGGAGTTCCGCGCGCCCGATCCGAACGCGAAGAAGGGCGGCAAGGGCAAGGTGGTTGCCATCGTGCTCGCATGCTTGGTGGCTGCCGCGGGAATCGCAGCGGTTGCGACGTACCAGATGGAGCTTTGGGGCGGAAAGATCCTTCCCAATGTTGTGGGCATGACGCAGACCGACGCCACCTACGTGCTTGAGGGCAAGGGCTTCGCGGTGCGCACCATGCAGGTGAAGTCCGACGAGACCGAAGGCGTCGTGCTGCTTATGGACCCGGGCGCCGGCGCGCGCCAAGACGAGGGAACCGAGGTTGTCATACATGTGTCGGAAGCGCGTGTCGTGCCCGAAACGGTAGGCATCCAGCGCGACGAAGCCGCTGCGAAGCTGAAGGAATTCGGTTTCGAGAACGTGAAGTTCGTGACGCAGAAATCAGACGAGCGCGAAGGCATCGTCTTGGCCGTTTCCCCCGAAGCCGGTACGAAGGCCAAGGCGAACGAGCCCGTCACCGTTACGGTGGCCGCTGCATACACGGTTCCCGATATCACAGGGATGACCTGGGATCAGGCGGTTGCTGCGATCGAGGCCGAGGGCCTGACGGCCACGAGTGCCTACGTTTACGATGACGCTGCGGCTGACGGAACCATCCTGGGCACGTCGCCTGCGGCAGGCGAGAAGGTTGCGTCGGGTTCGAGCGTTACCGTCAACATCGCGCGTTCGCGCGGGGCCGAGCTGACGGCGGCGGCGCAGGCGTATCTGGCAAGTGCGGGTACGGTGAACATCGGGGGAACCACCTACGCGATCCAGTCGGTCGACGGCATAACGTACCAAGGAAACGACACGACCGCTTTCACCATCACGGCTGCGGCGATAACCACGCTCGACGGCGAGACGGTGCGCGGCTCGTACAAGCAGAAGAGCGGCGTTATCGTTTGGGACAGCGCGAACAGCATCGTGAGCATTTCGTAGGCGCGGCGTGGCTCAGCCAACCTACGATGCGCGTGGCATCGTGCTGCGCAAGACGAAGCTGGGCGAGAGCGACCTGATCCTGACGATGCTCGTCGAGGACGGTTCGCAGGTGCGCGCGGTGGCGAAGGGGGCGCGCAAGCCTGCGAGCTCTTTCGCTTCGCGCTTGGAGCTCTATTCGGTGGCAGACGTGCTTTTAGCGCGGGGGCGCAGCCTTGACGTGGTGAAGGAAGCGCGCTTGGTGGAGAGCAACGAGCGCTTGCGCCGCGACATGGAGCACGCGGCCTGCGCGGCTCCCATGGCCGAGCTGCTCGACCGCGTTACGCAGATGGATCTGGAGAGCCCTCGGTTGTTCGCATTGACCTGCACCGCGCTCTCGTCTCTGGGACGGGTGGATGCATCGCGCGCTCCGTTGATCTGCGCAGCTCACCTGCTCAAGACCGTGTCGTTTGCGGGCTTGCGCCCCAGTTTGAGCGTCTGCGCGGGATGCGCCTGCGACGTTGCTTCTGCCGAACGCAGCGAGGTGTTCGTGTCGTATCGCGAGGGCGGGGTGCTCTGCTCAAGCTGCGCGTCCCAGGTTGAGTCGCAGCTGGTGCCCGGCGAGGTGGTAGCCTGGAGCAAAGCCCTGCTCTGCTCTACGTTCTCCGCCATCGAAGACATGGAAGCGGGTCCCTCCGAAGCCTTCGCGGTTCTGCGTTTTTGCCAGGAATGGATCTACGAACATGTTGGGACGCGCTTGAAATCGTTGAACTTCCTGTTCACGAGCGGTTTATTCTAATATGAGGAAAGGTTTGACATGTACACGTACAAGACGAGGGGAACGTGCTCCCGCGAGATCAACATCGAGCTTGAGGGCGATTCGGTGTCGCATATCGACTTCGTGGGGGGCTGCGACGGCAATCTGAAAGCTATCTCGAAGCTGGTTCAGGGCATGTCGGTGGACGAGGTTGCTGCGCTGCTCGAAGGCAATACGTGCGGTCGCCGTTCCACATCATGCGCCGATCAGTTGGTGAAAGGGCTTCGCGAGGCGCAGACCGCCCGCTAGGGCCGCGCCTTCTGAACCGGGTGCGGCCCTCTAGCGGATCATGCCGCTTGGTACGCCCAGATGGCGCTGCATTGGCCGAGAACGGTTTGGAAATCCCAGCTTTGCGCGGTGCGCTCGGGACTGTTGGGGTCGCGCACGATGAGCCGGCCTTGCTGGTCGATGCCTGCAAGCACGATGAAATGCCCCGTGGTGGTGAAATCCCCGGGTCCTACGCTGCATATCACGGGCGACCCCGAAACGATCGCCCGCCTGATGCTGGCCTCGTCGGCGGGCAGCTCGGTCGCGGCAAGTCCCAGCCGGGCTGCGCCGTCGGTCATGAAGGTCCAGGCGGTGCCTTCGGTGGATGCCGCCCCCAGGCTTTCCGAGAACGCCCCCATATCGGCCGGGGTCATATCGTCTTTCCCGGTCAGAGCTATGTACGCCATGGTCATGCACGTGGGGCCGCAGCCGGTTTCCCCGAAGGAGTCTCCTGCGTACGTCGTGTTCGACCATGCGGGATCTTCCTGGTACAGGATCGGCATCTCGCCGATGCGCCAGGCGCTGCGCGGCGTGCTTTGCGCTGCGGGACCGGCGTTCGCGGTTGCCTGCGCGCCCTCGATGAGCGTCGTGAGCGAGGTGGCTGCGTAGAAGCACGCCCCGACGAGCGCGGCGACAAGTCCCGTCAACCCGGCCAGCTTGACGGCGCCGGCCCGTCCTTTCGCCGTGCCACGTCGAGCTGGCGCGCTGCGGCGGACGGGCCGATAGCCGTGACGATCGTGCTCGAACGAATTGGTGTAGCCCATAGCGGGTCCTTTCTACTGGCCGATGCGGCGGAGCGCCGCGGGGCGGGGCGTCGGTCCGGGCGAGCCTTCGCTTCCAGTATCCCCGCAGGCAGCTTTCGCGTCTCATAAGAAACGCCAACCGATGTATTAAGCTTTCCTTAAATTTTGAGTCGCCGCGACCGGGGGATCGACCGGGGCGGATACAATGAATCCAACGAGAGGCAAGGAAAGGGGCTAGACGTGGAGTCGAGGAACCGGGTGGCCGTATGCGATGACGAGCAGGCCATCGCTGACCTGGTAGGACAGCTGCTTTCCGAGCGGGGCTTCGAGCCCGCGGTGTTCTACGCGGGCGCCGATCTGCTCGACGTTTTCGAGCGCGAGGGGTTCGACCTCGTCATCCTCGATATCATGATGCCCGGTATGGACGGGTTCGCCTGCTGTCGCGAGATCCGCAGGACAAGCGCCGTCCCCATCATTTTCCTCACGGCGAAAGACGAGGAGATCGACAAGGTGGTCGGCTTCGAGCTGGGCGCCGACGACTACGTGGTCAAGCCGTTCAAGCCGCGCGAGCTGATAGCCCGCGTACGGGCGCGTCTTCGCCGCACGGCTCAACCCTCAGATGCGCGGTCAACGCCGTCGCTGTTGGAATCGAGCGGAATCGTGCTCGACGAGGGTGCCCACGAAGCCTCGCTGCACGGCGAACCGCTCACGCTCACGCCGAAGGAGTTCGCGATACTGGCGGAGCTGCTGCGCGCGAAAGGGCGGCCGGTGGCATCGCAATCGCTGTTCGAGAGCGTATGGAACGAACCTGCGAACCCTCAAAGCAACAACACGGTCATGGTGCATATCAGGCACGTGCGCAAGAAACTGGCCGCCGTGGACTCCTCGCAGGAATTCATCGAGACGGTGTGGGGCGTCGGGTACAGGTTGGGCTGACAACTTCGCGCTTGCAAGGAAAGGGATGGATGCTATGAAGGAAACGGTCCTCGACCAGGCCCGGCAGGATCAGACGCGCAGGCTTTCGAATGCCATTTTGCGCCGTACGATCGTGAACGTGATCCTGTTCTCGGTGGCGTACGTAGCAGGGTTCGCGCTGTTCATGCTGACGCTGGGCAACGTCGTATCCAACCTCGTCTACCGCTTGGTGCTGTACAACGACCAGATTCACGGACTGATCGCCATGCTGTTTATCCCGCTGACGATTTGCGGGTTCGTCCTGGGAATCGTGCTGGTGGTGCGCTCCGGCATCAACCGGGCGCTCGGCTACTTCGATCTGCTGCTCGACTCGGTGTCCGACATTCTCGCGAAGCGGGAAGGCCCCATCGTGCTGCCGGCCGAGCTGGCTCCAACGGCCATGGCTTTGAACGGGATAAAGGTGGAGTCGGAGCAGAACGAGCGCACGGCCAAGGCGGCCGAGGAGCGCAAAAACGAGCTGGTCATGTACTTGGCGCACGACATCAAGACGCCGCTCACGTCCATTATCGGCTACCTCTCGCTGCTTGAAGAGTCGCCCGACTTACCGATGGAAGTCCGCGCTCGCTACACGGGCATCGCGTTGGCGAAGGCGCATCGGCTTGAGGAGCTGCTCGAAGAGTTCTTCGAGATCACGCGGTACAATTTACAGGCGCTTCCCATTGAGCGCTCGCGTTTCGACGGCGTTCTGTTCGTGAACCAGGTGATCGAGGAGTTCTATCCTCTGGCCGAAGGGCGCGCCCTGAGCCTGGCCTACGAAGGACCCGAGGAGCTTTCGGTCTTTGCGGACGCAAGCCGCGTCGCGCGCGTGCTCAACAACGTGATGAAGAACGCGGTAGCGTACGCCGATGCCGGAACCGACGTGGTCGTGCGCACGAACTTGACCGTTGCGGCGGACGGCTTCGTATGGTGGGAGCTGACGGTGACCAACCGGGGCCGCGAGCTGTCTCCCCAGCATATCGAGCGCATTTTCGAGAAGTTCTTCCGCGCGGACGAGGCGCGCGCCTCGTCGGGAG